>NZ_JOAG01000240.1 GCF_000725485.1 Nonomuraea candida | reverse complement strand
TGAGTCCTTCCAGGTCTTGGTGCGCTGAAAGGTGATCCCGCGGCGGGCCAGCAGGGTGCGTAACGCCTCCCGGCCGATGGTGATGGCCCGGCCAGGCAGGCGACGCAGGTAGTCGAGCAGTTTGCGGATGGACCAGCGGGTGAAGGGCTGGCCGAGCTTGGCGGGACGGGTGGTGGCCGTCTGCGCGACGAAGTCTTCGT
>NZ_JOAG01000239.1 GCF_000725485.1 Nonomuraea candida | reverse complement strand
TGAGTCCTTCCAGGTCTTGGTGCGCTGAAAGGTGATCCCGCGGCGGGCCAGCAGGGTGCGTAACGCCTCCCGGCCGATGGTGATGGCCCGGCCAGGCAGATGACGCAGGTAGTCGAGCAGTTTGCGGATGGACCAGCGGGTGAAGGGCTGGCCGAGCTTGGCGGGACGGGTGGTGGCCGTCTGCGCGACGAAGTCTTCGT
>NZ_JOAG01000238.1 GCF_000725485.1 Nonomuraea candida | reverse complement strand
CTGGCGGGCCAGCAGCGTGGCCTTCTCCTCCAGCTCGGCGTTGGAGCGCTGCAGCTCCTCCTGCTGCTGCTGGAGCTCCTCCGAGCGCGCCTGCAGCTCGACCGCCAGCCGCTGCGACTCCTTGAGCAGCTCGTCGGTACGGGCGTTGGCGACGATCGTGTTCAGGTTGACCCCGATGGTCTCCATGAGCTGGTCGAGGAAG
>NZ_JOAG01000237.1 GCF_000725485.1 Nonomuraea candida | reverse complement strand
CTGGCGGGCCAGCAGCGTGGCCTTCTCCTCCAGCTCGGCGTTGGAGCGCTGCAGCTCCTCCTGCTGCTGCTGGAGCTCCTCCGAGCGCGCCTGCAGCTCCACGGCCAGCCGCTGCGACTCCTTGAGCAGCTCGTCGGTACGGGCGTTGGCGACGATCGTGTTCAGGTTGACCCCGATGGTCTCCATGAGCTGGTCGAGGAAG
>NZ_JOAG01000236.1 GCF_000725485.1 Nonomuraea candida | reverse complement strand
GACGATGTTGGCGCCGTCGGCGGTGGAGGCGCCCTGGACTTCGAGGGCTTTGTTGCTGTGGCGGGAGATGAGGCGGACGTGGCCGTCGGAGCTGTCGGCCAGGCGCCATTGCTGGTTGGTGCCGTTGCCGTCGGTCCATTGGACGATGGCGCCGCCGTTGGCGGTGGAGAAGTTGTGGACGTCGAGGACCTTGCCGGAGTGGCG
>NZ_JOAG01000235.1 GCF_000725485.1 Nonomuraea candida | reverse complement strand
GACGATGTTGGCGCCGTCGGCGGTGGAGGCGCCCTGGACTTCGAGGGCTTTGTTGCTGTGGCGGGAGATGAGGCGGACGTGGCCGTCGGAGCTGTCGGCGAGCCTCCATTGCTGGTTGGTGCCGTTGCCGTCGGTCCATTGGACGATGGCGCCGCCGTTGGCGGTGGAGAAGTTGTGGACGTCGAGGACCTTGCCGGAGTGGCG
>NZ_JOAG01000234.1 GCF_000725485.1 Nonomuraea candida | reverse complement strand
TCCTGGCCGGCCAGCACCAGCAGGTTCTCGCTGTTGCGGCGCATGCGGGTGGCCAGGTGGTCCAGCTTGAACAGGTTGCCCAGCCGCTGCTCGTCCTGCTCACCCTGCTCCAGACCGTCGATCAGGGTGATCTGCCGCTCCACCAGCGTCTGGCTGCGCCGCGACAGGTTCACGAACATCGCGTTGACGTTGCTGCGCAGGCGGG
>NZ_JOAG01000233.1 GCF_000725485.1 Nonomuraea candida | reverse complement strand
ATCCTGAACGACCGCACCGACGAGCACGGCCACGGCCGCCGCGAGATCCGCCGGATGAAGATCTGCACCGTCCGCCCCGGCCTGCCCTTCCCGCACGCCGCCCAGGCCATCCAGGTCAAACGCCGCCGCACCGACCACCGCACCGGCAAGACCACCATCGTCACCATCTACGCCATCACCAGCCTCCCACCGGGCCGGATCACTCA
>NZ_JOAG01000232.1 GCF_000725485.1 Nonomuraea candida | reverse complement strand
CTACATGAACGTCGGCCCGACCTACATGGAGCCGATCGCCCGCCAGCTCTACCAGGAGATCGGGCTCATCGAGGAGGAGCACGTCACCCACTACGAGTCGCTCGTCGATCCGGGCGAGAGCTGGTGGGAGATGCTGCTCAACCACGAGTACAACGAGTGCTACCTCTACCACTCGTTCATGGAGACCGAGTCCGACCCCAAGGTGAAG
>NZ_JOAG01000231.1 GCF_000725485.1 Nonomuraea candida | reverse complement strand
CTACATGAACGTCGGCCCGACCTACATGGAGCCGATCGCCCGCCAGCTCTACCAGGAGATCGGGCTCATCGAGGAGGAGCACGTCACCCACTACGAGTCCCTGGTGGACCCGGGCGAGAGCTGGTGGGAGATGCTGCTCAACCACGAGTACAACGAGTGCTACCTCTACCACTCGTTCATGGAGACCGAGTCCGACCCCAAGGTGAAG
>NZ_JOAG01000230.1 GCF_000725485.1 Nonomuraea candida | reverse complement strand
TAACGTGGCCCTGACGCCGATCGGCCGGCAGTTGTTCGCGGATCTTCACCCCATGTACCAGGGGTTGCGCGAGGGCATCGAGCGCGCCGTCCGGGCCGCCCAGGGCACCACCGGGGTGCTGCGGCTGGGCATGGTCGGGCACAACCCGCAGGACCTGCGGCCCCTCTTCGACGCCTTCAGGGCCCGGCACCCCGGGTGCGACCTGCAG
>NZ_JOAG01000229.1 GCF_000725485.1 Nonomuraea candida | reverse complement strand
CACGACCGCGCCGATCGCTCCTTTGACCAGGTCGTCCCACATGAACCAGAACCGGTGCTGTCCGGGCGTGCCGAACAGGTACAGGATCAGGTCACGGTCCAGCGACACGCGGCCGAAGTCCATGGCGACGGTCGTGGTCGACTTCAGCGGGGTCATGCCCAGGTCGTCGATCCCGGCGGAGGCGTCGGTCATGACGGCCTCCGTGGTC
>NZ_JOAG01000228.1 GCF_000725485.1 Nonomuraea candida | reverse complement strand
GATGTCCATCTTGCCCGCCTCGACCTTGGACAGGTCGAGGATGTCGTTGATGAGCTGCAGCAGGTCGGAGCCGGCCGAGTGGATGATGCCGGCGTACTCCACCTGCTTGGCCGTCAGGTTGCGGGTGTGGTTCTGGGCCAGGAGCTGGGCCAGGATGAGCAGCGAGTTGAGCGGGGTGCGCAGCTCGTGGCTCATGTTGGCGAGGAACTCGCTC
>NZ_JOAG01000227.1 GCF_000725485.1 Nonomuraea candida | reverse complement strand
GATGTCCATCTTGCCCGCCTCGACCTTGGACAGGTCGAGGATGTCGTTGATGAGCTGCAGCAGGTCGGAGCCGGCCGAGTGGATGATGCCGGCGTACTCGACCTGCTTCGGGGTGAGGTTGCGGGTGTGGTTCTGGGCCAGGAGCTGGGCCAGGATGAGCAGCGAGTTGAGCGGGGTGCGCAGCTCGTGGCTCATGTTGGCGAGGAACTCGCTC
>NZ_JOAG01000226.1 GCF_000725485.1 Nonomuraea candida | reverse complement strand
GTAGCGGGCGGCGTGCAGGTGCACGGGTGAGACGGCCTCGCCGCTGGCGATGACGGGGATCATGCCCATGAAGTGGGAGACGTGGGGTCCCACGGGGATGGGGCGCCCGCTGGGCGTGCAGGCGGGGACGAGGGCTTCGCGCCAGTAGGCGGGGCGGGCGCCGCCCAGGACGGGGTGGTCGGCCAGGTCCTCGTACGACACCGCGTCCTTGGCC
>NZ_JOAG01000225.1 GCF_000725485.1 Nonomuraea candida | reverse complement strand
TGAGTGATCCGGCCCGGTGGGAGGCTGGTGATGGCGTAGATGGTGACGATGGTGGTCTTGCCGGTGCGGTGGTCGGTGCGGCGGCGTTTGACCTGGATGACCTGGATGGCCTGGGTGGCGTGCGGGAAGGGCAGGCCGGGGCGGACGGTGCAGATCTTCATCCGGCGGATCTCGCGGCGGCCGTGGCCGTGCTCGTCGGTGCGGTCGTTCAGGAT
>NZ_JOAG01000224.1 GCF_000725485.1 Nonomuraea candida | reverse complement strand
TTCGACCCGGAGCGGTTCCGCATCGTCCTGTTCGACCAGCGCAACTGCGGCCGCAGCCGCCCGCACGCCAGTGACCCGGCGACCGACCTGACCCGCAACACCACCCGGCACCTGATCGCCGACATGGAGCTGCTGCGCGAGCACCTCGGCATCGACCGGTGGCTGCTGTACGGCGGCTCGTGGGGCTCGACGCTGATCCTGGCCTACGCCGAGAC
>NZ_JOAG01000223.1 GCF_000725485.1 Nonomuraea candida | reverse complement strand
GTTTCTTGAGAACTCAACAGTGTGTTAAAAGCCAGTGCATGATGCACAACCCCGTCATTGATTTGACGGATTCCTTTGGTTGACATTCATGTCGAATGTTGGCCAGGACACTTTTCCAGGCATTGTTTGGAGAGTTTGATCCTGGCTCAGGACGAACGCTGGCGGCGTGCTTAACACATGCAAGTCGAGCGGAAAGGCCCTTCGGGGTACTCGAGCGG
>NZ_JOAG01000222.1 GCF_000725485.1 Nonomuraea candida | reverse complement strand
CCGCTCGAGTACCCCGAAGGGCCTTTCCGCTCGACTTGCATGTGTTAAGCACGCCGCCAGCGTTCGTCCTGAGCCAGGATCAAACTCTCCAAACAATGCTTGGAAAAAGTGTCCTGGCCGACATTCGACATGAATGTCAACCAAAGGAATCCGTCAAATCAATGACGGGGTTGTGCATCATGCACTGGCTTTTAACACACTGTTGAGTTCTCAAGAAAC
>NZ_JOAG01000221.1 GCF_000725485.1 Nonomuraea candida | reverse complement strand
CACGCCGCTGCTGGCCGGGCTGGACCTGACCGGCGTGGTGATCACCGCTGACGCCCTGCACACCCAGTCCGACCACGCCCACCACATCAACGCCGCCGGCGGCCACTACCTGTTCATCGTCAAGGGCAACCAGCCCACCCTGTATCGCCGGCTCAAGGCGTTGCCCTGGCGTGAAGCGATCCTGAACGACCGCACCGACGAGCACGGCCACGGCCGCCGC
>NZ_JOAG01000220.1 GCF_000725485.1 Nonomuraea candida | reverse complement strand
CGTCCAGCTCGCGGAGGTCCACGCCACCCCAGGTGATCGTGCCGCGCTGCGGGTCGTAGAACCGGCACAACAGTTTCACCAGCGTGCTCTTGCCCGCGCCGTTGACGCCGACGAGTCCCACGGCGGCGCCGGCGGGGATGGTCAGGTTCACCCCGCGCAGCACCCACGGGCCGTCATCGCCGTACCGGAACCACACGTCGCGCAGCTCGATGGTGGCCGGCCG
>NZ_JOAG01000219.1 GCF_000725485.1 Nonomuraea candida | reverse complement strand
GATCTGACGCTGGTGCGGGGTGATCTGCGGGTCGCCGCCGATGCGATCCGGCTGTCGCGGCGCACCCTGTCGACGATCAAGGGGAACCTGTTCTGGGCGTTCGCCTACAACGTGGCCGCGCTGCCGCTGGCCGCGGCCGGGCTGCTCAACCCGATGATCGCGGGCGCGGCGATGGCGTTCTCCAGCGTCTTCGTGGTCACCAACAGCCTGCGACTCCGCCGCTTCAC
>NZ_JOAG01000218.1 GCF_000725485.1 Nonomuraea candida | reverse complement strand
CATCCGCTACACCGAGCGGCTGGCCGGCATCGGCGCGGTCAGCTCGGTCGGCTCACGCGGGGACAGCTACGACAACGCCCTGGCCGAGACCACGATCGGACTGTACAAGACCGAGCTGATCCACCGCCACGGTCCGTGGAAGGGCCTGGACGACGTGGAGATCGCCACCATGGAGTGGGTCGACTGGTACAACAACCGCCGCCTCCACAGCGCCTGCCAGAACCTGCC
>NZ_JOAG01000217.1 GCF_000725485.1 Nonomuraea candida | reverse complement strand
CATCCGCTACACCGAGCGGCTGGCCGGCATCGGCGCGGTCAGCTCGGTCGGCTCACGCGGGGACAGCTACGACAACGCCCTGGCCGAGACCACGATCGGGCTGTACAAGACCGAGCTGATCCACCGCCGCGGTCCGTGGAAGGGCCTGGACGACGTGGAGATCGCCACCATGGAGTGGGTCGACTGGTACAACAACCGCCGCCTCCACAGCGCCTGCCAGAACCTGCC
>NZ_JOAG01000216.1 GCF_000725485.1 Nonomuraea candida | reverse complement strand
AGATGACGTGCGCGCGGATGCGTTCCTCCAGCCGGTGATAGACCGGGCGCAGGTCGATGACCTGCTTCATGTCGCGCCAGCCCCGCTCGACCTCCAGCAGTTGCTTGTAACCGACCGCGATGTCCTCGGCCGGCAGCTTGGGGTCGGAGCAGCGCAGCAGGTACTTGCCGTCCAGGTTCGCCTCGGCCTTGACCTTCGCGGCGTCGATGCGCAGCAGCCCATTCGGAGTGGT
>NZ_JOAG01000215.1 GCF_000725485.1 Nonomuraea candida | reverse complement strand
AGATGACGTGCGCGCGGATGCGTTCCTCCAGCCGGTGATAGACCGGGCGCAGGTCGATGACCTGCTTCATGTCGCGCCAGCCCCGCTCGACCTCCAGCAATTGCTTGTAACCGACCGCGATGTCCTCGGCCGACAGCTTGGGGTCGGAGCAGCGCAGCAGGTACTTGCCGTCCAGGTTCGCCTCGGCCTTGACCTTCGCGGCGTCGATGCGCAGCAGCCCATTCGGAGTGGT
>NZ_JOAG01000214.1 GCF_000725485.1 Nonomuraea candida | reverse complement strand
TGCAGGGCGTCAGCGGTGATCACCACGCCGGTCAGGTCCAGCCCGGCCAGCAGCGGCGTGCATGCGGGGATTTCGTTGCTCTTGGCTGCGATCTGGCGTTGGGCCACGACGGTCTGGGTGTCGTGGCGGGTGGCGGCCAGCAGGTGGACCGTGGTGCCGTCGGCGGTGCGGCTGCCACGCAGCGTCTTACCGTCCACGGCCAGGCCGGACAGCGGAGCGCGGCTTGGGTACGG
>NZ_JOAG01000213.1 GCF_000725485.1 Nonomuraea candida | reverse complement strand
CGTTCGCGGCGTTGGGCGGCCAGGACGTCGGGGTGACGGGCGTGGGCGTTGCGCCAGCGCAGGTAGGCGTGCAGAGCCTTGGTCTGCACGGTGTGGTTGAGATGGTTGGAGTTGGCCAGGGTGAACTGGCGCAACGGTCCGAAGTGCGCCTCGATCGGGTTGGCCCAGGAGGCGTAGGTCGGCGTGAACAGCAGCCTGACCTTGTTCTTCTCAGCCCAGGCACGGATGCGCCA
>NZ_JOAG01000212.1 GCF_000725485.1 Nonomuraea candida | reverse complement strand
TGGCGCATCCGTGCCTGGGCTGAGAAGAACAAGGTCAGGCTGCTGTTCACGCCGACCTACGCCTCCTGGGCCAACCCGATCGAGGCGCACTTCGGACCGCTGCGCCAGTTCACCCTGGCCAACTCCAACCACCGCAACCACACCGTGCAGACCAAGGCTCTGCACGCCTACCTGCGCTGGCGCAACGCCCACGCCCGTCACCCCGACGTCCTGGCCGCCCAACGCCGCGAACG
>NZ_JOAG01000211.1 GCF_000725485.1 Nonomuraea candida | reverse complement strand
GAACAGCAGCCTGACCTTGTTCTTCTCAGCCCAGGCACGGATGCGCCAGTTCTTGTGCGCCGACAGATTGTCCAGGATGACGTAGATCGGAGCACCGTCCGGGCGGGCGGCACGGATGGATTTCAGCGCGGCCCAGGTGGGGTCGATGCCCTTGCGTGCCCGATTGACACCCCACAACAGGTCGTCGCCGACGGAGTAGCAGCCGTGGAAGTAGGTGACGCCCTGGGTGCGGCGGTA
>NZ_JOAG01000210.1 GCF_000725485.1 Nonomuraea candida | reverse complement strand
TACCGCCGCACCCAGGGCGTCACCTACTTCCACGGCTGCTACTCCGTCGGCGACGACCTGTTGTGGGGTGTCAATCGGGCACGCAAGGGCATCGACCCCCCCTGGGCCGCGCTGAAATCCATCCGTGCCGCCCGGCCAGACGGTGCTCCGATCTACGTCATCCTGGACAATCTGTCGGCGCACAAGAACTGGCGCATCCGTGCCTGGGCTGAGAAGAACAAGGTCAGGCTGCTGTTC
>NZ_JOAG01000209.1 GCF_000725485.1 Nonomuraea candida | reverse complement strand
GGTCTGCTTGACGATGCGGCCGAGCGCGTCGTAGGCGTGGTCGATGCGCACCCCGCCGGGCTGCAGCGCGGAGACCAGGTTGCCGCCCGCGTCGTAGACATGCGTCCAGGTGCGGTCGGCCTCGTCCGGGTGCGCGGCCGTGGCCGGCTCGATCGTCTTCTCGATCAGCCCGAGGCTGTTGTACGTGGTCCAGAACGAGTTGCCCCGGCCGTCGGTGGCCCGGGTCAGCGAGCCGGTC
>NZ_JOAG01000208.1 GCF_000725485.1 Nonomuraea candida | reverse complement strand
GGTCTGCTTGACGATGCGGCCGAGCGCGTCGTAGGCGTGGTCGATGCGCACCCCGCCGGGCTGCAGCGCGGAGACCAGGTTGCCGCCCGCGTCGTAGACGTGCGTCCAGGTGCGGTCGGCCTCGTCCGGGTGCGCGGCGGTGGCCGGCTCGATCGTCTTCTCGATCAGCCCGAGGCTGTTGTACGTGGTCCAGAACGAGTTGCCCCGGCCGTCGGTGGCCCGGGTCAGCGAGCCGGTC
>NZ_JOAG01000207.1 GCF_000725485.1 Nonomuraea candida | reverse complement strand
CGACAGCCGCATCCAGGGCGGGGTGGAGGAGCGCTTCGTCTACGCCGGCATCGAGAACGACATGATCGCGGTCACCGACCCGGCCGGCACGGTCAAGGCCCGCTTCGGCCGCGACCCAGAAGGCAACCTGGTCAGCCTGGACGAGGGCGGCGTCAAGCTCGGCATCATGAGCGACCAGCACGACGACGTGGTGGCCACCTTCACCGGCGACGCCCTGGCCGACTCCACGGCCTACAACCC
>NZ_JOAG01000206.1 GCF_000725485.1 Nonomuraea candida | reverse complement strand
GGGTTGTAGGCCGTGGAGTCGGCCAGGGCGTCGCCGGTGAAGGTGGCCACCACGTCGTCGTGCTGGTCGCTCATGATGCCGAGCTTGACGCCGCCCTCGGCCAGGCTGACCAGGTTGCCCTCGGGGTCGCGGCCGAAGCGCGCCTTGACCGTGCCGGCCGGGTCGGTGACCGCGATCATGTCGTTCTCGATGCCGGCGTAGACGAAGCGCTCCTCCACCCCGCCCTGGATGCGGCTGTCG
>NZ_JOAG01000205.1 GCF_000725485.1 Nonomuraea candida | reverse complement strand
GGCGGTGGCCCGCGGCGACCTGACCCGCAAGATCGACGTGGACGCCCGGGGCGAGATCCTGGAGCTGAAGACCACCATCAACACGATGGTCGACCAGCTGTCGGCGTTCGCCGCCGAGGTCACGCGCGTGGCCCGCGAGGTGGGCAGCGAGGGCAGGCTCGGCGGGCAGGCCGAGGTCGAGGGCGTGTCGGGCACCTGGAAGCGGCTGACGGAGAACGTCAACGAGCTGGCCGGCAACCTC
>NZ_JOAG01000204.1 GCF_000725485.1 Nonomuraea candida | reverse complement strand
GATCTCGTTGAAGCGATGGATCACATCGCGCACGGTGTCCTCATCGGCCTGCACCAGCCGCGCGATGACCGGGACGGTGTTGCCTCCGGCCGAGGCCAGGAGGATCATCGCCCGCCGATGGCGCACCGTGCTCATCGTGCCGCGCCGTACGATCCGCTGCAGCTTCTGCCCTTCTTGGTCCGTGAGCCTGCGGACCTTGACCGGTTGCGTCACCGGGCCTCCCGACTGCCGATCGAACGTG
>NZ_JOAG01000203.1 GCF_000725485.1 Nonomuraea candida | reverse complement strand
GATCTCGTTGAAGCGATGGATCACATCGCGCACGGTGTCCTCATCGGCCTGCACCAGCCGCGCGATGACCGGGACGGTGTTGCCTCCGGCCGAGGCCAGCAGGATCATCGCCCGCCGATGGCGCACCGTGCTCATCGTGCCCCGCCGTACGATCCGCTGCAGCTTCTGCCCTTCTTGGTCCGTGAGCCTGCGGACCTTGACCGGTTGCGTCACCGGGCCTCCCGACTGCCGATCGAACGTG
>NZ_JOAG01000202.1 GCF_000725485.1 Nonomuraea candida | reverse complement strand
AGCTGGTCGACCATCGTGTTGATGGTGGTCTTCAGCTCCAGGATCTCGCCCCGGGCGTCCACGTCGATCTTGCGGGTCAGGTCGCCGCGGGCCACCGCCGTGGTCACCTGGGCGATGCTGCGCACCTGGTTGGTCAGGTTGTCGGCCATGGAGTTGACGTTGTCGGTGAGGTTCTTCCAGGTGCCGGCCACGTTGGGCACCCGCGCCTGCCCGCCGAGCTGGCCCTCCGTGCCGACCTCGCG
>NZ_JOAG01000201.1 GCF_000725485.1 Nonomuraea candida | reverse complement strand
GCGGCCCGGACGGCGCGCTCGATGCCCTCGCGCAACCCCTGGTACATGGGGTGAAGATCCGCGAACAACTGCCGGCCGATCGGCGTCAGGGCCACGTTACGGTTGTCACGGTCGAACAGGGCGGCGCCGATCCGGCGCTCCTGCTTCTTGATCGCCTGGCTGACGCGGGCCTGGGTCACGTGCAGCCGCTGCGCGGTGCGGCCGAAGTGCAGCTCCTCGGCCAGCGCCAGGAAGATCTCGATGTC
>NZ_JOAG01000200.1 GCF_000725485.1 Nonomuraea candida | reverse complement strand
GCGGGTGTGGTTCTGGGCCAGGAGCTGGGCCAGGATGAGCAGCGAGTTGAGCGGGGTGCGCAGCTCGTGGCTCATGTTGGCGAGGAACTCGCTCTTGTACTTGCTGGCCAGGGAGAGCTGGTGGGCGCGGTCCTCCAGCTCCTGGCGGGCCTGCTCGATCTCCAGGTTCTTGGTCTCGATGTCCTGGTTCTGGCGGGCCAGCAGCGTGGCCTTCTCCTCCAGCTCGGCGTTGGAGCGCTGCAGCTC
>NZ_JOAG01000199.1 GCF_000725485.1 Nonomuraea candida | reverse complement strand
CGGGTCGCGGTGGTGCAGGTAGGTCGGGCGGCCCGGCATGACCTCGGTGAGCTGGTCGACGATCTTCTCGGCCTTGCGGTGCTCGATCATCTCGTACAGGTTGGCGTAGCGGTAGAGGTGGTCGAAGTCCTCCAGCACGCCGAACTGGTAGGCCTGCTTCAGGTACGGGTCCGGCTCCATCCGGGCCACCCACGCCGTCAGGTCCACGGCCACCTGCTCGTAGGCGATCGTCGTCTCCAGCACCGA
>NZ_JOAG01000198.1 GCF_000725485.1 Nonomuraea candida | reverse complement strand
CAAAAATTGTCCGGCGGTGACCTACTCTCCCACACCCTCCCGAGTGCAGTACCATCGGCGCAGAGAAGCTTAACTTCCGGGTTCGGAATGTAACCGGGTGTTTCCTTCCCGCCATAACCGCCGTAACCCTGCGAAACAGCTGCTTGCTGTCTCAGAATTGCCTAGTGGACGCGAGCAAGAAAGTCTGCTTTGTGGTCAAGTCCTCGGCCTATTAGTACCGGTCAGCTCCACACGTTACCATGCTTCCAC
>NZ_JOAG01000197.1 GCF_000725485.1 Nonomuraea candida | reverse complement strand
CTGGCCTCGGCCGGAGGCAACACCGTCCCGGTCATCGCGCGGCTGGTGCAGGCCGATGAGGACACCGTGCGCGATGTGATCCATCGCTTCAACGAGATCGGGCTGGCCTGCCTGGACCCTCAGTGGGCGGGAGGCCGTCCCCGCCTGCTGAGTCCTGACGACGAAGACTTCGTCGCGCAGACGGCCACCACCCGTCCCGCCAAGCTCGGCCAGCCCTTCACCCGCTGGTCCATCCGCAAACTGCTCGACTACCTGCGTC
>NZ_JOAG01000196.1 GCF_000725485.1 Nonomuraea candida | reverse complement strand
ACGCCAGATCGCAGCCAAGAGCAACGAAATCCCCGCATGCACGCCGCTGCTGGCCGGGCTGGACCTGACCGGCGTGGTGATCACCGCTGACGCCCTGCATACCCAGTCCGACCACGCCCACCACATCAACGCCGCCGGCGGCCACTACCTGTTCATCGTCAAAGGGCAACCAGCCCACCCTGTATCGCCGGCTCAAGGCGTTGCCCTGGCGTGAAGCGATCCTGAACGACCGCACCGACGAGCACGGCCACGGCCGCCGC
>NZ_JOAG01000195.1 GCF_000725485.1 Nonomuraea candida | reverse complement strand
GTGGAAGCATGGTAACGTGTGGAGCTGACCGGTACTAATAGGCCGAGGACTTGACCACAAAGCAGACTTTCTTGCTCGCGTCCACTAGGCAATTCTGAGGCAACAAGCGGTGGTGCTTGTGTGTTTCATAGGGTTACGGCGGTTATGGCGGGGAGGGAAAAACCCGGTTACATTCCGAACCCGGAAGTTAAGCTTCTCTGCGCCGATGGTACTGCACTCGGGAGGGTGTGGGAGAGTAGGTCACCGCCGGACAATTTTTG
>NZ_JOAG01000194.1 GCF_000725485.1 Nonomuraea candida | reverse complement strand
CGGCAGGTCCCAGGGGAGAGCGTGGTACGGCGGGTCCGCGTGGCGAGGCCGGTCCTGCCGGTCCACGTGGAGAGACCGGGCCGGCGGGTCCGCGTGGAGAGATCGGGCCGGCGGGTCCGCGCGGCGCGACGGGCCCGGCGGGTCCGGCGGGTGCCCGGGGGGCGGCAGGTCCCAGGGGAGAGCGTGGTACGGCGGGTCCGCGTGGCGAGGCCGGTCCTGCCGGTCCACGTGGAGAGACCGGGCCGGCGGGTCCGCGTGGAG
>NZ_JOAG01000193.1 GCF_000725485.1 Nonomuraea candida | reverse complement strand
CCATTGCTGGTTGGTGCCGTTGCCGTCGGTCCATTGGACGATGGCGCCGCCGTTGGCGGTGGAGAAGTTGTGGACGTCGAGGACCTTGCCGGAGTGGCGGGACTTGACGCGGTAGTAGCCGCCGCCGGAGTCGACGAACTGCCACTGCTGCTGGTTCTGGTTGTTCCTGGCCCATTGGGTGATGCGGGCGCCGTCGTTGGTGGCCAGGTTGTAGACGTCCAGGGCCTTGCCGCTGTTGCGGTTGACCAGCACGTACCACGCG
>NZ_JOAG01000192.1 GCF_000725485.1 Nonomuraea candida | reverse complement strand
GATCGGCTGGTAAGTTAGAGGGGTTGTCTCCGAAAGGGGGCGGCGCTTAATTCCCGCAGGTCGAGCGAGTCCGGTCAATTTGACAGAGACTTGAACGGCTGAAAGAATTAAGACACGACGAACGGAAACAACGCCTCCGAGCGGGGGCCGCGAGAGTGGCTCTGGCGAGGAAGTACGCGTCCGTTTCTTGAGAACTCAACAGTGTGTTAAAAGCCAGTGCATGATGCACAACCCCGTCATTGATTTGACGGATTCCTTTGGTTGA
>NZ_JOAG01000191.1 GCF_000725485.1 Nonomuraea candida | reverse complement strand
CGAGGGCTTCGCGCCAGTAGGCGGGGCGGGCGCCGCCCAGGACGGGGTGGTCGGCCAGGTCCTCGTACGACACCGCGTCCTTGGCCGCCAGCGGGTGCGACGGCGCCAGGGCGAGCACGATGGGCTCGGTGTAGACGATCGGGCCGATGGTGAGGTCGGGCTCGTCGACGGGGAGCCAGATGAGTGCGACGTCGATCTCCCCGCCGCGCAGCGTGCCGAACGGGTCGCCGAAGTCGACGCTGCGGATCTGCAGGTCGCACCCGGG
>NZ_JOAG01000190.1 GCF_000725485.1 Nonomuraea candida | reverse complement strand
GCGGCCGTCCAAACCGGGGCCGGTCAGCGGCGCGCGGCCGGAGGCGGCGACCAGGGCGCGGGCGTTCCTGGCGTTCCAGGCCGCGGCCCGGCCGAGCAGCCCCTTGCGCAGCCGGGACGCCGGCGCCTCGGCCGGCGGCGCGGCGGCGGCCGTGCCGTCGGCGATCCCGTCGAACAGGTTGTCCAGCTTCAGCTCGCCGGTGGCGACGGGGGCGAACCAGGAGTAGCGGTCGTAGTAGCGCCGCCCCTGCACCACGTCACCGGACGCGT
>NZ_JOAG01000189.1 GCF_000725485.1 Nonomuraea candida | reverse complement strand
GCATGCCCAACGTCGTGCCCACCACCGACGGCCGCTGGATGATGACCTACGAATACTTCGGCGGCGGCGACAACGTCCGCTACAAGATCTCCACCAACCCACTGGCCTTCTTCTCCACCGGCGGCCCGGCCGGCACCGGCATCACCGACCTCCCCCTCACCCCCGGCTCTCCCCCGCTCAGCACCGGCGGCAGCCCGGTCCTCATCCGGCTGCCCGACGGCCGCCTGCTGTTCAACGCCGCCGGCAGCGGCGACGTATGGACCAACCCC
>NZ_JOAG01000188.1 GCF_000725485.1 Nonomuraea candida | reverse complement strand
GGACGAGGAGTGGATCACTGTGCCGGGTGGTCCGACCGGTCAGGTCAGGGCGCGTGTCGTCCGCCCGGCCGGCGGCAGCGGCGATCTGCCGGTGATCGTGTACGTTCATGGTGCGGGCTGGGTGTTCGGCAATGCTCACACTCACGATCGGCTGGTGCGCGAGCTGGCGGCCGGTGCGCGGGCGGCGGTGGTCTTCCCCGAGTACGATCGTTCGCCCGAGCATCGCTATCCGGTGGCGCTCGAGCAGGTCTGGACGGTCGCCCGCTGGGT
>NZ_JOAG01000187.1 GCF_000725485.1 Nonomuraea candida | reverse complement strand
GGACGAGGAGTGGATCACTGTGCCGGGTGGTCCGACCGGTCAGGTCAGGGCGCGTGTCGTCCGCCCGGCCGGCGGCAGCGGCGATCTGCCGGTGATCGTCTACGTTCATGGTGCGGGCTGGGTGTTCGGCAACGCTCACACTCACGATCGGCTGGTGCGCGAGCTGGCGGTCGGTGCGCGGGCGGCGGTGGTCTTCCCCGAGTACGATCGTTCGCCCGAGCATCGCTATCCGGTGGCGCTCGAGCAGGTCTGGACGGTCGCCCGCTGGGT
>NZ_JOAG01000186.1 GCF_000725485.1 Nonomuraea candida | reverse complement strand
CGATTACCGCGTCTACACCTATCACGCGGCCGTCACCTCGGTGGTCAACCGCCTCTACACGTATAATAGGTCGAATGGCATCGGCTGCTGAGAGTTCATGTGCGTGACGAAGTAGTGCTGCTCGGGTGGCGCTTCACGGTCGAGGCGCTGCCCGACGGCGCATGGCACCTCGGCCAAGGACCCGCGGCCAGGCCGGATCGCATGAGAATGAGCGTTTTCAGCGAGGAACACCGGAGAGTGGCCGCCACCATGCCGGTCATGGGCGAGCGTCA
>NZ_JOAG01000185.1 GCF_000725485.1 Nonomuraea candida | reverse complement strand
CCGGCGGCGTTGATGTGGTGGGCGTGGTCGGACTGGGTGTGCAGGGCGTCAGCGGTGATCACCACGCCGGTCAGGTCCAGCCCGGCCAGCAGCGGCGTGAATGCGGGGATTTCGTTGCTCTTGGCTGCGATCTGGCGTTGGGCCACGACGGTCTGGGTGTCGTGGCGGGGGGGGGCCAGCAGGTGGACCGTGGTGCCGTCGGCGGTGCGGCTGCCACGCAGCGTCTTACCGTCCACGGCCAGGCCGGACAGCGGAGCGCGGCTTGGGTACGG
>NZ_JOAG01000184.1 GCF_000725485.1 Nonomuraea candida | reverse complement strand
CTGTACGAGATGATCGAGCACCGCAAGGCCGAGAAGATCGTCGACCAGCTCACCGAGGTCATGCCGGGCCGCCCGACCTACCTGCACCACCGCGACCCGGTGGACAACGTGCGCGAGCCCTACGACCGCAGCTCGGCCGCCCCCATCAGCAAGCTGCACGCCCTGACGATCATGTCGGCCGAGCAGCAGACGATGAACTTCTACATGAACGTCGGCCCGACCTACATGGAGCCGATCGCCCGCCAGCTCTACCAGGAGATCGGGCTCATCGAGG
>NZ_JOAG01000183.1 GCF_000725485.1 Nonomuraea candida | reverse complement strand
ACGACTCCCGGCTGCGCCAGGTGCTGCGCAACCTGCTCTCCAACGCCGTCAAGTTCACCGAGACGGGCAGCGTGGAGCTGCGCATCGAGCCGGCCGCGCAGTCGGAGCTGCCCGCCTCGGTCCGCTCCCACGGCGGGGCGCTCGCCCTGCGCGTGATCGACACCGGCATCGGCATCGCCGAGCAGCAGCTTGAGGTGATCTTCGGGGCGTTCCAGCAGGCCGACGGCACCACCAGCCGCAAGTACGGCGGCACCGGCCTCGGCCTGTCGATCAGCC
>NZ_JOAG01000182.1 GCF_000725485.1 Nonomuraea candida | reverse complement strand
GGCGATGTGCGCGCGTTCGCGTCGTAGGTCGTTGATGAAGGTCGGGCAGCCGGACGGCACGACCAGTTTGTCGGTTCCGTGCACGCAGTGCAGGACCCGGGAGATGACGGCGGTGGAGAGTCCGGCGGCGAGCAGGGCGCGGATGTGGCGCACGGCCGCGACGTCCGCCTCGGTGTACTCGCGGTAGCCGTTGTCCAGCCGGACCGGCCTGAGCAGGCCCTGCTCCTCGTAGTAGCGCAGCAGCCGCCTGTTCACCCCGGTCTTGTGAGCCAGATC
>NZ_JOAG01000181.1 GCF_000725485.1 Nonomuraea candida | reverse complement strand
GACCGATCCGCGTGGCAATGCCGCCGGCGCCGACGCGGCCGGCTTCACCACGCACTACCGGTACGACGCGGCGGGCCGGCTGGTCGAGGTGAAGGCGCCCGAGGTCAAGGCCGAGGAGTACGGGGCCGAGGCCGAGCGGACCCGGCCCACGCTGAAGTACGGCTACGACAGCGCCGGTCGCCGGACGCACGAGGTGGACGAGGCCGGCGCGGTCACCACCTCCGCGTTCGACCGGCTGGGCCGGCTGGTGTCGGTCACCGGGTCGGCCTACGCGCAG
>NZ_JOAG01000180.1 GCF_000725485.1 Nonomuraea candida | reverse complement strand
GCGTCCGTTTCGGCCAACATCAGATTGTGTTCTGACGTAGACTGCAAGAGTGAGCACGAGTCATGCCGACGCAGTGACCTTTTCTGATCTTTCGAGGAATCCGCGAGCGGTCGCGGAACGCGCGGTGCGCCTGGGACGGGTGCGTGTCACGCACCGGGATGCTCCCGATTTCTACCTGACTGCAGCAGATCGCGAAGAAGAGCGGGACCGGACGCTGGCCACCGCCTCTCGGCTGTTTCTTGCTTTGATCAAGCACGACTCCACTGCGCGCGCCCTGGTC
>NZ_JOAG01000179.1 GCF_000725485.1 Nonomuraea candida | reverse complement strand
GGCGCCTTCACCTCGACCAGCCGGCCCGCCGCGTCGTACCGGTAGTGCGTGGTGAAGCCGGCCGCGTCGGCGCCGGCGGCATTGCCACGCGGATCGGTCTCCTCCAGGATCAGGCCGCGCTCGTCCACCTTCCACGTCGTGGTCAGGTCCTGGTCGCCGTTCTCCACCGTGCGCCGGGTCAGCACGTCGTCGTCGTTGTAGGCGAACTCGACGCTCTCCGCGCGCCCGGTCCCGCCCTTGGTCCTGGTCGCCTTGACCAGGTTGCCGTTGGCGTCATAGGCGTAGG
>NZ_JOAG01000178.1 GCF_000725485.1 Nonomuraea candida | reverse complement strand
ACGCCTCGGCGCCGACCGAGTACCGCTTCCCGATCTCGGCCCCCGAGGGCAGCATGCTGGAGGTCGAGGACGACGACGGCACGGTCCTGATCTACAACAACGACTTCTACCTCGGCGAGATCGACCTGCCGTGGGCCAAGGACGCCAACGGCAACCCCGTGCCGACCTCGTACCGGGTGGAGGGCATGACGCTCGTCCAGACCGTGAACCACGCGGGCGCCGCCTACCCCGTGGTCGCCGACCCGGCGCTGAAGCTGCAGTGCGAGTGGTGGAAGGCCATGTGCCGG
>NZ_JOAG01000177.1 GCF_000725485.1 Nonomuraea candida | reverse complement strand
ACGCGTCCGGTGACGTGGTGCAGGGGCGGCGCTACTACGACCGCTACTCCTGGTTCGCCCCCGTCGCCACCGGCGAGCTGAAGCTGGACAACCTGTTCGGCGGCATCTCCGACGGCAACACCGACGGCGCTGCCGCCGCAGACGGGGAGCCGGCCGCCGAGGCGCGGACGGCCACGCTGCGGCAGGGCCTGCTCGGCCGGGCCGCGGCCTGGAACGCCAGGAACGCCCGCGCCCTGGTCGCCGCCTCCGGCCGCGCGCCGCTGACCGGCCCCGGTTTGGACGGCCGC
>NZ_JOAG01000176.1 GCF_000725485.1 Nonomuraea candida | reverse complement strand
GCTCCAGGACGACCACGGGGATCTGCCTGCGGCTCCTGGCCTCGTAGGTCCGGTAGACCGGCGCGAGCTCGGTCATCATGCGCCAGAGCCGCTCCCGTTCCGGCCCCTCGGCGGTGCGCGCCCGGGCGGTGAACCGCTCGCCGAGGATCTGCACGCCGACCTCCGGGTTGGCCATCACGTTGAGGTACCACCCGGGATGCGTGTGGGTGATGGCCGAGCCGGAGGCCACCAGCACGTAGCGGCCGTCGTCCTCGCCGAAGAACAGCCCCGTGCGCAGCCACCGGCCC
>NZ_JOAG01000175.1 GCF_000725485.1 Nonomuraea candida | reverse complement strand
TGCATGCGCCTCGCCTCGGCCTCGACCAGCGCCTGGCCCTCGTCGGTGATCCTGAAGTAGCGCCGGTTGCGGCCGTTGACCGTCTCCTCGCGGTCGACGGTGATCACGCCCCGCTCGTTCAGGCGTTCCAGGATGCCGTAGAGGGTGCCCACGGAGGGCTGGACCCGGCCCCCGGACAGCTCTTTGACCGACTTGCTGATCGCGTGTCCGTGCAGCGGGCCCGCGCGGAGGGCGGTGAGCACGAAGTACATCGGCTCGCTGACTTCGGAGGTTCCCCTGGGCATGGGGA
>NZ_JOAG01000174.1 GCF_000725485.1 Nonomuraea candida | reverse complement strand
CGCCCAGAACAGGTTCCCCTTGATCGTCGACAGGGTGCGCCGCGACAGCCGGATCGCATCGGCGGCGACCCGCAGATCACCCCGCACCAGCGTCAGATCACCGGCCTGGATGGCGGCGTCGGTGCCGGTGCCCATCGCCAGCCCCAGATCCGCCTGCGCGAGCGCGGCGGCGTCGTTGACCCCGTCGCCGACCATCGCGACCACCTTGCCGCCGGCCTGCAGCCGCTTGACCACCTCCACCTTCCCGGCGGGCAGCACCTCGGCGATCACCTCCTCGATCCCCACCTCCGCCGCC
>NZ_JOAG01000173.1 GCF_000725485.1 Nonomuraea candida | reverse complement strand
CGCCCAGAACAGGTTCCCCTTGATCGTCGACAGGGTGCGCCGCGACAGCCGGATCGCATCGGCGGCGACCCGCAGATCACCCCGCACCAGCGTCAGATCGCCGGCCTGGATGGCGGCGTCGGTGCCGGTGCCCATCGCCAGCCCCAGATCCGCCTGCGCGAGCGCGGCGGCGTCGTTGACCCCGTCCCCGACCATGGCGACCACCTTGCCGCCGGCCTGCAGCCGCTTGACCACCTCCACCTTCCCGGCGGGCAGCACCTCGGCGATCACCTCCTCGATCCCCACCTCCGCCGCC
>NZ_JOAG01000172.1 GCF_000725485.1 Nonomuraea candida | reverse complement strand
CGGCATCATCCACTCGGCCGGCTCCGACCTGCTGCAGCTCATCAACGACATCCTCGACCTGTCCAAGGTCGAGGCGGGCAAGATGGACATCAACCCCGAATGGGTTCAGGTTCGCCAGCTGCTCGACTACGTCGAGGCCACCTTCCGGCCCATGACCAGCCAGAAGAGCCTCGACTTCCGCGTCACGACCCTTCCCGGCGTGCCGTCCGAGCTGCTCACCGACGACTCCCGGCTGCGCCAGGTGCTGCGCAACCTGCTCTCCAACGCCGTCAAGTTCACCGAGACGGGCAGCGTG
>NZ_JOAG01000171.1 GCF_000725485.1 Nonomuraea candida | reverse complement strand
TAACGTGGCCCTGACGCCGATCGGCCGGCAGTTGTTCGCGGATCTTCACCCCATGTACCAGGGGTTGCGCGAGGGCATCGAGCGCGCCGTCCGGGCCGCGCAGGGCACCACCGGGGTGCTGCGGCTGGGCATGGTCGGGCACAACCCGCAGGACCTGCGGCCTCTCTTCGACGCCTTCAGGGCCCGGCACCCCGGGTGTGACCTGCAGATCCGCAGCGTCGACTTCGGCGACCCGTTCGGCACGCTGCGCGGCGGGGAGATCGACGTCGCACTCATCTGGCTCCCCGTCAACGAGCCC
>NZ_JOAG01000170.1 GCF_000725485.1 Nonomuraea candida | reverse complement strand
CTTTTCGGAGGGGAGTGGGAACGGAGCCGGCTGAGGGTGCGGGCCGGTTGGACACACTGTTGGGTCCTGAGGAAACGGGCGATGCCTGTTTGACTCAGTACAGGGCCGGTGGACGCTTCCCGTGTGGGGGCGCGAGCCGGTTGCTGTTTGTTGTTTGAGATTTGCATAGTGGACGCGAGCATCTTTGTGGCCAAGTTTTTTAGGGCACACGGTTTCAGGTACTATTTCACGACCCCTCACCGGGGCACTTTTCACCTTTCCCTCACGGTACTCGTGCACTATCGGTCATCAGGGAGTATTTA
>NZ_JOAG01000169.1 GCF_000725485.1 Nonomuraea candida | reverse complement strand
TATCGGTCATCAGGGAGTATTTAGGCTTACCAGGTGGTCCTGGCAGATTCACACAGGATTCCTCGAGCCCCGTGCTACTTGGGATCCCCTCCAGCAGTCGGCAAGGTTTCGCCTACCCGGCTCTCACGGTCTACGGCGCCCCTTCCCAGAGGCTTCAACTACCCCACCGATTTATCACTGCTTGGCCGACCGGCAGATCGACCCAGAAGGTCCCACGACCCCGGACATGCAACGCCTGCCGGCTATCACACACGCCCGGTTTAGCCTCATCCGCTTTCGCTCACCACTACTCACGGAATCACT
>NZ_JOAG01000168.1 GCF_000725485.1 Nonomuraea candida | reverse complement strand
GATCAGTAGATGCGGTACTTCTTGCCGCAGTTGTCGAACTTGCCGGCCCAGCAGGTGAAGGTGTAGACCTTCTTGATCCCCCGGCCGCTCCAGGCGCCGGCGGTCTTGCCGTCCCAGGACTTGTTGAACTTGTGCCACGAGCCGTTCTGGTAGACCTCGAACCAGACCCAGCCCTTCTTGCCGCCGACCCTGTCCACCCCGTACCACTTGGTGAACACCTTCCCGTGCGAGCCCCACGTCCTGCCGAAGGTGTAGGCCTTGCGGTCGCCGGAGAAGAACTTCCCCCAGCTCGTGGCGTGGGCGGTGG
>NZ_JOAG01000167.1 GCF_000725485.1 Nonomuraea candida | reverse complement strand
GGGCCGGTCCAGGAGGTCATCCGGTCCGAGCGGTCGTAGGTGTAGGTGTTGTTCCCGGCGCCGGCCGTGCCCGCCGTCACCTTGGAGGTCAGGTTGTCGTTCCTGTCCCAGCCATAGGTGATCTTGGCGAGCTGGCCTCCGGCGCCGCTCAGCAGGGTGTGGCCGGTGATCCGGTCCAGGTCGTCATAGTCGTACTCCTGCTTGCCCGCCGGGTTGGCCGAGGTCAGCGTCTTGAGCCGGTCGGCCGGGTCGTAGTCGTAGGTCAGGGACCGGCCGCTGACCGCGTCGGTGAACGTCTTGAGCCGGTC
>NZ_JOAG01000166.1 GCF_000725485.1 Nonomuraea candida | reverse complement strand
CAATCCGGCGCCGCCAGCACCGCCAGACACGAACCATCACTGATCGACATGATCAGCATCAGCCCGCGCTGCATCTCCACGATCGTCTGATTGACCGCACCACCCTCGAACACCCGCGCCGCACCCTGCGTCAGCGACACCAGCCCCGACGCGATCGCCGCCAGCTGATCCGCCCGATCCGCCGGAAAACCCGCCGACGCCGCCAGCGGCAGACCATCCGACGAGACGACCACCGCATGAGCCACACCAGGGACCGTGCTGACGAAATCGGTGATCAACCAGTCGACTCCGCGCGCCGCGTTGCTCAGGT
>NZ_JOAG01000165.1 GCF_000725485.1 Nonomuraea candida | reverse complement strand
GGTGGTGACGGCCAAGGCGCTGGGCTGGAACGGCAAGATCAGACCGGGGCAGAAGGTGACGTTCGGCTTCAACGGCACCAACGCCTCCGGCCCGAACCCCGCGCCCGAGGTGTTCCACCTCAACGGCGCGCGCTGCTCGTAACGGCATAGCGGCGTAACGGCGTAACGGCGGTCCCCTGGGCGTTGCGGACACTTCGTTGAACGGAATACTGTCATCCCCATGCCCAGGGGAACCTCCGAAGTCAGCGAGCCGATGTACTTCGTGCTCACCGCCCTCCGCGCGGGCCCGCTGCACGGACACGCGATCAGCAAGT
>NZ_JOAG01000164.1 GCF_000725485.1 Nonomuraea candida | reverse complement strand
GCTCCAGTCGGTGACCTTGCCGTCGCGGTGGCCGAAGCGTTCGATGACGCCGTAGGTGATCTCGCGGCCCTGGCTGCGCACGGTGCCGTACCACTCCTGGTAGATGGCCTCGCGGGTGTGAATCGCCTGCCCGGGGCGCAGGTTCGTGGCGTTGCGGCCCTGCTCGTCGTTCTCGAACGTGCCGAGCAGCCGGCCGAGGTAGGCGAGCTTGGCGGCCTTCGTGTACAGCTTGCGGCCGTCCAAACCGGGGCCGGTCAGCGGCGCGCGGCCGGAGGCGGCGACCAGGGCGCGGGCGTTCCTGGCGTTCCAGGCCGCGGCCCGGCCGAGCAG
>NZ_JOAG01000163.1 GCF_000725485.1 Nonomuraea candida | reverse complement strand
GGCCTTCCCGGCCTCGGCGGCCGTGGACGCCTCGGCCACCACGCGCTGGTCGAGCGCGTTCTCCGATCCGCAGTGGATCCAGGTGGATCTGGGGGCGTCCTACACGGTGGACCGGGTGCGGCTGGTGTGGGAGACGGCGTACGGGTCGGCGTACCAGATCCAGACCTCGCCGAACGGGACGACCTGGAGCACTGTCCGGTCGGTCACGGGCGGCAACGGCGGCGAGGACGATCACACCGGTCTGAACGCCGCCACCCGCTACGTCCGCGTACACGGCACGACCCGGGCCACCCCCTGGGGCTACTCCCTGTTCACCTTCGAGGTCCACGGACGCTGACCC
>NZ_JOAG01000162.1 GCF_000725485.1 Nonomuraea candida | reverse complement strand
GCAGAAGGGGCAGTTGCCGGAGGGGTCGGTGTAGGCGAGGGGGTTGCCGGCGGCGTAGGTGTAGCGGTTGAGGTTGATGGACGGGTACGGGTCGATCGTGTAGTCGTCGCGGGAGGCGAAGCCGCCGGTGCCCGGGATGTACCAGCGGGAGGCCATGTTGACCTTGCCGGTGGCCGGGTCGGTGTACTCGCCCTGGTAGCCGAGCCGCCGCTTGGTGCCGCTGCCGGCGGTGACCTCGCCGAAGGGGTTGTAGGCCGTGGAGTCGGCCAGGGCGTCGCCGGTGAAGGTGGCCACCACGTCGTCGTGCTGGTCGCTCATGATGCCGAGCTTGACGCCGCCCTCG
>NZ_JOAG01000161.1 GCF_000725485.1 Nonomuraea candida | reverse complement strand
AAGTCCGGTTTGTGCTCCTTTCGTGGGGTTATATCGCTTGTACGGATGATGTGCTGGTTTGTCATCCGTGACGGGGCAATCGAATCCTTTAGGGGGAACACGCAATGCCCAAGCTCAAAAGTGTTGTCGCAGGGCTCGCCATCAGCACCGCGCTGACCGGCGGTGTGGTGAGCGCGGGGGCGGTCACGTCGGCCGCGAGCGCGGCCACGCAGGTCAGCGCCGGCACGTCGGTGCTGGCCGGGCACGGCTGCTACCGGCACCGCTGCGGCGGCTGGGGATGGGGCTGGAACCGGTGGAAGAGGTGGGGTCACCGCCACCACGGCCACCACCGCGTCCGCATCGTCATCGTCAA
>NZ_JOAG01000160.1 GCF_000725485.1 Nonomuraea candida | reverse complement strand
CTGCCTGGCCGGGCCATCACCATCGGCCGGGAGGCGTTACGCACCCTGCTGGCCCGCCGCGGGATCACCTTTCAGCGCACCAAGACCTGGAAGGACTCACCCGACCCCGACTTCGAGGCCAAGCTGGACGCGATCGAGTACGCCCTGACCCACCGGCCCGAACGCACCTTCGCCTTCGACGAGTTCGGCCCGCTCGGTATCCGGCCCACCGCCGGGACGGGCTGGGCACCTGCGGGTGAGCCGGACCGGTTGCCGGCCACCTACCGCCGCACCCAGGGCGTCACCTACTTCCACGGCTGCTACTCCGTCGGCGACGACCTGTTGTGGGGTGTCAATCGGGCACGCAAGGGCATCGACCCC
>NZ_JOAG01000159.1 GCF_000725485.1 Nonomuraea candida | reverse complement strand
CAGGGCCGAAGCGTTCTCACGTGCTGAAACCGAGTAGCTGAAGAGCGTCGGCGGGGTGGCTGCGGTAGTGGTCTGTGGCGGCGGCGATGTTGGTCCAGCCGAGTAGACGGGCCAGGCCGATGGCCAGATTGCGGAGGCCGGCCATGATCCGGGGTGCGGTGCCGGTCCGGACGCGGGAAGCGTCCTCGCGGTAGGTGACGTCGCGGATGTGGTGCAGGACCTCAACACACCAATGCCCGCGGATCAGGGCGGCGAGCTGGGCGTGAGTGATCCGGCCCGGTGGGAGGCTGGTGATGGCGTAGATGGTGACGATGGTGGTCTTGCCGGTGCGGTGGTCGGTGCGGCGGCGTTTGACCTGGATG
>NZ_JOAG01000158.1 GCF_000725485.1 Nonomuraea candida | reverse complement strand
GCGCTCCTCCACCCCGCCCTGGATGCGGCTGTCGAGCCGGCCCAGGTTGTCGTAGGTGTAGGTGGCGTCCCCGTCGGAGACCAGGTTGTCGAAGGCGTCAAACGTGAGTTGCCTGGTCACGCCGTTCGTGGTCTCGGTGGCCAGCGTGCCGCGCGGCGTGTAGGTGTAGATGGTGCCGCCGCCCGACAGCAGGCGGTTGCGCTGGTCGAAGACGAAGCTCGTGTCGCCCACCTTGACCCGGTTGCCCGAGTCGTCCCACTCATAGGTGGTCGTGGTGCCGTCCGGGCCGGTCCAGGAGGTCATCCGGTCCGAGCGGTCGTAGGTGTAGGTGTTGTTCCCGGCGCCGGCCGTGCCCGCCGTCACCTTGGAGGTCAGGTTGTCG
>NZ_JOAG01000157.1 GCF_000725485.1 Nonomuraea candida | reverse complement strand
TGGATGTGGTTGCTGTTTGTTGTTTGAGATTTGCATAGTGGACGCGAGCATCTTTGTGGCCAAGTTTTTTAGGGCACACGGTGGATGCCTTGGCATCAGGAGCCGATGAAGGACGTGGGAGGCTGCGTTAAGCCTCGGGGAGTCGCCAACCAGACGTTGATCCGGGGATGTCCGAATGGGGAAACCTAGCACCAGTCATGTGGTGTTGCCTCCGCCTGAATGTATAGGGCGGTTGGTGGTAACGCGGGGAAGTGAAACATCTCAGTACCCGTAGGAAGAGAAAACAAGAGTGATTCCGTGAGTAGTGGTGAGCGAAA
This sequence comes from Nonomuraea candida, assembly GCF_000725485.1. Taxonomy (GTDB): domain Bacteria; phylum Actinomycetota; class Actinomycetes; order Streptosporangiales; family Streptosporangiaceae; genus Nonomuraea; species Nonomuraea candida. Next base: position 70 of record NZ_JOAG01000157.1, on the reverse strand, counting down.
GCGGATGAGGCTAAACCGGGCGTGTGTGATAGCCGGCAGGCGTTGCATGTCCGGGGTCGTGGGACCTTCT
>NZ_JOAG01000156.1 GCF_000725485.1 Nonomuraea candida | reverse complement strand
CGGCCTGACCGGCACCAGCCAGCCCACCACCGAGACCGAGATCCCCGCCCCCCACGCGCACGCCTACTACCGCTACGACGAAGACGGCGAGCACAAGACCGTCGACGTCACCCGGCACAACCCCTCCTGGATCTCCTCCGGCGGCGACATGATCTCCACCACCCGCGACCTGCACACCTTCATCACCGCCCTGGCCGGCGGCAAGCTGCTGCCGGCCGGCCTGCTGGCCGAGATGTGCACCCCGGAAACCAAGGCCGGCTACGGCCTGGGCGTCTTCGTCCAGCCCGTCCCGGGCGGCGGCACCGTCATCACCCACAACGGCGGCATCGCCGGCCACGCCGCCCTCATGTACAGCACCCCCGACGCCGGCACCACCCTGACCGCCGCCCTC
>NZ_JOAG01000155.1 GCF_000725485.1 Nonomuraea candida | reverse complement strand
GAGGGCGGCGGTCAGGGTGGTGCCGGCGTCGGGGGTGCTGTACATGAGGGCGGCGTGGCCGGCGATGCCGCCGTTGTGGGTGATGACGGTGCCGCCGCCGGGGACGGGCTGGACGAAGACGCCCAGGCCGTAGCCGGCCTTGGTTTCCGGGGTGCACATCTCGGCCAGTAGGCCGGCCGGCAGCAGCTTGCCGCCGGCCAGGGCGGTGATGAAGGTGTGCAGGTCGCGGGTGGTGGAGATCATGTCGCCGCCGCTGGAGATCCAGGAGGGGTTGTGCCGGGTGACGTCGAGCGTCTTGTGCTCGCCGTCTTCGTCGTAGCGGTAGTAGGCGTGCGCGTGGGGGGCGGGGATCTCGGTCTCGGTGGTGGGCTGGCTGGTGCCGGTCAGGCCG
>NZ_JOAG01000154.1 GCF_000725485.1 Nonomuraea candida | reverse complement strand
CTGATGCCAAGGCATCCACCGTGTGCCCTAAAAAACTTGGCCACAAAGATGCTCGCGTCCACTATGCAAATCTCAAACAACAAACAGCAACCACATCCAGACCGCAACCGCGATCCTTCCGTGGCCCTGTACTGAGTCAAACGAACCATGTCCGTTTCCTCAGGACCCAACAGTGTGTCCAACCAGCCCGAACCCCCGAACGCCCCTTCCCACTCCCCTCTGACGAGAGGCGGTACTAGCGCGCCGGCAACCCGGCCCGGTTGAGTAGCCAGTGCTCCACTAGTGAGCTGTCACCCCACCGATCGTGCGCCGGTGACGAGTGAGAGTGCTCCTTAGAAAGGAGGTGATCCAGCCGCACCTTCCGGTACGGCTACCTTGTTACGACTTCGTCCCAATCGCCAGCCCCACCTTCGACCGC
>NZ_JOAG01000153.1 GCF_000725485.1 Nonomuraea candida | reverse complement strand
GCCTGACCCGCCCATCAGGCAGCGGTTCAGCACCGGACTCGAGCTCGAGCACGCCCTTGCGGACCGTGGTCTCGCTGACCCCAGCCACCCGCGCGACTAGGGCGTGTTTCTTGGATCGAGGGTTGATCTGACCTTCGATCCGGCTTCTCCTCATGACATGGGCAGGCGTTTTGAGCTGACCGATGAGGAATGGGAGCTGATCGCGCCGCTGTTGCCGCCGATGGATTCACGGCGTGGCGGCCGGTGGCGTGATCACCGGCAGGTGCTCAACGGGATCGTGTGGCGGGTACGTACCGGCGCGCCCTGGCGGGATGTGCCCGAGCGGTAGGGGGCTCACCCCGGAGTGTGGACACCGGGCGTTATGCGGCGAGCAGTACCTTATCGGTGGTCTGCTGCTCGTAGTCGATGGGGCTGAGGTAGCCGAGT
>NZ_JOAG01000152.1 GCF_000725485.1 Nonomuraea candida | reverse complement strand
GGTGATGAACGAGCTGGCCCCGCTGGTCTCGGCCCAGTACGGCGCGTTCTTCCTGGCCGAGGAGAGCGAGCTGCAGCTCATCAGCGCCTACGGCTACCCCGTGGAGACCGGCCGGCCCGACCGGTTCCGCCTCGGCCAGGCCCTGGTCGGGCAGGCCGCGAGCACCCGCAGGACCATCGCCGTGGACGAGGTGCCCGCCGGGTACGTGAAGGTCTCCTCGGGGCTGGGGGAGAGCCTGCCGGCCTCGCTCATCGTGCTGCCCATCGTGGTCGAGGAGCAGGTGCTCGGGGTGATCGAGCTGGCCTCGGTGCAGCCCTTCACGTCCGTCCACCGGACCTTCCTCGACCAGCTCATGGAGACCATCGGGGTCAACCTGAACACGATCGTCGCCAACGCCCGTACCGACGAGCTGCTCAAGGAGTCGCAGCGGCTGG
>NZ_JOAG01000151.1 GCF_000725485.1 Nonomuraea candida | reverse complement strand
GGGTAGCCGTAGGCGCTGATGAGCTGCAGCTCGCTCTCCTCGGCCAGGAAGAACGCGCCGTACTGGGCCGAGACCAGCGGGGCCAGCTCGTTCATCACCAGCTCGGCCACCGTGGCCAGGTCGCGGTGCCCCTGCATCAGGCTGGACATGCGGGCCAGGTTGGACTTGAGCCAGTCCTGCTGCTCGTTGGCGCTGGTCGTCTCGCGCAGCGACTTGACCATCGAGTTGATGTTGTCCTTCAGATCGGCCAGCTCGCCCTCGGCGTCCACGGTGATCGACCTGGTCAGGTCGCCGGAGGTGACCGCGCTGGTCACCTCGGCGATGGCGCGGACCTGGCGGGTGAGGTTGCCGGCCAGCTCGTTGACGTTCTCCGTCAGCCGCTTCCAGGTGCCCGACACGCCCTCGACCTCGGCCTGCCCGCCGAGCCTGCCCTCGCTGCC
>NZ_JOAG01000150.1 GCF_000725485.1 Nonomuraea candida | reverse complement strand
GCAGCAGATCGCGAAGAAGAGCGGGACCGGACGCTGGCCACCGCCTCTCGGCTGTTTCTTGCTTTGATCAAGCACGACTCCACTGCGCGCGCCCTGGTCATCGCCATGCCAGAGGTCTTCCCGTGGGTTCGTCACCTGTCATCGGCCGAGGTGCGTTCTTTTACGATGGAACTGGTCGAGGCGCTCTCCGACGCGGCTGAGTTGGACGTCGATGCCACTACCCAAGAGGTCATCGCGGGCTGGCGAGCCACCGCCAGGATCAAGGCGGACCCCGTGCGCCATGCCGAGGCTCGTAAGGCCACGAGCGGTGATTTCGGACCGGTCCAGGTCTCCGCGTGAGTCCGAAACGCGGTGACCGGGTCACGGTGCCCCCTCCAGAGGAACAGTGGGACGTCCGATTCGGCACCGGCGAGGCCGTCCGTGGTTGGGAAGAGTTGTGCCGTCATGCCTTGGCCAACACACGTCGGTGCTTCGAAGCCCTGCGCGCTGATCCGCGCATTGGCGCCGGCCACGACAGGCAACAT
>NZ_JOAG01000149.1 GCF_000725485.1 Nonomuraea candida | reverse complement strand
GTCTTGTGCTCGCCGTCTTCGTCGTAGCGGTAGTAGGCGTGCGCGTGGGGGGCGGGGATCTCGGTCTCGGTGGTGGGCTGGCTGGTGCCGGTCAGGCCGAGCGGGCCGATGATGAGGCGCTGCATCTCGGCGGCGATGGGGCGGCCGGTGACCTTCTCGATGAGCAGGCGGGCCAGCACGTAGTTGGTGTTGGCGTAGCTCCAGCCGGTGCCGGGCTCGAAGCGGGCGGGCCTGGCCAGGGCCAGGCGGACCAGCTCTTCGGGGCTGTAGGTGTGGAAGCGGTGGTCGGCCCATTCCTTGCCGGCCATGGTGGCCGGGATGCCGGGGGCGAAGGTGCCGTCCTCGTAGAACTCGCCGGTGAAGTTGAAGATCCCGCTGGTGTGCTGGAGCAGCATCCGCACGGTGATGCGCCGGTCCAGCCCGAACTCGGGCAGGTAGTCGTCCACCGGGGCGTCCAGCGCGACGCGGCCCTCGGCCACGAGCTGGAGCACGACGGTGGCGGTGAAGGTCTTGGTGTTGCTGCCGATCCGCACGTGCCCGT
>NZ_JOAG01000148.1 GCF_000725485.1 Nonomuraea candida | reverse complement strand
AGGACTGGCACGCCGAGCGCGCGCACGTCGGCGGGCTGCTGCTGCAGAAGGCCGCCCACGACCTGGACGTGGTGCACTGGCTGGCCGGCGGCTACACCCGGCACGTGCAGGCCTTCGGCGACCTGATGGTCTACGGCGACCTGCCCCGGCGAGCGCCCGGCACGGCCAAGACGGCCGGCTGGTACCGGCCGGAGGCGAACTGGCCGCCGGCGGCGCAGCGCGACCTCAACCCGGTCATCGACGTCGAGGACGTCTCGGTGATGAACATGCGCCTCGACAACGGCGTCATCGCCGCCTACCAGCAGTGCCACTTCACGCCCGACTACTGGCGCAACTACACGGTCATCGGCGACGCCGGCCGCCTGGAGAACTTCGGCGACGGGCCGGGCGGCGTGGTGAAGGTGTGGAACGCCCGCCGCTCCGGCCACCGCGACGAGGCCGACGCGTCCTACGAGATCCCGCGCCCGGCGGGCGGGCACGGCGGCGCGGACCCGCGGATCCTGGCCGAGTTCTTCGCGTTCGTCCGCACGGGCGGGCGCACCGACACCTCCCC
>NZ_JOAG01000147.1 GCF_000725485.1 Nonomuraea candida | reverse complement strand
CGGTGCGCGGGCGGCGGTGGTCTTCCCCGAGTACGATCGTTCGCCCGAGCATCGCTATCCGGTGGCGCTCGAGCAGGTCTGGACGGTCGCCCGCTGGGTCGTGGAGCAGGGCGGGGCCCGGGGGCTGGATGCCTCCCGGATCGCGGTGGCCGGTGACTCGGTCGGCGGGAACATGAGCGCCGCGCTGACCTTGATGGCCAAGCGGCGTGGTGGCCTGTCGTTGTGCGGGCAGGTGCTGTTCTATCCGGTGACCGATGCCGCCTTCGACACCGATTCCTACCGTCAGTTCGCCGAGGGGTATTTCCTGCGGCGGGACGGGATGCAGTGGTTTTGGGATCAGTACACCACCGGCCCCGCTCAGCGCGCGGAGATCACCGCCTCCCCGCTGCGTGCCACCGTTGAGGATCTGGCCGGGCTGCCTCCGGCGCTGATCATCACCGCCGAGGCCGATGTGCTGCGCGACGAGGGCGAGGCCTATGCCAACAAGCTGCGGCAGGCGGGGGTGCCGGTCACCGCCGTCCGCTACCAGGGCATCATCCACGACTTCGTCATGCTCAACACCCTGCGCGAGACGCAGGCCGC
>NZ_JOAG01000146.1 GCF_000725485.1 Nonomuraea candida | reverse complement strand
GGCCAGCAGGTGGACCGTGGTGCCGTCGGCGGTGCGGCTGCCACGCAGCGTCTTACCGTCCACGGCCAGGCCGGACAGCGGAGCGCGGCTTGGGTACGGACTGCTGGCAGGTGGCGTGTCGGTGGCGAGGATGGCCAGGTAGGCGCAGGTGGCGGTGTCGAAGGCGTCGCCGTCCAGGCGGGCGAGCAGGCGGCCCAGGGTGCTGGCGGCCAGCCGTGAGGTGCTGGACAGGCCGGCGCGGGCGCGCAGGTCAGGGTCGTATCCGTTGATGAACCGGGTGATCCTTGCCAGGGATGTTGCTCCGCTGAGTACGGCGAGCAGGGATAACGCCAATAGCGGGCCGAGCCGGTAGCGGCGTCCGTGGCGGCTTCGCGGGTCAGGGACGGTGTCCAGGACCGCGGCCAGGGCCGGCAGGTCGGGCAGGTGAAGCAGCGGGTCGGTGGCGGTGACGTGCTCCAAGTGGCGGGCGAGCACGTTGATCGGGGATGATGGCACGCGAACGCGGCCCCTGTTCTTGATCGACTGGCGTAGACACCCAACGATCATCAGGGGTCGCGTTTGCCATCTGTACCCCGGGGTGCCCTCAA
>NZ_JOAG01000145.1 GCF_000725485.1 Nonomuraea candida | reverse complement strand
GGCCCTTACCGGCTGCTCAGGCGGCTCGGTGAAGGCGGGATGGGCGTTGTCCACCTGGCTGTCGACCCTCAGGGGCGGCAGGTGGCGGTCAAGGTCCTGCGCGGAGAGGTCGCCAGTGACGAGGTCGCCAGGCGACGGCTTTCGCGCGAGGTCGAGACCATGCGCCGGGTGCGCAGCAAATACATCGCCGAGGTGCTCGACGCCGATGTGACCGGTCATCGTCCGTACATCGTGACGCGCTACGTGCCCGGTCCTCCGCTTGACGAGGTCGTCAAGGAGGAGGGGCCGCTCGACCTGCCCGCGCTGGTCAGGGTCGCCCACGGGGTCGCCGAGGCGCTGGCCGTCGTGCACTCGGTGGGCGTGATCCACCGCGACCTCAAGCCGGGCAACGTGCTGATCATGGACGGCGAGCCGGTCCTGATCGACTTCGGCATCGCCCAGGCGGTGGACGCCACGCGGCTCACGCAGACCGGCATGTTCATCGGCACGCCCGGCTACCTCGCGCCCGAGATCATCGAGGGGCAGGAGGCGGGGCCGGAGGTCGACATCCACGCCTGGGCCGGCACCCTGCTGTTCGCCGGCACCGGCCAGCCGCCCTTCGGCAAGGGCACGCTGGAGATGATCTTCTACAACATCACCGCGGGCAAGGCCGACATCAGCGGCATGCCGGCGGAGCTGCGCCCGCTGCTGAAGGCCGCCTTCCAGCGCAACCCGGCCAAGCGGCCCAAGGC
>NZ_JOAG01000144.1 GCF_000725485.1 Nonomuraea candida | reverse complement strand
CTGGACCAACATCGCCGCCGCCACAGACCACTACCGCAGCCACCCCGCCGACGCTCTTCAGCTACTCGGTTTCAGCACGTGAGAACGCTTCGGCCCTGGCTCCTCGGTGAACCGGCTCCACGGCCGGGATTCGCAACGATTCGCAGCAGTTCGACCGGCGGCCGCGCTCGTCCCTGATCACCTGGTCGGCCACCCCAAAGTACGCCCCGTCCGCGAGCTTGAGCCGCTTCACTTCGTCGCCGGTCGCGAGCTGCGCCCCCGCCGTCCGGCATGCGACCGCCGCGGGGGCAGTATGGGCCAGCGTCTCGTAGACCGGCGCGTCATCCGCGAACGCGGTCCGGCGGCGTACGTAGTTTGGTCGGGGTTGTTGGACCGGGGCAGCGCCACGGCCAGGGAGAGCACCGCGACGACGAAGGAGCCTGCACCCGCGATCCACGACAGTGTCTCCAGATCAGTCAGGAACAAGGCCACGGCCACAACTGCGCACGCTCCAGCACCCGAGACGCCCACCCACACTCCTCGCATGCGCGCATTCTGCCCACGAGACGCTCCCGCGTTCCGCAGCTAATCCATGATCCCGGGCACGTTCGGGTCTGAAACCGCAGGTCGGCGGCTTACGGCCTAGCGGAAACGGCGGAAAGCCCTAGTGACACGACTTCAGCGATAACCCCATCACGATCTGCGCACGTACTGCTACGGTCTGGTGACATGTTCGTCAGGACCGCGACCCGGAAGAACAAAAACGGCACCACGGTGCGATACCTCCAACTCGCCCACAACGAATGGGAC
>NZ_JOAG01000143.1 GCF_000725485.1 Nonomuraea candida | reverse complement strand
TCGTTCGACTGGCTGCTCGGAAACGAGAAGTGGAAGGCCCGGGTCGAGGCGGCTCGCCAGGCCGGGCGCAAGGACGTCCCGACCCAGTCGGGCCTCGAAGAGATCTTCGAAGAGATCAGTCCGATCGAGGACTTCTCGGGGACCATGTCCTTGTCGTTCCGCGACCACCGGTTCGAGCCGCCGAAGTACTCCGTAGATGAGTGCAAAGAGAAGGACATGACCTTCTCCGCCCCGATGTTCGTGACGGCGGAGTTCATCAATAACACCACCGGTGAGATCAAGAGCCAGACGGTGTTCATGGGGGACTTCCCGCTCATGACGCCGAAGGGCACCTTCATCATCAACGGCACCGAGCGTGTCGTGGTCTCGCAGCTGGTCCGCTCGCCCGGCGTCTACTTCGAACGCAATGTCGACAAGACGTCCGACAAGGACCTGTACGGCTGCAAGGTCATCCCGTCGCGGGGTGCCTGGCTGGAGTTCGAGATCGACAAGCGCGACAGCGTCGGTGTGCGCATCGACCGCAAGCGCAAGCAGGCCGTCACCGTGCTTCTCAAGGCACTGGGGTGGACCAGCGAGCAGATCCTCGAGCGTTTCGGCCAGTACGAGTCGATGCGGGCGACCCTGGAGAAGGACCACACCGCCGGTCAGGATGACGCCCTGCTCGACATCTACCGCAAGCTGCGGCCGGGTGAGCCGCCGACCAAGGAGTCGGCGCAGACCCTGCTGGAGAACCTCTATTTCAACCCCAAGCGGTACGACCTCGCCAAGGTGGGCCGTTACAAGATCAATAAGAAGCTGGGCGTCGACGCCGAGATCACGCAGGGCAC
>NZ_JOAG01000142.1 GCF_000725485.1 Nonomuraea candida | reverse complement strand
GGTGGTTCAGGTGCTGGCGGAGGCGATGGTGAGGCCCTGCCAGCCGGTGCCGATGATCTGGCTGCCGAGGAAGGGGAGGCCGCCGGCATTGGTGCCGCTGTTGTTGGGGTAGTAGCGCATCTGGCCGGTGGGGTCGATGCCGAGGATGTCGGCGGCTCCGTCGCCGCTGACGTCGAGGGCGATCAGGGTGGTGAAGCCTTGCCAGCCTTGGCCGATGTCGTGGTTGTGGCCGAAGGGGCGGGTGGGGGAGGCTCCGATGCTGTTGGGGAACAGGAACATGTGGCCGTTGGGTTCGACGCCGAGCAGGTCGGCGTGGCGGTCGCCGGTGACGTCGCCGAGCAGGATTTTGGTGAAGCGGTCCCAGCCTTCGCCGATTTTGGTGCCGCCGCTGAAGGGGACGCCGCCGGGGTTGGTGCCGCTGTTGTTGGGGTAGTACCAGAGGTCGTTTTCGGCGCTGATGCCGAGGATGTCGGCGGCTCCGTCGCCGCTGACATCGGCGGCGAGGAGTTTTTTGAAGCCTTGCCAGCCTTGGCCGATGGCGCGCTGGGTGGTGTAGGGCTTGCGGTCGGGGTTGATGAGAATGTTGTTGTCGTACTGGTACATGGTGCCTTCGGGGTTGACGGCGATGGCTTCGGCGAAGCCGTCTCCGGTGACGTCGGCGGCCAGGACGTGTTGGAAGGCGGACCAGCCTTCGCCGATGGCGCGCCAGCCGGCGTAGGGGCGGCCGCCGTCGTTGATGAGGATGTTGTTGTCGTATTGCAGGAGCTGGCCGTCGGCGCGGTAGGCCAGCAGGTCGGCGAACCCGTCGCCGGTCACGTCACTCACCGA
>NZ_JOAG01000141.1 GCF_000725485.1 Nonomuraea candida | reverse complement strand
TCGGTGCACGGACCGTCGGCGATGACCTGGTTGACCTCGACGCGGTCGCCCTCGGCCACGATGGGCTTCTGGTTGAAGCTGGTGCCCTGGTTGGAGCGCTTGAACTTGGCGACGCGGTAGGTGGTGCGGGTGCCGTCGTCGTTCATCACGGTGATGTAGTCGGCGGAGACCTCCTCCACCACACCGGCCTTCTCGGCGCTGATGACGTCGCCGGCGTCGGTCGCGGCACGGTATTCCATGCCGGTGCCGACCAGCGGCGCCTCGCTCTTCAGCAGCGGCACCGACTGCCTCTGCATGTTGGAGCCCATGAGCGCGCGGTTGGCGTCGTCGTGCTCCAGGAAGGGGATCATCGCGGTGGCCACCGACACCATCTGGCGCGGCGACACGTCGATGTAGTCGACCTCCTCGGCACGGGCCAGCTCGGTCTCACCGCCCTTGGTGCGGACCAGGACGCGCGACTCGGCGAACGACCCGTCGGGGTTGAGCGCCGTGTTGGCCTGGGCCTTGACGTACCGGTCCTCCTCGTCGGCGGTCAGGTAGTCGATCTGGTCGGTGACCTTGCCGTCCACCACCTTGCGGTAGGGCGTCTCGACGAAGCCGAAGGCGTTGATCCGGCCGTAGGAGGCCAGCGAGCCGATGAGGCCGATGTTGGGGCCTTCAGGGGTCTCGATCGGGCACATCCGGCCGTAGTGGGACGGGTGCACGTCGCGGACCTCGAAGCCCGCCCGCTCACGGGACAGACCACCGGGGCCCAGCGCGGACAGACGCCGCTTGTGCGTCAGGCCGGCCAGCGGGAAGAACTCCTTGATCGACGCCACGACCGGGCGGATGTTGATCAGGGTCTGCGGCGTGATGGCCTCGACGTCCTGCGTCGTCATGCGCTCGCGCACGACGCGCTCCATCCTGGCCAGGCCCAGCCGGACCTGGTTCTGGATCAGCTCGCCGACGCTGCGCAGGCGGCGGTTGCCGAAGTGGTCGATGTCGTCGATCTCGACGATGACCTCGCGGTCGCCCGCGCCCGGCATGGACTCCTCGCCGGCGTGCAGGCGCACGATGTACTCGATCGTGGCGACGATGTCGTCCTCGGTCAGAGTGCCCTGCGTGATCTCGGCGTCGACGCCCAGCTTCTTATTGATCTTGTAACGGCCCACCTTGGCGAGGTCGTACCGCTTGGGGTTGAAATAGAGGTTC
>NZ_JOAG01000140.1 GCF_000725485.1 Nonomuraea candida | reverse complement strand
GAACCTCTATTTCAACCCCAAGCGGTACGACCTCGCCAAGGTGGGCCGTTACAAGATCAATAAGAAGCTGGGCGTCGACGCCGAGATCACGCAGGGCACCCTGACCGAGGACGACATCGTCTCGATGATCGAATACCTGGTCCGGCTGCACGCCGGCGAGACGTCGATGGGCGAGGCCGTGGTGGAGATCGACGACATCGACCACTTCGGCAACCGGCGCATCCGCAGCATCGGCGAGCTCATCCAGAACCAGGTCCGGCTGGGCCTGGCCAGGATGGAGCGTGTCGTGCGCGAGCGCATGCCGCCCGGTCGTGGCGTCGATCAAGGAGTTCTTCGGCACCTCGCAGCTGTCGCAGTTCATGGACCAGACCAACCCGCTGGCCGGCCTGACGCACAAGCGCCGCCTGAACGCGCTGGGCCCCGGCGGCCTGTCCCGCGAACGGGCCGGCATGGAGGTCCGCGACGTGCACCCGTCCCACTACGGCCGGATGTGCCCGATCGAGACCCCCGAGGGCCCCAACATCGGCCTCATCGGCTACCTCGCCTGTTTCGCCCGCCTCAACGCCTTCGGCTTCATCGAGACGCCCTACCGCAAGGTGGTGGACGGCAAGGTCACCGACCGGATCGACTACCTGACCGCCGACGAGGAGGACCGCTACGTCATCGCCCAGGCCAACTCCCCGCTCACGCCGGACGGCGGGTTCGCCGAGCGGCGGGTGCTGGTCCGCACCAAGGGCGGCGAGTTCGAGTACGTCCGCTCCGGCGACGTGCACTACATGGACGTGTCGCCGCGCCAGATGGTGTCGGTGGCCACCGCGATGATCCCCTTCCTGGAGCACGACGACGCCAACCGGGCGCTGATGGGCGCGAACATGATGCGCCAGTCGGTGCCGCTGCTCAGGAGCGAGGCGCCGCTGGTCGGCACGGGCATGGAATACCGTGCCGCGACCGACACGGGCGACATGCTCAGGGCCGAGAAGGCGGGCGTGGTGGAGGAGGTCTCGGCCGACTACCTCACGGTCCTGAACGACGACGGCTCCAGGACGACGTACCGGGTGGCCAAGTTCCGGCGCTCCAACCAGGGCACCAGCTTCAACCAGAAGCCCATCGTGGCCGAGGGCGACCGCGTCGAGGTCAACCAGGTCATCGCCGACGGTCCGTGCACCGA
>NZ_JOAG01000139.1 GCF_000725485.1 Nonomuraea candida | reverse complement strand
GCGGCGGCGGTTCGGGCGACGCGATCACCATGGGATTCTCCCAGGTGGGCGCGGAGAGCGGCTGGCGCACGGCGAACACCAAGTCGGTGCAGGACTCGGCGAAGAACGCGGGCATCACGCTGAAGTTCTCCGACGCCCAGCAGAAGCAGGAGAACCAGATCAAGGCCATCCGCTCCTTCATCCAGCAGAAGGTGGACGTGATCGCCTTCTCGCCGGTGGTGGAGTCGGGCTGGGACACGGTGCTGATGGAGGCGAAGAACGCGAAGATCCCGGTCATCCTGACCGACCGGGCGGTGGATTCCAAGGACACCTCGCTGTACAAGACCTTCCTCGGCTCGGACTTCGTGGAGGAGGGCCGCAAGGCCGGCAAGTGGCTGGTGGAGGAGTACAAGGACGCCAAGGACCCGGTCAACATCGTGGAGTTGCAGGGCACGACGGGCTCGGCGCCGGCCAACGACCGCAAGGCGGGTTTCGCGGAGGTGATCCAGGCCGATCCGAAGTTCAAGGTGATCGCCTCGCAGACCGGGGACTTCACCCGGGCCAAGGGCAAGGAGGTGATGGAGGCGTTCCTGAAGTCGAACCCGGACATCGACGTGTTGTACGCGCACAACGATGACATGGGGCTGGGCGCGATCGAGGCGATCGAGGGCGCGGGCAAGGTGCCGGGCAAGGACATCAAGATCATCACGGTGGACGCGGTGAAGGACGGCATGCAGGCGCTGGCCGACGGGAAGATCAACTTCATCGTGGAGTGCTCGCCGCTGCTCGGCCCGCAGCTGATGGACCTGGCCAAGAAGGTCGTCAAGGGTGAGCAGGTGCCCGCCCGGGTGGTGACCGAGGAGACCACGTTCACCCAGGAGCAGGCCAAGCAGGTCCTGTCCACCCGCCAGTACTGA
>NZ_JOAG01000138.1 GCF_000725485.1 Nonomuraea candida | reverse complement strand
CTGCTCGCGCCGGTGATCATGGTGGTGCCGGCGTTCCTGGCCTTCTCGATCGTGCCGTTCGGGCCGGTGGTCAACCTGTTCGGGGTGGAGACCCCGCTGCAGCTGGTGGACCTGCCGGTGGCGGTGCTGTTCATGCTGGCCATGGGCGCGGTCTCGGTCTACGGCGTGGTGCTGGCCGGGTGGTCGTCGCGCTCGCCGTACGCGCTGCTGGGCGGGTTGCGGTCGGCGGCCCAGGTGGTCTCGTACGAGATCGCGATGGGCCTGTCGTTCGTGGCGATCTTCCTGTTCGCCGGCACGCTGTCCACCTCCGAGATCGTCAAGGCGCAGGAGCAGACCTGGTTCGCGGTGCTGCTCATCCCGTCGTTCCTGGTCTACGTGGTGTGCATGTTCGGTGAGGCCGCGCGCATCCCGTTCGACCTGCCCGAGGGCGAGGGCGAGCTGGTCGGCGGCTTCCAGACCGAGTACTCCTCGTCGCTGAAGTTCGCTCTGATCATGATGGGCGAGTACCTGCACACCTTCACCGCCTCGGGCATCGCCGTGACGCTGTTCCTGGGCGGGTGGCGGGCCCCGGCGCCGATCACCACGTTCTGGGAGGGCGCCAACCAGGGCTGGTGGCCGGTGCTGTGGTTCTTCATCAAGTTCGTGCTGACGTTCTGCTTCATCGTCTGGGTGCGGGCCTCGCTGCCGCGGGTGCGCTACGACCAGCTGATGTCGCTGGGCTGGAAGGTGCTGATCCCGGTCAACCTGGCCTGGATCCTGCTGGTGGCCGCGGTGCGCAACGTGGTGGTCAACGACGGCGACCGCACGCTCGGCATCGGGCTGGGCGTGGCCATCGTGATCGGCGCGCTGGCCATCTGGATGCGGTTCGACACCGTGAACCAGCGGCGCAAGGAGGCGATGAAGGCACAGGTGGACGCCGAGTTCGAGCAACTGTCCGAGGAGCCGGCGGCCGGTGGCTTCCCTGTGCCGCCGCTCGACCTGCCGCACTACCACGG
>NZ_JOAG01000137.1 GCF_000725485.1 Nonomuraea candida | reverse complement strand
CCAAGGACCCGCGGCCAGGCCGGATCGCATGAGAATGAGCGTTTTCAGCGAGGAACACCGGAGAGTGGCCGCCACCATGCCGGTCATGGGCGAGCGTCAACACACGGCCAAGGCCGGCCCCTTCAGCCGGCGACGGTCGATCCTGGTGTGGGGAATGAGCGAGGCGGAGGTGCGGGTCGATGCCGTCCGGCCGAGCGGGCGAAGGGAAAGCGTGCCCGTGCACCGGCTGATGGGCCGGTTCTGGGTGGCGGCGGCGGTAGGCCGTCTGCGATGTCTGCTGGTGCGGGTGGAGGGCCTGCCGCCGGCCGAGATCAGGTCGCGCCGCCGGCGCTCTTGGAGATTTCGCGGGGGAGTGAGACGTGCGTCTTCCGGCTCTCTTCGCTGAAACGCTGTACTGAGCCCTCGTGCTCAGTTTTCTCGTCACGGCTGTCTTCTTCGTGGTGACCACGGGGCGTGGTCCGGTTCTGGACGTCCATGCCATCGGTTTCCGCCTGCAGTCCTTTCTCGGCACGACAATGCACGAGAGCGGCACGGGCGATGTCGTCGATTGCGCTGGGGCTGGCGGTGAAGTGCTGGAGGCTCCGCCAGCGGCCCTTGAGCAGGGCGAACCCGCGTTCGCCGAGACAGCGCAGGGCGCGGAGGAGCCGCGGCAACCGGGCAACGTAGTGAACCAGCGCACGGGAGACGTCGAGCAAATCCCGTCTCGAACCCGAGGTGGTGCGGCAGCGTGCCGAGCCGGTCGCCGTTGGATGCGTGGGCGGCCAGGCGCAGCGCGTGCAGCTGCGGTGTTCCAGGGGTGATGACCTGCACGATGCTTCTCTCACAGCGTGGTTCTGACCCTCAACCGCCTTGATCCCTCCGGGTCTCCTGGCGCGGAAGTTCCCAATTCAGCTCCCGCCGCAGCGTCCTGCGTTCCGCAGATGTGTAGCGAGAAAAGCACACAGTTCTGGGCTGTGAGCTGCGGAAACGCTTGCGGGCACGCTGATGCGGCGTGTCACTAGGCGC
>NZ_JOAG01000136.1 GCF_000725485.1 Nonomuraea candida | reverse complement strand
GGCTCAGTGGGTGCTGCTGAGGCCCTGGGCGAAGCCGCCGTCGACCGGGAACTCGACGTTGGTGGTGAAGGTCGCGTCGGCGGCCAGGAAGAGCGCGGCGGCGGCGACCTCCTCGACGGTGCCGTTGCGCTTGAGCGGCGTGCTCTGGCTGCCCTGCAGCTCGAACTCGCGGCGTTCCTCCTCGGTCAGCCCGGCGACGCCCATGGTGGGGGTCTTGATGTAGCCGGGGGCGACGGAGTTGACGCGGATCTTGCGGGGCAGCAGCTCGGCCGCCAGGACGTGGGAGATCGCGCGTACCGCTTCCTTGGAGCCGGAGTAGGCGCTCAGGCCGGGGAAGATCAGGTCGTTGGCGACGGTGGTGAAGACGATCGCGCCGCCGTCGCTGATCAGCGGCGACAGGCTCTGCACGGTGAAGAAGGCGCCCTTGGCGTTGACGGCGAAGTGCCGGTCCCAGGAGTCCTCGGTGACCTCCTGCAGCGTCTGCACCTCGGCGATGCCGTGGTTGACGAAGAGGTAGTCGATGCGGCCGAGCTTGTCCCGTACCGTGTCGCCGAGCGCGCGGATGTCGATCATGCTGGCCGCGTCGGAGCGTACGACGTGCGCGGCGGCCGGCCCCAGCTCGGTGCGCGCCTGCTCGATCTTCCTCTCGTCGCGGCCCGTCAGGACGACCTCGGCGCCGCCGTCCAGCAGCGCCTTGACGATGGCCAGGCCCATGCCGTGGGTGCCGCCCGTGACGACGGCCTTCTTGCCTGCGAACCTGCTCATGGTGACTCCCTGGTCGAACGTTGCGATGGCGCCGGTGGCGACCGGCACACCCCACAGCGTGCGGGTCCGGCCTCGCGGTTTTCTCTCGGTCCGCTTGCGGCGGGCTGACGCACCGGGCAGGGACGGCATGGCCGTACGGTGAGTCCATGCGTTTCGGGGTGCTGGGCCCGCTCGCCGTCTGGTCGGCGGACGGCGAGCTCGTGGTGGTGCCGGAGTCGAAGGTGCGCTCACTGCTCGCGGCCCTGCTGACGTCCTGGGGACAGACGGTCTCCGCCGACCGGCTCGTGGACGAGC
>NZ_JOAG01000135.1 GCF_000725485.1 Nonomuraea candida | reverse complement strand
CTCCAAGGTGGGTGGTGTTGTGCCAATTCACCTGGAGGAATTCGGGTCCGCACGGGACCACGTTGATCGCTAAGGCGGGTGCCGCGGGGATGATCAGCGCGACCGCTGCCGCAGTTGCGGTCGCGATGAGGGTCCTGCGGACGACCGGCAACATCCGCTTGCGTGTCTCGTTCATGCATGCTTCCTTGTCTGGTGATGGAGCAGAGTGGTAGGGCATTTGCCACCTTTGGCGAACCCGTTAGAAGCGGTAAGGCCATCTGTGCCCTTGCCTCATGGAGCCGCCGGCACGATCGTCGATCTGGCGCTCGGTGACGCGTTCATGCTCGCTGCCCCGGCCCGGCCGTCGCATCGGCGATGGTCGCCTAGGTCACTCACCTATGGCAGCACGATGGGGCGCTGACGACCCGTCCCGAAACGGTCGTTTGCGGGACGGCCGCGCAGGTGACTACCGGCATCCGCGTTGCCGCAGGAACGACCGTCCCGAAACTCTTCCCGAAAATCTTCCCCGGGGAGGTTGTCACTTCAAGTGTGTAAAGATCGTTTCTGGTAGCGAGTGAGCGGTCTTTACTTGATTCGCCCTGGATAGGCGATGTCGAGTTCGATGAGTGCCTCGCGCCAGCCGATGGTGCGCTGTCCCTCGATGAGGCGGGCGGTGCTGGGCGAGTTCTTGATTTTGCCGGTCTTCTCCTTGGCCGCGGCGCGTTCGCGGGCGCGTTTGTCCTCGATGTTGATGATGGCCAGCCAGAGCAGTTTGACCACGGCGTCGTCGCCGGGGAAGTGGCCGCGGGCCTTGGTGACCTTGCGTAGCTGGTAGTTCAGGGACTCGATGCCGTTGGTGGTGTAGAGCAGCTTGCGGACCGCCGGGGAGAAGGCGAAGAACGGGGTGAAGCGGTCCCAGGCGGTCTCGAACACGCGGGCCGCCTGCGGATACCGCTGGCCCCAGGTGGAGGCGGTGAAGTCGGCCAGGGCGTCGAAGGCGGCCTGCTCGGTGGGTGCGGTGTAGATCTTCTTCAGTTCGGCGGCGAGCGCGGCGCGGTCGCGGCGGGCGACCGGCCGCAGCGCGTTGCGCGGTTCGCGGTGTTGCTGCCGCATCTGAACGAGCGTCAACGGCGTCTGGCGTTAGCGACCGAGGCCCGACTGCTGGGTCATGGGGGTGTTCGATTAGGGCGTGTTTCCTCGATCAAGCAGGTGAGGTCGATCCGGTTGGGCGCGTAACCAGATCATGATGTCGGCGATCTGGATGGTGGCACGGTAGCGGCGGGCGAGTTTGTCGTAGCGGGTGGCGACGGCGCGGTACTGCTTGCGCCGGTTCATCAGGCGTTCGATGTGGTTGCGGCTGTGGTAGCGGGCGCGGTCGAAGGCGGGCGGCCGGCCGCCACGCCGTCCTTTGGCCCGGCGATGGGCGGCCTGGTCGCGGGGCTGGGCGATGGTGGCCTGAATGTGCCGGCGGCGCAGCAGCGCACGGTTGGCGGCCGAGCTGTAGGCCTTGTCGCCGGTCAGGCTGTCCAGCCGCTTGCGTGGCCGGCCGATGCCACCCGGGCGGGGAACCCGGATGCGGTCCAGCAGCACCGGCAGCTGCCGGGTATCGCTGTCCTGGCCCGGCGTCAGGACGGTGGCCAGGTCGCGGCCCCGCCCGTCCCCGATCGTGTGGATCTTGGTGCTCAGCCCGCCCCGCGACCGCCCGAGCGCCTGCGCCCGGGCCGCCTGCGCCGGCGGGCGCCCGCTTTTCGCGCGCCCGCCGCGTGCTGGTGGGCCCGCACCACCGTGGAGTCGATCTGGCCGTGATAGTCCAGCTCACCCGCCGCATCGGCGCGGGCCTGCAGATGCTGCTCGATCCGGGCCCAGGTGCCGTCAACCTCCCAGCGGGCGAACCGCTTGTACAGGGTCTGCCAGGGGCCGTACGGGCCCTGCCCCCGATGTGTGGACACCTTGAGTACCGGATGATGGAGATCCGGAGACAAGGAGTTCCACGTGGCGATGAAGTCGTATCCGCCGGAGTT
>NZ_JOAG01000134.1 GCF_000725485.1 Nonomuraea candida | reverse complement strand
GCCCCGGCCGGGGCGGGCCGGGGCGGGCTACTGGGTGACGGCGGCGTAGCGGGCGATGTCGGGGCCCCACTGGAGGATCAGGGCGGGCATGACGCGCTTGCCCTGGAGGGGGCCGTCGGTGTGGTCCCAGACGCGGCGGGCGAGCCCGTAGCGGGGGCGGTACTGGCTGCCGCCGGGGATGTCCCAGACGTTGCCCTGGCCCATCGGGTCGGTGTCGCGCCAGACGCGCAGGGCGGTCTTGCGGTCAACGCCGCCGATCTCCTGGAGCGCGTGGATCGCGGCCTCGCGGGGGACTTCGCCGGTGGCGATGGCGACGCGGAGGTCTTCGGCGAGCAGGCGCAGCAGGTCAGGGGTGAGCATGTGGGGCCTCCTGGGGCTGGGTGTTGGGTGTCGGCCCGAGGGGTCGCAGCCCTCGAACTGACAAGAAAAGTGTAGGACGGATTTATGATCGGGCAAGTGGACGGGCGGGATCAGTGGGCGCTCACCGCGCCCCTGTGGGCCTGGCTTGGCCGGGGCGGTTCTCGGGACATGCCGTCACCGGGCCACCCGCCCGCTTGCCTGCTCAGATGAGCGCCGTCACGTCCTTCTCGCAGCAGTCGGTGACGGTCGCGCCCGTCTTCCCGAGCGTGGTCACGGGCGGGTCGGTCTTGCCGCAGGCCGGGCAGGCGTCCAGGTAGCCGGTCCCGGGCTCGCGTGCCGCCTCGGCGGCGTCCTCGGCCGCGTCGAGCACGTTGAGCAGGGCGTGATCGGCCGCCACGGTCACGCGGAGCGGGAAGAAGAACCCGTGCTGGTCGCGCAGCACGGTGCCGCGCCGCTTCTTGACGCGGACGGTCAGGCCCGCGTCCCGCAGGCGGGCGGCGATCATGTGGGCGTCGCCCTGGTGGCGGTAGTCGCCGGGCGCGAGCGCGCGGGCCGTGACGACGCCGTTCGGGTGCTGGGCGTAGATGACGTAGCGGGGGCCGGCGAATCGGGGCAGCGGCTCTCCGCGCTGGTCGGTGCCCGGACGCCACGCGGTTTCGTCGGCGACGACGTGGACGCCCCACAGGTGGGTGAATCCGGAGTCGCGCTCAACGGGGTGGGCGCTGAGCTGGGCGCGGACGTGGGCGGGAGTGAGGTACATGGGTGCCCCTTTCTGGGCTGGGAGGGGTGCCCCCCGGCGTGTGGCCGGGGGGCGGGGT
>NZ_JOAG01000133.1 GCF_000725485.1 Nonomuraea candida | reverse complement strand
CTAGTGGCCTGTCACGCAACCTTGGACGGGTAACTGGTCCAGCTTCGAATAGGTGAGCTGGCGGCGAAGCTGGTCTTTGGTTGCGCGTGAGCGTTGCGCCAGCGGATGTAGGCACCGATCGCCGCGTTCTGCTCGTCGTGAGTGCGGTGGTCAGTGCCGTTGAGGGCGTAGTAGCGCAGCGCGGCGAACTCGGACTCGATCCAGTTCAACCACGAGCCGTAGGTGGGCAGGAACACCAGCTCGATGTCGTTGTCGGCGGCCCAGGAGCGGACCTCGGGGTGCTTGTGCGGCGAGTAGTTGTCCATGATCACGTAGAGCGTCTCGCCGGGCCAGCGGGCGCGCAGCGTCTTGAGGAAGGACAAGAACTCCCGCCACCGCTTGCGTCGGCGGATACGGTAGTAGAGCTTTCCGGTGGCCAGATCCAGCGCGGCGATCATGTGCATGACGCCGAAGTAGCGGTTGTAGGTGGCCCGCAGCCGGGCCGGGCTTCCGGCAGGCCGCCAGCGTTTGCCCGGGCGCGGCATCAGATTCAGCGGCCCGAACTCATCGACGCAGATCACCCGTCCATCGGCCGGCGGCTGGTCATATAACTCCAGAACGCGCTGCATCTTGGCGATGAACTGCGGGTCGTTGGATGCCTTCCAGGTGGTGGTGCTCTGCCAGGTCACCTTCCCGGCCCGTAGGATCCGTGCCAGATGCTGACGGCTGATCGAGGTGACCACGCCGCGGTTGATGAGATGCTCGGCCAAGGTGCGCAGGCTCCAGGTGGAGTGGCCGCTGATGCCCCACTCCGCGGGGGCCGTCCGGGCGATGAGGCAGATGTGCTCGCGCGCCTGCTCACTGATCGCCGGTGGCCGGCCCCCGCTCCATTTTGGGTCCAGCGCGTCGAACCCCCGATCGTTGAAGGCGTGGATGACGTCGCGCGCGTAGTCGTCGCTGACCTGCATCAACGAGGCGATGTCCGGGACGCTTTGGCCCTGGCCGGACATCATCACCACGATCGCCCGGCGTAGCTTGACCGGGTCCTTGGCGGTCCGGGTGATGCGCTGTAGTTTGCGGCCCTCCTCCATCGACAAGGGCCGGACGAACACATCCGGTCGGCGAGCCACGACCACCTCCCAAGAGTTGCAGAGGCAGTCAGCCTGACGGGTTCACCGTCCGAGATCAATTACCGGGTCAACGTTCAGAGACGAGCCACTAGC
>NZ_JOAG01000132.1 GCF_000725485.1 Nonomuraea candida | reverse complement strand
GCCCGCCCACCCGCCGCCCGCCCATCCGCCGCCCGCGCTGCCGCGACCGGAGCCGGACCGGATGGTCATCCGCCCGGCGCCGCCGGACCTGCGTCCCTACGTGCTGGGCTGGGCGGGCTACCGCGCCGCGGAGGCGGAGCCGCCGCCCGGCCGGATGTTGCCGCTCAACGCCGCCACGCTGATCATCGACCTCACCGGGCTGGATCCGATCGTCACCGGCCCCCGGAGCGTCGCCTCCGCCGAGGCCACCTGGCGCCACGGGGTGGCCGTCGGGCTCACCCCCGCCGGCCTGTCGGCGCTGACCGGCACGCCCATGCGCGAGCTGGTCGGCGCGACTGTGTGCCTGGAGGACCTGCTCGGGGCACGGGCCGCCGAGCTGGCCGACCGGCTGGCCGCCGCGCCGACCTGGGCGGCCCGTCTCGGCGTGCTGGAGCGGCGGCTGGCGGCCTGGCTGTGCCCCAGCCCCGGCCCCGGCCCCGGCTCCGACGCCCTGATCATGCACGCCTGGCGGCTGCTCCAGGAGCCCGCGGGCCGGCTCACCATCGACGCCCTGGCCGGCGCGCTCGGCGTCAGCCGCCGCTACCTGGAGCTGGGCTTCCGCCGGGTGGTGGGCCTGTCGCCCAAGACGGTCGCCAGGATCGCCCGGTTCCAGCGCGCCGTGGACACGCTGAGACGGCCCTCGGCCACCCTGGGCGAGGCCGCCGCCTGCGGGTACGCCGACCAGTCCCACCTCACCCGCGAGGTCCGGGCGATGGCGGGGATGACGCCGAAGCAGCTGTTCGCACTTGTCCAATACACCGATCGGGTCACCGGTTAGCGTGCCGGACCATGATGCTCACCGGGACGATGCTTGCCGGGACGACGCTCACCGGGACGACGCTCACCGGGACGACGGCGCTCGCGGCCCACCCCACCCTCGCCGACTTCGGCCACGATCCGCTGTGGATCACCCTCGTCAAGGCCGTGGCGCTCTTCCTCTTCCTGGCGCTGGGCGTGGTCTTCGGGGTCTGGTTCGAGCGCAAGCTGATCTCGCGGATGCAGCACCGCCACGGCCCCAACCGGGCCGGCACGTTCGGCCTGCTACAGTCCGTGGCCGACGCGATCAAGATGGGCCTGAAGGAGGACATCTTCCCGCGCACTGTGGACAAGGTGCTCTATCTGCTCGCGCCGGTGATCATGGTGGTGCCGGCGTTCCTGGCCTTCTCGATCGTGCCGTTCGGGCCGGTGGTCAACCTGTTCGGGGTGGAGACCCCGCTG
>NZ_KL647038.1:1325-1633 GCF_000725485.1 Nonomuraea candida | reverse complement strand
CTAGGGCTTTCCGCCGTTTCCGCTAGGCCGTAAGCCACCGACCTGCGGTTTCAGACCCGGACGTGCCCGGGATCATGGATTAGCTGCGGAACGCGGGCAATACGGCCGTTCGGAGTGTCAGGCCGGGATCTTCTTCTCGCTCCAGGTGTAGTAGATGAAGGTGCTGTCGGGCCCGGTCATCGTGCCGGACGACCGGTTGAACCTAAGCAGTACCTGTCCATCCGCTACACCGAGCGGCTGGCCGGCATCGGCGCGGTCAGCTCGGTCGGCTCACGCGGGGACAGCTACGACAACGCCCTGGCCGAGAC
>NZ_KL647038.1:0-1296 GCF_000725485.1 Nonomuraea candida | reverse complement strand
CCTCCACAGCGCCTGCCAGAACCTGCCGCCCGCCGAATACGAAGCCCTCTACCGAACAGAGATCAACCCAGCTACTCTCACCCCAGCCAGATAATCCGGTGGTGTGCCCCGAGTTTGGTGGAGTCGCGTTCCTGGATTGTCATGCCACGGTGGGTGTGTTCTCGAACTGTATCGGGGTGAGCATGCCCAGGCTGCTGTGTCGTCGTTGCCGGTTGTGCCAGATCTCCAGGTACTCGAAGATCGCGTTCGCGAGCTCGATGCGGGTGTTCCAGCGCCGGCGGTCGAGGAGTTCGACCTGCATCCGGGACCAGAACGACTCCATCATGGTGTTGTCGAAGCAGTCGCCGACGCTGCCCATCGAGGGCAGCAGGCCGGAGTCCTTGGCCCGCTGGGTGAAGGCCCAGGATCCGAGCTGGACCCCCTGGTCGGAGTGGATGATCGTTCCTGCGGGTGGCGTGCGGTTGTCGATGGCCATGCCTAAGGCGCTGGTCACCAGGGTGGCGGTCTGGGTGGAGTCGATGGACCAGCCGACCACGCGGCGGGAGTAGGCGTCCAGCACCGCGCAGCAGTACACCTTGCCCTCGCGGGTCGGGTGTTCGGTGATGTCGGTGATCCACAGCTGATTGGGCCCGGTCTGGGTGAAGGCGCGGTCGACCAGGTCGGTGGCGATCTGGTCGGGCTTGGCGCGTCGCCACTTGGGCCGGCCGCTGAGGCCTTCCAGCCCGGCCCGGCGCATGAGCAGTTCCACTGCTCCGTGGCTGACCGTGACCTGGTGGCCGAGGAGCAGTTCAGCGTGCACCCGGCGGGCGCCGTAGGTGCCGCGAGAGTCCCGATGGATCTGCGGATCAGGTCGGTCAGCCAGGCATGCCGGATGGCCCGTGGCGAAGGCGGCCGGTCGCGCCAGGCGTAGTAGCCGGACACCGACACGGCAAGGACGCGGCAGGCGACCTCCACCGGGATGCCTTCGCCGGCCATCACCGCGATGGCGGCGAACCGTCTTTTGGGGGCGCCGCCTCGCGGATCAGCTCAATCGCCCGGCGGGTCGCCTGCAGTTCGGCCTCCAGCTCGGCGATGCGCCGTCTGGCGGCGGTCAGCCCGGTTTTCTCGCTGCTGGTCAGGCCTGGTTCCAGGCCGCGATCGATGCGGTCTTGGCGGCGCCAGGTGTAGATCGTCTGCGTGCTGATGTCCAGGTCATGCTGTCAATGGCCTTTGAGTTCTCCCCGTAGACGGCCTTGAGATGTCCCCGCTGGCGGCCACGGTGTTCTCCCCAACGGCGGCCAGTTATCTCCCCACCGT
>NZ_JOAG01000129.1 GCF_000725485.1 Nonomuraea candida | reverse complement strand
GGGGGCTCACCCCGGAGTGTGGACACCGGGCGTTATGCGGCGAGCAGTACCTTATCGGTGGTCTGCTGCTCGTAGTCGATGGGGCTGAGGTAGCCGAGTGTGGAGTGCCTCCTGCGGGTGTTGTAGCGGGTGATCCACTTGAAGACGGCCAAGCGGGCCTCACGCGCCGAGGACCAGCTCTTGGCACCCTGCAGCGTCTCGCGTTTCAACGTGGCGTTGAAGGCCTCTGCCGCAGCGTTGTCGGCGCTGGACCCGACGGCTCCCTTGGACTGGCGCACGCCGAGCTCGGCGCACACGGCGGCGAACTCGGCCGAGGTGTACTGCGCCCCATGATCGGCATGGAAGATCGCGCCGTCCAGGCTGCCCCGCGTCGCAGCGGCCGCGCGCAGCGCATCGGTCACCAGCTCGGTGCGCATGTGATCGGCGATCGACCAGCCCGCCAGCCGGCGTGAGCCCAAGTCCAGCACGGTGGCCAGGTAGAGGAACTGCCCGTCACCGATGGGCAGGTAGGTGATGTCGCCGACGTAACGCTGGTTCGGCGCGGGAGCAGTGAAGTCCCGGCGGATCAGGTCGGGCACCTGGCGATGGGACGGCTCGGGCACCGTGGTGCGTACCTTCTTGCGCAGGTGCAGCCCGACGATGCCGGCACGCCGCATCACCCGCGCCACTCGCTTGTGGTTAACCATGTGACCCCGGGCCTGCAGCTCGGCGGTGACGCGCGGACTGCCGTAGGTGCCGTCGAACTCACCATGAATCTGCCGGATCTCCGCGGCGAGTGCCGCATCGCCCGCGGCCCGCTCCGCCCGGGCCGGCGCCGCCTTGCGCCACCGGTAGAACCCCGAGCGCGACACCTTCAACACCCGGCACAGCCGCTTGACGCCAAAGGCGTCGCGATGGTCGTCAACGAACGCGAAGCGGCTCACCAGTTCGTCTCTCCCGCGAAATATTTGGCCGCCCGGCGCAGGATGTCGCGCTCCAGCTCCAGCTCCCGGACCCGGGCCCTGAGCTGCTTGTTCTCCTCTTCCAGCACGTCGTCGGACGATAGCGGGCCCCGCACCGGCTTCTTCGCCGGGCCCCGCGCCTTGGCGCCCGCGCTGCCATCCGCCTGCGCCTGACGCACCCAGTTCCGCAGCGTCTCCCGGCTGATCCCCAGATCCTCGGCCACCGAGGCCAGCGTCCGTCCCGGATCGGACAGGTACAACGCGACGGCGTCCGCCTTGAACTCCGGCGGATACGACTTCATCGCCACGTGGAACTCCTTGTCTCCGGATCTCCATCATCCGGTACTCAAGGTGTCCACACATCGGGGGCAGGGCCCG
>NZ_JOAG01000127.1 GCF_000725485.1 Nonomuraea candida | reverse complement strand
GATGCTCCTATGGATGTCAATCGGTGTTTTCTTGATCGTTTTGGGTGATCGCTTTGTAGAGTTCCCGGGCGATGTAGCGTTTGAGGCAGCGGATGATCTCTTTCTTGGACATTCCGTCGTGGGTGCGTCGTTCCATGTAGGCGCGGGTGCGGGGGTCCCAGCGCAGGCGGCAGAGGGCGACCCGGTAGAGGGCGGCGTTGGCTTGCCGGTCGCCGCCGCGGTTGAGCCGGTGGCGGGTGGTCTTGCCGGAGGAGGCCGGCAGCGGGGCGACGCCGCAGAGCATGGCGAAGGCGGCTTCGGAGTGCACCCGGTCGTGGTTGTCGCCGACGGTGATCAGGAGCTGGGCTGCCACGTCGGTGCCCACCCCGTTGGCGGCGATCAGGTGGGGATTGATGGCGGCCACGAGGGGGTCCAGCAGGTCGTCGAGGTCGCTGATCTCGGCGGTGAGTTGCTGGTGGCGGCGGGCGAGACTGCGCAGCGCGATCGCTGTGGCGGTGGCCGGGCTGGCGGCGTCGGCCGTGTCGGGCCGCAGGGCGGCGCAGGTGGTGATCAGCTTTTTGGCCGGCAGGTGGCGGAGTTGTTCGCGCAGGTCGTCTGGGGCGGTCACGATCAGGGCTTTGATCCGGCGCTGGGTGTCGGCGCGTTGGTCGACCGCCGAGCGGCGGGCGATGCGCAGGTTGCGCAGCGCTTCGATGCGGCCGTCGCGTTGTTTGGGGGTGCCGGTGCGGTCGCCGGCCAGGGCGGCCTTGGCGGCGGCGATGGCGTCGATCGGGTCGGACTTGCCCTGGAAGCGGCGCGTCTTGCGGTTGGGGCGGTCGATCTCGATCACCTCGATGCCTTCGGCACGCAGCAGCCGGGCGAGCCCGGCTCCGTAGGCGCCGGTGCCCTCGACGCCGATCTTCATCAGCTGCCCGAAGGCGTGCATCCAGGTCAGCAGGGCGGTGTATCCGGTGGGGGTGGCGGGGAACTGCTCGGTGCCCAGGACACGCCCGACCGTGTCGATCACCGCGGCGGTGTGGGTGTCCTGGTGGGTGTCGACCCCGCCGGCGATGTCGATGATCGGCGCGTTCTGGGGTGTAATGGAGGTCATCGTCGTCCTGTTCCTCGTGATCGGTCAGGGCGGCACGCACCAGCCGGGCGAAGGACAAGACAGTGATGGGGCCTCTGGCCAGGCTCCTATGAAGTCACAAGGCGCCCCGTCCGGTGAGTGCACATGAGCGCCTCCCCGCCGAGGTCGACATATCCCGTTAAGGACCCGAGGTCAGTCAGGGGCTGGGTCAAACCCCGGGGGGAGGCGTTCATCTCCATCATCACTGTCAGGGGC
>NZ_JOAG01000126.1 GCF_000725485.1 Nonomuraea candida | reverse complement strand
CGCCGGGACAGGTCGATACCGAGCTCCTCCGCGGCGCGGAAGACGTCCTCGTCGGTGTCGCGCATCTCGATGGACATGCCGTCGCTGGAGAGCACCTCGACGTTGAGGCACAGCGACTGCATCTCCTTGATGAGGACCTTGAAGGACTCGGGGATGCCCGGCTCGGGGATGTTCTCGCCCTTGACGATCGCCTCGTAGACCTTCACCCGGCCCAGGACGTCGTCGGACTTGATGGTCAGCAGCTCCTGCAGGGCGTAGGCGGCGCCGTACGCCTCCAGCGCCCACACCTCCATCTCACCGAAGCGCTGGCCGCCGAACTGGGCCTTACCGCCGAGCGGCTGCTGGGTGATCATGGAGTAGGGACCGGTCGAACGCGCGTGGATCTTGTCGTCGACCAGGTGCAGCAGCTTGAGGATGTAGATGTAGCCCACCGCGATCGGGTACGGGAACGGCTCACCCGAGCGGCCGTCGAACAGCCGCGCCTTACCCGTCGGCTGCACCATGCGGTCGCCGTCACGGTTGGGGATGGTGCTGCCGAGCAGGCCGACGATCTCCTCCTCGTGCGCGCCGTCGAACACCGGCGTGGCCATGTTGGTGCGCGGGGCGACCTTCTCGAAGCCCTTGTCACGCAGCCGCTCGGCCCACGCCTCCTGGATGCCGGAGATGTCCCAGCCGCGGGCCGCGATCCAGCCCAGGTGGGTCTCCAGCACCTGGCCGACGTTCATCCGGCCGGGCACACCGAGGGGGTTGAGGATGATGTCGACCGGGGTGCCGTCCTCCAGGAACGGCATGTCCTCGACCGGCAGGATCTTGGAGATGACGCCCTTGTTGCCGTGCCGGCCGGCCAGCTTGTCACCATCGGTGATCTTACGCTTCTGCGCCACATAGACGCGGACCAGCTCGTTGACGCCGGGAGGCAGCTCGTCGCCCTCCTCGCGGCTGAACACGCGGACGGCGATGACCTTGCCCTGCTCACCGTGCGGCACCTTGAGCGAGGTGTCGCGGACCTCGCGGGCCTTCTCGCCGAAGATCGCGCGCAGCAGCCGCTCCTCCGGGGTCAGCTCGGTCTCGCCCTTCGGGGTGACCTTGCCGACCAGGATGTCGCCGGGCACGACCTCGGCGCCGATGCGGATGATGCCGCGCTCGTCGAGGTCGGCCAGGACCTCCTCGGAGACGTTGGGGATGTCGCGGGTGATCTCCTCCGGGCCCAGCTTGGTGTCACGGGCGTCGACCTCGTGCTCCTCGATGTGGATCGAGGACAGGACGTCGTCCTGGACCAGCCGCTGGGACAGGATGATCGCGTCTTCGTAGTTGTGGCCCTCCCACGGCATGAACGCCACCAGGAGGTTCTTGCCCAGCGCCATCTCACCGT
>NZ_JOAG01000125.1 GCF_000725485.1 Nonomuraea candida | reverse complement strand
CCTGCGTTCCGCAGATGTGTAGCGAGAAAAGCACACAGTTCTGGGCTGTGAGCTGCGGAAACGCTTGCGGGCACGCTGATGCGGCGTGTCACTAGGCGCAGGTGTTGTGCCTGGTCAGACGTCTGCGGCGGGTGTGGCCTCGACGATCTTCTTCGGGGTTGGGATGTCGAGTTTGGCCAGGATGTCGCGCTGGGGCTTGGTCAGTTCGGCGCGCTGGCGGAAGGTGCCGGTCGGGCCGGTGAAGGTGGCCACGGTAAGCAGGTCGAACTCGTCGCGGATGCGCTTCCAGGTGGAGCCGGTGGTGGCCTCGATGATGCGGATCAGCAGCAGCCCCAGCCAGCACAAGATGACGTGCGCGCGGATGCGTTCCTCCAGCCAGCTTGGGGTCGGAGCAGCGCAGCAGGTACTTGCCGTCCAGGTTCGCCTCGGCCTTGACCTTCGCGGCGTCGATGCGCAGCAGCCCATTCGGAGTGGTGCGCAAATAGCGGTTCAGGCCCGGCTTGGTGGAGATGACGCCGCGTAGCTCAGCGCGTTTGGTGGCGCTCAGCGCGTCGGTGCCGGCGATCACCTCCTCCAGTTGGGCGATCAAGCGCTCGCGGATTGCGGCGTCGCGTTCGGCGCCATCGGGGTTGAAGCAGATGACGAACCGGTCGGCCTCGCCGATCCGGACCTCTTTGACCTTCAGGTTCTCGGCCACGTCCTGATAGCGGCCCTGCCGGGACAGGGCGGCCTTGGCCTCGGCCGAGCCCGAGCGCAGCCGCTCACCGATGATGTAGTGGTGATCGCCCTGGCGCAGGTAGCGGCGGTTGTCGGCGGAGGCGAAGCCGCGGTCACCGACCCACACGATCTTGGACAGCGTCCAGTCCCGCATGTCGTCCTTGACCTGGCGGATCAGGGCGGTGTCGGTGGTGTTGCCGGGCCAGGACCAGATGCGGACCGGGATGCCGTCACGGGTGACGGCCATGCCGATGACGATCTGCGGCAGATCATCGCGGTGATCTTTGGACTTGCCGCGGGAGCGAAAGCCCTTCATCACCGGCTCGTCGCCGTCGCCGTCGCCGTTTTCGGGGTCGGGGTCGGGGTCGGGCAGTCGGATGCCGCGCTCATCGCGGGCGATCGGCTCGTCCGGTTCGTCGATCTCGAAGTAGGTGGAGGTGGTGTCGAAGAACAGCAGGTCGACTTCCAGGTTGAGCAGGGTGGCGACCTGGTCGAACACCTTACGCTCGACGGAGTCTTGGACCTGGTGCAGCCAGTCCATCGCCCGGTAGCAGGCGTCGTCGGAGCAGGCGGGCAGGCCGTCGACGTGAGCGTTGCGGCCGACCCAGTGGGAGGCGGCCAGCTTGGAGGAGGGGTCCAGGGCGCGGTTGGCGACCAGCGCGAACAGCACCCGCTCGGTGAAGACGCTGCGCCGGGTGGAGGCCAGGATGCGCGTCATGATCACATCGATTTTCAGCTGCCGCCACAGCTGGTCGAGGAGATAAACCCCGCCGTAGGCGGCCGAGCCGATGAAGGTCAGCTCCGCGCCCGAGGTGAGGGCGGCGGCCCGGCCTGGGTCCAGCAGCCGGCATAGCGAGCCGACCAGGCGTTCGACGGCGGCGCGGTCGATCTGGTCTTCGCGGCCGAAGTTGTGCAGGACCTTCATCTTGGCGGTCTTGGCGACGGGGTCCCATTCGTTGTGGGCGAGTTGGAGGTATCGCACCGTGGTGCCGTTTTTGTTCTTCCGGGTCGCGGTCCTGACGAACATGTCACCAGACCGTAGCAG
>NZ_JOAG01000124.1 GCF_000725485.1 Nonomuraea candida | reverse complement strand
GTCGAGCCAGCAGCGGTAGATCACGCGGATCCAGGCTCGGGCCAGCACGCGAATGGCGTGCGGATGGTCCTTGCCGGATGCGCGGGCCTGTTCGTAGATGTTCTTCGCCCAGGGGCTGGCGTGCCGGCTGTTGTCGGCGAAGGTGGTCATTGCCTGGCGGAAGCGCTTGTTGCAGGCCCAGCGGAAGTGGACCGCGCGATGCTTGCCGGACTCCTTGGTGACCGGTGTGCAACCGGCCAGCGCGGCGACGGCGTCGGCGTTCTCATAAGCTGGACGGCAGTCGCCCCACTCGGCGAGCATCTGGGCGGCGTTGATCTGACCCGACCTTGGCAGCGACGTGAAGATCTCGCCGTCCGGATGCTCCCCGAGGTGGGCGGCGCTGGAGCGATCGAGATCCTTGATGGCCGCGTTCAACGCCTTCAGCACGCCGACCATGGCCAGCACGGCATCGCGCAACGCCTCGCTCAGAGCATCCTCGACCGTCCCGGCCGGCGCGGAACGCAGCCGTTGCAGCAGCGCGGTAGCCGAGCGGCGACCCGAGTAGCCGTGCTTGACCATGAACGCCTGCATTCGTCGCTCGCCCAGGCGGGCCGCGGCCGCCGGGGTGGGGTAGCGGGTCAGAAACTCCAGGCTGATCGGCGATTCCACATCGGCGAACAGCGCCAGGGCGCCGGGCCAGTACGCGCTCAGCAGCGCCGACAGCTGATTGGTGGCCGCCACCCGGGCCTCGACCAGATCGCCCCGGGTGCGCACGACCGTCCGCACCGCCTTGGTGTGATCGGAGTACGGCGTGGCCACCCGCAACCGGCGCCGCCGAGCGCGCAGATAGTCAGCGATCACCTCCGCGTCCCCGAGGTCGTTCTTGGCCCCCGAGGGCACCTCGCTTTCGCGCCAGACCTTGATCGCGTTCGGCTTGACCGGGACCACCGGATGCCCTGCCTCCAGCAGCAGATCGACCAGGCGCCCGTTGGGCCGCTCGATCGCAATCGGGATCTGCCCGGCCGGTCCGTGAGCGGCCAGACGGCGGACCAGCAACGCGATCCCGTCCGCCGAATGCTCGATCACGAACCCCGACACCACCTCCCCCGCCTGGTCCATCACGCACACCGCATGCTCATCGACGGCCCAGTCGACTCCGACGAATACCAGCGCCTGGGGCAGCGCAAGCGACACGACAACTCCTCACAGTGGCAGCGACGACTCGGCGAGGAGGCTGACATCTGGGTGGTCACTAACCGGCGCTCTACGGCGCGTCCCTCTGTTGCCAGTTCACAGCCCCGGGGAAACCGGGGGCGGCGGTGTCATCGAGGCCCTTCACAGGCGACCGAACCAGGCCGTCACCCCGGCTCCCGCCGAGTCCCTTCCACAAGACCCTACGCGGGCCTCGCAGTAAGGATGGTGCCCTAGTGACC
>NZ_JOAG01000123.1 GCF_000725485.1 Nonomuraea candida | reverse complement strand
GGTTGCGTCCACGGGAGTGGTGTACGAGTTTGACCTGGTCAAGAGGCGTGGCGTCGTGAAATGAAGACGGCCATCGAGTGATCCTTCGAGTAGCTAGATCAAGATCGAAGGGAACCAGACGATGGCCGCAGACCCCAGTGTGACGCCCGCTCAGTGGCTGGCGAAGCAGATCGAGACCGATGACCCTGACATGTTGCGATCCATGGTGAAGACCATGGCCGAAGCGTTGATGTCGGCCGAGGCCGACAGCCTGTGCGGTGCCGCCTACGGCCGGCGCAGCGACGAGCGGACCAACTCCCGCAACGGCTACCGGACACGCCAGTGGGACACCCGCGCCGGAACGATCGATCTGGCCATTCCCAAGCTCCGGCAGGGCTCCTACTACCCGGACTGGCTGCTGGAGCGCCGCCGCCGGGCCGAGCAGGCGCTGATCAGCGTGGTGGCCACCAGCTACCTGCTCGGCGTCTCCACCCGCAGAGTCGACAAGCTGGTCGAGCAGCTGGGCATCAAGCACATCTCCAAGAGCCAGGTCTCACAGATGGCCACGGTGCTGGACGAGCAGGTCGAAGCCTTCCGCACTCGCGCGCTCGACGCCGGCCCCTACACCTTCGTCTGGCTGGACGCGCTGACCCAGAAGGTGCGCGAGGGCGGCCGCACGATCAACGTGCACGCCCTGGTCGCCACCGGCGTCAACGCCAACGGCCAGCGCGAAGTCCTCGGCCTGGACGTCACCTCGGCCGAGGACGGCGCCGGCTGGCTGGCCTTCCTGCGCGGCCTGACAGCGCGCGGCCTGTCCGGCGTCCAGCTGGTCGTCTCCGACGCCCACCGCGGCCTGGTCGAGGCGATCGGCGCCGCCCTGCCCGGCGCGGCCTGGCAGCGCTGCCGCACCCACTACCTGCGCAACCTGCTCACCACCGTCCCCAAATCCGCGCAGCCATGGGTGGCCACACTGGTGCGCACCATCTTCGACCAGCCCACCGCCGAGCAGGTCCGCACCCAGCACGCCTGGGTCATCGACGCCCTGGAAGCCAAGTACCCGGCCGCCTGCGAGCACCTGGACGCCGCCCGCGAGGACCTGCTCGCCTTCGCCGCCTTCCCCCGCGAGACCTGGCGGCAGATCTGGTCCAACAACCCACAGGAACGACTGAACAAGGAGATCCGCCGCCGCACCGACGTGGTCGGCATCTTCCCCGACCGGCCCTCGATCATCCGCCTGGTCGGAGCAGTACTGGCCGAGCAGACCGACGAATGGACCGAAGCCCGCCGCTACATGGGCCTGGACATTCTGGCCAAAGCCCGCATCCGGCTCATCCCCGGCGACACACCGACCCCGAACCCACTCCCGCAGACACTTACCGCTTAACCTGCAGAAACAGGATCACTCGAAGACCGATTCATACACCACGTCCGTGGACGTGACCCG
>NZ_JOAG01000122.1 GCF_000725485.1 Nonomuraea candida | reverse complement strand
GAGCAATGCTTGAGACCTGTGGATCGGTCGGGAAGGGGTGCACCTTCCCGATGATCATGCGAGTTCTCAAGACATGACCGACGCGCCAACGTCGGTCGGGAAGGCACACCCGTGCTCACCGTAGTCCCTGACCCCGCCGACAGCGACCGCAACGCGGACGCCTCCGCCCCTTCGCCCGCGCTGATCGACGAGCTGGTGCGTGAAGGTGCCCGCCGGATGCTCGCCGAAGCGCTCAAAGCCGAGGTCGACGCCTACATCGCCGCCTTCGCCGACGAACGCGACGAGACCGGCCGCCGCCTGGTCGTGCGCAACGGCCACCACCAGCCCCGGCAGGTGCTGACCAGCGCGGGCGCGATCGAGGTGCGCGCCCCGCGGGTCAACGACAAGCGCATCGACGAGACCACCGGCGAGCGGCGCCGGTTCTCCTCAGCGATCCTGCCGCCGTGGTGCCGCAAGAGCCCGGCCATCACCGAGGTGCTGCCGCTGCTCTACCTGCACGGCCTGTCCACCGGCGACTTCGTCCCCGCCCTCGGTCAGTTCCTCGGCACCGGCCACGGCCTGTCGGCGCCGGTCATCACCAAGCTCACCGAGCAGTGGAAGGCCGAACAACGCGCCTTCGCCGCCCGCGACCTGTCGAACGTCGACTACGTCTACCTGTGGGCCGATGGCATCCACGTCAACATCCGCCTGGAGGAGCACAAACTCTGCCTGCTGGTGCTGATCGGGGTTCGCGCCGACGGCCGTAAGGAACTCGTCGCGCTCACCGACGGCTACCGCGAATCGACCGAATCCTGGGCGGATCTGCTGCGCGACTGCGCCCGGCGCGGCATGCGCGCCCCAGTGCTGGCCATCGGGGACGGCGCGCTCGGCTTCTGGTCCGCGCTGACCGAGGTATTTCCGCAGGCCAGGGCCCAGCGCTGCTGGTTTCACAAGATCGCCAACGTGCTCGGCGCGCTACCGAAGTCAGCCCACCCGGGCGCGAAGAAGGCCCTCGCGGAGATCTGGAACACCGAGAGCAAGGATCATGCCCTGGCCGCGGTCGCCGCTTTCGAGGCCGCCTACGGCGCCAAGTTTCCCAAGGCCGTCGCCAAGGTCACCGACGATGTGGAGGAGTTGCTGGCCTTCTACGACTATCCGGCCGAGCACTGGCGGCATCTGCGCACCACCAACCCGATCGAGTCGACCTTCGCCACCGTCCGACACCGCACCAAGGTCACCAAGGGCCCCGGCTCCCGCGCCGCCGGCCTGGCCATGGCCTTCAAACTGATCGAGTCCGCCCAACGACGCTGGCGCGCGCTCAACGGCGCCCACCTGGTCGCCCTGGTCCGCGCCGGCGCCACCTTCATCGACGGCAAACTCATCGAACGACCCGCAGAATCACCCGTCCCCACAGCCGCCTAAGAACTCATGATCCACAAGTCTTGACTATTGCTC
>NZ_JOAG01000121.1 GCF_000725485.1 Nonomuraea candida | reverse complement strand
TAGTCGCGCGGGTGGCTGGGGTCAGCGAGACCACGGTCCGCAAGGGCGTGCTCGAGCTCGAGTCCGGTGCTGAACCGCTGCCTGATGGGCGGGTCAGGCGCGCAGGGGGCGGCAGATGGCGGGCCGAGGCTGTTGATTCACTGCTGCTTCCAGCGTTGATGGGGCTGGTCGAGCCGGACGAGCGCGGAGATCCCGAATCACCGCTGCGGTGGACGACGAAGTCGCTTCGGCATCTGGCTGCGGAGTTGTCCCGGCAGGGGCATCGGGTGACCGCGCCAACGGTGGGCCGGCTGTTGAAGGCGAACTTATTCAGCCTGCAAGGCACCGCCAAGACGTTGGAAGGCGATCAGCATCCTGATCGGGACGCACAGTTCCGCTACATCAACGAGCAGGTCAAGGAGCATCAGGCGTCGGGCGAGCCGGTGATCGGCCCGAACGTCGAGACGGTGGTGCCCTACGGGATCTACGACATGACCGCCAACACGGGCTGGGTGAATGTCGGAGTCGACCACGACACCGCGGCGTTCGCGGTCGCCTCGATCCGCCGCTGGTGGCAGGCGCGTGGCCATGCCGACTATCCGAGCGCATCTCGGTTGCTGATCACCGCGGATGCGGGCGGTTCCAACAGCTATCGTTACCGGCTCTGGAAAGCCGAACTGGCCGCATTCGCCGCCGAGGCCGGACTGACGGTCACGGTCTGCCACTTCCCTCCTGGCACCTCGAAGTGGAACAAGATCGAGCACCGGTTGTTCTCACACATCACGATGAACTGGCGCGGACGGCCGTTGACCAGCCACCAAGTCGTCCTCAACACGATCGCGGCGACCACGACCTCGGCTGGGCTGAGGGTCGAGGCCGCCCTCGATCCCGACTCCTATCCGACCGGAGTCTCGGTCAGCCGCGACCAGCTCCAGGCCCTGCCCATCACCGCCCATCCCAACCACGGAGCCTGGAACTACAGCATCGCCCCGAAGGGCGGGCAGGCCGTCCCGCTGCGTGCCGATCAGCGAGCCACGGCCCGAGCCCAGACCATGCAGCTGCTCGCCGGCCCCCGCCTGACCGGCATGAGCAGCGACGAACTCGACGCGCTGCGCGCCCGGCTCGCCCCGGCCCAGGAGGCCCGGGCCGAGCAAGGCCGGTTCGTGCTGCGCGGCGGCCGGCGGGTGGCCACCACCGGCCGCAGCCGAGCACTGCTGTCCAGCTCGGACGAGGTCCTGATCACTGTCATCTACCTGCGGCAGGTCTGCCCGCAGAAAGTGCTGTGTGACCTGCTCGGGATCAACCCCGTCACGGTCAGCCAGGCAATCAAAGCCACCCGGCAACTCCTGGACGAGCAGAAAATCAACATCACCCCGGCCGTCGTCCGCTACTTCACCCGAGCAGACGACCTACGCGCCTGGGCCATCGGCACCGACCCGGCCTCGCACGTTCCGGCGAGCCCGACCCGTCATGCGTTGACCGACCCGCACCTGACCGGCATGAGTCGCAAGACGCTGGACACCATGCTCGAGAAATTGATCGTGCCCTACGCCGCCGCGATCGAACAGCGCCGCCACCGCCAACGCGGAGGCAACCGCCGCCCCGGTTCCCGAGGCGGAGTGTTCCGACAAAAGATCACTGACGGCGATCGGATCCTCGCCACGATCCTCTACCAGCGCCGCGTCTGCACCCTCGACACCCTCGCCGAACTGTTCGACATCAGTCGTAGCACCCTGTGGAACGCGATCAACGACGTCCTGCCCATCCTCTGCACCCACGGCCCCGCGATCACCCCCGCCGACCACCGCTACGCCTCGGCCGCCGCCCTCCTCGCCTCGACCGACCCACCACACGAGCATGCCGACCCAGGAAAACCAGCATGTTGATTTTTGGCAGCCAC
>NZ_JOAG01000120.1 GCF_000725485.1 Nonomuraea candida | reverse complement strand
GTCGTTGATGAGGATGTTGTTGTCGTATTGCAGGAGCTGGCCGTCGGCGCGGTAGGCCAGCAGGTCGGCGAACCCGTCGCCGGTCACGTCACTCACCGAACGGTCACGGGGCTTGGCGGGCGCGGTGTCGTCGATGATCCGGTCGTAACGCATCGCGCGGTAGCGGCCGTTCGGGTGCCCGTCCAGGACGGCGTTGTTGATGTTGGCGCGTTCGTGTCGCACCGGGGTGGCGCCGAAGGTGTAGTACTCGAAGTTGCCGTTGCCGTCGAGCCACCGGTGGAACATGAACGTGTGCGTGCCGGGATAGTTGAGGATGTCGCCCGGCTTCAGGTCGCCGCGCGGGATGTCGTGCGAGACCTGTTCCAGTGTCCCGGTCGCCTTGTTCGCGTCGAGATGCCAGGCCATCGACACGTACCCGGAGCAGTCCCTGCGGTAGTCGGGGCCGGTGCCGTTGGGTCCTGGCGAGAATCCGCCCTGATTGTAGGGGCCGGGCTGGTGGTCGACCCAGTACTGTGCCCGCCAGATCACCTCGCTACGGGTGATGGTGCCTCCTGGCGCGGAGGCCGCCTGGGCGGCCGGCGCGACGGTTAACGTCGCGGCGATCACCGCGGTCATGAAGACCAGTAACGCGGTGAGCAAACGCTTGATGTGTGCCATCTCTGTCTCCTCATCGGTGTGCGATGGCACCATGCAAACCGGCCGACCTCTATTTCTCCTGCAAGCGGTCTTGTAGCCGCTTGTTGCTGCTTTGCAGGCGTTTCGCAGAACGGCGCCGCAAGGTCTGTCTCACCACCAAATAGCGGAACACAGGAGGCAGTGGTGAACAGGACCAGCAAAGTCGCCATCGCGGCCGGGGCCACGGCCCTGATGGGCTTCATGACCGGTACGACGCCGGCTTGGGCGGGGGTTCAGGAGGACTACATCGCGTCGGTGTCGGCCATCGCGCAGCGGATGCAGGCCGAGTACGACCTGCCCGCGTCCGTCGCGGTGGGACAGTCGGCCCTGGAGTCGCGCTGGGGCGACAGCGGGCTGACCCGGTCGGACAAGAACTACTTCGGCATCAAGTGCACCAGCCCGACGAGCCCGGGCCCGATCGCCGTCGGGTGCGTGCAGAGGCAGACCAGTGAGTGCCTGCCGACCTGCGGGCCTGCGACGGCGTGGTTCCGGTCCTACCGGTCGGCGGAGGACTCGTTCCGCGACTGGGGCCGGATGATCACCTCCAGCGCCAATTACGCGAGCGCGCTGCCCTACCGGCACGACCCGGACCGGTTCATCATCGAGGTCGCCAAGCGCTACGCGACGGACAACACCGGGTACGCGGGCAAGGTCATCAAGATCATGCGAGATCACAACCTGTACGGGCTCGATTCCGGGCAGCAGCATCCCCCTCGTGACCGCTCGGTGAGTGACGTGACCGGCGACGGGTTCGCCGACCTGCTGGCCTACCGCGCCGACGGCCAGCTCCTGCAATACGACAACAACATCCTCATCAACGAC
>NZ_JOAG01000119.1 GCF_000725485.1 Nonomuraea candida | reverse complement strand
CTGGACCAACATCGCCGCCGCCACAGACCACTACCGCAGCCACCCCGCCGACGCTCTTCAGCTACTCGGTTTCAGCACGTGAGAACGCTTCGGCCCTGGGTACGGCACCTTGCTGGCCGACAAGTTCCGCGAGCTTCCGCGCCACTCGCGGCTCGTTGTAGAAATTATCCCAGCCAAGATGGACGTTCATGAGCTCTTCGAGGGTCTCGGCCATCTCTGCAGCGACGATCTCCCCAGGAAGATATGCCGCGCCCTGGACGAGGTCGATGAGCTGTCGGGCGAGTATCGCTTGGTCATGGTCGGCGTTGGCCTGAAATCGTCCGAGCCTGGTGCCGAACGCGTGTCGGGTCTCCTCTGACACGTATGCCCAGAGCTTTGGCCACAGCGCTCGGATGTTGTCCAGCGTGAATGGCTCGGCTCCCACGGTGGTGTACACGGAGAATAGGCCGGTCGCCAGCGTATCGGCTTGGTCGGATGGGAGCCTCTTGAAGAAGGCAGCGGTCTGCGCAAGCGGACTGCTGTCCATCAGCTTGGCCTTGACGTTGATCAGTAGCTTCTGGATCTCGGCGACTACCGTGTCGTGCGGGAGGGTGATGACTTCCCGAATGCATGTCTCCAGCCAGTCAGCAAGCTGCAGGCCCGTAAGCGTCACCTGGTTGGGGTGCGCTGCACTGGCGTAGTTGCGCATGAAGCGAATATGGTCGACCTGGTGATAGCCGACATCGCTGATGAGTCCAATCTCTCGGGCCCCGCTCAGTAGCTTTGCGTCGTCGAGTTTGACGAGGTCCTCGGCAGTCTTGAGCTCTTTGCGCCTGCTGTCGGACTTCTCTGCGACGGCGTAGAAATATGACAGGTCATACCCAATCACGCGCTTGCGTAGCTCGATGACGGTCTCGTCCCACAGATAATTCACGCTCAAAGCCATCGCCAACCGGTCCACCTCCGAGGAGGGTGCCTTCTTCCAGATGTCTTCGAGAGAACGCCGCTCCGAGAAGTAGAGATCCCCTAGAAGGGCTTTGAGTTCCTTGGGCGGTATCTCCTTGGCGAAGGCGACGGCGAAGTAGGGATCGCGCTGGTGGTTCTCCAGCAGGTCGAGGGTCTGGCGGGAGAGGGGTGGCCGTCCGTCGACGCTGGCGGCATCCTTTCCGGCCTTTCGAAGCTGGTCGGCAACTGACTTGGCCGCAGCCGCGCCGCTCGCCGGCGAGTACGAGGCCCAGAGCGTCTCATCCGCCCAGATCACGCCCTTGTCGAGACCGATCTTCTGTGTAGCGACGATGAGATCCAGGCGACGCTGTAGGTCGGGAACCTCCTGGGCGATCTGGAAGCCGATATCCCTCAGTGATCCCGGGCCGGCCATACTCGCGCCGATCGAGCTCAGTGCCCTGCCGAGCTGGGCATCCGCGGCCGTCCATGCCTGCTGCCCGCGTTCCGCAGCTAATCCATGATCCCGGGCACGTCCGGGTCTGAAACCGCAGGTCGGTGGCTTACGGCCTAGCGGAAACGGCGGAAAGCCCTAG
>NZ_JOAG01000118.1 GCF_000725485.1 Nonomuraea candida | reverse complement strand
CAATGCCGGGAAGTTAAGGGCTTTGGGCTGCTGTCAACTGGTGTTCGGTGAGGACGTCGATGGTGGTGCTCGCGCGGTGGTTGGTGCGGTCGACTTGTCCTTTGGCTCGGTGTTTGGAGATCGCGCGCTTGACGATGCGTGGGCTGATGCGTTCGCGGCGTTGTGGCAGGGGATCTTCAAGGAGGGCGCGGCCGATACGTCCCAGCAGGTCGATGGTGGTGTCGGTGAGGATGCCGGCGGCGTGGATCACTTGATCGCGGGCGGTCAGCAGGGCGATAGTGAAGCTGGCCCGGTCATCGCTGATGCCGGGATGGGTGGCGGTGGCCTCAGCCATCGCCAGCCGCAGGACCTGGTAGGTGGTGAGCAGGGCGTAGATCTCCTGGTCCACGCCTGCCGGGGTGCGGGCGCGCAGGACCCGCCCGCCCAGAATGGTCGACTTCAGCTCGAGGTAGATCGTTTCGATTTCCCAGCGCTGGTGGTAGAGGACGACGAGGTCCCGGGCCGGGTAGCGGTGCGGATCGAGCAGGGTGGTGATCAGCCGATAGTGGACGGTCCGCCGGTTGGTGCCGGACAGGGTGACGGTGATGTGGGCGTCGATGACGCGAATGGGCACCCCGCCCAGCACGCTGGTCCATGACCCGTCTGTCAGGGTGGCCAGCCGGGGCAGGGCCCGGTTGTTCTTGCAGCGGATCATCAGGTCCGCTCCTGTGTCGGCGATCGCTGTGACGAGGTCCTTGACCGCGAAGTTCCGGTCGGCCAGCAGCACCATTCCCCGCCGCAGGCAGCCGAACAGGGCGGGCGCATAGCTGGTCTCGCCGGTCTTGAACGGGCCGAAGGTCACCGCGAGCAGGGTCCGAGTGCCGCAGACCACCACGGCCAGCAGTCGGACGAGGGGATAGCCCGACCCACCATGTGAACCACTTTGATGCCCGTATCGGGTCAGATTCGCCGGGCTGTCGGGCACCGACATCGTGGTGCCGTCTATCGCACAAACCAGCAGCCCCCGCCACCGCAGCGCACCCGCGGGCGGGCCCGCCAGCAGGTCGAACAGCGCCTTCAACGGCGCTACCCCGACCCGGCGTCGCGCCTGGGCCAAGGCCGAGGACGACGGCAGCGAGCCCGGGTCGGTCAGGCCCGACACCAGCCGAGCCCATACCTGCCGATATCCCAGCCCGGCGAACAGCCCTGCCGCCAGCAGCAGATACACCACCACCCGCGAGGGCAGGTCCCGCAACCTCCGCTCGACCGCACCCGTTTCCGCCAGCGCCTCATCGACCATCTCAAAGGGAATGAGCTGGGTCAGCTCGCCCAGATGACCCGGCGCGAACACCCCCGCCGCGGTCCGGGTGGTCGATGTGACCGTGCTGATGGCGCAGGCCAGGACAGACCTGGCAGACTGTCGGCTCAACGGAGATCCAGTCTGTTACGGATGGTTGTGGAAGATCACCCGTTCTACTGGATCTCCGTTCTTCTGTCCCGGTTTCCGTGAACCCTTGACGTCCCACCTCAAGCGTTAACTAACCGGCATTG
>NZ_JOAG01000117.1 GCF_000725485.1 Nonomuraea candida | reverse complement strand
GCAGGACGAGCAGCGGCTGGGCAACCTGT
Organism: Nonomuraea candida; assembly: GCF_000725485.1. GTDB lineage: Bacteria > Actinomycetota > Actinomycetes > Streptosporangiales > Streptosporangiaceae > Nonomuraea > Nonomuraea candida. The sequence goes on along the minus strand of NZ_JOAG01000117.1, from coordinate 1,594 downwards.
TCAAGCTGGACCACCTGGCCACCCGCATGCGCCGCAACAGCGAGAACCTGCTGGTGCTGGCCGGCCAGGAGCCGCCGCGCCGCTGGAGCCAGCCGGTCAAGCTGGTCGACGTGGCCCGCGCCTCGCTGTCGGAGGTCGAGAACTACGAACGCGTCGTGCTGGAGGTGCCGGAGGGCATCTCCATCGCCGGCCAGGCCGTCAACGACGTCATCCACCTGCTCGCCGAGCTGATCGAGAACGCCCTGTCGTTCTCGCCCCGCGAGACCCGCGTGCCCGTCTCCGGCAGCCGGATCGACGGCGGCGGGATCATGCTGTCCATCAGCGACTCCGGCATCGGCATGACCGCCGAGGAGCTGGCCCAGGCCAACGAGCGCCTGACCGACGCCCCCACGGTGGACGTCTCCGTCTCGCGCCGCATGGGCCTGTTCGTGGTGGCCAGGCTGGCGCACCGGCACGGCATCCGGGTGCAGCTGCGCCCGCACGGCACCGGCGGCCTGACCGCCATGGTGCTCATTCCCGAGTCGCTGCTCGGCGCGCCCACCCCGGCCCCCGCCGCCGCGGGCCCCGCCCGCGAGGAGACCTTCCCCGCGCCGCAGCCGGCCGCCGCCGCGTCGTGGCCCGCCTCGGGCTTCCAGCTCGGCCCCGGACACCCGTCCTACCCCTCCTACCCGTCGGAGCCCGTGCCCCAGGCCGGCTCCTGGGCCTCGGGCCCGGCCCTGCCCGCCGAGGCCGGCGGCTGGATGTCCACCGACTCGCCCAGCGACGTGTGGGTGACCTCGCGAGGACCCGTGACCGGCGACACCGGCCTGCCCCAGCGGGGCGCCGGCCTGCCCTCGCGCGACAGCGGGCCGCCCTCCCGTGACAGCGGCCCGCCCTCCCTCGACGGGGGGCTGCCCCGGCGCGGCGTCCTGCCGGACGAGACCCGGCCCTGGATGCGCACGCCCGAGCCGCCCCCGGCCAGGCAGAACCGCTTCGACGGCTTCGCCGAGACCGAGTCCGCCGCGACGGGCCCGATGCCCGTCGTCCAGCCGGCCTCGTCGGGGGACGAGTACCTGCCGATCTTCGCCTCGGTGGAGTCGGCCTGGTTCGACCAGGGCGCGGCCGAGGCCAACGCCACCTGGAGCTCGCCCAAGGCCGACGCCGGCTGGAGCGCGGCCGAGGTGGTGCGCGAGCCGGTGCGCGACGGCGCGACGGCGGCGGGCCTGCCCAAGCGGGTGCCCAAGGCCAACCTGGTGCCCGGCTCGGCCGACACCGCCTCGGCGCCCAAGGGCGTCGCGCCCATGCCGTCGGTCTCGCCCGACCGGGTGCGCAGCCGCCTGTCGAGCTTCCAGCAGGGCTTCAGAGCCGCACGCGACGACATCAGCGAGGGCAGGACGTACGGGTCCGGCCCCAGGAGTGAAAGTAGGGATGAGGGCGCATGAGCGAGCGAAGCGAGCGGCCGACCGGACACAGCCGGCTGTCGTTCATGCGACCGGCGGAGGAGGCCGTATGAACGACCTGAGCAACGCGGCGCGCGGAGTCGACTGGTTGATCACCGATTTCGTCAGCACGGTCCCTGGTGTGGCTCATGCGGTGGTCGTCTCGTCGGATGGTC
>NZ_JOAG01000116.1 GCF_000725485.1 Nonomuraea candida | reverse complement strand
GCTAGCCCCGTTTTCCGCACGTGAGGTGGTTTGAAGATCGCCGGGTTGCTGTGGTGATCGTTGTCGCGGTATGACCTGGCTGGTGAGACAGCGCGCGCAGTGGGGCCAGGCCAGTGTCGAGAAGATGCTCGGGGCATTACCGGTGGTGGCCGGGTTCTGCTCACGGTTGCGGATCCGGGAACTGGTGGATGCGGCCTGCCCGGTGCGTGATGTCGCGGAGCTGACTCATGGGCAGGTGATCGAGGTGCTGGTGGCCAACCGGCTGACCTCGCCCGCGCCGCTGGTGCACGTGCGGGACTGGGCACGCGCCTGGGCGGTGGGTGAGGCGTTCGGGGTCGAGCCCGGCCTGCTCAACGATGACCGGATCGGCCGTGCGCTGGATGCCATCGCCCCGCATCTGGACCAGTTGACCGGGTCGATCGGGCTGACCGCGATCGAGGCGTTCGGCCTGGACGTGGCCCGCCTGCACTGGGACATGACCTCGATCTCGCTGCACGGCGACTACAGCCGGCCCGAGCCCGGTTTCGCGACGCCGCGCTTCGGCCACCCCAAGGACCGGCGGCCGGATCTCAAGCAGGTTCAGGCCGGGATCGCGGTCAGCGCCGATGGCGCGATCCCGGTCTTTCACCGCGCCTACGACGGCGCGGCCGGTGAGGTGGCCCAGGTGATCGGCGCCATGCAGGCCCTGCAGCGGCTGGCCGGCCCGCAACGGACGCTGATGATCGGCGATTCCAAGCTCATCTCGTATGCCAACCTGGCCGCGATGACCACCGAGGGGGTGGGCTTCATCGCCCCGGCCTCCAAGGTGTTCGTCAGCGCCGCGACCTTGGCCGCACTGGACCTGGCCACGGCCACTGCGGTGGACTATGTGGCCGCCCGGGACGAGGGCAAGAGCGCCGACCGGCGCGGCACCTGGCACGTGAGCGAGGACGCCATGACCTTGGCCGGGCCGCGCAAGAAGGACCCGATCCTGACCCTGCGGCGCGTCTTCGTGCACTCCTCCGCCCGCGCTCAGGCCGCCGCCTGCGCCCGGGCCAAGAAACTGGATCGGGCCCGCGACGACCTGGCCCGGCTGGAACGCGGCCTGGGCAGCCGCCACTACCCCACCGAGCAGGCCGTCGCCGACCGCCTCACCGCGATCGGCCGCGCCCGCCGCGTGACGGCCTACCTGACCGCGCGGACCGGCACCGACCCCGGCACCGGCAAACCCACCTTGAGCTGGCACTTCGACCAGCAGGCGATCGACGCCGAAGCCGCCACCGACGGCTGGTACGCCCTGCTCACCAACCTGCCCCCCGAGACCGCCGACGCCGGACAGGTGCTGCGCCACTACAAAGGCCAGGAAGCCGTCGAGCGCCGCTACCAGGCCTTCAAAGGACCGCTGGCCGTCACCAGCCTGTACCTGAAGAACAACCGCCGCATCCACGCACTGATCACCGTCATCTGCCTGGCCCTGCTCATCTTCTGCCTGATCGAACGCCAGGTCCGCCAAGCCCTCGCCGCCCGCGGCCAAGCCACGATCGACGGCCTGTACGCCGGACGGCCCGCCATCCCCACCGGCCGCCTCGTCCTCGACGCCCTGGCCGGCATCCGGCTCATCCCGGGCACCGGCCAGTCACCACCCACCATCCCGCAACCCACCGACCTCCAACTCCATCTCCTGGATCTCCTCAACATCGACCCACGAGACCTCCGCTGAAGATCACTCACGTGCGGAAAACGGGGCTAGC
>NZ_JOAG01000115.1 GCF_000725485.1 Nonomuraea candida | reverse complement strand
ACGGTTGGAGCAGATTCCGCTCTCTTCACGGGCCCGGCATCATGATCGGGTGGACAGACTCTTAGTGCTGGTGAACGGCCTACCTGGGTCCGGAAAGTCGACCTTGGGCAGAGCCCTGGCCGTGCAATTGGGCGCGCGACTGCTGTCGAAGGACTCCGTGAAGGAGGCGTTGGAGACGTGCGTGGATGACGTCGCGTCCATCCCGGGGTTTGGCGGCATCGCCATGGAAACGGTGTGGGCACTGGCGCGTGCTATCCCGGGAAGCGTGGTAGTCGACTCGTGGTGGTTTCGGCCGCGTGACCTGCTGCACGCGAAGGCCGGGATCGAGAGCACGCGAGCCGACCGGGCCGTGGAAGTCTGGTGCGATGTGCCCGCCGAGGTCGCCAGGGAACGTTACGCGAGTCGACGGCGAAGCGCCCTCTACCAGGACGAGCGGCGCCTGGCTGACGATTGGCAGACGTGGGCGGCGAAGGCTGAGCCGCTGGGCCTCATACCGACCGTCATGGTGAACACGAGCCGGCCCGTTGATTGTGTCTGGTTGGCAGCGCAGATCAACCATCACACGACGCGGCAGGACCCAGCGGCTGCTCTCATGATCGGCAAGGGTCTCATCTCCGAGCCCGACTACTCGGTCAACTCCGATTGAGCTTCACCAGTCGTGCATGCCCGAGAACCCCTCAACGCAGCCACCATTCGAGAGGAACTCCGGCTGCTCGGCTTCCCCAGCGGTGCCGCCAGGGAGGCCGCCGCGCGTGAGCAACTCGGTGAGGCGCGCGGGGACCTCACGGCCGCCCAAGCGGCGGCGCGCACCGCCCAGCAGCAGGCCGACGCCGCTGAGCCCCGGGCCGCCGAGCTGCTCACCCTGCTGCGCAGGCGCAGCGACCCGTCCTAGGGCCAGAGCTGGCCAAAGATCGTTAAAGGGGGATCAGAGACAGCCGGTCAGATCAAGGCCCCGAGGAGCATCGTTGACTCGGAGGTCTGGGCCCGTGAGGCGGGCCCAGACCTAGCCGGTCAGAATGGGGCCTCTTGCCCGCCGACACCGGCACCGGCCATTGCGAGCTCGTGCTCTTGGCCCTCGCCGTCCGACGGGTTGGACGTGTTCTCCCAGGACTCGGCCGGCCTCGATGGCGTCCTGGCAGCTACGGCCTGGCCTGAACCCATACGATCTGGGCTCGAAGCGGGCCTCCCACTCCGGTTCCAGCGCGTTGCGGACTCGTGCCTGGTGGCAGCGGTCCATCAGCACCGGGCTGGCGCGAATAGGGAGCGCTCTTCCAGGTCGGCGTTTGCGGGAGAACCACAAGGCGGCCTTGTCATGGTGCGTCTGGTTGGAGCGGGTGACGGACTGTGACCGTCATCAGGCCGATCTGGCGGACCAGCTCGGCGACGACGCTGGGAGCGATTGCGTTGTCCCTGCTCAGAGCCGCCTGAACTTGGAGATGGCCCAGAGGTCTCAGATGATCCTGATCTTGTCGAGGTGGACCCCGCCCGGGTTGTTGGGGAAGGTGTAGACGCTCCACTTGTTGATCCCGCCCTCGGGCTGCCACCTTCCGTCCCCGTACCACTGGACACGGTTATTGCCGGTCGAGATTCGGTCAAGCCACTGCTTGTCCCCTACGCGCCAGCCGGTGATGTCGTATTCCCCGCCGTTGGCGAAACACGTGACATGGTGACTGACGCCTCCAAGGTGGGTGGTGTTGTGCCAATTCACCTGGAGGAATTCGGGTCCGCACGGGACCACGTTGATCGCTAAGGCGGGTGCCGCGGGGATGATCAGCG
>NZ_JOAG01000114.1 GCF_000725485.1 Nonomuraea candida | reverse complement strand
AGGGCGCCTCCACCGCCGACGGCGCCAACATCGTCCAATACGACGACTGGGGCGGCGCCAACCAGCAATGGCAGCTCGTCCGCGTGGACGGCGGCGGCACCGGCGGCACCTACACCAACCCGGTCGTCTGGCAGGACTTCGCCGACGGCGACATCATCCGGGTCGGCGACGCCTACTACTACTCGGCCTCGACGATGCACTACTCGCCGGGCGCGCCCATCCTGCGCTCCTACAACCTCGTCGACTGGGAGTACGCCGGCCACTCCGTGCCCAGGCTCGACTTCGGCTCCGGCGCCTACGACCTGAGCGGCGGCCGGGCGTACGTGAAGGGCATCTGGGCCTCGACGCTGAACTACCGGCCCCGCAACAGCACCTACTACTGGCTGGGCTGCGTGGAGTTCAACCGGACCTACGTCTACACCGCCTCGGCCGTGGACGGCACGTGGACCAAGCGCTCGCAGATCAACAACTGCTACTACGACGCCGGCCTGCTGGTCGACACCGACGACACCATGTACGTCGCCTACGGCAACGGCACCATCAGCGTCGCCCAGCTCTCGGCCGACGGGTTCAGCCAGGTGCGCGCCCAGCAGGTGTTCCAGACGCCGAGCAGCGTCGGCACGCTGGAGGGGGCCCGCTTCTACAAGCGCAATGGCTACTACTACATCTGGCTGACCCGCCCCGCCAACGGCCAGTACGTGCTCCGCTCCACCTCGCCGTGGGGCCCGTACGAGATGCGCCAGGTCCTGCTGAACATGCCCGGCCCCATCGCGGGCGGCGGCGTGCCGCACCAGGGCGGGCTCGTCCAGACGCAGAACGGCGACTGGTACTACATGTCGTTCGTCGACGCCTACCCCGGCGGCCGGGTCCCGGCGCTGGCGCCGATCACCTGGAGCGGCGACTGGCCGTCCGTGCAGACCGTCAACGGCGGCTGGGGCGTCACCTACCCGAGGCCGAACATCCAGACCAGCCGCACCGTGGCGCCCATGACCGGCCCCGACACCTTCACCTCGGGCAGCCTCGGGCACCGCTGGGAGTGGAACCACAACCCCGACACCAGCCGCTTCTCCACCGGCAGCGGCCTGCGCCTGCAGACCGCCACCGTCACCAACGACCTCTACAACGCCCGCAACACGCTGACCCACCGCATCCAGGGCCCGTCGTCCACGGCGACGATCGAGCTGGACTACGCGCAGATGAGCAACGGCGACCGCGCCGGCCTGGCCATGCTGCGCGACCAGTCGGCCTGGATCGGCGTCAAGCGCGACAACGGCGTCAACCGGGTCGTGATGACCAACGGGCTGACCATGAACAGCTCGTGGCAGACCACCGGCACCGGCGCCGAGGCGGCGAGCGCGGCCGTCTCGGGCGGCCGGATCTGGCTGCGGGTCAGCGCCGACATCCGGCCCGGCTCCGGCAGGCAGGCCCGCTTCTCCTACAGCACCGACGGCAGCACGTTCGTGGGCCTCGGCCCGCCCTTCACGCTGAACAACGCCTGGCAGTTCTTCATGGGCTACCGCTTCGGCATCTTCAACTACGCCACCCAGTCCCTCGGCGGCGCGGTGACGGTGCGCCGCTTCGACCTCACCACCCCCTGATCGAAAGGCACAGACGTGAGATCCAGACTCCTGTCCGTCCTGGCGGCGGTGGCCGCCTTACTGGCGAGCCTGCTCGTCGCCGTCCAGCCCGCCGCCCACGCGGCCACGGTGGACACCAACGCGTGGTACGTGCTGGTCAACCGCAACAGCGGCAAGGCCCTGGACGTCTACAACCTGGCCACCAACGACGGCGCCCGCATCACCCAATGGGCCAGGAA
>NZ_JOAG01000113.1 GCF_000725485.1 Nonomuraea candida | reverse complement strand
GCGACCACCTTGCCGCCGGCCTGCAGCCGCTTGACCACCTCCACCTTCCCGGCGGGCAGCACCTCGGCGATCACCTCCTCGATCCCCACCTCCGCCGCCACCGTCGCCGCGACGGCCTGGTTGTCGCCGGTCAGCAGCACCGGCCTCAGGCCCAGCGCCTTGAGCCGGGTGATCGCCTCCCGGCTGGTCGGCTTGACCACGTCCGCCACCACCAGCACCGCGCGGGCGCGGCCGTCCCAGCCGACCGCGACCGCGGTCCGGCCCTCGGCTTGGGCCTGGCGCAGGTGACGCTCCAGATCGGCGGGCAGGTGCTGGGACCAGCCGGCCAGCAGGCGGGGCCGGCCGACCAGCACCGCGTGGCCGTCCACCACGCCCTGCACGCCGAGCCCTTCGACGTTGGCGAACCCTTCCACCGGCGGCAGCTGCCCGAGGCGGGTGGTGGCGGCCTTGGCGATGGCCTGGGCGATGGGGTGCTCGGAAGCGCCTTCCAGCGCGCCGGCCAGCCGCAGCACCTGCTCTTCGCTCTCACCCTCGGCGGTGTGGACGGCGGTCAGGGTCATCCGGCCCTCGGTCACGGTGCCGGTCTTGTCCAGCACCACCGTGTCGATCCGCCGGGTCGACTCCAGCACCTCCGGCCCCTTGATCAGGATGCCGAGCTGCGCACCCCGCCCGGTCCCCACCAGCAACGCGGTCGGCGTGGCCAGCCCCAGCGCGCACGGGCAAGCGATGATCAGCACCGCGACCGCCGCGGTGAACGCCGCCCCCGCCCCGCCGCCGGCGCCCAGCCAGAACCCCAGCGTGCCCAGCGCCAGCGCGATCACGATCGGCACGAAGACGCCCGAGATGCGGTCGGCCAGCCGCTGCACCTGCGCCTTGCCCGTCTGGGCGTCCTCCACCAGCCGGGCCATCTGCGCCAGCTGCGTGTCGGCGCCGACCCGGGTGGCCCGCACGATGAGCCGGCCGCCGGAGTTCACCGTCGCCCCCGTCACCGCATCGCCGGGCCGCACCTCCACCGGCACCGACTCACCGGTCAGCATCGAGGCGTCCACCGCCGAGGCGCCGTCCTCCACCACGCCGTCGGTGGCGATCTTCTCGCCCGGCCGGACCACGAACCGATCCCCGGCGGCGAGCTGGGCGATGGGGACGCGGCGGCCGTCGGCCAGCTCCACATCCTTGGCGCCCAACTCCAGCAGCGCCCGCAGCGCCGCCCCGGCCCGCCGCTTGGACCGCGCCTCGAAATACCGGCCGGCCAGCAGGAACGCCGTCACCCCCGCCGCCGCCTCCAGATAGATGTTGCCCGCCCCGTCACTACGCTCGATCGCGAAACTGAAGGGGTGGGTCATGCCGGGAGTGCCGGCGGTGCCGAAGAACAACGCCCACAGCGACCAGCCCAGCGCGGCCAGCGTGCCCAGCGACACCAGCGTGTCCATGGTCGCCGCGCCGTGCCGCAGATTCGTCCACGCCGCCTTGTGGAACGGCCAGCCCGCATACACCACCACCGGCCCGGCCAGCGCCAGCGACAACCACTGCCAGTGGGTGAACTGCAACGGCGGGACCATCGCCATCGCGATCACCGGCACCGCCAGCACCACCGACACCACCAGCCGATCCCGCAACGGCCGCAACTCACCCCGCCACGGCTCCTCTTCCCCCGCCTGCCCCTGGGGGGCGGGCGGGGCGGGCAGCTCGGCCGTGTAACCGGCCTTCTCCACCTCCGCGATCAACTCCCGCGGATCCACCCCCGCCGGAAAGGACACCCGCGCCTTCTCCGTGGCGTAGTTGACCGACGCCGACACGCCCTCCAGCTTGTTCAGCTTGCGCTCGATCCGGTTCGCGCACGAGGCACACGTCATGCCACCGATCGAGAGCTCGACGGC
>NZ_JOAG01000112.1 GCF_000725485.1 Nonomuraea candida | reverse complement strand
CCTTCTTGGTCCGTGAGCCTGCGGACCTTGACCGGTTGCGTCACCGGGCCTCCCGACTGCCGATCGAACGTGATCAGCACCATCCAACCGGCAGGACCGCCTTACGCGCCAACCCGGTGATCATTTCCGGTCAAAGCACTAGGCAGTGATCCGAAGGTGTCGTTGCGCGTGCGGTCATCGGGGTCTCCGTGAGCATCTGTCCGGTTGTTGTGCCATCGACGCTAGGACCTTCACGATCAGCGGCTCAACGAGTGTGGCGAAGTGTGGCACACGACTTCATTGCACGTCGGTAAGCGCGTTCGTGATGAGGGCGCGAGCGGCCTTGCCGGTCACGGACATGCTGGCCAGCAGCTCGAACTCACGGCGGTATTGTGCGATTTCTGAGGCGGCGGTGATGTTGATGGCCGCCGTCAGAAGTTCGATGCGAACATCGGTTTGGTCGTAGATATTGAAGTTGCCGAGTGGGTGCGTCTTCCGTGGCGTCGCAAAGGGGATCACCATCAACGAGACGGCAGGCAAGGCCATGACTGATAGAAGATAGCCGAGTTGTCCCGCCATGATCGCGGCATCGCCGATCTGGTAACGCAGGATGGCCTCTTCCAAGACGAAAGCGAAGCGGTGGCCACCTTCCCGAAGCAGTCGCGCTCGCTTCATGCGCGCTGCGACGGCAGCCTCTACGTCGTTGGGGACGTTGTTACGTTTCGCTACCGCCGACAGGATCGCGGCGGCGTACTCGGGCGTCTGGAGCAGGCCGGGGACGACTTGCGAGGCATAGCTGCGGAACTCTCGCGTCTGCTCGAAGACCGCAGTGCGCTGCTCCTGGAGCCGTCTCAGGCCGGTGCGCTGGAGGCGCTTCCATTCCTGATACATGCCTGTCACGGTCCGCAGGGTGGCAAGCATGTCCTCCGTCTGGTCCTCGGCGTGGCAGACACGACACCATGTGCGGATGTCGGTGATGGACGGCGGACGCGCCGCATGCTCGATCTTGGAGACCTTGGTGCGCTCCCAGCCCGCTGCCCTGGCCAGCGCTACGGCCGTCAGCTCTGCGTCTTCCCGCAGCTCACGGAGCCGCTTGGCGAGGGCCTGGCGAGCTTCCTGGATGGAGGATGAGGGCGAGGTTGGCACGGTGGTGCGGGTGCTTGCTGCGTACTAGACCGGTTTGTACTCCGCGTGATCGATCGCGCGTTCCCACACCGCCTCGAAGGCCGACAGGCAGAGGCGGATGACGGAGGGCTCCTCCCGCAGTTCCTTAGCGGTGATCAAGCCGTCGCCGGAAAAGTGGCCGAATCTCACGAGATGATCGTCGAACACCCAGAAGTCGTTGCCGGGCAAGCACAAGTCAGATGCCTGGCTGCGTGGGAGCCAGCGCACCAGTTCTCCCGCAGCGATGTTCATGGAGTCGGTCACCGAGTGCTCGAAACGTATGTAGTCGCTGATCGGCTCGGAGACGATCCGTGCACGACGAACTACGACACCCCGGGCGATCGCACCGCCTATGACCGCATGCCAGTTGCGTTCCCGCTCCGTGCGGTCGTAGGGCGGGCCGCCCTGGAACGCGATGAACGACGGATCATCCGGGGTGTAGGTGTCCCGCATCTCCAGGTGCACAGCGCTACGGGACACACCCGCGAGCAGCTCAGGGAACGGCGGGATCGTCTTCGAGGTCACGCAGCGCCTCCAGGATGAGCTTCCTCATGCGAGCCGGCATGATTACGGCCGTCTCGCTGGCCTTCGGTCCTGTATGTGCCTTGATGGCGGCCAGGTCGTCGGCGTCGGTGATCGTCTCCCCTATGAAGGCAAGATTGCCCGTCTCCTCGTCCACATGCAGGGCGGGGCAGTCATCGCCGTCAGTGTCGGGATCGATCGCAAGGAAGCGTAGCCGCATGATGCCCTCCGCGTGCCGATGTGTGCCGGACTGTGGCGCACTTGCGAGCTTCCGCCGACGGGTGATGACCGTCAAGGTGCGGCAAGGTAAAGGATGGAGCAATGCTTGAGACCTGTGGATCGGTCGGGAAGGGGTGCACCTTCCCGATGATCATGCGAGTTCTCAAGACATGACCGACGCGCCAACGTCGGTCGG
>NZ_JOAG01000111.1 GCF_000725485.1 Nonomuraea candida | reverse complement strand
AGCCACGACCACCTCCCAAGAGTTGCAGAGGCAGTCAGCCTGACGGGTTCACCGTCCGAGATCAATTACCGGGTCAACGTTCAGAGACGAGCCACTAGCTCTGGGAAGCGCGTTCGGCGGATCAGTTCTCTTCTTGGAGAAGGTGATCTCTCGGTGAGTCGCCTGTAGAGTCGTCCCGGTCTGGGGCTAGCAGAGCTTCCGCCTGCAAGGCGGAAGCTCTGTCTATTTATTATCTGAGGGAGATTATGGCTCATGCCGAGAGCTTTGAAGCGGAGGCCATCTATGGGCGGAGATGGTCCAGATATATGCTTTTTGATGGCAGTTGGGACCATGTTCGAGAATTGATACAACCACTGCCTAAGCAGCACGCCGTTGATAGGCGGTATGCGACTTTTGCTGACGAAAAGGGCACGTCATCAGCAGCCCCCTGGACTGAAGGCGTGCCTTTGAAGGTAACCCTGTCTAGCGACCTGGCGCCCCTCCTTGACCTCTCAGACGCTCATCACCCGAGACGGACTACTTCCATTGCGTGGTTTCGTCACGTCTGGCCAGAGATCAAGGGTCAGGGAGATAGTGATGACGATGCATACTGCTTGATAAGAATACTCCATTTAGCGCGTCTTGGTCTGCCCCTTGAAGTCCACACAGGCATCGCTTGGCCTGCGGCGCTGCCGAAAAAAGTCGGCCGTTTCGAAGTCTCTGTTGAAAGTCACTCGGATGGAGGTTTGACATACGGCGTAGCTCGTACCTCTAGCAAGCCCGGGACGAGCTGCACTGCCATAATTCAGCAGCCATCATGGGTTGCCAGAATGCACGCACAAGATGAAGATAATTTCACATACCCGCCGACGGACGCGCCTGGTCCAGCGACGCTGAACGCAGTTTATTACGATCAGCTCGCTCACTCAGCACTGAAGAATCATCTATTTGTCACTGGCGACCCATCTCTATTGGGTCGTCGCATGGGATCTACTGTAGCGGCGTCACTAGGTGTGGTAGGGCCACGCGAAGCTCTGACTTTGGTAGAACACATGCTTCGCACCAGAGGCAAGGTAGTGTATGCCTTGGATGGCAGTATGAGCGTTCATGGCTCGCCTCACGACTTTCATTCGAATCTCGCCACGCGTCAGTTGCCTTCAGCACTCAGGGCATACCGTAGCGCTATCGCTCCGAACCATCGAACATCTCTAGCCAAGGTGGCGGCACACTTAGAAACGTTACTAGCCCGCCAACATGACCTCCTAGTAGCAGGTGACGAGTTGGCTATGTTAAGGATCGCTGGAGGTTGGTTCGAGCAAGACAATAGCACTCAGAGCCGAACCAGCTATCACCTGCAAAACAGTCTCGTTCTGTTTACTGGCGCACTCGATTCACTCGCGTGGATCGCTGCCGACTTAGAAGGATGCGAGGAGGGGCCAGCGAAGATTAGCTGGGGAAGATTCGTGAAGTCAGGTGGATGGGCTGCAAGGCTGAGTGGCCCCGCAGCCAGGATGCGAGATGCAGTTCGCGAGAAGATTAAGGATCCAGCAATCGATTGGATCCTTGATGTTTCACATAGTTTGCGCGACGCCTACCAGCACCGGCATCCCTTGAGAACGGCGGTTCTGGAAGTGCTCGATCAGAACCAAATGTGCAGGGTAAGAACAGCTGTAGTCAACTTAACTGAAAGCACCACCCGCCCCATACCTACTTCTCTACCCGGGCTGGGTTTGCAGGAGATTATCTTCGGCGAAGATACTCTCGTCCTTCCCGATAGGCTGCATAGTCTTCTGATTGCCACACTACCTCTCATCGTAGATAATGCCTTAGATGCAATCGATTGGCCGGATGCGGATTGGTTTGACGCGGACGAGAGATGGCACAGAGAAGCGTTTGAACAGTCACGCTTTTCGGACCTAAGCGCATGGCTGGCAGGAATACGGAACACTCCTCCCTGGGTCATCCAGCACTATCAATGACCGCATATAGCTAGAAGGTCGTCCCGAAATTCTTCGAGTTCGGCGTCGCCGAGGATGGCCGGCTCTTCCGCAGCGAGCGCGGTGGAGTCGTCGCCTCGACGGCCTACACGGAGGTCTGGCAGGACACCCGGAAGCGGGCCCTGACGCAGGGCCGAAGCGTTCTCACGTGCTGAAACCGAGTAGCTGAAGAGCGTCGGCGGGGTGGCTGCGGTAGTGGTCTGTGGCGGCGGCGATGTTGGTCCAGC
>NZ_KL647037.1:481-3343 GCF_000725485.1 Nonomuraea candida | reverse complement strand
TGCTTTGTGGTCAAGTCCTCGGCCTATTAGTACCGGTCAGCTCCACACGTTACCATGCTTCCACCTCCGGCCTATCAACCCGGTCGTCTACCGGGAGCCTTACCCACTCTCGTGGTGGGAGACCTCATCTCAAGGCGAGCTTCCCGCTTAGATGCTTTCAGCGGTTATCCCTTCCGAACGTAGCCAACCAGCCGTGCACCTGGCGGTACAACTGGCACACCAGAGGTTCGTCCGTCCCGGTCCTCTCGTACTAGGGACAGCCCCTTTCAAGTCTCCTGCGCGCGCAGCGGATAGGGACCGAACTGTCTCGCGACGTTCTAAACCCAGCTCGCGTACCGCTTTAATGGGCGAACAGCCCAACCCTTGGGACCTACTCCAGCCCCAGGATGCGACGAGCCGACATCGAGGTGCCAAACCATCCCGTCGATATGGACTCTTGGGGAAGATCAGCCTGTTATCCCCGGGGTACCTTTTAGCCGTTGAGCGACACCGCTTCCACACGCCGATGCCGGATCACTAGTCCCAGCTTTCGCTCCTGCTCGACCCGTCAGTCTCACAGTCAAGCTCCCTTGTGCACTTACACTCAACACCTGATTGCCAACCAGGCTGAGGGAACCTTTGGGCGCCTCCGTTACCCTTTAGGAGGCAACCGCCCCAGTTAAACTACCCACCAGACACTGTCCCCGATCCGGATCACGGACCAGAGTTAGACGTTCAAAACGACCAGAGTGGTATTTCACCAATGACTCCACCCGAACTAGCGTCCGAGCTTCCCAGTCTCCCACCTATCCTACACAAGACGCTCCAAACGCCAATGTCAAGCTGTAGTGAAGGTCCCGGGGTCTTTCCGTCCTGCTGCGCGTAACGAGCATCTTTACTCGTAGTGCAATTTCGCCGGGTCTGCGGTTGAGACAGCGGGGAAGTCGTTACGCCATTCGTGCAGGTCGGAACTTACCCGACAAGGAATTTCGCTACCTTAGGATGGTTATAGTTACCACCGCCGTTTACCGGCGCTTAAGTTCTCACCTTCGCCCAGCCAAAAACTGAGCTAAGCGGTCCCCTTAACGTTCCGGCACCGGGCAGGCGTCAGTCCGTATACATCGTCTTACGACTTCGCACGGACCTGTGTTTTTAGTAAACAGTCGCTTCCCCCTGGCCACTGCGACCCCCACCAGCTCCGAGTGCAAGACTCATCACCAGCAGAGGTCCCCCTTCTCCCGAAGTTACGGGGGCAATTTGCCGAGTTCCTTAACCACAGTTCACCCGATCGCCTTAGTATTCTCTACCTGACCACCTGAGTCGGTTTAGGGTACGGGCCGCCACAACACTCACTAGAGGCTTTTCTCGGCAGCATAGGATCATCCACTTCACCACAATCGGCTCGGCATCACATCTCAGGATACGCGCGAGGCGGATTTGCCTACCTCGCTCCCTACATGCTTACCCCAGGTCAACCATCGCCTGGGCTGGACTACCTTCCTGCGTCACCCCATCGCTTACCTACTACCCGATCGGATCGAGCGTTCACCCTGACGGCCGTCCCGAAGGACAACCCGAGCTAAGGACTCTTAGCATCACGAGGTTCAGTATGGGCGCATTGAAGCGGGTACGGGAATATCAACCCGTTGTCCATCGACTACGCCTGTCGGCCTCGCCTTAGGTCCCGACTTACCCTGGGCGGATTAGCCTGGCCCAGGAACCCTTGGTCATCCGGCGCGAGGGTTTCTCACCCTCGATTCGCTACTCATGCCTGCATTCTCACTCGCACAGCCTCCACAACTCGATCACTCGGCTGCTTCGCCAGCTGCACGACGCTCCCCTACCCATCAACCCCACAAGGGGATCAATGCCACGACTTCGGCGGTGTACTTGAGCCCCGCTACATTGTCGGCGCGGAATCACTTGACCAGTGAGCTATTACGCACTCTTTCAAGGGTGGCTGCTTCTAAGCCAACCTCCTGGTTGTCTCTGCGACTCCACATCCTTTCCCACTTAGCACACGCTTAGGGGCCTTAGTCGGTGATCTGGGCTGTTTCCCTCTCGACTACGAACCTTATCGCCCGCAGTCTCACTGCCACGCTCTCACTTACCGGCATTCGGAGTTTGGCTGACGTCAGTAACCTTGTCGGGCCCATCGGCCATCCAGTGCTCTACCTCCGGCAAGAAACACGCAACGCTGCACCTAAATGCATTTCGGGGAGAACCAGCTATCACGGAGTTTGATTGGCCTTTCACCCCTACACACAGATCATCCCCCAGGTTTTCAACCCTGGTGGGTTCGGTCCTCCACCCAGTCTTACCTGAGCTTCAACCTGCCCATGCGTAGATCACTCCGCTTCGGGTCTACAGCATGCGACTCAAACGCCCTCTTCAGACTCGCTTTCGCTACGGCTCCCCCACACGGGTTAACCTCGCCACACACCATAACTCGCAGGCTCATTCTTCAAAAGGCACGCAGTCACATCACACACCAGCAAGCTGATGTAAGCTCCTACGGCTTGTAGGCACACGGTTTCAGGTACTATTTCACGACCCCTCACCGGGGCACTTTTCACCTTTTATCGGTCATCAGGGAGTATTTAGGCTTACCAGGTGGTCCTGGCAGATTCACACAGGATTCCTCGAGCCCCGTGCTACTTGGGATCCCCTCCAGCAGTCCAACCGATTTCGTCTACCCGGCTCTCACGGTCTACGGCGCCCCTTCCCAGAGGCTTCAACTATCGGAAGGATTTATCACTGCTCGAAGCAGCGGCAGCCACTTCAAGAAGGTCCCACGACCCCGGACATGCAACGCCTGCCGGCTATCACACACGCCCGGTTTAGCCTCATCCGCTTTCGCTCACCACTACTCACGGAATCACT
>NZ_KL647037.1:0-425 GCF_000725485.1 Nonomuraea candida | reverse complement strand
CTGATGCCAAGGCATCCACCGTGTGCCCTAAAAAACTTGGCCACAAAGATGCTCGCGTCCACTATGCAAATCTCAAACAACAAACAGCAACCACATCCAAGCCCAGACATCGCTGAACTCTTCCGTGGCCCTGTACTGAGTCAAACAGGCAACCGCCCGTTTCCTCAGGACCCAACAGTGTGTCCAACCGGCCCGCACCCTCAGCCGGCTCCGTTCCCACTCCCCTCCGAAAAGAGGCGGTACTAGCAGCCCGACGATACGTGCCGGTTGAGTAGCCAGTGCTCCACTAGTGAGCTGTCACCCCACCACACGGTCGGTGGTGACGGGTGAGAGTGCTCCTTAGAAAGGAGGTGATCCAGCCGCACCTTCCGGTACGGCTACCTTGTTACGACTTCGTCCCAATCGCCAGCCCCACCTTCGACCGC
>NZ_JOAG01000108.1 GCF_000725485.1 Nonomuraea candida | reverse complement strand
TGTCAATGGCCTTTGAGTTCTCCCCGTAGACGGCCTTGAGATGTCCCCGCTGGCGGCCACGGTGTTCTCCCCAACGGCGGCCAGTTATCTCCCCACCGTTGGTTGCTGCTTCGGTCAGCTGAAGGGTTTGACCCCCTGTCCTGAGGTGGCTTGGGTGAGCCGGAAGCTGTCACCTTGGGTGACCACGACATGGGCGTGGTGCAGGAGCCGGTCGACGGTGGCGGTGGCCAGGGTCTTGGGCATGATCTCGTCGAAGCCGGAGGGGTGCAGGTTGCTGCTGACCGCCAGGCTGCGGCGTTCGTAGGCGGCATCGACCAGCCGGTAGAAGCCTTCGGCGGCGTCCGGGGAGACCGGCAGCAGGCCAATGTCGTCGATGATGATCAGATCGGCGCGGATGATGCGGGTCAGCGCCCGGGCGATGGAGTCGTCCACGCGATGGCGGCGGACCAGGGTGCCGAGGTCTTCGATGGTGAACCACATGACGCTCAGCCCGGCCTCGACCGCCGCCTGGCCGAGGGCCTCGCTGAAGTGGCTCTTGCCGGTGCCGGACGGTCCGCAGACGCAGAGGTTCTCGCGGCGGCTCACCCATTCCAGGCTTTTGAGCGCGTCCTGGGTGGGGCGCGGTATGCAGGAGGCGTTCTCGTCCCAGTCGCCGAAGGTCTTGCCGGTGGGGAAGGCGGCGCGTTTGCGGCGGGTGTTGAGGTTGGCGCGGTCCCGGCCAGCGGCTTCTTCGGCCAGCAGCACCCGGACCACCTCGGCGGGGTCCCAGCGTTGGGCCTTGGCGGTGGGCACCAGGTCGGGCAGGGCGCGGCGGATATGCGGCAGCTTCAGTCGGCGGGTCAGCTCGATCGCCTCGGTCAGCGGGTCACCGGCCGAGCCGGGAACGGTGCGCAGCGGGGTGGCCATGTCAGGTGAGCTCCTCATCGAAATCGGTGCTGTTGCCGGTGCTGTTGTCGGTGGGCGGCGCGGCAGTGGGATCGGCGGCGCCGCTGGTGGTGGTGCCGAAGGCGGCCCAGGCCGAGGTGCCCGGCTGCAAGCTGTGGGCCTCGGTGGCCCGGCTGGGTTCGGTGCCGGCCCGGCGGGCCTGGTAGTCCAGGATGGACAGCAGGTCGGCGTCGGCGAACCGGCCGGTGATCGCCGCGGCGCCCAAGGCGCGGTCGACGGCGGCGGGCGAGTGCAGCTTGGCCAGCGCGACGGCCTGGCCCATCTTGGCCTTGATCCGGCGGATGCCCACGGCGGCGGCCTCACTCAGCCAGGCGCTCGCGCCGGGTCCGAGCATCAGAAACGCGGCCTCCTCGGCGGTGGTGGCCTTCGGGGTGCGCTCGAGGTCCTTGTCCTCGCGCGGCGGGTAGTGCGCCTCGTCGATGACCGGGCTGCCGGGGCTGCCGCGCCGGTGCCGGGCCACTTCGGTGGCGGTCCCGTTGCCGCCGACCGCGGTGACGATCAGCTCATCGCCGTGGAAGCGGGCCCAGACGCGGGTATCGACCAGCGGGTGCGGCACCGAGTAACGCACGCCGTCCACCGAGATGGTGCAGTCCCAGTTCACCCGGCGGGTGGTGCCGAACGCGGCGGTGAACGGCTGCTGCGGCAGCGGGTGCAGCCGCTGGCGTTCCTCGGCCAGCAACTCGATCGGCGGCCGCCGGGTGGCGCGGTGCGGACGGGCGTTGACCTCCTGACAAAAGTCCCGGCAGGCCGCCTCCAACTGGGAGAAACGGCGATACTCCTCGCGCAGGTTGACCTCGGTGGGCACCAGATCGGCCTTGGCGATGCGGACGGTGGCCTCGCTGCCGCCCTTGGATTCGGGGTCGGCCGGCAGGCAGGTACGAATCGTCATCCCGTAGTGCTTGGCCACCTCAACGATGTCGGCGTTGCGCACCGCGATCCCGGCGATGTGCTCGGTGGTGACGGTCCTTTCGTTGTCGGTCAGCGCATAGGCCGGCACCCCACCGATCCTCCGCAACGTCGCATCCAGGCAGGCCACGATGGTCGGCAGCGTCTTGTCCCAGACCGGGATCACCACCCGGAAGCGCGACCAGGCCAGCCAGGCGCACCACAGCGTGCTCTGCCGCCCGCCGATCACCGGGCCGGTGCCCCAATCCCACTGCAGCCACAGCCCCGGCTCGGTCACCCACGGCCGGTAGATACGGTGCCGGCCCAGCCGATACTGCGCCTTGGCCTCGGCCACCGTCCGCCGGGTGGTCCGCTCCCCGCCGGTGAACCCCATCGCCACGATCCGCTGGTGCACGACATCGGCGCGGATCTTGCCCCGCGACCGCACCACCAGTTCCTCAATCTTGGGCAGGAAGTCGTCGATCGCCCGCGCCCGATGCCGCCGCTGCTCGGGCGCTTGCCCGGCCGCGCGCATCTTCACATACCGGGCCACCGTGTGGTGGTCACACCCGGCCAGCTCGGCCGCGGCGCGGTAACTGCCCGTGAGGTCATACGCCTCAAGAATCTCCATGATCTCCCTGCTGCTCTTCACCCGATCGACTGTCACTGAACGGGACGACTGGAACGAACGGGGAGCTATCTGGCCATACGCGGGGAGCCCGCTGGCCGTCAGTGGGGCATTATCTGGCCGCCTACGGGGAGCTTTTCACGGCCACCGTCA
>NZ_JOAG01000107.1 GCF_000725485.1 Nonomuraea candida | reverse complement strand
CTTGATCGCCTGGCTGACGCGGGCCTGGGTCACGTGCAGCCGCTGCGCGGTGCGGCCGAAGTGCAGCTCCTCGGCCAGCGCCAGGAAGATCTCGATGTCGCGAAGTTCCACCTCCGGCGCTCCTGCGGGGCTGACGTGGGGATGGCGTGGGGATGGCGTCCGGCTCGGACGGCCTCGGTCAGAGGGATCTCGTCATGAACACGCTGTGCGGGTCGGGCCGGTAGTCGGCGAAGGGTTCGCAGTATTCGAAGCCGAATTTCTCGTAGAGCCTTCTCGCGGGCAGGAAGAATTCGGTCGAACCGGTCTCCAGGCTGAGCCGGGTGAACCCCATGCGCCTGGCCTCGGTGAGAATGTGCTCCAGCATCAGGGACGCGAGCCCGCTGCGTTTGCGGTGGGACGCGGTGCGCATCGACTTCAGTTCGGCGTGGGCCGGGTCCAGCCTCTTGATCGCGCCGCAGGCCACCACCGAGCCGCCGTCCGTCGCCGACCAGAAGGTGACGTCGCTGGTGCGGAGCTTGCCGAGGTCGAGGGCGTGCACGCTCTCCGGCGGCGTGATGGACTTCATCTCCTCGACGTGCTCATTGAGGAACGCCGCGATCTCCGGGCCGGACAGGTCGTCCACGACGATGTTCATCTCACTCCTCGACGGTGTCTCACGGTAGGACGATCATCACGGCGTACCGGACGGCGCCGGGGCCGGGGTTGCGGAAGCGCGTCGGCCCCCATAGGCGGAATCGCAGGCAGTCGCCCTTCCGGAGGTCGTGCCGCTGCCCGTCCACGGTGAGCTCGAGCCTGCCGTCCAGCACCCAGATGTGCTGCTCCTGGCCCGGTACGGGCGGCTTGTCGTACGGGATGTCGGCCCCCTCCCGCAGGAGGCCCTCCATGACCTCGCCCTTCAGCCCGGCATGCGGCGGGGACACCGAGCGCCGGGTGAAGCCCGACTTCTCGTCCCGCCACACCTGCTGCCGGTCGGATCGCATCAGTTGCGGGGGCGCCGACTCCACCTCGGCGAGAAGTTGTGACATCGTCCGTCCGTAGACGGCGCACAACTTGCCCAGCAGCGTGGCCGTCGGGCTGATCTCCGCGCGTTCCAGCCGCGACAGTGTCGAACGGCTCACGCCCGCCTGCGCCGCCAGCTCGTTCAGCGACCAGCCGCGTTCGACCCGCAAGTCGGCGAGCCGCCCGGCGAGCCGGGTCTCCAGGTCTTCCGCGGTTCTCATATATGGGACTATATCCCTGATATGAGAACACCACAATGCGCGCCGTTGACCGGCAGCCGCAAGGGGGACGCATGAAGCGCATCGCCATCTTCACCGGTTCGACGCCCGGCGCCACCCCCGCCTTCTCGGACCTGGCCGCCGGCGTCGGCCGCGAACTGGCGACCAGGGGGATCGGCGTGGTGTACGGCGGCGGGCGCGCCGGCCTCATGGGCGCGGTCGCCGATGGGGCGCTCAAGGCCGGCGGCGAGGTGATCGGCGTGATCCCCCGCAGCATGGTCGAGCGCGAATGGGCCCACGACGGCATCACCGAGCTGCACGTCTGCGAGACCATGCACGAGCGCAAGGCGATCATGGCAGACAGGTCCGACGCCTTCCTGGCCCTGCCCGGAGGGCTCGGAACCCTCGAAGAGATCTTCGAGGTGTGGACCTGGCGCCAGCTCGGCTTCCACCGCAAACCGGTGGGCTTCCTGAACGCCGACGGCTTCTGGACCCCCATGCTCAGGGCGCTCGACGCCATCGCGGCCGACGGATTCCTGTCCCCGGCGGCCATGAAGGACGTCGTCGTCGAGCCGAACCTGCCCGCCGCCCTGGGGGCGCTGTCCCTCCTCGGCTGAGGGGCCGCCCTCTTGGGGAGCGAAGGGAATGTTCGGGGAACTCGGATGCCGTCCTGCCGGGCCTGCGGGTCTTGGTCCTGAACGCTTTCGGCCGCACCTTCCAGCGGCTGCACGTCACCCAGGCCCGCGTCGGCCAAGCCATCAGGAAACAGGAGCGCCGCGTCGGCCAAGCCATCAAGAGACAGGAGCGCCGCATCGGCGCCACCCTGTCCGACCGCGACAACCGCGATGGCGAGTCGGACCTTCTTCATGCTCTCCGCCATGATCAGAACTCTCACCTTCCTGTCGCCCGCGCACACCGCCAGTCCGGTGCGGGGCCGACAGCAGATCCGCCGGCCATGGAGGCCGATGCACGTCCGAGCACGATCGCCGCCCTGGTCGCGGGGCTCCTGGCCGGCTATGGCATCGCCATCCCGGTCGGCGCGGTCGCGACATACCTGGTGGCCCTCACGGCTCGCACGTCCTTGAAGACCGGAGCCTTCGCCGCTCTCGGAGTAGCGACGGCAGACGGCATGTACGCCTTGATCGCTGCCCTTGGCGGCGCTGCCCTGACCCCCTTCATCCAGCCGATCGTGGCGCCTCTGCGCCGGGGAGCGGGGCTGGTCCTCATCATCTCGGCCCTGCGGGCCGGGGTGACGGCGATCCGCCGACACCGCCAACGCCATCAGCCCGTCACCATGGGCGCCATGCAGCTCACCCCAGGACGCGCCTACTGGACGCTGCTGGGGGATCACGATGCTCAACCCTCTCACCGTGATCTATTTCGCGGCACTGGTGCTCGGCATCCAGGCATCGGCCACCCCACACGTGGCTGAACAGGCCGTGTTCGTCCTGGCCGCCTTCGCGGCCTCGGCCAGCTGGCAACTGCTCCTGGCCGGTGGCGGGGCACTGCTGGGCCAGCTGGTCACCGGCAGTCGCGGGCGGCTCATCACCGCCCTGGTCTCCAGCGCCTTGATCACCTTCTTCGCTCTGCATCTGCTCCTGTCCGCATCCTGACGGGGCATCGTCCCCGATATCCGTCCGTCACCCTTCCGGGGTCATCGACCGATGGCCCCGGACGTCACCGGAGAGCCGCCTGATCTGGCTCACAAGACCGGGGTGAACAGGCGGCTGCTGCGCTACTACGAGGAGCAGGGCCTGCTCAGGCCGGTCCGGCTGGACAACGGCTACCGCGAG
>NZ_JOAG01000106.1 GCF_000725485.1 Nonomuraea candida | reverse complement strand
GTTCCGGGCGGTTGAACGGGTAGAACCCGTGGAAGTTGATGTGCTCGAACAGCAAGGGCGAGAGGCGGGCACGGATCTCCGGCGTGACTTCGCCGCCCTTGATGCCCAGTTCGCCGGCCTCCAGACGCTTCACGGCCGCGTCGATATAGAGCGAATTCCACCAGACGATCGCATTGATCCCCAGCCCCAAAGCCCCGACCTGGTCCTCCATGCCGCGTTGATAGCCGCGGATCAGCCGGCCGAGGTTGCCGAAGAACACCCGCCGGGCCAGCGTGTGGCGGGACTCGCCGACGTTCAGCTGCGCCCCGATCATCCTGCGGTAGTCCTCCACGTGCAGGACCTGCAGCAGGTGGAGCGTCTTGAAGATGCGGCCGTAGTGGGCGAAGGCGTTGCCCAGGCCGGTCAGGCGGCCGTCGGCGGTCATCATCTTGATCAGGTCGTAGGCGCGGACCTGGTTCGTGGACAGGGATCCGGCCACCCGGGCCATGTCGTCCCAGTGCTGCACGATGGCAGGGATGGAGACGCGGCGCAGTCCCAGGCTGTTGAAGGCGCCCCAGCCGTTGGTGGCGCGCGTGCCGGTGGTCAGGCCGCCCTCCAGCATCGCCGTGTCGATCCACCACAGCTGGGTGTCGGAGATGTCGGCGTGCCGGGGCGCGAACTGGTAGCCGCACATGGCGAACATGCCGTACACCAGGTCGCTGTAGCTTCCCGTGTCGGTCACCACCACCTCGGGCTGCTCGGTGGCGTCCAGGCGGTGGATGGCGTCCAGGATGTACAGCGAGTCGCGCAGCGTGCCGGGCACCACCAGCCCGCCCAGCCCCATCACCTTGTCCGAGACGACGTTCAGCCAGGTGGCGCCCCTCGGCCTCTTCCCGACACCGAAATAGAGAGGGGACGGCCGGGCGTATAACGAGCGGACCGGGACGACGAACCGCATCCCGTCCACCGACGCGACCAGCCCGCCGCCCCAGTCGGCGGTGATGTCGATCTCGGCCTGCTGGTCCGCCAGCCGCCCGGACGCCGCGGCGATGCCCTCGCCGTGGAAGTAGCCCTTCTCCACGCCGATCAGCCGGGCCGCGGTCAGCGCGGGCGTCCCGGCCTTGATCACCGGGATCAAGCCCACGTTGCACGAGCGCGCCACCGTCAGCGCGGCCAGGGTGATGTCGAGGTCGTCGCGGCGCACGTGCGAGCCGGTGATGTGGGTGAAGTAGTCGAACATGCCGGTGCGGGCGTGCACCTCCAGCAGCAGCTCGGGATAGTCGATGCGGGGCAGCATCGCCTGCACCGCGTCGTGTATCGCGGTGAACCCTTCCGGCTCCGGGGCCGCCTGTAGCCGGGCCAGGTGCAGCTTGCCGCCCTTGATGGACACCGCCGCGTTGTCCGGCAGCCCGGCGGCGACCTCCCGGTAGGCGCCGTCCAGCAGGTCGGCCAGCTCGCGCAGGTGCACGGCCGGGTCGGCGTCCAGCCCGAGCGAGGTCAGCACCGAGGCGCGCTCGCGCACCCACAGCCGTTCCTCGATCAGCCGGGCGCGCGGGTTGCCCCACTTGTCGGCGCCGACCGCGTAGATGTCGCGCCGTCGCAGAGCCGCGTGCAGGGCCTCCAGGATGCAGAAGGTGTAGGCGGGCCTGTCGATCAGCGGCGGGTCCAGCTTCGGGTTGCCGAACACCAGGCGCCGCCAGGAGCCGGTCACCATGTCCTCGAACCCCTTGATGTGCTCCCGTCCGGGCTTGCGCGCGGCCATCAGGCGGGGCAGCGCGCGCAGCGCGGCCAGGATCGGCGAGCCCGCCGCGGTGCATCCCCAGGGGATCACCGAGGCCAGCATGTCGATGAAGGGCTTAACGGTGCCGAAGCGGTCGAGGAGTTCCACCCGCCATTCCAGGTCGCCGTCGTCCTCGGTGGTGGGCAGCGGCAGCAACTCCAGCACCGTCTCCACCGCGGCCGCCAGCTGCTGCCGGGAGACCACCTGCTCGACCTGGTCCAGCACCTCCGGCACGGTGAGCACGTGCGGCTCGCCGCCCGGGCCCTGGCCTTCCTCCTCTGGGCCGGAGGGTGGCGTCTCCAGCAGGATCGTCCACGCGGTCGCCAGCCGGGAGGCGGCCACCCGCAGCCGGGGCAGGTTGCACAGCTTCTCCTTGTCGGCCGCCCTGCCGGCCCGGGCCAGCAGCACCGTCGACATCAGCAGGTCGAACAGCAGCAGCGCGTCATCGACGGCGGTGCCCTCCAACTGCCGCACCGTGGCCAGCAGCGTGGCCAGGCGGCGGTCGTCCTCCAACTGTTTGATCCGGAACGCCTTGGCCGTCATCCCGAACCGGGCCAGCTCGGCCAGCTTCACCGGCGCAACCTCGCTACAGTCCACCGCCCCGGTGCCCAGCCCCAGCACGTAGGAGGTGCGATCCAGGGCCTGCTCCATCCCGGTGCCCGACACCTTGGTCACCGCGGTGCGCATCCACTCCAGGGTGGAGACCTTGCGCAAGAGCCGGGACTCGCGCCGGGAGCTGTTCGACCGGGCGGTGCTGTGGCTGATCAACAACCGGGTGCTGCTCCTTGCCATCCGGCACCTGCAGGGTCTCCACCAACTCGGCCCGCATCGGCGGCGGCGCGGCCTCGGCCAGCGCGCGGTTGATCGCCTCCAGCTCGACCCGCCGCACCTCGGTCACCAACCGGGACAAGGTGGTGATGCCCGGCGAACACCCCCTACGAGCACGCCGGAAAGATCCGGACCATGCTCGGCTATCGCGAGTTCTCCGCCGCGGAAGAGGAAGTGGCGACCTTCATCGCCTCCCGGGACGGGCGATCGCCGTACAGCTTCACCACCGAGGCGTCGGCGATCCCCAGCTGCTCGGCCACGTACTCGACCACCACCTGAGGCACGTCGGCCGGGCCGGAGTCGGTCAGGAACGTGCCGAGCATGCGCACCGTGCCCCACTGGATGGCCCAGCCCAGGCGGTTGTGCAAGCGCCGTTTGTCCCGCGCTTCTTCCAGCGCGGCGGCGTCCAGGAAGAAGAGCCTCTCCAGTTCTTCCGGCGTCGGGTCCGCCACGAACCGGCCATACCGGTCAACTTGTGCGGCGGACAAATACTCCTGTGCCACAACGCGTCACGCTACGCGCACCTTAGATCACTACCCGCTGGTACGCCCAAATCGAGACCGACTCTCGCGCCGCGTGCTGGACGCGATCGCGTTGCCGGTGGCTTAGCGGGAATTTCCGGCCGGATATGACCACGACCCCAAGACGTGCCCTTCCGTGAGGGGATCGAGCAGCGCATGCGGGAGCAGCTCCTCGGCAAGGCGGTCGCGGAGGGGTACGTGCCGGTGGCGCTGCCCACCGCGGCCTACCGGTACTTCACCGAGCCGGCGTTCTACCTGCCGTCGCGCGGCCCGTGGCGGCGGCCGGTGCCGCCGGAGCTGGGCGTGCCGTGGGAGTGGATCGAGGTCGAGCTGTCAGTGCCCGTGCGTCGGATCGCGTAGGAAGCAGCGAGCAGTGGGTGGTTTCCACCGCCCGCCGCCGCCCCCAGTGGATAGGCTCGCCAGGTCACAGCGACAGGGGAGGCTGACGTGACCGGCGGGGTCCAGGAAGTCGAAGTGAAGTACCGGGTCGCCAACGTCGGCGCTCTGGAG
>NZ_JOAG01000105.1 GCF_000725485.1 Nonomuraea candida | reverse complement strand
TTCCTCGAAAGATCAGAAAAGGTCACTGCGTCGGCATGACTCGTGCTCACTCTTGCAGTCTACGTCAGAACACAATCTGATGTTGGCCGAAACGGACGCTCGACTCCGAGGCGGGCCGCCCTCACGCGACAGTAAGATCACCGAGTGACGAGAAGGGTGCTCGAGAAAATCGCGGAGCTGATCCGACGCACCGATACCCTCGCCGGCCTGGCCGACGAGGTGCAGAACGAAGCCAGAGACGGCCGAGAAGACCTACTTCGTCGACTGGCCGAAGCGTATGGGACGTGGTACGCGGAGGCCATGGCCATCCTCCCATCTGACCACCTTGAAGCCTTCCGCAAAGAGTACGAGGGAGGATTTCCGACCTATAAGATCAAGCACTTTCTGCAGGCAGGGCTCGAGCTCAACACGATATTCGCAGAACTGGCCGCCCAAGGAACGATCTCCAAGTGGCTGTACCCGGTCAGCACCGCATTTCATGCACCGCTGACCGAGCAGAAGCAGATCTTGCGTAACGTGGTGGCGCAGATCGGTGGTAGCGCCGGCATTCTGACTACTCTCGACAGCCTTGAAGAGGTCTTCCGGAGACTTCCCATCGCAGTGACGGTGCTGCGTCAAGAAGTCCGCGGACGTCCAGGACTCATCGTCAAGGACGAGTACGACCTGCAGCGCATAGTCCACGCTGTGCTGTGCCTTCACCACCTTGATGTCCGCCCGGAAGAGTATGGCCCCAGCAGGGCGGGCGCACACCCCCGACTCGACTTCCTGCTCAAGAATGAGCGGGTCGCCGTGGAGACGAAGATGACCCGCACTAATCTAGGACCACGGAAACTCGGGGACGAGTTGGCCCAAGACGTCCTGCGCTACCGAGCACACGACCACGTAGACGCCTGCTTCGCTCTTGTCTACGACCCGGAGAAGTACGTACTCAACGCGTCCGGTTTCGAACAGGACTTCCGCACAGACACCTCCTTCCCCGTCCGAGTGGTGATCGTCCAGTAACACCGCACCCCGGCGATCCACACGAGAGGACCGCCGGGAGGGACAGACTACTTGGCCGGCTTCCGCCGTCCGCACCTCACTCGCCAGCAGGCGCGATACCTACCGGGCACGAGACACCGGTGCCGCCGATGCCGCAGTAGCCGTTGGGCACTTTGTACAAATATTGCCGGTGGTAGCACTTCACTTCGCGCTACAGATCCAGCTTGGGAGGACTTCAGCCGGCTCTAAGGGCAGCGACCGCTTCGACGAGGCCCGCCGCCTCCAAGGCGTCGAGCACATCATCAACGGTCTCCGGCGGACTGATCCGTGAGTCCGCGATCTGCTGCACACAAGCCCAGACGACCCTTCCGTCCAGATCGATTTGGTCCAGCACGAAGTCGTCGGGCGACTTCACCTCGATGTCCCACGGAGCCAAGTAGTCGGCAGGGAAGTCCTTGAGATTCGACGTAACGATGACGCTTGCACCCACCTTGATCGCCGCAGCCAGCACATGCCGATCATCGGCGTCGGGAAGTTTCAGTCCTTCGATCAGTGGCTCATACCCCTCGACGAGGCAGTCTCGGACAGCGGAATTCATTAGGGAGCGGAGCTTGTCGAGCTTCTCTGCAGGAATGTCGGGCCGGTTGGCGGCGAGGTTGCGCTGCATCTCGTCGAGAATGCTGTTGGTCCACCTGGCCTGCACCCGTCCGGTCATGGCGAGGCGGATGAGCAGGTCCCGCAGCGTGTTGCCGTACAACACGTTCGCGTCGTAGACCACCACAAGAGTCATGCTCAGATGCCCAGCTCTTGCCCCAGCGCAGCGAGCTCATCCGCTGCAGCTCGGCGCTTGGCGTCGTCGCGACGCTTGTATTCCTGGAGATCCTCGAACGTGATCCGGCGGTGCTTGCCAATCAACCGGAAGGGAATTTCCCCCGTCTCCAGAAGTTTGATCACATACGGGCGCGAGACGTTCAACATGTCCGCCGCTTGCTGTGTCGTCAGCTCAGCATCCGATGGAATCACCGTGACTCCGCGTCCTTCGGCCGCTTGGGCAAGGATGAAGGCCAGCAGACTCACGGCTTCGCGAGGCAGGATCAAGGGGCCCTCGTCTCCGTGCTCACCGACGACCTGCACGGTCGGCTGCTCGGGATACTGCATCAGGTAATCCTTGATCCGGCGTACCGCGCGGCCGGCCACCTCGGCGTCGATGCTTCCCGGCCGAACTCTCTTGGCCTGCACGTCACCCACAACGTCACCCCCTCTTCGAAGTATCCGCAACAAACGAAATAAACGCAAGCGATATCGCTAGCGACTCAGAGGCGGACACAGTCGAGAACGGTCGTCAGCAGGATCATGGGCATGCCGCTGCGCCAGAGGTCCGAAGAGCGAAGAAGATGCGGGGTCTCCGCGAAGAGAAGCCCTAGCCTTGATCAACACCGACGGGCCGTGCGATCAAGAGCTGGAGCCTGGCTCTCCGCGATCTATGCGTCGCCGGAGGTCAGACCCACAGGGCAGGCCACGCCCGTGCCGCCGATGCCGCAGTAGCCGTTGGGCACTTCAAAGAGATATTGCTGGTGGTAGCACTTCGCTTCAGGCAATAGGTGCACGACCTAATGAGGCTTCGACCGGTGCTCAGCCCACGTGTCGACCGCCTCTTGAAGGTCAAGGGCGGCAACGTCCTCACGCGCCATCCCGACCGTGTAGATCAACCGGTCCGCGAGCCAGTCTGGAACCGGCTCCCTAGGAGCTGCTTCATCCACCCGAATGTGATCGGCGAGCGCGCCAAGGCGTTCGATCACCTGGCCGAGCTGGATGATCTCGGGACGACCTGCACCCGCCTCGCGGACCCTCGCCGTCGCCTCCGCGTACACTTCCGCGTCGGCACGTTCACCGACAGCCCACACCTCGCAGATCTCCACCGACTTGTCCTCGGTGATGCGGTAGACGACACGCCAGGTGTTGCGACCGACCACCAGCTTCCGGAAACCGGTCAGTTCCCCGCCAAGCGGGTAACCAGCTTCAGGGTTGTCCAGCAAGAGAAGGATCTTCTTGAGTATTTTGGGTACCGCGTCTGGCCCAATGCGCCGGAGGTCGTCGACTGCCGGCGCCGTGAATACGACGTCGGACACGATTCACTCATCGTCCGGAACAGCGGACAACGACTCGCGAGTATGCCCGAAGGCGGCGAGCACCTCATCGAGTGAGACCCGCTCCCCCGTGTCCGTGACCGACCGAGCGAGCACCAGCGCCAGATCACGCAGATCAGCCGCCGCCTCCTCGAGCTCCTTGAGCCGGCGAATACTCACCACAGCCGCCACTGGTCGATGCCGACGGGTGACCACCAGATCGGCCCCCTGCTCCGCATCAGCCACCAGGCGGGCAACTCCTCGCTGGGCCGCCTCTGTGACGCTCAGCTCAGTAGCGTCGTGCAGAACAGTCATACATCAACTATACATCTTTCTGTATAGAACCGCAGCAGCCATGACCGAGCATCGGCTCACGCGTCCCCGGACGTCAGGCCACTGGGCGAGCTCCCCGATGGTACGGCGGTCCAAGGCGTCGTGATCGTCGCCGAAGACCGTCTTGCTCGGCGTCCTGGCGACTACGAGCGCTTCGTAGCGGCGATCACGCGTCCCCCGCTGGTGACCTCGAACTCCCACTGCTCTAGATCCTTGCCGTTGTGACGATGAGTCGCGAGGTCACCACGTAGGCGATGTTGCCTGTCG
>NZ_JOAG01000104.1 GCF_000725485.1 Nonomuraea candida | reverse complement strand
AACTCCGGCGGATACGACTTCATCGCCACGTGGAACTCCTTGTCTCCGGATCTCCATCATCCGGTACTCAAGGTGTCCACACATCGGGGGCAGGGCCCGCCGGACGGCTGTTCTTGCGTACGCGGCCAACTCGGGTAACACCTGCGTGATGTCAACCGGAGGCTTGGAAGTGGTGCGAGCCATGAGCACGAAGACTAGGCCGCTGGCGCCTACAGAGAGAAGACCGGACCTTGAACCTCCCTAGCGTCGTACAGAGGCTGCTGCGGCGTAACGCCGAGACCGCGACCGAAGAATCCGCGAATTAGAGAAGGCAATTTGATCGAGGTCAGCGGCTCTGGCCTGCGGTCGCGCTGTCTGTGGACGTCCGCAGGGTTCCACCGTCGTTCACTCTCTTGGCTGTACTCGTGGCTGAACAGCCGAGGCTCCCTCGATGGCCTGATCGCTTCCTTATCCGGACCGTCCAAGACGTGAACAGGAGTTCCCGACCGTGTCTTGAGTGATACCAGACGGATGTGGCTGTGCGCTGTTGTGGTGGTCTCCACCGAACCCGGGGCGATTCAAATCTTGGCACGTCGTCAATCGAGGGCCCGGTACTCTGGCGATGGGTGTGTGAGCTCCGGACGGTCGATCCAGTAGCTGTCACCATAGAGTTCCAGCATCGCCCAATGCCATGCCTCATCGTGGAAGATGAGTCCGCGGTATGCTTCGTCACTTGGCTCGTAGGGGTAGCGATTCAGCGCTGCCGCCTCGGCTTCGCTCGGCGAAAGTCCTCCGTACCGCCGCATCACCCACGCGAAACGCCGCCGCTCGCCACGCAGATAGGTTACGTATTCTTCCTCGCTCCACACCGTCTCATCTCCGTCCGGAGCCATGTCGGCACCATGGGGACCTATCGAGGTAACTCTGGGATCGAACCAATCCCTCAGCCGTCAGCATGGGAATTGTAGGGATCTTGGCTTGTAGAGGCGCTGACCTGCGACTGAGGTTTGTCGTGAGTGACCGTGGTTGACCCCTCGTCACCGCCCTTAATGGCACGCCAATGGCACGACGATCAAGGCTCTGAGCTGGACTCGGCGGCGATGGCGCGGAGCTGCTCGATCTCGGCGAAGATCTCTTGATCGGTGAGCACGGACCGAACGATCAGCCCTTGCGGACCCGTTTCCCTGTGGTACTTGCGAAGAGACAAACAGAGACCGGCTCGGAGGTCTGACAGTTCCCGACGGAGCGCGTCGCGTTCGGCGATCAGCTCGTCTACGTCGTCCAGGGTGAAGAGCGTCTTGGAGGGGTCATTTATGGTTCAGCCGCGCTCGCCGGGTTCCCAGAAGATATTGATCTCAACACCTTCAAGAGGGTCACCACCGGGTGTCGCGTCTTGGGCGGTGGTCACGTTGAGATCTTCTACACGGAGATACCAACCCCCTGCGTTGACGTCGACTACGACGGGGGTTTCGTCGGGCTGGCCAGTGAGGTAGTCGAGAAGTTGGCGGACGGTGAGCATAGGCGCAGGGTGACATGGATTGCGCACCTGCGCACACCCCGCCTGACTGATCATCCTGTCTGCCATCGACCCGCCCGCAGGGGAAGCGGGACAGGGCTACGGGTGCCAAATGGAGCGCCCTACCGGACGAACGATCTGGTACCCGTGGCCCTGGTCTGCTCGGCTTCTCCGGGTCGATGGTGGACGGGGGTGATCCAACACGACGGCGAACGTCGCCTCGAACGTCCTCCCGTCCCCACGCCGGTGGGGGTGATCCGTTCCTCCCCCACGGCGAGGTCAATGAATCCGCCCCGTCTCCACGCCCGTGGGGTGATCCGGGCGGCGCCGAGGCGCGCATCCGAGTCGGGCCCCCGTCTCCACGGCCCGGGGAGTGATCCGGCGGTCGCCTGGTAGCGGCCGCAGATGCTGGCCCCGTCCTCATGCCCGTGGGGTGATCAGCCGGACCACCAATTCGGACCGGCCGTACGCCCGGGAGTGAGCCGACTGGCCGTTCACCCCCGTGCCACAATCCAGCGAGATCCAGGCCATGATCCAATGGGAACGCATTGGAACGATCAACCGTAGGCGGCCAGTGTCGGCCGTAAACGGCCGGACACAAGCGAGAGGCCCGTCACCGCGTTTCCGCTGGTGACGAGCCTCTTCCCACTGGCGTGGCAGGTGCAAGGTTCGAACTTGCGTAGGCTGAGCCGACGGTTTACAGGGGACCGATGGTCCTGGCCTCGACGCGGCCTCAACCTCGTTGTACGCCCTCAGTCTCGCCCTTGGAGCCGCAGATCATTCCGCGCATAGTCCGGATCTTGCTACGTGCGGCCAGCACGCTTCTCCCCTGTCTGATCATCCCGTCCGCCGTCGTCCCGCCCGAAGGGAAAGCGGGCCTGGGCCATGGGGTCAAGGTGGAGCGCCCCACCGGACGAACGACCTTGACCCCATGGCCCAGGTCTGCTCGGCTTGTCCCGGGTCGATGGCGGACGGGATGATCAGACTTCCACCTCAACCACGTACGGCGCTGTCCCCTGGCTCGGCGATCATCCCGGAGCCGGAGCCCCCCGCCGGAGGCGTGCTTTAGATGTTCAAGTACGTAAGGCACGCGATACCGACGATGACGAGGCCGATTCCCAACAAGATGATTCCGAGTACGTTGAGGGAGCCCCAAAACAGCCAGAGCCAAGCAGCTGTCGCCGCGAGCGCCAACAGAAGCCAGAGTCCGGCTCGGACTGCTCCACCGTAGTCACCTGAGACGATCAGCGCCAAGGCCCCGAGAAGGATGTACAGGCCGATCCCCCAAAGCAGTAGTCGCCCGAAGTCCTGGTCGGAGCCGAATATCTGCAGCCGTTCGACAAGGGTTGGAACGGCGACCGGGAGTTGCGCTTGCTCAGGATTTGAGGGACCGTGCCCTTCACCCCATGGGGCCCTCTCATCCCATTTTAGGAAGGTCATCACGGCGACCACGAGAGCTGCGACGGTGGCTACTTCCGCGAGGATCGTCAACCGGCTGCGCATCCTGCCATCGTCTGTTGCTCGGAACGGTCGTGTCCAGCCGGTAGGCCGAGTGCGCTGCGGTGGCGTGGCGCCCGGGTCGGCGGGTCAGCTGGTTGCGGCGAGATCTGACGCGGGCCGGCCCGAGGCGCCGCCGTCCGGGACCGGCCCTCAGGCCGCATGCCCGGGCGGCGGGCGCCAGCGGGCCGGTACGGCGGCGCGCCGCGCCGCCGCTTGATGCCTACAAGAACGTTTCGGCAAAGTGCGAGGCCAGCTAAGACAGTCGAGTATCTCGAGAAGACAATCAGTATGCCGCGCCTAGATGGAGAATCGCTGAGGCCATCCGCAGATCGCAAGATCAGCGGATGGCCTCAACTTGAGCATGATCTCTGAGGCTGGCCCAACGCCGCGTTCAGAGACCATGTCTCCTTCCAAGAGATCCGTCTAGCACCGGCTCACCGCTGGCATAGCCGTCGCATGACGCGATCCCCGAGATGAGCCGCTTCGCCGTCACGCGAACGCGTCTCGTCCGTTGAACCTCACGAGGTTCGCTCCCGACGATACGTCATAGCTCCAGCACTTAGCAGCGTTTCCCGCTTTTGAGCACATGCGTCCCTTAATGTCAGCGTAAGTCCGATGTGACCGGTACCCCTAATTCGCGGATCGCTTTCGGCAGGTAGCCGAGAGTAGTCGAAAGGGATCAATTGGACCGTTCAAGCCCCACGACGTCCTGCCATCTGGGACGCTTTTGTAGTCCCTGGCACACGGCTCTCATCTCCGAGAGTCACTCGCGTCACCGAGGTGCCAAAGGGCACGTCCGTTGATCACACGAGGAAGGGCTCAAGATGGGCTCGACAGCACAACCTCCGCAGGCTCCTTCAGAGCAGCCACATGCAGACACCTCACTTCTATCACCGCGAGCAGCGGTGATCTTTGTCGGGGCTCTGCTTGTTGGTGTGGCCGCAGCAGCGTTGACTTACTCAGAGACAATGAGCTTTGCGTACGCAGGGCTAGTGGCCTGTCACGCAACCTTGGACGGGTAACTGGTCCAGCTTCGAATAGGTGAGCTGGCGGCGAAGCTGGTCTTTGGTTGCGCGTGAGCGTTGCGC
>NZ_JOAG01000103.1 GCF_000725485.1 Nonomuraea candida | reverse complement strand
AGCGGCACCAATGCCGGCGGCCTCCCCTTCCTCGGCAGCCAGATCATCGGCACCGGCTGGCAGGGCCTCACCATCGCCTCCGCCAGCACCTGAACCACCCAACCCCAGAGGGCCCCTGTCCCCGTCATCGGCGTCCAGCCGGTGGCGGGGTTCGTGGTCGTTGGACGTGTGCGCGCCAATCGTGCGGCCCGGTGTCCGCGAGCTCGGCGGCCTCCCGCCCGCCGAGACGCGTGAAGGTCTCGATCGCCTCCTGCCAGTGACGGGAGGCCGCCGCGGGGTCGGACGCCGACGTGGCGGCGGCGAGGTCGCGCCCGTCGGCCAAGGGGCGAGAATGCGGGTCCAGAGATGAAGCTCGCGGGTGCAGAACCAGCGGCTGGCTCATCCGGCCAGAGCAGGGCGTACGCTGCCGGCTTCGCAGGCTCCTGGTTCCGGCAGACGCCGCAGCGTGCGGCCTGGCCGCCGCCGGCTCCGGCTCCGCTGGCGGCGGGGACCTGACCCCGCCGGGCTGTGGCCATCGCACCCCGTTCGCTCACCCCGCGCTCGTTCAGCTCGGCGAGCAGTTGCCGTTCTCCTGGCGCGAGCTCAAAAGCCACCGATCTGGAGACCGGCCCCTGCCGGGAAGAGTCCTACGCGAAGCTGGTCGACATGATCATTCTGAACCGGGCGGGTAAGGCGTTGCTGTCCTGACCAGTCCGGACATATCGAGCCGCTCGGCCCGGCGCGCCATCATGAACAACCGGGCGTGCGTCCGCTGCTCCTCCCGCACCAGTTCGAACCCCTGCGTCAGGTTGTAGCTGGCCACCTGGGCGCAGTGGCAGTGTCGGCGCACCCACGGCACGCCCAGCCGGGCGGCTCGGTCGACCGCCCACCACGCCATCAACGTTCCCGGCTTGCGGGAGCGGAGCACAGGATCAGTAATCGACCCCGACAAGTAGAGAGCGGGTTCGGCGCGCTCCTCGTCGGTCCACCCCCACGGCGGGCCCTGGTCCTGGACCACCATCTGCCCGGCCACACCGTGCTCGGTCCCTTCCAGGATCCACACGTCCCCGTCCGGGTTCTCGCACTGGCCGGCCAGTTCGTCGACGCCGGCCCGCCAGCTCGGCAGGCCGCGCTCCTCCATCCACTGGCATCGCGCCTGGATCATTCGCGTTACTGCCGGCCGATCGGCCGGGGTGGCGGGACGCATCACGAACGTCTCTGTCACACAGGCCACTGTAGCCACCCTCCACCCGTCCGCCAGAGAGAACGACATGACGGTCTTGATCACTGCCGGAACTCTCGGCTCATCAGAGCCGGCGACGCCCAACACCCGCTCGCCGGCACGTCAGCACACTGTGACCCGCCAGGCAGGAGCCAGTTCACGAAACAGGCAGCGGACTCGGCACTCTGAGCCAGAGGATGAACACGCACAGTGTTGATACCGGCGGAGGTGAGGCCGGGATGAGCGGGGTTTGGCAGCTTGCGCATGACATGGTCCTGCCCGTCGGCGGACGGTACGGGACGGTCGCACACGTTCGCGTCCACGAACCGCCGCCTGCCGGGAGCCGTTGCGCGCCGATCACGATCGCCGGGCAGGTCGGTGACCACACCGGCCAGCCGCCCAACGACGCCCCCGCGCATGTGACCGCGCCCATCCAGCAGGTGATCTTCCCCAGCGGCCGCTGTTTCAACGACGTCGAGTACCCAGCCGGCCGATCGCCATGAGCGGCCCTATCCGTCCTTCCGCAGAGCGTCCCTGCGCCACAGGCGCCGCCACCTCCAGCACTCCGGCCTTCCGATCCACGCGAGGAGCCAAGCCGATGACAGTCAGCCGTGAGCGCGTTCCGCGCCGGGGACGTCCCCGGCTGGGGTGGCTCAGCCCAGGGCAGAAGGCCGCTCTGGCCCGAGGCGCGGCCGGCCTCGGCATGGAAGTGGTCCATCCGATCACTTTGCGCTGGCTTGAGGCCCGCCGCCTCATCCAGCCTCAGGGAGCCGGCCGCTTTCCCTCGCTGGTGATCACCACTGCCGGGCTGGCCGCCCATCACTGGGGTCATTACACCCCGCTCCACCACATCAGCGGTCACGGTCGCGTTCTGACCTGGCGGAGCTGGAGTCGACCTACGTCGTCCTGACCGGCCTGCTCCACCCCGAGCAGGCCCAGGACCAGACACCCGATCATGAACTGGAGCGCGTCCAACGGCGGGTCGCTCATCTGCTCGCCGACGGGCTCGGCCTGCCCGAAGCCGACCTACCCGATCGCTACGCCGCTCACATCAGCGTCGAGGCCCAGGGCGCGAGCTCTTGCCCGAGGTAAATCCTCCATACGGCTGCAGGCGGGATCGCGAAGGCTCACCGGTGGGCGCCAAAGGGGCCCCGCCGGGTAGCGGTCGCGCCCGGTGCCAGGCGTGCGTGCCCGGTCACCTGCCGGACGAGTTCGTCGACCACCTCGCGGTCGCGGTGGAAACTCCGGATCCGGCTCCGAGCTCGGGGAACGTCGCTCCCGTGCGCAGGTAGATCAGCACGAGCGGGGCTTGCTGTCCCCAGGTTGAGCAGCCGCCATGTCGACCCGATCGTCTTGTGGTGCCGGCGGATGAGGCCGGCGACGTAGTTGAGAGGTGAGCGCGACAAATCGACGGCAGCACGGGAGAACAGCATGCGAGGCCTCGGGTTTTGGCGGACGTGATTGTGGTGATCAACCCGTCTACCAGAGGTTTCGCCATGTCATCAAGCGAACGCCACTCTCGCGATCACGCTGTGATCAACTGTCTGCCGCCCGGGGATGAAACGGCTCAGTGAACTTTTCATCCGCTATCGCGCCCGAAGTCTCGAAGCCCGTGACCGCGTTCAGTCGAACCAGACGACCAGTCGCACACCGTCGTCTCCGAACCGCTCAGCCAAGGCCCGCATCACGCTAAAGACGTGCTCCCATCCCGTCCCCGGTCCCAGCACGTGCAGCCGTGTCACCGGACCGTATTCGAGCGTCGCTCCGGCAACCTGCCACCGGCCTGCCGACGCCACGGTGGGCGAGACCCCTAGCGGTGGTATGCCGTACTGCTCAACGACCTCATCGGGCCATCGGTCGTCGATCCGGTACCTGCGGATCGTATGGGGCATGGAGGTCGGCCCTGATCGAACTGCAAGCATCCCCCGGGCCGCAGGACGGGCGGACATGTCGAGATCACGAAGCTGCGACCAGGAGACCCATGTGCAGCCGTGTACCGCAGCATCGGATCGTGCGCAGCCTTCATAGTCGGCACGGACCTGCTCTGACACATCGGCTGGCAGACCGTGGCCGGCCGAGACCGGAGTCCACCCAAGCCAGTCGCGGACCCCGAAGAGGCAACCGAAGGCCGCATAATCACTGTCGGTATAGAGCGGATAGAGGGACATGGACGTCAGCCACGGCTCACCCTCGTACCAGTCCTCGTCAGCGGACGGGTGCCGGACCTCGATGAAGCCGTAGATGTCAGTGGGCACCACGCCAGGGTAGATGAATTGAGACCGTTACCGCTTACCGGCATTATCGTGATCACTCGCCTACCAAGGACGTCGCCGTGCCCGGCCTGGTGGCCGACGTCCAGCGCGTCTGGCAGGGGTGTGTCCAGTCAGTCAGTGGTGTATCTCGATTCTGCTTGATTAGCGGGTGCTCGGGTTCAGGCGGCCGTCGAAGGTGATGGCGAAGGCGTTCAGAGCGGCCTTCCATCGAGTGATCCAGCGTTTGCGGCCCTTGCCGGTCGGGTCCAGGCTCATGATCGCCATGTAGACGCACTTGAGCGCGGCCTGCTCGTTGGGGAAGTGGCCGCGGGCCTTGACCGCCCGGCGGATGCGGGCGTTGACCGGCTCGATGGCGTTGGTCGAGCAGATCACCCGGCGGATCTCGGGGTCGAAGTTGAGGAAGGGCACGAACTCGGCCCAGGCGTCCTCCCACAACTTCACGATCGCCGGATACCTGCCACCCCACATCTCGGCGAACTCGTAGAAGCGCTCGAGCGCGGCAGCCTCGGTCGGGGCGGTGCAGACGGGCTTGAGGGCCTTGGCGATGGCGTCCCAGTGCTGGCGGGCGGCGTACCGGAACGAGGCGCGCAGCAGGTGTGGCTGCCAAAAATCAACATGCTGGTTTTCCTGGGTCGGCATGCTCGTGTGGTGGGTCGGTCGAGGCGAGGAGGGCGGCGGCCGAGGCGTAGCGGTGG
>NZ_JOAG01000102.1 GCF_000725485.1 Nonomuraea candida | reverse complement strand
GGCGCACGAGAACGCCAGCCGCCCGCCGGCGGCCAGGCGCTGGTGCACCAGCGGCATCCACTGCTCGGGGTCGGTGAACCAGAGCGCGCCGAAGATGGATAGATCGCATCCCAGCGCTGGCCGGCCTCGGCGAGGAAGGTGAGCACGTCGGCCTGGACGTAGTAGGCGTTCGGCAGGTGCCCCCACTGCTGGCGGGCGCCGTCGATCTGCACGGGTGACAGGTCCACACCGGTGGCGGAGATGCCCTTGGTGGCCAGCGCGGCGACCGCGTGCCCGCGGCTGCAGCCCAGTTCCAGCGCGGTTGTCAGTTTTCGAAGTCGTCTGCACGAATGCGCGAAGTGGTCTGCACGCCGTGGCTGACGGGGCTGCCCCGGCAGTGCGACGATGAACGAGGAAGCCCAGCACCCCCTGGCGTCTGAAGGGCGGCACCGTGAGCAAGGGCAGCCGGCTGAGGGCACGCAAGAAGCCCGAGGGATTGAGCGAGCACGGTCTGATCAACGGCTGGGCTGATGCCGTTGGTGTCCAGGTCCGGCAAGCTCAGGCGGGTGACCTGTCGGCTATTGCCGACCTGGTGCCGTTGGCCGGCGTTGGGCTGGAGGACGTGCTACGGGAAGCGGTGACGGCCGAGTTCGCGGGGGCTGCCCTGCGCAGCGGGTTGCGCGGCGGGTTGCGCGGCGGGTTGCGCGGCGGGCCTGACGCTTTCCACCGGCATCTGACCGAACAGTTCGCCCGCAGTTTTGACGATCCGCTGCAGGCCTACCTGCATGCCGCGCTCGTGCTGGTGGCCGAGCATCGCGATCGCGGGATCGTCGGCACGCTGATCGCCTACCCGCCCATCAACGTGGCCGACGATCACCTGCAGGTCATTCCGGCCGGCGCTGATCGGCGCGAAGCGCAGCGGCGGGTGGTGATGCTCGGCGCGATCGGCCTGGCGAAGATCAAGGCGGTGGCGGTGGCCGAGAGCGAACGCCGCCGCGGGATCGGCGCGGCGCTGCTCAAGCGCTGCCGGCAGATCTACGTGCACTGCGGCTACCTGCTGCTGTACGGCGCGATGCCGCCCACGCCCGGGCTGAGCGCCTTCTACCGCCGCCAGGGCTTCGACGTGATGGAGGCCGGAGCGCCGATGGACATGTGGATGGTCTTCGGCGTGCATTCCAGCATCCTGCCCGGTGCCGACGAGCGCTTCTTCTTCCGCCGTTTCCCGCCGGGCAGCGTGCACCGCGGCGGGTAGCAGGGGTCGCCCGTGCGCCCGTACACCGCGCCCGGGAACCTTCCCATCAGCGGGACAACACTAGACAGAATGGGCGGGAGGAGTGGCAACGCTGGTGATGGGCCCGACCAGGAGATCCTTCGCGGATCGCACGAACGCTGTAACGAGGGGGTTGGTGTCCGCGGTCCGGGTGGCCACGACGATCTGGCAGGGCTCGATCCCGTCGAGCGCCACGGTGACCAGGTCAGGGCGCAGGGTGTGGCGCCGGTCGCCGGCCGGGACGATGGCGATGGCGGTGCCGTCGGCGATGGCCTCGAGTTTGTCCTCGTAGGTCTCGGCCAAGGTAGGACCCACCGGGGCGGGTTCGCTGCCCGATCGGGGTTCGAGCCGCCAGAAGGTGGTCCATTCGACGCCCATGCCGGTACAGCCCACAAGTGGTTCTGCGGCGATGTCGCCGGCCGTGACCGCCTCCTTCCCGGCGAGGCGGTGCGAGGCGGGCACGAGCAGGACCCGGGCCTCGGAGTACAGGACCGTCACCTCCAAACGGCAGCGGCGTACGGGTGACCAGGGCATCGACCTGCCGCTCCAGCAGCGCGGAGGCGTCCTGTGAGCCGAGGTGACGCGTACGGACGTGGGCGTCGGGACAGCGGTGGCGCAGGTTGCGCACGGCGGGTGTGATGACGAGATCGTCGGCGTACCCGATGGTGATCGTGCGCGCCGGCGCCGCCGCCCGGGCGGTCAGGACCGCCTGCTGGGCGCCGTGCAGCAGTTGCTGTGCCTGGGGCAGGAAAGCCGCGCCCGCAGCGGTCAGGCGGCTCCCCTGGGTGGTGCGCTCCAGCAGACGCACGCCGAGAGTGTTCTCCAGGCGCTGGATCTGACGGCTCAGGGAAGGCTGGGCGACACGCAGTTCCTCGGCCGCCCGGGCGAAGTTCAGCTGCTCAGCGACGACCGTGAAGTACCGGACCAGCCGAAGGTCCAGATCGGGAAGCATGCCCCGAGACTAGTCCCCCGTTATGCACTTCTTGCATCACGGGGTGCAAGGCAGGTCTTGGACGCCTACGCCGGCCCGGTGATGTCATACCTGGCATGACCATTGTCTTTGTCCACGGCGTCCCGGTGACCTCTGCCGTCTGGACCCCTCTGATCAGCCAACTGCCCAAGCCCCAGCAGCAGGACGTGGTCCGGCTCTCACCTCCAGGCTTCGGCGCCGCACTTCCCGCAGGCTTCGGGGCCAGGCATGAGATCGCCAAGACCTGGCAGACGCCGGGGGACGGGGAACGCCACATCGAGGAAACCTTCTCAGGAGACGCCGCGGAACGCACGGCGCGCATGATCTCGTGGGGCATCCCGGAGCCGGCCGCCGGCCAGGTGGCGCTCGGACAGGGCCCCGAGATGGGCCGAGCCATCCTGTCGCTGTACCGCTCCGTACCCGAGAACATGCTGGCCGAACGCGGGCGCAATCTGGCGGCGGCCGCAGCCCGGCCCGGTCTGGTCCCCGTGGCCACCGACGACCTCACCGCCGGCAGCGTTGCCCTCCGCCACCGCGCCGCCCAGCGCGCCGGCGCCCGTACCGTCGACCTCGACGGGCTCGGGCACTGGTGGATGCTCCAGGACCCGGCCCGGACCGCCCGCATGCTGTCGGACTTCTGGAACAGCCTGTGAAGCCGCACATCCGGAAGCCATCGATCTCGAACACCGCGCAACACGATCACCGAAAGACAGCCATCACCTCATGACCATGCACATCCCCGATCAGACCGGCCGGACCGCCATCATCACCGGCGGCAGCAGCGGCATCGGCAAGGCCACCGCCGCCGCGCTGGCCGCGAAGGGCGCACGGGTCATCCTCGCCGTGCGCGACCAGACCCGCGGCCGCGCGGCCGCCGCCGAGATAGGCGGCCTCACCGAGTCACGCCCCCTCGACCTCGGATCGCTGGCCTCCGTACGTGAGTTCGCCCGCACAACGGACGGCCCCATCGACTATCTGATCAACAACGCCGGTTCCATGACCGACACCCTGCAGCACACCATCGACGGCTTCGAGAGCCAGTTCGGCATCAACCATCTCGGGCACTTCGCCTTGACGAATCTGCTCCTGAGCCAGATCACCAGGCGGGTGATCACCGTGTCCTCCACCAACTACCGCAGCGCACACATCGACTTCGAGGACCTGCAGTGGCAACGACGGCCCTACCGGCCGTTCGGCGCCTACGGACAGACCAAACTGGCCAACCTGCTGTTCACCCGAGAACTGCAGCGCCGCCTGAACAGGGCCGGCTCACCGATCCTGGCCACGGCAGCGCATCCCGGCTGGGCGGCCACCGGATTCACCATGACCACCGGCCGGCGCATCCTTGACCACGCCCTCGCGCTGGGCACGCGACTCCTGGCCCAAAGCCCCGAAGGCGGAGCCCGGCCGACCCTGCTGGCCACCGTCGGCAACGTCCCCGGCGCCAGCTTCTCCGGCCCCAGCCGGTTCGGGGTACGCGGCCCCGCCACCCTCGAAGAACTGTCCCACGAAGCACTCAACGACGACACAGCGCAAAAGCTCTGGGACGTTTCCGAACTCCTCACCCACATCAAGTTCCCCCTGCCCACCGCCTGAGCCGCCGGTTTGACTGCCTGGCGCGGCGGCTTCACGACTCCGGGGCTGTTTCATAGGCGAGGACGCATGAAACGCGATCTTCGACCGGACGCGTCCAGGGTGAACACCGTTTCATAGGTCGATGCAAATGAGTAGTGTTATGAAACGCCCCTATGAAACACTTCCGGGGTGCGCGACGACGACTACCTCCGCGTGGAGGCCCACGACTGCCCGATGACCTCCTGCGCCGCCCCGGCCGGATCCCCCTGCCGGACCGGCAAGGGCAAGGTCGCCGTCCAGTACCACACCGCCCGCTTCCGGCTCGTGCCCGCGCTCGCCAAGACACTCACCGTGACCACCCCGGCCATCCGCAAGCCGGGCACGCTCTGGATCGAGCTGCCCCGCCCCGCCATGGCGGACACCGAACCGGCCGGGCACGTCCGCATCGGCTACGCCCGCGCCTCCACCGTCCGCCAATCCCTGGACACCCAGCTCGACGCGCTCCAGGCCGCCGGCGTCACCCGCGTCTTCGCCGAGAAGATCTCCACCCGCGCCACTACCCGCCCCGAGCTCGACAAGGCCGTCGCCCTGGCCCACGAGTTCCGCACGGCCGGGGTCGCGGTCACACTGGTCGTGCACGAACACAAACGGCTGGGCCGCGGCCTCGACCTGGCCGCACTCGCCGAGCAACTGCGCGCCGCCGGCATCGGCCTGGAGTTCCTCACCGGCGAGCTCCAGGGCTCCCACGATCCGTCCGGCGTGGTGTTCACCGTGCTGGCCGCACTGTCCGGGATGGAACGCGAATACATCCGCGACCGCACCCTGGAAGGCCACGAATCCGCCCGCGCCCGCGGCAAGACCATCGGCGGCGCCGCCGTCACCGACGACGCCATGCTGTCCATGGCCCTGCACCTGCGTGGTCAGAACCTCAGCCTGCGCGACATCGCCGCCCGCCTCGTCATCACCAAGGGCAAGAAGAAGGGCCGGCACCCGTCCCCAGCCACCGTCCTGCGGATGCTGCGCGAACACGACGCCGACGCGGCATCGGCGTCTGCCATGGGGTGAACGTCCCCCACGCGCGTCGCCTTACCGCCGGTGTGGAGCCCGTTGTAGCGCCGAGCCGAGCGTGCCACCGGGAATGATCCTCCCGTCAGCGGCCAGCTGCACTGCGGTGGCCGCCGCGTGCAGCATCGCTTCCTGATGTGCCGGGCTCAGCCGCTCGTACGGCCGCCAGTGGTTCAGGCCAGCCCGGAACGGCAAGTCCGCGGTGTCCCAGATCTGGTGCAGCATGGCGGCCGAGCCGGGGCCGGCCCGGGAGGCGACCATGCTGACCTCGTCCAGCAGCGTACGCAGCAGGCGTAGCCATTCCCCGACGTGCACCGTGCGCGAGGGTAGTGTGACACTCCCGGTGGCGATGCCTTCGAAGGTGAGCCTGTCCAGCGCGGCGACGGCGTCGGGGACCGGGCGGGGGGTCATCGGCTCGTCGTAGCGGTGAGCCCGGCGAACCTCGTGGACTCGTTCCAGGCGGCATCCGTGTTCAGCGCAGCTGATCATGAGGGGGAGCGCGGCGAGCAGGAGGATGCCGCGGTCGGCTGGGCAGGTGGGGCAGACCCGTCGTGCCGTCCGCCATGGGCGGCTGCGCGCTGGCAGCCAGGGCACCCAGTGGTTGACGACGTGATATCCGGCCCGGCCCGGCGGCAGCAGTACCGAGTCCTGCCGGACATAGGCAGAGAAGGCCTTCTGGCCGTCGGCGGGATCCAGGGTGTCGGCCAGCCACGGCACACAACCGGAGATCGTCATCCGGCGCAGCCGGCCTACCGCGATGCCGGTCCGCGCGGTGAGCGCGCGTAAGACGGCAGCGGGCGCCTGGTAGTCCAGGTCTGCGTCGCGTGGGCGTACGACGTCAAAGGCGGGCACCTGGTAGTCCAGGGCTGCGTCGCGTGGGCGTACGACGTCGAACTGCGCTGACGCCGGACCGAGGTCATAGGTCAGCAGCTGTTCGACCGACAGGCGGTACAGCCCGGCCAGACGGCCGAGCCAGGAGGTGAGCGCCTCGCCGGGGGCGGGCTCGGGGTGCACGGGCCAGCGGCGCGCCCCGTCCGGCACGCCCGCGCTCCTCACAGCAGCTCGCGTTCGAACTTGCGGCGCCGCTCGGTCGGCCCGGCGTAGCCGGCCAGCAGCAGGGTGCGCTGGGTGATGGCCTCCTCGCCGGACTCGATCGCCGCGACGGCGGCCTCGGTGAGCAGCGCGGCCAACTCTCCAATGGTGCCCTCGCTGCGGGCCAGCAGATAGTCGGTCATCTCCGCGGTGGCCAGGTAGGAGGGGCGGCGCAGCGGGAAGGCGGCGGCGAAGCTGGCCAGCAGCATGCTCGCCTCCCGGCCGGCCTCCCAGCGCGGCAGCACGAACGGCGCGAAGCGGTTCTCCAGTTGGTCATCAGAGCGGATCACCAGGTAGGCGTCCCGGGTACC
Organism: Nonomuraea candida; assembly: GCF_000725485.1. Classification (GTDB taxonomy): domain Bacteria; phylum Actinomycetota; class Actinomycetes; order Streptosporangiales; family Streptosporangiaceae; genus Nonomuraea; species Nonomuraea candida. The sequence goes on along the minus strand of NZ_JOAG01000102.1, from coordinate 2,721 downwards.
GACGCCGACCAGCGGGATCTTCAGCTCGTTGCCCAGGAAGCGCAGCAGATTGAGGAACTCGCGACGCACCCCATCCCGCCCGGCCAGCACGTTGTGCAGTTCGTCGATCACCAGCATCCGCACGCCGGCCTGGCGCAGCAGCCGCACCGCGAGCTGCTCCAGCTCGGCCAGCCGCTGGCGGGGACGCAGCGGCGCGCCGAGCGCGGTCAGCAGCGCGGTGTAGAAGCGGGCCACGTGCGGATCGGAGGGCATCTGCACGACCAGCACCGGGACCTGTTCGCGATCCGGGTGCGAGATCGGCGGGTGCGAGCGCCGGAACTTCTCCACGATCATCGACTTGCCGTTGTTGGTCGGCCCGATCACCAGCAGGTTCGGCATCCGCTGCTTGGCCGGCCAGTCCAGCAGCGTGTGCAACTGGTTCAGTGCCTGGGTGGCGCGGGTGTAGCCGATCCACCGATCCGCCCGGACCCGGGCCAGCCGTTCGGCGGCGGGCAGCCGGGTCACCGGCCGGACGCTGTCATGCAGGTGCGACAGGTCCTCTTCCGGGCCCGGCTCCAGCTCGATGCCTGGCCGGCTGGTCACCACTGCTCGATCACCTCGAACGGCTGCACGGGCTCATCGTCTGCGCCCTCCTCGGCCGGCAGCGAGGGTGGCGGCGGGGGCGCCGGCGCATCTGGTCGCGGCGCGGGGGTCGCCAAGCGGCGCTCGGCATCGCGGCGGGCCCGGCGGGTCGTGGCCGCCGCGTTCTCGGTGATCTGCCGCATCTGCTCGACCATGGCGAACAGGGCGTTCTCATCAACCTGGGCCCGGCCGTCCCGGCGCAGCCGGGCGATCGCGGCGCGCTGTTCCCACACGCTGATCGGCGGGGCGGCGCCCCGCGCCCGTCCGGTACGGCACCGGCAGGTAGGCGTGCCCGTCGGGGTCCAGCACCCAGATCCGGGACAGGTCGCGCGGGTCTCGGCGCAGCACGAACTTCTCCAGCCGATCCCGGCGGGCGATCCACGGCTTGAGCGCGTCGCTGTAGTACTGCACGTGGTCGATGGTGAAGCCGGTCCGCCTCAGCGTCCGCCGGATCACCGGCAGGAAGTCGATGAGGAACGCGGTCTCGCCGGTCACCATCGCGGGGCGGCCGCCGGCCGCGACGCCTTCGGCCCACCGCCCGGCGGGTGTCTGGCCCAGCGTGGCGTGCACCTGGCCGTGGTAGGCGGCCACCGCCAGGGCCAGCCACCGGTTCAGCTCGGCGACGGTCAGCACCGCGCTGGCCTGGCTGTCGTAGCTGCCGCGCTCGGCCGCGCTGGAGAAGGTGGTGCCGGGCAGTTCGTGCACCATCTGCATCATCGTGCCGATCAGCCGCTCGATGACGCCGCCGAAGTGCGGCATGCCCTTGGGCCGGTACGCCAGCATGACGCCGTGCTGCACGCAGCCCCGGCGCAGCGCCTCACTGTGGAATTCCACGGCGTTATCCACGTGGATCTCGTGCGGCTTGCCGCTCATCGGCCAGACCACCGCCTCCAGCCCGAGCCGCTCCAGCCACGGCCGCTTGTCGCACACGGTGTGCGCCAGGCACAGCCCCACCGACAGCGCCGACGGTGCCTCCAGGGTCACCACCAGGCCGACCACGCACCGGCTGGCCACATCGATCGCCGCGGTGACGTACGGGCGGCCGATCGGCAGCCGATGCCGCTCATCGACCACCTCCACATCGACCGGCGTGTGGTCGATCTGCACCTGCTGCAACAGCCCCTCGATGCTCGGCGGTTCGCCGCCGGCCGTCCGCAGCCGGCGCGCCCCCTCGGCACCCTCCCGCGCCGTGGCGGCCGCCACCGGATCCAGCGCCTCGATCCGCCGCGCCAGCGTGCTGCGCGCCGGCACTGGCAGTCCGCCGGTCCGGCACCGGCGTACGACCTCCCGGTAGACCGCCGCCACCGAGCGTCGCTGCCGGGTCAGATACCGCGACCGGATCACCTCGGCCATCACCGTCTCGACCGCCGCCGGCACCCGGCCGAGTCTCCGGCCACCGCTGGAGCGCCCAGGCAGCAGATCCGACACGACACCCTCACCCGCACGCCACCGGCCCAGCAGCACGTACACCTGGCGCCGGGAGATGCCCAGTTCATCTGCCGCCGCGTCCGCGGCCGCCCATCCCACCCGCGGCCCGGCGGCCAACCGGCCGATCACCTCGGCCCGGCGTACTGCCATGTCCCACGTCTCATCCGGGGCGGTCAGCACACCCCGCTCGATGATCTGCGCTCGCCCATCGTCCATGCCGGGGCCTCACCGTCGCGCACACGAGTACGGAACAAACGCACCGTAGCGCAGAGGACTATGGTCAATCCGGCGCTTCAGAGTCCTCTGCACGGACCCTCAAAAGCCCAGGACACCTGTGCACCCGGCTTCGAGAAGTGACAACGAGTTTCGGGACGGTCGTTCCTGCGGAAACCTTTGGCGAACCCGTTAGAAGCGGTAAGGCCATCTGTGCCCTTGCCTCATGGAGCCGCCGGCACGATCGTCGATCTGGCTGAACGAGACACGCAAGCGGATGTTGCCGGTCGTCCGCACACGCAAGCGGATGTTGCCGGTCGTCCGCAGGACCCTCATCGCGACCGCAACTGCGGCAGCGGTCGCTGATCATCCCCGCGGCACCCGCCTTAGCGATCAACGTGGTCCCGTGCGGACCCGAATTCCTCCAGGTGAATTGGCACAACACCACCCACCTTGGAG
>NZ_JOAG01000101.1 GCF_000725485.1 Nonomuraea candida | reverse complement strand
GCGTCAACCGAACCACCCTGCACGACTGGCTCGCCCAAGGAGAGCAGGACAACGCCCCCGAGCTGTTCTCCGACTTCTCCGACAGGTGTACGCGTGCGCGTACGAAGGTGCTGGGGGAGCTGTTCAACGCCGCGTTCCAGGATGCGATCGGGGGGGTGGAGATCAAGCGGGCGGTCCGGCCGGATGGGACGGAGGAGATCCAGACGACGCCGCCGAACGGGAAGATCGCGCTGGAGCTGATGTCGCGGATGGACCCGGATGAGTGGCGGCCGGGGAAGGCGGTCGAGCTGGAGGTGTCGGGGGCGGGGGGGGGGGCGGGGTGCGGGTGGCTGGCCAGGAGGGTGTGGTGGAGAGCATCCGGGAGCGGGTGCGGAAGGCGAAGGAGCGTCGGGCGGCCGAGGCGGCGGCCCGTGCTGAGCTGGAGCGACAGAAGACGGGGGATCACGGTGAGTAGTCATGAGGTGGGGGATTCTGGAGACCTGAGCGCGGAGCGTTACGTGCGGGTGGTGGTCGAGGCGGAGGCGGACCCGTACGGCAACCTGCGCGCGCCGCGCTGGTCAACCGCGCGAGCGCTGGCCGAGGGGGAGGAGTTCGAGCCGGGCCGCACGACATGGTGGTCTCGGTCCCGGCCGGCCAGGCGGCGGACATGGTGCGCCGGCCGGTGCCGTGGGACGGGCCCGGCGTGTACGAGACGTACGAGGAGTGGCGGGCGCGGGAGGAGGCGAAGCGCCGGCACCCCGCCGGGCGGGCGCTCACCGGGTTGTTCAGACAGACGTACCCATGGCTCGCCCCGCCGGAGCCGGCCAGGCCGGTCGAGCGGTCTGAGCCGGTCGCGCCGGGGGCGGCCCTCGGGCGGTACGCGGCGTTGGAGGGGCGTGTGGCCGAGCTGGAGGCGCGTCTGGCCCGCTTGGAGGGCGGGAGCGTGGTCGATGCGTCTGCCGGCGGGCCGGGGCTTGTGGCCGGCGGGCCGGGCCTGGCAGGCTCGCGGTCATGATCAGTTACAGCGATAGCGGCGGTTGGGTGGCGAGCGTGGGCGGCGGCGTGCGCAGCACCACGGGAGGCATGCGGCACACCGGCGGCATGAGGAGCACGGGCGGCATGAGGGTCACGGGCGGCATGCGCGCCCGTGCGGGCGGCTGATACCCGCGTAGACGTGCGTAGGGCCCGAACCCCGGCGAGGGGGGTTCGGGCCCTACGTGGTTGCGACGGCTACGCCGTGGCGCGGGCGCGGCGGGCGAGCATGCGCGCCTTACGCAGCGCGTCACCAGGGTTGATCCAGTAGTGGTAGCCGGTGCCCGTCTTGTACTGCTGGCCGTGGCCGTACTCCTCAACCCCGCACAGGAGGCAGCCGTTCGGCGGGTTCCCGTCGTCCTCGACGGCCGGGGCGGTGCGGCCCGAGAACGTCACCGCGCGCTCCCCGTCCTCGCCGTGGTAGGTGGTCACCTCCAGCTCCCAACCCGGCGGCAGGAGCGGGCGGATCGCCTCGAAGTAGGCGCGGGCGAGGCCGAGCACGCCGACGCAGGGCTGGATGCAGAGTTCGATCCGGTTGAGGCTGATGTGGGCGTGGTGCTGGTGCGGGCCCCGCTCGTCGAGTCGGGCGGCGCGGATGATGGCGGCAAGCTGCGAGTAGTTCACTGAGAGCTCCTGTTCCTGGGGTTCGGTGGCGGGGAGGGGTGCGGGCCGGTCGCAGTGGCCCGCACCCGGGCGGGTCAGGCGTCGGTGGTCAGCATGTGGTGGCAGTGCGGGCACAGCGGCTCCACCTCGCCCGTCCGGTGGTTGAGCTGCTCGGTCACGTTCACCGTGGTGCGGCGGCACTCCAGGCAGACGCCTGGCGGCATCCAGGCGGGGCGGCTGCCTTCTACGAGCGGCTCGTACTCGGCGGGCGGCTCGTGGCCGGAGCCGCGCGGCTGGTCGGGCAACGCCCGGTAGAAGCCCCGGTCCGGCAGGGCGAGCAGCCCGCCTGGGGTTTGGTCCTCCGGGACGGTGGGGCCCTCGAAAATCGTCTCCTTGTAGGCCCACCCCTGGCGGGGCGTCCACATCCATTCGACCGTGGCTCGGTCTGGGGTGAAGCGGCGGCCGGTGTGCGCGGTCATGACGGCCGTGTCGGTGAAGGTGAGGTGCACCAGGAGGCGGGCGGCGGCGTAGGCGTGGTTCACAGCGGTTCCATTCGGGTAGAGGGGAGGGCCTGGCCCGCGTGCGCGGGTCAGCACGGTGCCAGGTCAGCGGGTCAAGGCCGAACGGCGGCGGCCGTGCCGCAGGGTGAGGCGGCGGGCGGCCGGTGTCGTACGGGCAGGGCGCGGCCAGGCCGGGCGGCGGCGGGCGGGCCCGAGGTGCAGCGCCACCCGGCGCGCCGGGCGGCCCGGCGCGCCGGGCGCGGCCTGCTCGGTGGCCGTGGCCACCTGCTCGACGTCCTCGGCCGCCTCGTCGCGCCGGGTGACGTCCACGCCGTTCAGGGTCACGGTGCCGTCCGCCTCGTACACGTAGGCGGGGGCGGGCGCGTTGGATCGCGTCCCACACGCTCCCGGCCGGTCGAGCGGCCCGCTCGCGCTGGCGCTGGCGTTCCTCCTCCTCGGCCGCTTCCAGCCGCGCGAGCGTGGCCTTCCAGCGCGCGTCCAGGTCGGCCCGCTCCCGTTCCATGCGGGCCTCCCACGCCCGGTGGCGGCGGGTCGCCTCCTCGCCCTGCCACAGGGGCCGCAACGGCTCCCTCGGGTCCTCCACGGCCGGTTCCGGCCGGAAGGTCTCCCACGCGGCCAGGCCCTCACGCCCGTCCGCCGTGGCGGCAACGCTCCCGCCCTCCACCCGCAGGAACCCGGCCGAGATGAGCGCGCGGACACGGTCGCGGGAGACCGCGCGCCCCCGCCCGCCGTTCCGGCCGGTCCGGTAGAAGCCTCGCGCGTCGGCGTGCAAATCGCCGGCCACGGCCCAGGCGACGGCGTCGGCGTGCGCGGTGGCCCAGCCGAGCCGGGCGGCCTGGTCCTCGCGCCGCGTCAGGACGCGGATCTCCTCCAAGCTGGGGACTTCGTACGTGGTCGTCATGGTGATGCTCTCCAAGAGGGGCTCGGGGGGCGGGCCCGGGGCCGGGCCCGCCGGGAGGTGGTGAAGGGTCAGGCTTCGGTGGGGTGCGAGATGGTGATGACCGGCTCGCCCGCGTCGCCGGGGCCGATGTGCACGGTCAGTGAGGCCGGGCGCGGCGCGCGGACTCGGCCGTCACGCGGCGTCCGGTAGAAGCGGACAGCTGCCCGCTGGGAGCCTCGGGGCGCGTTCTGGATCGCGGCGCGCGTCATCCAGAGCACGTCCCACAGGCGGCCGTCCTCGTCCTGCACGGTGCCCTTGCGCCGGTTGTCGGCGTCGGCCCAGGCGACGGAGTCCTCCCACGCGACGCGGGTGAACGCGACGGGGAAGCGGATACCGGCCTCGGCGGCGATGGCGCGCGGGGCGGGGATCAGCTCGCCGGAGGCGATCCGGGCTGCGCGGGACGGCGCGCTGACGGGCGGCAGCTCGGTGGCGAGCGCGATGACGACCGGGCTGCGCGGGTCGTCGGCGTCGGGGAGCTGGACCGTCAGCTCGGTGATGAACCGGCCGGTGCGCTTGTGGGTGCGGGCCACGCTCAGCGCGGCGCGGTTGCCGCTGCCCAGCTTGGCGGTGTGCTTGTGCGCCTCCCACAACAGCATCTCGTACCGGTCCTGGAAGTCCTCGCCGTCGAGGATGCCGCCGTCCATGACGAGCCGGTCCCACACCGCGCGGGTGATCTCCACCGTGCGGTCGAACGTGCGGGTCTGCGCTGCGACGTAGGAGGGGATGGCCCAGACCTCGCCGAGGTCGGTGGTGGTGGTGGTGATCACGGGTTGCCTCCAATGGGCGGGGGAGAGGGGAAAGTCGGGGGGAGGGGGGGGGGGGGCGCGGTGCGCCGCCCGGGTGGGTCACACGCAGTTGTCGCCGTGGGGGCACTCGTCCGGCTCGTCGCCCTCGGGGGAGAAGTAGACGTTCACATACAGGGCGCACACGAACGCGACGGGGTCCGCCTGGCAGCAGCCGGTGTAGATGCCGCCGTTGGGCAGCTCGTGCAGCACGGGGTCGGTGCAGCCGCAGGTGGGGCACGCGGGGTCGGTGTGGGCCTTGAAGACGGGCGTAGCGGGCGCGGCGGGGGCGGGTGCGGTGATCGTCACGGGGATGGGCCTTTCGGGCTTCCTGGGGCGTTCTGGAGCGTTCCGGCGGGGTTCCGGGCGGGCGGTCGCAGTCGCCCGCCCGGAACCGGGCGGCTAGCAGCCGCTCTGGCAGAGGGCGATCTCGTCGCCGCTGGCCTCGTACCGGTGCGTGTAGGTGGTGACGCGGGCGTGGCAGCGCTCGCACAGGTACAGGTCGCCGGTCTTCAGCGCGTCGTCGATCAGGTCGCGCAGGGCGTCGCCGGTCGCGTCGGCCGCCTCGATCCAGCCCTGGTCCTCCATCAGCTCCTTCGCGTCGGCGAGCGCGGCGGGGGAGAGGGCGGCGGCGATGCTGGCGGCCTGGACGGGGACCAGGACGGCGATCTCAACGCCGGGGGTGGGGGTGGCGACGATCGCGTAGGTGCTGGCCATGTGGTCCTCCTGGGGTTCCGGTGTCGGTCCGGGGGTCGCAGTCCCCGGCAGCGATGAGATAACTGTAGGATAGATTTATGACAGGATCAACATGATCCACGGGTAGACATTCATGTAAATCTGCCCTACAGTTTTCTTGTGAGACCGGGGCGCTGCGACCGCCCCGGCACTACCCCAGGAAAGGACCATTCATGGTCTCCATCAGGGCCTACGCCCTCGCGGGAATCGCCGCCGTCGCGGCCATGCTCGCCCCCGCCACCGCCCACGCGGACAACGCGGGCAGCATCACCAGCCCGGCCAACGGCCACACCGTCAAGGCCGGAACCACCCTCACCGTGGACGCGCACGTCACCAACGTGTGCGACGCGAAGATCACCGTCACCACCCCGGGCGGCGACACCCAGCCCGTCGCCGCCGCCCCGTACGACCCCCTGTGCGCCCCCGTCACCTTCACCGGCAAGTACCTCCCGGCCACCGCCGGGGACTACACGCTCACGCTCGCGGCGGGCAAGGGCCTGGTGATCGACACCGTCAAGATCACCGCGACCAGCCCGGCCACCCCCACCGCCACCCCCACCGCCACGGAGACGGCCAAGCCCACCGAGACGGCCACGGCCACGCCAC
>NZ_JOAG01000100.1 GCF_000725485.1 Nonomuraea candida | reverse complement strand
ATGTTGCCTGTCGTGGCCGGCGCCAATGCGCGGATCAGCGCGCAGGGCTTCGAAGCACCGACGTGTGTTGGCCAAGGCATGACGGCACAACTCTTCCCACCCACGGACGGCCTCGCCGGTACCGAATCGGACGTCCCACTGTTCCTCTGGAGGGGGCACGGTGACCCGGTCACCGCGTTTCGGACTCACGCGGAGACCTGGACCGGTCCGAAATCACCGCTCGTGGCCTTGCGAGCCTCGGCATGGCGCACGGGGTCCGCCTTGATCCTGGCGGTGGCTCGCCAGCCCGCGATGACCTCTTGGGTAGTGGCATCGACGTCCAGCTCGGCCGCGTCGGAGAGTGCCTCGACCAGTTCCAGCGTAAAAGAACGCACCTCGGCCGATGACAGGTGACGAACCCACGGGAAGACCTCTGGCATGGCGAGGACCAGGGCGCGCGCAGTGGAGTTTCCTCGAAAGATCAGAAAAGGTCACTGCGTCGGCATGACTCGTGCTCACTCTTGCAGTCTACGTCAGAACACAATCTGATGTTGGCCGAAACGGACGCGGCTCTACTCCGAGGCGGGCCGTCCTCCCGCGACAGTACGATCATCCCGTGACGAGAAGGGTGCTCGAGAAAATCGCGGAGCCGATCCGACGCACCGATACCCTCGCCGGCCTGGCCGAAGCGTAATGGGACGTGGCATGCGAAGGCCATGGCCATCCTCCCATCTGACCACCTTGAAGCCTTCCGCAAAGAGTACGAGGGAGGCTTTCCGACCCATAAGATCAAGCACTTTCTGCAGGCAGGGCTCGAGCTCAACACGATATTCGCAGCACTCGGGGACGAGTTGGCTCAAGACATCCTGCGCTGTCGAGCACACAACTACGCGGACGCTTGCTTCGCACTTGTCTACGACCCGGAGAAGTACATACTCAACGCGTCCGGTTTCGAACAGGACTTCCGTGCAGACACTTCCTTCCCTGTCCGGGTGGTGATCCTCCAGTACCACCGCACCCCGGCGACCCACACGATGGAGGACCGCTGGGGTGCGAGGGAGCACTCGGCCGGCATTCGCCGGTCCGCCTCACTCGCCAGTAGGCGCGATACCTACCGGGCACGAGACACCGGTCCCACCGATGCCACAGTAGCCGTTGGGCACTTTGTACAAATATTGCCGGTGGTAACAGTTCGCTCTGCGCAGCAATTCGCAACTCCTCGGAAGCGGTATCGAGGCCCAGCCATCGCTCAAGACAGCGGCCCGAAATGGCGGCGGACATAAGAATCGAAGTTGGAGCCAGTACAAGGCAGGCGCATGCCGGTTGCGACGAGAGAGTCCACGATGTTGCCGGCCGCAACCCCGTTGAGCTTCCCTTGATCACATGCTCGGGAGAGCAGCCAGATGGTGCCGTGGACTTCGAGGCCATGCGCCCGCCCCACGGCTACAGCTTCTCGGTCATCCGTGATGGCGACTCCGGGTGCCAGTTCGGCAGCAGAGAACACACTGGCTTCGCCAAGGTTCCGCTCGGAAGAGCCGATGCGCCGCGTCCACTTGACAAAACACTTGATCTCATCCATCGAGTCCAGCCGCGCCACGGCAAGCCACTCCGCGTTCAGGACCGCATGAAGAGCCGGATACGTCCGAGTGCCGGTCCGAACTTCCTCCCTCACCACATGCGTGGTAAGGCACGTGTCATCCACGAGGAGGTCTCGCAACACGTCCAGACGTTCCGCGCGAGCGAAGTGGTTGAGGCACATCGCATCGAAGACGAGAACCCGGCCGGGGCCCGAGTCGCTCAAGGCTCCAGCTCCGCTTCATCCCGTACGGGCAGATCGGCTGCGACAAGTTGCCCACGCATGAGCTCGACCGCGCGAGGTGCTGTTATGAGGGCCTTCTTGTACGCCTCCACCACCGCATGCGCGTAGCTCGGCGGCACACGAACGTGTTCAAGGTCAGGCTGGGGCGCCCAGCCGACCGCTTCCATCAACTCCGCCCTCGTGGGAGTACGTTGCCGCATTCCTCTGGCAGTGACCTTGTCGATGGCACCCGCCTCCACTGCTTGCCGGATCGTCAAAGTCCATGAAGCCCGGTATCGGGCAGCGAGAACGACCAGGTCCTCCCTGTGCAACGCCCCGCCACTGACTGCTGCAATCGCTCGCATCGGAAGGAGAAGTTCCGCCGCGAAAGCATCGACGATCGCTTCTCGCCCGTCACGGGAAACGTGGACGCCCATATCAGTGGAGTACTCGTCGCCAATGATCAGATGCCCCAGTTCGTGAGCGGCTGTGGCCCGGCGACGGCCGGGGTCGCCCCGCTTGCTCACGACAGCGACGGCAAGCTCGTCTTCGATCAGCGATGCTCCTTCGCCTGGCACATCCACAACCGCGATCAGTTGCCCCAGACGCTCGCACACCCTCATGAGGGAGTCGATCGGCTCATTGTCCAAACCGACTTGTGCCCTCACCCACCAAGCCGCCCGACGGGCGTCCGACACGTCCTGAACAGGACCCTCGTAGCGCTCGATGGCAGGTGCGGTAAGTGTCCCGCTCTCGATGAGTTGCCTGACGTCGTTCAGCCATGCAGTCAGTGCCACCTCCAAGGAGTAGGACTGCCGGGCTGCCTCGGTATCTCCGTCGTCCACCATTTCGGTACGCCTGGACACGACAAGAGGCGGCGGACTGACAAAATAGGCCAGCGGAACATCCAGCACTGTCGAGAGTTTCGACAGTTCCAGGGCGTCCACCCGACGAATGCCACGCTCGATCTTCGCGATCATCGTCCGATCGAGATTCAGGGCCGCAGCGAGCTGTTCCTGCGACATATCGGCCGCAATGCGACACTCGCGTACCCGCTCGCCGACATCTACCCACTCCGCACGGTCACTCATGTTGCGATAATCGCACACGTCGGCGGTCAACGCGAGGCCGTACGACCAACCTCCGGCAATTGTTACCCCACTAGCCTTTTGCGGTATGTGTCCTCTGGGCGTCGGCGAGGAGTGGTGGGCGTGATTCCGGGCACGCCGGCACGGCCGGGAAGACCTCGGTGACAGATGACGCCCGTGCTCATGGCCATGCAAGCCTCGGCGTAGTGCACGGGGTCGGCCTTGATCTTGGCACTAGCTCGCCAGCGCAATACCACTTGGGGAGTGGCATCGGCGTCCAATTCGGCCGCGCCGGAGAGCGCCTCGACCAGTTCCAACGTGAAGGCACGCATCTCGGCCGAGGACAGGTGACAGACCCACGGAAAGACCTCTGGCATGACGATGACCAGGGCAGGCGCGGTCGAGTCGTGCTTGATCAGCGCAAGAAACAACCGAGAGGTGATGGCCGGCGTCCGGTCCGGCTCTTCTTTGCGATCTGCCGCGGCCAGATAGAAGTCTGGAGCATCTCGGTGCGTGACACGTACCCGTCCAAGACGTGCCGCGCGTTCAGCGACCCGCTCGCGGTTGGAAACTGGACACCCTTCTCGATGGCGCTGCGCTCCCGCGCCAGTAAGATCACCAAGTGACGAGAAGGGTGGGCGGTGCTGGCCGCGACCGGCCGGAGAGCCGCAGCGCGGCCAGCGACCGCCCACCGCGCGGCAGGCCGCCGCAGGCGGCTGCCCTTGACCCTGTAAGGAAGGTTGTCGCCGAAGACGACTCTGGCCCATGATCGACGCCGGACGTGCCGGGTGACCACGGGCCAGGATCTAGCTATCTTCGCAGGTCTACGCCTCGCCGGGCGTCAGGCCCACAGGGCAGGCCACGCCCGTGCCGCCGATGCCGCAGTAGCCGTTCGGGACCTTGTAGAGGTACTGCTGGTGGTAAAACTTAACTCTCTGCAACAATTTAAGTGAGGAGAGTTACGTGTCCATTGTCCCGGTCGTCTCCTACGCTCGCATTTCCGCTGACATCAGGCGGGATGAGCACGGGGTGCAGGACCAGCACCGCCTCAACCGGGAGACGGCGGAACGGCACGGGTGGACGGTCGTCCACGAGTACACGGACAACGACAAGTCAGCCGCCAAGGCCGATGTCGTACGCGACGACTTCGAGGCCATGCTGCGGGCTCTCAGGGCCGGCGAACTCCCCGATGGTACGGCGGTCCAAGGCGTCGTGATCGTCGCCGAAGACCGTCTCGCTCGGCGTCCTGGTGACTACGAGCGCTTTGTAGAGGCGATCACGTATCAGGACGGGCGTGTGTTCGCCGACGCTCGCGGCCCGAAGGATCTCTACAGCGAGGACACCGAGAGCATGGGCCTCTTCGGTGCAGTGATCTCCAAGATGGAGGTCCGCAAGATGCAGCGCCGCATGCGCCGCTCGCATCGGACGCGAGCAGAGCAAGGACTTCCGGTCGGCGGTACGCGTCCGTTCGGCTGGAAGCCCGACCGGCTCACCCTCGACGCCCAGGAGGCACCTCTCGTACGGCAAGCAGTCCTCGACCTCATTGCAGGCCGCTCGCTGCACTCCATCACGAACCAATGGCGTCGGCAGGGCGCGAAGACCTCTCTGGGCAACGAGTGGACCTCCGCCTCACTCAAGATCACCGTCCAGAATCCCCGCATCTGCGGATGGCGGGAGATCAACGGCGAACTCGTCCGAGACACAACAGGCAACCCAGTCGTCGGGCAGTGGGAACCGATCGTGACACCCGAACAGTGGATGGCGGTCAAGAACATCTTCGATGCCCGCAGAGGCCACTACATCCACCGGGACGGGCGCATCGGCCACATCCTCACACCGGACTTCCGCGAGCCGAACTACCTGCTCACCGGCTTCCTCCGCTGCGGTCGCGCCAAGCCCGACGGTTCCCTCTGCAACACCTCGCTGCGCGTCACCCACAGCAAGGACTGCGTCCAGCACATCTACATCTGTCCCGGCAAGACCGCTGGTGGCTGCGGCGGACTTGGACGGCGCGGGGACATGGTCGATCTCTACATCTCGGAAGCGGTCCTCGCCAAGCTGGAACAGGTCCAACTCGCCGCGTCCGTCGCTCCAGCAGAGTGGCCGGGCCAGGCAGAGTACGAGGGCGCGAAGACCCGCTTGGAAGAGCTGCGCGTCCAGTGGACGGCAGGCAACATCACCAACGAGCTGTTCTTCTCAACAGCGCCGGACCTTGAGAAGCGCATCGCCCGCCTTCGCACCGAGGCTCAAGGTTTCACCGCCGCCGCTCAACGCCGCCAAGCCCGCTCCGACACCGACATCAGCGACATCCGACGGCGCTGGTACCTGCCAGAGGAGGAAGACGGACTCCCCCTCACCATCAAGCGCTCCTACATCCGCGAAGCCCTCCTAGCCGTGATCATCTATCCCTCCGGCAAGGGACGCAGAAAGTTCAACCCCGACCTGCTTGAGCCCATCTGGCGAGAAGGCTGAGCCCAAGACGTCCAGGACGTCCGAGAAGGCTGCCTCCCTTACCTAGGGGCGACAGCCTTCTTACGTTGCCCTCGGAACCACCGGTGACAACCGGACTTCTACGGACCCAGCCGGACGTCTACGATACGTACCGGACGGCTGCGCTCGGGTCGCCGCCGGGGTTGCGTCCACGGGAGTGGTGTACGAGTTTGACCTGGTCAAGAGGCGTGGCGTCGTGAAATGAAGACGGCCATCGAGTGATCCTTCGAGTAGCTAGAT
>NZ_JOAG01000099.1 GCF_000725485.1 Nonomuraea candida | reverse complement strand
ACCGACATCCCTCCCACCCAGCAAGGAGCATCAAAATGCCCGCCATCGTCCCCGTCCGCACCGCCAGCGGCATCCTGACCACCTCGATCCTCTGGACGCCCCGCCCCGGTGGCCCCATCCCGCACGCGGCATGGGGCCACGTGATCCGCATCCCCGCCGAAGCGCTGCCCGCCGCCATCAACCCCGAACCGGTGGACGCCGTCATCATCGAACGGTGGCGCGACGGCCACGCCGACACCTACATCGCGGTGGCGCCCATCCACAACGCGTCGTTCCTGTCCCCTCCGCTGGGACGCCGAGACCGCCCAGGCCGTCGATATCGCCTGCTGGGCGACTCACAGCGAAGCCTTCATGGCAACCCGCACCCTGGCCGACACCTACAACAGCCACCACGAGGGCGAGAACCGCACCACCGCCACCATCGCGTACGTCCCCGCGCTCGGGACACGTCGCGTAATCGGACCCACCTGGGGCGGCACCCTCAACTCGCACAGCGGCCGCATCGTCGTGTACGCCGACCACGAGCCCGAGCCCATCGGCACCGTCACCCGATACACGGCCGGGGCGCGCATGCTCGCCAAGCACCACGGCGTACCCGTCCGCCGCCTCGACCTGGACGACGAGCACTGACCCCTGTGCACTCCCGGCCGCCAGCACGGCCGGGAGCGACTCCACCCCACCTACCCCTGATCGGAGCACCATGAGCATCACCACCAGCCCGGCCGCCGGCCCCAGCGCCGTCACCCCAGGGACGCTCCTCGATATCCCGAGCAGCGCCATGCCGCCGGAACTGCTCGACCCGCCGGCCCCCGCCGTGGTGATCGAGACGGGCGGCGGCCGGGACGGCACCGCGTGCATCGCGGCCGTGGCGCTGGAGTGGACGCCGTTCCTGACCTTTCGCTGGAGCGCCAAGACGCCCGGAGTTGCCGACGTGGCCGCGTGGCCGGACCTGGTCGAGGCGCGCATGGCCGCCAGGGCGCTGACCCTCCTGCTCGACCAGGAGGCGCGCGGCGAGGCGCTCCGGCCGCTCGTGTACTGCCGCGAGGCCGGCGCTGACAGGCCGCGCTGGCGGCTGATCGGCCCGTCCTGGGGCGGCACCGTCGAGCAGGTCCGTGAGGGGCGCGTGCGCGTGTTCACCGACCATGTCCCCGACCCGGTCGGCTACTCGGCGAGCTTGCGGGCGGGAGCGCGCAGACTGGCCAGGCTCCACTGCATGCCGGCCGCCGTCCTGGTGTAGAACCGGCCGATCTTCTAGGGCCTCCCACTTGCCCATTTAATAAATCTGTCCTACACTTTTCTTGTGAGCACGGGGGCTGCGACTCTCCGGGCTCACAGGAAAAAACCACAGCCCCAGGAGGCCACACATCATGACCCCGCTCGCCGAGATCGCCGCCCGCTACATGCACGCCCGCGAGTACGCCGCCCTCGCCGAGGCGATCCCGGCCGTCCCCGCCCGCTACGGCCAGATGGCCGAGCTGATCGGCCACGCCGCCGACGCCTACCGCGACGCCGCCACCCGCGCCGGACTCGCCACCGAGGGCATGGAGGAGCACAAGATCCTGCCCCCCTCGCGCCCGTCTTCTCGGTCAGGGCCCTCCGCGGCTGGCTCACAAAGTGCCCTTATGGCAGCGCCCCCCGCCTCGACTTCGGCGGCATCAAGGCCAGGGCCGAGGAGCGGTACGGCAAGGCGTTCCCCGACCTGGTGCCGTGCGAGGAGTGCGAGGAGATCGACGACCACAAGGTGTGGTGCACCTCCGAGATCAGCATCGAGGACGACGTCAACGCCGTCATGGCCGAAATCGTTCACGAGGAGGACCTGCCCGGCTCGTGGCAGTTCGCCCCCGTCGAGGTGGTCCGCACTCTCGCCGCCAACCGCGCCCGCATGATCGGCCTGACCCGGATCGCCGTCGAGGCCAAGGTGCCCGCCGCCATCCCGCCGAACGTGGACGACTTCTTCGCCGCCCTCTCGGCCAACTAGCCCTCCCGGCCCGCCCCGCCCGGGGCGGGCCCCACCCCCGGAGAGACCGCGATGAGCCACCCCGAGATCATCATCCCCACCCGCGTCCACAGCTGGCGCGAAGGCAGCGACTACCCGACCGTCGTCATCGACCGGTACGACTGGCTTCGCTGCGCCGCACCGTGCAACAACGACCCCCACAGCAGCGGTTTCGAGTTCCTGCCCAACGAGCCCCACCTGGCCACCCTGCCCGAGGGCACCAACCTCGACAGCCTGTACGTCTGCCTCGCCTGCGGCAAGGTCATCGACATCGACGTGCCCGCATGGAACCCCCGCAGCATCGAGGCCACCCGCCCCCGCCACCCCGGCCAGACCAGCCTCACCGCGTCCGCCCGGCCCGCCGGCCCCGACAACTAGCCCACCCGCACTCGACCAGGCCGCGAACACTTACCTGTGACGACGGGCCCGCCCTCGCCGGGCGGGCCCCACACCCCTTGGAGCCCCACATGACCAACGCCGTAGCCGTCTTCCTCCCGCTGATCACCGCCCTCAACACCATGACCCCCACCGGCATCCGGTGGGAGGTCACCGAGACCCCCGACGCCGCCCCGGACGGCGCCACCAGCCTGGAGGCGTACACGCTCCGCAAGGTCATCGCGGACGACGTACCGCGCGAGAACTGGACCGGCAGCGACTTCACCGACGACATCATCGAGACCCTGCTCCACACCCTCAACGAGCACCACAGCCGCGCGGCCACCTACTGGTACAGCAGCGGCCTGGACGACGACGTCCACGACCCTGACCAGCCGGAGACGATCGCCCACATCGAGTTCTGGCGGCTGCACGACACGGAGGCGTACAAGGCCGAGCTGCTGGACGAGGAGATGCCGGAGCCCGGCCACATCGCCCTCACCGTCGAGTTCGACTTCGAGGAGACCCGCGTCTACGACGTGACCACCCGCATCATCGTGCCGGAGGAGATTCGCGACGACCGGCACGCGGTGCGCCGGTTCCTGCGCGACAACATGGACTGGTACGACGAACTCGACCGTGCCGACTTCTCCGCGCCGGACGACGACCGCGAGGACGTGATCAGCAACGTCCGCATCGTGAAGAGAGAGACCGCCCAGTGAGCAACGGCAAGCAGGTCATCATCGTCCAAGACCACGCCTCCGGCGCCTACGAGGTGTTCGGCCACGTCTTCACCGACAAGGGCCTTCAAGAGCTGGAGGCCGAAGCCGCGCAGCGCGGGCTCACCGTCGTCGCCCGCGCCCGCCTCACCTCCAAGAGCGACCTCGCCAACCGCCCCTACTAGCCCCCCGGTCACGACGGCCGCCACCCCGCCCGGGTGGCGGCCGTCGCCATGCCCGTGAGCAGGCTCGCGCGACGTTAAGGCCTCAACCCGGCATCCTCCCCGGCGACCAACACCGACCCGTCACGGGGGAGCGATGAAGAAGATCCAGGCCCGCTACTACCACAACGGCCGCGTGAGCCCGATCAAGCTGATCGTCATGCACTCCATGGAGGCCCCGGAGAAGCCCACCACGGCCGAGGCGGTCGCCAACTGGTTCGCCACCAGCAGCCCCAAGACCTCCGCGCACGTGTGCGTGGACTCCAACAGCAGCGTGCGGTGCGTGGACGACAACGACACCGCATGGGCCGCGCCGAACGCCAACGCCTCCGGCCTGCACATCGAGCTGACCGGCTACGCCCGACAGACCCGCGCCCAGTGGCTCGACGCATTCAGCCTGGCCACCCTCAAAAACGCCGCTAAGGTCGCCGCGGCCTGGGTGAAGAAGTACGACATCCCGATCCGGCACCTCACCCCCGCCCAGGTGCGCGCCGGCCACAAGGGGTTCTGCGCCCACGTCGACGTCACCAGGGCGTACCCGGGCACCGGCTCCCACACCGACCCCGGCGCCGTCTTCCCCTGGGACCGCTTCCTCGCCATGGTCAAGGCCGAGGTGAACGGCGAGCCGGCCAAGCCCGTCTCCTGGTCGCGGACGCTCGTCTACACCAAGGGCAAGGCCATGATGAAGGGCGCCGACGTCGAGGCATGGCAGGCCATCCTCAACGAGCTGGGCTACGACGTGGACGTGGACGGCCTGTACGGTCTCGGCTCCACCGAGGCGACCAAGAAGGCCCAGTCCAAGCTGAAGGTCCTCGTCACCGGCACCGTGGACAAGACCACGTGGCAGGCCGGCCAGAAGGCGGCCAGCAAGTGAACTTCGCCGCCGCCCTCTCCTACCTCTGAGGCCCCTCCGCTCGGGTCGGTGTGTCTGGTGACCAGCCCCAAAGTAGCTCTCTGTAATCACCGCTACGTTGTCTTGATCTTGTGGGGACATAAAGAGAACGTTAAGATTCGCCTGACTTCGCAGAATCGCCAGTCGGAAGGAAACCCCAATGTCCCGACGCTTTTCGCGTGCCCGCTTACGATTACTGTTAGTGGCGACTATATCTTTATCCGTAGCCGCATCCATTCTCGCCCCCGTTCCGGCAATTGCGGAACCCACCCCCGCTCCCAGCACGCCGGCCGCCCCCGTGGAGCCGACATCACCGGTGGAGAAGGCCCAGGCCGAGGCCAAGAGCACGGGGCGCAAGGTGGTAATTCCGAGCCTGCACACCGAAACCTCCACCACCTATGCGAACACTGACGGCAAAACTCTCGTTACCGAACTCCATACTGATCTGATACGAGTGAAACAAGGTGACGCCTGGCAACCGGTGGACACTACGCTCGTCGTTGACGGCGGCGTGATCCGTCCGCGTTCCACCAAATCGCAACTCGTCCTCTCCTCCGGTGGCGGCGACCAGTTGCTCAGTATGGCAGGCGAAAAAGCCGGCTCGGAATTCAAGCTGCGCGCCGGGAAGAAGCTGCCCGTCCCGCGTTTGTCCGGCAACCGCGCGCAATATGCCGACGCGTACGGTCCAGGCATCGACCTGGTCGTCACCGCGACGTCGACGGGTTTCCGGCAGGAGATCGTCATCCGGCAGCGCCCCACTCAGCCTCTGCGGCTGAAGGTGCCGGTCGAGCTGCCAGCGAAGCTCTCGTACAAGAAGAACGGCAACGGCGGCCTGGTCCTTCGTGACAGCACCGGTCGCGACGCCAAGAATGACAAGCCGCTGCCGACGCCCTACATGGTGGACGCCGGCGTGAACCTCGCCATCGGCGAGGAGGGCCGGGTGGGCAAGGTCGCCACCACCCTGGAGAAGGACGGTGACCGCGAGGTCGTAGTACTCAACCCCGACCAGGACTTCCTCTCCGACTCGGCAGTCACCTACCCGGTGACCCTCATGAGCGCGTCCACGGACTGGACCGAACTGCCCGTCGGCAACGACACGTTCATCAACAACTCCTCCTACCAAAACGGCTACGCCAACAGCGGCGCCTACCACCTCCAGGCCGGCAAGACCAACGACGGCACGGTGACCTGGCGTACCTACATCCGGTTCGACGAGATCCCAGAGGACTCCCCACTACGAGGCGGACGGGTGAAGAACGCCGACCTCATTCTCTGGAACATCTCCTCCAATGACTGCGGCGACGTCGTTGGCTCCGGAATCACCGCCCGCCGCGTCACCCAGCGCTGGGACGTGTCCACCCTGACGTGGAGCAACCAGCCGAGGGTCACCAGCACCGGCTCCGACAACGAGCCTGGCGCCTACCTACCGGGATGCTCGCGCGGATACATGGACTACGAGTGGGATCTGTACCACTACGTCAACGACATCGTCCAGGAATGGGCGAACGGCGAGCCGAACTACGGCTTCCAGCTCACCTCCGGCAGTGAGGGCGAGCGGACCAACTGGCGCGCGTACCGCTCCAACGAGTGGGGGGAGAACTTCGACGGCTCCCACGGTCCCAAGCTCGTCATCGGTTACGAGCCGGCTATCACCGAGGCCACCGTCTATTGGGGCCTTCCGAGGGACGCGCCCATCACGTCCGACACCCTGGCGGACTACAGGAGCAACCTCACCGACTCCCCGCTGCCCCCAGCCGCGGTCACGCCGGAACAGGCCGCTGCCACAGCACAGGCCGAGGGCACGATCAGCGAGGCGGACCTGGCCAACCTCCGCGACCCGGAAGGCATGTCGCCCGAGCAGGCCACGGCCGAGGTGGACCCCAACATGCCGCCGTATGACACACCGCCGGAGGCGGCGATCGCAGGAGAGTGGCACTTCGACGAGGGTACGGGGAGAACCGCCGCCGACGCCTCAGAGAACGCCTACGATGCGATGCTGAACGAGACCACGGCATGGACGGCCGGCAAGAATGGCAAGGCCGTGACGAATCTGCCTCCCGCCAGCCCGCAAGTGAGGAAGAGCACCGGCCTGCTCGACGCGCACTTGAACGGCACGTCCACCACCGCCGCACCGCCGGCAGCCGTCGAGGCCGCGACGGCGGTGAGCGGTCTCACTGTGGATCCCTCCCAGGTGGTCAACGGCACCGTCGTCACATCGTCCTTGACGCCGACGTTGAAGGCCACGGTGACCGAGTCGGCGGGCAGCGCCTCGAACGTCGAGTTCCAGGTTGCGCGGTACTCCGACGACGTCGTGGTCTGGTCGGGCTCTGCAGCGAATGTGGCCTCCGGCTCTCAGGCTTCGGTCAAGGTCGGCACGGGCGTCCTGATCGACGGTATCCGTTAAGCCACGACGCCCGGCTCGACACCCGCCTGGTCGGCATGGCAGTACTTCACCGCCGACGTCCCTGAAGCGGTGGTGGACCAGTTCCAGGTCACTCCGTCGCAGGTGGTCAACAACGCGATCGTCAGCTCCTCACTGACTCCGACGCTGCTGGCCCGAGTGACCGACCCCCTCGGCGGCGCTTCCACCGTGGCGGTCGAGGTGGCCCGCTACGTGGACGACGTCGTGATCTGGTCAGGCACGGCGACCAACGTGACCTCCGGAACGCAAGCCTCATTCACGGTGCCAACCGGCAAGCTGCTGGACGGAACGCGATACGAATGGCGCGTCAAAGAGCCACGACGCCCGGCTCGACACCCGCCTGGTCGGCATGGCAGTACTTCACCGCCGACGTCCCTGAAGCGGTGGTGGACCAGTTCCAGGTCACTCCGTCCGAGATCGTGGACGGCGTCGCGGTCACCACCTCGCTGACTCCGACCTTGCTGGCCCGGGTGACCGACCCCCTCGGCGGTGCTTCCACCGTGGCGGTCGAGGTGGCCCGCTACGTGGACGATGTCGTGATCTGGTCGGGCACGGCGGCGAACGTGGCCTCCGGAAGGCAGGCGTCGGTGACGGTGCCGGCCGGTGAACTGTCCGACCAGACCGCCTACGAGTTCCGCGTCAAGGCCACCACTCCAGGCTCGACCCCGTCCTGGAGCGCCTGGCAGAAGTTCACGATCGACGTCTTCGATCCCGCGAAGGACCCGGCGATCAGCCAGCCACAGGTCATTCCCTCCCAGAGCGACGCCGGAGTCACGGTGACCTCCTCGACCACCCCGGAACTACGCGTGGTGGTCGCCCATCCCCAGGCCGCGGCTTCCCGCTTGGAGTTCGAGGTCGAGCATGACCCGGCGGCCCCCCAGGGTCAGGGCAGCGGCCAGATCTGGACCGCCGCGCTGAGCGGTGTGGCCTCCGGCAGCGCTGCAACGGTGAACGTCCCCGCCGGCAAAAGCCGGGCGTGGGTGAGTTGCAGGTGACTCCTTCGCAGGTGGTCGATGGCGCGAGGGTGACCACGGTGCTCACACCGACCCTGCACACGCAGGTGACCTACGCGCCCGGTGGAACGCTGCGGGCCGAGTTCGAAGTGGAACACGACCCGTCAGCCCCCGCAGGCCAGGGCACCGGCCAGATCTGGACCGGCGGCGTGGACGGCGTGGCGGCCGGCACGCAGGGATCGCTGGCCGTTCCGGCCGGCACGCTGACCGATGGCTGGGTCGTGCGCTGGCGCGCCCGCTCCCTCGCCGGCCAGTTCGCCTCGCCATGGTCGGACTGGCAGCAGCTCACCGTCAAGCGGCCGGAATCCGCGCCCGCGGTGCAAGAACTGCAGGTCACGCCGGCCCAGACGGTGAACGACAAGACGGTCACGTCCTCGCTCACCCCCGCGCTGCGGGCCACCGTCACCGACCCGCGTGGTGACGCGCTCAAGGCCGAGTTCGAAGTGGAACACGACCCGTCAGCCCCCGCAGGCCAGGACGGCTGGATCGTCCGCTGGCGCGTACGCGCCTCCTCCACCACCACGGCCTCCGGCTGGTCCGACTGGCAGCAACTCACCATCGACCTGCCCAAGCCGGCGGTGGACGGTCTGCAGGTCGCTCCGGCCAGGACCGTGGACGGGATCACGGCGACGAAGTCGCTGACCCCCACAGTCAGCGCGGTCGTCACCAATCCCGCCGGCACGTCATCACGGGTCGAGTTCGAAGTGGAACACGACCCGTCAGCCCCCGCAGGCCAGGGCACCGGCCAGATCTGGGCAGGCGCCGTGGACGACGTCGCCTCCGGCATGCGGACAAGCGTCACCGTTCCCGACGGCGAGCTGACCGATAGCTGGCTGGTCCGCTGGCGGGCCAGGGCCACGGCAGGTCAGGTGACCGCCGGGTGGTCCGCCTGGCAGAAGCTCAAGATCGACCTCATCCAGGCCGGCGAGGAACCCCTTGCCCAGACCAGCGCGCCCGTGCTGAACACCGACCGCAGCTTCACCGTCACCGCGTGGTTGCGGTGGAGCGACAAGGACGGCGACTACAGCGTGGTCGAGCAGCGGGGCGGCCACCAGGCGCCGTTCCGCCTGGGCAACACACCGGGTGATGGACTCGTGTTCACCTTCACCGCAGCCGACCAGGCTGGCGCGACGGTCGAAGGGGTGAAGTCCGGTGTCGAGCCGCCCGTGAATCAATGGTTCCACCTGGCCGGCGTGTACGACGCGGCGACCAAGAAGGTGTCGCTCTACCTGAACGGTCAACTCCTCGGGTCTGAGACGCTCGGTTTCGCGAGCTGGCAGTCCGAGGCCGTCACGGCTCTCGGCGCTCAGATGCTGGGAGACCTCGATGAGCTCTGGATCCACAGCCGGGCGCTTCCCGCGAACGAGGTGGCGCAGAGCGCGGGCATCGCCAGCTCCTCCGGGCCGGTTTCCACGCCTTCAAAGATGAGGAGCACCGGCGCGGTCACCCAGGCCACCGCCGCCAACAACTACGTCTACGACCGGATCAAGGATACCAATGAGTGCCTCGCCAAGCCGCTGAGCCTGTACGAGGCCAAGACGGCGCGCAATCCGCTGGGCAAGAACCCCCTGGGCTACACGAAGAACCACTTCGCGTACTGCATCAGCGCCCAGCCCTCCGTCGTCATAGAGAAGAAGATCAACGGCAGAATGACGGAGACCGACATCGCGGCCTTCGACCTCGTGATCATCGGCCGGACCTTCCAGGGCAGCCGGGAGATCGAGTTCGACGTTCACGTTCTCGACGTGGACGACAACTACCGGGGCAGCCGCTTCGAGAACGAATCGTTCACGATGGGCATGAGCGTGACGGGATCTCCCAGCAACAACGCCTGCAAGCAGGTCGTGGGCGGCCAGTACCAGCAGGTCTACGCCGGGCAGGAGGAATACTGGAACGACAGATCAGTGACCTTCAAGTTCGAGTCACCAGAGCCTGCGGCGGGCGGCTGGACGCCGAAGACCAACGAGAACATCGCCACATGCGTCTTCGCGCTCACGATGAGCGCCCCGCACGTGCCTAATCTGAAGTACAACAACCTGGGCCCGAAGCAGACGGTACGCTGCGACTCGGCGTCCTACATCAACTGGTACGGATCGGGCTGCATCTTCCGCCATCTGGTTCCGTCGATCAAGCTGCGGCAGGCGCAGTTCCCGAACGCCTTCGACCACATCTCGAAGGCGTTCAGCAACCCGTCCGCCACCGACCCCAAGCCGGGCGGGAACCGCCTGACGTGGCCGAAGCAGGTCACGACGCCGGACAAGGTCTTCCCCGGGTTCTCCAAGCTCAACCCGCTGCACCGGCTCCGTGACGACAACCGCATCGACCGCAACAGAAACCGATCGGTGAGCATTTGCGCCCGCCAGATCAAGGCGAGCTGGAAGAACAGCGACAACGTGCCCTGGACCTCCACGGTCGAGCAGTGCGACGAGTTCCCCTTCGCCAGCACGTACGAGGGCGCCTGGGTCTGGTGGACGAAGACGCCGCCGACTGATCCGTGTTGCTCCTCGTATCCGTCGAACCCGGCGAGATTCAACATGACGGTGAAACTCATCCCGGCCGGCGAGAACAGATCTTGGGGCGACCTGTCCGTGGGTGGACTGGGCCGTTTCTACGTCCATGACCGCGTGCTGTCGCAGGACGCGTTCTTCGTACGGCTGTACGACTCCGCCGAGAAACTCCTCAACCCACAACCCTGATGAACCCTGACAGTGAGGTTCCGGCCCGCTGGTCGGAACCTCACTGTCTTCAACGGCGCTGCGACCAGAACTGGAAGCGATACGCCTCGATGCCGGTGGGCGGTTTCTGCCCGACCTTACGCCTGCCCGGCCCGGGCCGTCGGCTCGCGCGGACGGCCCAAACTTGAGCCGTCTCCCCGAGATCCAGCACCTTCGGCGCGCGGTTGCCCAGCGTCTGAACGAGGGCCAGACGCCCGGAACTGGCGAACAGCTCCGCCGTGCAGGTCAGCGCCCAGTTCTCGGCATCGGCGGGCGGCTCCTCGTCCCACTTCTCCAGCGCCACCTCGACCACGTGCCAGTCGTCCGCGCTCTCCACAAAGGCGAGGTTGGCCGCGGCCACGAACCACACGCCGGGGCTGTGTAAGCGCTGTATGAGGTCGTCCATCGAGGGCGCGTCGTCCGGGAGGTTCCTGGATCCATCCTCATCCATGATCATGAAGCTGTAGCTCTCGACCTTGAGGGTCTCGTCGATACGCGCGATCAGCTTGGGCATCTGTCTCCCTCATGGTGGATGATCTCGGCGTCACCCTAACACCAACCTTCCGTGCCTGACCTTCGTGCGATCGTGCTGCGACTGAACCGAAGAACGGTTGCCGGCGCAGAGGCGCGAAGCGAAGGACCGTCTGATCTCTTACCAATTGTCAACGTTTGGAGCTTTTGGGGCGTCTGTTCATCAGGAGGCGTTGTGAAGGTTCTGAACGACGGCTTGGGTCCACCCCGCCCCGGCCCTCGATTCCGAGTAGGGGCTGCTGCGAGCCTCCACGGCGCAACACAACGGCTCCCCAGCGATGCTGGGGAGCCGTTGTCGTGTCAATAGGCGATACCGCAGCTCAACGGGATGGCGTCGGCGTCGAGCTCGTCGCCGGCGAGGCCTCCGCGGCCGCCGTGGTGCACGGCTCCGCCGCAGGTCAGCGAAACGGCCTTGCCATCATGAAGCGCGGCTGCGCTATTGACAGGGCCCCGAGTCCGCCCGAAGCGACCCCGGCGCACATAGCGCCTCCAAGCGGGCCCGGCGGGCCTACGCCAAGGGCCTGCGCCAAGGGCCTGCGCGTTTTACTCCTGATAACGTTCCTTCTCAAGAACAAAAAATCATGATCGGAAGGAGCCGGATGACGGCCCTTGCCCCCCGCGGCGCCGCCACCCGGGCGGCCCTGGAGGTGCCCGCCCGCCCGAGCACACGGCCGTCGACTTCGCGCTGAGCGACGCGACGCTCCAGGCGCTGACCGACGCGGTCCCCGCCTCGACCCGGCGCGTCTACAGCGCCGACATGAAAGCCTTCAGCGCGTGGTGCCGGGAGAACGGCCGGGTCCCGCTCCCGGCCACGGCCGCCACGCTCGCCGAGTACGTCCGGCACCTGACCGTCACCCCGGGCAGGCGCGGCACGCTCCGCTCCCCCTCGCCCATCAAACGCGCCATGGCCGCCATCCGCACCACGCACGAGCTGGCCGGCCATCTCAAGCCGGAGACCAAGGCCGCCCGCACCATCCTCACCGGCTACCGGCACCGGCTCGCCCTGGCCAAGGACCCGGCCGCCCAGGCCCGCAAGGCCGCCCCCGCCGTCCCTGACGCGCTGCGGGCGATGCTGGCCACCCTCGACCGCACCACCCTGGCCGGGCAGCGCGACGCCGTGCTGTTCCTGCTCGGCTACGCCACCGCCGCCCGCGCCGGCGAGCTGGTCGCCCTCGACATCGCCGACGTCGCCGAGACGGAGGAGGGCCTGGACGTCACCGTCTACCGGCCCAAGCTCAAGAAGTTCACCGAGGTGGCCGTGCCGTACGGCAAGGTGCCGGCCACCTGCCCGGTGCGGGCCGTCCGCGCTTACCTGGCGGGCTTGGCCGCCGCCGGGCGCACCACCGGCCCGCTGTTCGTCCGGATCGACAAGGGCGGCCACGTGGCCCGCCCGCTGACGCGCAAGGGCAGGCCGATCGGCGACCCGCACGGCCGCCTGACCGCCGAGAGCGTGACCGACGTCGTCAACGGCGCGGCGACGGCGGCCGGGCTGAGCGGCAAGTGGACCGGCCACTCGCTGCGGCGCGGATTCGCCACCGCCGCCCGCCGCGCCGGGACCCACCTGGAGCGCATCGGCCGCCACGGCGGATGGGCCGACAACTCCACCGCCTTGCTCGGCTACGTCGAGGACGCCGACCGCTGGACCGACAACCCCGTGACCGGCCTGTGAGGGCCCTGGCAATGATGTACGGAACCCCGCTCCGGTAACCGTCACGGATATACGGAAAATTTGCCGTGACCGCGTGACGATAAGCGGGGGCAGTGGCAGCATGGACCGTAACGAGCGGAGCGGCGGAAATGCCTCCGTCACGCCACGGTGTGACGGAACGCGAATCCGCCGACCGTCACGGCCCACCGGAGGGACGCGATGACGACCGACCACCCGCACTCCGAAGGCGCACGCCGGTGCGCTTCCCCCTTCTGTCGCAAGGAGCTGCCCGCCGGCGCCACTCCCCGGCGCCGCTACTGCTCCGGGGCCTGCCGCCAGGCCGCCTGGCGCATCGAGCACCCGTTCGCCGTCACCCGGCCCGCCCCGGCCGGCAAGGACGAGCTGGAGGCGCTGGAGGAGGCCGTGCGCCGGCGCGCCGCCCACCTGGCCGCCCTCGCCCAGCACGTCGTCACCGCGCCCACCGGCAGCGCCAGGCAGACGGCCGCGCTGCGTACCCTGCCCGACCTGGTGGAGAACCTGCTGGCCGCGCACGTCACCGCCCGCCGCGCCGCTGGGCACACCTGGGACCAGATCGGCCAGGAGCTGGCACTGCACCCCGACACCGCCCGCCGCCGCTTCGGCCACCCGAGCCCGCCGCCCCCGCCGAGCCCGTCACGCTTCACAGCACCGCAGAGGACACGGGACCACGGGCCGACCGTGAACCTGTGGCGGAGCAGGCCGCGCCGCCGAGCCCGGCGCCGGAGCCCGCCGGCGACGACGACGTCGTGCGGCCGTGGACCTCCGAGGCCGACCCCGCCCGGCGGCCGCGCTGGTACACCGACGCCGAGCTCGACGCCGTCCAGGTCATCAAGAGCGACATCGCCGACGACGTCCCGATCTACTGGGTCGTCATCGCCGGCGAGCTGCTGGGCACCGTGACCCGCCGTCTGGGCGGCCATGGCTGGCACGCCTACCACCGCAACGGCACCCTGGCCATGCACACCGGCCGCGGCAAGCACCCGGCCACCAAGGACGCCGCCGTGCTCGACCTGGTGGCCGACGTCCAGCGCGTCTGGCAGAACCGCCGCGCCCGCACGTCAGTAAGCCGCCACTGATTCACGTACAAGATCGCACGGAGCGATCCCCCGGCCCCCCTTGGAACTGCGAGGGGGCCGGGGGCTCGCCGGTAAGGTTGAGCCGCACGCCCT
>NZ_JOAG01000098.1 GCF_000725485.1 Nonomuraea candida | reverse complement strand
GGTTGTGGAAGATCACCCGTTCTACTGGATCTCCGTTCTTCTGTCCCGGTTTCCGTGAACCCTTGACGTCCCACCTCAAGCGTTAACTAACCGGCATTGCGACTAGGGGGCCGGAATCCCCCGGCGCGGATCGGGGTTGACCCCGGACATGAAGGTCGAGATCTTTTCTGACGTCGTGTGCCCGTGGTGCTACATCGGGCACGCCCGGTTCGCCAGGGCCGCCGAACGGTTCCGGGCCAAGGGCGGCACCATCGAGGTGACGATGCGGCCGTTCCAGCTCAACCCCGAGGCCACCTCCGACGGTGAGCCGCTGATCCCGGCGCTGGAGCGCAAGTTCGGGCCCAACGCCCGGCAGATGATCGAGCGGGTGATCGGCGCCGCCACGGACGATGGGCTGGAGCTCAACTACGACAAGGCGATCAACGCCGGCACCTTCGAGGCGCACCGCCTCATCGAGGTCGCCACCCGGCAGGGCCTGGGCCAGGAGATGGCCGAGCGGCTCTTCCGCGCCTACTTCACCGAGGGCCTCAACGTCGGCGACCGGGACGTGCTCGGCAAGCTGGCCGCCGAGGCGGGCGTGCGCGACTCGGGCGAGGGGGCCGAGGAGGTGCGCGAGCAGCTCGCCAGGGCGCGCTCGCTCGGGATCAGCGGGGTGCCGCTCTTCCTGTTCGAGGGCAAGTACGCCGTGTCGGGCGCGCAGCCAGAGGACGCCTTCGCCGCCGCCATCGACGAGGTGGCCGAGCGCACGGGGCAGACGCCGATCACGCAGCTCGCCGCCCCGGCCGACGGGTGCGACGACGACGGCTACTGCGCGGTCTGACCTTCACCGCGACGCACGGCCGCGCGTCTGCCGCGACCGGCAGGACCGGCGGCCGGCACGATCGCGGTCGGCACGATCAGCGACCGCCGCGACCGGCGACCGCCGCGACCGGCGACCGCCGCGACCGGCGGGCGGCGCGACCGGCGGGCGGGTCAGCCGGCCGAGGGGGCGGTGCCCTCGCCGAGCCGGCCCGCGCGGTGGTGGCGGCGGCAGAGCACCTGATAGCGCACGGGCGCGTCGTCGGTGTCGCCGATCACGACCTGCTCGCCCGTACGCGCCATCGTCCCGCCCACGATCCTGGCGTTGAGCAGCCCCGGCCGCCCGCACCAGCACAACACCTCGACCTGCAGCCGGCACACCTCGTCGGCCAGCTCGAACAGCCGTTGCGCCGCCGGGAACATCACCGACCGGAAGTCCGAGGCCAGCCCGAACGCGTAGACGTCCACGCCGTGGTCGTCGACCAGGTCGGCGAGCTGCTCGATCTGCTCGACGGTGTAGAAGCAGGCCTCGTCGCAGATCAGGTAGTCGATGCGGTCGTGACCGGTCACCAGCCGTACGAGGTCGAGCGAGTCCTCCACCTCGATGGCCTCCAGCCCCAGCCCGATCCGGCTGGTGACCTTCGGGCCGCCCGAGCGGTCGTGCTTGGTGAGCACCAGGCCGCGCCTGCCCTGCCGCCCGTGGTTGTAGTTCATCTGGAGCGCCAGCGTGGACTTCCCGCAGTCCATCGGGCCGAAGTAGAACTTCAGGACGGCGTCCCGGGGGCCGGATGGCACGGCGGACAAGGCAGACAGTTCGGTCACAGGCCGCCAGCTTAGCGGCTTGGCTAGTTCCACAACCTCGTGGGACATTTCTCCCCTGTAGTGAGTCAGGAGGAATCTGTGGTCACCGACAAACCACCGTCCCACGCAACGTCTCAGGCGTCGCCGCTCGACGCGATGATGAAGCAGGACGACCTCACGGCCGCCCAGGCGGACGCCACCCGCTGGCGTTACGGCTTCCTCGTCGTCGTGGCGGGCATCGCCGCGGTCCTGATCGCGTTCGGCGCGGCCGTGTTCGCCACCGGGGAGTTCGCCCCGCTGTTCGCCGGTGTCGCGGGGGTGATCGGTACCATCATCGGAGCCTATTTCGGGGTGCAGGCGGGACAGTCGGGTAAGGCCAGGGTCGAGGCCGAGCTGGCCAGGTCACAGGAGATGGTCGTGCGCCTGGCGGCGTACGTCGGCACACAGAACGCGCCCCGGGTCATCGACGAAGTGCTCGGCCGACGGCGAAGCTGAGGAGCCATGCGTAGCGTCCGTATCGGAGTGGACACCGGAGGCACGTTCACCGACGTCGTGGCGGTGGACGAGGAGACCGGTGAGATCCTCACCACGAAGACCCCCTCGACCCCCGCGAACCCGGCAGACGGGTTCCTGGCGGGCATCGGGAAGCTCGGCCGGCTCGACGTCGGCTCCATCGTGCACGGCACCACGGTGGCCACCAACCGGCTCCTGGAGGACCGGATCGGCGACCTCGGGTTCATCACGACCGAGGGCTTCGAGTTCATCCTGGAGATCGCCAGGCAGAGTGTGCCCGACGGTTACGGCAACTCCTACTTCTGGGTCAAACCGCCCAGGATCGTCCCCGTGCACCTGGTCAAGACCGTCGGCGGGCGGCTGGACCACCTGGGCGACGAGGTGCGGCCGTTCTCCGACGAGCAGGCCGTCGAGGTGGCCCGCTGGTTCCGCGCCCGGGGCGTCACCGCGATCGGGGTCTGCTTCCTGCACTCCTACGCCAACCCGGAGCACGAGCGGCGCATGCGCGAGGTGCTGTGGCGCGAGCACCCCGAGGCGGTGATCTCGCTCTCCAGCGACGTGCTGCGCGAATACCGCGAGTACGAGCGCTCGGTCACCACCCTCGTCGACGCCGCCGTCAAGCCGGCCATGCGCAGCTACATCGCCAACCTGTCCACCCGGCTCGGCATGCCGTTCTCCGTCATGAAGTCCAACGGCGGCGTGCTGTCGGCCCGCGAGGTCGTCAACCAGCCCATCACCACCGTCCTGTCCGGCCCGGCGGCCGGCGCGCTGGGCGCGGCGCTCATCGCCTCCACCGCGGGCCACAAGTCGGTGATCACCCTGGACGGCGGGGGCACCTCCACCGACGTGGCCGTGGTGATCGACGGCGAGCCCTCCATCACCACCGAGGGCAGCGTCGGCCGCTATCCGTGCAAGATTCCGATGATCGACATCATCACGGTGGGCGCGGGCGGCGGCTCGATCGCGTGGATCTCGCCCGAGGGCACGCTCAAGGTCGGCCCCAGGTCCGCCGGCGCCGACCCCGGCCCGCTCTGCTACGGCAGGGGCGGGACCGAGGTGACGGTGACGGACGCGCACGTGTTCCTCGGGCGCATCCCGCCGCACCTGCTCGGCGGGGAGATCCCCCTCGACGTGGACGCCGCCCGCGCCGGCGTCCAGGCGCTGGCCGACAAGCTGGGCCTGACCCCCGAGCGCACGGCCACCGGCATCCTGGAGATCAGCGCGTTCAACCAGAGCAACGCGATCAGGCAGCTCACCGTCAAGCGCGGGCTGGACGTGCGGGACTTCCCGCTGGTGACGTTCGGCGGCTCGGGGCCGCTGCTGGCCTGCCGGCTGATCGACATCCTCGGCCTGCCGTCCGTGATCGTGCCGCGCGACCCGGGCAACGTCTCGGCGTTCGGGCTGCTCACGGTGGACGTCAAGAACGACTATGTGCGCACGTACGTCACCCGCGACCTCTCCCTCGGCAAGGCCGTGGAGATCTTCCATGACCTGGAGCATCAGGCCGGCGAGGCCCTCGACCGCGAGGGCTTCGACGACCCGGTCTACCAGCGCAGCGCCGACCTGCGTTACTACGGGCAGGCGTACGAGGTCCGCGTCCCCGCCCCCGCCGGCGAGATCGACGAGGACTGGCACGCCGAGGTGATCGGGCGCTTCCACGACGCCCACGAGAAGCTGTACGGCTACGCCTACCGCGACGACCCGCGCCACGCCGTGGAGTGGGTGAACCTGCGCGTCTCCGGCATCGGCCCCATCACGCGCCCGGTCATCCGCCGCCTGGACAGGGCCGGCGAGGGCGCCACGTCGGTGCGTCCCGTGCACTTCGAGGAGACCCGCGACACCCCCATCCACCAGCGCGCCGCGCTCGGCCCCGGCGCCACGGTGCGGGGGCCGGCGGTGATCGAGGAGTACGGCTCGACGATCCCGGTCCACCCCGGCTTCACCGCCAAGCTCGACGAATACGGAAATGTGGAGATAAGTCGTGACTGATCCCATTTTGGTGGAGATCGTCGAAGGGACGCTCGCCTCCGTCGAGAAGGAGGTCGAGACGGCGATCGCCCGCACGTCCCGCTCACCCATGATCCGCGACGCGCACGACTTCCGCGCCGGCATCCACGACGCACGGCTGCGCAAGCTCACCGGCCGCTCCTACAGCGCCCTCGTCCAGCCCATTGTGCGCGACTTCCCGATCGAGACGATGAAGCCCGGCGACGTCTACTTCCACAACGACGTCTACCTGTCCGAGGGCGGCATCGGCCACCTGCCCGACCTGTGCGTCACCGTCCCCGTCTTCCACGAGGACTCCGTGGTCGCCTTCGTGCAGGCGTTCGGCCACCACGACGACATCGGCGGCTCGGTGCCCGGCTCCATGCCCTCCCACGCCCGCTCGGTCTTCGAAGAGGGCCTGATGGTGCCGCCGATCAAGCTGTGGGACCAGGGCGTGCCCAACGAGGCCGCGCTGCGCATCATGACCCGCAACTCCCGCATGCCCGACTCGCTGGCCGGCGACCTCGACGCCGAGTGCTCGGCCTGCCTGATGGGCGCGCGGCGGCTGGCGGAGCTGTTCGAACGCTACGGCAGGCAGGCCGTCGAGGAGTGCTTCGACGCGATCATCGACAAGACCACCGAGACGTTCCGCAGGGAACTGCTGGCCAAGATCCCCGAGGGCACGTACGTGTGGGAGGACTACGCCGAGCACGACGGCGTGGACGAGCCCCGGCTGCACGCCCAGCGCATCACCCTGACCGTGGACCACGCGGCCGAGGCCCCGCTCACCATCGACTTCACCGGCACCTCGCCCCAGGCCAAGGGCCCCATCAACCACG
The DNA here is from genome assembly GCF_000725485.1 of Nonomuraea candida. Classification (GTDB taxonomy): domain Bacteria; phylum Actinomycetota; class Actinomycetes; order Streptosporangiales; family Streptosporangiaceae; genus Nonomuraea; species Nonomuraea candida. The sequence goes on along the minus strand of NZ_JOAG01000098.1, from coordinate 1,895 downwards.
CCGGCGACTACGCCGACGGGGTGTTCCTGAAGAAGTGGCTGGCCCCCGTGCTGCGCAACCTGGCCGACACGCCGGAGCGCATGGCCGAGCTGGACGTCAACGAGGGCGTCGTGCCGCTGATCAGGATGGTCTTCCCGGAGAAGGGCACGCTGCTCACCCCGATCTTCCCCGCGCCCACCAACGCCCGCACCTTCGTCATCCTGCGCCTGCTCGGCGTGCTGTCGGGCGTGCTGGCCAAGGCCACCGGCGGGCGCATGCCGGCCGACCAGGAGACCATCCGCTACACCGGCGTGCACGGCACGGACGCCGACGGGCAGCCGTACCTGATGCGCGAGGTCCTGGGCGGCGGCTCCGGCGGGCGCTGGTACGCCGACGGCGAGGACACCATCCACGTGGTGCCCGACTCGCGCAACATCCCGGTGGAGTTCGCCGAGGCGCGGTGGCCGTTCCGGGTGGAGCGGCTGGCGCTGGCCTGCGACTCCGGCGGGCCCGGCATGTTCAGGGGCGGGCTCGGCTACGACAAGCACATCAGGATGTTGCGCGACGCCTCGTACATGTCGGTCGCCGACCGCTCGATCCTGTCCTGCTGGGGCGTCAACGGCGGCCTGGCCGGCCGGCCCTTCCGCGTGGAGATCGCCGGCAAGGAGATGGAAGGGCTGGTGGACGACTACCCGGTGCAGGCCGGCGAGCTGATCAGGATCCGCACCACCGGCGGCGGCGGCTGGGGCTCCCCGTACGACCGCGACCCCCGGGCGGTGGCGGCCGACGTGCGCGACGGGAAGGTGTCGATCGCGGGCGCGCTGGGCGACTACGGGGTGGTGCTCGACGGGGACCGCATCGACGAGCAGGGCACCGCCGAACTCCGCGCCCGCCTGCGCCCCCCGGCCGACCGCTTCTTCGACCGCGGCCCGGGCTACGCCAAACTCTCGGGCGGCCGCGCGTACGCAGAGGTGGACGAATGGTGAGGAGTGCCGGTACGGCGAGCAGAGGCCCGCTGAAAGCGCGAAGCCCGGGCTCCCGTCGATTCCGGCAGTACACCGGGCCCACTTCCATCCTCCCCGCAGGAAGGCGGCGTGTGCTCACCGTACGCGGCCGGGCACGGGTCGTCGCCTGAATTCTGTGTGAGGATGAGGGCATGGGGCCGGTGGGGATCATGGCGGTGCGGCACGGGGAGAGTGAGGCCAATCTCGCCTTCCGGGAGGCGGGGGCGACGCCGCTGGTCTACGGGCGCGGCGACGACGAGGTGACGCTGACCGGGGCGGGCCGGGCGCAGGCCGCCGCGCTGGGCAGGCTGCTGGCGGCGCTGCCCGCGGACGAGGCGCCCGAGCTGGTGTGGTGCTCGCCCTACCGGCGCGCGCTCGACACGTGGGCGATCGCGCAGGAGGCGTGGGGCGCCGCCCCGCTGCCGGTCACCGTGGACGAGCGGCTCAGGGACCAGGAGGCCGGGGCGTTCGCGCGGCTCAACCTGGCCGCGATCAAGGAGCGGCATCCCGGGGAGCTGGCCAGGCGGGAGGCCGAGGGCGCCTACGCGTTCCGCCCGCCAGGCGGCGAGTCGCTCGCGGACGTCGTGGTCAGGACACGTGACTTCCTGGCCGACCTCGACGGGCGCGCGCCGGGCCGGCGGGTGTTGATCGTGGCGCACGACTCGGTGGTGCTGGCGCTGCGCCACGTCCTCGACGGCCGGCCGGACGCGGAGCTGGCGGCGGTGCTGGAGTTCGCGCCGGTGCTGAACGCCTCGGTCTCGGTCTGGCACACCGGAGGCCGGCTCGTACGCTTCAACGACGTCACCCACCTCGGCCCCTGACAGTGATGATGGAGATGAACGCCTCCCCCCGGGGTTTGACCCAGCCCCTGACTGACCTCGGGTCCTTAACGGGATATGTCGACCTCGGCGG
>NZ_JOAG01000097.1 GCF_000725485.1 Nonomuraea candida | reverse complement strand
GTGTCAAGGTCGGCGACGACCAGACCGGCACCACCTTCACGTTCGCGGGCCTGGTGGAGGGCCGGACGTACCTGATCGAGGTGGACGCGGCCGCCGCTGATGGCCGTTCCGACCGGCTGCAGCTCCAGGTCACCACCCCGGACGTCACCCCGCCTGCCGTCCCGGCCGGGCTGGAGGTGACGGGCAGGACCAGGACCACGCTCACGGTGTCGTGGTCGCCGGCGAGCGACAACGTCAGCGTGGCCGGGTACGGCGTCTATCTCGACGGGGTCGCCCAGGGCGGCGACCAGACCGCCACCAGCCACACCTTCACCGGGCTTGTCGCCGGCCGGGCGTACGTGGTGGAGGTGGACGCGGCCGACCCGTCCGGCAACCGGTCCAGCCGCGCCCAGGCCACGGGGCGTACGGCGCCGGACCATCCGCCGGCGGCGCCGCCGAACCTGCGTGCCACGTCGGTGGATTACACGACGTTCTCGGTGGCGTGGGACGAAGCCTCGGACGAGGACCCGGTCACCGGGTATGACGTCGCCCTCGACGGCGACGTGGTCATCGTCGACCAGCCGGAGCGAACCGCGACGTTCGAGGGCCTGGTGGAGAACACCGACCACCAGGTGCGGGTGTGGGCCGTTGACGCGATCGGGCAGCGCACGCAGGTGCCGGCCGAGCTGATCGTGCGGACGCTCGACGACGCCCCGCCCACCGCGCCCGTCCTGACGGTGGAGGCCGGGGAGGAGACCATCACCGTCGCCTGGACCAGCTCGACGGACGACTTCGGTGTGGTCGGCTACCGGGTAGACCTCGACGGCCAGCCGGTCCACTCGACGCCCGGCATGGATTACACGGTGGACGGCCCCGTGGTGCGGCGGCACACGGTCACCGGGCTGACTGCCGGCGTCGACTACGCGGTGCGGGTGGCGGCGCTCGACGTGCTCAGCCAGGAGTCGGCCGACAACACCGTGACCGTGAGCACGCGGCCGGTGGCGTACATGCCGATCGAGTCGCCCGTCTACCGGATCGGCTCGTGGGCCGGGAACGTCCGCGATCAGTACGGCGTGGACTGGGTGGTGGAGGAGGCGAAGGGCTGGTCGTCCACGCCGCCCGTCCGGCCGCGTCTGGCCCGTCTCGGCGGGGTCGATGGGGCGTGGGAAGGGCGCGTTGCGCCCCGGGCGGGGGGGGGTGCGGTGGGTCACGAGGGCCCCGCCGCAGGATCTCGGCTCGTTGGCGTTCTCGTGGTCGTTCACGGTCAAGGCGACCGATCCGCGCCGGTACGCGGTTACGCCCGTCTCGGCGACGGCGACGGTCGCCGCGCTGCCCGGCCAGGCGTCGTTGACGTTGACGATGGCGGGCACGTATCCGCAGATCCCGGCCCGGATGCGGCTGTACGGGCCGATCCGGGATTGGACGATCACGCACGAAGAGTCGGGGACGGTGATGCGGGCCATGACCGGGTCCAGCTTGCCCGCCGACCCCCAGTACAGCCTCAGCTTTGACCTGGCCACGCGGCAGGTGTGGGCGTACGTGCCGCCCGAGATCTGGCCGGTGCCCCGCCCCGGCCGGCCGGCGGTGGCGCACCTGCCGGCGTGGTTCATGCTGCTGCGCGGCGTGAACACGCTCACCCTGGCCGGCCAGCCGCTCGCCGGCGCGTCCGGGAGTCCGCGGCTGGTGGTGGAGGCGTTCGACGCCTGGGTGTGACCCCCGCCGGCCTGGAGCGACGTTAGCCCCCCGATTCGGGATGATCCGCCGCGCATCTACCCACATCGGCCATCGGGGGGCGGCTGTATGGGACTTGTCCGGATGGCGACGCCGTACACGACTCAGTCGGCGTCCAGTTCGCACACCTACTACTTCGGCAGCGTCGGCTACGGCAACCGCATCGTCCTGTTCGTCAACTCCTACTCCAGCGTCAACAGCATCTCGGGCGGCTACACCGAGCACGAATGGACGCGGCACACCTTCGGCATCCGCATGCTGTCCAAGCTGAGCTTCGGCGGCGACTCCAGCGTCACGGTCAGCCTCACGGACTCGACGGACCGCATCAGCATCTGGATGTACGAGCTGTCGGACGCGGACGTCTTCTACGGCTCCGGCACCGGCCTGACGTCCAGCTCTGCCTACTACGGCGCGTCCGATCTGCCGGACGGGTGCGTGTCGCTGATCGGCTGCGCCGTCTACGTGACGGGCAGTGACAGCTCCGTGGCGTCCTGGCCCAGCGGCTACTCGCACAAGGGGTACGCGTTCCGGGACTGGAACGACGGCGCCGTCAAAAGGGTGTACTCCACCACGGCCGTGGATGAGTTCGCGTCCGGGTCGGTGTCGTGGTCGCAGAAGTTGATCACCGGCCTGCCGTCCGCCACGCCGAACTACGCCTGGGCGGCGGGCACGTGGGGGCCGAACCCGGACGAGACGCCGCCCTCGGTGCCGGGGAATCTGCGGCTGACCGGCATGACCCCGACGTCGGTGACGGTGGCGTGGGACGCCTCCACGGATGACGTCTCCGGCGTGGCGGGCTACACGACGTACATCAACGGCGTCTCCAAGGGCACCACCAGCTCGCGCACGGCGACCTTCAGCGGGCTGACACCTGGCGTGTCCGTGACGATCCAGGTGGACGCCTACGACTACGAGGGCAACCGGTCGGAGAAGGCCGAACTCGTGGTGACGCCGATCAACGACACCACGCCGCCCGTCCCGCCCGTGGTGAAGGTGACCGGGCTGGGCGCGGGCCGGATCACGATCGGCTGGGACACCCCGTTCGACCAGTCCGCGGTCGTCTCGTACGGCGTCTACTTGAACGGCGTCAAGAAGGCCGACCAGGCGGGCCGCAGCTACACCTTCACCGGGTTGACGGCCGGCGCGGTCTACACGGTGGCGGTGGACGCGCTCGACTTGCTCGGCAACCGGTCCGCGAAGGGGTCGCGCACCGTCAAGGCGCAGGCCGACACCACCCCGCCGACCGTGCCGGGCGGGGTCAGCGTGGTGGCCACGGCCAAGACCGCCATCACTCTGGCGTGGAACCCGTCCACGGACGACAACGTGGGCGTCACCGGGTACGGCGCCTACCTCGGCGGGCTGCTCATGGCCGAAGTGCCGTCCCGCGTCTACACCTTCACCGGGCTCACCCCCGGCGTCACCTACTCGGTCGGCGTCGACGCGACCGACGAGCTCGGCAACCGGTCCGCCCGGGTCATGCTCCAGGCCACCACCCTCCAGGACCTCAGCGGCGCCGCGCCCCCGTACGAGTACGTGCTGTACGACTGGGACTCCCACCTGCCCTTGGACTCTCTGCCGCTCCAGAACGTGTCGTTCGAGATCACGCTCGGCGGCACCGGCATGCTGAACGCCGACATCCCGCTGTACGACGCCGCGTACACGATCGGCCGGATCGCCGCGGCCACGCGGCCGGAGCGGACCATGATCCTCGTCTACCGGGGCGAGCAGCTCGTCTGGGGCGGCCGGATCGTGGACCCCCAGGACTACGACAGCGAGACCGGCGTGCTGAAGATCAGCGCGGAGGAGGTCATCGCCATCTACGGCCACCGGTACGTCGCCTTCACCGGCCCGCGCGCGGGGACGATGGCCGACACCGAGATGACGTGGCTGCTCGAACACGCCAGCGCGGAGGCCGACCGCAGGTGGCTCACCCACGAGGGCGTGGCCGGCACCGGCAGCCCCGTGGACCGCGAGTACCGGGCGGAGGACTTCGCGACCATCCTCGACAAGGCCACGGAGGTGGCGGCGGCGCCGGGCGGGTTCGACTGGTACGTGCGTCCGGGCTGGGACGCCGTGGCCGACCGGCCCCGCTTCATCCTCCGCAGGATCAACCGGGACTCCCCACCCGACACGGGCTTGACCCTCGAGTACCCGGGGTCGGTCAGACGCTTCCGGAGGTCCACGCGGCGGGGGCTGGCCACCAGGACGTGGGGGCAGTTGCGCAAGCCGGACGGCGGGGTGCTCCTGTCGTCGGTCACGCGGACGGACCTGCTCGCCGAGGGGTGGCCGCTGATCGAGCAGGCCGAGACGTTCGACGGGCTGACGAGCCAGGCCGCGCTCGACGCGGAGACCCGGCGGGCGTCCGACGCGAGCGGCGGGGCCAAGCAGCTGTTCGAGTTCGACCTGGCGATCACGCCTGATGTGCGGTGGTGGCAGTGGGAGTTGGGCGGCATGGCGCGGGTGGTGGTGACGGACCACCTGTATCCGGCGCTGCCGGACGGGTCGCCGGGCCTGGACCGGCCCATGAAGATCGTCAGCTTGAAGGTGCAGCCGGACTCGGATGAGGGCGAGCTGGTGACCGTGACGACCGGCGAGCACACCGTCGCCGCGGACTGAAGGGGGAGCGATGGCGAAGATCGCGGCTGGGGACCTTCAGCAGGCCGACCTCGTGCGCATGATCTCGGACCTGCGGGCCCGGGTGAAGGCGCTGGAGCTGCAGGCTTCGGTGCGGACGCTCCCGTTCGTGGCGGTGGCCGACAGCGTCAGCTCGACCACGTTGACGCGGGTCGCGTGGACGACGTTCCCGCGCTCGGGGAGCGCGGTGTCGGCGGACGTGTCGCTCACCCTGTCGGGGGCGTCGTCGGCCGAGGTGCAGCTGCGTGCGGACGGCCAGCAGATCGACTCGCGGACGGTGACGACGTCGGGGACGGTGACCGTGTCAGGGTTCCTGCCGGAGCAGTGGGCGTTCGGCGCGCGGAAGGTGGTGGACGTGCAGGTGAAGGTGAACGCCGGTTCGGCGGCCGTGGCGGTGGTGGCCGGCTCACATCGATAGCTGGCGGCTCGCTCAGCTCTGCGGCCGCGAACTCCATAGTGCTGCAGAGCGCAGGGTGGGAATTCTGCCGGAGAAGCCTCGGCCTGCTCTCGGCTGCATGGGGACAGGCGAGCGAGGCGGTCATCGGCCCAGGTGCTGGCGTAGACCACCTCGCAAGCATGCTTGATGGTCAGCAGTCGATCCGGATACTGCTGGCCTGGTTACGGTGGCCGTCGGAGAGGTTCACGCCTACCCCATTGTTCTCGATCGATCTCATGTAGTCGTTCGCCGTGCTGTTGTAGTACAGGTGGATCGTTCCCCCTCCTCTGTTCCGGACAGACTCGATGTTGTTGTCGAGCCATGATCCGGACAGGTTGTAGTAGCCACCGCCTGTGCACTGGGGCGCATCCCATCGGGAGCCGCTGCCGTTGAGTCCCGCCCAGAAGCAGCCGTAGCCGTTCGGGCAGTCGCTGAAGGCCAGCACGCCTACTTCACTGGCGCGCACCGGGACGACGCGGATACTCTCCCCCTTCTCATTGACGAGAACGATCGGCTGGTCTGCGGCGGAGCTCGTGGCCGACGACGGGGCCGCCAGCCCGAGTGCGGCGACGACCATCGCGGCGAGTGTGACCAGGATCTTTCGCATTTGTCTCCCCTGTTGGTAATCGACTAAGGACCCGCGCATCAGTGATCTACGAACCGCGTGCAGGGTCAGAACGAATCGCGATTCACACAGTGCTCCAGTTCGGTGGATTTCACCTAAAGGGTTTCGATCTGAGTCGAAAGCGCCAGGCCGCAGCCCCTCTGCGCTGTGTTCCTGCCTGCGAACAGCAGAGCCCACCTCGCCTCCGGATCAAGGGGCTCAATTTGCCGTGCCGCAGGCCAGGTGTCAGGATCATTGCGGCCGTTATGGAAAGAACGGCTAATCCCTCAATGATCGCGATAAGCAGATAGCACCCATCCTTGACAGGACAAGCACCTTGGGAAGGGCGGATGCGCATTCATTTCACCCGTGCTGATCTCGCACGTACGCACGTTGTCGAAGGACCAGATGTGATGTGGGAGGTGTGCGGCAGCCTGCAAGCCCTGCAGGGCGGCTACGGCAGGAGAACTTTCGGGACGTGGTGCCATCGGGTGCGCCGTGACCTGCACCGCACGCACCTGGCGGGACCAGTCGGCGGACGCCTTTTCCCGGTCGCACCGCACGCTGCCTATTACCCTGACCTGCTCACCCCCGTCGAAGGCACGCTCGGCCTGGAGGAAGCCTTAGAAGCGATCCTGAGCACGCCCAGGAGCCGACTACGCCAGGAGATCGACCTGCTTGGCGGAAACGGGCCCGGGCACGGCGCCTGGCTGGACGATCTTCGTTCAGCCCGAACAGGCGCGCTGGTCGAGCTCGCCGACACCATGCGCGCTTATCATCAGCTCGCGGTGAGGCCGTACTGGCCGGCCATCCGCGCTCGCGTCGAAAGCGACATTGGTCGCCGCCGTCAGGCCCTACGCGAGGGCGGCGTGAACGGTCTGCTCGGCAGCTTCCACCCGATGATGCGCTGGCACTTCCCGGTGCTGGAGATCCCTGGCCATCCTTCCGACCGGGACATCCACCTGGGCGGACGCGGGCTGCTGCTAATCCCTTCCTATTTCGCCTACCTGCATCCGGCCACCATCTTCAATCCCGACCTGCCGCAAGCCGTCGTCTACCCGGCAGGCCGCGTCCCAGAGGCATCGCAGGCGCGACCTGGAGCTGCTCTGGGTCGGCTGCTCGGCGAGACCCGCGCTGCGGTGCTCCAGGCAGTGGCTGTCGGCGGCACGACGAGCGATTTGGCCCGGCGCCTCGGGGTATCCCTGTCTACGATCAGTCACCACATCGCTATTCTGCGTGACGCAGGACTGATCATCAGCCAGCGCAATGCCGCCGTCGTGCTGCACACACTCAGCCCGGTGGGCGCGGCACTTCTTACCAACGGCAAGCGGCATATCGATCGGGGCAGAACGACGGACACGCGCTGAGCCTCGATCGTGGGTCAGCGTCGACGGCGACGTCTGGGCCCGCGGGTGACGGTCTCGTTGCGGCCGTGGACGTCGCGGCGGGTCCGGTGCGGCTGCACGTGAACCTCCTCGGCGTAGACGGCGGCTTCGAGGATCATCTTCTCGACGTCGCGGCGGGCGTGCTTGTCGATGGCCATGCGGGCGATGACGCCGCCCGGGATGCGGGGCGGGTGCTCGGGCAGGCCGCTGGCGGTCAGCCGCATCCAGAACGCCATGCCGCGTTCGCGCTGTCGCTCCGGGCCGGGGAACTCCTCCTCCACCTGCGCACGCAGGGCCTTGACGAACTCGACCACGGCGGGGCCGGTGGCTTTGCGCAGGTTCTCCCACCTGGTGGCCACGTCTTCCGGCAGGTAGAAGCTGACCTTCTTGTGCACGGGCGAGTTCTCTCGGGCGCCGAACCGTCCGATGTCGATCTGGGCCTGGCGGGAGGCGTGGGCGTAGCGGGCGACGTCGAGCGGTTCGGGCGGCCGGCGCATGTACCGGATGACGGCGGTGGCGATGACGTCCGACAGGGAGCAGGGCGGCCGGTCGTCTAGGTTGAAGAACTCGCGGAGCAGGCCGCCCTTGTGCCGGGCGCCGGGCAGGGGCCGGTCCTCGGCCAGCCGGTCACGCCACCGGTTGAGGGTGGCGGCCTGGCTGTCGGTGAGGTTGCCGGTCGTGTAGTGGATCAGGACCGGTTTTGTCTCTTCGTCGGGCGTTCGGTCAGAACTTTCCACGCGGGAAGCACATCGCTCCGCGGGCGGCCGCGCAAGGGGAACCGCCGAATTCGTGGCCCGGCAGATGACCAGGATCTGCCATCGGCTCGCCGCGGCCTGCCTGCGTGGGCTTTTCTGAGTCCTGTGAGTAGCCGACGCATTCGTTTGCTGCGGGCGTTAATCTGGATCACGCCCCTCCTGATCGTCACTGTCGTGGTGACGGCGGCCCTCCATTTCCTGGCTACGGTGCCGGCGTCGTCGTGGTGGGCTCCGGTGCTGGAGATCTTGCCGGACTACCTGGTGCCTGAGTACGGCACAGCCGACCTGCCGCCGGTCCTGCTGACGATTCTCGGGTGCGCGCTTGCCGTGGCGGGGGGCGTGCGGTGGGTTCTCGCCCGGGTGCGGCGAGCAAAAACTCTCCAGGTGCCGGCCCTCACGCCGGAAGAGCTGGAGCGGCTCACCCCCAAGGAACGCCTCGACGTCCTCCATGCCAGCCGTGGGGCAGCCGCGCAACGCCTCACCGCGTGGGGCGTCGTCTTCGGGCTGGTGTTCACTGCTGGTGGCCTCATCTACACGGCCAGGACCTTGGAGACGGCGCAGGCTCGGTTCCAAGAAGCGGGAGGTGCGGGTGGGGGCGATCTACGCGTTGGAACGTCTTTCGCGGGATTCCCCTCGCGACCATCAGACGATCACCGACGTTCTGGCGGCCTACGTCCGCGAGCATGACCCGAGGCCGGAGACGAAGTTCCCCAAGAAGGGGCCGCCCCCGCCTGCGACGGACGTGGCGACGGCACTCACCGTGCTCGCCCGTAATCCGCCCGACGACGAAGTATATGAATGGGGTTGGCTGGACCTGGCCGAAGTGCGCATTCCGCTCGCCCAACTCGGGGGAGCTGACCTGCGTGGGGCCGTCCTTACTGAGGCCGATCTGCGCGGGGCCAACCTGGGCCTGGCCGAACTGATCGAGGCGGACCTGACCCGAACCGGCCTGCACGGGGCCGACCTGCACGGGGCCGACCTGCACGGGGCCGACCTGACCGGGGCCGACCTGACCGGGGCCGACCTGACCGGGATCAACCTGCACGCAGCCAACCTGCGCGGGGCCAACCTGACCAAGGCCGAACTGCTGATCGGGGCGGACCTGACCTACGCCAACCTGTACGGGGCCGACTTGCAGGGGGCCGATCTGCAGGGGGCCGACCTGCGCAAGGCCGACCTCCGCAGGACCGACCTCCGCAGGACCGACTTGCGCGGGACCGACTTGCGCGGGACCGACTTGCGCGGGACCGACTTGCGCGAAGCCAGAGGACTCCCCGACCGCGAATGGTTCGAGAGGAACGCCTTGGTGGACTCCGCCACCAAGTTCTGACCAACCTCCGTGGCGACGTAAGCCCGGTTTGTCCCTATCGTGCCGCCCCGACATGGGCCCGAGCGTGTTGGGGGTGCGGGATGGCCGACGAGCAGAATGAGCAGGCGTGGGTGGCCGGGCAGGTGGCCGATGTTCGGCGGATCGCCGAGGTGGGGTTCACCGATGTGCGCGGTCAGCTCGCGCTCATCCGGCAGGGCCAGGAGCAGAACGAGCGGCGGCATGCGGAGTTGGCCGCCACGGTGGCCGAGAACCACCGGGCGGTGTCGGAGCGGCTGGACGATCACGCGAAGGCGATCCAGACGGCGGCCGAGGAGCGGGCGGCCGAGCGGTCGAGGGTGCAGACGATGGCGGACAACGCCAAGAAGTTCTCCACCTGGGTGCCGATCGTCGTGTCGCTGGTGTTCGGCGTCCTGGGCATCGTGCTTAAGGGAGGGTTCTGACAGGGCTGTGACCTGGGCCGGGCGACGTTAACCCCCTCGTCGTGCACCATCCCGGCCCGGACAGTCCGAATCCTTCCGAAGGAGCCGACATGGTTCACCGTCTTCCTGGCGTCTCCGACGCGCTGCTGCGCGCGGGCCGCTCCCTGCTCCAGAACATCCTCTCCGTGGCGGTCGTGGCCGGCGGCGGCGCGATCGTGACCGCAGGCGAGGCGACCGACGCGGGCACCCTGGGTGTGGTCGGCGGCCAGGCCGCGCTCGCCGCGGTGCTCGCCTACGTCTACAACCGGTTCAAGCCCGCCGGTGCGCCCGGTGTCGGCGAGGTGCCACTGCGCGCCAACCGCTCCCTGTGGCAGAACGTCCTGTCGGGCGCGATCGTCGCCGGCGGCGCGGCCGCGGCTGGTGTGGCGTCGGGTGATCTGAAGACCATCGGTTTCGCGGTGGCTCAGGCGGCCGGGGCTGCGGTGGTCTCCGCGCTGTACAACGTGGTGCGGCCCGTGAAGCCTGTGGGGGCGGGGTCTTCGACTGTGTGATTCGGCGCCGGCGTGCCTATCATGGGGGCGCACACCCGGCTCCGGCCGGGATGGGGACCTAAATTCCTGGGGCTCCGTGCTTGTGTGCGCGTCCCGCCCTATCCGAGGGAAGGTCGCAGCTCCCGTTTGAGGTTGGGATGGGGGCGCGCACACCAGGCTTGAACGTGGAAAGGGCT
>NZ_JOAG01000096.1 GCF_000725485.1 Nonomuraea candida | reverse complement strand
GCTCAGGGCGGAGGCGCACCCGCTGATCGAGCGGATCGTGCCCGGCCGGGGAAAGCAGGGCGACCGCTATGTCCTGCTCGTGCCGGACGTGTACCGGGCCGACGCGGTCGCCCGGACATGGCGCGGCGGCCGGATCGAGACGACCCACCAAGCCCTCAACCTGGAAGGCGCGTGCGTCGCCCTCGTGCACGAGGCGCTGTCGAACGCGCCGACCAGCGCGGCCGACGTCGCCCGCCTGGCCCTGCTGTCCCGTACGTCGACCGTGGAGGCGCTGCGTACGCTCGCCGGGCTCGGGCTGGCCGAGCGGGTCTCGGGCGGGTGGGTGCGGCGCGACCGGCCGCTGAAAGAGGTGGCCATCGAGACCGGCGCCCAGGCCAAGTACGAGGAGACACTGGCCGAGCACCGGGCCGAGCGGAAGGTCTGGTGGTCTGTGATCGCCTCCTGGAACCGCCCGGCGGTGAAGGACGGTGATCGGAACACCGGCGGCGCGAACGGCCGCCAAGATCGCTCTCAGCCCCGCACGGCCGACCCTGTGCCGTGGCCGACCGGCCCCACCGACGACATCGAGAGCCGAGCAGTACCTCCCGACGACGAGCCGGGCCCGCCAGCGGGCGAGCCGCCCCCGAGCGAGGTAGAGGCGATCGTGCTCCTGGAGCAGATGCTCGGGGCGGTGGTGATCACCCCGGCCTGGCCGGAGCGACCGCCGCGGCGGACGAAACCGCCCAAGTGATCACACCCAGGTGTAATCGTCGTCCGTGATCGCAGGCAGGAGCGTGGTGCCGGCCGGGGCGTGGGGGGCCGGGAGGGCGCTCACGGCGGCGCCGATCTGGTGTCGAGGTCCGGTCAATCCCCGGTGATCATCGCGCTACCCGGAGTACCGTGACGCGGGTCCTGTCACCCCCGCCCCAAGGTGCCCACCATGCCGCCTGCCATCACCGATCGCATCGCCTACTGGGGCCCCCGCTCGGGTCCGCGTCTGGTGAGCCGCAAAGTAACTGTGTGTGACTACTGTTGCGGGACTCGGCCACGGAACTCTCTCGTAACGACCGCCGCAAAGTAGCAGATAGTTACATATCAGATCCGTTGCGTCGCCATCACGGGTATGACATACCATTCAGTAGCCGATCGGTTACAAAACATGTTTCTTCCGACCCTTGTTGGAGGTCCGGGAGAAAGGGAGCACTCCCCAGGCGAAGCAGCCGACGCAGCTCGCGGCCGGTTTCTTCGGTGAGATGTAGCTCAACGGATCAGGTGGGTGGCAGTGTTCGCCCGTCCTTGCGCCGGGGTGTCACGGCCGGACTCGCCGAGGCTGCAACCGGGAGGTCCTGCTGCTCGTTGACTCGCTGGACCTTCTCCGGCTGAGGGATGAGCAGTTCATCGACTCCGCAGCCGAGGACGGCGCAGATGATGTTGAGGTCGTCGAGTTTGATGCTGGCGGGCTCGCCCGACCAGAGCCCGGACATCTTCCCGGCGCTGACGATGAGGCCGTGCTCGGCGAGCATCCGCTGAAGCTCGCTGGCCTTCCAGATGCCGCGGTTGGCGGCCGCGAGCCGCAGGTTCCACTTCATCGCCGTAGTCCTTCCAACCGGGTGGCGGCGCGTTGCTGTCCGGCGATCCAGGCATCTTCGATGTGGGTGCCGGTGACGTGCACGTATCTCATGGTGGTCGCGATCCAGGCATGGCCCAGGACCTCCTGGATCGCGACCAGGTCCATGCCGGAGGCATAGAGCTGGGAGGCGCAGAAGTGCCGCAGGACGTGCGGGGTGACGATGTCCGGCCAGTCCGGCAGATGCGCCACGGCGGCCCTGGCCAGTGCGGCGCGGATCGTCTCGTCCCCGACTCGTGCCGCGCTCCCGTCGACGTTCTTGCGCTCGGAGAGCAGCAGCGGAACGCCGGGCCGGGTGTGATCGTCGCCGAACTGACCCCACACGTCTTCGACGAACCAGCGGAGTGTCCCGCCCGCGTTGTTGATCAGAGGGACCATCCGCTCGCGCGGGCCCGACCCGCGTGCGCCTTTCCCGAGACGGACGTGGAGCTTGCCGAAGCGTCCCAGCTCCCACTTGATGTCGGGCAGGTCCAGCTTGCAGGCCTCGTTGACCCGTAACCCGACGTCGGCCATCAACCGGCAGGCCGTGTAGTTCCGCGCGGCCGGGGCGAACTTCCGGCAGGTCGCCAGCTCCTCCCGCCAGCCGGCGAACAGGCGTCCGACCTGATCGGCAGTTGGTGGGATCCGAATCTTGGCCTGCTGGTGGCCACGCGGCCGGTTCATCTCATCGATCGGGCACTCGACAACCCGGCCGGTCATCTGGTGGATCTCGACCTTGTGGCGCAGCTCCAGGAACAGGAAGAACGTCCTGATCGCCTGGGCGCGCGACAGCCGCGTGCCCCTGGCCGTGTCGCGCAGCACCTTGCCGAAGTACGCATCGGCATCGGCTGGTTCCATGTCCCACAACGGCCGCCCGAACCAGGTCCGCGCCTGCTCCAGGTGCATCACATCCGAGCTGATCGTCCCGTCCGACAACCCCGCCGCGGCGCGAGCGAGCACGAATCCGGCCAGGACGTCGGTCTCCAGCGCATCCAGATCGTCCGGAGTCGCCGGGGCTCGCGCCACACGAAGATCCCGCACCGCCGCCAGCGCCAACTCCGGCCTCCTCGTCTTCGCCATCTGTGCAAGACGAACGATGAGGACGATAGACCTTCAGAATCTCTGAAATCTCATCAATCTCAAAAGAACCAGGGATCCCAGGAAGTAAGCCCAGGTCCTGCGGCTACGGCAACGCTCAACCAGTCGACGAACTCGTGGGTTATTTCTCATTCCCGCTGGGGGTGTCAGGCTCGGATGCACTCAGCCCCGTTGGTTTCGGTCGCGCCCACGACCGCAACTATCCCGCAGCGCCAGCGCTCGCCGGTGGCGCGGCTTTGGATGAAGGCGTCGAAGTACGTGCTGACGGTGGCGGGATCACAGTGGCCCAGACCTACGACGGCGGTGCCGAGGGGGTCCAGCTCGTTGGCCACGTCGCACGTGACCGTGGTGAGCGCGTACGCGGGAGCCGCGGCGAGCGCAGAGGCCGCCAGGAACGTGGCGGTCACGATGGCGATCGAAGTTTTCCTGGATGTCATGGTCGTGGACTCTCCTTCGTTGGAGGTGGTGCGCTGAGGAGAGGGACTGCCGTGCGGCCCGACCAGGTTTGCGGCTGCCTCGCGGATCGACGGCTCCGGACTGCGTTGATCAGGCCAATCCCGGGCCTCATAGGTTTCCCCACTCTCACAATGACGGCGGAAGCCTTCTCGGCACAGCCCTCTGCTCGGTCCCCCGTTCGCTTACTTCTTGTGGCTGTTTGACCCCTTGAATTTGGCTGCGGACGGGGCAGCGCGAGCCTGGGACGAACATCGGTGGCGGCGAATCCGCCGTGGGGAGCGCCTGCCGACCGGATTGTCAGCCGGATCGCCAGCGGCCGCCGGTCACCCGGGCATCGCCTGGAACGCCCCGCCAGCGCCTGGCCGCCGCGCTCGCCGAAGCCGCCATCATGCTCGGCGAGCTGGAGACCGCCCCGGCTGGCCGACGTGCCCGCCGACGTCACCGGCTCCGTGACGCCGCCAAGCGACGGCCAACTCTCCCGACGATCATTGCCCCAGAAGCAGAAGAGGAAAGCCCAGCTACCGAAAGACAGAACCCACGAACGATCTTGAAGAAGTGAAGCAGCAAGATGGACGTTAACGACCTCCTGATCGACAGATGATCAAGAGCCCAAGATCAAATCCAGTGCTAAGGTATCGACACGCGATACGCGGCAACCCCGGCCAAAACCGCCGGGGTTTTTCATGTGTTGGGCGACAGGATCGTGACAGTGCTTCGCGACAAGAAATGTCAATAACGCTATATGACAGGCCGACCGGTGACCGGGTCGAGTAGCTCCAGCCGCTGCACAATGGTCTCGCGAACCCCCTGATCGAGCTGAGCGGCGACACGATGCTGCCCCCCTCTTGGTAGAGCCACGGGGCGTCGGGATCACTGAGTTCAATGCCGGCGCCAAGGCCGACCAGCGTAATGATCGCGTTGTCCTCCCGTTCGGGGAGATCTTCGTGACCATCGAGGACGCGCTCCATGATGCTGTTCCACGCCACTGCGGATGGCGCTGGTCTACGACCCAGCGCGCGGCCCGTACGGCTACCGTATCGACCGCGGGCTGGAGTTCGCCGCCACCGCGGTGCGCGACGTGTTCGCCGCCCTGTGCGTCACCTCCCATCGCCTGCCCAGCTACCAGCCGCACCGCAAGGGCAAGATCGAACGGCTGCACCGCACCATCGACCAGACGCTGCTGTGCACCCTGCCGGGCTACACCGAAGGCCCGCGCGACGCCGCCGGGAAGCTGTATGGGCCGCTGGACGACCGGGCCGCCGCCCGCGCCGCCGCAGCCGAACCCAGGGCGGGAGCTGGCGATCAGCAGCGTGTTTCCGCAGGTCGCTGTGCTCGATATCTCTCTTTTGTCAACCGCCTGTCCCCCTTCGGCCATACTTGGTCTGGGGGCCGACAAGGTCGGACAGGTCGACGATCCGCACCAGATCACTAGATGTGACGATTGCGCGGGTCAGGTGCCGAATACGGAGTGGACCGCTGTGCCGAAGTCGGGGTCATCCTGGTTGGTCAGCAGAGTTCCGACCAGCACCAGACAGTTGGTGTCGGAGAACAGCAAGTAGCTGCGGCGCTCGGAGCGGTTCTTCCCGGACAGGGCGCCCTGGGAAAGTGACAGTTCCTGGCATTCACCGATCTGAGCAGGAATAACCTGCATTTCGCCGTTATAGTCCGTCTGGCTCCATACGCAGACTTGGCCATTGAGGCAGTCATCAGCGTGCGCGGGAACACCGAACACGAGTGTCAGGGGAACAGCGATTAGGGCGGCCGCTCCGGCCTGCCATGATCGTCTCGACATGAACGTACTTCCTTTTCTCTTTTTCCGCCGGACTTTTCGGTCTTACCGTTCCCGGTTCGGTGATGACAGGAGGGGAGCTGCTGGTGGACGGGGCAGGGGTGTGCCTGGCGATACTGGCCGGGTCCCACCGGGTGAGGCATTCTGGCGAAGTTACCCGCGACCCCCTCCTCCGGGGTAACCTCCCGCGCCGCTTCCGTAGTTGTAGTAGGTGCATTGGTTGGCGTTGGGGCAGGGCGATGGCCGCCAGCAACGTGGACACCATTGCGAGGATCTTGACGCGGGGCTCCCTGGAGCTGCCCTCGGGCGCTGGAAGGACCCTCGCCTCGCCGGCTCCTGTTCCCGGCTTCCGTCCTCGGGGGGAAGCTCAGCATGCCATCGTGCGCCCGGTTCTCACCAGAAGGGGAAGGCCTAGCGGAATAGCCCGCAAATATGACGGAATGTTCTATGCCAGTTACGCATAGCTCACCGAGATCCCGGCCGGGCTGAAGGGGTCTGGATTGACCCTGGTGAGACGCCGTCCCGGAGCACGCGAGGTTTCGCTACCAAGCGTGAGAGATCTTGCTGACATCGGTGTCGCGCCGACTGTCATCCGTTGTCGTTTGCCACTGACATTCCGTGTCGCTCAACATCATGCCCGCGGCCCGCGTTCGCCCTGCACACCAAGGCATCTTTCGCCTGCCCTTGCGGCGGAGCAAGTTATGGTTTTGGGTTCCCCAAACGCCAGGAGGCGCACGTGGCCGACGCCGAGCAACCGCCATCAGCACGCCGCCGGAGGACCCGCGAACGCGGCCAGGGCCAGCGCGAGAAGCGCGTCAACGTGCGCCTGTCCGACGCCGAGCACGGCGTGCTGGAGACGGCCGCCACGCGCCACGGGCAGACGCTGGCCGGGTACGTGAGCGCCGCCGCGCTGGCGGCCGCGCGCGACGAGTTGCCCGTCGACGCGCGCGAGGCGTGCTTCCGGCTGTTCGCCATGCAGGCCGACCTGAGGCGCCTACGCGCCGCGCACGGCATCGACTCCAGCGAGCTGGCCGGCGCCCTCTTCGCCATGCACGAGGCCCTGGAGGAGGCGGCGGAGGAGTTCATCAACCTGTCGCGCCGGGCCCGGGGCCAGCGTGCGCGCCCCGCCACGCTGCGAGTCTCGCGCGCTCCGGCCGCCCCGCCGGCCACCACCGCGGCGGTCCCGCAACAGCCCGCGGCCGCCATCGCGCCGGCGACGTCGACGCCCGACACAGCCCGCGCGTGGATGACGCAGCTCGACACGCTCGCCCGCCAACTGGAGGACGACAGCACCACGGTGGCCGCTCAGCACTGGAACCACCACCGCCTGTACGACGCCCTCGTACGCGCCGTCGTCGCGCTCGGACACGCCCATCCCGGAGGCCTCGACCGGCTCGCCCCGCGACGCTGACCGGCACTCCCGGCAGTGATCCACGGCGGGACGATCGGGCGTTCTCCGACTTCTCCGACAGACCCACGCGTGCGCGCACGACACCCCCTGCTGCCCGCCCGAGATGAGTCCCCCGAATCCAAGGGGAGCACGTCAGGCGTCAACGGTCGTCTCTGGGCGTCTGGAAGCTGCAATTTTGACGATCATGCAACCAAGATCAATTAGTTTTGTTATCTGAAATCCTGTAACTCATTTTTATTATGCGAGCGCCGGGCCGCGCACGCCGCCGGCGTCGACGGCGCGCTGGACCTGTTCGACGCGGCCGCCGCCCCGGTGCTGGCCGTGACCACCGCGCTCGGCGGCACCCTGGCCGATCTCCAGCGGGCGCTGCAGGGCCACAGCGAGGCCCTGGCCGCCGTCCGAGACGGCGCGGTGGCCCGGGTCCGGGAGGCGGAGCAGACGGCCGCGGACGCGCTGTCCAAGGCGGCCGCCGCCGAAGCCGAGCGCGAGCGCGCCGTACGGGCGGCGGCCGCCGCCCAGCGTGAGCGTGAACAGGCCATGGAGGCCAAGCGCGTCGCCGAGAGGATGGCGCGTGACGCCGACGCCGAGCGTGAGCGGCAGGTGAATGCCGCCTGGACCCGGGTCGTCGAGCACGAGGCCGCCCGCGCGGCCGCCGAGACCAAGGCCGTGGAGAAGACCGCTGCCGCCCCCCACGCCCAGCAGCAGCAAGAGCAGGAATGGCAGCGCGCCGAGCAACTGCTGAAGACCAACCGCGAGCTGGACAAGACCAACCGCGCCCTGACCAAGGACCTGGCCGTCGCCCGCGCCCAGGCCGAAGCTGCCGAACGGGCCAAG
>NZ_KL647036.1:12245-24456 GCF_000725485.1 Nonomuraea candida | reverse complement strand
CACGTGGGGGTCGTGGGGGCCGCCGCCCTCCCCTGCCTCCTCCCGCCGATCACCCTGCGTGGCAGACAAGAAATCGGCTCGGTCGTAGCCGCGGCGCCGCTGACCGTTGCGCTCGAACGGGTTCTTGAGCGCGGTCACCCCGTACGAGGCGAGCGCCGCAGCGAGCTCGGTCTTGCTGGGGAAGCCGAGCGCGACGGCCAGGTCCTCGGAGTGGATACGGGTGTCGCCCGCCGCCTGGAAGACGGCCAGCGCTCGCGCGATCAGTTCCGGCACCTGCGGCCAGTCCGCCATGTTCGCGCCGAACTCCAGCGTGAAGCCGCCCGCCTGCTGCTGCGGGACGACAGGCGCCGGGGCGGGCGTGTGCACGGCCGGGAGCGCGGCGGCCTGGCCCTCGTCGCCGTCCTCGTGCTCGTCGTCGGGATCGAGATCGGTGAACGCCTCCCGCATCCGGTCGTACCGGGTGTCGAACAGGTCGCCGATCGCCGCGCGGGCGGCGCGGACGGCGGCCGGGTCGAACTCGGGCCGGATGCGGGAGATCGCCACGGCGGCGCGGCCGATCTGGAGGAACTCCATGAACGCCGCCTTGAAGGGGCGCGGCCGCTCCTGGTCGTGCTGGATGAAGGCGCAGCCGGGGCCGTCGAGGTCCTCGATACTGATGCCCTTGTTCCAGCCGAACAGGTACGCGATCTCCTCCGCGTCCTGCACGAACATGCCAATCCGCAGCGTCGACTGCTTCTTGACGTTCGGCGAGATGACGTCGGAGGTGGCGCGCAGCGCCGAGAAGTAGACCTCGACCGCCTCGTTGCGGCCGATCCGCTGGACCTCCTCCATGTTGGCGCGGAACTCCGCGTACAGCGGGTGAGCCGACGCCGCCATGCCCTCAGCGGACTCGTCCATGAGGACCACGTACGCGGGCAGCTCCGGCGAGATCGGAAGGAGCTGGGAGTTCGCAGCCTTCTTGATCCGCCGCGTCGACTTCTTGCGGTCCTTCGCAATCGCCAGCAACGCGCGGCTGACGAGCACGGCCTCCTCGATGTTGGAGGCGGCCCAGCCGAGCGGGCACCGCTCGATCTCGCCCTCGATCCACGGGTCGAGCCACGCCTGGGAGACGCCGCCGCCGTTGAGGTCGATGTGGATGACGATGGCGTCACGGGACCGGCCCACCTCGGCCGTCGTGACGTGCAGCAGGCCCGTCTTGCCTGAGCCTCGCTGCCCGGTGAACAGGCCGGCCTTCTGCCGCAGGATGACCTGCACGGGGGAGCCGTCGCGGAACTCGCCCAGGACCTTGGGGTCCAGGAACGAGGTAGCGGTGAAGTCCTCCGGGTAGGGGATGGTCTCGGCGAGCCGGTTGACGGTGCCGACGCGCAGCCACGCCGACCCCCGGTCCGGGCCCTTGGTGACCTCGACGCCGCACCCGTTCGGCAGGCGCGCGTCGGAGGCGAGCGCGTCCGCGCCGCGCTCCAGATCGGAGCGGGTACGGCCGCCGCCCGGCAGCCGGACGAGCAGGTCGTAGCCGGTCCGGCCGGGCCAGAACCGCAGGTCCTCCACCAGGACGTTCATGGTGCAGACGCGGGCGATGCGCCGCTCCCAGTCCTGCGCGAGCCGGGACGTGGAGCGCAGCACGAGCGCGCCTCGGCCGGCGGCCACCTCAAGGCGCTGCCGGTCGCGGGAGGCGAGCGGGGAGGCGAGGGTGGCGGCGAGCGCGCCGATCCCAAGCGCGGCGAAGGTGCCGGTCTGCCACAGGCCGGTGGCCAGGACCCAGGTGAGCCAGGACCCGGCGCCGCACCAGCACGACAGCCGGTACAGCAGGGCGGAAGGGGAGGCGTGGCGGGCGTTGGGCACCACGGTGGCGGCGGGGGCCGCGACCGTGCCGACCGCTCCCCACACGGGGTTCAGGTCGAACACGTCGCCGAGGGCGCCGGTCGCTGCGAGGGCGCCGGTTGCCTGGACGGCCGAGGCGAGGACACCCTGAAGCGCGGTCGGCTGCCGCCGGTTGCGCTGTGGGGTGGTGGTGGCCACGGGTGGTTCTCCTTCGCTGTGGTGCAGGTGCAGGGTCGGGCGGGCCTGGGGTCAGGCGGGCATGTTCCAGAGGTGCTCGTTGATGCGGGGCTTCTCGCGGCGGGCGATGTCGTCGGCGTGGGCCTGGCGGAAGGTGGCCGCGAGCTGCTGGGCGGGGTCGATGAGGGCCGCGGACCCCTTGATGAGGTGGCCGAAGTGCTCCACGACCGCGGGGTGGATCGGGTAGGCGGCCTGCAGCCGGGCGCCGAACCGCTGGTAGGCGAGGGTGAGGTTCTGGCCGACCTGGTGGAGGGCGTCCAGGTGCTCGGCGACGATCATCATGTCGGGCACGGTGTAGCTGGAGGCGGCGCCGATCATCTCGGCGGACATGATGACGAGCGGGTTGTCGGCGCTGCTGGTGGCGATGATGCGGCTCACGGTGGGGGCGCTCCTTCCGGGCTCGGCCGACGAGGCGGCGGGCCCGCGCGATCAGCCGGGCGAGCAGGGCATGCAGGCCGATCCGGGTGGCGGTGTCCCATGCGTGCAGGAAGCCCACCAGGCGGGCCAGGTCGGGCTGGAACCGGAGCTGCCAGCCGCGGGCGCGGCCGGTACGCCGATCCACCCAGGCGCGGACGGTGCGGCCCGCGCGGCGCGCGCGGGAGAACGGCCCGCGTTCGCCGCCGTGGCGCGGCGTCGACGTGGAGCCGCCTCCGGCCGGCGGACGGCGGGAACCCGGCGAAGTGGACTTCCCGCGTGGGAAGTCCAACCATCCGGCTCGGCTGCCGCTACGGCGCGGCCGGCGGCCGCCACCCGGCCCGCCGCTGGAGTGCGCGGCCGAGTCGCCACCGGATCGTCCGCTCCGGCGCGATCGCCGCGAACCGCTGCCGCTGGCCGAGTCGCCACCGCCCCCTCCGCCCCGGCCGGGCCGCTCGCGGAGGAGGGTGCCGCGCCGGTGCGCCACGTACGCGGCGCCCGCTCCGGCCACGGCTACGCCGCCGCCGACCAGGCCGCCGACTCCGGCGAGCTGGTAGAGGCCGGTGACGAGGAGCGTGGCCGTGGCCAGGCCGCCGACGAGCAGCGTCCGGCCCGGCTCGGCCACGGGGGAACCCGCGTGGTCGTCGGTGATGCGCTCGGAGGGCTCCTCGGCGGGGGCCGGGGCGGGCACGTGTTCCTCGACCGTGATCTTGTCCTCGGCGACGTCGCCGGACTGCTCGGGCGGTTCGACCTTTACGTACGTCACGGCGTCACCGCCAGGGCGTCGGCGATGGCTGTGAGGTCGCCGCTTAGGAACGCGACCAATGCGCCGCCGGCCGCCGACGCGGCCAGGAGGGCGGACGCCTGGAGAGCGACGAGTTGGAACGTGCGCCAGTCGCGGGTCTGCCCTTTGCCGGAGCAGCCCCAGCAGGGGTTGATGGACGCCCCGCTGCAGGTCATGGAGCCGCCGCCCTGGCACACGGGGCACGGCTCGCGCGGCGGGATCAGAACGCTCATCTCCTCGCCCCTCCCATTCGTCTCTTGGCTATCTACACCATACAAGCTAGCTTGATAGGTGTAGTAAGACAAGAAGGGGTTGTTGACGTTGATAGTCGAGACCGGTATCCCGGTGGCACGCACTGCTGGCACGCTTGGTGTCGGCACACCACCGACACGGACGGGATGGATACTCATGACCGCACGGCACCCCTTCGAGGAGATCGCCAAGAGGCTGCGGTCGGAGATCTTGACCGGCAAGCGGAAGCCGGGCGAGCCGCTCCCGAGCGAGAACGCCCTGAAGGACGAGTGGAAGGTGTCGCGGATGACGGTGCAGCGGGCGATGGAGGACCTCGTCGCCGAGGGCCTGGCCGTCACCGTCCCGAAGCGCGGCGTGTTCGTGCGCGGCTACGACCGGACAGCGCAGGCCGTCGAGCTCGACACGATCAACCGGGAGTTCGGCGCCACGGTGGAGGTCGCCGTCGTGGACACCCCGCCCGCGATGGAGGACCCCAACGAGGTGGAGCCGGGCGTCTTCCGGCGGCGCCTGATCGGCGACAGCATCCGGGACACCTACTGGTCGCGTGCCGTCACGTCCAAGATCCCGGAGCTGACCAGACCGGCCCCGCTGGACAAGGCGGACCTGCTGCTGCTCGTGGACGCCGGCATGCTGCCGATCAAGGCCAAGGCCAACGTGGTTGCGCGCATGCCGACCCACGAGGAAAGCACCACGTTGGCCCTCCCGCGGGCAACCCCCGTACTTGAGCAAGTGGTTTGGCTGCTCGTGGGCCGGCGGCTGGTCGGGATGCGGGTCGAGGTGTATCCCGGCGACCGGACGGTGTTGCAGTACGACCTCGTGGCGCTTGATGGACCGAAGACGTGAAAGATGCCGGTGGGTGTCTAGGGCAGGAACAGGCCGATTGGGACAAACGCGAGTTTCTTTCGGTAGACGGACAAGAGTCCTGATGACCGCTAACACGTAGTTCTCCTCGACCTCGGCCTGCTTGGCCAAGGACGCGGGGCCACGGCCAGGCATGGCCAACGACGGCGAGGCGCCTCGGGCTCCGCCAGGCGGCGCTGGACTCGGTACGCGATGCCGTGAGGCCCGGCCGTCCAAAAGGACGCGTAGTGTCCGCCCACCTGGAGTTCGAATGGCCAAGGATCTGCATCGTCATGGCCATCTACCTGGAGGAGCTCGCGTCCGTTCACACGGAGCGCGGATGCCGATCGGGACTTCCATCGGCGGACCCTCCCCGTAGGCGCGGCCGACTGCAGCGCCTCCTGAAAGGTCCGCGCCCGCGCCGGATCATCCCCGCAGGCGCGGGGCCGACGTGGCTTCCGTCCGGAGTACCAACCCGACGCGGGGACCATCCCCGCAGGCACGGGGCCGACCCTCATCGCCGGGCAGCTCGTCGGGAGCATCGCGGACCATCCCCGCAAGGCGCGGGGCCGACAAGGTGGTCAACCGATGGCGGAGCTGACTCCCCGGACCATCCCCGCAGGCACGGGGCCGACGTCTCCGTCCCCTTTAGGGCGGCGTGTCTGAAAGGATCATCCCCGCAGGCGCGGAGCCGACCAGTGAGGAATCCGCCCGGCGCGCGCCTGCCGCGGACCATCCCCGCAGGCGCGGGGCCGACCCATCCAGGAGGACCGCTCTGGCTGAGGTGCTAGGACCATCCCCGCAGGCGCGGGGCCGACAGGATCGTGGCGGGGGTCTTGGGCGGCGCGAACGGACCCGGGGGGCCGACCCCGCCCAGCCACTCGGCCAGCCGCATCGAGTAGGACCATCCCCGCAGGCGCGGGGCCGACCCCGGGCGGGCAGGCCCGCCTCAATGATCGCCGGACCATCCCCGCAGGCGCGGGGACGACCGAGGGCGGGGCGGTGGCCGAGCCACCTCCAGCTGGACCATCCCCGCAGGCGCGGGGCCGACGTGGCGGCGGTGGCCGCATCCGCCATGGCCCAGGGACCATCCCCGCAGGCGCGGGGCCGACTCCACCTGCGGGACGGTCGTGACGGTGAAGCGGGGACCATCCCCGCAGGCGCGGGGCCGACACTCCGCGCGAGGTCCTCGACCGGCTGCTCTACGGACCATCCCCGCAGGCGCGGGGCCGACGCTGCTTCACCAGCCACAGAATGATGATGCCGAGGACCATCCCCGCAGGCGCGGGGCCGACACGACGATCGCCCGGAAGTGCACCTCGGGCAGCGGACCATCCCCGCAGGCGCGGGGCCGACCGGGTGTCCTTGCCAGGCGAATCGAAGTACACCGGACCATCCCCGCAGGCGCGGGGCCGACCGAGCGGACCACGTCCATAGCCGTAGCGAGGTCGGACCATCCCCGCAGGCGCGGGGCCGACGCCGGCGAACGCGCGCTGCTCGCGGGTGCGAACGGACCATCCCCGCAGGCGCGGGGCCGACCCGACGAAGGACATCTTCTCCATCCGGGACCTGGGACCATCCCCGCAGGCGCGGGGCCGACGGTGACCCGCGGGGAGCCGACTGGCAAGTTCGCGGACCATCCCCGCAGGCGCGGGGCCGACTCCTCGAATCCGAGGTCAGCCCAGCTCTTGGTCTGGACCATCCCCGCAGGCGCGGGGCCGACGCGGTTTCCGGGCTGTCGGTGAGCGAGATCTGCGGACCATCCCCGCAGGCGCGGGGCCGACGGCCACATCAACGACAGCCACACCCTGCCCGGAGGACCATCCCCGCAGGCGCGGGGCCGACTCGGCGGCGGGGTTGAAATATCGCTGTACCCACGGACCATCCCCGCAGGCGCGGGGCCGACGTCTGGCCTCGCGACTCCTTAAGGGAATCCGGCGGACCATCCCCGCAGGCGCGGGGCCGACGCCTTCATGAGGTAGAACGAACGCTGCCTCGAATCCCGGACCATCCCCGCAGGCGCGGGGCCGACGGCTTTCGGTCGCGACGTTTTAGAGGCAGAGGCGGACCATCCCCGCAGGCGCGGGGCCGACTCGACCAGCAGGGAATCTGCCTGCCACTCGGGGGGACCATCCCCGCAGGCGCGGGGCCGACGCTGATGTTGGCGATGGCCGGCACGTAGGTGACCGAACCATCCCCGCAGGCGCGGGGCCGACCTGTCCACCTGGAAGGCCGCCCACCCCGGCAGCGGACCATCCCCGCAGGCGCGGGGCCGACCGCGCCCGCAGGGTGCGCCGGGGTCATGGCTGCGGACCATCCCCGCAGGCGCGGGGCCGACGGTGCATGACGCATACGGACAGCGAGAGCCCGAGGACCATCCCCGCAGGCGCGGGGCCGACGATCCGCCGGTATACGTCGATTGGCAACGTGGAGGACCATCCCCGCAGGCGCGGGGCCGACGCGCCCGTCTCCTGACACCTTGATGCCGCGGGCGGACCATCCCCGCAGGCGCGGGGCCGACCAGCCCTGCGTGGCGAGGTGCTGGTACTCCTGCGGACCATCCCCGCAGGCGCGGGGCCGACGACGACGAGGTTCAGGAGTACCGGCGCAAGCGAGGACCATCCCCGCAGGCGCGGGGCCGACAAGGGGTCGGCCACGACCTTGTCGAGCCGCTGCGGACCATCCCCGCAGGCGCGGGGCCGACGGCGATGACCCAGCCGACCGCCGTGAAGATCACGGACCATCCCCGCAGGCGCGGGGCCGACTCACCGACAGCGCCCTTCGCGTCCGCATCGACCGGACCATCCCCGCAGGCGCGGGGCCGACGCGACGACTTGCCTAGCGATTTGGCGAATCTGGGGACCATCCCCGCAGGCGCGGGGCCGACGCGGGGGTCCTCGGCGGCCGCGGCCCGGGCGGCGGACCATCCCCGCAGGCGCGGGGCCGACGTCTCGGAGTCGTGGTGGGCGATGCCCGGCCAAGGACCATCCCCGCAGGCGCGGGGCCGACTGGGCGCACCTCGGCGTCCGGCCGGGTGTCCTCGGACCATCCCCGCAGGCGCGGGGCCGACATGCCACCGCATGTCCACAGCAAGGACTAGCTCGGACCATCCCCGCAGGCGCGGGGCCGACCGGAGAAGGAGTCGTCCTTCCGGCCGAACACGAGGACCATCCCCGCAGGCGCGGGGCCGACGCGCGGCGCTGGGCTTCTTCGCGGATGCGGAGCGGACCATCCCCGCAGGCGCGGGGCCGACCGGCCGGCGCGAGCCCGGATGATGTGCGCCGGAGGACCATCCCCGCAGGCGCGGGGCCGACTCACCGCACCCGCAGGCGCATTCTCCATACGTCGGACCATCCCCGCAGGCGCGGGGCCGACTGGAGGGCGGGCAGCAGGGCGCCGAAGAGCTGAGGACCATCCCCGCAGGCGCGGGGCCGACACTTGTTCACCTGCGCGTTCATCGGCAGATGGTGCGGTTTTCCTTCGGTTGCGAAACGGTGGGCGGTCGTTTCATCTGACGCCTTCTCGCTGAACTGTTCGGAACTGCTAACGCCGTGGAGTAGGTGAACGATATCGCAGTGTGCTGGCACGCCCCTGTTTTGTCAGTCACGGCATCTAGGGTTCGCGTTGATGGAAGGCGGTGCGATGACGTGGCATGAAGCGTTTGGGTATGAACCGGTCGTAACACGGCATCTCGGTGCTCTTTGGGGCAAGTCGCGCCAGAAGGCGGGTGGTAGAACTAATCTTCTGGTTTCTCATCTTCTGGATACCGCAGCGGTGGCGGAGCAGCTTTGGGACAACTATCTGGCACCCTCCACAAAGCGGGCGTTGAATACGCTATCAGGGGATCGCGGAAGGCTGTTTTTTGCCTGGTTGTGCGGTATCCACGATTGCGGGAAGGCGACGCCGGCGTTTCAGCGGGTGGACGCCGAGGGGGCGGCAGCGGTCCGGCGAGCCGGGCTGAGCTGGAACGAGTCCGTGGTGCAGCGGGCCCGCTGGCGGCATGACAAGGCAGGTGGAACGCTCCTGCGACGTCTGCTGCGGGAAGCCGGCTGGGAGCCGGAGCAGATCGACTGGTTGTGGCCGCTGATCGCCGGTCATCATGGGACGGTGCCTTCGGTGGGGGTGCTGGAGGGGTTGCGGACGGCGCGGGGCGAACCTCAGGGGAGAGGTCCTGACTGGGCGCGGGCGCAGGCGGCGGTGGTGGAGGTCTTCACCCGGCTGGTCGGGTTCGCGGATCTTGCCGACGTGCAGCCTCGGCGAGTGCCCAGCCGAGCGGTGCAGCCTCGGCGAGTGCCCAGCCGAGCGGTGCAGCTGCAATTCAGCGGCCTGGTGGTGATGGCGGACTGGATCGCCAGCGACGAACGTCACTTTCCCGGCATCGATGATCTCGCTGATGTGTCCATGCCAGGCGCTCGGGACCGTGCGGTCAAGGCTTGGGGGCGGCTCGGGCTGAGGGGTGGCTGGGCGCAGTTGGACAGCCCGCCGGCGGATGTCTTCACCCGCCGGTTCGATCAAGATGCTCGGCCTTCGCAGGATGTCGTCGTGGGCGTGGCCCGCCGGATGCCGGGGCCGGGACTGCTGATCGTCGAGGCGCCGATGGGGGAGGGCAAGACCAAAGCTGCTCTGGTCGCGGCCGAGGTGCTGGCCGCCCGGTTCGGCGCGGACGGCGTGTTCGTGGGCATGCCCACGCAGGCGACGAGCGATCCGATGTTCAGCCACGTTCGTGCCTGGCTGACCAGGATCGATCCGGGCCTGGCGGGGCAGGTGGCGCTGCTGCATGGCAAGCGGATGTTCAACAAGGAGTGGCAGGCTCTGCTGGACGGGGTGGAGGCCGACCCTGACGGCTTCTTCGCAGGTATCGACGAAGATGACCTGTACGGGATGGGCGATTCGCCCTTCCAGCAGGGCGGGGCGGCGGAGCGGCAGGCGCCCGCGGACTGGTTTCTCGGCCGTAAGCGGGGGCTGCTCAGCCCCTTCGTGGTCGGCACGATCGATCAGCTGCTGTTCGCGGCGACGCGGACCAAGCATGTGATGCTGCGGGCCGCCGGGCTGATGGGCAAGGTCGTGGTGCTGGATGAGGTGCACGCGGCCGACGTGTACATGTCGCAGTTCCTGCTGGAGGGGTTGCGCTGGCTGGGGCAGGCGCGGGTGCCGGTCGTGCTGCTGTCGGCCACGCTACCGCCTGGCCAGCGCCGTGATCTGGTGTCCGCCTATCTGGCCGGGGCGGCCTCGGCGGAGGAGTTCGACACGGGCGCGCTGCCGCGGCCGCGAGGGTATCCGAGCGTCACGGCCGCGTGCCTGGTCGAGGGCGAGGCGGTCTATGACGTGCACGATGCGCGACAGTGGCGGCCGGACCTGGACGTGCTGGTGACCGTACTGCCTGAGGTCCTCGATGACGGGCCCGGGGGCGAGAGCGGCGCGGTGGCGCTGGCTGACCTGCTGGGGGATCGGCTCGCGCAGGGCGGATGCGCACTGGTGATCCGCAACACCGTGTCCCGCGCCCAGCACACCTACCGCGTGTTGTGCGAACGGTTCGGCGAGGTGCAAGTGCGGCTGCTGCACGGAAGAATGACCGCGCATGATCGGGCCGAAGGCACGCAAGAATGCCTTCAGGCGCTGGGCCCGCCAGGCGGAAACGCAGCGCGGCGGCCGGAACGGCTGATCCTGGTCGCGACGCAGTTGGCCGAGCAGTCCTTCGACGTGGACGCGGACGTGCTGGTCACCGATCTGACCACGATTGACCTGCTGCTGCAGCGGCTGGGCCGGATGCACCGCCACGACGGGGTGACCCGGCCGGCACGCGTCCACCGGCCGGAGGTGATCGTCACGGGTTTCGCACCGCGCGGTGAGACAGCGCCATGGATTCTTCCGGAGAGCGAGGGCATCTACGGTCGATACCTGCTGCTGCGTACCGCCGCTCTGGTCGATGCCGCGGATGGTGGCGGCTGGTCGGTGCCGAGCGAGGTGCCGCATCTGGTCGAGCGCGTGTACGGCGGCAGCTCGGAGGTGGTGCCGGTCGGGTGGCGCGCTGAGGAGCAGCAAGCCCGCCAGGATTGGGCGGCGCAGCAGGAGGAGCGGGCCCGCAGCGCGGAGCACTTCCTGCTCACCCGGGCCGGTGAGCACGCGAAGGCGACGCTGGACGGGCTGCACTACGGCGCGGCACCCGGCAGCCTGGCCGAACACAAGCTGGAGGCCGTGGTCCGGGATGGGCAGCGCAGCGCGGAGGTGATCCTGGTGCGCCAGGACCAGCGGGGCTACCGGACGCTGGCGGGCCGCTGGCTGGGCGTCAACGGCGAGGTGCTCGCCGACGAGGTGGTGGAGGAGGTCCTCGGCGCCACCGTACGCCTGCCGTCCAAGTTGACCGAGGCGGCCGAGCGCGCTCTGGCGCCGCTGGATGGCTGGGCCGGCCATCCGTGGCTGAGGCACAGCAGGGCGCTGCCGTTGCAGGCCGACGTCCCCGCCATGGTGGGGCAGTACCAGGTGCGATACGAGGAGAAGCTCGGTCTGATCGTGGACGGCGGCTCGGAGGGTCTCTCACGGAGAGGCACTTGATCGGGCGAAGCCAGGTGGCCTCCAGTGACGTTGTCCTGGTTGAGGCCACCTGGCTCGCGCCGGGCTCGATCCCCGCCCAGCGGGGCCGACCGATACATCAACCGCAGCCCACAACACAACCGAGGGCCATCCCCGCACTGGTCGAAAAGCGGGGCCGAGAATCACCTTAGGCGTTTGCCTGCGGACGTGTCCCCTCTATGTCAGGCTATCTCCAAGCCCCTCAACAAAACCGCTTCATGGATCAGTCGATCAACAGCATTGGGCTCGTCGAGGAATTTGCGGACGAAGCGCTTATCTCGGGGCAAAGGCCGCTTAAGAATGTGTGACATCTAGAGGTGTGGACAGATGCACAGTTTTGATCTGATCGAATCAGCTTGGCTGATACTGCGGCCCGCAGGTGAAGCAACCAGCGGCCCATTCTCGTTGCGCGACGCTCTGCTCTACGCTCATGAATTCGACGCGCTGGAAGCCGAAGTTCGCACTCATACCCCCGCACTGCTGCGTCAGGTGCTCTTGCCTGTCGTCCTAGACGCCCTGGGACGGCCCGCCGATCGTGAGCAGTGGGCGCGCCGGTTCGCTCATGGGCGGTTCACCGAGGCCGAGCAGGACACGCTCAGTGCTTACCTGGATGATCACCGCTCCCGCTTCGACTTGTTCAGCACGACGGTGCCGTTCGCCCAGGCGGCCGGGCTGCACACGGCCAAGCAGGAGACGAAAGGTTCTGCGCTGCTGGTCGCCACCCAGGCTTCGGGTAACAACGTGCCGCTGTTCTCGGCCCGCACCGAGGGCGACCCACTGCCGCTGACCCCGGCTGAAGCGGCGCACTGGCTGCTGCACGCCCACTGCTGGGACACCGCGGGCATCAAGTCAGGTGCGGTCGGCGACGACGCGGTGAAGGCAGGCAAGACCACCGGGAACGTCACCGGACCTCTGGGATACCTGGGTGTCATCGTCCCGGTGGGGCGGACCCTGTTCGAGACGTTGATGCTCAACATCCCGGTGGGAGTGCAGCCCGCCGACGACGTCCCACACTGGCGGCGCGACCCCGCCGACGGGCGGTGGGAGACTCGGGCCGCTACCGGCCTGCTGGACCTGTGGACCTGGCAGGCGCGGCGGATCCGTCTCGTCCCGGAAGAGACCGAGCACGGGGTGCGCGTCTGCCGGGTCGTGCTGTGCGCGGGAGACCGGCTGCAGGCCATCCCCGAATGGGAGCCGCACACCGCGTGGACCTTCGCCAAGGACGCCAAGAGCCCGGCGGGCACAACGCGGCGGCCGCGACGGCACATCCCGGGCAAGGCTGCCTGGCGCGGC
>NZ_KL647036.1:8697-12100 GCF_000725485.1 Nonomuraea candida | reverse complement strand
CATTGTCTACGGCACCCAGTCCGCGGTCGTGGAGGACGTGCTGTCGGATGCGATCCCGCTGCCGATCGTCGGGCTGCGCAAGGAGAGCGAGACCTACCTCACCCTGGTCGAGGTGAGCGAGCAGGCCGAGGAGTTGGCACGGGCGGTGAACGACCTGTCGGCCGACCTGCGTCGGGCGCGGGGAGCCGACCCGATCCCGTGGAACAGGGGGCAGCGCCCTGGCGAGTTCGTGCTGCACGCTCTCGACCCGCTCGTGCGGCGCTTCCTGATCGGCGTACGGGCCAGCGCGGACGATCCCGGCCTGCTGGAGCAGGGCCGGACCAGGTGGGAGATTCTCGCCTACCGGCTGACGCAGGACGTGGCGGACCGGCTGCTGGCCATCGCCACCGGCAGCGAGTTCGCCGGCCGGGTAATCAAAAAGGACAAGACGGAGTACGTGTACCGGCTGGCTTCGGCTGAGCAGAACTTCCGCCGGCGGCTCCGCGACGCCTTGCCCCGCTGGGCGCAGTCCACGCGTGATCAGCCGGACGCCGGCGGTGAGGACCTCTCCGCGTGACAGACCCCCCGAAATGAGGATCCTTCGATGAACTCTGCCAACGATCGCATCCTGCGGTACTGGGCCCAGCGTGTGGCCGCGGACGGCACCTGGCGCCCTCAACCGGGGCCGCCGCCAGGAGAGGACCTGGCCGCGTTCCGCGCCGGGCTGGGCCGCCCCGCGGGGACGGTGCCCGCCCTGTGGCCGCACTACACCTCACCCATCGACGACCACCTGGCCCGTCAGGGCAAGGTCTCGCATGAGCTGGTGGCCGAGCACGCCGCCCTCGCCCTGTACGGGCTGCACCAGCAGTCCCGCGCCGACCCGATGCACCGCCCCGGCGTCCGGCTCGGCCAAGCGCTGCGACGCCTGCACCAGCAATCCGAGGGCGACAAGGGATTCACCCGGGAGGCGGTAGACCGCCGGGTCAACGCCGCTGCCTCGGCCACGCAGGTCGAAGCCTTCCTCACCCACCTGCGCGGCCTGATCTCCCAGCTTCGCACGGTCGGCGCGCCCCTGGACTACGACCTGCTCATGCGCGATATCCGCTCCTGGCAGCGCCCCGACACCCGGCAACTGGCCCGCCGCCGCCTGGGCCTGGACTACTACGGCTGGCAACCGCCCCCACAGCCGCCCGCCGCCCCGACGCCCACCCCCGCCGAGTAAGCAGCAGTCCGCCTTCACCCCCTGATCACCTAGGGAGCTTCCCATGGCCCAGCGCCTCTATGTCGACGTGCACATCATCCAGACCGTCCCGCCCGCGAACCTCAACCGCGACGATCAAGGCAACCCCAAGGAGGCCTACTTCGGCGGGCACCGCCGGGCCCGCGTGTCCTCACAGGCGTGGAAGCGCGCCACCCGCACCCGCTTCGCCGAGCACACCCCGAAACTGGATCACGCCACCCGGACCAAGCGGATCGCCGCCGAGCTCGCCGAACGGCTGGCCGGCCGTACCGGACTCGAGACCGAGCAGGCCACTCGCCTGGCCACCGCGCTGCTCCAGCCGCTCGGCATCAAACCCGGCAAGAAGGCCGGCGACACCGCCTACCTGCTGTTCTTCGGCTACCGCCAACTCGAGGACATCATCGACCTGGTCGCCGATCAGGCCAGCGACCTGACCGCCCTGGCAGATGAGGAACTGGCCAAGGCCGTCAAAGACGTGCCCGTCGCCGAGCAGCTCCAGCAGGGCCACCCGATGGACGTGGCCATGTTCGGACGGATGGTCGCCGACATCCCCGCCCTCAACGTCGACGCCGCCGTCCAGGTTGCGCACGCGCTCTCCACCCACGCCGTGGACCTGGAATTCGATTACTACACTGCGGTCGACGACGAGAACCTCAAGGAGGAGACCGGCGCCGGCATGATCGGCACCATCGGTTTCAACTCCGCCACCCTGTACCGCTACGCCACCGTCAACGTGCCCGCCCTGATCGGCAACCTCGGCGACCGCGCGGCCGCCCTGGACGCCGTCGATGCCTTCATCGAGCATTTCGCCCGCTCCATCCCTTCGGGGCACCAGAACTCCTTCGCCCACCGCACGCTGCCCAGCCTGCTCGCCGTGGTGGTCCGTGAGGACCAGCCGGTCAACCTGGTCTCCGCCTTCGAAAAACCACTCACACCGCAGGAGGAGGGCGAAGGCCTGGCCGCCGACTCGGCCGTCCGGCTGGCCGTCGCGCGACCCGCCAATGGGGGGACACACCCGCCCACGTCGCCGTCTGCCACACCTTCGATCCGGACCGGCACGCCGGCGAACGCCTCACCACGATCTTCGGCCCCAACACCTCCTTCCCCGACCTGCTCACCGGCGTGCACGCCTGTCTGGCCGAGCGGATCGAGCAGACCCGATGACCACCACCACTGCCACGCTGGTCCTGCGGCTGGCCGGCCCGCTGCAGTCCTGGGGCGACCGCAGCGTCTTCAACCGACGCGAAACCCGCCCCGAACCCACCAAGTCCGGTGTGCTGGGGCTGCTCGCCGCCGCCTCCGGCCGAACCCGCGAACAACCACTGGACGACCTGCTCGGTCTCCACCTCGGCGTCCGCGTCGACCAGCCTGGCAGCCTGCTGCGCGACTACCACACCGTCAGCGACTACCGCGGACGGCCTCTCCCGCAGGCCGGCGTGTCCGCCAAAGGCGTGCAGAAGCCCACCTCGCCCGCCAAACATACGCACATCACCCAGCGCTTCTACCTGCAGGACGCGGTCTTCCTCGCCGCCCTGCACGGCCCCCTGCCGCTGGTGGAGGCACTGGCCGAGGCGGTCCAGCGGCCCGCCTTCCCCCTCGCGCTGGGACGCCGCTCCTGCGTCCCCACCCAGCCGATCTACCTGGCCGTCCACCCGCAGCCCCTGCTCCAGGTGCTGCACACCACGCCCTGGCAGGCCACCGACACCGCCAAGCAGGTTCACGCCCGCGACTGGGGCCGCCCCGCCACCGTTCGCCTGCCCGCCACCATCGACGACCCCGACGGGGAAGAGTCCGCCACCGACGTCCCGCGCTCCTTTGCCCCGCGCGAGCGCCGCTTCACCAGCCGCCGCATCAGCCACCAGTGGATCACTCTGCCGACCGGGTTCACCGGCGCCCGCACCACGCCCGAGCCGCCGCAAGGCCACGACCCGTTCGCCCTCCTGGGCTGGTGAGAGACATGACCTACCTGTCCCGCATCAGAATCAACCCGCTGCGCGAGAAGAGCCGGCTGCTGCTGGCCAGCCCGCACGCCATGCACGGCGCCGTCCTGTACGGCGTCCCCGACGCGCCCACCGAGCAGCGCATCCTGTGGCGGCTGGACGCCGACGACCCCCGCCGGCCGATGCTGTTCGTGCTCACCGCCACCCGGCCGGACTGGAGCCACCTCATCGAACAGGCCGGCTG
>NZ_KL647036.1:814-8669 GCF_000725485.1 Nonomuraea candida | reverse complement strand
CGGCGAGCACGCCGCCATCCGCGACTACGCCCCGCTGCTCGCCCAGCTCGCGGTCGGCCGCGAATTCGCCTTCCGGCTCACCGCCAACCCCGTCCAGAACACCTCCACCCCCACCAAACCCACCACCATTCAGCTCGAACGCGCCGCCGAGACCAAACACCGCTCCTTCCGCATCGGCCACCGCACCGCCGGCCAGCAACTCACCTGGTTCCTGTCCCGAGCCCAGCGCTGGGGATTCGAGGTGCCGCTCGCCCACACCGACCCACCGGCGCCCGGCCTGCAACCCGACCAGGACAACCACCAGCCGCCAAAGCCGTATGAGGTGCGCATCACCGCCCGGGAACGCCGCTCCTTCCGCAAGAAGAACGGCGCCAAACCCGTCGTCCTGCACGTCGCCACCTTTGAAGGCCGCCTGCGCATCACCGACACGACGACCTTCACCGAGCGGCTCCTGAACGGGATCGGCCCGGCCAAATCCTACGGCTGCGGCCTGCTCACCCTCGCCCCCCTGCCCGAGCGCCGTCAGGAGCGGTGATGGCGGACATCTGGCAGAAGGCACACCCGCACGACCTGCACCGCATCGCCGACCGCGTCTCCAGCGTCTACATCGAACGCAGCCACATCGACCGCGACGAGAACGCCATCGTCGTCATCAACAAACGCGACACCGTCCGCATCCCCGCCGCCATGATCGCCGTCATGCTCATCGGCCCTGGCACCCGCATCACCCACGGCGCCGTCCAGCTCCTCGGTGACTCCGGCACCGCCGTCTGCTGGGTCGGCGAACAAGGCGTCCGCCTGTACGCCTCCGGCCTCGGCCCCAGCCGTGGCGCCGGCCTCCTCTACCGCCAGGCCTGGCTCGTCACCCGACCCAAAGAACGACTAACCGTCGCCCGCGCCATGTACGGCATGCGCTTCCCCGGCGAAGACGTCACCGCCATGACCATGCAACAACTCCGTGGCCGCGAAGGTGCCCGCGTCCGCAAGCAGTACCAGCACCATTCCCGCCGCACCGGCGTCGCCTGGACCGGCCGCAACTACCGCCCCGGCGACCCCTTCGCCGCCGGCGACGACCTCAACCGCCTGCTATCGGCCGCCAACACCGCCCTGTACGGCATCTGCCACGCCGTCATCGTCGGCCTGGGCGCCAGCCCCGGCCTCGGCTTCGTCCACACCGGCTCCGCCACGTCCTTCGTCATGGACATCGCCGACCTCTACAAGGCCGACTACACCATCCCCCTCGCCTTTGACCTCGCCGCCCAAGGCATGACCGAAGAACGCGACGCACGCCTCGGTCTGCGCGACCGCATCGCCTCCGACAAACTGCTCGGCCGCATCGTCTCCGACATCAAATCCCTGCTCTCACCCGACAGCACCGACATCCCCGACATCGATGTCAACGAACTCTGGGACGACAAGGTCGGCACCGTTACCGGAGGCGTCAACTGGGCCGGAACCGAAGAGTTCCCCGACGATCCTTTGTTCGTCGAGTTCGCCCAAGCCTCCATGGGCCAGGACCACATCGCCGTCATCGGCCCCGACTTCGATAAGCCACACCCAGACGAAGCAGACGACACATGACCGTCATCGTTCTCGTGGCCGCGCCTGAAGGGCTACGCGGCCACCTCACCCGCTGGATGGTCGAAGTCAGCGCTGGCATGTTCGTCGGCAACCCCAGCAAACGCATCCGCGACCGCATCTGGAAGCTCCTCGCCAACCGGATCGGCGACGGCCAAGCCATACTCGTCGAGCCTGCCTCCAACGAACAAGGCTGGGCCATCCGCACCGCGGGCAAGGACCGCTGGTACCCCGTCGACTTCGACGGACTGATTCTTTCTGCCCGCAACCACCGTTGAAATCCCAGCTCAGCAAGTGTCGGCCCCGCACGCGCGGGGATGGTCCTCCTCGGGCAGCGGGGGCAGGGGGAGAGCCCACGTCGGCCCCGCACGCGCGGGGATGGTCCGAAGTACGGGGTTGATCCCCTCTGGGGAGACTTGTCGGCCCCGCACGCGCGGGGATGGTCCTTCGGGCTGAACGACATCGCGCGGTTCTTCGGCGTCGGCCCCGCACGCGCGGGGATGGTCCGCAGGGCGACTTCATCGCCATGGCCGGCTACGCGTCGGCCCCGCACGCGCGGGGATGGTCCGCCTTCAAGCTTCAGCACGTCGCCGGCGAACTTGTCGGCCCCGCACGCGCGGGGATGGTCCGCTGCTGGCGTCCACAGCACCTGGAGCCCGTGTCGGCCCCGCACGCGCGGGGATGGTCCGAGGCGGCGGAGGATGGCGGCGAGGAGCATGGTGTCGGCCCCGCACGCGCGGGGATGGTCCGCGCAAGGGGTATCAGTGGGAGGTGGACTGTCGGTCGGCCCCGCACGCGCGGGGATGGTCCGAAGAACTCCGGGCGAAAATCCTCACCGAGGCAGTCGGCCCCGCACGCGCGGGGATGGTCCGGAAATACGAGCCTGCACCAATCGCGGGTGCGGGTCGGCCCCGCACGCGCGGGGATGGTCCCTCGGCATCACCCTCCGCCAGGACTCCCGGGCCGTCGGCCCCGCACGCGCGGGGATGGTCCGCTGGAGACGAGCCTGAACGCGGCGGCTGACCAGTCGGCCCCGCACGCGCGGGGATGGTCCGAGGGCGCACGCTCGACCGTGCGCGCCCGGCTCGTCGGCCCCGCACGCGCGGGGATGGTCCCTCCTACGGCCACCGGGTTGAGCAGAGGCTGGCGTCGGCCCCGCACGCGCGGGGATGGTCCTTCCTGATCGAGACTGCCTTCCTGGCCGATGGCGTCGGCCCCGCACGCGCGGGGATGGTCCCCAGACTCGACCTGGGGCGGCCAGGTGCAGAGAGTCGGCCCCGCACGCGCGGGGATGGTCCGATCGTCCGTGCTCGGTCGGCATCCATGCGCTTGTCGGCCCCGCACGCGCGGGGATGGTCCCCCGTCCCGGACAGTGGCCAGGCGGTCCGGCATGTCGGCCCCGCACGCGCGGGGATGGTCCGCCCAGCCAGAAACGGACAGCGTTCACCGTCCGGTCGGCCCCGCACGCGCGGGGATGATCCCGCGAGGTAGGTCTCCGTTCTGCGTGGAGGCGTCGGCTCCGCACCAGGGATGGTCCCCGTTCCAGACGGACCACAGCAGCAGCAGCCAGCTGGCACGTCGCGTTACGGAATATGCAGGAGTGCTGCGCCCGATCACGTGATGGTCGGCTTTGGCTCGTCGAGGAGGACCAGTGCGGTGATTCGCAGCTCCATGTCTTCGGTTCGGCTGGTATCCCGCCAGTAGTCCCGGTCCTCTTCGGCCTGCTCACGGGTGGCGCGCATCCGCGGCGTCATCCAGCCGGAGCTGTCGCCGATCTGGTTGGCGTCGACCACGACGTACCCGGCTACCAGCGCGGCGGGCGCGGCCTGCTCGGCGGCCGGAGCGGTCTGCTCGGGGATGGTGATCGTCATCGGGTGACCTCCTGGTCGTTGGTGAGGGGCTGGCAGGACAGGAGCCGGATCAGCACGTCCTCGCGGCCGGCCTCCTCGCACGAGCGGCAGACGGAGATGTCGCTGGTGCCCTTCGTGGTCTCGATGGCGCCGTCTCGGTGCATGGCGCAGACGCGCTGCGGGGCGCGCTCGCACCCGTGGTCGCAGGTGAACTGGATGATGGCGACGCCGGCGGCGTGGCACTGGCCGAGGTCTACGCCGAAGATGCTGGTCCTGGTCTCGCACCGGTTCGCTTCGGCGGCGGCCGCGCGGGCGGCGCGCTCCTCGTCGGTGCTGACGTGGCAGGCGATGAGCCCGGCCGGGTACGAGTCGATGGTGCCGTCCTGGACGGTGATGTAGTGGCCGCCTTCCGGGGTGCAGCCGTTGCAGAGCGGCCCGCACCAGGGCAGGGCCCGCACCGTCCGCACTGTGACCTCGGCCGCGCGGGTGTCCACGGTGACGTCGTCGTGCTCGGCGAACTCGACGGCCCGGCGGTGGATGTCGGCCGGATCGTCGCCGGGCACGAGCAGGGCGAGCCCATCGACGTTGACGAGCATCTTGATGCAGTCGCTCATGGCGTGGCCTCTCGTGGCGGGTGGTAGGCGATCTCGGTCAAGGTGGTTCGCAGGTTGGGGCCACTGTCGCGCCGGTAGACGGTCATCTCCTGGCAGGCGGGGCAGCGGCTGGCCTGGTAGCGGCTGGCCGGGCCGGGGGGTGGCCAGGCCGAACGCCATCTGCTGGGGGCCGGGGTGGTCGCACTGCTCGCACGCGGGGTCGATGTGGGTCATGAGCGGGGCGGCCTCCCAGCGTCGCCACGTGATCGAGGTGGCGCCGTCGAACCGGGGGAGGGCGGGGACGAACCGCTGTTGCACGGCGACCATGCCGCGCAGGGCCGCGTTCTCGGCGCGGAGGGTCCGAAGCTGCCCGTCGATGCCGGCCTGGAGCGCCTCGATCCGCTTCCGCAGGTCGTCCGTCGCGTCGCGGGGCCCCGCGGCGGGGCGCGGGGTGGCGGGGCTGCTCATGCGACCTGCCCCTCACCGTGGGCGGGCTGATCGGCCTGCTGGGCGGCGCGGAGCGCGAGGACGCGGGCGGGGTGGATGAACCCGATGGCCTCGATGCCGTCGCCGTTGACGCACCACGAGCCGTGGTCGGCGCCGCACTTCTCGCAATAGACGCGATCTCTGGCGGCCTGAAGCTCCCTCTCACGGTCCGAGAGCCTGCGGGGGCGCAGGGATGCCCTGGCGGCCTCGATCGCCGCCTTAGCGATCTCTCCGCGCCCCGTAGAGGCCTTCTGGGGCCTGGGGCGGGGCTCGGTGTCGGTGGGCGCGGCTGCGGCCTTCTCGTCCAGCTCGGCGCGGCGCTCCTTCCAGGCGGGCGGCGTCGGCGTCGGCCTGGCCGCCGGGGGGACCGCTGCCGGGGCGGCCGGTGCGGCGGGGGCAGGCTGCTCGGGCTGGGCGGGCCGGTCGGTGCGGCGCTTGCCGCCCTCGCACGCCGGGCAGTCCCCACCGTGGTCGAGGTCCTGGCCGTCCTCGCACCGCACGTTTGCGCAGCGGCGGGCCTGGACGATGGTGACGGCGACCGGGACGGCGTCGTTGACGCGCTCGCCCTTGTGCTGCCACCACAGCCAACGCCGCTCGATCCGCTCGACCAGCTCGGCCGGGCTGCGCGAGCCCAGCTCCCGCTGGATCGCCGCGAGCACCTTGCCGGACGCTCCGCGGCTGATGCGGCGGCGAAGCTCCTGGGGCAGCTGCTCGAACACGGCGGCGGCCGGGGCCACCGGCGGACGCTGGTTGGTGCCCTTCGTCGTCGCTGGCTTGTCTGCTCCGGACCGGAGGTCCGCGCGGCCCGGCTCCTCACCTACCTGTAGTCCGCCTACGGCGGGAGGGGGGTCTTGGAGGGAGTTTCTTGTAAGGGAGTTCTCTCTAAAGGAGTTGGGGGATTCAGAAACCCTCCTGGCGTCTTTGCTAAACCCCCCTGGCGGGGTTTCAGAAACCCCCCTGGCTTCGCCGCCCTGGGGGGTCTGTGAAACCCCCCAAGCGTCCGGGTCGTGTTCGCCCTGGTCGGGAGGGGTGTCGTTGTCGGGGCGGGGGCCGAGCGACTTGGGGCGGCGCTGCGGCGCGGCCTTGCCCTTGTCGCTGCGCGCGGCCCGCTTCGGTGCCGGGGCCAGATCGGGCCGGTCGGCCGGCTGGAGCGGCGGCAGGCCGCGCGTCGCCCGCTCGGCGTTCACCTGCGCCATCTGGGCATCGGAGAACCACGAGTACGGGATCTGGAGGTCGTAGACGTGCGGCCGCCGGTTGGCCGGGATGTGCTTGGCGACGGACTGGTCCCCGGAGGCGATGAGGCCGCGCTCGCGCAGGGCGGCCTGCACCTTCTGCACCGTCTTGGTGTCGCACATGGCTGCCTGGGCGAGCGTCTTCTTCGACTTGTACGAGTTGGTGCCGTCGTCCGGGGTGCGCTGCGCCATCGCAACCAACACGAGCTTCTCAGTCGGTGAGATGACGGGCGCGTAGTACATGGCCCAGTCCTCGGACAGGTTGCTCATCGGGCGCTCACCTGCGCGTGGGGGTGGAGCCCGGCGGCGACGTCGGGGGCGGTGATGTGCGCGAGCCAGCCGGCCAGGTCCTCGTCCGAGGGCGTGGCCAGCGGCTCCAGCGCGGGGGAAGCGGTCGCGGGGCGGCGCTTCCGGAAGACGAACAGCATGCTGCGGGTCTTTCTGTCGGTGGGGGACCGAAGGTGTCCGGCATGGGTTGCCGGGCTCGCGGACCCAAACAGGTCGCGAGGCTTACGTCCAACGGCGAAGATCGAGGGCGTGTTTTGGCTGGTCACGCCCGGGGTGTTCGTGCATCCCGGGCGTGTCGCGGCCTAGTCAGGCGACGCGGGCCAGGCTCCGGCGGCGGCGCCGCTCCTCGGCGAGCTCGTCAGGGTTGAGCCCGCCCCGGATGACGTGCCGCTCGTCCATGGCGATCGCCTCGTCCAGGCACTCCGCACGGACGGGGCACCGGACGCAGTACGCCTTGGCCTTGGCCTCGTCGTACTCGGGGCGGGGGCGGCCGTCGCGGAACGGCTCCTTGTCGTTGGAGAACAGCCAGCCGGGCGCGCCCTTGCACGCGGCGCGGGTGTGCCATCCGGGGGAGATCATGGGCAGCCTGCGGCGGGCCATCACTGCTCACCGTCCTCGGCGGCCGGGAGGGCGAGGATCGATGCCAGACGGCGGCTGGTAAGCAGGCCCGCCCGGTAGGCGTCCTCGATCACATGGTCGGCGTCGTCCATGAACTTCACGGTCGGGGACGGGTTGGTCGGCACCAGCGCCACACCGGGGATGTTCACGAACTCCCCGGTGCGCGGGTCGGCGGTCACGCCGTGCTTGGCGGACGCCTCGGCGAGGAGGGTCACGAACGCGGGCCGCACCTGCACGGTGATCTGGGCGCGGCCGGGCCCGAGCAGTTCGTCGAGAGCGGCCATCACCTGGGCGGCCTCGCTCTCCTTCACCTCCACGGTGATGGAGCGCTCTACCTCGGTGGGCGCGTTCGCCTCCACCCACGCCTGGAAGGCCGGCGAGTCGGTCACCTTGAACTGGTAGCCGACCTTCGGCTGGTTCACGGACGCGAACGGCCGACCGGCGATGTAGACGGTCAGCGTGTCGCCGGGGGCGAGCAGCGGCATCCCGTCGTCGGCGACCGTCTTCAACGTGGTGATGCGGTCGGTGATGACCTTGCCGACCTTCCGCTTCTCCAGGTAGCGAGCCATGGCCAGGTCGGTGGCGACCGCACGGCTGGACGGGGCCGCCGGGGCGGCGGGCATCGAGCCCGCCGCCTGGACGTCGTTGGTGCTCATACGCCCGCCTCCAGAGGCTCGTTGGCCTGCGCCGCCTGCTTGGCTCGGTGGGCGATGTCGCGCGCGGCGAGCAAGATTTCCCGCTTCGGCATGAACACCGCGCCGATCGCCTGCTCGTCCGTCTTACTGATGCGGCCCGCCGCGATCTCGGCGTCGATCTGGTTGCCGATCGCGGTCATCTGGTCGAGCGAAGTCGCGCCGCTGATGGCGACGATGATCCTCGACAGCAGCGACGGCTCGGCGGCGGACGCCTCCCCGCCGTCGAGCGGACGGTCACCTTCGTCGTAGCCGAGGGACACCTGCTGAGGCACGTTCGCCTGGATGTCCTCCGGCTCCTCCGGGCTCTGGCCGCCCGCCTGCGCCGCCTCCCGGGCGGCGATCTCCTCCGGCGTGGGGTCGGGCCACACATGCGTGCCGCCCACCAGCGCCGAGGTCTGGCCCTTGTTGTAGAGCGACAGGCCGAACTGGTCACCGAGCGGGATGGACGCCCGCTTGGTGGCCACGGAGATGGCCGACTTCATCGCCAACTCGTGGGCGTCGCCACGGGTCTGGTT
>NZ_KL647036.1:0-796 GCF_000725485.1 Nonomuraea candida | reverse complement strand
CGTTCTCGTAGTGGCACATCGTGTTGCCGTACGGGTCCTTGATCGTCAGCCGGACCACGGCCCGATAGCAGACGTCCCACCGGTTGAGGCCCTTGCCCGTCTTCGGGTCGGTGCGCTCCTGCTCGAACACGAGGTCGAGGCGAAGGAGGTCGGTGTCCCAGTTGCCGAACCCGAACACCCGGTTCAGGTGGGCGAGGTTGTCCTGCTGGGTGATGTGGGAGTGGCCCGCATGACGCGCTTGGGGTCGATCGGCTTGAGGAGCTGCCGGATCTGCTTGCGCAGGAATCCGCGCCGCCACGGCCGCCGGGTGAACTTGGTGGTGCTGAGCACGGTGTCTCCGTTCCTGGGGCTGACGCCAGCGCATCGGGGTCGCAGTCCCGCCGCGCTGGCGGTTGGGGACGGCGCGGCGCACACTAGGCCGCACCATCCCTAACATCTATAACTGTAGGGCAGATTTATCGCGATCAAACACTAGCGCCCCAACCCCAACCCGGTCAACACACCCCGCACGCCCGCAACTGATTCACCGTTCAACTACGAAGACTCCACCAGCACAAACGCGAGAAGGGGTTACCAAACCTGCCTTAAGATCTCTAACCTTCACCTAGACGCAAGCCCCAACCACCCACTGGAGCGCAGCGGCCCGCAGCACGCTGGCGCGCCCCGCCGACGACGCAGGAGACTCCCTTCCCCATGTCTCAGCCGCCCGACAGCTTCACCCTGGCCTTCACCACCGCCGACATGACCGGAGACCAAGTCGCCCGCCTCGGCCTGTCCAACGCCGCCGCCGCCACCA
>NZ_JOAG01000091.1 GCF_000725485.1 Nonomuraea candida | reverse complement strand
CCCGAGAACCCCTCAACGCAGCCACCATTCGAGAGGAACTCCGGCTGCTCGGCTTCCCCAGCGGTGCCGCCAGGGAAGCCGCGCTGCGCCAGCTCGTACTGCAAGCTCCAGCCCCGGTCGTTGCCGAGATGCTCGGCTACACCCCTCAAGCCACGACACGCCAGGCTGCGGCAGTCGGAAGCCCTTGGAGCCGCTACGCCGCCGGTGACCACTCAAAGTGACCACCGATCTTCCCGCACAGGTGAATACAGATCACTCGATCAACGGTCTCTGCCAGTCTGCCCCGAGGCGCGCTCACGGATCGAGCGGCTGCTCTCCTGAGTCTCAGGCGATGACGCCCGTCCGGTAGCCGGCGAGCGTGTAGTCGGTCACGCGGCGGACCAGCGTGGCGAGCAGTTCGGCGGCGGCCGGGTTCGGGATCTCACCACGGAGGATAGGTTCCCGGCGAGGTGGGCGCCGGGTTGAGCACCGCGGCTACGGCCGCCCCGACCATTGCCGGCGTCGGCCGCGAGGCCGTGATCTACCCCTTGACCAGGCGCAGGAGTTCCGCGTTGCCGGCGAGGTTCACCGGCTCGGCGGTCGCACCGTCCTGGCTGTAGATCGGGCGCGAGGCCAGCGCCGGTGGGATGCGCTCGACATAGGTGACGCGGTGCAGTACGCGCCACACCGGGTTGGTGACGTCCAGTTCGCGGATCGCGCGGGCTGTCGGGTCGTTCGACAGTTGCCGCCAGACGGGGTCGACGATGTCGACGAACTTCTGCGCGTTCTCCCTGCTCGGCGGTGTCAGGAAGGTCATGAACCGGTACTGGCGCACCTTGCCGGGGCACAGGCCGGGCTGGAAGGCGCCGGTGCCGGTGCCGTAGACCGCCGGGGCGTTCGGATCCCAGGCCGGCAGGTAGCCCTCCACGTTCAGTGCCACGTCCAAGGTCACGCTCCGCTGGTTGTCCTGCTTGAGGCCGACGTGCACGTCGACCATGCGGGTCGACGTGAGTTCGAGCGAGTAGGAGAAGGCGACGGTGAAGGAGAAGTCGCCGGCGGCCTTGACGCCGGCGCCGCCGCCGATGTTCCGCCAGCCGGTGTAGGTCCGGCCGCAGATGCTGGCGAAGCCCTGCTGCTCGACGTGCAGCCCGTTGTCAGCGCTCCAGACGTATCGGTTGACGATGCCCGTGGCGGGCACCGGCGACGGCTGCTCGTCGCCCGGCTCGGTGGCTCGCCGTACTCGGCGACGTAGGCCGCGTAGTAGTTCTCCGCGATGACGGCCCGGCCAGCCTCAGCAGTGAGGTGTTCCATCGCAGAGACGACCGGCACCTGGCGCCCTTCGACGGTGACCGTCATCAGGCCGATCCGGCGGACCAGCTCGGCGACAACGCTGGGAGCCGACTCCGCCACCTGCTTCCCGTCCCGCCACGAGAAACCGCGGCGTTCGGCCGATACCGGTACAGCTGACCATCCGTCGCCAGCGGCAGGTGAACGCGGCCTGGAGCAAGGCCATCGGGTACGAGGCGGCGCGGGCGGCCGCCGAGACCAAGGCCGCGGAGAAGGCCGCTGCCGC
This sequence comes from Nonomuraea candida, assembly GCF_000725485.1. Classification (GTDB taxonomy): domain Bacteria; phylum Actinomycetota; class Actinomycetes; order Streptosporangiales; family Streptosporangiaceae; genus Nonomuraea; species Nonomuraea candida. The sequence goes on along the minus strand of NZ_JOAG01000091.1, from coordinate 13,431 downwards.
CACCCACGCTGCTGAAGACCAACCGCGAGCTGGACAAGACCAACCGCGCCCTGACCAAGGACCTGGCCGTCGCCCGCGCCCAGGCCGAAGCTGCCGAACGGGCCAAGACCACCGCCGAAGCCGCCGCCGCCCAGGTCCGCGCCGAGGCTGACCGGATGCGCGAGGACCTGGCCGCCGTACGCGCCGAGCTGGCCCAGGCGCGCCGGCAGCACGCTGGCGAGGCCGGCCGGTTGCGCGAGGTCCTGGCCGCCGCGCGTGAGCAACTCGGCGAGGCGCGCGGGGACCTCACGGCCGCCCAAGCGGCGGCGCGCACCGCCCAGCAGCAGGCCGAAGCCGCTGAGATGCGGGCCACCGAGCTGCTCACCCTGCTGCGCCGGCGCAGCGACCCCGCCTGACGGATCGTCTGTGTGGCCCGGTGCTGTGCGGGGTGTGCATGACGGCCTTCGTCCATGCCGAACCGCGGCGGCCGCGGCGCCGCCGGGCACCGCGCGAGCTGTAAGTGCGATCAAGCGGGGTTTCTCCGACTTCTCCGACAGGCCCACGCGTGCGCGCACGACGCCCCTGCCGCCCCGCTCGAAGGGCTTCGGCTGCTGAGGAGCCGGTGCCGTGTCAATAAGCGATACCGCAGCTCAACGGGATGGCATCGGCGCCGAGCTCGGCGCCGGCGAGGCCGCCGCGGCCGCCGCGGTGCACGGCTTCGCCGCAGGTCAGCGAAACGGCCTGGCCGTCGTGGAGCGCGGCTGCGTTATGGACAGGGCGGCGCTGCGGCCGGTTTCACGGTCGTTGCTGGTCTGCTCTGCGGGCGGCGAGCTGGTCGTTGACCGCTGCCTCCATGCTGGTCAAACGGGCTTGGACGTCGCCGAACTGTTCGTCCAGGCGTACCCGCAGCTGTTCCAGCGCGGTCGTGGGGGGCGGGGTCGGGTGGATGTGCGTCGTGGGCCGGCGGTGGATGCCTCGCAGGGCGAACACCGACAGCACGCCCCAGTACAGGACGGCGATGCCGGTGGCGAGCATGCGCCCGCCGGCGGGGCTGGCGCTGTAGACCATTCCGGCGGTGCCGGCGCCGTACAGGACCCAGGCCAGGCGGGCGCTCCAGGACGAGCCGGTCAGCCAGCACAGCAGCCACAGGATCGGGCCGGTCACCGCCCAGGCCGACCAGATCGCCTGCGCCCCGGTGGGCAGGCCGGCGGCGTGGGCGGTGATGTAGGCGTGGACCGGGGTGGTGACGACCTCGGTCAGGTGCCAGTCGGCCACCCGTTCCAGCGTCCAGGTCCCGCCGGCGATCAGGCCGTTGGCCACGCCCTGGATGAGGGCGATGAGCACCGTGGTGGCCAGCCACAGCAGCACGAGCACGACGAGCGCCACGGCCGCGGCACAGACGGCCAGGACGGCGTACTTGGCGACCTCGGCCTCGCGTGAATCATCGCCGAACCGATCGTGTGCCCACGTCTGCAGCTCTTGGTAGCGGTCGGCGATCCAATCGGCCACTTCGACCATGCGGAGATCTCCTTCACCGAAGGCAGGGGTGCGGGGTGGGTCCCCCGATGGTCTCCCGCGTGCGGGTGAGCTGCCATGACAATGCAGGAAACGCGCATGGGCGTGACCGCTTTCGGGTGCTTGCCCCGTCCCGCGCGGTAGGCCCCCGTTCAACCAGCGTCTCTGGCAGACCGGAACCCCGGCCCGCTCGGCGTGGTCAGCCGGCGCGAAGGGGCTTGCTCGTGCGGGCGATCCCGCTCCACCGGTGTACGTCCGACTTCGACAGCCCGGCGGCCAGGGCCTCGCGCACTACGGCGTCCCGGTCGTCCTGGTGCTCTCGCCAGTTGATCAGCGCGTGTCGCGCAAGGTCGGTTCGGGCCTCACCGGCGGGCCTGCGGGGGTGGAAGCTATGAATCTCCACGGCCGCCAGCGGGGCCCGGTCGCCGAGAAGGCGAGCGCGCTCCAGGGTGACCGCTCGCAGCGTGCGGAGCTGCAGGCGGGCTGCGTGGAGGTCGGCGCGCCGGCTAGGCAGGCTGCCAGGGCTCAGCGTCGCGTCGGCCTCGAGTCACACGGCCCAAAGCGACGATGTGTAACCGGGAGCCCCCAGGCGGCTTGACATAAAGGCACTCAGCGAGCAACGCGACCTGCAGAAACGCCCGATCCAGATTGTCGAGCGGCTGCGCGTCTGACTCATCCCCGAACGTCCGGACCCAAATCGGTCCCCGGCAAATAGCACGCCCGCACACCATCACCTGCAGCGATGCCGTTCGTTTGGGCCGTGTGGCGCGACTCTTACCGGCGGGCCTCGTTCATACGCCCCTCGCCCCGTCGATGCGTTCGCGGAGCAGGTCGGCATGACCGTTGTGGCGGGCGTACTCCTCGATCATGTGGAGGAGCACCCAGCGCAGCGAGACCCGCCCGCGCCAGGCGTCGTGACCCTCGACGTCGAGGTGGGGTGCTTCGGCGACGTAGGCGTCGGCGAAAGCCACCTCCTCCCGCCAAGCGTGCCAGGCGTCGGCGATGACCTCGGGGTCCGGCACGGCGCCGTCGAAGTCGCCGTCGGGGTCCTCGTCGGTGGAGAAGCGGGCCGGCACCTCTTGACCGGCCAGGACCGTCCTGAACCAGCGGCGCTCGACGTCGGCGACGTGCCGGACCAGGCCTAGCAGGGACAGTGTGGAGGGCTCCACCGTTCGCCGGGCCAGTTCGGCGGTCAGGCCCGTGCACTTCAGTTCCAGGGTCGCCCGCTGAGCGGCGAGGACATTGGTGAGCAGCGTCCGCTCGTCTCCGACGGCGGGGAAGGTGAATCGGATGTCTTCCTCGCCGCCGAAGATGTCGCTTCTTCTGCGGCGGGTGGTGTTGTCGACGTTCATGGGCCCTTTCTGGGTCAGGCGAGCAGGGGAAGGCGTTTTGTCAGGGCGGTCACGCGGTTACGCGGCCCGAACACGGCGACGGCCACGAAGTCGATGTCCTCCGACGGTGTGGCCTTCAACGTAGCGAGGTAGTCGTCGTAGTCGCGGGCGCGGCGGGCCACCTCGTTGAAGCCCACGGTGATCAGGTCCTCCCGGGACAGGGCGCGGTGGTGCAGGTCGCGCAGCTCTTCAGCGGAGGCGGTGAGGACGGGAACCGGGTGCGGGTTCAGGCCCGCGTGCCATCCGCCGGAGGCGTCCACGCCATCACCGCCCAGCGGGCGCCCCAGGCGTGCGCCCAGGCTGAGCCCGGCCACCGCGGCCGCGTTCACCGCCGGCGCGGGTTCGAGGTCGTCGCGGACCACGAGGACGAGCTTGGTGGCCAGAGGCATGGCAGTCATTCCTTTCCGGGTCACAGGGCGGGGGCGGCGTCGAGGCGGCGCCGGGCCAGGTTCGACGCGGCCTGGGCGGGAGTCACCTGCTGGTGGTCTGCACTCGGCGGAGGACCCGGCGGGCTGAGCCGGTATGCGGGGCAGGCGCACGGTCGCCAAGGCGACGACAGGAGCGGCGACCGCGCCGAGTGCGTAGGCCGGCTACCGCTTGTCCGGCCACCGGGACGGAGGCCCGTGACCAGGAACTCGGCGGTGCCGACGACGAAAACGCTGGGGCACAGCCAGGCCCAGAGCGAGAACCGTCCGTTTCATCGCGGCAAGGCTAAGCTCTGACATCCATGTCAGAGTCAAGTCGGAGGAACGCCGCCGCCCACCTCGGCGAAGCCGAAGTACCGCTGCGGCTGCGCCGGACCGGCCCCGGCTACGAGGGCGAGGTGGCCCCGTTCAACCCGCGTGACTGGCTGGAGGTCCATCCCGCCCCGCTCACCCTGCCCACCACCTGACCGGTCCCGGCGCGCGTAGTCCTGTACGAGCACGATCAAGGGCCCAGGCTGCAGCCCGGGCCCGTGCACCTGGGCAAGGGCGACATCACCACCAGCACCGTGGTGGTGAGCGGTGCCGGCGCCATCTACATCGCCGGCGACAACCCCGCGGGCATCTCGAAGTCGTTCGGCTCGATGTAGGGCGCGGAAATATTGACAGTGCCGTACGCGAAGTTCGTGTCAGCGGGCGCGCATCAGGCTCGCTGATGTCGCGTGCTCAGGTGGGCTGACAGCTTGGCGATGTGGCTTGCACCGGCGGGAGACTGTGACGGCGAAAAATATCGGTCGAAGTAGCCGTCGACGATCGCCCGCATGGGCAGTACGACGCCGCCCCTTTTGCTGCAGGCGGCGTTCTCCACGGTGGGATGGAGCAGGGTGCTGTCGGGCACGATCCACGCTGTGCGGCCCCGCATGGCATCGGTGAGGCGATAGATAACGCCGCCACGGGAGTAGGCGCGCCCGTCATCGAGCCACCTCTGTGGCACCACGGTGCCGTCTGCCTTGACAAGGACGCCCTTGCCCTTGGGGTCGAGCCCCAGCGTTCCCGCGCCGCATCCCTTCGCGTCGATGATGAGCCAGGTGTCGCCGGTCAGCACCAGGTGGTCGATGTTGGAGGTGCCCAGGCTGAGCGGGTCCAGGCCGCCTCCGCGTATCTGATGAAACCCCTCGAGGTCGTGAAAGAGGTGGAAGTGGTCGGGGCGGGTCTCCAGCCACTGCTCGAGTGCCTTGGCCACTTGCTGCTCGTGGAAGGCTCCGCGTCGTGCATCCGTGCCGTACTTTGCGGCACCTGAGTCGATCAGGCTCCAACCTGGCGTTCCACGCACGGTCACGCTCATCGATCTCGCACCCCCATACTTTCGGAGACGGCATGTGGCTGCGACGTTACTGTGAGTCACCGACAGTTTCGGTGCCGGGCCGGAGCGCTGGCGATCCCGGCGGTGTTGATCGCGGAGAAATTGGCCGTGGCGTGCGGGAGCCGTTTAACGCGTGGCGCTCAGCAGTGGCGACGTGCCGGGCAGGTCATCCTCCTGCCTACCGATGAGGTGCTGGGAGCGCTGAGATGGGGTCGTGGCCATATCCGGCCGGAAATTCCCGCTAAGCCACGAGGGCCTGGTCAGTGAGGGTGTCCCGCCCTCCTTCAGACCAACCCGGCAGATCTCACGGCAGGAAATCCGACGCGCGTTACGGTGCTTGCATGCTGGTGCGGTTGCTGTGGAAGCCTTTGCCCGAGTCGTGGCCGGAATCGGCGTCTCCGCGACCGGCGGGGCTGCGCGGCCTGGTCGCCTGGGTGCGGGAGCTGGCCGAGGGCGTGCCGCAGCACGACGACGTCGAGCGGCGGGTGCGGCGGGGGGCGATGCAGGCGATCGTTCGTGAGGCCTTCCAGCAGACGGTGGCCGAGCAGGACAGCGAGCCCCGCGAGCCGGCCGCGTTCGCTGAGGCGTGGAGGGCCCGGCTGGCTGCCCTCCTGGCGCGGGAGACCGTCGAGGTGACAGGCTGGGGCGAGATCATCATCGCCGAGCTGGACACTGAACTGGGGTGGAGCCTGTACGCCGCGGCCAGCCGTGCCCGAGCGGAGACGATCGCGCTGGCCGCCGCGACGCCCAGCCGCCGTCGAGGTGCCGACGACGGGCCGACCCCGTCGTATGAGTTCTCGATCGCCGCCGACGGAGACGGTTCGCTCGGACGCGTTCAGTACGCGATCTGCGAGCCCTGCGGGGTCGGTCTGTTGAAGAAGATCAGTTTCTCGTCTGAGTGGCACTGCTGCGGGTTCGGCACGCTGGCCCTGCGCGAGCTGGAGATCCGCCATCCGGCCCTGACCTGGTACACCACCGGGCAGTACGCGCATGCCCGGGGCTTTTATGACCGCTACCGGCACAGCAGCGACAGTCCGTGGACCGCCCAGCAGCACCCCTGCCCGCACTTTTGAGTGCTCGATGCCAATAGCCGCGGCGGTCGCCCGGTTCGGCTGGTCGGCGGCAAGCTGAGCTCGCTCTTTCTTGCCCCCGAGACCGGTGAGCCTTCGTCGTCAGGAACGTTTCCAGGGTTGGCCGATGCCGCGATACTCCTCCACCGGGATGGGCGTGACGCCCTCGCGCATGCGGCTGGTGTATAGCCGACCGGCGAGGTGGTCGACCTCGTGGGCGACCAGGCGGGCCACGCCGTACGGGAACGTGGTGATTTTCGTTTGCCCGTCCAGGCTGGTGTGCTCGACTTCGAGGGTGAGCGGCCGGGGCACCATGCCGCGTACGTCGAAGAAGGATAGGCAGCCCTCATACTGCTCGTCGGTCTCGGTGGAGGCGTCGGTGATGCGGGGGTTGAGCAGCACGACCGGGTCGGCGTCGGGGTCGGGCGGGATGACGATGGCGGCGGCCCGGCCGATGCCGATCTGCGGGGCGGCCAGGCCCATGCCCTTGCCGAAGACGTGCTGTTCGCGCACCCGCTGCAGCGCGGCGAACAGCGCGTCGATCACCTCACCGGCCGCCTCGGCCTGCTCGGGCAGGTCGAAGGGCTCGGCGACGGCGGCCAGGATGGCATCTCCGGCCTGGACGATGCCGGCGGCCTTCATCCGGTCGCTGCTGGTGCGCAGGCTCGGCGATGCGTCTCCGGTAGGTTCGCCGGGCCGGGCGCGGAAGCGCCATTCCAGCCGGTAGCGGGCGCCCATCGGCGGATCGGCGGTGCCCCAGGCGAACAGCGTCTCCTCGCCGCGCTGGGTGCGGGTGATGGGGTTGTGGAGCGGGACGGCCTCGGCGGTGGTGGAGGTCTCGGTGCCCCACACCTTCGGCTCCAGGTCGGCGGGGAAGGTCAAGGTCACGCCGAGGTGGCGGGTGGGCAGCCGGATGGCGCGCTGGAACCAGGGGCCCCATTTGGTGTCGGGGACGGTGTAGGCGTAGGTGATCGTGGCGCGCTCGCCCGGATACAGCGGGAACTTGCCCCGCTCGTTGGCGAAGCACAACCAGACCTCCTTGAAGGAGTCGCGATCGTGCTTGGGGTCGACGTCCATCGGCTCGCCGTCGCAGTCGGCGACCAGGCCGAGCTCGTCCCAGGTGAGCGGATGGGCGCGGTAGTGGGCGTTGGAGCGGGCGGGCTCGCCGGGATAGCGGTCGACGCTGATGCGAGCCAGGTAGCGGGTCACCGGGTCCGGGCCGGCGTTGCGCAGACGCCGCCGCATGGTCGCGGTGTAGATGCCGCCGGCGTAGCGCAGCTCGGCGTGGTCATCCTCCACCACCAGCCCGCCGGGAGCGTTCGAGGGCGCCGCGGCTGCTGAGGCGGCTGACGGGGCGGTTGTCGCGGTCTCTTGCCAGGACTGCCACACCTGGCCGCCGGCTGACAGCTTGGCCTCGGCGCGGCGGGCGAAGTCCTCGCCGGCCGGGTACCGGCCGGCCTCGATGTGGCTGATGTAGGACGGGTCGTAGTCCATCGCCTCGGCCAGAGCCTTCTTGGACATCCCGCGCCGTTTGCGCCAGTGCGCCAGAACCTCGCCGAAGGCACCCAGCTCGTCGTGCTGGCCGTCGTGCTGCTCGTCGGGTGGCTCGTTGCGGGGGGTTTCCACGCTCTCATCTTTCCCCAGGACGGCGTGAATGCGTGAGTGAACCGTGCGTGAGCCGCACTCACGGTGACCTCACCCGTACGGGGCGAGGTCTGCTGGCAGGCGACCAGTCCACCGATCATCGGAGACTCCCCGTGTCCCTGATCATCAACCCCCTGCTCATCGACGCCCACCAGCTGTCCCTTCCCGGCCAGGGCCGCATCGGCGTGCTGACCGGCGGCCGCTCCCGGGAACGGGCCCGCTCGCTGCTGTCCGGTAACACCGCGGTGGCCGCGCTGCAGCGCCTGGGCCTGTCCGCCGTCCTGATCGACACCAGCGAGCCCGATCTGCTGGACCGGCTTGGCGAGATCGACGTCGCCTTCCTGGCGATCGCCGGCCAGTACGCCGAGGACGGCAAGCTCCAAGGCCTGCTGGAGCATCTCGGCATCCCCTACACCGGCTCCGGGGTGCTGGCCAGCGCGCTGGCGATGCACAAGACCGCGGCCAAGACCATGGTCGCCGCACACGGCGTCCGCATCGAGCTGCCGGTCATCATCAAGCCGATCTCCGAAGGCGGCTCCATCGACATGCGCCTGTCGCGCAGCGAAGACGACCTGGCCGCCGCGGTGGACGAGCTGCGCCAGGGCGGGCAGGCGCTGTTCGCCGAGCGGTTCTGGCCCGGCCACTCGGTCACCGCGGCGGTGCTCGACGACGGCGTCGAGTTGCGGGTGCTGCCGCCGCTGGAGACCCGCCCGAAGGGCGGCGGCTTCTACGACTACGCCACCAAGAACGACCCGGCCGCCTTCACCAACCACTGCCCCACCGTCCTGCCCCCGGCCACCGAGGCGCTGGTGCGCGAGCACGCCCAGGCCGCGCACCGCGCGCTGGGCTGCTCGGGCTACTCGCGCAGCGACTTCGTCGTCGACGCCGGCCTGGGCGGCGATGGCCCCCACGATGGCGCGGGCGATGGCCCGCAGGTGTGGTGGCTGGAGACCAACACCCTGCCGGGCCTGTCGGCCACCGGGAACCTGGCCACCATGGCGGCCGCCGACGGCATCGGCTACGACGCGCTGATCACGTTCATCCTGTCCACCGCGCTCACGGCGCACGGTTACCGGCCGTGAGCCCGCAGCGGAACAACGTCGTGATCGGGATCGACGACGTGCGCACGGCCGCCACCCGCCTGTACGGGTACGTCACCGACACGCCGCTGCTGGCCTCGCCCGCGCTGGACGCGCTGTGCGGTGCCCCGGTGCTGTGCAAGGCCGAGAACCTGCAGCGGACCGGCTCGTTCAAGGTGCGCGGCGCGCTCAACCACGTGCTCAGCCTCACCCGGGCCGAACGCGCCGGAGGGATCATCGCCGCCTCCTCCGGCAACCACGCCCAGGCGATCGCCTGGGCCGCCCGGCTGGCCAGCACGTACGCGGTCGTGGTGGTTCCCGCCGACGCCCCGCACGTCAAGGTGCAGGCGGCCCGGGAGCTGGGGGCCGAGGTGTACCACTACGCCCGCGGCGGCGAGGACCGCGACACCATCGTGGCCGAGCTCGCCCGCCAGCGCGGGCTGGCGATCGTGCCGTCGGCGAACTCCGAGCGGGTGATCGCGGGCGGCGGCACCGTCGCCGCCGAGATCCTGGCCCGCTCTGATGAGGTGAGCACGCTGGTGGTGCCGGTCGGCGGGGGCGGGCTGGCGGCCGGCTGCGCGGTGGCGGCCAAGGCCCTGGCCCCGAACCTGCGGGTGGTCGGCGTGGAGCCGGAGCACGGAGCCGACACCGCGCTGTCGCTGCGCGAGGGCCGCCGGGTGAGCATCCCGACGCCGGTCACGATCGCCGACGGGCTCACCCACTCCAGCCCGGCCCCGATCCCGTTCGCGATCAACCAGGCGCTGCTGGACCAGGTGGTCACCGTCAGCGACACCGAGATCGTCGAGGCCATGGCGGCAGCCTTCACCCATCTGAAGGCCGTCGTCGAACCCAGCGGCGCGTGCGCACTCGCCGCGGCGATATGCGGGCGAATCGAGATCACATCCGGCACAATGGGCGTGGTCCTGTCCGGGGGAAACATCGCCTGGACCACGTTCCGGTCGCTGATCGACCGCGCAGCAGCTGCTGGGGGAGATGGTGGGGTGCCTGGCCTGCACGCCCGGGTCGGGCAGCAGCCAGCAGGCCGTCCATGACGGCATCGCCCTGTTCACCCAGTACATGAGCCATGAGCGGATCGGCGCCATCGTCTACGACGGCGCCGATCCCGCCGATGACCCGCGATGGCGCGCCTCGGGGGCGCGCACCCGCGCCGAGTACGGCCGCTGGTGCCGGCACGCCTGCGGCATGGCCTGCCTGCAGATGGTCCTCGATCACCGCGACGGGCACGCCCCGCCGCTGCTGGAACTGCTGCGCGGCTGCCGCGCCTACGGCGGCTACATCGAAGGCGGCGACAGCAAGATCAAGGGCTTGTATTACGCGCCGTTCGCCGACTACGTACGCGCCGAGCACGGCCTGCGCGCCGACGTGCACCCGCATCTGGCCGCCGGCGACCTGCCCGGCCTGCTCGCTGACGGGCACCTGGTCATGGCCTCGGTCCATCGGGAGATCCGCCGCCCCGAGCTGCCCGCGCCCGGCCGGGGCGGGCACCTCGTCCTGCTCACCGGGCACGAACACGGCGTGATCCACCTGCACAACCCGTCCGGCCACACCCCTGAGGCCCGCCGGGCCAGCCTGCCCCTGGACACCTTCGAGTCGTTCTTCGGCGGCCGCGGTATCGCCCTGCGGCTGCGCCAGGGCCGGTGACCGTGGCCGCCCTCAAGGTGCTGGTCTCCGTCGATATGGAGGGCATCGCCAGCATCGTGCATCCGGCCGAGACCACCCCCGCGGGCGGCGACTACGCACGCGGCCGGGCTCTGATGACCGAGGCGGCCAACGCCGTGGTGGCGGGCGTGCTGGAGGCCGAGTCGGCGGCCGAGGTGCTGGTGGCCGACTCCCACGGCCCCTACCGCAACCTCCTGCCCGAGGACCTCGACCGGCGAGCCCGGCTGATTCGCGGCAAGCCCCGCGAGCTGGGCATGCTCGCCGGTTTGCAGGCCGGCGCCCAGGTCGTGATGTTCGTGGGCTACCACGCCCGCGCGGGCGCCGCCGGGGCGGTGCTCGCTCACACCATGGCCGACGCCATCCTGGACGTGCGCATCAACGGCCGCTCGCACGGTGAGATCGGGATCAACACCCTGCTGGCGGGCTCCTACGGGGCGCCCGTCGTGCTGGCCAGCGGCGACGAGGCGGCGTGCGCGGAGTTCACCGCCCTGGTGCCGGGCGGTCTCACGGTGCCGGTCAAACGCGGGCTCGGCCAGCACGCGGCCGACACCCTGCACCCGAGGGAGGCCTGCGACCGGCTGCGGCAGGCCGCCGGCCAGGCGATCCGGCGACATGACGAGCATCGGCCCGTGGCCGCCTCGGGCCCGCTCGAGGTCGAGGTCGACCTGTATCAGCCGCGCACGGCCGACCTGGCCGCCCTCATCCCCGGCATCGCCCGGACCGGCCGCGCCGTGAGGTTCACCGCCGAGAACATGACGGCCGCCTACGGGCTGCTCCAGCTGCTCGCCCTGCTCACCTCCATGGGGCCCTGACCAGGGCGGCAGCAGCGAGGCGGTGAGGCGCTGGTCAGCGGGGCTCGTCCCGGGTGGTCCAGCCGTGCTTGGCGATGAGCGCCGACAGCGCGGCACGGAGCTGGTTGATGCGTTCCTGGGCATCGGGGCCTTGGATGCCGATGGTGACGGCGCAGTCGGTGGCGTGGTAGGTCGTGTGCCGGCCTTCGGCGGCCACGCGCGCGGCGGCGTGGATGCGGCCGCGTAGCCGGATGCGCTTGCGCGGGTCGGTGGTGCGGTCCAGGCCGTCGATGGTGAGGTAGCACAGGAACGGGCCGGGGGCGGTGAGCGGCCCGTCGGGGAGCCCGGCAGCGAGTGCTTCGCGGATCTTGGCCCGGTCGGCGTTGTTCATCGGGCGGCGGCCGAGCCAGTTGGGCCAGCCGTCCGGACGGTGGGGCACGGTGTAGCCGGGCGTGCTCGCCGTGCCGGGCGGCACAGATGGCGGGGCGGCCTGATGTTCGTCGTTGTCCATGATCCTCGGGGGGCCGGTTCAGAACAGCGGATCGAGCGTTGGCGGGTCGGCGCTCATGCGCGGGCAGCGTGTCCCTTCCCGGCCGGGTCGTCCGGCGCGGAAGTGATCAACCCCCCGCGTTGGCGAGGGCCTGGTAGGCGGTGGAGCGGCCGATCTTCAAGGTGCGGGCGGCCTCGGTGACGCTGACTCCGTCGTTCACCAGGCGGCGCAGCGTCGCCAGTTCGGCGGGGCCGATCGCGCGGGGCCGGCCGATGCGATTCTTGCCCGGCAGCATCCGCCCCTCGGCCTCGCGGCGCTGCGCGGCGGCGATGCCCTCGGCCTGCCGTTCGGCGCGCAGTTCCAGTTCGTACTCGGCGGCCGCGGCCAGGACCGCGAACATGAACCGGCCCTCCTTGGTGTCCAGGTCGAAGTTCTCGGTGAGGGACACGACCTTGATCCCGCGTTCGCGCAGGTCGGTGACGACGGTCAGCACGTGGGCGGCTGAGCGGCCCCACCGGTCGGACTTCCAGAACTTCAGCGTGTCGCCGGGGCGCAGCTCGGCCAGGGCGGCGGCGAATTCGGGACGGTTGCCGCGCAGGCGGCTGGAGATCTTCTCCTGAAACAGGACGTCGTAGCCGTCGGCGGCCAGGGCGTCGAGCTGGAGCTGGGGGTTTTGGTCGCGGGTGGAGACCCGCGCGTAGGCGATGACGCGGCCGGCCACGGTGCCGGTCACGGTGCCGTGCGCCGGGGCCGGTTCGGACGCAGGTGCAGGTTGGCCGCGGTGTGCCAGTGGCACTCCAAGGCGAAGATGGGGTCCGGCTCCATGCCGTGCCCGTCGCTCCAGCCGATCTTGCCGTGCCCGGCGCCGGTGATGATCTGATCGTCGGCCGTGTCCGCTTCGTCGGTGGCCACGTGGACGATGACCGGCGCGTCGTCGTCCACGTCGGCCAGCGCCGCGCGCAGCTGTCCGGCGGTCCAGGCCCGCTGCCCCTTGTCGTTGGTGACGGTGTCCCACGGCACAACGCCGGTTCGGGTCACCTGGTCGCCGGCGTGCTTCTCGACGAGCCACTGAACGCCGGTCGCTGCCTGGTGTACGTGGTGCTCATGGCCAGGTGGCAGGGTGCATCGCCCGCTGGAGATCGTGGGGTGGGGCCGGCCGCAGATCCGCAGCGGCGGCACCTTCTCCTGGTCGTCCTCCTGGTCGTCGTCGAGGTATTCCTCCAGGGTCGGCAGGTCGGCCGGCGGGGTCTGCCCGACGATGAGGGACAGCTCCGACACCCACCGGGTCAGCCCGCCCTGCCAGGAGGAGAAGTAGATCACGCCTTCGGGGTCGTCCTGATCGGGCAGCAGGGCATACCCGTCCTTGCCGTCGACCTGCGTCCGCAGAATCGTTGGTCGCTGGCCGTCGTAGATGAACGTCACGGGAGATCACCGTCCAGAAAAGTACAGGTTTCTGGACACCTTAGCGACCTGCGATGATGCCGTCCAGAAACATCCGTCCAGAAAATATGATCGCGGGCTCGCGATCGTGCGGGGTTGCCGCCTATGAGCCCTCGGCCATGGCCGCGTACGCCGCGGCCTTGTCCGCCAGCTCCTCGGCGAGCTCCACGCCGCCGCGCAAGGACTCGGCGACCTGGCGAAACCGCTCCGATCGCTCCGCCGCCCCCTCGGCCTGCGCCGCCTGCAGCAGGCCCTCCAGCGCGGCGGGCGGGCCGCCGCCCGCCCCCCCCCCCCCCCCCGCAAGGGGGGTCTGCTTGCCGGCCCCGCCCGCCAGGGCGTGGGCCAGCTCCAGCCGGTGCATCTCCCGCCCACCTGCCCGCTTGGCCTCGGCCTCCATCTCGGCGGCGGTGAAGGTGCGTTTCAGCAAGCCGATGGCCACCAGGGCCGCGGCCAGCTCCGCCGGATCGGCCATCGTGCCCAGGCCCTCGCGCGGCTCACCCATCGGCCTTACTCCTCCTCATCAGCGGCCGCGTTCGGATCACGCAGCTCGCGCAGGCGGCCGCCCAG
>NZ_JOAG01000090.1 GCF_000725485.1 Nonomuraea candida | reverse complement strand
CCGAGTCCTGCACCGACTTGGTGTTCGCCGTGCGCCAGCCGCTCTCCGCGCCCACCTGGGAGAATCCCATGGTGATCGCGTCGCCCGAACCGCCGCCGCCGCTCGCACTCGTCTCCCCGCCGCCGCAGCCCGTGAGCAGCAACGCCCCGGCCACGATCAGGGTGAGCGCCGACATCCTCTTCGACATGACAACCTTCCTCGTCCCGCTGGGTGTGTCCAGTCAGTGGTGAATCGATCAGTGCGGCGCGCGGGTGCGCGCCCTGCCGGTGCTGTCCCTGGCGACCAGCCGGGGAGCCACGACCAGCCGCTCGTGGCCGCACGGCCCGGCCGACTCGATCTGCTTGAGCAGCAGGCCGATGCTGAGCCGGCCGACCTCGCCGAAGTCCTGCCGGACCGTGGTCAGCGCGGGGGTGAAGTATGCCGCCTCCGGGATGTCGTCGAACCCCACCACGCTCACCTGCTCCGGCACCTGGACGCCGGCCTCCGAGAACGCCCGCAGCAGGCCGAGCGCCATCTGGTCGTTGGCCACGAACACCGCGGTGACCTCGGCGACCCGGCCCGCCAGGACCTTGCCGGCCGCGTACCCGGACCTGGGGGTCCAGTCGCCCGGCAGCGCCTCGGGGATCGCCCGGCCCGCGGCCGACAGCGCGGCGTGCCAGCCCTCGCGCCGCCCTTCGGCCTCCAGCCAGTCGTCCGGCCCGCCGACGTGCCACACGGTCCGGTGGCCGAGGCCGAGCAGGTGGGCGGTCGCCTGCCTGGCGCCCTCGGCCTGGTCCACGCTGACCACCGACACGTCGCCCTCGTGCCGGCCCTCGACCGCCACCGCCGGCAGCCCCGCCGGCAGGTCGGCCAGGGCCTGGGCCGCGGCGCGCTGCGGGGCCACCACGACCACGCCGTCCACGCCCTGCTCGGCCAGGTGGCCGATGGCCTCGTTGACGCCGGCCCGGTCGATGGTGCGCAGGCTCATGATGCTGACGAAGTAGCCGGCCGCCCTGGCGGCCCGTTCGATGCCGTAGACCGTGCTGGCCGGGCCGTACAGGATGGTGTCGAAGCTGACCACCCCCAGCCGGTGCGAGCGCCGGGTGACCAGCGCCCGCGCCGTCAGGTTGCGGCGGTAGCCGAGCATGTCGATGGCCCGCAGGACCCGCGCCCGCGTCTCCTCCCGGACCCTGGGATGCTCGTTGAGCACGCGCGAGACGGTCTGGTGCGACACGCCCGCGAGCCTGGCCACGTCCGCCATGACCGGCAGGTGGCGCTCGACGGATGGCCCCATTCCTCCCCCTTCCGTTGACGGGCTGCGAGCAGCGTGGATCACTCCGCGCGGGAGGGAGCTCCGCGGGACCACACGGTTGTTAGCGTTAACATCGCCACTGCGATCTCACCGCCGTGGTGGGCGAAACGTTAGGTCGCCGCGCGGAGAGCTGTCAAGGATTGTTTCGGGGAAAGACCGGTAATTTTCGGAGCGCTCCTCGGCCGGCGACGAGGCCGGGGTTTCCCTCGGCAGCCCAGCTCGCGCGGGGTCGCGCCGCTTGCCGGTACGGCGCCGGGCGGTGCGGATGCCGACAGGGTTCTTGACGAATTTTGGAATCCGCCCGTATGGTCCCGCATTAACAATCGTGAGATGTTCCGAAACTTTCTGAGCTGCGTGTTGTCTTCCCCAGGAGCGCAGCCATGAACCCCCCGTCCATGGGCCGCATGGCTCAGGAAGAGATCACCTGTGAAGCTCCGCACCGCCACCCCGATCGTGCTCGCCGCCACGCTCGCCCTGACCGCCGCCGCCTGCTCGGGCGGCGGGCCCGCGCAGCCCCCGGGCGGCGGCTCGTCGTTCGCGTTCTGGTCGTTCACCGGCATCAACCAGAAGAAGTCCGTCGAGGACTACCAGAAGGCCAACCCCGGCACGCAGGTGAAGCTCACCGAGGTGGGCACCTCGGGGGAGACCGCGCAGGCGCTCACCACCGCGCTGGCCGGCGGCAAGGTGCCCGACCTGGTGCTCATCCAGGGTGACGACCTGCCGAAGTTCGTCCAGCAGCCGCAGAACTTCCAGGACCTGCGCCAGTACGGCGCCGACAAGCTCAAGGGCGACTACCTCGACTGGGTGATCAGCCAGTCCACGGCCCCGGGCGGCGAGATCATCGGCATCCCGACCGACGTCGGCGGCATGGCCGTGGCCTACCGGACCGACCTGTTCGAGGCCGCCGGCCTGCCCACCGGCCGCGACGAGGTCGCCAGGCTCTGGCCGACCTGGGACGCCTTCATCGAGACCGGCAGGAAGTACACCGCCGCCACCGGCAAGGCGTTCCTCGACAACGCCGCCACCAGCGTCTTCTTCCAGGCCGTCAACCAGGGGCCGCAGAAGTACTACGACCCCGCGGGCAACGCCGTCTACGCCACCAGCCCCCAGGTCAAGACCGCGTTCGACCTGTCGATCAAGACGGCGCGGGCCGGGATCACCGCCAAGCAGAGCTCGTTCTCCCAAGGCTGGAGCGCGGCCATGGGCAAGGGCGACTTCGCGGTCGTCTCCGCCCCGTCCTGGATGCTCGGCGCCATCCGCGACAACGCCCCCGACACCAAGGGCAAGTGGGACATCGCCACCATCCCGGGCGGCGCCGGCAACTGGGGCGGCAGCTACCTGGCCATCCCCAAGGGCGCGGCGAACCCCAAGGCCGCCTGGGACTACATCGCCAAGACCCAGTCGCCGCAGGGCCAGCTCGACCACTTCGTCGACTCCGGCGCGCTGCCCACCACCCCGTCGGTCTACCAGGACCCGAAGCTGACCGGGCTGAAGGACCCCTTCTTCTCCGACGCGCCCGTCGGGAAGATCTACACCAGCTCGCTGCTCGGGCTCAAGCCGTTCCTCATCGGCCCCGACAGCTCCGCCATCGGCCAGGAGTTCCTCGATGTGATCACCAACGTCGAGCAGGGCAAGGGCGACCCGGCCAAGGCGTGGGAGACGGCGCTGGCCAACATCAAGACCGCCATCGGGACCTGACGTGGCCACCACCCTCACCCCGCCGCCGCGCACCGTGCCCGGACGCGAGGCGCGGGTGCGGCAGGGACCGGCCGAGCGGCTGGCCCCCTACGCCTACATCGCCCCGTTCTTCCTGCTCTTCGCGGTCTTCGGGCTCGTCCCGCTGCTGTTCACCTTCTACGTCGCGCTGTTCGACTGGAACCCGATCGGCGAGCGCGTCTTCATCGGCTTCGACAACTTCACCCGGCTGCTCGGCGACACCCGCTTCTGGAACGCGGCCTGGAACACGATCAGCATCTGGCTGCTGTCCACCGTGCCGCAACTGCTGGCGGCGCTGCTGCTGGCGCACCTGCTCAACCACGCCCGGCTGCGGCTGGCGGTCTTCTTCCGCATGTCGATGCTGGTGCCGTACATCACCTCGGTGGCGGCCACCACGATCGTCTTCGCCCAGATGTTCGACCGCGACTACGGCCTGCTCAACTGGCTGCTGGGGCTGATCGGCGTGGGGCCGATCGACTTCCTGCAGTCCGGGTGGGGGAGCCACGTGATGATCGCGGTGATGGTGACCTGGCGCTGGTTCGGCTACACCACGCTGCTCTACCTGGCCTCGCTGCAGGCCGTGCCCCGCGCGGTCTACGAGGCCGCCGCCGTGGACGGCGCCGGCGCCTGGCGGCAGTTCCGGCACATCTCCGTCCCGTCGCTGCGCCCGGTCATCGTCTTCACCGTCGTCACCTCCACCATCGGCGGCCTGCAGATCTTCACCGAGCCGCTGCTCGTCTCCCGCTCCGCGCCGCTGACCTGCGGGCCGGTGCGGCAGTGCCAGACGCTCACGCTCTTCCTGTACGAGCAGGGCTTCGGCCGCTTCCAGTTCGGCTACGGCGCGGCCATCGGCGTGGCCCTGTTCGTGCTGATCATCGCCATCGCGGCGGTCAACTACGTCCTGTCCGCCCGCATCCGCCCGGAGCGATGATGAAGAAGGCCGACCGGGTCCGCTGGTGGACCTATCTGCTGCTCGCGGTGGCCACGCTGGCCTGCGTGTTCCCGCTCTACTGGATGTTCGTGGTGGCCACCACGGACACGGCCACCGCCACCAGGCTGCCTCCGGAGATCGTCCCCGGCGGGAACTTCTTCCACCTGGCCGGGCTGGTGTTCTCGACCGTGCCGTTCGTCCGCTCGATCGGCAACAGCCTGCTCGTGGCCGGCACGATCGGCGTGGGCCACGCGGTGCTGTGCTCGCTGGCCGGGTTCGCCTTCGCCAAGCTGCGCTTCCCCGGACGCAATGCGCTGTTCCTCATCGTCGTGCTGACCATGACCGTGCCGACCCAGCTCGCGGTCATCCCGCAGTACATGATCATCTCCGCGCTGGGGTGGGTGGACACCCTCCAGGCGCTCATCGTGCCCGGCCTGGCCAGCGCGTTCGGCATCTTCTGGATGCGCCAGCACCTGGCCACCACGATCAGCGACGAGATCCTCCAGGCCGCCCGCATCGACGGGGCCGGCACCTGGCAGATCTTCTGGCGGATCGCCTTCCCGCTGGTGCGGCCGGCCGCGTTCGTGCTGGGGCTGCTCGGGTTCGTCACCGCATGGAACGACTTCCTGTGGCCGTTCATCGTGCTCAAGTCGCCCGAGATGTACACCGCGCAGATCGCCATCAAGGCGCTGCAGAACAGCTTCACGGTCGACCTCGGCCTGGCCATGTCCGGCTCGTTCCTGGCCACCCTGCCGCTGATCGTGCTGTTCGTCTTCGTCGGCCGGCGCATGGTCGACGGGATCATGGACGGCGCTTTCAAGGGCTGACGCCCCGTCCGTCCGCGAGGCCGAAGACGTCTTCCCGCGCGGAAAGACGTCCGTCCGCGCGGGAAGAGCCGGTACCCGTGCCCGCGCACCGGCCCTGCCCCGGGCCCCAGCACGCTGTTAACGCTAACAACCCCAAGAGACCCCTCACCTCTGGAGCGTCGCCATGCCCCTGTTCCCCGCCTCCCGCCCGCCCGCCCCGCTCCGGCCCGCCGGGACGATGGCGGTGCTGCTGCTCGGCACCGTGCTCGCCACCGGGCTCGTCGCCTCCGGCGGCCCCGCCCGGGCCGCCGCCGCATGGACGCCGAAGCCCTCCTACACCTCCACCGACAAGGGGGACGGCACGTACTCGGTGCCGCTCCTGCGCTCCGACGTGCCCGACATCAGCGTCGAACGGGTTCCCGCCGCCGAGAACGACGATGGCCGAGACGTGTACTACATGATCAGCACCACGATGCACCTCAGCCCCGGTGCGCCGATCATGAAGTCCTACGACCTGGTGAACTGGGAGATCGTCAACTATGTCTTCGACCGGGCGAGCATCGGCGACGCCTTCTCGCTGCGCAACGGGCAGTCGTCGTACGGCCAGGGCCAGTGGGCGTCGTCCCTGCGCCACCACGACGGCATGTTCTACGCCGTCTTCAACACCAACAACCTCGGCGGCGCCTACGTCTACCGCACCGACGACATCGAGAACGGCGCCTGGCAGCGCACCGCCCTCGGCCGCGGCCTGCACGACCCCTCGCTCTTCTTCGACACCGACGGCACGCCGTACGTCTTCTACGGCTCCGGCGGCACGAGCGCCGTGCGGCTCAACGCCGGCCTGACCGCCATCGAGCAGGACTACCCGAACATCTTCCGCGCGAGCGACTACGCCGGCCGGCCGTTCATCGGCGGCCTGTTCGAGGGCGCCCAGCTCTACCGCATCGACGGCTACTACTACGCCGTCATCATCACCTGGCCGCCGGGCCAGGGCCGCCAGGTCGTCCTGCTCCGCTCGAAGGAGCTGCTGGGCCGCTACACGGCGGCGGGCGGGGTGAACACCTACGAGGCGCTCGGCGTGCTCGACTCCAACGGCTTCGCCCAGGGCAGCCTCGTGCCCATCGCGCGCCCCGGCGGCGGTACGGACTGGTACGGCATGTTCTTCCGCGACACGTTCCCGATCGGGCGCATCCCGGCGCTCATCCCCGCCACCTGGCAGGACGGCTGGCCGACCTTCGGCGACGGCGGGGTCGTGCCGGTGGACGGCGTGTTCGGCAAGCCGATCAGGCTCGGGCCGGAGGCGGAGGCGTTCGAGCGGCAGAAGAGCCTCGTCGCCTCCGACGACTTCGCCAACGACGCGCCGCACAAGGCGTACATGGACGAGAAGTGGCCCGGCCCGGATCCGGCGGTCGCGGAGGAGATCGCGCCCAACGGCTCCCGGCTCGACCCGGTGTGGCAGTGGAACCACGGCCCCGACAACCGCCACTGGTCGCTGACCGCCCGCGACGGCTGGCTGCGCCTGACCAACGGCAGGGTCGTCACCGGCGCGTACCGCCACACCAAGCTCGCCGACCGGCCCGAGCTGGCCTGGTTCGAGGAGGCCCGCAACACGCTGTCGCAGCGCACCTTCGGGCCGCGCCAGTCCGCCGAGACCAAGATGGACATCTCCGGTATGAAGGACGGGGACGTGGCGGGGCTGGCCGCCTACAACCGCGGCTTCTCGTACGTGGCGGTCAAGCGCGAGGACGGCGTCAGCACGCTCGGCGTCGTCAACCGCAGGCAGCCGTTCACCGCCGAGCTCGACCAGGCCGCCGTCGAAGGCTTCCTGCCGGGCACGACCGTGGAGCTGGGAGCGGCCACCGAGGTGCACGTGAAGGCGGACCTCGACTTCGCCGCGCCGGCCGGGCAGTTGTGGACGACCTTCCACTACAGCCTCGACGGGCGGACGTGGACCCGGCTCGGGGAGCGCGTCGGCCCGCAGACCCTGGACGGCAGCCTCGCCCACTTCATGGGCCACCGGATCGGCCTGTTCAGCTACGCCCCCCGGGAGACCGGCGGGCACGTCGACTTCGGCCACTACCTGCTCAGCGACACCCTCACCGCGCAGGACCGCCCGCTCGACACGACCGCGCTCGACGCGGCCATCGCCCACGCCGGCACGCTCGACCGCCGCGACCACCCCAAGGACGCCTGGGCCGCGATGCGGGCCGCGCTCACCGCGGCCCGGCGGGCCCGCGCGCGCGGGTTCGGCACGCAGAACCAGATCGACGCGCCGGAACGGGCGCTCAGCTACCAGCTCGCCCGCCTGGCCGCGCTCCGGGCCGCCGCGCCGTAGCCCGCCCGCTCCTGCCGCTAATGGGAGCTACCGGGTCGCTGATCGGGCAGACTCGGTGCCTGGTAGCCGCTGGCGAGTGAGCACTTTCGTCCGCTGGGCCGATGTTCGAGTCCTGGGGTCAGACCGTGCCCTCGCCGGTGGTCAGGGGCTTGATCGCTGATGGGATGTCGTGCCCGTCCTTCGGGGCGTGAGTACTGGTCCATTAGCACGCCGACCGGCTCCTGCGGGCTGCTTGATCGTGTAGTCGAGGGGTTGGAGGATCGGGTGCTGTTCGTCGGTGATGACTGGGCCGAGGACCATCACGACGTGGAGGTGCAGGACGAGCAGGGCCGGGCGGTCAAGCGGGCCCGGCTGCCCGAGGGCGCAGCCGGGGTGGCCCGCTTTCACGAGCTGGTCGCCTCGTTCCTGCCCGAGGACGCCGAGCCGGCCGAGGTGCTGGTGTGCATCGAGACCGACCGGGGGCCGTGGGTGCGGGCGCTGGCCGCGGCCGGCTACCGGGTGTTCGGGGTCAACCCCAAGCAGGCCGCCCGGCACCGGGAAGTGATGGGCAACTCCGGGGCCAAGAGCGACAAGGCCGACGCGCACGCACTGGCCGACATGGTCCGCACCCGCCGCCACCAGCTGCGAGAGATCGCCGCGGACTCCGATGAGGCCGAGGCGGTCAAGGTCGTCGCCCGCGCGCATCAGACGATGATCTGGGAACGGACCCGGCACATGCTGCGGCTGCGGCGGCTGAGCGCCGGCCAGATCACCGCGGCGCTCAAGGGCCACCGCGACAAGCCCGGCAAGGCCGCCGCCATCCAGGCCGAACTGCGCGCCGAGCATCTGGGGCAAAGCGATCTGGTGGCTTCGGCCTATGCGGCCACCGTGTCGGCGACGGTCGCGGTCCTGCGGACTCTGAACAGCGAGATCAAAACTCTGGAAGGGCAGGTTGAGGCCAATTTTGGCCGGCACCCGGACGCTGAGATCCTGCTCAGCCAGCCCGGCATCGGCGTCATCCTCGGCGCCCGGGTGCTCGCGGAGTTCGGCGACGCGCGCGGCCGCTACGCCAGCGCCAAGGCCCGCAAGAACTACGCCGGAACCTCACCCATCACCCGGCAATCGGGCAAGTCCAAAACCGTGCACGCCCGGTTCATCCACAACGACCGGCTCATCGACGCCCTGCACATGCAGGCCGGCGCCGCCATCTTGCACGACCCGGCCGTCCGCGCCTACTACGACCAGCTCAAAGCCCGAGACCTCAGCCACAACGCCGCCCTGCGCCAAGTCGGCAACCGCCTCGTCGGCATCCTGCACGGCTGCCTCAAAACCCACACCCCCTACGACCCGGCAACCGCATGGTCACACCGGCAAGACGATCTCGCCGCTTGACAATCCACGTCCAGGGATGTCTGACCCCTGTGCCCTGAAGGAGGGGGCGGCCCGGACCCCTGGGCCGCCCCCCCTGCTGTCAGCGCTCCCCTGCTGTCAGCGCTGCAGTGTCAGCAGGCCCGGCCGGTAGGGCAGGAGCCCGTAGTCGCCGCCCGAGTTGGGGCTGCGGCCCTGGTAGAGCAGTTGCAGGTTGCACGGGTCGACGGTGAAGGTCTGGTCGGCGCTGGTCCGGATCAGCTCGCCGTGGCTGATGTCGTTGGTCCAGGTGGCGCCGCTGTTGGCCTTGCCGGCGAAGGGGTTGCCCTCGGTGGCGGCCTGCGGCGTCCACGAGCCGTTGAGGCTGGTCGCGGTGAACGAGCGGAAGTAGCGGCCCTGCGCGCCGATCGCCTCGACGATCATGAGGTACTTGTTCTGGCCCTGGAGCTTGTAGACCTGGACGGCCTCGAACAGGTTGTTCGTCGTGTCACTCATGATCACCGTCGAGTTGCTGCCGAAGCTGCCGGGGAAGTTCCCGATCGGCATGCTCGCCCGGTAGATCTTGCCGTTGTCCCCGGCGAAGAACAGGTACATGTTCGTGCCGTCACCGATGAGCGTCTGGTCGATGGGGCCGGTGCCGGAGCCCGAGATGCTGCCGGAGAAGAGCACCTGCTGCGCCGACCAGCCGTTGGGGTTGGTCGGGTCGGTGGAGGTCCGGTACGAGAACGCCGTCCCGCCCCACTGGTAGGCCAGCACCCAGATGTTCTTCGGCGCGAAGTAGAAGAGCGTGGGCGCCACCGTGGAGTTGGACATCGCGTTCTGGCTCGCCGTGGCCATCTCCGACCAGTTGCTGAACAGGCTGAAGTTCATCGAGCCCCACCTGGTGCCCGTGTCGTGCGTGGTGGCGTAGACCAGGTGCCGGCCGTTGTACGGCGCGACGGTGAAGTCCTTGAGCGAGACCCAGCCCGGCCGCGGCGTCGCCAGCGGGCCCGTCGAGGTCCAGCGGTAGGTCGAGGGCAGGTCGCACTGTCCGGGGTTGCCGCCGCCGTCCACGCGGACGAGCTGCCATTGCTGGTTGGCGCCGCCCCAGTCGTCGTATTGGACGATGTTGGCGCCGTCGGCGGTGGAGGCGCCCT
>NZ_JOAG01000089.1 GCF_000725485.1 Nonomuraea candida | reverse complement strand
CCGACCGACGTTGGCGCGTCGGTCATGTCTTGAGAACTCGCATGATCATCGGGAAGGTGCACCCCTTCCCGACCGATCCACAGGTCTCAAGCATTGCTCACGCCCCCGTACAGCACGGCACTCCAGCAATTAATCCGTCATGACCCGCGCGACCCGCCGCGGTAGCGCCCGGCGGAAGTAGGCGAGATGCAAGGAGACAAGCCCCTACTTCTCCGGCAGGGGAGGCAGCCGTGAGGGCCGTACGACGAAGGCTCCGAAGGAACTCTTCGACTCGGGATATATGACCACCATGGCGTCCTTGTTGGAGACGGTGTATCCGTTGCGTTCGGTGACCTGGGTGCACGAGCCGGTCCGCATGTCTCCGAGGTAGACGGGCTGGCCCGGTTCGAGCGAATGCCAGGAGACGATATCGCCGGCGACGTTCACGTCGTCGATGCCGCGGTCGCGGCCCGAGTCGAAGACCGTCCGCGGCTCCGGCCAGCCGATTCGCCACGCGCGAATGGCCCGGAAGTTTCCTTCGATCCACACGAGCGTCGAGCCACTTGCCGCGATCTGGGTCAACGGTCCGACCTTCGACAGTCCTGGGGGCGTTTCCACAAGGTTTCCTGAGGTCAGCGAAGCAGCCTGGAAGACGGCTTGTGAGCCGGGTCTGACGATCTGCGGCCAGATGACGAGATCGCCGACGATCCATGCGGTTCCGATCTGACCGCGGGCTATCACTCGGTCCCGGGAGGCCGCCAGATCGTAGAGGTGGACTTCGACGATGTTCTTTCCGACGGCCTTGCTCCAGACGGCCTTTCCTGCTGATGCGTCCACGTAGATCAGGGGACCTCGGAAACCGGCGTCCTGATCGAGAACGCGGACCTCGTTCGTCTGCTGATCCCAGACGTGAACGGACCAGTCGTCATAGGTCGTCAACGAGTGTTGAAGGGCGAAGACCATTCTTTGTCCGTCGAACACCCCATCCACCTGTTGGTCGGTCGCGGCGTCAGGCATCGCGTAGATCGGCGACCACGTGCGGCTGTCGAAGTCGTATCGGACGATTTCCTTCTTGCTCGCGCCGTCGATTCGTGCGGGATCCCCGACTGCGAGTTCACCGAAGAGCGCTTCACCGTCGGGACCGACGGCGGTCGGACGGATGCGACCATCCCCCAGCTTCGCTGGAACTCGCCCGGCGTCGACGGCCTGCCGCCAGGATCTGGGCATCGTCTTGAGGCAGCCCTGGTTCACCGGTGGGGCCGGTCGGGTGTTCGAGGGCGGCACCTCGGCGTGAGGCTGGGAAGAGCCCGCCTTGGTCGACGGTGGCGTTGGTGCCGGCGTTGCTGTGCAGCTCACGCTGCACAGCAACGCCAACATCAATATCAGTGATCGCTTACCAGATGTAGCCACGAGAGCTAAAGATCCCCACTAGGGTGTCCGAGTAGATGCCGTCGTACGAAGGGGCGTTCCAGTCCGCGGGTACAGCCGCGCTATTTCCCGCGGGATCGATGTACATGGTCCAGTCGCCGTAGGCGTCGTATCCGTAGACACCGATCCAGTGGAAGATGTTGCGGTTCGTGGGATGCCCCGCGAGATGGTCGCTGGTCGGCGTCTCGGCGGTGTTCCCCATGATGAGATAGTTGTTGTCGATATCCGACACCAGTGCATCGACATATGCCTGCTGATGAGCCAGCGTGGGAGTGCCGGGAATCGGCTGCGGGACGTAGAAGGTGGTTTCCATCTCATAGTTCATCGCATCGGCCATCGGCCGGCCGGTGTTGTAGCCGGACGCGATGATCTTGATGTCCTGGGCGATGGGGTTGATGTACCACGGGGTGTTCCCGTTGAAGTCGGTGTCGAGCAAGTCTGCTGCATGGCTCCATCTGGGATCATCCACCGTGCCCCAGTCCAGGCCCTTCGCGTACATCGCCGAGAGTAGCGTGGACGGTCCGCAGTAATAGTCCTCGATCTGCGGGAAGTAGTAGACGGAGAGCCAATTCATCTCGGCGGAGGCGGCGGTTGAGCGTCCATTGGGAGCCGCGGCCCCTTGGCGTCGCTCCGCGGCATGGGCCTTGGCTTCGGCGGTTTTCCGGGCGAGTAGGTCCTGCTGCCCGGGGGACAGCGGAGCGTCGGCTTCGGGGTCGTTCTTCGGGACGACCCGCATCTCGTTCATGCCCTGCCTGAGCTGCGCGGGTGCGGGGATAGAAGCCACTTCGCCGGGATTCTCCGGGCTTGTGACCGCCCCGGCGGGCGAGGTGACTGTCAGGACCGCTAGAAGCGTGAGGCTTACCACGAGAGCTAATCGCTGCACGATACCTCCGATGCTGTTTCTGCCGGATTTCGGACATCAATGAGACACCGGACGCCTTGGGGGCCGGCCTCAGTCTTGTGCCTGCTGCAGTTGCAGCTTGCGGGCTGCCTTCCGCCGTTCGGCGTCGAACGGGTTCAGCGCTGCGCCAGCGCCTTGCCCGGGCTCCCCGTTCCAAGCCCGGATCTTCGCGGCCACCCGCTGGAGCCGCTTGTCTCCAGGTGGAACGTCGATGGTGAATCTGGACTCGTCGGGCCGATCGTCGTCGCCACCCCAGCGGACGACACCCTCGCACTCCAGGAGGACATCGCGGAGCACCACGGCCTGGTGTGGGAAGAAGTTGCCCCGCGACCCCGCCGGATACCAGTCGGGGCGGATGGTCACCGCCGTTCCGGAAGCGTGATTGCTGGCCGGCGACGAAGCCGAGATGGATCCGAGCGGCCGGTAGCCGATGACCTGGCTCTCGGCGGCCTTCAGTTCGTCGATCTCGTAGTGGAACCTGCCGAGTACGTAGAGCAGAATCGTGGCCGGCTCACCGAGTCGCAGGTTCACCATGATGTCGCTGCCGCCCACCCGCCAGTAGGGCGCCCACGCATGGTCCTCGAGTCGTATGATCGGCCAGCCGTTGGCGCTTGTCGGGACTTGTTCTGTAAGCGCCGCAAGCGCTGTGGGGGTGTGCGGAGGAGTGTTCCCGTCCCGTACGGCGGCCTTCGCTGGGCCCGGTCCCACAAGCACTCCGGCCATGCCGGCGCCGATGAGCCCGAGCGAAGCGCGAATGACAGCGCGACGGCCGATGTTCTTCGTCACCTCTCCAATGTGAGCCGTGGTTTCGCCAGCCACGAGGCTCCCTTCTAGGAAAAAGGGCTTCCCATGTTCCAGAGCAGCTGGAAGATAGAGGACGCCAGAGCAACCAGGACAGCGCCGAGCCAGTACAGTCGCCGTGACACCGACGCGGAGCGGAGCACCACGAAGTTCACCGCTGCCATTGCCAGCGTGCATACGACAACGAGTACGAGCCCGATGAGCAGCGCTCCGAGATAGCCGTCTTGGAACGGGATTCCGGGCGATCCGAACCCTAACTGCGCGAGCCAGTCACGAGCCACGAAGTAGGGGTAGAACAATGCGAACTGCCCGAGAACCCCGAATACCGAGTTCAACAGAAGGCACAGCAGGTAGGCGGCCTTCGAGGACAGCCGATGAATGCTTCTCCGTCCGTCCTGCCTGCTGTTGCGCATCTAGAGATTCCTCGCAGCACTGTTGTACTTCTCGAATATGCGGTAGATGGGCAGAGTCTTCTGCCGGTACACGTCAGCCTGGGCGCCCGTGCCGTTGTATCGCTTGAGGATCAAACTCGCTTCGTTCTCTGTGTAGTCCAACGCGGGCCGGCGCTGGCTGATGTCGTTCGCGCCCCAGATGTTCACCAGCGGAATGGTGCTGACGGAGTATTCGTCATCGTCCTTGAGCTGTTTCCAGACCCGCCAGACGTCGTGCCAGTCGGCAGGGTCGAGCGCGCTGTCACTGATGATCCCCACGGACGCGCAATAGTTTCGTGATTTGATCGCAGTGTCGGCGAAGATCTGACCGAGACCGGTACTGCTGTCGTTCTTCATGATGGCCGGTGGGTGGGGCGGAGGGCCGCTCATGTTCTCCTTCCAGAGCTCGTACGCCTCGAGATAGGCGTAGGTGGCCAGCACGAGGCCGTCTACTGCGGCGTCATCGACGCGGTTGTTGCGGAGCTCCCAGAAGAGCGGGGTCTGAATGAGTGCCTTTCGCATGCCGAAGGCCCGGGAGAGCGCCGTTATCAGTGCGTCGTGCTGCAGGGTGATGTCGAGTGATGCGGGTGTGAGGTGAAGCCAGGCGTTCTCGATCACGTTCCCCTCAGGGAGGTCCCCGAGGCTCTTGATGTACGCGAGCAGTTCGGTGAGGATCGCATCCCGGTTGGCCCTGTTGAAGGGTACGTCCGGCTTGGCTCCGGTAGGCACATCGTTGAAGCTGTTCTGCCCGCTGTCCCTCCCGGAATTGATGTTGTTGTCGATCTCGATGGCGCCGTCGCCGGCTCCGATCGTGATGGTGGAGATCTGATCGAAAGCCCAGTCGTCCGGCAGGGGAAAGCCCAGGTTGCCGCTGAATCCGGTGGACATGCCCGCGACGAAGCTGGCCGTGCTGAGGCCCTCTGCGGCGACCCTGGAGCAGACGTTGCGGGGCCCGTAGATGCCGATCGCATACTCGCTACCGAGTTGGTTGAAACGAGTCCGGATGGCACGGAAGTGCGGAAGGATGCTGGAGGTGATGTCACTGTCCAGGGCGTCGTAGTCGACGGCGAAGTAGATGCGGGTACCTGGCTTGAAGCCGTAACCCCGCGCCGCGTCCAGGGCGGCCATGGCGTCAGCCGCGCCCTGAGTGGCGTTGAAGTAGGTCACCGCCCCGCCGTAGGTCTGGTAGATCGGGAAGACCCGAAGTCCCTCCTGCGCGATCACCGCCAGCTCGCCGGGCTGGATCTTCTTGTTGAGCGGAGTGTTGGGCACGTTGGTGAGATAACGGCCGACCACCTGATAGCCGAGGCCCTTCAACGTCTGAGCACGAGCAGGCGTTATCTGAGTGACGCAGTCGGCAGCGGTGCCCCTACGACTCGAATCACCCGTGCTGACAAGCAGAGAGGCCCAGGTCTGCTTGTCGCCGGTGCCGGTCGGGGCGAGCCGGGCGAAGTTCTGGAAATCGACGACCCGGGCGGTGAGGTTGGCGTCATAGGTGGCCGTGAAGGTGGTCCCCTGACGGCGATTGAAGATCATGGCCGCGCTGAAGAGCTGTACGAAGACCCCTGTGGAACCCTGCGCTATCCCCCGCGCCGCCAACCCGTTGAGTGTCTTGGGGCCGAAGATGCCGTCCGCCTCGCTGTCGCTCTGGCCCAGCTCGAACTGGCAGGCCAGCATCATCGCCTTCTGTACGTCTCGTGAGAAATGGCCGTCACACGGGATGACGAAGAAGTTCGTTCTGTTCACGTAGCGGGAGTTCATCCATTGCTGGATCGAGCGTACCGAGGCGCTGCCATTGGCTGTCACAACGTATGCGTCCATGGTGAGCAGCGCCTTGAATAATTTGGGGACCATCGCGTCCCCTGGAAAGGCGTTCTGCGTGCCGGAGTTGGCCTTGAGTTGCTGAACCGCCGCCGAAACCCTGTCGTTGTAGATGCCATCGATCTCGCCGCCATCGTAGCCCTTGCAGTACAGCCCGGACTGCAAGATGCGGACGAGGTTCGCCGGCGCCCCTGTGCTCCGCGTTATCGAAGGGTATTGGCTGGTCAGCGTCGACAGGGTCGTGGGGCCGAAGTTGTTCGACAGCGTGGTGATGCCGAGCTGGTGCTGTAGACAGCGGGTCAGGGCGTACATCGTCGCCCACCCGGTGATTCCGTCCTCAACTACTCTGGTGATGCCCGGCACGCTGCCGTAGGTGGTGTTGATGAAGCGTTGTGCACGCAGAACCATCTCGTCCATGTCGGCTCCAATGTCGCCTGGATGCGTACGTCTTTCCGCGCCGTTGGCCTTCACGGAGTGCACCGTCGCCCCGCGTCGTCAGGACGACGGCTTCCACGTCCGTCGCCATCGCTGTCAGCTATGGGCGGTGCTGCCCGGTCGGAGCCGACCGGCTATCCGGCCGGCATCGGCGCGGGAGGTCGTGCGACCGTCAGAAGCAGTCCTGCCACCTGTGTGAGCTGAAGAAGTCGTTCATGCCATAGGGCACCAGATCGTTGACCACGTACCCGCTGCCGCTGGTGTCGTAGGGAATGATCAGCCCCAGCCCGCCACCGTGGCTGTGCTCCCGAAGCACTGCCTTGCACCGGTCGTCGCCGTTTGACAAGGAGCTGGTCATGTCGTTCACGGGAGTGCCGCTGATGACAGGAGACGACCCCCAGAAGTAATAAAGGTAGTCGTTATCGTAGCTGTCGTCCTCATTGTAGTAGTCGTGCCGTCCGCCGGCCCGATTTTCGTGCTCGAAAACACATAACTCCGCGTACGTGCACCAGCCGTCGTGCTCTGCGGCCCATGCCGGGGCGGGAGTGGAAAGCATCAACTGAGTGCCCATCGCACTGCCGGCGACGACGGCCATGGCTCGATTCAGTAAACGTCGGCCACGCATTATTCTCCTATGTGTGTAGTCGAAACTCGTGGTTGTACGGGCGGGATATTATTACGGTTGCCCGCCCTGCAGGACGATTTCGGCGTTACGCAGGAGGGCGCCCCTGTTCCGCGCGAGTGCCTTCAGCGCGTCCGCGTGCTGCTCGATCAGTTTCTGCTCATTCGCGTTCTGCGCGTTCGACAGTGCCACGGCGTAGCCCGATTGGTCCTTGCACTCCATGTCGGCGCTGGCGGCTTTGCGCTCCTCGTCGGTCGCCGCAGGGCCGGCTTGCCTGACCCACCGGGGGTCGTTCCAGGCGTCCTCCGGTGTCGCGTAGCTGAATCCGCGCTGCTTCATGCACGTGCTCCAGTCGGCCACCACCCGTAGGACCTCGGCGTCCTTCCTGGCAGGTGCCGCCGCCTCGGCCATCAGCCTCCAGACGAGCAACTCGTCCGGCTGAGAGGCTCCCGTCGTCAGGGTTCGGCTCGCCTCTCCGGTGCAGCCGCCTTGGGGAGGGGTCTGACCACTGTCCAGGGTCACGTCGCCGCCGGTCAGAGCACGGCGTTCCGCCATCGACACGGCTCGGGCCTGGTCCGCGGTCCTGCGCTTGCCGTCGGCGGCGTCCGCCTCCTCCGCGTAGCCGGTGCGCGCCGCCTGCTCGGGCTCGATGTACAGATACCGGCGGCCCGAGATGAACTCTGCACCCTGCTCCTTGGACTCCACGGTCTTGAACTCGGCGAAACCGAGGCGTTGCATGCAGGCAGCAACCAGGCTGGCCCGGGCGGTGGTCACCTTCTTGCGCTGCTCAGCGGTGTCGACGTACGCGGAAAGGGGCGATGCGCCGTCCACGGGTTTCGCGCTCGCGGATCGGAGTTGGACCGTGCTGACGCCACTGTCAGTGTCACTACCACAGGCGGCAAGTCCGCATAAAAGCGTCAGGCCACCGGCCAGCACAATGGCGTTCCTGGAGAAATTGCCCACGAATGCACCTCCTGTTGTTTTGTCGCAGTGGTACGGGGAGCGGTTTTGGGCACGACCGATGACTGCGATGATACGTTTTCGGGCGGGCAGCACTTCGCGTGCCACTACTGAGTGGTGTGGTTCCGTCCAGCACCGTGATGGGGAGAAGAATGAAGCTTGGTATACCTAGATGCGACTCCGAGGCCGAACGCTGCTTGCGATGCTCCTTATGATGCACAACAAGATCACTTATCACAAGTATTGACGCGCTTTAATGTGCGGAGTAAACGGTAATTGCCGATTCCGCATACGGGTAGTGCTCACCGATTCTCGGAATGTGATCCTGCCGTCGGTCAGGCGTCAGGAATGGCGCGGAGCACGAAGAACGGTCCTTCGGGGTCGCAGGGCTCCGGGGTTCTCGCGCTTCGGCCTTGGTGTCTGGTTCGGGTAGGTGATGCCGAGAGTCGTCATGCTGCGTTGGACCTGGTGGGAGTGGTGTCGGCTGGCTTTGGCGATGCTGGTCCAGCCGTGGAGTTCGAGGATGGCGATGGCGCGTAGAGCGGCCATGACAGCGGGGCCGTTGCTGGTACGAATCATGCTGGCGGGGGGCTCGCCCAAGGCCGGGTAGTTAGGGTGAACCGCGCCGAGTTTGATGGAGGCCGTGGTGTGCCCCGGGTTGAGTGGAGGTGGATTTCTGGATTCTTGTGCTGCTTGATGAGAGGAAAGTGGCATGGGACGACGGGGTTACCCGCCGGAGTTCCGGCGTAAGGTACTGGACCTGCTCGAAGCAGGCCGCGCGGCCACCGAGCTGGCGCATGATGACGGTGGCCGTGAAAAGCTCCCCGTAGGCGGCCAGATAATGCCCCACTGACGGCCAGCGGGCTCCCCGCGTATGGCCAGATAGCTCCCCGTTCGTTC
>NZ_JOAG01000088.1 GCF_000725485.1 Nonomuraea candida | reverse complement strand
CCTCCTCGTACAGATCGAGTTCGCGCCGCGGCGAGCCGATCTGTTCCAGCCGGGACCATCTGTCACGTCCGGCCAGCCGCTTCTCCAGTTCCTCGGGAGTGTGGCGCATGTAGCAGGATAGGGACGGCGGGAGCACGTGGCAGTTGTACTGCCAGATTTCCTCCTGCAGCAGCCCGTCGAGGCGTTGCAGTACCAGCGACGACTGCACGTAGCGGTCGCTGATGACGACCAGGCCGGCCCGTAGCTGCGGCCGGATCTCCGTGTCGATGTGCACGCAGCGGTCGGCGGCGACGGCCAGGGCCAGCGCTCGGCCGGTCAGCTTGGATTCTCCGTTGCGGACCAGCCGTCCCAGTGGAGTGGCGGACGGCTCGCTGGTCTCGTGGACGCGCGATCCGAGAGCGCGGAACTGGTCCGCGAGCAGGGCCGCGGTGGTGGTCTTGCCGACGCCGTTGGGGCCCTCGACCACGATGAACAGGCCACCCCTCGCCGGTGACGTGTTCACGGGCGGCGTCCTATCTGGAGCAGGGGGCGGCCGTCGTGCTCGACGATGGGGCACTGCTCGGTGTCCACCTCGCCGACTCGTGCGCCGTTCGCGATGACGGCGGCCGGGCAGCCCTTCCCGCACCGGCCGCCCATGTGGCATGTGCCACAGCTGGAGTTCACTCCCATGCGGAGTTTCCCCTCCAGGTCGTAGCCGTCGAGCGCGTCGGCGACCTCCTGGTGGAGGATGTTCCCGACGAGGAAGTCGGTGTCCGGGTGCGGCGATTGCGGGGTGCGCGCGGCGAACACCAGGTAGGGGCAGACTGCGGTGAGCCCGTCCGCGAACACGTAGATGAGCTTGCCGGCGTCGCACCCGGCGAGCGGCTTGCCGGGGTTGGGGAAGCGGATGCGCACCAGTTCGACGCCGCGGGCCCGGAACTTCTCGGTGGCCTCGGCGATGGCGTTCATCTTGTCGTTGTCGGCCGCCAGCCGTTGCTGGCTTTTGACGCCGCGCCCGAAGCTGGACAGCGGGTTCATGAGCACGTATCGGGCGCCGACCTCGACGGCGAACTCGCACAGGTCCACGAACTCGCCGGTGCTGGTGAGCGCGTTCGGGGTGGACAGCAGCCCTTGCAGGAGGCCGGCTTGGGCGAACTTGCGGGTGGTGGCCACTGTGACGTCGAAGGAGGAGGTGTCGCCGCGGAACTTGCCGTGGGATTCGCGCCGGAACCCGTCCAGTGAGACGTTGATGTGCACGCCGCCGAGGGCCGCCAGTTCGGCGATCTGCTCGTCGCTGGTCTGGGTGGCGTTGGTGCACAGCCCGAGCGGGAGGCCGAGGCCGACGATGTGACGGCATAGCGGCATGATGTCGGGGTGGACGAACGGTTCGCCGCCGGTGAGGGTGATGCGCTCGACCCGGGCGCGCTGGAGGCGCGGCAGCACCGTGTCGGTGAGGACGTCCAGCGGCAGATCCAGGCCCTCCTTGGTGGAGGAGACGAAACAGTGCGCACAGTGCAAGTTGCAGCGCTCGGTGATCTGGATCAGCGACTTGCGGCCGTCCCCTGCGACGGAGGTCCTGAAGTAGCAGGACCCGGCCAGGGCGTCGGTGTCGATGATGAGTCGTGCCGTCATGGGTTCCCTCCTCATGGGGAGTGGTAAGGCACATCCGGATGATGCCCGCTGGGGGCCGGTGGCTGGTGTTCCCGGGGCCTATTCCGCCCTTGGCTACCAGCGGTCGGCGACGACGTGCGCGGGCCGTGCCGGGTGGTCGTCGGTCTCGGCGAGGTTCGCGCCGGGGGCGACGTAGAGGGCGGTCAGGAGGATGCGGGGCAGGCAGGTTGGTGATGGGGCCTGGGAACGGCTGGAGGAGGTCGAGCTGTCGGTGCCCGGCCGTCGCGTAGAGCGCCGGACTGCACCCAGCCGTGAAAGCCCTCGGGGACTGCCGTGGGGATCGGCGTTGTGTCGTCCCACCAGGAGCCGGCCCACCACGCGCGCGCGACGGCGCGCAGCCTGGCCAGCCACGGCCGAGGGGATCGTGTCGTGCGTGCGGCGCGCTCACCGGCGCCCGCGCAGGAGGTGGGCAGGGTCATCGCCTGTTCTCCGGGGGTGGGGGGGTGAGGGGTGGCCGTGGGACGGCAGGTATGCGGCTGCCGTCCCACGGCGTCAGCCCCGGACCGGGCCATTTCCGGGGCGGAGGCTGCGGGCCATCGCGGGGGAAGGGCCCGCAGCGGGGCTATCTGCTGGCGGCGGCGACCTCACCGGCCGGTCCGCACGTGGTGGCGGGCGGGACGTTGGCGGCGATGTACTCGCGGTGGGGGCGCATCGCCTCCAGCGCCGCCGCCAAACCCACGTCGCGGACGTCGAGGCCGCGCATCCACCGCGCCAGCGGGCACGGGGTCGCCTCGCCGTTCGGGAGGACGGCGGCAGCACGCAGACCGCACTCGCCGCACAACTGGTTGACGTCAGGAGCGGCTCTGCCGGCGGCCCGGCCGAGCCCCCGCACCGGCTCGATGTCGATGCGGTCCACGCCGAGTTCGGTCAGCAGCTTCCGGCCCTCGTCCAGGCGCTGACGTTCCAGCACGCGCGCCATGACGACACGCAGCGGGATGCCGTACATCAGGGCCCGCTCGATGTTGCGGAGGGTGTGGTGCCAGGTCGCGCTGCCCCCGGTGATGCGCGCGTGCTGGGTCGGGTCGTCGCTGTAGAAACTGGTCGCGAGCTTCACACGCGGGTGGCAGAGCACCGTCCAGACCTTTTCCGGGATGTGGACCAGGTTGCTGTGGACCTCGACCTCCAGGCCGGCGTTGAGCGCCTGGTAGACCAGGTTGCCGAAGTGCGGGTGCTGGGTGGGCTCGCCCCCGGTGAACCGGACCTGCCGCACCCCGGCTTTGGCCGCTTGGGCGATGACGCCGAGCCAGTCGAACAGCTCCATGGTGCCGTGTGATCCCTGCGGTCCCGCCTCCGCTCTGCAATGGCCGCATTGGATCTGGCAAAGGCTCGTGAGTTCGAGCCACAGGTGGTCAGGTGTGGCGGCCATCGGGAGCTCCGGTCGGGTGGTCGGCTGGAAGGGTGGGCGGCCTGTCTGGTGGCGGTGTCGGCGTCTTCTCACGCCGGTCGGTAATGGGGAAGAGGCTGTCGATCAGGGACAGGAAGATGGGTTCCATGTGTTCTCCTCGCGGTGCAGTGCTCGGAGCGAAGCGCAGGCGCGGGCCGGCCGCCGATACGACGGACGATCACCGGCCCGCGCCGTGGCGGGGTTGGACGGCGGGGACATCGACACCGGGCCGCCCGCCCCGGAGGCGTGGCCGACGCGGCGCGCACTGGTGGATGCTGCGTCGGTGTCACGCCTCGCCTTGTCATCCCGGGCCCCTGCCTTGGCGGGGGATGGGGAAGCTGCCGCCGGGGATGTGCGGCGGACGCGTAACCTCGGCCAGCCGGGCGGCGAGCGCCGCGCGTAGCTCCTGCGGAGTCCTGCCCTTGACGTAGATGGCTTCCGGGACATGGCCGCGCCAGAAGGCCGTAAGATGCCTACCGGCGACCTCCCACAGCACCAGCGCCATGTGCCCGTACTCCTCCTCAAGTCTGGCCGCCATCTCCCGGCCGGTGTCGTCGTCGATCTCCGAGCCAGAGCCGGCGAAGACGGGGCCGCGGCTCATGTCGCACCCCCTGCTGCGGGGGTGTGCCGCTCGTCGTGCGGGCACTCGTTCCCGTACGGGCCGAACCCGGCCA
The DNA here is from genome assembly GCF_000725485.1 of Nonomuraea candida. Classification (GTDB taxonomy): domain Bacteria; phylum Actinomycetota; class Actinomycetes; order Streptosporangiales; family Streptosporangiaceae; genus Nonomuraea; species Nonomuraea candida. The sequence goes on along the minus strand of NZ_JOAG01000088.1, from coordinate 4,697 downwards.
CCGCGAACAAGAACTTCGCCTCACCGACCTTGCGCGCCGGGGTGTCCGGGTCGGGCCGCCACGTGGACGCCTCGACCAGGCCGGGCCGGAGCAGGACCAGCCCGTCGAGGAAGCCGGCGATGTCGGCCCTGCTACGCGGATAGAGGTCGGCACCGCTGCGGCTGTACTCCTTTACCATGGCCTCTCGCACGTCCGGGTCCATGTCGGAACAGGCGTGGGAGAAGGCCAGGTAGCCGCCGGCGTGGAACGCCCGCAGGTAGGAGTGCAGCACCCAGATCGCGTACGGCTGGAACTTCCAGAAGTGCATCAGCGCGGTGGCGATGACGCCCACGGGCTCGTCAGGGTCGAGCAGCTTGAACGAGAGCCTGAGCACCTTGTGGTGTTCGCGGACGTCGGCCTGCACCATGAGAGTCGGCTCGATCCGGGTCAGGAGCGCACGCCCGTGCGCGGCGGGCACGCCAGCCACATCCACGTACACGACCCGGGCGTCCGGTTGGACGGCCGAGACGGTGTCGAAGATGTTCTGTCCATTCGCGTCCGGCAGACCGCTGCCGAGGTCGATGAACTGGCGGACGCCGAGCCGGGCCATCAGGCCGGCGCCGCGGTGCACGGCTTCACGGTGGGCCAGTACCGACTCGGGGAGCCCTGGGTCGATCTTCGCGAGCGCGTCGAAGATGTCCCGGTCGGGCTGTGTGTTGTCTTTCCCGCCGAGCCCGTAGTCGTAGATGCGGGCGATGCTGTCGGGTGGGCGAGCGACGTCGGCTGCGGTTGGCATATCCCGGTTGGCGGCTGGTGTCATCGTGAGGACCTTCAAGGTCGGGAGGGGGCAGCGTGCAGGCTGCTCATCGGCTGTATTGCGGCCTGCCCTAGTAAACGCTCGCTGTACTGTGCCGGTCACGGGGGGTTGCGACATATTTTCTATGCACCCTCCGCCCCTGCTGACCTGCTGTTTCCCGGCGGGTGGGTGCCGTTCTATGTCGCCGGTCTCGGGGGTGACCGATATGCGTGGTTGCCGAATCCCCTCGTCACGGGAAACCCTTCTGGCAGAGCCTCACCAGGGGAGCCTCGATGGTCAACGACATCCGGCGCAGGGTGAATCGTTTGCGCACGCAGATGCGTGCGCAAAACCGCACTACCGACGACATCGCGGTAGAGATCCGCATCCAATTCGGTCTGACGCCGTTGGCCGCCTACCGAGCGGCGCTCGGCCTGTCGCAGCCGGAGGTCGTGGACCAATGCCGGGACCAGTCGCCAACGATGGTGATGGACCAACCGTTGTTGTCCCGGCTGGAGATGTTCCCCGCGTTCGGCTCCAGGGCGCCGCTCGCGACGCACCTCATCACCTTGGCGAGCGTCTACCGCACGACGCCGCTGACGCTCCTGGAGCCGAACGCTCTGGACAGGCTGGACCCGCAGGAGCGGGACATCCTGATCCGGTGCAACCCGGGGTTCGCTGCTGCGCCGCCCAGCCTGGGCGAAAGCACGTTCAGTACATCAGCAACAGCTCAGGTGCGGCTGCCGGCTCCCGGCAGCCTGCAAGAGGAGGTAGAAGTGATCGCTCGCCGAGCCATGCGATTCGCCACGGGGGCGGAGGGCAGCAACGTCGGTCCCGAAATGCTGGCACAGATCCGCGACGAGGTGGCGCACATCGCCCGGCTGTACCCCCAAAGATCGCTGGTCCACCTGATGGGTAGCCTCGCGGAGTTGCAGGACATGCTCTTCCGCCTGCTGGAGGGCAGGCAGCGGCCCGCCGAGACGACAGACCTGTATCTGTTGAGCGGCATCATCTCGGGCATGCTGGCCAAGGCGTCTCATGACCTGGGCAACTCGCATGCCGCGATGACGCAGGCCCGTGCCGCGATCGTGTGCGCCGAGAACGCCGGCCACGACGGGCTCCGCACGTGGGTGCGGGTTCTGCAGTCGATGATCGCCTACTGGGCGGGCAGCCCCCGCGAGGCGGCTCGCTACGTCGACGCGGGGGCCGAGTACGCGGCCCGCACGCGCAGCACCGCCGCAGTGTGGCTGCCCGCGCAGGCCGCCAGGGTGTGGGGGGTGCTGGGCAACGCCGAGCGAGTGGACGAGGCGATCCTTCATGCCGAGCACGCGCGGGAGCAAGTCCAGCCGGACGAACTGGATGAATTCGGCGGGATCATGACGTTCACGCCGCCGAGACAGCTCTACTACGCGGCCGACGCCAGGGTGTGGCTGCCCGGCCAGGAACACCTCGCGGCCGACAGCGCGAGCGCCGCGATCGACGCCTACGCGGGAGCCGACGAGAGCGAGCAGTCGTTCTCCGACGAGGCCGGCGCCCGCGCTGACCTTGCGCTCGCCCGCATCCATCTCGGCGACCTCGACGGCGCCGCCGAGGCGCTGGCCACCGTGCTCGACCTTCCCGTCGATCAGCGCATCGGGGGAATCGTCGCCAGCACGCGGCGCATCCACGAAGCGCTCCGCGCCCCGAACTTCCGGGGTGGTGCGCTCGCCGCCGGCATGCAGCAGGAGATCGAGGAGTTCGCCGGGCTGCCCATCCAGGCCGCGTTGCCGCCCGGCCAGTAGGGTCGGAGGCCATGTACCCGGTAATGATCTCCTCCCCTCGGCTGGCCTTGAGGGAGTTCACCCCGGCCGACGTGGAGCAGCTGCTGGCCATCTACGGCGACCCGAGAGTGGCTGAACACATGAGTTTCGAGCCGCGCTCGCGCGACCAGGTCGAGACCACCATCGCCGGCGTGACCAAGGCGGCCCGCGTTGACCCCCGGACCGAATACTCCCTCGCCGCGGTGCTGCCCGGCGACGAGCTGGTGGCGTTCGCCAGGCTGGCGATCGACGTTGGCCACCCGCTGCAGAACAGCGCGCAGTTGGGGTTCGCGTTGCGCGCCGACCGGTGGCGGCAGGGGATTGGCACCGAGGTGGTGCGGTTGTTGCTGCGCCTCGGGTTCGAGCAGCTCGACGTCTACCGCATCTGGGGCGCACGGAGTCCCATGAACGAGGCTTCCGCCGCGGTGATGACCAAGGTGGGCATGGTTGAGGAGGGCGTGATCAGGGGGCATCTGAAGCTCCCTACCGGGTGGCGCGATTCCGTCGTTCACTCGATCTTGGCGCCTGAGTGGGATGCACTTCAGAGGTGATCGGGCAAGCCATGGTGAGGCCATCGCGCGGTGACGCGCGGTGGCCTCACTGTTGATGCGGTGGGGTGTGGTGGGGCGTTTGAGAATTGGCCCGGCGTGTCGGCCGGAAGATCTCCCATTGCGGATTCGGAATCCGATATTGTCGGCGGCTATGAGTGGTGGACTGCAGACCGGCCCGAAGAAGGGGCCTGGGCGCCCTCGTAAGGGTGGCCACAAGACCAGCATTCGCTTCATGAATGAGCAGGTCTGGACCCACGCGACCGAAGTGTGGGAGAAGCTCGGCTTCGACGACTTCAGCGCCTACGTGGACTTCATGTTCAACATGGCCCACGGTCAGTGGCAGCCGTACGGGTTCAAGAACCGCGAGGAGGCAGCCGCCTACCTTCGCGACCGGCAGGACGGTGTGCTCGTCCCGCCGCCGCACCTGCGCCACAAGGTGTTGGTCGGGGAGCAGGCGAAGCTGCCACTCATCGAGACCACCGCCGCGTAATGACCGCGGCTACCCGCAAACGCGAAGAACGGGAGACGTAGCCCGCCGAGGACGGCGGACAACTCCATAGAAAGCCACGAGGGCCCCTGCGCCGTATCAACTGTCCAGGAAGATTTGCGCAAGGACCCCCGATTAGAGGCCACCGGTTCCCGGCGGGCTTTCGCATGCCTGGAGCCGGTCAACCAGAAGCTAGGTGCCACCATAATCGATGGGCCCCTGGCTCTGCCAGTCGTGTCCGATTTCGGCGTGTCGGAATCGGACCAAACCGGCACAGCCACGCTGCACAACCTCATACCCGTCCCACATGATCAAATCACGTGGGAAGCGCTCCGAGCCGAGGCCGCCCAGGCGTGGGCCGCGCTCGCGCCGCTGATCGCGCAGGCGCCGCGCGTCCGCTACTCGGCGGACGGCGGCGTGACGTTCCCCGCGAGGTTCGAGCGGCCGCTGACCGCGCGGCACCCGAACCGGCCCACCACCGTGGCCACGTTCGACCGGCGCGCGGGCACAGGCCGGCTGCTGGTGCTCGACCACGACGTGAGCCGGGCCCGCGCTCTCGGCGTCGCGAACCCGGCCGCCCGTGTCACGGCCGAGGCCGCCGCCGCGATCGCTGCCGTCGAACGGTGCGGTGGCCGCGCCATCCCCGCCCTCCCCCCCAACGGCGGCCGCCACACCTATGTGCTGTTCGCCCAGCCGCTCCCCTGGGATGAGCTGCACCGGGTGGCATGCGCACTCGCCACCCGCTTCCCCACCATCGACGTCAGCCCCATGTCCAGCCCGGCCGGCCAGATCCGCATCCCCGGCTCCCCCCACAAGACGCGCGACGGCCGCCTCACCGGCTGGATGCGGCTCACCATCCCGCTCGCCGAGGCCGTCGCCATCGCCGAACAGCCGAACAGCATGCGCGTGTGGGAGCTGCTGCACGACGAGCTCGCCGTCGAACTCGGCTCCTACTCCCCCACCCCGGCCGGCCGGAGTACGGCCGAAACGGGCCGCCCCCTCCCGACCGGCGGCGGCTGGATGGTGGAGGACGACGACGGGATGCCGTGGCTCCCCCGCCCGCGCGGCCGCCGCGCCCCCCGCCC
>NZ_JOAG01000087.1 GCF_000725485.1 Nonomuraea candida | reverse complement strand
GTGCCGATGGTGTCGATGTAGGCGAGGGCGCCCTTGCGGTGGACCATGGTGGCTTTGCCGACGCGGCGGCCGTCGAGCTGCTTTGCGTCGACCATGTCGCGGGTGGTGCGTTGGGAGAGCCCGAGGATGTCGGAGGCTTCGGCGACGGTGAGGTCATGGTTGGGGACGCGGCGACGCATGGAGTTGAGAACGCTCGTGCGGTGCTCGGTGGCGTACCAGCGGACGATGCCGTTGCCGGTGCGGAAGACGCGGCCGTGGACTTCGAGGGTGCGGACGTGCATATGAACGCGGCTGGAGTGTTCTCCGACGAGAGCGGCGAGGTCAGCGGTGGATGCGCCGCGAACGCCGGCGGCGTGAATCTGCTGGTAGAGGTGTTCGCGGTTGGTGATGGATTCGGCCTGGGTGGCTCGGCGCTTGACGGCCGCGGGCTCGGCGGCCGGGGTGGGGGTGCTGGTCTGCTGGTGGGTGGGGACGGGCTCGGCGAGCGCGGTGACGAGCCGCTGGGTGGCGGCGCCGAGCTGGTCGGCGAGGGTGGTGACGCGGGTGAGCTCGGCGATCGGGACGACGGTGTAGGCGTCGGAGGGGAAGCGGTTCGGCATGGTTGGTTCTCCTTCGGGGGGTTACTTGTCGGGGGTGTGGAGGATCTGGGCGATCTCGTTGTCGAACTTGGCTTGCTGGGCGGCGACGGCTTCGGCGTACACCTGGTCGACGTAGTAGCGGGCGACCGGGAGGGGGACTCCCATGTCGCGGGCGATGTCGGCGGCCGTGTGGGGGGCGGTCGCGGTGAGGAGTTCGCGCAGGACGCCGGGCGGCATGTTGCCGAGCGCCTGGGTGGCCTCGGCGCGTACGGCCGACGCCGCGGTGGTGGTGGGCGGGTGGGGGTTGTGCCAGGTGGCCGAGTTGCTGTCGGTCTCGCGGACGGTCACCTGGGAGACGTAGACGTCGCTGCGGGTGGTGGCCTGCTCCAGCCACGTGTGGGCGTGGTGGGCGAGCAGCTGCGCGACGCCTTCGACGCTGGGCCATGGGGTGTCGGGGAAGTCGCGGCCGAACACGAACAGCCGCTGGGCGCGCTCGGTGAACGCGGCGGCGAGCGGGGGCGCGGGTTCGCCGGCGGGCCGGTCGAGGTCGAGGAGCGGGATGAGGTTGTCGCCGGCTCCGAGCATGAGCGAGTGGTCGAGCCGGGAGTCGATCCAGTCGCGCATGTGCCGTTTGAAGGCGCCGAACTCGACCAGGATGCCGGCTTGGTCAAGGGAGGGGCCGGCCACGGTGATGGAGGCCCGCCAGGTGTGGCCGTGGAGGCTGGAGCACTTGCCGGGCAGGTGCGGAAGGGAGTGGCCTGCCTCCCAGGTGTGTTCGACGGTTCCGGTGAACATCGGCGGGTCTCGGGGTCCTTCGGTTCATGGTGGTACGGGTGTGCGGGCGGGAGTGTGACAGGTTTCGTCGTTAACGTCCTGCCGGGCCCGACCGGGGGTGAGCTGGTTAGTCGACGAGGGCGTCGGCGATGAGGACCAGGGCGGCGCTGCCGACGAGGACCCAGCACAGGACGGCGAGTGCGGTGATGTCGGTGGTGGCGCCGCTCCAGACGAGCGCGGCGAGCGTGGCGAGGTAGCCGAGGACGGGCGCGCATCCGGGGTCGCGCCTCATGCGACGGTCCCGGTCGTGAGGACGAAGGGCCGAGGGTCGCTCGCGGCGAGGCCGGTGTGCGCCGCGGCGAGGATGTTGGCGATGCCGCGCAGGCCGTGCGGCGTCGGCTCTGGCCGGGCCTGGGCGGGGTCGGACGGCTCGGCGGGGGCGAACCAGTCGTACGCCTCCCGTGCGGCGGGCGGGGTGGGGCCGGCTGCGGGGCGGAGGAACGGGATGGTGTTCTGGCGCTGGTGGCGCAGCTCGGCGACCAGGGCGTCGTAGATCGGCGTGTTCACGCCGTGTTGGGTAGCAGGTCTGTTCGTTAACGTCGCGCGGCCCAGCTCAGAGGGGCCGCGCCGGCTGCTACGCGGTGGGGTTCTTGCGGGGGCGTCCCCGCTTCTTGGCCGGGGCTTGGTCGTGCCGGCAGATGCCGCACGCGCACGGTAGCTCGATCTTCTCCGGGGGGCAGTCCAGGTCGGGGTTGATGTACCGGCCGGTGCAGTCCTCGTGTTTGCCGGTGGCGCACACGTTGGACCATGTGTCGAGGTCGGCGAGGGTGTAGCCCTGGGGGATGACGACGTCGGGGTTCACGGCCATGCCTCAAGGATCGCACGCTGTGACCGGTGCACAGCAATACGTACATGTGTTCGACTGAGGGTGCGAGCGGGGTGTCCGGTATGCACCGAATCCCTGCAGCGCTCCCCTGAGTGCCACCCAGCCCCCTTCCTGGCCGCCTGGTACAGGGGGTACGGGCGTCTTTTCGTTTCCAGAAAGGCGTTAATCGCTGGTTACCACGATGGGAAAGTGCGGAAAGATATCGCGCGCTAAACGACTGCACAAATGAGGCCGGAAAATACGCGGTCAACGCACAGCCATTTAGTTGGTTACCTTGGTTGCCCATGTTACCGCTGGCCGGGCCCCAGTCTCACGATCCACTCTCGCCGCCCTGCCGGCGTCCCGGTACGGCGTTGATCTTCGTTCGTGTAGCGCGGCACAGCCAGCACGATAGGCGCAAAAGGAATTCGCCGATTTGCCCGGCGGGACGCAAGTGGCTGACGTTACGATGTCGCTGCAACGCAGACAGCCGGACCCCTAGGAAGGTCCGGCTGAATGCTGGCCCGGCCAGGGCGAGGCCCGGCGCGGATCAGGCGGGCAATGCACTCGCCATGTTACGCGTCTTCGTCCTGGTCGGGCCCCCGTTTACGCCAAGGAAGAGGTTCGATGACGAAGCACAAGGCGCCCACGAACAAGATCAGCATCCCCATGTGGGCCGTTCGCTACGCGTGGATGGCGATCCTCGCCACCATCTCCGCGTTGATCCTGCTGAAGTCGGGGGCGACCATCGACGTCACCATCGGCAGCAGGTAGCTGTAGGAAGCGAAGGCGGCTGTCCCTGGGGTGTGCGGGACGGCCGCCTTTACGTTGTAGATACGTTGCGTCCAGTCTGGGGCGGTCTGGTCTGGTCAATTGCCGTCCGGGGCGGCGGGGAGCGGGACGAGGCTCAGCCGGAACGGCTTGCCGTCGAGGATGACCGTCACCTCGGGGCGGCCGTCCCGGTCGTACCGCATGGTGACGTCGATGCCGGAGTCGTCGAGGGTGTCGGCGACGTACACGGTGGCGATGTTGGCGATGTCCACGTCGGGCGCGGTCAGGGTCATGCTGGTCTCCTTGCTGGTGAGAAGGTCGGTCTGTCCGGCCACGTACCGCCACGCGCGAGCAGGGCGGCCGTGACCGTGCCGGCGGCGGCCGGGCCCGCGGCACTGGCGGCCGCGGCGGTGGAGCAGGGACTTGGCGGACCAGATGCGGTGTCCGCACCCGAGGCATCGGGCCCACGGCCGCCGCCGGGGTGTGACGGGGGCCTGGTCGAGGATCAGGAACTCCTCCCCAGCGGCGTCGTCGTCCTGGGCGGGGGCCGGGTCAGAAGTCACCGGGCGCAACCTGGAAGACGGCCAGGCCCAGGGCCCGCCAGGCGTCCACGACCTGCTGCCGGTCGTCCAGGACCACGCGGACGTCGTACCGGCCGCGTACGCGCCTCTCGTACAGCTCCGTCTTGACCTTGGCGTCCTTCCGGTAGTCGCCGGCGGCGCGCATGAGCAGTTCCTCCCACGGGACGCAGAGGTGCGCGTTCAGCCACGCGGCGGTCGCGTCGCGGCATTCGTCGGGCCTGCCGGACATGACCACGATCCGGTAGCCGCGGTGGTGGAGGGCGCGCACGGTCTCGATGACGGGCCAGTGCGGGGTGTCCTCCCCGACGCGGGACCAGTCGTACGGGCCTCGGTCGCCGCGTAGCGCGAGGGTGCCGTCCACGTCCACCAGCGCGGCGAGCGGCAGGTTGGCCTCCTCGATGGGCGGCTGCCCGGGAATGACCGCCTTCGAGGTGATGAGGGTGTGGCGGACGTGGGCCCACTTCGGGTGGTGCTCGAACGGCGCTTCGGGGCCGTCGTACTCGGCGATGAGGTCGATCGCCTCGGTGATGCGCGCCCGCAGGTCCAGGTTGGTGGCGTTGAGCAGGCCGTAGCTGGTGTGGACGACTTCGGCGAGCTGGTGGGCGCGTGCGGTCTCGCGTTCGGTGGCGCCGAGCTTGGCGTGCAGCTCGGCGGCCTCCTGCTCGGCCTCCTCGGCGCGCTGCCGGAGTTCGGAGGCCTCGCGGGCCAGGCGGGTGCCGAGGCGTTCGTCGGCGTAGCTCTCCTTCCCGACGAGCTGCCGCTCCAGGCGGTCCCAGTCCGGGGTCTTGCCCTTGCGCATCATGGCGAGGGCGTGGCGGGCGGCTGCGATCCCGCCGAACAGCTCGTGCATCGCCATCGAGTACGCCTCGCGCTTGACGAGCGCGTCGTCCAGGCGCTCGCGGAGCCGGTCGCGCTCTGCCTCGGCCTGCTCGCGCTGGGCGTGCGCGTCGTCCAGGCGCTCCTGGAGGTGGGCGCGCTCGGCCGTGGGCACCACGCCGGCCTCGGCGGCGGCGTCGAGGGCGTCCGCGGCGACGCGGTACTGGACGCCGTCGTTGAGCAGGTGCGGCCAGTGCTCGTTGAGCTTGTCGCCCACGGCCTGGACGAGGGGGCTGCGGTTCACGTGGTTCTCCTCGGGGAGGCGCCCGCCCGGCGCAACGCCGGGGGGCAGGGTTGGGTGGGTCAGTCGAGCAGGAAGCGGTGGCAGCCGACGCAGGAGTAACCGCCGTAGCTGCCGGGGAACACCCACTGGTCGCAGGCGTCGCGTCGCCGACCGTGCGCCAGGTGAGGGGCTTGTCGGCGAGCCAGGCGAACGCGGCGCGGCTGGCGGTGGCCCAGGTCGGGAACGCGTGCAGGTGCCTGGCGTTGTCGTAGACGTTGCCGTTGACTTCTGCGCACCACGTCCAGGCGGGGAAGCCAGATTTGTGGCGGGCGTTCCAGTACCAGATGTGGACACGCCTCTTCGGCAGGCGCTCAATGTGGAAGGACTGCGGGAGCATCTGCACGCCGTCCGAGGTGTTCAGGAGCATGCATGGCTCCTCGGACGCGCCGACGATGGTCCCCGTCCATGCGGCGCCGGTGGGGCCGACGACGCGCACGTACTCGTTGTTGGTGAGCGCCTGAACGATCTCGGCCGGGATGCGATAGTCGGTGGCGCTGGTCATGGTGATCTCCAAGAGGGGTGGAGGGCGGCGCGGTGTGCGCCGCCCTGGTGGGGGGTCAGGAGGCGTCGGGGAACTGGACGCCGGAGGCGAGCAGGTGCCGGGCCAGGGTGACGAGGTTGGTGTCGCCGAAGTCGCTCATCAGGGCGGCGAGCTGTTGCACCTTGGCCGGGTCGGGCTCGTCGCGGACGGTACGCGCGGCCAGCATCAGGGCTTCGCCCGTGGTGGTTGCGTCCTGCCACCTCCAGCGGATGTAGCGCCGTTTGCCGTCGATGTCCTGCGTAAGGACGATGTCGCGGGTGTGGGAGTCGATGGCCACCGTGCCGCCCGGCACCACGAGGGGCGCGGAGACGGGGCCCGACATGTCGAGGATGATCACGTCGGGGCGGTCGGCGACCTCGGCGTGGAGCTTGGCGACTTCCTGCCGGTAGAGGCACTCGGTGCGGCTGTCCCAGGGGTCGATGTCGCAGGGGCAGGCGCGTCCGCCGACGCCTTGTTTCTGGTGTTCGAGCAGGCGGCCTACGGCGGTGTGGAGGTGAGCGTACAGCTCGCTGTTGTCGAGGGTCCGCACGTCGCTGGTGTGCTCGGGGCTCACGGGTTGGTTCTCCTTGGAGTTGGCCTGCCCGGTGTGGGGAGGGGCGGGGCGAGGTAGGTCAGACGGAGTGCAGGTGCCGGTCGGTGGTGAGCGGGACCGTGCGCAGGTGGGGCTTGCGGTTGCGGTGGCGGGCGATGTGGGGGGTGGCAGCCTCGGTGAGGGCCTGCACGAGCGGGGTTTCGGCGAGCCAGGCGAGCGGGTTGTTGGTCATGGCGGCGGCCTCGTCCTCGCACGAGCGGACGACGTCGTCGTAGGCGTGGGTGTCGAACGGCGGGAGAGGCACGTCACGCAGGGCGTTGGCGGCGGCCTGAACGATGCCCTCGTGCTGGCGCTCGATCCAGACCAGGAGGTTGCGGGCGTAGCGGGGGCTCATCCGGGCGATGATGTGCACCGTGCCCTGCTCGTCCGTCCACGTCTTCTCGTTGTGGAGGCGGGCGTACCAGTTCGCGTACATCGGGGGTTCTCCAGGTCAGTTGGCGTAGACGTCGGCGAGGGCGCGGGCGAGAGGGCTTTCGGCGATCCAGGCGCGCGGGTCGATCAGCGCGATGTCGGCTTCCTGGAGCCGGGTGCGCTCGCCGGGGCCGTCGAGGACGGTGTCGGGGTCGGGGTGGCTGGCGAGGTGCCGGATCACGCCCTCGGTGATGGTGGCGGCGTTGATCTCCAGCCAGGCCCGCGCCATGCAGTTGTCGTAGAACTCCAGGTCGCGGATGCGGTGGGTGCGGCCGTGCCAGCCGGTCCAGGTCTCGGTCTGGTGGAGGCGTGCCAGCCAGTCCACGGGCCGGATGGGCGTGGGCGGCGTGGTGGCGTGCCGGGCGGGGAGCGGCCACAGGACGTGGACCGTGAGGCCGTCGATCGGTTCGTGTCCCCACACGCCGGAGTGGTGTTTGCCGTCCGGGTTGTAGTAGCCGTAGTCCATGGCGGGGTCGAGCGGGGCGTACAGGTCGACGTCGTCGGCGATGCGTTCGGTCGGGATGACGACCGGCATGGCCGGGTTGATCAGTTCGGCGTAGCGCAGGTTGGCGGCGAGCTGGACGTCCGTGGGGGCCTTGGCGATGTCCTCGTCGCTGGGGTCGTGGTCGGGCTCCGCGATGGTGAGGGCGGCGACGAGCGGGCCGTCGCTGGGGTTGCGGGTGAGGCGGCCCACGGGGACGTCGTGGTCGTCGGACTCGACGGTCTTGAAGTGGCCGAACCGGATGGCCGAGGCGAGGGGGCGGGCCCACGAGTTCGAGTTGCACGACACCATGACGGGCAGGGGGTCGTTCCAGTCGTGGGCGGCGGCGATGGTCAGGGCGGCGCGCAGCAGTGCGACGGTAACGATCACGGGGGTGTGCTCCAGCGTGGGGTGGGTGGTCCCCGCCCGGGAGTAGGCGGGCGGGGACCACAGGGCCGGGGAGGGGTTAGGCGACGGCGGGGACCGCGTACAGGCGGTCGGTGTCCTGGTTCACGGCCGCCGAGATGGCGCCCATGACGATCACGGTGGGCATCTCGACCTTGAACGTGGTCTCGGTCAGGTGGCCGTTGCGGTAGGTGTTCTCTCCCTCGGTGGCCTCGCCGGGGCCGAACACGCGCAGGGTGACGTCGCCGTACTGCTCGTGCACCTCGACCAGGTAGCCGAAGCCCTGGTAGACGCGGGTGAACAGGGCGTCGTAGCCGCCCATCTCCTCCGGGTCGTGGCCGAGGTCGGCGAAGCCGAGGGCGGTCAGCTCGGTGTGGAGGTACCCGGCATAGGGGCGCGTGGAGATCATAGGAATGCCTTTCTTCCTGGGGTCTTGCGTATCCAGCCGGGGGGTCGCAGCCCCCGGCGGCACACATAAAATGTAGGACAGATTTATCAATCTGTCTAGTCGGACGGCGCATGAAACTCCCCCTCCAGCGCGGCGAGCTTGTCGCCGTCCTCCCCCGGCTCCGCGACCAGCACCGCCAGCACCGCCCGGTCCTGCGCGCCCATCTGGAACGACGGCTTACCGTCCCGGATCGCCTGGGCGACCGGCCGCAGAATCGTCGTGAACGTCTCCAGCCGCTGCGCCAGCCGCTTCCGCTCCCGCTCCCCCGCCACCCGACCCGCCCGCCGGCCCACCAGGTACGTCAACGTCTGCAGCACGGCCAGCGGGATCGCCCAGTGCGCCCACGCCGCCACCTGCCACCACAGCCCGCTCACGGCCGCTCCCAGTGCATGAGCAGGTAGTGCCGCCACCTGGCCGCCTCGGCGGCCGGCCGATCGGCGGCTGTCTGCCAGCGGGCGCGGAGGTCGCACGGCCGCGCCAGGCACCGCCAGCGGGCCCGCGCCGGCGACTCGGCGGGCGCGGGCCTGGCCTTCGTCGTCGTCATGGCCCGGACGTGTAGCGCAAAAGGTCGTTAACGTCCTGCGGCCCAGCTCAGCGCGACGTTAGCCCGGTTCGTCCCTACTCTTCGCGGCCGGGTCCCCAACCTGACACACCCTCGCCCCGCGGGCGGGGGTGCCGAGTGGCTGGGAGGCCCGCGTGGGCGCAGAGAACGTGTTCATCCCGCAGCAGGCGCGGCTGTGGCTGGCGCCGGGCGGTTCCGCCGCGCCGGAAGGCCCCTACGTGGCCATGCCGTCCGCCTGGTACGACATCGGGCTTTTCACCCCGGACTCATTCAACTGGAGCACCGACCCGAGCTTCGAGGAGACGCGCGCCCACCAGTCGAACTACGCCGTGAGGCGCTGGCAGACCGAGGACGCCGCCACGATCGAGGTCGATCTCCTGGAGTGGTCCCTGAACAGCTTCAGGGCCGTCTACGGCGGCGGCACAATCCAGAAGATCACCCCGGAGGGCGGCGGCCAGGCGTACTTCCAGTTCACGCCGCCCGCGATCGGCTCCCGGGTCGAGACCGCGGCCTGCCTGGAGCTGATCGACGGCACCAAGCGGCTTCGCCGCATAGTCCCGCGCTGCGAGCAGACCGAGGGCGTCGAGCAGTCCTTCCAGAAGACGGAGGCGTCCACGCTGCCGCTACGCCTATCGGTGCTGGGCGGCGACATCGGTGCGCCCTACTACGATCTGCTGCCCTCGACCTGGGCCGCGTTCGTCCCGGAGTCGACCGATGGCGGCACCACCACCTGACCGGGGATTCAGCACGCCGGGGGGCGTCGGCCGGGCACGGTCGGCGCCCTCTCGCCGCATGCCGGCATCGTGTGCCAGGTGGCCTACATTGGGCCAGGTGGCAGAGGTACCGGCCATGGTCGACGTCGAAACCGAACCCGCCGACGACGACCCGATGCTCCCACTCGGCCGGCCCGCCAGGTTCACATGGACCCGGCGGGGCCGGCGGCCGCGCACGTACCGGGTGCGCGCGGTGCTGGAGGCGTGGGCGACGACGCGGGAGTGGTGGCGGGACGTAGATCTGCCGTACGAGGTGCCGCTCGACGTGTGGCACTACCGGGTTGAGGCTTCGTCGGGTCAGGGGCAGGGTTCTGACATTGTCACTCGATGCGGCCCGTCAACGGTGGCGGTTGATTGGCTTGGGTGCCTAGCTCGCGCTGTGTTCGGTTGGCGGGGCCTCAGCCGTCATGGCCAACTCTTCCGCATGGCGCTGTAGCTCCGTCAAGATGATGTCCGGGCGGGTGGTGAGGATCGGGTTTCGACGTAGCGCCTCCACCTCCAACTGGCTTAGCTCGCGGCGCACGACTGTGCCGGCATGCTTGACCACGAGCAGCGTCCCGTGATGGATGATCGCCGAGTCCATATTTGCGATCGCCTCCATCACCTTGGCGAAAGCTTCGGCTTCTTTCTGGTTCACCTCGGCCTGGCGGGTGTCGAGACCGTACAGTCCAGCCGCTCGCGCCGCGAGCGCGGCACCATCATCGAGATGCTCCTCGGCGCCCTTCTTGACCCGGGTCAGCATCGTCTTCCAGAAAGATCCAATGACGGGATCACTCTCGTAGGTGACCTCGACCCCTCGCGCAGCCAGCCATTCGGCAACCGCCGATTCCACCGCCTGATGCTGATTCTCATCGCTAATGAAGATCGTCAGGATCTGCGCTTGAGGATCTTCCACGGCTCTGGCTCGCCGCTTTGCAACTTGGACAGCGAGAGGGTCCCATCGCTGCGGCAAGGCGCCGGGCGGAACGGGATGACTCTGGGGGTAGTGCACCACGTCGCCGTCGCGCCGTTCCCCCTGGAACAGATCGGGCTCGTCGTCGTAGTCACCGAGGATGTTCTCCTCGAACATGATCTGGCGAGCAAAGTTGTACGCCAGGAGCCATGGCGCCCGCCGCCAACGCTCGGGGAACACCATCTTGACGTGGGTCTGCAGCAGCGAGGACGGCGGTAGCCCGGAGGCGTCGCGCGGCAGATGGACAGCGCGGCGGTCCGGAAATGATGCCAGTGTCCTTCCGCCCTCTTCCAAGGGGCGCAGGATTCTCAGGAACTCCCTCACTGGGTCACCCTCATAGGTTCCAGTGACCTCAAGCACTGAGGCGAAGTGCAGGCAGGTCTGCCAAGCGGCAATCTCTGGCCCGCCGATGGATGGATCGAGCGCGACCAGAAGCAGCGCGAGATCTACTGGACTCGGCGCCGCGGACCCGTTGAGGAATGCCTCTACGTGCAGGCGGGACGTCTCCAGCCGGTCCGCAAGGTGCTCAAAGCTGACCGGTCCGACTGGCCCTTCCTCCCACACCTGCTTTAGCTCTCGGGCGAAGTCATGGAGAGGCCGGACGCGGCCGAGGCCAGACAGGTTTTCAGGCATACCAGCTCCTCGCCCTTTGAAGGTGTTCATCCATCCTGGCCTATCTCGCACTGTGTGTCTGCGAGAACCTCAGGCGACGCTAAGGCCTGGCTGGTCTACGGTCCTGGCGACCTGCCCGCACCGTCTGGAGGACCTCGGGGATGATGATCGACCTGGACATTGAGCGCGATGAGCGCCTGGCCGCCATCGCCGCGGAGCGCAACGCGGCCGTTTCCGACACGTTCCCGCTGAAGTTCCGCGGGCGCGTGGTGTGCCAGTTGCCGACCGAGCTGCCGCTGGATGTGCTGGAGCCGCTGACGCACGTCGCGGTGGACCTGGGCCTGATCGTGCGCACGGCGCTGGACGCGGCCCGCATCAAGGACCCGAACGCCGCCAACATGGCCGTGCTCGACATGGTGATCGACCAGCTCGTCATCAACAAGCAGCTGCCCGACCAGGTGATGGCGGCCGTGAAGGAGATGGCGGTCCGGCTGCTGGGCGAGCAGGGGTTCGACGACTTCTTCGCATTGCGGCCGGCCCTGCCGGACATGGTGGCGCTCGTGAAGGGCCTGGGGAGGGCGTACGGGCTGCGCCTGGGGGAATCCTCGCCGTCCTCCGGCTCATCGAGCGGTGGGACGACCTCGATGCCGACCTTGCCCACCACTACCCCGGATTCGATCCCCGAGGAGCTTGGAAGCGTCCCGGCCAGCCCGGCTTCTTCGGAGTCCGGCGGCTACTCGCCCGAGCGGATCGCCTCCCCCCTGACGCCCTCGTCAACCTGACGGCGGTGCAGAGGGCCGATCCGTGGCCGCGCCACTACGAGATCATGACGCAGATCTTGGAGGAGGTGGCAGTGCTGGCCGCGGACCGGCGGCGGCCGAAGCCGCGTGAGGCGCGGCGGCCGGAGTGGGTGACCGGCAAGGCGAAGAAGGGCATCGATCGGGCGTTCGGGATCATGGCTGCGACGGCGAACCCGATCAAGTAGGAGCAGGGCCAGGACCGGCGGGGTCCTGGCCCTGTTTCGCGCCCGGCCCCCCTTGCCAAGACCATAAATCTATCCTACAGTTTTACATGCAATATTGGGCACGCTCGGTACGAGATCCGCTTGAGAGCTTTGAGAGAGAGACGATCACGATGGCCACGAAGAAGATGTCCGAAGACATGCGCACCGCCCTCCGTAAGATCGTCAAGGTCGGCGGCATCCCGGACACCCTGGCCGACTTCCGCTGGTACAAGGTCAGCCCCCGCAGCGTTGACGCCCTGCTGCGCCGGGGCCTCCTGGCCCGCGAGAGGCGAGACGCGGGGCCGACGACGTTCGGCGGCCTCTATGTGGCCCCCACCGAGGCCGGCCGTGAGGCCCTGACCCCCGCGGCACGGTAACGGCCCCCCGGTTCAGCCCCGCCCGTCTGCCCTACAGGTTCAGCGCACCTCCGAGGAACTGCGACTCCCCTCGGTGCCCCGCCCCAGAAGAAACGACATGACCGCCACTCTTCCATCGTTATCTTGGGTTCTTAAATCTCTTCCCGCAGGTCCAGGTCGATGATCTTGTAAGGCACGTAAGGCATGTAGCGCGCATGGAAGCGAGCGACCGTGGGCGAAGCGGGGCTGGTGATCAGCGCTTGCCGCGCCGGGAGCGGGGTCATGCTCAGTGGTAAGGCGAGCGGAGGTCGCTTGGCCGGGGTTGGCCGAGCGCTGGTGGTGGCTCTTGGCCTGTAGTTCGGGCGCGATGCGTCCGGTTCGACACCGCCGACCACGACCCGGTCGCGCTGCGGGACACGCTGGGGCCATCGGGGTGGCGGGGTCTTCGCGGCCGGCGAGGCGGGGCCGGTAGCCGGGCACGACCACGTGCACGGATTTTCCGTGCCCGTCCTGGTCTTTCCCGGGGCTTCTCAGGGTGGCCTCAAGCGACCGTAACGGAATCATGACGTATCGTGACGACGGAAGGCCCGGCGGCCCCCGCTGCTCAGGAGGGGCCGCCGGGCGGGCCGCTTTCTTCCAGCGGGAGGTCGCCGGACCAGCGGGTCTACCGGTGAGGAGTCACGGTCCTGTGGTGTCACGGCCCTGTGGGTGAGGAGCCGTTCGGAGGGGGCGGTCAGTCGTTCTTGTTGGTGACGCCCTGTCCCTCCTCCGTACCCTGGTCGAGGGTGGGACCGTTGTCCTGCTTGTCCATGGTTCCGCCGGTTTCGTTGTTAAGGGGCGGGGTCGCGGGCGCGGAATTGGTGACGCCCTGTCCCTCCTCCGTACCCTCGTTGAGGGTGGGGCCGTTGTCCTGCTTGTCCGTGGTTGCGCCGGTTCCGTTGTCAGCGGGCGGGATCGTGGGCGCGGAAGTGGGCTCGCAGGGGGCGACCGTCCCCTTGACGATCTGCAGAGAGACCGTGGACGGCGGCGCGGAGTCGCCGTCCTCGCTCTTGGTGACGGCCAGCACCAGCGTGGACCCCGCGGGGACCTCCCCCTCCTTGACCTCGAAGGCGATCCCGTCACCCGCCTTGCTGATGCCCGCGGCGAACTTCCCGTCCGCGGCCCCGTTCTCGCCCCGGGGCTGCTTGCAGGTCTGGCCTGCGGACAGGTAGTCCACCACCGACGTGATCCCAGCCTCGGCCAGCTCGGACTCCAGGCCCTCGGGGTCGACGAACGAGTTGATCTGCACGTCGACAGTGCCGTCCGAGCCCTTGGAGACCGCGTACGCCGCGCTGCCGGTCGCGCCGGTCACGCCGGTCACGCCGGTCAGCACCACCACGGCCGTGGCGGCCGCCGCCACCGCGGCGGCCAGTCCCACGATGCGCCGGGTGCGTCGTACGGGTGTCACAGTTGTCATTTGATCTTCTGCCCTTCTCGTCGTGATCTCGTCCTTGAGTGCACTCACCTCTACTTGGATCGGGCGGCGAGAAGCGTTTCAGACCCTATTCGGCGACACCTCAGACCAAGACCCTCAGCGGAGCATGGCACCTCCCTTACGTGGCTGACGTGACGGAACAACTCTTGGATACCTGTAAGGCATGTGCGCACCACCCCCACATGCCTTACATGCCTGACGCCTAATGGCGACCCCAGATAACCCGAGCAGCCCGCCGCCCACATCGTGATCGTTCCCTGCGGCGGCAAGAAGGCCGACACGGCCGCCCCGGCCGGGGAGCTGTACGTCGGCTCCTACCACCGGGCCGCCCGCCGCGCCGCCGACGCCCTCACCTCCGGCGGCGGCCGAGTGCTGATCCTCAGCGCCCTGCATGGCCTGGTCGAGCTGGACACGATGCTGGAGCCGTACGAGCTGCGGGCCGGGCAGGCGGGCACCGTGACGGGTGAGACGCTGCGCGCGCAGGCCGCCGCCTTCGGCATCGCCGACGCGGATGTGGCCGTCCTCGGCGGCCGCGCCTACGTCGAGCTGGCCCGCCAGGTGTGGCCCACCCTGTCGGCGCCGATGGAGGGGACCCGCCGCGCCGAGCGGCTCGCGAAGGAGGCTCGCCGCCGCGCCGCCTACGTCACCGCCGACACGCTGCGCATCGCCGCCGGTCGCGCCTCGGTGCGGTTCTCCTTCCCCACCGGCTCCGGCACGGCCAGGGTCGCCGCCCGCATCCGGGCGGCCCGCCGGTTCGCCGCCGCCAACGGCGTCACGGCCGCCCAGCTCGACGCGGCCACCCTCCAAGTGCACGGCATCCCTGCGCGGGTGGCCCGCTTCGCGAGCGCGTTGCCGCGCCTGATCGAGCTGGTTGAGGGGTACACGGCGCTCGTGGTCCGCCACTACGGCCGGTGGGAGCGCCGCTCCAGCGCCCGCCGCCACCTGGACGGCCTGGTCGACGCCGAGCGCCGCGCCCACGTCCGCGCGTTCCGGGCCCGCGCGTTCGACGTCATCGTGGACACCCTGCTCCGGCCGGACGTCGAGCCCGCTCCGCAGCTCGACGGGGAGCTGCCGCTGTGGGAGCAGGCCGACGCCATCGCCGCCCAGTACGCCGAATACGGCTGGTTCGACGTTACCGGCAAGGCCGACGCCGCCGAGATTGCCGCCCTGCTCGCCGCTGCGATCGAGGCCCCGGCCGCCCCGGCTCTCCTGCCTGGCCTGCGCGTGCACACCCGGCATCCGCGCCCTGCCCGCCGCCCTGCTCGTCAGGCCGCCCCGACCGCGCCGACGTTCGCCCAACTCGACCTGTTCGCCCTGGCGGCATAACCGCACACAAGGTGCCGCCCGGCCAGCAGGACCAACAGCCCGGCAGCCCAGTGAGGCGATCGCGCCAGCCGGACGGCCACACGGCCCCGTACCGGCCCGCGCCAGCCGGCCAGGTGGACTTCCCACGCGGGAAGGTCTATTCGTTCGCTTGCGTCCCTCTGGGCGACGTTAGCGGCCTTTTGCGTCACCCTCCCTGCGGCTCATCGGGGGGTGAGGGCGGATGGCGGACGAGCTTGGCGGGGGGCTCGACGGCGGGCGGATCGACATCAAGGTTGTCGCCGACCTGTCCGAGGTTGACGAGCGGAAGCTCCAGCGGGAGATCGACCAGCGCACGAAGGCGGTCAAGGCCAAGCTCGCGGCCGAGATCGAGGCGCGCCAGGTGGCCGTGCAGGCGCAGGCGGCGGGGCGGGCCGCTGAGCGTGAGGCCGAGGTCCGGTTCCGCGCGACGGTGGACCGGTCGCAGCTTCGCAAGGAGCTGGACGGCGCTGCCCGCTCCGATGTCCGGATGCGGTTCCGGGCCGAGGTTGACCGCGCCCAGTTGCGGGCCGACGTCGACCAGGCGGCCCGTGAGGCGGCAACGGATGTCGAGGTCGGCGCAGACACCTCCCCCGCCCGGACCGAGGGCGAGAAGTTCCGGCAGGAGACCGAGCGCCGCCCGGTGCGAATTCCTGTCCAGTTCGACCAGTCGGCTACCCGGCAGGCCGGCCTGCTGGTGGCCACGCTGGGGAAGGTCGCCGCCGCCGGGTCGGGGCTGCTGCTCGCGGCGGCCGGCGCGACCGCGCTCGCCTCGGGCTTGGGGGCGGCGGCCGCCGCCGGGGCTCAGGCTGTGGGGGTGCTCGGGGTCCTGCCCGGCCTGGTCACGACCGCCGCGCAGGGCTTGGCCACGCTCCTGGTCGGCTTCTCCGGGGTCGGCACGGCGCTGGGGGCGCTGTCGCAGGCGGACAAGCAGGCGGCGGCGTCGGGGGCGGCGGCGGCGCAGGCCCGCGAGGCGGCGGCCGAAAGGATCAAGAACGCAGAACGCAGCATCCGGGACGCGGCTCATGCCCGGATGCTGGCGAACGAGCGGGTCGGTGACGCTCGCGACGCCACGGTGGAGGCGGCCAAGGCGGTCGAGCAGGCCGAGGCCCGCGTCCGCGAGGCAGTCGATCGGGTCGCGGCGGCACGCCAGAGGGTGAGCGACGCGGTCGCCGCGGCGGCCGACCGGCAGGAGCAGGCGGCTCGCCGGGTCGAGATGGCCGAGCGGCGCGTGGCCGAGGCTTCACGCGCCACGGAGCGGGCCACGCAGGACCTGAATGAGGCCCGCCGGCAGGCCAAGGAACGCCTTGAGGATCTTGCTCTGGCGGCCAAGGGCGGGGCGCTCGATGAGGAGTCGGCGCAGATCGCCATCGAGCGGGCCAAGGAACGCCTCGAAGCGGTGATGAAAGATCCTTTCGCGTCTGACCTGGACAAACGCGAGGCGGATCTTGCCTACCGGCAGGCGCTGCAGCGGCTTGCGGAGGTCAAGGAGCGCAACGGCGACCTCTCCGAGGAGAAGGCCGAGGCGGACGCCCGCGGGGTCGAAGGTTCCAAGGAGGTCGAGGCAGCCAAGGAACGCCTTGCCGCCTCAATTCAGGCCGAGAAGGACGCGGAGTACGAACTCAGTCAGGCGCGCAAGGACGCGGCGAGATCGGCCGTGGACAGCGCTCGCGCCATCGCCGACGCCCAGCGCGGCGTGTCCGAGGCCATTGAAGGGGTCAAAGAGGCACAGGACGGCGTCAAGGCGGCACAGAAGGCCCAGGTCAGGGCGGCTCGTGATCTTCGCGAAGCCTTGTGGGATCAGATGCTCGCCGTCGAACGGCTGAAGGACGCCGAGTCCGAGCTGGCCAAGGCCCGCAAGGCGGCCAGAACCGCAGGCCAGACCGGCGGCGGTGGTGGGGTGGACCCGGCGGCGCAGGCCCTGGCCGAGCTGTCGCCGCTCATGCGTGACCTCGTGCTGTTCATCCACCGGCAGGTGCGGCCCGAGCTGAAGGACCTCAAGTGGGACGTGCAGGACGCGCTCGCGCCACCCCTGAAGGAGGGCGTCAAGCAGGGCATGCCGTTGCTGGGCACCATCCGCAAGGGGCTGGTCGCCACCGCGAAGGAGATCGGCAGGGTGATCTCCGACCCTCGGGAAGGGCTCGGCGCGCTGTTCGGCAGCCGGGGGTTCAACCAGGACGTCACGGCGATCATGGCGTCGAACGCGCGGGCCACCGGCACGTTCGGCCGGGCCGGCGTCAAGGCGCTGTCCGGGGTGCGGAACGTCCTGGTCGTCGCGCTGCCGTACGTCGAGCGGTTCGCCGACCTCATACTCGACGGGGCCGACCGGTTCGACTCCTGGTCCAAGCGGGTTCGCGATGACGGTTCGCTGGCGGCGTTCTTCGAGGACGCGTGGGAGACCGCCTCCAAGCTGTGGCGGATCGTCAAGAACGTCGGCGGCGCGATCATCGGGCTGTTCCGACCTGGCCAAGAGGCCGGGGGCACGCTGCTGGAGGACCTCGCCAAGTCGGCCGAGGAGTTCAACAAGTGGATCGATCAGCCGGAGACGCAGGAGCGGCTACGGAGGTTCTTCGACCAGCTCATCCCGCTGATGCGGGAAGCCGGAGGGCTGATCAAGGACGTCGCTGTCTTCCTCGGCCGGATCACCGAGGCAGTGGTCGATGACGGCACCTTGACCGACTTCCTGGCGTTCCTGCGCGGCGTCGTCCAATGGCTGACGAAGATCTCCGACATCCCGTTCGTGGGTGACATCCTCGGCTGGATCTTCGTGCTCGGCGTGGTCAGTGTCGTCATCGGCACCCTGCTCAAGAAGCTGTCGATGCTAACGAAGGGCATCAAGTTGCTCGGCAAGGCCGGGAAGGGGCTGGGCAAGCTGACCGGCCTGTCCAAGTTGCTCGGCGGCGGCGATGACGACGACGAAGACAACGGCGGCAAGAGGGGGAGGAAGGGCGGCGGCCCCGACGTCGACGTGGACCTCGGCGGCGGCAGCAAGGGCGCGAAGGACGCGGCGAAGAACGCCGACCAGCTCGCCGACTCCTACGATCGTGTCGGCCGGTCGGCTGACCAGGCCGGGAAGAAGACGCGGGACCTCGGCGGCGGGATCGACGACGCCGGAAAGAAGGCCGACAGCGGGGCGAAGAAGACCAGCATCCTGACCAGGGCGCTGGACGGCCTGCGGACGTCGGCCGGGAAGGTGGGCGCCGGGCTCGGCGGCCTGGCCGGCATGCTCGGCCTGGACAAGGTCGGCGACGTCGGCACGAAACTCAGGACGGCTCTGTCCAAGGTGGACGTGGCCGGCTCGCTCAAGAAGGTCAACCCGGCCAGCCTGATCGCCAAGCCGTCCGGGCAGATCAACACAGGCTCGTGGTTCTCCAAGCTGAACCCGCGGGGCCTGTTCGGTGACGTCGGCAGCCGGAAGATCGACCCCGGCGGGGGGATGCAGAAGGTCCGGCCGGACAGCGTCTTCGACACCAGCAAGAAGATCGACGCGTCGTCTTGGTTCGCCAAGTTGAACCCGGCGGCCCTGTTCGACCCCTCCGGCGGGGCCGGCAAGAAGACCGGCACTCCCCGCGCTCCCGCCGGAACGGGCAAGGCGGGCAAGGCGGGCACCGGCGCGAAGGTCGGCGTCGGCGCGGCCGGGGTGGGCCTCGCCGTAGCCGGCATGTTCGGGCAGGACTTCATCACCGAGGTCCTGGCCAAGGCTGAGCAGCATCTCGGCAAGACCGGCGCCGGCGCGGCCAAGGGCGCGATCGACGGCGGGCTGATCGGGTCGGTGGTCGGCCCGATCGGGTCGCTGCTCGGCGCCGTCTACGGCGCGATCAACGGCACCGTGAAGGGCGCGGGCGGCAACACCACCGCGGCCGCGCTCGGGTCGCTCGTGTCCGCGCCGATGGGCCTGGCCGCCGGGCTGATCCCCTCGCCGGAGGAGGCGGCCAAGAAGCTCGCCCCCACGATCATGACGGTCAAGAAGAACTGGGCCGACATGTGGTCGTCGCTGACCGGCCAGTCCAACACGTATTCGGCCGCGCTCAACACCAAGATCGGGGCGTTCACCTCGGGGACGACGGCGAAGTTCGTCACCCTCAAGCAGAACGCCCCTGCGGCCGTGCGCGACGCCTGGGCGGCGATCCAGGCGGACATCAACGCGGGTCTGCCGCCCAGCCAGGCCAAGATCGACGCGTTCGTGCAGGCCGGCGGGGCGCGCTTCCTGGACCTGAAGAAGGACGCGCCGTTGGCGGTGCACGGCATGCTCGCCGACATCCAAAACCACGCGGCCACGTCGCTGCCGATCACCCAGCAGAAGTTCACATCGTTCGTCCAGGCCGGGAACGCCAAGTTCCTGGAGCTGAAGGCGGGGGCGCCCAAGGCGCTGCAGGACGCGTGGCGGTCCATCCAGGCGGACGCGGCCGCCGGGCTCCCGCCCAGCAAGGCCAAGATCGACACCTTCATCAAGGACGGCGGCCTGGCCTTCCTCAAGCTGAAGAAGGACGCACCCGCGACGGCCAAGGCGACGTGGAAGGACGTGTCCGACTCCACCACGTCCGGGCTGAAACCGGCCGAGACGGGGGTGTCAGGGTTCCTGAAGCGGGTGCGGGAGTTCTTCGGCGAGGCCAAGGGCAGGATCAGCACCGCGTGGTCGGGCGTGGCCGAGGCGGTCCGCGCCCCGATCAAGGGCGTGATCGACAGCCTCTACAACAACGGCATCGTCCGCCTGTGGAACTCGGTGGCCGGCAAGCTGAAGCTGCCCACGCTGCCCACGCTGTCGTTCGCCCGAGGCGGCGTCGTCCCGCCCGGCGGGTACGGGGTGTTGCCCGGCTACTCCCCCGGCCGGGACACGATGCTCGCCGCCGTCTCCCCGGGTGAGGCGTGGCTGCGGCCGGAGGCGGCCCGCTGGCTCGGCACGAGGTGGATCAACGCCATCAACACCGCCGCCCGCCACGGCCGCCTGCAGCGGTTCGCGTCCGGCGGCGTGGTTGGCACGAGCTCGGCGGACCTGTACGCGGCGTCCCGGTCGGCGCTGCGGGCCCGCCAGGTCGTCCAGGACACGGCCGGGGTCGGCGGCGGGTCGGCGACGGTGAACGTCTTCCCGCAGCCCGGCCAGGACGAGATCCAGATCGGTAACCAGGCGGCGCGGCGTCTCGGCGCGCTGATCCGCTAGACGAGGGGGTAGCAGGATGGGCCGCGTTTGGCAGCATTTCAGCGTGGCGGAGGGGGATCAGTACTACTCGGTGTCGTTCCCCCAGGCGACGACACCTGGGAACCGGCTGATCGTCGCCGTGGTGAGCCTGTTCGGCGCGGGAGAGCCGGGCGAGGAGGCGGCCACGCACACGCCGTACACGAAGGTCGCCGAGGATTTCGGCTACTGCCAGGTGGCCATCTGGACGAAGATCGCTACCGGCCACGAGCGGTACGCCGGGTTCCACACCAGCAGCACCGACGGCGCCATGATCCTCTACGCGGAGGAGCGGGATGACTGCCCTGACCTGCTGTACGCGACGGACGGCTACAGCTCGGACGGCAGCGTCACCTGTTCGGCCGTCACCGTGCCCGCGATGCAGGGGTACGTCATCGCCGCTGAGGGCCGCATCCCGCCCGGCAGCTCCGGTTCCTCCTGGTCCCCGAGCGGTTTGACCGCCGCGGCAAGCTCCGGCGGCTACTCCACCACCCTCGTCAAAGCCCAGTTCTACGCCGGGAGACTGCCAGCGGCAGGCCGCGTCACCTACAAGACGACGAGCACGGGCGGCTCCTACCCCACCGGTATCGCGCTGGCCGGGTTCGGCCGGCTCGACCCGAACCCGCCCACCATGCCTCCCGGCCTGCACGCCACCGACGTCACCGACACCACCGCCTCGGTCGCGTGGGACCCGGCCAGCGACGACGTCGGCGTCACCGCCTACGGCCTGTACCGCAACGGCTCCAAGGTCGGCGCCGACCAAACCGGCCGCACGTACACCTTCACGGGTCTCACCAAGGGGCAGACGTACGAGCTGGGCGTGGACGCCCGCGACGCGACCGGCAACCGCTCCGAGAAGTCCACCATCACGGTGCTCGCGGTGACCGACCTCGCGCCGCCCACCGCGCCCGGGAGTCTGCGGCTGACCGACCTCGCGCACACCACCGCCACCCTGGCCTGGGACGGCGCCACCGACGACGTCGGCCTGGCCGGCTACGGCATCTATCTGGACGACAGCAAGGTCGGCGACGACCAGACCGAGCTGTCCCACACCTTCCAGGGCCTCGGCCGGGGCCGCGCCTACACCGCAGGCGTGGACGCGGTGGACACGAGCGGCAACCGCTCCCCCATCGCCGAAATCGGCTTCACCACGCTCGCCGACACGCTGCCCGGCGCCCCTCCCGGCGTGACCGCCACCCCCGGCGTCGAGGAGGTGACCCTGGCGTGGCAGCCCGCCTCCGACGATCTCGGCATCGCCCGCTACGAGGTGCTCCTAGACGGCCTGGTGACCGGCGCCACGAGCACGCTCGGCTACGTCATCGAGGGCCTGAACCCGGACAGCACGTACACGGTCGGCGTGCGCGCCGTCGATGACGGCGGCGGCCGCGGCCCGATCGTGGAACTTGAGGTTTCGACGCTGCCGGCGAGCTGGACGCCGATCGCGTCGCCGCTGTACCGGCTGGAGGGGTGGACCGGGAACGCGAGGGACGCCTACGGCGTCGACTGGGTGGTCGAGCGTGAGCAGGGGTGGGGTTCCACGGGGCAGGTGGCTCCGCTGGAGTCGGAGTCGGACTCTGCTGCTGGCGGGTTCTCCGGCCCGGGGAGTTTCGGGCCGCGGCTGATCGTCCTGTCGGGGAAGGCCGTCGCCCGGTCGCGGACGCAGATGCTGGCCGCGCAGGAGCGCATCGCCGCCGCCTTGTACCCCGACCAGTTGGGGACGCTGCGCGTCCAGGAGGGCAGCCTGACCAGGCAGGCGCGCGTCCGGGTGACGGATGAGGTGGAGATCACCGACCGGGGGTCGTTCGCGTTCGGTTGGGTGCTGACGCTGACGGCGCCCAACCCGCGCCGTACGGCGGTGCGGCCGATCTACGACGAGGTGATGGTCGAGACGCTGCCCGGGTCGGCGTCGGCCAGCATCCACATGGCGGGCGACTACCAGTGGATTCCCGCCGTGATCCGGGTGTGGGGGCCGATCAAGGACTTCACCATCACCCACCAGGAGTCGGGGCTGGTGATCCGGTCCAAGGCGGGCACCATCCTGCCGGCGGACGCAAGGTACAGCCTGGAGCTCGACCTGGCCACGCGGGTGGTGCTCGCGTACGTGCCGCCGGACGTGCACCCGGAGCCGCGCCCGGGTCGTGGCGTGCTCGGCTCGTTCCCGGCCCGGTTCGCGCCGCAGAACGGCCCGAACACGATCACGCTCTCCGGCGACCCCGTGCCGGGGGAGGTGGGAAGCCCGCGCATGGTGATCCAGGCGTGGGACTCATGGCGGTGACCAGGCGCGGGCGACCTTAGCAGCCTTGATCGGCATACTCCCCGACCAGCCAAGCATTCGGGGGGATTACGTGGCCAAGTACACCGCGATCGCCGACGACGTCGCGTCCGGCACCGCGCAGAAGACCATCCTTCAGATCGCCAACCCGGTCGCCAACCCGGGCAGTCACCGGATCGCCGTCTACGGCTACCGCATCTCCTACCGGGGCACCAACAGCTCCGCCCAGCCCGTCAGGTCCCTGGTGGCCAGGCAGACCACGGCGGGCGGCGGCGGCGCATCCCCGCCCGTCGCCGTCCCGGCGGTGAAGCTGGACCCGGCCACGCCGGACTCGACCATCACCGCCGTCAAGGGCCCGGCCGCCGCCTGGACCACGGAGCCGACCCTGGGCGACATCGTGATCGGGCAGCGCATCCACCCGCAGGCCGGCGTGTCGGAGTTCATCCCGTTCGGTGACGAGGTGATCGTCGCGCCGGGCGGCTGGCTGGCCGTCGTCGTGGTCGCGGCGGCCACGGTCGACGTGACCGCGCAGCTGTACTGGCGGGAGGGCCACTGACCGATGGCTGAGCTGGTAGAGGACTTCAACGACGGCAGCTACGTCGTCACGTTCGGCGGCACCTGGGCGCGATCCACGACCACGCCGCAGTCCGGGGCGGGCTGTTTCAAGTCCGCCACCATCGCCAACGAGGGCGCCAGCGACTGCACCGTGACCGTCCCCGCCGGGGCGAGCGCGGTCCGGTTCTGGTACCGCGTCAGCAGCGAGTCCGGCTACGACTATTTCCAGTTCTTCATCGCCGGCACGGAGAAGACCGAGGTGAAGGCATCCGGGTCGGTCGGGTGGACGCAGTCGCCGGAATTCGCGGTGACGCCTGGTCAGACGCTCACGTTCCGCTACAGCAAGGACGTCACCGCCTCGGCGGGTGAGGACGCCGCCTACATCGACAACCTGACGTTCACGGTCGACGACGCGCCGCCGAGACCGGTGTCCAACTGGGCGGCCGCAGTCACCCGGGCGTCGCGCTTCTAACCCGCCCCGCCCCCCTCTCACCCCCC
>NZ_JOAG01000086.1 GCF_000725485.1 Nonomuraea candida | reverse complement strand
ACGGTGGGGAGATAACTGGCCGCCGTTGGGGAGAACACCGTGGCCGCCAGCGGGGACATCTCAAGGCCGTCTACGGGGAGAACTCAAAGGCCATTGACACTTGTGCCCGGCGTTGGTGACGCGCAGGTAGCGGGGAGTGCCGTCGCAGGGCCACTTGGCCGTCTTCATGATCCTCCAGGCCCCCCACCGGTTCCGGTACTCGAATACGGTGCGCATGGTTTGGCCCTTGCCCCAGCAGCGGGCCTTGACCTGCATCACCCGGTGCCCGTACTTGCGATCCCAGACCACGCTCCAGATGTTGTCCCGCTTCGACTGGTGCTTGAGGGTGACCCACTTGGCGCGTTTGGCCGCCGCCTGGCCGAAGACCGCCTCAACCCTCTGGACCGAGCTCGACGCGGCGGCAGCTGAAGCCTGAAGCGTGATGCCGGCCGCCTGGGCGGGGGCCGAGGCCATGGACATGGCCATGGACAGGGCCGCCGCCGAGGCGGCGCCCAGCAGCCCGGCCCGGGTCGCGAGGTTGGTGCGCATTGAGATGTTCTCCTTTGCTGATCGGATCGGCGACGGCCCGTAGTAACCATCGCTCGGATCGTCGTGGCGGAGCCGGGGAGATCTCCAGCAGTCGCGCGGGCTGAAGGGGCCCGGCTCGCCGGCGCGGAGCGCTGACCGGGCGTGCTCGAGTTTTCTCTCTGACTCGCGTGGTGGTGCGGCTGCGTCACCGCCTCTGCCACTCGCGGGTCTCGAAGCACTTGTGCGCGCCATCTCCTTGACCGCTTGTCCGCCGCGGCCCCGTGACATCAGGATCATGGCGATGGGATTGTTCGGCAGCCCTGCTCAGGCAGGCAAACAATGAGGTTTCTCGAAAATGGGATCCTGTCCGCGCCCCGTCGAGCCGGTGGCGGCCGAGGCGTCCGCATCACCGCAGTGAAGAGGGGTGGCCTCGCCGTGGGCCGTCGCGAAAGTCCTGTGGATCCGGCGGCGGGGCCGGTTCACCGCTTCGCCTCCGAGTTACGCCGACTCCGCCAGGAGGCGGGCGGCCTCACCTATCGGGAGATGGCCAGGCGGGCGGGCTATTCGGTCACCACGCTGTCGCAGGCGGCGGCGGGTGAGCGTCTGGCGTCGCTGCCCGTCGTGCTGCCCGTCGTGCTGGCCTTCGTGCAAGCCGGCGGTGGGAACGCCGGCTCGTGGGGGGAGATCCGGGTCCTCACCCCGGGCGAGCACCCGATGCGCCACGCCGAACGGCTCCTCGCGGGCGAGGGCGGTGCGCTGAGCGTGGTCGATCAGTTCGAGGAGGTGTTCACGCTCTGCCACGACCAGCGCGACCGCGCGCGGTTCACTGATCTGCTGCTCCAGGCGCGGCAACCACAAAGCGGGACGGGCGTGGTGATCGCGGTGCGCGCCGACTTTTACGGCCGCTGTGCCGAGCACCGCGAGCTCACCACTGCCCTGCGCGAGGCCGGGGGGCTGACGGTGGAGCGGACGCTGACGGCCGCCATCGTCGCCGACGTCGCCGACGAGGCCGGGGCGCTGCCGCTGATGTCGCACGCGCTGCGGGAGGTCTGGCGCCGCCGTATGGGCAAGCTGCTGACCTTGGCCGCCTACGAGAGGCTCGCCACCGGCGCCGGCATCGGCATCGGCATGGAAGAGATGTCCTCGCTGCTGGAACACCTGGCCGTGCTCGACGCTCTCGAAGAGGGCGCCTCCAGCGCGCTCGGCCACTACCTGGACCGCTACGCCGACCTGCTGGCCGGCCCTCCGCAAGCGGCCCGTCCGGTACGGGTGATCGGCGATCCCGTGCGCGCCGCACAGCTCACCGAGCTGATCGCGGCCAGCGATCGGGTCGCAGACCTGGATCGCCCGTTGCATGACCCAGCCGCGCCGACCGTCCTGCGGCCCGCCTACGACTCCGGCGATCACATCCATCTCAACGACGTGGGAGCCGAGGCCATAGCCGACACACTCGCCAGACTTATCATCGCCTCCCACCTGAACGCGGCGATCGGATGGTGCCGGCAACTCGCCTACCGGGACCGGATGGCCGCCGCCCCGGGGTCTGTACGGTCTCCTGGACAGACCCCCTGTACGAGGGTCGTTCCTGCCCTGCGGCGGGTTGCTCTTGGTCGGCGTCGGGGTCGGCTCGGGCCGGCCGCCGCTGATATCGACCGCGTGGAGTTCGCGGATGCCGCAGGTCAGCGGGACCAGGCGAGTGCCGCTGCCGTTGTCGGGGCAAGGCTGCTGAGGGTGGCCACCGCCTGTCCCTGTGACGGGCTGTTGATCTCGACGAGAACACCGTGCCGAACGCCGAACAGGGTAACCCCGCCGAGCCCGTGCTCGCGGATCCACTGCTCCGGCATCAGCCGCCGGCAAGGGGAGGGCCGCTCGCCCGGGTACGGCTTCTCGCACGCCGCCTGCGGGCCGTGCGACGCGACCGCGTGGAGGGTGACCGCGCTGGAACTGAAATCGAGAAAGACGAAGGTTTCGTGGGGGTCGTGCTCGATCTCGACCCATACGGGCGCCTGACCCGGGAGGCCGAGCAGCGGTATGTCAACGGCTGCCAGGGCGCGCTCCTCATGCCAGTTGACGAGCCAAGGGCGGCTTTGCAGCACCGTTGTGACGAATACGCCCATGCCGAGGGCCGCGCACAGCACGGGCCACCACCACCTGACGCGAGCGAGCACGTAGCCGGCGATCGCATAACCGATGGCCCCCGCCAGCAGGATCGGCAGACCGGAGAACGCCCGTGGCAAGCCGGTGATCGAGGGGCCAGGGGCAAGGGCGATCATCGCAGGGCCGAGCGCGGCGAAGGCACAGGTCCCCAGGAGAGCCACCCAAGGGGCCCGGTGAACCCGGAACCACCTGGTCAAGATGACGCCGAGAGGGATCGGGAGAAGCAAGGCGGCGAAGGCATGGAAGATGGCGATGCCTTCAGCGGTGACGTACAGCACGCCTTCAACCGCGCCAACGATCGCTCCGGCCGCCGCGGCTCGCCCCAGAGTGCCCAATCTTCGCATAGACGTTCATCATCGCAGAAAGACCCCACCTTCGCTCGCCCGCGGGACACCCGCGGACGGAACACTTGATCCATCATCTTCGGCGGCCATGCGGCCACTCGCTCAGGGGTAGGGGCATTCCGTTCATGCGAGCGAGGCAAGTGCCTCGGCGGGGTCGTCGGTGAGGGGTGCCGGACATGCATCTGTTACTCCAGGGGATCTCATGATGGATGGGCGGTAGCAACCACATCCAGAGCGCAGAAGCCGGAGCCGAGCAGCCCTGTGGAGTACGTGAAGGACCCTGCTCAAGGAGTTGAAGACAGCCTTGATCATCCCGCAATCTCTTGGCTCCATCCTGCTGATCCACATCGCAAGGCGGCGCCGCTCACAGAGAGCCACCGGCTGGAAGGTGGCGGCGGGGTCACGTCCACGGACGTTGGTGTGACGGGCGCAGCGCTGGCGTCGCGCTCGCCAGGTGCCCTCACGCGCTCGCGGTCCATGAGGTCGGTCGGTTCGGCTGGGATGATTGCAGGAGCAGGTCGTCGATGCGGCTGGTCAGGATGTCGGGCGGGCACGGTGGGGCGGTGTCCGAGCAGGGCGAGCGTACGCAGGGTCGGCGGTGAGCAGAGTCACCGCCGACTCCTTGGCGGCGGAGGCGCCGATCTCATCCTGGCCCTCCGCGGTGATGCGTTCGGTGATGTGGCGCAGGGCGAAGGCGAGCATCTCGTCCTTGGTGGCGAAGCATCGCTGCACCGCTCCCATGCACCGACGCGACACTCGCCGACCTGGCCGTGCACCTGCTCAATCGCCCGGCCGAGTGCTACGCCCGGCCGCTGCTTCGGTATGCCTGGCACTGCACTGCCCTGACCACTCGCCAGGCCCCGTCCCCTCACCGACACCACTTGGGCGTGGATCGCCGTCCGCCTCGCCGACGCGCCGGCATGGCCTCGCTGGTTGCCGTAGTGCCCAAGCCGCGCGCTGACGACAGCCCGGTGCCCCCTCGGCTCCGCTATTCAACCGGAAAGGTGATGCGAGGCATGAAGTCGGTGAGCGTGGTGTGGCGTTCCGGCTTCTATCACCTCGTCCGCCTCGGGCGGACAGTAGGGCTCACGGCGAGGGAGAGGCGAGGAAACCCATCTCTCTCAGGAGGAATCCTTGTTCACCATCCGTCGCCTTGTCGCGATCCTGGCCGCCGGTCTTGCCTTGGCGACCACCGCCGTGCCCGCTCAGGCCAGAGCCGACTCCCTGCTGGTGGAGTGCCCTACGGGCTATGAGACGAACACCTACGATCCCGGCCTGCTCCTGCTGACCTCGCGGAACGTCACGCTCAGCTCCATCGGTACCATCGGCAACTGCGTCGACGTGATCGGCGACCGGGCCACCGGCGAGATCGACCTGACCGGCAGCGGCCAGCTGACCTGCCTCGGCGGTAACGCCAGTGGCACCGCCACCGTGGACTGGAACCCAGCGGGCATTCCCGACACCCACTTCTCCTGGAGCGGCGCCGCAGGCCTGCGCCCGGGCGGCAACGCCGTCCTCGTCATCACCGGCACCGTCACCAGCAACGACATGCCGGGGGCCAGCGTCCTGTACGAAACCGTCCTGACCACTTCCCTGCAACAGACCCTGGGGTGCCTGGGATCCGGCCAGACCACCAACTCCGGCTTGGTCCTGACCTTCTCCATCGTCAACCTGTGACCGCCCGGACTGCCCTCCCCATCGAAGCCCACCCAGGAAGGCAGGGCATCATGTCCCACCATCCACCTCGTTCCGCCGCCGGCCCGGGACACCACGCCCGCGTCATCACCGTCTTGGCGATGATGCTGGCCGCGCTGCTCACTCCGGCGCTCACGACCTCACCCGCGCACGCCGAGGACCCGTTGATGGTGTGCACCGGCAACGTGGACCAGAGCTACGACCCCGGACTGCTCCTGACTCCGCAGCAGGTGCAGTTCACCGCCTCCATCGGGTACGCCACCTGCCTGGGCGATCCCGACGTCTTCGACGGCTACACCGAGCTGCAGGCCACCGTCACCAACAGCTGCCTGCTCAACCAGCTGTTCGGCAATGCTCTGCAGACCATCACCTGGAACAACGGTCAGACCAGCACGCTGGCTGTGAGCGAGGTCCGCGTCATCGCCGCCGGCACCGTCACCATCACCGGAACCGGTAGTGTCCTGAGCGGTCGCTACGTCGGCCACAGGGTCGTCCAGACCACCGTGATCGCCACCCCCGACGTCCTGGAGTGTCTGGCGCCACCCGGAGTCACCAGAGCCTCCGGCAACGTCACCTTCGCCCTGCTGCCTCTCTGAGGCCCCGGATCGAGACCGCCCGGCCTTGCTGTCGGCTTCTGTCATGGCGGCCGACCAGGAAGGCCAGGCGGCGACATGGTTCAGGGCACGAGCGTATGGCCGTCTCGGCGCCGTGGGCTCAGCGGTGCGCGAGGAGCTCGTCCATGACGTCACGCCGCATGCCGGCGTCGTATGCTGCGCGGCCGAGGCCGACGCCGTCAAGCGGGGCCGCGGCGGCCAGCCGGGTGAACACGCCCGGGGTCACCGCGCCGCCGTACAGCAGTCGGGCCGGCCCGGGCCGCCGAGCGGTCAGGCGGCCCAGAACCTCGAAGACGGCCGCCGCGTCGCCCGGGTCGGCGGCGCGGTCGCCGCCTATGGTCCAGGCGGGCTCGTACATCACCGCGAGCGGGGCTTGATCGGGCAGCCGCCGCAGCACCGGCTCGGTCTGCGCTGTCACCAGGCGCACCAGCTCGGCGCGCGGGCACGGCTGCAGCTCGCCCACGCACAGCACCGGGACCAGGCCCGCTCGGGCAGCGGAGGCGGCTTTGTCGGCGATGAGCGCGTCGTCCTCGCCGAGGAGGCTCCGCCGTTCGGCGTGCCCGACCATGACATAGCTGCAGCCCAGTTCGGCGAGCAGAACGGCCGACACCTCCCCGGTGCACTCCGGAGTGTCCGGCCACAGGTTCTGGGCGCCGTGGGCGAGGCCACTGCCGGCCAGCAGGCCCGCGACCGCGGACAGCGCCGGATGGGGAGCCAGCACGAACAGGCCGGCAGCGGTGAGCCGGTCGGTGTCGCCCAGCAGCTCGCCGATCCACTCGCGCAGGCCGCGCAGGCCGAGCCGCGACTTGGTGTTGGTCACGGTGAGGAAGCTCGGCAGCGCCGGGGACAGCGGTTCGACGCCGTGGGTCATCTGCATCCTCCACGCCAGTACGACAACAGGGCCGGGCGGTGCTTCGCGTACGGGAAGAGCCGCGGCCGGTGATGGTGCTCATTCGAGGTTGGTGTGCCTCTGACGCATCTGGGCGGTGTCGATGGCGGCGAGCTTTTGCACGGTCAGCACCACACCGTCGAAGAACAGGTATGCCGCCTGCTCGAACAGGGTTCCCATGAATTGACCGGTGTCGTCGGTGTCGTAGCCGTCCGGCCCTTCGGACAGCCGGATGACCAGGTCCGCGAGCCGTGCGAGCGGGGAGTTTCCGGCGGACGTCACCACGGTGAGTCTGGCTCCGGCTTCCTTGGCCGTCTCCGCGAGCACCAGCACCGTAGGCCGTTCTCCGGAACCGCTGCACGCGACCAGGAGGTCGCCAGGGCCGATGCTCGGTGTCGTGGCGGCACCGGCGACATGGGCGGCCAGCCCCAGGTGCATCAGGCGCATCGCGAAGGACTCGACCGCCATGCCGGAGCGGCCCGCGCCGGTGACGTATACGTTCCGGGCACTGAGCACCTCATGGATCAAGGCGCTCGCGCCGGCCGGGCTCGCCCGGCCGAGCACGTCCTGCACCGCGCCGAGGATCCGGTGCAGGCTCTGCCCGAACAGCGCCTCGGTGCTCGTGACGGCGGGATCGCCGGGTTCTACCGGTCCGCTCTGGCCAATCATGGCGATGAACTCTCATGGTGGTGATCGGTATCCGGCTCGGGAAAGGCAGGCCGTCCTGCCTGCGGAGGGGCACCGAGGAGCATCGGATGGGCCGCGGGTCAAGGAACGATGATCTACGCAGACCGGTGCGCGTCCGCTTCCTCCCGCTGTTGCCACTCTGCGATTCAGGCCCGAGAAGCCGGAAGTGCCGCCAGACAACTGTCACTCTCTGCACCTTTCTCCCTACCGAACGTTCGACACGAGGCCCCTGCGATCACTCTTCCTGACGATAGGTAGCGCGCCGAGTCCGATCAGTAACGTCGATGTGGCTTTATGGGGCTATCTGAGCGCTTCGCCCGAAGAGGACAGTGAAGAGCCCTAGGCGAGGGACGGGCGAGGAGCGGTATTCATCCCTCTTTCAGGAGGTACTCGTGCATCGCGTCGCCAGAGTCCTGACCGCACTTGCCACACCGGGCGCCATCACGGCCATCTTCACTCCGGCCGTCCGGGCCGAGGCACTCTGGTGCCATGCCCCGCGGCGGGCAGTTCCACGCCAGCAGCGAAGGCGACATCAACTGCCTGACCGGCGGGCCCAGCGAAGGCGTGTTCGCCTTCACCTGGAACACTGGCCAAGTCACCCAGGCCAGATACCCGGAGCTCACCATCAGCCTGCGTCCGGCAGGGGTGACCGCCATCGCGCTCACCGGCGAGGTGATCAGCGGCCCCTACCAGGGCGGAACCATGCTCCTGCAGATCGCCGTGCTCGACTTTGACCTGCTGGCCTGCCTGCGAGGCGACGTCGACGCCCTGGGAGGAGCCATCGTAACCACCTTCACCGACCTGTGATGCCCGAGCGGACCGGTTGGGGGCCACCGAGCAATCCGACCTCCCGCCTGTTCGGCGAAGCCCGGGACCGGTCCGACACGTTCGGGGCGCACCGCCGGGTCACTCGACGACCATGTCACGTCGCCCTGCATCATCGGCGGCCTGGGCGCCTCGGACGTCACCTACGCCTAGGGCGTGTTTCAAAAGATCACGACGTGATGGGTGTGTCGTTGATCGCTAAAAGAAGAGGTCTCCGGTAGTTGGTTCAACGACCAAGAAGAACGAAACACCGGAGACCTCGTGGCCAGCGTAGCGGTGGCGGGGCGGCACGACCTCACAGACGCGCAATGGGCGGCACTGGAGCCGCATCTGCCTGTTGCGTCGCGCAAGGGGCGTCCGCCGAAGTGGAGCAGGCGGCAGTTGATCGACGGGATCCGGTGGCGGATCCGGGCCGGGGCGCCGTGGCGGGATGTGCCCGCCTGCTATGGCCATTGGTTCACGATCTATGGTCTGTTTCGCCGCTGGCAGCGTGCAGGGGTGTGGGCGCGGATCCTGGCAGGTCTGCAGGCGTGTGCGGACGCCGCCGGGAAGATCGGCTGGGTGGTGAGTGTGGACTCCACCGTCAGCCGGGCGCACCAGCATGCCGCCGGTGCCCGCCGGGACGGCCATCTGCAGAAGGAACCGCCCGGTGGTGTTTCCAGCGAACCGGCCGACCATGCGCTGGGGCGCTCGCGTGGGGGGCTGACCACCAAGACCCATCTGGCCTGTGAGCAGGGCCGTAAGGTGCTGGCCGCGGTGGTGACCGCCGGGCAGCGGGGCGACAGTCCGCAGTTCATTCCGGTGCTGGGCAGGATCCGGGTGGCCCGCCCCGGTGGCGGCCGTCCCCGGACCCGCCCGGATCGGGTGCTGGCAGACAAGGCCTACACCAGCAAGGCCAACCGGAGTCACCTGCGCCGGCGTGGCATCAAGGCTTGTATTCCGAGCAAGGCCGACCAGGACGCCCACCGCAAGGCCAAGGGATCGAAGGGAGGACGTCCGCCTGCCTTCGATCCCGAGCTGTACCGGTTGCGTCACGCCGTGGAGTGCGGCATCAACGCGCTCAAGGGCAATCGGGGCATGGCAACTCGCTATGACAAACTCGCCGTCCGCTACGAAGCCGTCATCATCATCGCTGCGATCAACGAGTGGCTCAAGGCGTTATGAAACACGGCCTAGTACGGCACCAACGGCACACATGCACCGCCAAGTTTGAGCCGTCCGCGAAGACCGTCATCACCCACATGGGGCATCGCCGTCGCGAACGGCTTCACCAGCACGGCCGCGAAGGACACCGACCGAACTCCGGACACCACTCACAGTGAGGATCAGCCATGCCACATCTCCCCCGAACCGCCACCGCCCTCCTGACGGTGCTACCCGCCGTCGCGTTGGTCACGGCTCTGACCGCCCCCGCCGCCGCCACCACCAACGCCTCCGGCACGTTCTTCTACACCGATCTTGTCGGTGGCAACCAGCAGATCCAGAACCCGCCCATCGGCCAATGCCACCTGGTCTCCACCCTGGGAACCAGTGCCGACAACCGCACCGACGCTACTGCCGTCCTCTATACCGACACCAGTTGCGCCCTCCTGGCCAACCCGGTCCCCTCAGGCAGCACAGTCACCTTCCTGTTCAAGTCCTTCCGCTTCACCACCCCCTGACGGCCGACGGCGCCCATAGTGACCCGGGCCACTATGGGCTCTTGACATCACGCGGAACGGGGCGACGTCATCCGCTCGCCCCATCCACGTTGCGGCCCGGCAGCGCCTGCTCCGCCAGGGCCGGACGGCGGTGACGACGTTTGAGCGCTCCCATGACAGGCAAAATGCAGAGTCCCATTGAGAGGATCCACCCTCATGATTGATGACACAGGCCAGCCGCTCTTCGCGCGAGCAATAGCCAAGACCTGTGGATCATGAGTTCCTAGTGCTCTGACCGGAAATGATCACCGGGTTGGCGCGTAAGACGGTCCTGCCGGTTGGATGGTGCTGATCACGTTCGATCGGCAGTCGGGAGGCCCGGTGACGCAACCGGTCAAGGTCCGCAGGCTCACGGACCAAGAAGG
>NZ_JOAG01000085.1 GCF_000725485.1 Nonomuraea candida | reverse complement strand
CACCCGCAGCACACCCTCGGCCGCCGGCGCGACGCGCACCCCAGCCAACCCCGCCCTCTCCAGCCCCGACGCGCCGCCGAACCCGGCACCGCCGCCGAAGGTCGCCCTGTCGAACCAGGCGTCGCCGGTGAAGGTCGCCTCGTCGAACCGGGCGTCACCGGTGAAGGTCGCCTCGTCGAACCAGGCGTCGCCGGTGAAGGTCGCCTCGTCGAACCAGGCGGTGCCGGTGAAGGTCGCCCTGTCGAACCGGGCGTCGCCGGTGAAGGTCGCCTCGTCGAACCGGGCGTCACCGGTGAAGGTCGCCCTGTCGAACCGGGCGTCGCTGGTGAAGGCCTTGCCGAACCGGGCGTCGCCGGTGAAGGTCGCCCTGTCGAACCGGGCGGCTCCAGTGAAGGTCGCCCTGTCGAACCAAGCGGCTCCAGTGAAGGTCGCCCTGTCGAACCAAGCGGTTCCAGTGAAGGTCGCCCTGTCGAACCAGGCGTCGCCGGTGAAGGTCGCCCCCTCGAACACGGCCGTGCCCATGCGGCAGGTGCCGAGATTGAAGTCGATGAGGACCGCGCCGGTGAGGTCGAGCTGGATGTCCGGCCAGTGGCGCGGGTTGCGGTCCGGATGGCGGGAGGGCCACCAGCGGCGCGAGGCCGGGGAGTCGTCGTAGCGGAGATGGGCGGTCAGGATGCGCTGAGCGGTCAGGCGGACCTGACGCTCCTCCTGCGGGTCGCGGCCGCCGCCGCTGGCCGAGCGGGCCGGTTCGCGGTGGCGGGCGGCGCGTTGCGCGGCGCGGATCTTCTCGCCGCGGTCCTCGCGTGGCGGCGTGTACGGCATGCGCAAGTAGGAGCAGATCACGTCCACGATCGTCTGGCGCAGCGCCGGGGTGTCCTGAGCCAGGCGTTCCAGCGCGTACAGGCCGCCCAGCCGGACCGGAGCCTGGTCATTGCCGAGCTGCTCGGCGGCCTTGGTGTACAGCTCGGTCACTCGGCGCTCTGCGGCGTCGTGCGTGGTGTGCGCGGTGGCCAGCTCCTGGTGCCGCTGGCGGCGCACGGCCAGCAGTAGCGTCACCGCGGCGCCGACCCCGGCACCGGCCGCCAGCGCGGTTCGCACCGCCTCGATCCGGGCGGAGATCTGCTGGGGGGTCGGCACGGTGTGCAGGTCCTGCAGCAGCCAGGTGCTGACGCCCCAGACCGCCACGCCGACCAACAGCGCCGCAGGCAGAGCCCACCACCACATCGATCGTGGAGGCCGCAGGTCGGGCGGGCGAGACAGCGGCCGGGGAGAACGTCGGGAAAGACCCACGTACGCGATTCGCTCCTGACGGCAGACCGTTACGAGGTGGGGGCTCAGCTCAGCATCGGACCTCAGTGATCTGAGGTAACGGCGCTACTTTGGGGTTCATCGCACGGACCCGAGTGGAGGGGCCCTGAAAGCCCGGCCACCGGCTCACCCGCGCTGGCTGGAACGGCCAGGGTATGTGGATCTTCCGCGTGCCCGGCTCCACCATCACCGTCGCCGCTGACCGGCCCCTCGGCCAAGCCGCGCCCGAACTCGTCGGCCAGACCATCGAGTACCGGCCCCACGACGACATGTTCACCGCGGACGGGCAGATCGTCCCGTGGGTGGCGTCCCAATCGGACATGGACGCCGGCGACTGGGAGATCGTGGGCGGGGCGCTCTAGCGACCGACTGGCAGATCCTCCGTCCACCACCGGCTAGGTCAGCCGGCCTTTGCTATGGGTTCGACCGTGGACACCGACTCCGGGGGATGTCGTAGCTGCTCCGGCAGGAGGTACGCATTCGCGAGGTTCCGCAGGGCGTCCATGGGGTCGTTGACGTCATCCAGTATGTGGGAGGCGAACAGGGTGAGGTTCCATGCCGTGAGGTCACGCTCGCAGGGCTCCAGCTTGTACCAGACTTCATCCCACGCGGTCTCGATCTCATCGTGGGTGCAGGCCTTCTTGACCTGCATGGTGGTGAGAAGGTCCAGCGCGGCGAAAGCGGTGTGGAACTTCCGCCATCTGGCCAGATCATCGCCCTTCAGGACTAGATGATCCTCGTCGGGCTCCTCGTCGCTCGGAAGACTATGCGGCACGAGTTCCTCTTGCTCGGGACCGTCTTCGTCTTGCGAGCTGCTGTTGGCTGCCATGGAAGGGAGGGTATCGAGGGAGCCTGAGCGGTGTCGCGGAGGTAGGGATATGGCGAAACAGCCCTTGCCTGCTCATGGGACTTCCCCTGTACGCCCGCCCGCGATGATTCACGAGATCCGCTACGGCGAGCCGCCCAGCGCGACGCGCGGATCGCTGAGCTGGAGCGCGAACTCGGCATGCGCGAGTGACGTGCCGCTGGCGGCCGCTCTGGATGGGCGGCCGCCAGCGCTCGACTACGAGGGGGCCTGAAGTCAGGGCTTGAAGATCTTCAGGATGGCGGGGAGAACCGCAGGATCGGCTCCGAGCTTCGCCAGCTCGACGGCGGCCCAGAGCGCGACGATGCCGAGGGCGCACGTCGCGAGAATCCGAAGGGCCTTGGGCGAGATCCGGAACCCCTCGTCGGGCGGCGGGGCAGCCGGACTCGTGGCATCCACCAAGGTCTTAAGCGGGATGGCGGTGATGACCCACGGCAGGTCATCGCGCCGGTCCGGCGGTGGACCGGACGGCGTCTTCTTGAGCACCTGGACTCCTTACCAGTAGGCGTAACCTGACTGGCCGGGTCCGGGAAGCCCAGGTCATCGCGCGTTTTCTTGCGCGTGATCTTCGCGGAAAGTACCCTGCGATGTACAGAGTTAGCAGGTACTTAGCGCGTGGCCTCCCCGGAGATCCGGCGTGTTACGGACTGGGTCTCGACCGGTGGCACGGTCGAGACCTTTGTTCGTAAGGCCAGAGTAATAGTCGGCACAGTGATTCGACTCTAGAGCCGAGAAACCCCCGCGCAGAGTTCCGCCCTCGGGGGCGGAACGTCCCTGCTGCTCTTGTCGTAGGGCGTTGCAAGTCAGGATGCTGGCGTTCGTAGAACCTGATCCGGCGCGCACATCGTTCCTGATCCTGACCGGTATCGAGGTGGATGTGAACCCCGGGGGGGGGGTGTGGGGGAGGACCTCCGCGCCCGCCCCCCCGACCCGGGCGACCACCAGGGCGCCGGCCGCGAGCACCACGGCGGGCCAAGGCAGCACCCACGCCAGCATCACCACCGAGCCGGCCGCCACGGCGGTGTGGAAGCTGATCTTCCACCGCAGGGTGATCGGCCCCACCACGGCGAGCGTGGCGAGCATGATGGTCACGCAGGCGACCATCACTCGAGGAGCGCCGAGCGCGGCGAGCAGGGCCAGGGCGAGCACCACCAGGGCGACGATGACCGCGACCAGCTTGGGCCGCTGGGACCGCTCCCCGATGTGCCAGTCCCCGAACCACCCCTTCCGGACGCCGCCGAAGATGACCACCGCGGGGACGCCGCCGCACAGGCCGGCGGCGAGAGCGCCCCAGCCGAGCCCGGCCCACCCCGACGTGACCGCGCCCACCGCCAGAGGCAGGCTCATAACGATCCACATCGGGGCGAACCCGTCCGTCAGGAGACGGGCGAAGCGGTTCTCGGGCCGCTGCTGATCTGCTTGTACTGTCTCGCGACCTGACGCAACCACTCTGTCTCCTTCTGAAGGTCACCAGCGAAATCAACCTCAGGCTGAGCATCCCGTCGCGGATCTCGGCCACCCGCCGCACCACCCGGCCCCGAAGGTCCATCTCCATCGGTAGCGACAGGTCCGGGTACTGGGCCGTGAGCGCGTCCCACAGCGGCGCGAGCTCGCGCAGCGCGGCTCGGTCGCGCAGCTTGGCCACGCCCATGCGCCAGGCCGGGATCGATGTGCCGGCCGTGATGCCGACGATGCACAGCAGCAGCGTCGTCTGGCCGAGGACCGGGATCTCCCGCAGGCTGGTGTCCGGGTCGAGCAGCGTCACGGCGTTGACCGTCATGACGTGCGCCCGGTTGACCACGCCGGCGATCATGCCGAGCGTGGACAGCACCAGGCCGAGCCGCAGCAGTGGCGGCGCGACCCGCGCGTACCGGCCGAACATGGCGCCCGCCGCGGCGAGGCACGTCATCAACCAGAAGTCGAACACCAGCAGGTAGACGCGGCCGGACGGCGCGGTCGGGAACGGGGCGTGCGCGCCTTCCACCCAGTAGATGCGGCC
This sequence comes from Nonomuraea candida, assembly GCF_000725485.1. Taxonomy (GTDB): domain Bacteria; phylum Actinomycetota; class Actinomycetes; order Streptosporangiales; family Streptosporangiaceae; genus Nonomuraea; species Nonomuraea candida. The sequence goes on along the minus strand of NZ_JOAG01000085.1, from coordinate 18,047 downwards.
GCCCCTGGCCGCGAACATGGCGATGAGGACCGCCATCACCACCCCGGCCGTGGGCCAGATCCAGCGGGACCACGACGACCGGTCGTGCCGCGTGATCGCTTCCACGTACGCCAGCAGGCAGGTGGCGCTCAGCAGGCCGGTCAGGTGGCGCATCAGCGTGGCCACCTCGGTCCCGGTGGTGGCGTCGAGCCACGCCACGATTGGTGGCGCGGTGAACACGCGGGACATGGCCAGGCCGGTGAAGGCCCCCCACAGCATCACCTGTTCGAGCTGCTTGCCTTGCTGCAGCGCTCGCAGTGCAGGCCGGACGCGGGAGATCGACGCCCCCCACAGCAGGATCATGGCCAGCCAGGCGGACAGGGTCACATGGCCCCCTAGGTCTCGTATCCGAAGGTTTTGGACAGGCGGCGCAGGCCCTCGTCGCCTGCCTCTGGCGGGGTTTGGGCGCGCGTCAGGATGAGGGTCGCGAGCTTCTCGGCGTCGCGCTCCTCCTCGGTCTCGAACCGGCCGCGCCCTGCCAACCCGATGATCGGAGTCAGCCCGACCATGTCCCCGACCATCCGGCGCAGGACCTCCTCCTCGCCGCCCAGGACCACGCCGTGCCTGAGCAGCATGTGACTGATCTCGTGGAGGACGATCAGAACCCGCAGCATCCCGGACGCGCCGGGCGCGACGAAGATGTGGTCCGCCTCGCGGGTGCCGATCCACAGGCCCGACGCGGCGCCGGCGGCCTCTTCCGGAAGGTCGAGGACATACAGGGGGCGCTGCCGTTGCTCGCGGATGCGGTCGAGGAACTCGTCGAGGTCGAACGGGTAGGGGATGGGTGCCGCTGCTAAGGCATCCAGCAGCTTGGGGGACGGCAATTCGTAACCTTTCGGCCGAGGCCCGGACAGACTACCCGGGGCCCCTGACTGCCTTTACTCCTGGCTGTCGGGGTTCGCGCCCGCTGGCCGGTCCGCGTCACGGCCGCGTGCCTCGGCTTCCAGCATGGCCTGGAACATCTTGACCACTGCCTGGCGTGACATCGGGGAGATGCCCTGCCAGCGTTCGGCGATGTACTCGATGCCCAGCTCGGCCGCATCCTTGCGGATCTGGTCTTCAAGCTGCTGGTCTTCCGGGCTGAGCTGTGCGGGCGGCTTCCGGTCCAGGAGCCAGTCAACCGAGACGTCGAGCAGCTCCGCGAGCGCCTCGGCGACCTCGATGGAGGGGTTGGTGCTCTTGCCGTTCGCCAACTGACTGATGTAGCCGTTCGAGATTGCCATGTCGGGCCGGGTGCGCTTCAGTTCGCGGGCGGCGGCGCGGGCTGACATGTTCTTGCGGCGCAACGCTTCCGTCAGCCGCTTGGCCGAAAATGCCACTTCCTAATCCTCGCTCCTCGCACCCAGCTTGCCCCGCTGTGGGGCGTAATTCACTGTTCACCGATGTGCGCCCAGAGTACACACTTTGCCACGGTGTGGTCCGTCAGTTGACAATTCTCCTTCTATGACGGAAGTATCTCCACCCCGGGTTGTCAACTGTCCGGACACACCGCCTACAAGTGTGTGTACGAGCAGTTGACAGCCCTGGCGCCGCCCCATCTCCACGCCGACACCTTGGAGAACCCCCTCGTGACCGAGCTCGACCCTGACGGCCGCCGCCTGTTCCTCCAGCTCTCGGCGGACCTGTACGAGCAGGCGATACAGGAGATGCACGGGGACGAGCCGCGCAATGAAGGGCTCGCGTTCTGGCAGGCCATCCGTGAGCAGATGGACGCCGAGGAAGCCGAGCACAAGCGCCGCATGACCGTGTACCGGATGCTGGAGGACCTGGCCGTCTTCCGCATGGCCAAGGTCCAGAAGATGCCGTACCACCGCATCGGCGCCCGCGCCGGCAAGTCCCGCACGTGGGCGCACGGCCACACCATGCCGCAGGACCTGGTGGACGACCTGATCCGCATGTATGCCGAGGCCGAGGCCGCCGAGCGGGACGCCTTCATGACGGCCCAGACCGAACCCGCCACCCCGCCCCAAGCCGGCGACCGTGGCAGCGTCGTCCCCCTCCGGTATCACCCGCGCCGGCCGGCGCACGAGGCAGCCCGCCGGAGCTTGCTCTACCGGCAGCTTCGCCGCTTCCTCGGCGGCGCGGCCGCCGTCGCGGGCCCGATCTACGTGGCCGTGAAGACGGCGGCCGAGAGCTACACCACCACGGTGCAGACGGCGCTCATGTCCAACGGCGCCCTCACCCCCATGCCCGGCCTGGACCCCCTGAGCGCGGGCAGCCTGTCCGGCGTGCTGTCCGCGACCGGCACTTCGGGCGCGGCCGCGCAGGCTTCGGGCCCGGTGACGACGGTCGTCGGCAAGGTCGTCGCCTCGGCCGTGATCGGCGTGCAGGCCACCGCCGGGGTGTCAGCCCCGGCCGCCGTCGCCATCACCGCGGCGGCGGGCACCCCGGTCGTGCTCGCGGCAGAGCAGGCGGCCGAGCCGATCGCCGTGGCGCTCGGTATTCAACGGCCAGACCAGGCCCCCGCGCCGGCGCCTGACCAGTTCGCGGCCCTCCCCGCGGTGCCGGCACCCACGGAGGAGATGCCCCACCCGGTGTGGCAGACGCCGACCGCGTACGAGACGGGGACGCCCAGCAGTTCCCCGACTGCGAAGTCCAGCTCGCCGGCCACGCAGCCGCTGGCGACGGTGCGGGCCGCTGCCCCGACGACGGCCGCCGTGGTGCCCACCGCCACGGCGCCCACCACCGGGGCGAAGACGTCCGAGGCCGCGCCTACGCCGACAGCGGTGCACAGCCCGCAGGTGACGTCGGACGCCGTCGTGCCGACGTCCACGCCCGTCGAGGTCGTCTCCACGCCGGTGGTCTCGACCGCACCACCGGTCGCATCCTCGCCTTCGCCGTCGACGCTGGAGCCGACCACGCAGCCGACGCCGACGAGCTCGCCCACGGAAGCGGTGCCGACGCCCACGGAGGAGCCGACCGCGCCGCCGGTCACGCCTGTGCCCGACCCGGCCCCGACGAACGGGCCGTCGAAAGGGCCGGACCAGAAGCCCGACCAGGAGCCTGGCCCGGCGCCGACGCGCGACCCGGACCCCACGGCCGTGCCCGAGCCGACCGTGATCCCGTCCAGCCCGCCGCAGCCCGCGCCCGCAGGCGGCGAGCAGCCCGAGCATGGGAACGCTCCAACCCAGGATGCGCCCCTGGAGGTCCTTCCCGCAGGGGCGGGAGGATCTGTGCTGGCCCTGCGGCCGACGCCGGGCTGGTGGTATTAGCCCAGACCCCCAGGAAACGACCTGCTCCCGCCCTGTTCACGGGGTGGCAGGCACCGAACTGTCCAGGTTCAGGGCGGAAGCAGGGCAATGCGGCGCACGCCGCCGCAGGCAGCTTGCCCCCGCCCTGAATCGAGACCTGTGCGGTGGTCTCGTTCTCTCCCTCGCCAGGAGGGCGGGGGCAAGCCTACACATCGTCACGGCCGGGCAGCGTCGGCACGCTGGTGTAGTCGACGCCGTCGAGGCGCGTCAGCGAGGAGTAGTTCACCCACCGGTAGTCCATGCTGGGCGGGCCGCCGGTCACGTCGGAGTCGAGGGGGAGGCCGATCTTGCCCCACCATTCCGGCCGGTTGTTCGCGACGATCTGAGCGCGGACGTCGTCTGGGCGTTTGGGGCGTGGGTACGGGACGCTCCTGAATTCGGAACGGACCCGAGCGCTGGGTGGCTTTGCTGTGGGGAGCTGGGGGTCTCTACCCGAACTTGACGAAGGTCGGGAACGGAGCGCTGAATGTCTCAAAGTTGCGGGAGCCGACGAATCCGGCGAAGACGGTGCAGTTGCTGTTGGTGTACATGGAGGCGTCGGTGTCGGTGTCGTTGTGGGCATTGCGGGCGCCGCCGGAGATTGCTAGGCAGGCGCCGTTGGGCGTCGGAATGTTAAGGGTGGTTTCCATTCCGTTGTCGGCCCTGGTGTAGAAGAACGTGCCGGAGGCGGCGTTGGCGGATGGGGGGACCGATACCACGACCAGCGTCGTGGCCAGGGCGCCTAGAGCCCAGGTGCGAAGACGTGCCATGTTCTCATATTAAGCGCAGAGTAGTTGAATGACAACGGATAGTTATTATGATGTTGTGATCGGAGAAGATGGAGGCGAACCGTCTCTCCGGCCACTTCCTTGGCATTGGCCCACTCTCGGCCACTTTTGGATGGCTCTATGAGGGCCGAGCGTACGCGGGCCGGCGGCAGCTCGTCCACGCGTTCGGGTCCGGAATGGAGGTTGAGCAGCGGCCAGCATCGCGGATGGCAAAATCCGGGCGACCGCCATTGCGCCGTAGGGCAGGCGCGATCACTCTGGGTGCATGCCGGCAATCGACACCATGGATGCGCTCCTGCGGGCCGTCGAGGAGTTCGACACGCAGGACTTCGACCTGTTCGTCGAGGCAGAGGCGCTCAACCTGGCCGCGGATTCGCTCGCAGAGTCCGGCCTGTTGCTGCTCGGCGAGGTGCACGGTGTTCGGGAGAACCCTCTGATCGTCCAGGAACTCATGCGGACGCTGGGGCTGGCCACGCTGGCGCTGGAGTGGCCTGAGCAGCTCCAGCCGCATCTCGACGCGTACCTCGCGGGGCGGGGAGGGCTCGGGCATCCGCTGTGGTGGACGGGCGATGGCCGTATCACCGCCGGGCACCTCGCGGTGCTCAAGGCCATGACCGGTGTGCGGATCATCCTGTTCGACGGATCGACACCCACGTCCGACTGGTCGCAGCGGGACGCCACGATGGCGCGAAGAGTCCTGGACGCGCACAGCGAGCGGACGCTGGTCCTCGCGGGAAACCTCCATACCGAGACCTCCGTCACCGACTTCGGGGTACCGATGGGGGCGCACCTGGCGGCGGCGCAGCCTGCGATGCGGAGCGTCCGAATCGTCTACGGGGCCGGGAGCTTCTACAACTTTGAGCCGCGGCTGTCCGGTGGCCACGCGGTAGACCGGGGTCTGCGCATCGCCGAGGCCGGCGAGCTGATCGTGGGGCTGCCCGCGTTCTCTGAGGCGATGGTCCCGCACTTGCCGTACGGTGCGGTCGATGGTGGCCTGTGAGCGGCTCGGGGCCTCATGGTCACGGGCTCAAGCGTTCGAGGCCGAAATGCCCTGCCTGTGATGGTTGTGACGTTGCATCCGGTTTGCGTGTCGTGATCTTCGCTAAATGATCTCTCTGTGGCGCACGCTGGCGGGCGAACGCGCGTCGCCGAATGGTAGGAGATCCAGGAGCGGCATGGGCGCTCCTGGACGCTCTCAGCGCGTTCTAGCCTTGTCAGGTGTTGATGTGGAGGACCCAGATCGATACGTGGTCCAGGTCCTCCGGGCCATGCGTGTAGAGCGCGCGGAAGGTAGGCGTGATCAGCTCGTACGCACCGGGGACCTCGGCGTAGGGTACGGCTTCGGGGGGTGTGGGGTCATCGCCCAAGTCCATGAGCGTGTCGTAGATCGACATCCGCAGGGTCGTGGGGGCCAGGAGAAGGGCGTCGATGACGTCGGAGTCGAGGTGGACGGGAACTTTCACCTGGTGACGTCACCTAGTCCGAGGTCGGCGTATCCCTGTTCGCGCGATGTGTAGATCGTCATTTCGCGCTCACCTCGGGCAACGGCGTCCATCTTGGCGCGGACCTCGGCGGCCTCACGCTCTCGCTTGAGTCGTACATACTCCTCGAACTCCTCCTCGGAAATGAGCACGGCGCGCTCGGTGGTGGATCGGCTGATGGTGGTGTGCCGGCGGCCGTGCACGGCGCGCGCAACGAGCGTGCCGAGCTGGCTGCGGGCTTCGGAGATGCCCAGTGAGTCGTGCGTAGTGGTCATGTGGATCTCACTCCTGCGGACCGGTCGCTCTCCGGTCCTCCGTTTCTTGGTGGTCTCTCCACCATACGGGAATCTGGACAGCCAGCGCAGGAAGCTCAACATGTACATGTTGCTCGCCTACCCAGATTTTTATTACCGGGAATGTCGATTCCCAAAGATAAAACCGCTATGATCATGGTGAACGGCCCGCCCGGGACTGCGACCCCGGGCGCGGCCGAGACGTAAGCCCCAGGACGTAGTAAAGGACCCAACCGTGCAACTCATGGACTTCAAGCTGGTCGCCCCCGACGCCGACCGGCGCAAGCTCGTCGCGTACCTCGACGCCAACCCGGAGTGGTCTCGCCTCGCCTCCACCGGCGGGACGTTCCTCTTCTACCGCCACTCGTCGTTCCGGGCCGACCAGCGAATCGAGATCCCCGCCGACGACAACCCCGTGTTCGCCCAGGAGGACCGCCGCACCTGCGCGACGGCCGCGCACATCATCAACGCCGTCGCCCTCGGCATGCCCACCTCGGCCACGCCGAACGCCGTGGCGAAGGAAGCCCTTCGCCGCCTGGCCGCGCACACTGACGTCCCCGCCACGGCGACCGGGCAGGAGACCGCGCGATGACCCTCAACGAGCAGGAGCGCGACGACTACCGCGCGCACTCTGACCACTTCGCCAACCACGTCGCCAGCGCCGTGGACGCCCTGGCCCTCATGGAAGACGCGGCCAGCAGCTTGCGCTCCGCCGCCCGCCTGCTCGACCGGATCGACGCCGAGCTTGAAGCCCGGCCCCCCGGCGAGATCGCCGCCGCCCAACAGCAGATCCTCGACGAGCAGAAGGCCGCCATCATGAACCGCCCCGTCGTCATCGTCATCACCAAGCCGGGATACGACACCGTCCGCATCGGCCCCGTGCCCCAGTCCACCGCCCCCGCGTGGATCGTCACGCTGGACAAGGTCGCCGAGCACTACAACCTGCCCCAGGGCAGCGCGTGGGAGATCGCCGCCTACGACCCGGCGCTCCCCCACGAGGACCCGGCCGAGACCCCCACCACGGTGCCCGCGCTGGTCCCGATCCTGCGCGAGATCGTCAAGCGGAGCCCGGACGAGCTTCCCGACCCGGCCCTCTTCCCTGACGTGGACGTCCGCTTGCACGCCCTCGTCGGCGAGGAGGAGTCATACGAGCTGTGGCGTGACGCCCTCATGGAGGTAGACGCCGAGATCTTCGCCGCCAACGCCGCCAAGGACCGTGACGCGCGATGAGCGAGACCGTCAACCTCATCCGGCCCGACGCCAACCGGGACGAACTGGTCGCCCACCTCGACGCCAACCCGCACTGGGAGCGCCACACCAGCCGCGCCTACGGCCCCGACTACCTCGCCTGGCAGGCTGACCGCGCCGTCGTGGACGACATCTACGGCCACCGCGCCATGAGCGTCATCGTGAACTTCCCCGCCCCGCACCTGGACCAGTACCTCGGCGGCGACTACGTGGCGGCCAGGCTCGCCGAGGCCGCCAACACCGCCAACGCCATCGCCCTGCGGCTGCCGGTCGAGACCCACTTCGAGGTGATCGACCGCCTCGTGGCCATCTACCAGGCCGCCGAGCCCGACAGCCCCATCGCCCTCATCGCATCCGGACAGGTGGAACCCGAATGAGCACCCCCACGACCGAGATCGCCGACGTGGCCATCGCGTCCGGCCTCCCCGACGACCACCCGATCAAGGACCTGCCCGGCCTGACCTTCCACGTGTGGAAGCCGCTGGAGAAGAACGACCCGCCCATCACCACAATCGGCGATCTGAAGGGCTGGACCGACGCCACGCTCGTCCAGATCGCCCAGTTCGGCGCTACCCGCCTCGACAAGCTCAAGACGGCCATGCTCACCGCATTCAACGGACCCACCTTCTGATGGACACCTACTACCGCCCCGTCCCTGACGGGGCGGCCCCCATCACCATCTGGCACGGCGAGATCGAGACCGAGGATGAGCAGTACTGGCTCACCGAGGCCACCCACGACGTCAAGAAGATCCACCCCGACACGATCACGCACCTGCACGACGGCGTGGTGACCACCCTCGCCCTCCTCCCGCCCGTCGCGCCCGGCACAGTGGAGGCCGCCGTCAAGGCCGCCGCCCGCTGGTGCGCCGGCTGGCGTGTCACTCCGACCTGGCGGCCCGAGCCCGGCCACGTCCGCATCCAGGAGATCGCCCGCCAGGAGCGCGAGGCCGAGCTGCTGAACGAGGCCGTCGAGATCGCCAAGGGATGGCGGTACGTCCGCATCACCTCCCCGGCCCGGCCGAGCTGGGACGACCAGAAGGCAGCCGTGGCGTTCACCGAGGTTCGGGCGCGGATCTACTCGACCGCCAGGCGCACGGGCCTGATGCGCCGCATCTCCAACACCGACACGAACTCGATCGTCGTGTTCGGCCACCACGAGCGGCCCGTGGATGACGCCGTGGCGGCGTTCATCGCCGAGGTGACCACCTTCCTGCCCGCCGGGTGGACGCTCGACCATGAGGGGCGGTGACCACGATGACCAGCCCCACCTTCACCCGCATCGTGCACGACCGGCCGTACCTGGACGGCATCCTCCGGACATGGCTGCTCAGGGGCGACCGGTGCGCCATCCAGACCACGTTCGCCCACGTCTCCGTCCCGCTCGTGTTCGGGACCAAGCTCAAGTGGGAGGGCGTCATCGCCGGCTACCACTCCCAGACCCCGCAGAGCCCCGGCGAGCAGCCGCACACCAACGACTGCCCGTACGTCGAGGGCAACGTCTGCCACTTCGAGGGCACCGAAGCCCGCGCCGCCGACCTCGTGGCCGAGTGGGTTGCGGCCAACCACGACGACGCCGTCATCTGGGACGCGGCCGAACGGGAGTACCAGCGGCTGTTCGTGGAGCCGATCGACTTCCAGGAGTGGATGATCCGCGAAGTCGGAGACCTCGGAGGGGACATCGTATGAACGACCTGCCGTACTACACTGATGACCCGCTGGTGGACCTCAAGGCCCACCGGTTGCTGCTCGACCTCGACCCGGTCGCATCCGCCCAGGCCGGGCGAGACCTCAAGTCCGGCACCTGCTCCTGCGGCACCATGACGGCCACCCCGCCGTGGGACGACCACGCGGTGTTCGAGCAGTTCGACGCGCACATGGCCGACGTCCAGGTGGACGCCCACGAGGTCGCGGCCGAGGAGCTTGAGCAGGCGCGCAGGCAGGAGCGGAAGGCCGTGGTCGAGCGATGGAACGCCACGGTGCCGGTTGGCACGCCCGTCCGCTACTGGACCGGCGCCCGCCACGGCGTGGGGAAGCCGAGCCGAACCCGCACCCCGGCCGTCGTTCTCAGCGGGCACACGCCCGTCGTGTGGGTGGAGGGCGAAGGAAGCTGCATCGCCCTCACCCACGTCCAGCCGATCGAAACCGAAGGGGACCCGTCATGAGCGCTGATCCGTTCCACCACGCCATGCGCATCGCGCGGTTGTACGGCATCGACATGAGTGCGCTCGCAGCGCGGGCGCACGAAGTTGAGGCGCGTCTCGGGTCCGGAAACTTCCACAGCGCGCACGTGGTGCTGGTCGCGCTGGGGCCGCGACCCCGCCGGCCGCGACCCAGAGGGCAGGCCGGACCCGGCCGCGCTCGCCATCACCGGCGAGACGGTCCACTGGCATCTGCTGCGGGCCGAGCACACCCAGCACCTGCGCGCCCTGATCGCCGCGGCGACCACCCGCCGCAAGGACGGCAGCCGCGAGCCCTGGTCAACCGCGTATCGCAACAAGCACATCGTCGCCCTGCGCCAGGTCCTCGACCGGGCGTGGCTGCTCGGCCTGATGGCCGCTGACGATCGCGACCGCGCCCAGCGCGTCAACCAGTTCTCGGGGACGCGCCTGCCCATGGGCAAGCACCTGCCGGCCGAGCGGGTGGGCGCGCTGTTCGCCGCCTGCGACGCCGACCTCGACCCCGACGACGTCGAGGATGAGGCCCGCCGCGAGCGGCTGCGCCGTACGGCGTTGCGGGACGCGGCCCTGATCGCGGCCCTGTACTCGACCGGCGCCCGCCGCTCAGAGCTGGCCGGAGTGGCACTCGCCGACTACGACCCGGCCGACCGGTCTCTGCGCATCCGGCACGGCAAGCGGAATAAGGAACGGATCGTCTACCTCACCGGCGGCGCGGTCGCCCGGATCGAGGCGTGGCTGACCGTGCGCGGCACCGACCAGGGCGGCCTGTTCGCCCCGTTCACCCCGCGCGGCGGACACGTCCGCCGCACCCGGGCGGGCACCGTAGCGCACATGGACGGCCAGACCGTGGGCGACGTGATCGCCAACCGCGCCGCCCAGGCCGGGCTGCCCGAAGCGCCGGACGCGCACGACTTCCGGCGCACCTTCACCGGCGAACTCCTGGACGCCGGCGTGGACCTGGCCACCGCGCAGGCGCTGCTCGGCCACGCCTCCCCGGCCACCACGGCGCGCTACGACCGGCGGCCGGAGCGGGCCCGCCGCGCGGCCGTGGACAAGCTGTCCACCCCTGACGCGGTGCCCCTGCCGGGCGCCGCCCCCCGCCGCCGCCCGACCAACACGGGTGCGTGATCTCCGGCCATCGGAGGGAGACAGTAACCCTCGCCGGTTGCCAGACTCTTCCCCATGACCGAGAACATCAGCGCCATCGGCGCCCACGAGTGGCAGGCCGCCACCTACGTCCCCGTCACGGCCGAACAGCTCCAGAGCATGACCGTCACATCCGCCGGGGGCGCGACCCCGCAGTTCGAGCTGCCTGCCGGCACGGAGCTCGACGTGATCGCCGTGAACTGCCGCCGGTGCATGCGGCCGTTCGCCGAAGCCTCAGAACAGCCCTGCATTGCAGTCTGACCTGCTGATACGACGTTAACGATCTGATGGTCTAGCTTCCTCTCGCCCCTGCAGCGAGAGGAAGCACAACCACATGGAACAGCCCCCCGACGTCGCCGATGCGCTCCCGCCGTTCAGTGGCCTGGAGCCCGTCTGCGCGAAGTGCGGATGGATCGGCGCGACCCTCCAGTACCGGCCGGCGCGCGGCCCGCTCGTCCTGCCGTGGAACCCCGACGTGCTCGTGGACGTGGCCAGGCCGGAGCGGCTCGCCCGGCATTGCACGTCGTGCGGCTTCGGCTGGGACGAAGCCCCGTTGGACGCGCTGCCCACCAGCCCCGGCGCCGAGGCCCGTGAGGGCCAGGCCGCCGGAGAGGGGCGCAACTGATGGCCGTCCCCGACACCACCTCGAACGATCCCGTGCACGCCGTACGGGCCTGGCTGGAGAACGTGGCCGAGAGCCACGCGACTGGAAGCGCCGCCGAGCCGGCCCCGCCCCAAGTCCGCGAGGTCTGGGTGAGCATCGACCCGCCCCCGCAAGACGGCGTTCCCATCCCGTCGACCACGCCGCCAACTGCGCTGCACCCGCGCGGGCCGCGGCCGCGCTTCATCTGGGAGGCGACCCTGCAGGACGGCCGGACGGTGACGGTGGCGCGCGAGGTGACCGACGAGCAGATGGGACTCGCCTGATGCCGTACGTCAAGCACGGGGACCGCTTCTGCGTGTGGTTCACCTCCGACCCGGGCGACCAGGTGCCGGTGACGCCGGACTGGTGGGGGCCGCCGGAGGAGACCGGTTGGCCGCAGGTCGACGAGTGCCGGAGCTGCGGGGAGCGCGGCTACGCGTGGGAGCCGCCGCCGGTGGCGCCGGAGGTGCGCGACAACGCCGCGGCGTTCTCGCGGTGGATGCGCGAGGCGATCAGCCACCAGGCCGGCCGAGGCGGCACGGCGTTCGTCGCTCACCGGACGGAGGCGGACGTGGCGCTCGTGGAGTGGCACGGCCCGAAGGAGATCGTCGTCCACAAGTCGGGGCCCGGCCCGCGCAGTCATCCGCCGGAGCGGATGCTGGTCTGCGCCGAATGCTCCTCCAGCACCGCCTACCCGTGCCGGACGTTGCGGATGGCCGCCGCGCCGTACCGGTTCAGCTATCCAGGGCACAGGACGGAGTGGCTGTGAGGGGCATCATCTCCTTCCTCGGCCGGGGGCGGCTCTCGGTCGCGCCGGTCGGCACGGACCCGCGCGACGAGGACGCCTTCACCGAGATCAGCGAGGGCGACGTCGGCCTGGTGCTCGCCGAGAACGACCTGGGCAAGCTGCACGACCCGCCCGGCTGCCCTGGCTGCGGTGAGCGGGAGATTCGCGGGCGGGTCCGTGGGCCGGGCACGACACCGTACACGGTGTTCGAGTGCGGCCACGCGGCCGAGATGGTGCCCGAATGGATGCTGTCGTTCATGCAGGTTCAGGCGGCGCGAGCCCGCCGCCGCGCGCAGGCGACGGGCATCATCCACGCCCACATGAGCGACCTACTGCTCGCCGTGCGGCGCGGCCGGAAGGCGTTGCCAGCGGCCGCGCTGGAGCCGATGTTCGGCCCCGGCTACACGAACCTGCACGGCCCGCTCGCGGACGTGCAGCTGAACACGATGAGGAGCGTCCCAGAATGAGCCAGGTCGCCTACCAGGCCGCCGCCAAGGCCCTGTACCTGGGCACGCCCGCATTCCTGGACCCGGGCCTGGTCCACCGGATGGTCGACGCGGCGCTCGCCGCCCACGACACCGTGATCTCCTACAGGCCCGCAGACCAAGTACGACCGAAAGGGATAGTCCCCTGGTCGAGGCGGGGTGTGCGCCCGAGGATTACGGCTCGAACATGGCGGGATAAGTCCGGCGCGATAACGATCACGGGGGCGTTTCCGCAGGTCGAGCTGCTCGATATCTCTTTTTATGTCAATCGGCTGCCCCTTCCAGCCGTACTTGGTCTGCGGGCCTGGCCGACTTCCTGATCGGCTTCGTGGCGGTCTGGCCGACCTCGGAGCCGCGCCCGGTCGAGGACGCGGCCCGGTTCGTCCGGCGGGCTCAGGAGTTGCTGGACCGGGCGGTGATCGTGGAGAAGGTCGGCGGCGCCTCGTGGGAGGACATCGGGGACACTCTGGAGATCACCCGGCAGTCCGCCCACGCCAAGTTCCGTCAGGCCGTCGAGGAGTGGGAGGAGGCGGTCAAGCGCCCGATTGTCACCGATGAGATGTACGGGATCAGCGGCGGGCTGGAGACGCACACCTACAACCGGATGCCCGCCGGAACCGCCACGCCCGAGGAGACGGCCGCCTACCTGGACAAGTGGGCGCTCGCGCACGCCCAGGCCGACGGCCGCGACGTCGGCGAGCGGCCGGTGTCCGGCGGGCTGGCCCGGATGACGCCCCTGGTCGAGATGATGAGCTTGTCGAGCGGCCCGCTGTTCGACGAGTTCGCCTCCCCGCCCCCGCACCTCCTGGCAGAGATCAGCGAGCGGGAAGCCGTCCTGTGGGAGCGCCTGGCAGCGGGCCCGCGCCCCTCGCGGGACGCCAAGAAGCACGCCGCCGCCGCGCGCCAGAAGGCCGCCACATACCGGGCCCAGGACGCCCACACCAAGTCGATCGCCGAGACCCAGACCCCGGACCAGCACACCAGCGAGCACGAACGGCGCTGGCCCAAGAAGATCTGGGGGCCGTACCGGACCCTCCCCGACCTGGCCACCGCCCGCGACTGGTGCGCCCACTGCAATGTGTGGATCGGCACCGAAACGAGCAGCTCATGACTGACGACCACGCGGCCAACCATCCGGCTGGCCGGCCCATCTCATCGCCACCGCCGCCGAACTGGCCGCGTTGGCCGCCGCCGTCGAGCCCGACGCCCCGGTGTGCATCGGCGACGCCCAACTTGAGCCCGGTTCCGATCCCGCCGACCACACCGCCTGCGCCATCGTAGCCCAACGCGAGCTCACACTCGCCAACCAGGCCAGCCAAGTCGCCGGGCCGGGTGAGCAAGTCAGCGCGCCGAACGAACAAAGCAGGCAGCATCTGCTTCTCACCCCGGTGCTGACGCTGACCGAGCGGCGGCTGGCCAAGCCCGGCGTCGTCGGGCCCGTCGCGCACCCGGCCGACCCCAACATCCGCCGGGCCGACGCCTACCACGACCGCAGAGATCAGGACCTCACTCGGTACCTGATGGAACTGCTTCATGCGGTCGAGAGCCTGCGCACCGAGACCGAGCAGTACGCGCGCGATGAGGACGACCAATTCCACCCCATCGCCCGTGGCCATCTCTACACGGCCGCCATCGCGCTGGCCCAGGCGCGCCGCCGTCGACCGCGCCACCGCCTACGGCGTGGCATGCGAGCTCATCCGCGGCGACGATCTGGACGACGACAGCGGCAGTCCCTGCGACGCCGAGCACCTGTATGAGGCCCTGGTGTGGCTGCCCGGCGAAGGCTGTGAGGAGCTCGCCTGCCCGGTGCACGCCGCAGTCGCGGTGCGCACCATCCCCGGCGCCACCAGCCGGCCGAACCCGAACGCCCGCTACGGGGACAACTCCACAGGAGGCCCGCACCCCTGACCGCCGATCGGCGCTGGTCAAAGCCGTCCCGAAACGGTCGTCTTCGGGACAGCAGCATCGACGACCAGTCGTTCCTATCTGGGCAGACTGGGTGACGCGCATCACCCACCGGCCGCTGTACCAGCGAGCAGCGGCACTGTTCAGCCCCTCATCGAGACGGAGGGGCCCCTGCCTCGCCGCTATGCCCGTGGTCGCCATCTGGGAGTTACGACACAGGCCCTCCACCGTCCGGCCCGCGTGTGCCCATCGGGACCGGTACACACGGTGCTACCGGACCGCGGATCTTGCCGACGCCTCCGCCGAAGCCCTTGGCCGGATCGTTGTCTTTGAAGCTCATTCTGATGAGGAGCGTCTCATCCGGCGCCAGGCTCTTCGGGTCGATCAGCCAGGTCCCATAATCCGCGGTGCGTTGCAGCGGATTCACGGGGGCGGGAACGATTTCGCCTCGGTCCATCTGACACTGCTGGCCATCGGGAAGATAGTCGATCACGGCCTTGACACCTGCCTCGGCCAGCCTCTTCTCCAGTTCCTCTGACTCGATCAGCTCGTGGATCCTGACGGTGACCGTGCCGTCGGAATTCTTCTCAACCGCGAACGCCGGAGTGCTGGGTAGCAGCGGCATCGAGGTCACCACCATTGCGGCGGCCGCCACAACGACCAGCCCCGCTCCTGCCAGCACGTACCGGCGGGACGGGTGAGCCGGCACAGGTTCCCATGTGACCTTGGTGGCCTCGGCACGCAGCTCCAAGAGCAGCTTGTCCTTGAACGTCATCTCATTCCCTCCGTGACCAGAGTCGCCACCACGCCCGGGACCTTCCGTAACGACCGGCGGGCGCGGTGGAGCCGGACTCTGGCCGTCCCCACCTTGATGCCGAGCGCTTCAGCTGCCTCGGCCACCGTCAACTGATCGATCACCACCAGTTCGAGCAGCGCGCTCTCACCGTCGGGCAGATGGGCCATGGCTTTCAGCGCCTGCCGGGCGGGCTCCTCGGCGTCGATGCGATCGGTCAGATCGGCCACGTCATCGCTGTCCAGGACCCGATGGCCGGCAGCCCGCTCCATGGCGCGAGCCTCACGCTGGGCGCGCCGCCGTTCTACCGACAGTACGTTGCGCGCCACCCCGTACAACCATCCGATTTCGCTTCCCCGCCCCACCCGGTAGGTGTGCCGTGAGTGGAGCGCCGCCAGGAACACCTCCGCCGTCAGATCGGCCACCGCGTGCGGATCGATGACCCGCCGGGCGAGGAACCGTGTCATCGCGTCGTAATGCCGCAGGTAGAAGGCCTCAAAGGCCTCCGGCCCCGCTAGCGGGCCCGAAGGTCCCGCCTGTCTGAGCCGCACGGCCCAGCTCCCTTCGTCGTTCGGTTCCTACACTCTGTACTTGACCGAAGGACTCCGACGCATTACATGTCGCATTTCGCGCCGGTCAGGTCGGGTCATGTCGCGTGGATGAGCGGAGCGCAGCTCTTGCATGGCGCCCGGGTGCTACCAGCTCTGTTCTTTCCGGTTGGGCCGGACGCGGCCAGGTCTGGTAGAAAAGCCGCCCATGACCAACCATTCGCGTCATGGCTCACCTGTTCTCCTAGCTGTCCTGGCGGCCGGCGCCGTGTACGGCGCGGCCACCTCCCTGGTCAACGCCGTAGCCCAGTCCTCTGTGGATCTGGACAGCCGGGAAGCCACGACCAACGGGTGGTCGATCGCGGAAATCCTGAGCGTCCTACTGGACTCCGGCTGGGCCTGGGCCGGGCTGGCGGTACTGGCGGGAGCGTGGGCCACTCAATCGGGACTGAGCGCGTTCGGTTCCCGGATTCTCGCCCGGGGCGCCGTCGCCGGTGTGCTGCCCCTGCTCGCTGCCACGGGTTCGTACTATGCCCTCGACACCATCATCCACGACGATCCGGTCACCTCTTACGCGGTCGACACGGCCTTCTGGTGGACCATGGCCCTCCTGCTCGGACCGATCCTGGGTGTCATTGGCGCCTGCGCCAGGAGGCCGGGAGTGATCGGAGTGCTCGCCCAGATGGCGGTGCCGGTCGGCGCGGCGGTCCAGATGGTCGTGATGCCGCCCGGTAGGAATGGAGTGATCACGACCATCGGGCAATGGGTTGTATGGACGTCATCTGCCGTGATCATCGGCGTGGTGGTGGTCCGCTTCCTCGGCGTGCAGCGGCAACGAAACCACCCCAGGGGAGCTGACTCGTCCGCGGCGACCACCTGAGCGGGGCCGGCGCCGGCCCCTGCGACGCCGAGCACCTGTATGAGGCCCTGGTGCGGCTGCCCGGCGTCGGCCGGCGATCGCCGTGGCCGCGGCGCTGAGCCTGCTCGGCATCGGGCTCGGCCTGCTCCAGCCCCTCCTGCTCTGGATGTACAAGGACGACGGCGACGGCGGCACCTCGTGGTTCGACGAGGCCGTGCCAGCGAGCCAGGTCAAGGACGACTGGATCGAGGCCTCCACCCGGTTCTACAGCTCCGACACCGTCAACCTGTACGTAACCCCCGGTACGGACGCGGGCCCCGCTCCCAGCCCGCACCCCGAACCCCAGTGGTACGACATGCCGGACTGAGCCCGTAGCACCGGCGACTTCCTTCCAGGGCGCCGCCCGGCGGAGTTCAGGGGCGCTCCCTGAGCTGTTGGGGCGTCTCCGGGCGGGGCGCCCTGTTCGGTGTTCCGATGAGGGCGAGCCCGCAGCCGTGGTGAAGGGAGCACAACCGTTGAGGCGGCCGCCCGGCCAAGATGTTCTGGTGCTCTGCCATGAGGACCTGGCGGAGGAACGGCGGAACGTGTGTACGCAGCGCCGAAAGATCTCGGTGAGGCGGGCGAGAACGGCGAGAGGCGGGGGTGTGGTCGTAAGCGAGGCTGCGAGGCTTGACCGCGCTGGAACGCAGGGACTGTCCGGCGTCCGACGGGGTGGCAGCGGGCCCCGTACGGCCGTCGCGCGCCGACGCGCGCAGGGCCACCATGGCGGCCACCAGCCCGGCCACGCCCAGCGCCATGCCGGTGAACATGGCCACCACACTCGCCTGCCGATCCAGAGTCTCCAGCACGTCCGCGGGCACGTTCAGCGGATCGGCGAAGAACCACACCAGCCCCGCCGCCAGCGAGATCGCCAGCACGACGATCGCGGCGATCCCCCCCCCCCGCCACAGCCGGGAACCCCGCACGACCCCAGCCGTTTTCGACATGTCTCCAGAGTGCTCCCGCACCGGCAGGAGCGGACGCATAGTGACGAACGCGTTACCTGCCCTCTTGCAGCCTCGAATCGGTCGTTTTACGGGACGGGTGTGCAGAGGGTTCCGGACGCCGGCAACGTTTCGTCACAGAATTACGGCAACATGTCCGCAACGCGCGTGACGATTGGAGGGGTGGCAGCATGAGGACCGTCACGCCCTAGGCGGCGACACTGCCTCCGTCACGCCACGGTGTGACGGAACGCAGAACCGCCTGACCGTCACACGCTACCGAGAGGCCACCACTCATGCCCGACCCGCAGCCCGACCCCGGGCGCCGGTGTGCCTCCCCGTTCTGCCGCAAGGAGCTGCCCGCCGACGCCACCAGCCGGCGCCGCTACTGCTCCGGGGCCTGCCGCCAGGCCGCTTGGCGCATCGAGCACCCGGCCGCCGTGACCCGGCCCTCCCTCACCGCCCCAGAGGAGCTGGAGGCGATGGAGGAGGCCGCGCGCCGGCGCGCCGCCCACCTGGCCGCCCTCGCCCAGCACGTCGTACGGTTGGAGCAGATTCCGCTCTCTTCACGGGCCCGGCATCATGATCGGGTGGACAGACTCTTAGTGCTGGTGAACGGCCTACCTGGGTCCGGAAAGTC
>NZ_JOAG01000084.1 GCF_000725485.1 Nonomuraea candida | reverse complement strand
GGGACGGCGTGCCGGCGCACGCCCCGGCCCTGGCGGCCGCGTTCGCCGCCGCCGGCGCGGGGTGGGGGGCGGAGCCGGTCATGAGGACCCCTCTCGATGTTAGCGTTAACATCGTTGGATGAAGCGTGGTGCTCAAAGAAGGCCGGGGCGAGTTGTGAGCCATTGTTAGCGTGAACACCGGGGCCGTCAAGGGATGGGCCGCACTCCCCCGGCCGCGCGAAGGCCGTCCGCCACCGTCCTGCCGTCCCCGTGCCGGCGCCGCGCCACGTCGCGTACGTGCTCTTTCACCCCCGCCCCGCCCCTCCGGAGCCCCCCGCCCCGCCCCCGTGAAAGTTTCGCGCCCGCCCACCGCCGGCGTCGCCCCTGACGCCGCGCCCGACTGTCACGGGGCGACTGTCACGGGGCGACTGTCACGGGGCGACTGTCACGGGGCGACTGTCACGGGGCGGGCCGCCGCGCTGTCTAAGTGGCAGTGCTGCCTCAGCCGTCGCCGCCCCTTCCTCAGGCGCCCCTTTCCAGTTCCTCCGCCCGCCGGAGGTCCTTGGGGCGGCCCAGGGCGCGGCGCATCCCGATCAGGTCCTCCCGGGAGGCGTAGTGGACCTCCAGGCCGTCCCGGCCGACGGTGGTGATCGCGCGTCCGAGCACCTCTCCGACGCGGAAGCCGCCCCACGGGAGCGCCGGGGTGCAGCAGTCGCCGCCGGCGCCGGGCGAGGTGAACTGCACCTTGGGGCGCAGGAAGGACTCCGGGCGGGTCGCCACGGGGACACCCGACTCGTCGGCGAGCCGGGCGCCGGCGGCGGCGAACGCGGCCGCCAGGGCCGGGGCGTGCGCCGGCACGCCGTCCCAGAGCAGGTCCAGGTCGCCGGTCAGCTCGGCGGAGCCGTGCATGATGCCGGCCACCTGCCCGATCACCACGGCCCGTACGCGGTGCCGGTGGAGGGCTTCGAGCAGGGGGAACGGGTCGAACCCGAGGGCGCCGTCCGTGCCGATCGTGCCGACGTCGTCGTCGGCGTCCTCGTGGCCCAGTCCGGTGCCCGCCCGGCCGGCGGCCAGCTCGCGGGTGCGCCGGGCGGCGGCGCGAAGTCGTTCCAGCGGTTCGTCGATCATCCGGCTTATGCAACACCGGGCCGCACGGCCGCCGCACGCGAATTTCCACCAGGTCGTCCCAGCGCGAGCGGCTGTGTGCCTTCCGCACGCCCGCCCCGTCCGGTGAGCGCACATGCGCCTCCCCCAGCGAGGCCGACAGATCCCGTCAAGCGGAACGCACCAACCGTGTTCATTCGCCTACACTCCGTCATTCAGCCAGGTACGGTGGCCTCCACGAAGCGCGACCGTGGTGGAGGAGGACGGGGATGAGTCCGCTGATGGCGACGGCGCCCGGGTGCCGGGACACCCTCCGGGCGGCCGATGACCGGCACACCACCGCCGCATGAACCCCCCACCCCGGCAACCGGCGAACCCCGGGCAGCCCGCCGGCCCGGCCCAGCCGGACGTCCCGGAGCCGCCTGCCGGCACGGGACTGCCCACAGACGCGGAGCGAACGACAGACCCTGGGCCCACGACGCAGACAGCGGGCGCGGGACGGGCCCGTGATGGTGGGGAGGTTAGCCGGGAGGTCCGGGTGGAGGTCTCCGGCGACGCCATGGCCTATGTGGCGGGTCGTGACCAGACCATCGTCATCCACGACGGCCCCTCGCGCCTGACCCGCACCATGTCGAACCAGGAGGCCGGCGAGTGCCCCTATCCGGGGCTGGCCGCGTTCGGCGCCGGGCAGGCGCGCTGGTTCTTCGGCCGCGACCAGGTGATCGCCGACCTGCTCATCCGGCTGGACCACCGCCTGACCTCGGGCGGGCTGCAACTGGTGGTGGCCCCCTCGGGGGCGGGCAAGTCCTCTCTCCTGCGTGCCGGGCTGCTGCCCCGCCTCGCCGAGGGCGCGCTTCCCGGCTCACGTACCTGGCCGATCCTGGTTCTCACGCCGACCTCCGACCCCTTCGGCGCGCTGGCCGACCGGCTCCGCCACCACATCGGCGGCCGGAAGGAGCAGGTGGCCGCCGAGCTGGCCGTCCCCGGCCGCGCCGTCGCCCTCCTGCGCCGGCTGCTGGAGCCCGGCCCCGGCAGCGCCGAACCGGCCGGACCGCCGGTGGAGGACCCACGTCTTACCGGCCCGTACGTGCCGGATGGCGGGCCGGCCGGAGAGGGGCGGCGGGTCGTCGTGGTGGTGGACCAGTTCGAGGAGCTGTTCACGCTCTGCCCGGACCGGCGGCAGCGGGAGGCGTTCATCGCGGCCCTGGCCGCCCTGGCCGCGCCCGGGCCGTCGGGCGAGCCGCCGGTGGCGCTGGTGGCGGCCGGGCTGCGGGCCGACTTCTACCCCGCCTGCGCCGCCCACCCCGAGCTGCGCGCCGCCCTTCAGGACCGGCACCTGCTGCTCGGCGCGATGACCGCGCAGCAGGTGCGGGAGGCGATCATCTACCCGGCCAGGGCGGCGGGGCTGGAGATCGAGCCCGGCCTGGTCGAGCTGCTCCTGCGGGACCTGGGCGTCGGCCACGACCCGGAGTCCGCCCGCGCCCGGGAGATCGAGGGCCCGCCCAGGCGGGAGACCGGCGGCGGGCCCGGGCCGGACCAGGGCCGGGAGATCGATGGCGGGCTCCGGGCGGACCCGGACGACCGGGGCGGGTACGAGCCGGGCCGGCTGCCGCTGCTCGCCCACGCCCTGCGCGCCACGTGGCTGCAGCACCGGGGCGCGGCCATGACCGTACAGGGCTATCGCGACACCGGCACCATCCACCGCGCGATCGCCCGCACCGCCGACGACGTCTACACCAACCTGCCGCCGGAGGCCAAGGAGGCCGCGCGCCCGTTGTTCCTGCGCCTGGTCAGGATCGGCGACGGCACGCAGGACACCAGGCGCCGGCTCCCCCGGGCGGAGCTGATCGAGGCCGCCGCCGATCCCGCCGCCGCCGCGACCGCGCTGGACGCCTTCACCCGGGCCAGGATGCTGACCCAGGACGACGGCACCGTGCTGATCACGCATGAGGCGCTGCTGCGCGGCTGGCCCCGGCTGCGCGGCTGGCTCGGCGACGACCGGGCCGGCCGGCTGCTGCACCAGGACCTGGAGGAGGCCGCCGCCGCGTGGAGCCGGACCGGCCGCGACACCGCGCTGCTGTACCGGGGCAGCCGCCTGGACGCCGCCCGCGCCTGGGCCGAGGCCGATCCGGGCCGCTCCCGGGACGAGCTCAGCCCCGCCGCCCGGGCGTTCCTCGCCGCCGCGATCTGGCAGCGCCGGCGTACGCAGCGGCGGCGCACCACCGTCACCGCCGCGCTGGCGGCGCTGGCCCTGCTCGCCTCCACGGCCGCGGTGTTCGCCTTCGGCCAGCAGCGGGAGGCGCTGCACCAGCGTGACACCGCCGTCTACCAGCGGCTGCTGTCGGAGGCCGACCGCACCGCCGACACCGACACGGCGCTGTCCGCCCAGCTCACCCTGCTGGCCGACCGGCGGCGGCCGGCCGGCCGGCCCGCGGACGAGACGTACACGCGCCTGATCAACACGCGGCAGGTGCCGCTGCCGCTCGCCCTGACCGGGCAGCGGGCCGAGGTGAACGCCGTGGCCTACGGCCCGGACGGCCGTACGCTGGCCAGCGGCGGCGCCGACGGCGCCATCCGGCTGTGGAACGTGGAGGCCCCCGGCCGCGCCGTCCCGCGGGGACGGCCGCTGCAGGGGCATGCCGGTGCCGTCGCCGACGTGGCGTTCAGCCCGGACGGCAAGACGCTGGCCAGCACCGGCGCGGACCGGACCGTGCGGCTGTGGCAGGTCGGCGACCCGGACCGCCCGGCCGCCCGCGGCGCTCCCCTGACCGGCCACCGGGCGTTCGTCTTCGGGCTGGCGTTCAGCCCGGACGGCCGTACGCTGGCCAGCGGCGACGGCGACGGCGTCATCCGGATGTGGAACCTGGCCGCCCCGGGCGGGCCCGCCCCGCTCGGCCGGCCGATCGCGGCGCACGGCGGAAGGCAGGTGACCGGCGTTGCCTTCAGCCCGGACGGCAAGACGCTGGCCAGCGGCGGCAGCGACACGCTCATCCGGCTGTGGGACGTGCGCGACCCCCGCCGGCCCGCCCTGCGCGGCAAGCCGCTGACCGAGCACAGCGACACGGTCGCCGCGGTGGCGTTCAGCCCGGACGGCGTCACGCTGGCCAGCGGCGGCATGGACGCCTCGGTGCGGCTGTGGGACGTGCGCGACCCGGACCGCCCGTCCCAGCGGGGCCGGCCGCTGGACGGCCACACGGGCTCGGTCCTGGCGGTGGCGTTCGCCCCCGACGGCAGGACGCTGGCCAGCGCCGGCGCCGACCAGGCCGTCCGCGTCTGGGACGTCACCGACCCCGACCTCCCCCGCCTGCGCGGCCGGCCGCTGACCGGGCACGCCGACACCGTCTGGGGGCTGGCGTTCAGCCCGGACGGGACCGCGCTGGCCAGCGCCGGCGACGACCGTTCCGTACGCCTGTGGCAGCTTCCGTCCGGCCGGCTCGCGGGCCACACCGGCGCGGTCTGGACGGTGGCGCTCTCCCCCGACGGCGCGACGCTGGCCAGCGGCGGCAAGGACCGCACGGTACGGCTGTGGAACGTGCGCGACCCCGACCGGCCCGCGCCCCGGGGCCGCCCGCTCACCGGGCACGCCGACGCGGTGACCGCGCTGGCGTTCAGCCCCGACGGCCGCACGCTCGCCTCCGCCGGCGAGGACCGCGCGGTCCGCCTGTGGGACGTGACCGACCCCGGCCGCCCCGTCCTGCGCGGGCGGCCGCTCACCGGCCACACCTCCTACCTGCTCTCGGTGGCGTTCAGCCCCGACGGCAGGACCCTGGCCAGCGCGGGCGAGGACCGGACGATCCGTCTGTGGGACGTGACCGACCCCGACCGGCCCGCGCCCCGGGGCGGCCCGCTCTCCGAGGGCGCGGGCGTCTATTCCGTCGCGTTCAGCCCGGACGGCGCGACGCTCGCGGCGGCGGGCGAGGCCGGGGTGGTGCGGTTGTGGGACGTGCGCGACCCCGGCCGGCCCGTCCTGCGCGGGCGGCCGCTGGCCGGGCACGGCAGCGTGGTGTGGGCGGTGGCGTTCAGCCCGGACGGGGCGACGCTGGCCAGCGCGGGCAACGACCGCACGGTGCGGTTGTGGGACGTGCGCGATCCTGGCCGGGCCAGGGCCCACGCGCCGGTCCCGCCCGCGCACACCGGCGCCGCCGTGTCGGTGGCGTTCAGCCCGGACGGCAGGAGGCTGGCCAGCGCCGGCGCGGACCACGCCGTGCGCCTGTGGGACGTGACCCGCCCCGGCGCGGCCCGCCCCGCCGGTCAGCCGCTGGTGGTGCGCGGGAGCGCGATCAGCCGTACGGTGTTCGGCCCGGACGGGCTGCGGCTGGCCAGCGCGTCCTCCAACGGCGACGCGTGGCTGTGGGACCTGCGGCCCGAGCGGGCCGTCCGGCGCGTCTGCGCGCTCACCGGGACGTCGTTCACCCGGCAGGCCTGGCAGCGCCACGTCGGCGCGGACGTCGCCTACGACCCGCCGTGCCGGTGATTGGACCACCTGACGCGGACGACCCGCCCGTTCCCGGTGACCGTACGGGAACGGGCGGGTCTCCCTCAGGCCCGGCCCCGGACCTGGGGAGTAACCGTTTTAACATCGGGTGCGGAAGACGGGCTCAGTTTCCCGCGTAGGTGATGGCGGGCCGGGGCGGCCGGGCCATGCCGGCGCCGAGGAAGTAGTCGGGGTGGTGGGACTGCATGTACCCCTTGAGCGTCATGGCGTTGCGGTAGGCGGGGTTGTGCGCCAGCGTGTACAGCCTGGTGCCGGTGGGCCGGTCGGTGGTGAAGATGATCAGCTCGTCGAAGCCGGCGCTGGTGTAGACGACCTCCTCGCGCCAGTCGCCGAACAGGTCGCCGACGAGCGTGGGGTTCACGCCCTGGGCCGCGCTGACGGCCCCGTACGCCGAGATGCTCAGCAGGCGCGGCACCCGGTTGGTCGGCGTGGGGGCGGCCGGGTTCCACTTCTCGAACTTGCCGTCGTTGAGCAGCTCCATCGTCAGGTCGCCGTCCCACCACAGGCCCATCTGAGGCCAGGGCCGCAGCGAGGTGTCGGGCTCGGTCAGCCGGTTGGTGGCCGCGTTGTAGAGGCCGGAGAAGGACCAGACCTCCATGCCGGGGAAGCGCGGGTCGATGTCGCCGGCCATGCCGCGGCCCACGTCGGCGGTGCCGGGCTCGACGTGCCGCCAGATGATCGAGCCGTCGCGGGCGTCGTAGTAGTACTCGCGCAGGCCGCTGGGGTTGCTCTGCTGCACCCCGTAGCCCTCCAGGCCGGGCCTGGCGGGGTCGATGTCGGTGATGTGGAAGCGGTCGCCGTGCACGATGCCGGCCGGGCCGAGCGAGTAGCGCAGGGTGCCGTCGCCGTTGAGCACGAACCCGATCTCGGCGATCTCGTCCTTGCCGTCGCCGTCCACGTCGATGATGCGGGTGTTGTGCCCGTCGGGCGCGTTCCGGTCGCCGCGCAGCCACTTCCACTGCCGGGTCAGGCTGCCGCCGTCGAATTTCCAGGCGGCCATCATGAGGTTGAAGTCGCCGTTGCCGATGCGGTTCTTCATGAACGCCACCAGGCTGGGCGTGACGCCGTCCAGGTGGCCCACGCCGAAGCGGGCGTACATCGGGCCGTCGGCCAGATAGTCGGTCGGCACCGGCGCCGTGGCGCGGGGCGCTCCGGTCATGCCGTCGAGGATGGCGATGTGCTGGCGGTTGTCGTCGCTGTCGGTGAACGTGGTTCCGTCGCCGAAGCGCACGCCGTCGGCGATGCGCACCGCCACCTCGGCGCGGCCGTCGCCGTCGAAGTCGTAGACGGTGACGCCGTCGTTGTGCCCCACGTTGATCGTGGCGGAGCCGCCCTCGATGTTGTCCTGGTCGGTGCTGTTGGGCCCCATGTCGACCTGCCACAGGAAGCGCCCGTCGCGCCGGTAGGCCTCCAGCTTCTGCGGTGAGGTCTGCCGGTCCAGGACGTAATCGTATTCGCCGTCGCCGTCCAGGTCGCCGGCCCAGACGAACTTGACCGCGCCGCCGGGCCGCAGCGGCATGCGGACCACGGGTTCGACGGCGTGGTTCGCGCCCAGCGTGAACGCCGCGCTGGGCGCCTGCTCGGCCCCGCCGATCACCGGCCGCACGCGGTAGCTGTTGGACCGGGTCAGGTCGGCGGTCCGGTCGGCGAAGTTGGTCCCGCCGGTCAGGACGGCGGAGTTCAGCCTGACCTCGGCGCCGCCGGCGGTGGAGCGGTAGACGTTGAAGCCGATGCCGTCCGGGTCCAGGCCCAGCAGCCGCCAGCTCACCAGCACCTCACCGGCGCCGGAGCGGACGGCGACGACGCCGCGGCCCAGGTTCTCCATCCGGCGGGCGCCGGGCTGCGGCGTGGCGCCGGTCGTGACGTCGATGCGGTCGATGTTGGCCAGCCCGGCCTCGGTGGTGGCGGCGAGCCGGACGGTGTTGCCGCCCGCGTTCAGCGGCACGGTGACCGTCCTGGTGGCCCAGGTGTTCCACGCGCCGGTGCCGCCGAACGCGACCGCCCGCTGCGTGGTCGTGCCGTTGACGCTGATGTCCGCCGGGCGGTCGCCGGCGCCGCCGTTGGCGTACCTGATGTCCACGGTCGCGCTGCCCCGGGCCGGCGCGTCGACCGTGAACTGGACGGAGGCTCCGGCGCCGCCGCGGACGTCGCAGAATCCCGTCCCGGAGAAGCCGGAGTGGTTGGAGCCGATGCTCCCGTCACAGACGGCGGGCGGGCTCTCCGCCTCGTGACGGGTGGTCGCGGCGTTCGCGGTGAGCGCGAACACCGCCGTGGCGCCGGCCAGCACGGCCGTCAGCGCCGTGGCGACCGAGACTCTCGTGAGCCGTCTCACTGAACCTCCTCGAAGGGCCGATCTTGGGGTGCGCGAGGGCCGCCGCGGTGGGAGGGGCGGCTCGCCTCGGGGTGGGGTCGGGTGGGGACATCACCGCCATGGGGCTCCCCCGGATGGACGTAACGCCGGCGAAACGGCCTGTTATTTAACCGTTTACTGTTGGGTTATCGCAGCATGGAGGGTGATCTCTGTCAAGAGAGACGGTCATTGATGGGATACGCTTTATCGCACCGGCCGCCAGGGCCGGATGGCCGCTCGGCGGCTGGTCATGGCCGGCACCCGGGCGGCCACGGCGCCTCGGGGGCGCGACGGAACGGGCGGGAAAAGGTGAAACTTTCACGCCCGTGCCGGGGGTCATCGAGGGTCGGGCTCCAGCCACGTCGCCTCGGCGCACAGGACGCGGGCGGCCTCGTGCGGCTCCGCGTCCCGCACGACGTACCGGTTCGCGCGGCCGTCGTGGCGTTCGAGGCGGAGGATCGTGACGATGCCCGAGGCGAAGATCTGCCGGGTGTAGGGGTCGCGGGCGTGCACCCGCCGGTCCACCACCAGGCTCCCGTCGGACGGCAGGCCGTCGACGATGTCGTCCTCCCACCGCCACATGCGGCGGGAGCTGCCGAGGTGCAGGCGTTCGGCACTGCGCTGCTGGTAGGGCATGGAGGCGTGGGACGCCGAGCCGCCGGACGCCGGCGGCTCGTGGACCCGGGGATCGCGGCGATGAAGTGGTAGCCCTCGGGGCTGGTGATCGGGGGGAGGTCGGTGCCCGCCAGGGCGATCTGTCCGTACTCCACGTACAACTCATCGTCGATGCGGCGGAGCAGGCGTGCCATGGTCGTCCCTTCGTCAGCTGATGATCAAGGACAGCATGCCGTGCGGGTGAGACAGGCCGGGCCCGCCGACCGGGGGCAACCGCACCTGAGCGGCGGCGGCCACGGCGCACGGCACGCCCGCAAGGTCACGGGATGCGGAACCCCCGCAAGGTCACGGGGCGCGGAAAGCCCGGAAGGTCACGGGATGCGGAAGCCGCGGAAGGTGACGGGCCTGCGGGTCTGGAAGCCGAGCCGCTCGTAGAGGGCGATCGCGCCGGTGTTGGTCTCGGCCACGTGGAGGAAGGGGCGTTCGCCACACCGTGCTCCCGCCCGGCGTCCCCGTCCCGCGCTCCTTTCCGGCGCTTCGCGCTGCCCTCCGGCTGAATGAGGGGGAGGTCTGCGGTGAGAATTTGTCCTGACATGTAGATGAACGGACAAGAACATCTATACCTAGACATGAGGATGTCTTGACAACGCCGGAAGACGGCGTTCATCGTGGAGCCCACCGCGGCGTCCGGCCGTGGCCAAGGGCGGCGCGCCGCACCTCGGGCGATGAGGAGCAGCGCGCCGCGCACGCCCCGGCATGACGATGTCCTTGCTCCACCAGACCCCGTTCCCACCCCGCGAGGAGTACGATGCGCCGCCCCCACCCCCTGCTGCTGGCAGCCCTCACCACCGTGCTGGCGGCCGGCTTAGCCGCGCCCGCCGCCGGCAGCACCATCGCCTCCATCCACCCGCAGGCCGAGACCCCCGCCTTGTTCGACGACGAGGCCGGCGGCAACGCCAACGGCGACGACCCCGCCATCTGGGTCGATCCCGACGACGACGAGGACAGCGTCGTCGTCACCACCGCCAAGGAAGGCGGCCTGAACGTCTACGACCTCGGCGGGCGGCTGCTCCAGCACTTCGACGCCCCCGCCGCGCCGGGCCCCGACGACGAGAACGGCCGGTTCAACAACGTCGACACCGCCTACGGCTTCGCCGGCAAGGACCTGGCCGTCGTCTCCGACCGGGGCCGCGACCAGCTCCGCTTCTACGCCATCAAGGACGGCCGCCTCACCGACGTCACCGACCCGGCCGTGCCGTTCCTGTTCAACGCCACCCAGGCGGAGGTCAACGAGCAGGAGACCGGGTACGGACTGACCGTCTGGAAGGACTCCACCGGCACCTACGCCCTGGTCAGCCGCCGCCACAAGACCTCCATCGGCCTGTTCAGGCTGGTGGCCACGCCGGGCGGCAAGGTCGGCTACCGGGCGGTCCGCAGCATCGACCTGCCCGCCTCCTTCACCCTGCCCAACGGCACGACCTGGACCCCGTGCCTGGAGCCGGACGAGCTGGCCCAGGTCGAGGGCATGGTCGTCGACCAGCAGCGGGACGTGCTCTACGCCGCCCAGGAGGACGTCGGCATCTGGCGGATGCGCGCCGACCTCACCGGCGCGCCCGTCCTCATCGACAAGGTCAAGGAGTTCGGCGTTCCCGGCACCTACGACCCCGAGACCGAGGAGTGCACGCCCGGCGCCGACCCCGGCTACGGCGGCGCGCACCTGTCGGCCGACGCCGAAGGGCTGACCATCTACTACCGCGACGACGGCAGGGGCTACCTGCTGGCCTCCAGCCAGGGCGACGACACCTTCGCCGTCTACCGCCGCGAGTCCGGCAACGCCTACCTCGGCCAGTTCCGGATCGGCGCCGGCAACGGCATCGACGGCGCCGAGCACAGCGACGGCACCGCCGTGCTGAACGTGCCGCTCGGCGACTTCGAGGAGGGCCTGTTCATCGCTCACGACGGCGCCAACACGCCCGAGGTGCCCGACCGCGAGAACACCAACTTCAAGTTCGCCGACTGGGAGGACATCGCCGACGAGCTCGGCCTCGACGTCGACACCGAGGGCTGGGACCCGCGCGACTGACCATCGCCCCCGTCCACCACCCGCCCGTCCACCACCCGCCCGTCCATCGGTCGCCACCCGTCTCCTGCCGGCGGGTGGCGGCCGTATGCCCGCACGTGCCCGCGCCCCCCGACCGCCGACCGTCGACGCCGACCCAGCATAGGACTGGCACGCCGAGCGCGCGCACGTCGGCGGGCTGCTGCTGCAGAAGGCCGCCCACGACCTGGACGTGGTGCACTGGCTGGCCGGCGGCTACACCC
>NZ_JOAG01000083.1 GCF_000725485.1 Nonomuraea candida | reverse complement strand
TTTTTGTTCTTCCGGGTCGCGGTCCTGACGAACATGTCACCAGACCGTAGCAGCACGTGCGCAGGTCGTGATGGGGTTATCGCTGAAGTTGTGTCACTATGGCTTTCCGCCGTTTCCGCTAGGCCGTAAGCCACCGACCTGCGGTTTCAGACCCGGACGTGCCCGGGATCATGGATTAGCTGCGGAACGCGGGTAACTATAGAGCGTTGTTTCGATCCTCGTTAGCACCAACTGATCTTCTTCGAACACGAACGCGACACCTCCGAGTGGGTGTTTGGTCCTGTCTGACCCCGGGTTAAGGCGCCGCGCCAGGTGAGGGTTGTCCGCCGGTGAGGCAGCGGGCCATGAGGTCGATCACGGCGATATGGATCACGGCTTCGGAGCGGTCAGCCCGTACTTTGTAGTCGCGGGCCAGGCGGCGGTGCCGCATGAGCTAGACGAGGGTCGCTCGTCCACCCAGCGGGGTGAATCTTCTGGTGGCGGGGTCACGGCGGACAACTTCGAGGTCGATGCCGAGGTGGCGGCGCCGTCGATGATGGTGGTACGGAGTTGTGCCTCATGTACACCTTGTGGGCCGACTTATCGAGCCGTTGCGCCATCGAAGTCATAGGCTCGGCCTACGCTGGCCCCGTTGTTCACCCCGTGAGTTGCAGGCCCACGTAGGGGCGCGCATTGCGCTTCCTACGTGTACGTACGGGATCCGCTATTTGGGTCAATTTTCGGGAGGAATCGCGAGTTAGTTGGTTACCGAGGCAATTGACGCGGGCGGGGTTATCGTCGATCGGGGGCCTTGAGAGCCGTACAAGGAGAGAGCGGCATGCCTGGTCTTGATCGCGAGGCGCTACAGGAAGCGGTGTTACGCATCCAGAAGCTGTCCGACGACAGCTGGTGGGCTCTGCATTCCTCCTGCACGCTGATGGAAGCCGAAGCATGGCTTGGGCCAAGCGGTAACCGCTTCGGCCAGACCGTGCACAGCTGCCAGCGAGAGCTGCGCGAGATGCTGGCCAAGGCCGTCGCCATGGCCAAGGACGAGCTGGCGAGGGCGAAATGAGCTTCACCGGAGTCAAACTGCCGGAGTTCGACACCCTGGTCGCACGGCACACGGCAGCCGCCATGCAAATCGAGGAGTTGGGCTCGCTCTTGTACGGGGAGCTCAACGGTGCGGGGCTGGCCACTGATCCGGCAGAGCGGATCAAACAAGTCGCGGCGCAGGTCGGCCAGGAAGCCGAAGACCTGCGCAGACGTCAGCGCATTGTCCGGGAGATGGAGCGGCTCAAGATCTCCATCGGGCCGGTCATAGCGACGGGAACCCTCATCGCGGTACCCGAGTCGCGCTTGGATTGCCCACGGGCGAACTGGTCGAGATAGGGGACAACATTCTTGGCGAGGGTCTCGCTGATCGGCGAGTCCTTGAACGTGCCCCACGAGCCGCCGATCCAGGGACTGTTCTCGGCGCCCATCCCGTTGATGAGGTTGAACCACGCCCGTTCGCGTACGCCGTCCGCTCCGGCGCCGGGTCTCAACGCCTTGTCCAGGACGCCGGCCATCTTCTTCTCGGAGCCGGGGATGCCGCTTTGCCGGGCGCGCTGCGGATGCAACAACCAGCCCGCCGCGTCCTTGTTCTCGGCCAACAGCGTCTGCAACGCCTGCGGATCAGCGTCGTAGGCGTCCACCAGCGCGTTCAGATTCCAGTTCTGGCTCGTCGGGAGATCTGCGGTCAGCGGCCGGCCGAGTACCCGAATCGCCACCTGGTTGAGCAGTCTGGTCGACGGCTTGGACATGGCGACCAGCGCCGTCAACACGCCGGGCTGGGTCGTCTTGATGAAGTTCTGGCCCCACGCCTCACCCAGTCTTCCTGCGCGTTCGGCGTTGGCGTAGGCCTCGGCCAGTGGGCCGAGAGCCTCCTTCCCCTCCTTGAGGAGGTTGGGCGGCAGGGCCGAAGCGTTCTCATGTTGTAAGACCGAGTAGTTGGAGAGCGTCCGCGGGGTGGCTGCGGTAATGGTCGGTGGCGGCGGCGATGTTGGTCCAGCCGAGTAGGCGGGCCAGGCCGATGGCCAGGTTGCGGAGGCCGGCCATGATTCGTGGTGCGGTGCCGGTGCGGACGCGGGAGGCGTCTTCGCGGTAGGTGACGTCGCGGATGTGGTGCAGGGCTTCGACGCACCAGTGGCCGCGGATCAGTGCGGCGAGCTGGGCGTGGGTGATGCGTCCGGGTGGCAGGCTGGTGACGGCATAGATGGTCACGATGGTGGTCTTGCCGGTGCGGTGGTCGGTGCGGCGGCGTTTGACCTGGATGGCCTGGGCGGCGTGGGGGAAGGGCAGTCCGGGGCGGACGGTGCAGATCTTCATGCGGCGGATCTCGCGGCGGCCGTGCCCGTGCTCGTCGGTGCGGTCGTTCAGGACGGCTTCGCGCCAGGGCAGGGCCTTGAGTCGGCGGTGCAGGGTGGGCTGGTTGCCCTTGACGATGAACAGGTAGTGGCCGCCGGCGGCGTTGATGTGGCGGGCGTGGTCGTGCTGGGTGTGCAGGGCGTCGGCGGTGATCACCACGCTGGTCAGGTCCAGCCCGGACAGCAGGGGCGTGAACGCGGGGATCTCGTTGCTCTTGGCGTCGATCTGGCGTTGGGCCACGACGATCTGGGTGTCGTGGCGGGTAGCGGCCAGCAGGTGCACGGTGCCGTCGGCGGTGCGGCTGCCGCGCAGGGTCTTGCCGTCCACGGCCAGGCCGGACAGCGGTGCCCGGCTTAAGGGCGGGCTGCTGGCAGGTGGCTCATCGGTGGCGAGGATGGCCAGATAGCCGCAGGTGGCCGTATCGAAGGCGTCGCCGTCCAGGCGCGCGAGCAGGCGTCCCAGGGTGCTGGCGGCCAGCCGCACGGTGCCGGGCAGCCCGGCTCGCTCGCGTAGCTCTGGGTCATAGCCGGCGATGAACCGGGCGATCTTGGCCAGGGAGGTTGCTCCGCCGAGCACGGCGAGCAGGGATAACGCCAGCAGGGGGCCGAGCCGGTAGCGGCGGCCCCGCCGGCTGCGCGGGTCCGGGATGGCGTCCAGCAGTTCGGCGAGTGTGGGCAGGTCAGTTGGCGGGTCGGTGGTGGTGACGTGCTCCCGGTGGGGGGCGAGCACGTCGATCGGGGATGATGGCACGCGAACGCGGCCCCTGTTCTTGATCGACTGGTGTAGACACCCAACGATCTTCAGGGGTCGCGTTTGCCATCTGCCCGCCGGGGTGCCCTCAACCGCCCGGCTTCATCGAGCCCATGCGTGTCTCGTCAGACGAGAACGCTTCGGCCCTAGGTTGGGCGGCACTCCCTTGTCCATGGCCGGACCTTTGTTCTTCATCCAGTGCATGAACAGCGCGCGGAACTTGTCCGGTCCGAGAGCGGACAGCAACGCTGCGGCGTAGGCGGGATCGCTCAATTTCTGCTTCGTCGCCGCCGTGGCGTCGGTAACCTTCCGCCAGCTCTCCGGCGAGTTCTCTATCTCATGCTGCTTGAGCGCCCCCGTGATCGACGCCGCGTCGGTTTTCCCTTGGCGCGTGGCCTCCGCTTCGCTGTTGAACACAAGCGCCCCAGTGAGCAGGCCGTCTCCCGCCATCGCAACCAGCTGCTTGAGAGCGTCCATGCGCCATTTGAGGTCCCGCTGGGTGTCGTCGAAGAACGCCCAGGACCGGTGCATGGCGCTGACCCCCTGCGTGCCGGTCCATGATGGGCCTGCCTCGGCGATGGCCGCTTCCAAGGCGTGCCGGGTACGCCCCAGGATGTCCTTGCCGGTCTCCATCTGGCGAATCAGCTGATCCGCCCCGCGGGGATCGATGCCGACGAACTCCCCCATGCCCCCTCCCGGAGGATGCAGCTACAACGCAGGAGTCAAGCACATCAGCCGATCCTCAACGCATCCATATGCAGAATCGGAATTCGATAAGCATGGGAAATGTCATGGGGACAGAATTTCGGGCGTTGAGGCCGCACTCCCTGTGGCGGCGGACCTGCCAGTGTTTCCAGCGAATGCCGCCACCCTGCACCGTAATACCACCAAAGGTGCGCCCGCTGAAGCCGGGCAGGGGTCAGGCTGGCCTGGTCGGCGAGGTTGGCGCGGCTGCGGCGACGGAAGCCCGGCCCTCGACCGTCGTCGTGCGGCTCCTGTGGTCTTCAGCCGGTTGCGGCGGGCGACTGTGCGGCGCTGCCTCTGGCCGACAGTTTGCGTACGTGGCGTACGGCGATGAGCGGCACCGTCACGCCGATCAGGTTGCAGTAGGCCACCGCGGCGTAGAAGGCGTCCGCGCTGCCGACGGCGTGTGCCGCCGCCGCGCTGACCGCGACGATCAGGCCGAAGTAGATCGCGTTGAGCACGATGGCCAGGAAGCCGCCGCCGGTCTCCTCCATGACGGTCAGCGATGCGAGCACGGGCCCTTGGACGGCGTAGGTGAGGGCCACGGCGCCCAGGTAGCCGCCCGCGGCCGCGGCCACCCCGGCGTCGCCGCCGATCAGCCGCGCCAGCGGGTCGTGCAGTGACCACACCAGCGCCGCGATCACCACGTAGGTCACGACGGTGAGCTCGATGCCGCCGCGCATCGACTGACGTATCCGCTGCCATTCGCCCGCGCCGCGCTGCTGGTTGATGACGATCGCCGTGGCTGTGCCCAGGACCATGCCCGGCAGCAGCACGACGTTCTGCAGGGTGGACGCGACCGTGAACCCGGCCACGACGTCCTCCCCGTAGTTCCCGAGCACGCCGATGACCGCGAGGTTGTACGCGGAGAGTACGAAGAAGGACATGGCGATGGGCACGCCGATGCGGCGCAGGTCAGTGAACACCGCGCGCCGCCAGATCCGGACGGCCGCCGGATGCCACAGCTCGGTGCGGCGCAGCAGCACCAGGCCCATGGCCAGGCCGCTCAGGCCCGCCGCCGCCTCGGCGATGGGCACCGCCGCGATCCCGAGGCCGGCGCCGAGCCCGAGGCCGGCCACGAGGCCGGTCCGCACGCCCGCTGTCCAGATGACCAGGACGGTGGCCTGGCGCACGTA
Source organism: Nonomuraea candida (assembly GCF_000725485.1). GTDB lineage: Bacteria > Actinomycetota > Actinomycetes > Streptosporangiales > Streptosporangiaceae > Nonomuraea > Nonomuraea candida. Next base: position 5,921 of record NZ_JOAG01000083.1, on the reverse strand, counting down.
CCCGTAACCGCGCAGGCTGGACGCGCACAGCTCCTCTCCGACGACCAGCAGGCCGGCGGCGCTGGTCCAGAGCAGGAAGGAGGCGAACGTGTCCCGCAGCCCGGCGTCCACCTGAAGGAGACCGGGCAGAAAGGGAGCCGCGACCGCGAGCACCAGGAACAGGGCCGTGCCGAGCCCGAGCCATACCCTGGCCAGGCTCGCGGCGTTCGACATGACGTCCCGGGGGCGCCCGGCCCCCTTGCCGATCGCGGCGGCGACCTGGTTGCAGACCGCGAAGCCCACGCTCAGGGCGAGGACGACGAGGCTGACCGGCTGATACAGGGCACGCACGTAAACGGCCTCTCCCCCCATCCGCCCCAGAATGGCGATGATTCCGAGCTGGGCAGCGAAATTGAGGGACCCGGCCACGAAAAGAGGGACGGCGAGGCCGGAGACGGTCCGCCACACCCCCGTTCTTTCGTGCGCGGCCAAGGGAAACATGCGGGCCTCCGGGGGCGTAACGGCTCGGGTACGAATTGACCTGCGGGAAGGTGGCTGCAACCCATCGCACCTTCTGCAGTCGGCGCCTCCTGACTACGGCCTCACACCGTGTGAGACACAAGAAGGCGGATTCCCCCGGCGCACGATGGCCACCACCCGGGTGACCGGGCCTCAGGTGCGAGTGTCGCGGCGGTCGAGGATTTGCGTGGTGGCCGTGGTCAGGGCCGCGGTGAGGACGAGCGCGCCGATGACGATGGAGGCGACGTCGCCCCCGGTGATGGCGCCGGTGTCGCCGAAGGTGCCCGTGCCGAGCTGGGTGGCCCGGCTGATGAGGGCGTACGGGATGACGAAGACGGCGGCGTCGAGGCCGGCCAGCAGGAGCACGACCGCCGCGCCCGCGCCGAGGAAGGCCACCGCGATCGGTCCGGCGAAGGAGCGCATGAGCATCGACAGCCCGGACTGCAGGACGGCCACGGGGACGCAGGCCAGCATGATCAGCAGGCTGACGCCCACGTACCGGCCCGGCGGCAGCCCGGGAATGGCGAAGACGACCACGCCGATGACGACCACGGTGAGGAGGAGGACCGCCTGCATCGCGGCGGCGAGCACGGCGACCACGACCGCCTTCGAGGCCATGATCCGCAGCGCGGACGTCGGCCCACTCATGAGCGCGTTCCAGTTCCCTCCGCGGTGCTCCACCCGCCACACGAGAGAGGCGAGGATCCCGATCCCGATCGCGAGCGGGAACAACCCGTGGAACACCACCGACCGCAGCCACATCGTGTGCCAGCCGTCCTCCGGCCGGCTGCCGGAGACGAGCGTGTTGACCGCGCCGGCGATCACCATCGCCACGGGCAGCAGAACCACGACGGTCCAGCTCAGGGAGCGCTTGAGCTTCAGGAACTCCGCGCGTACGGCACCCATGTCAAGCCTCCCTGCGGTCGAAGCGGCCGGTGACGATCACGAAGAGGACGGCGGCGACCGCCCCGAGGGCTGCGATGCTGCCGTACGCGGGCGTCAGGGCCACGAGCTGCGTCCCTTGGTAGCCGGCGGCGGCCACGAGGGCGTAGTACCCCCACGGAGTCAGGTGTGCCATGGCGGGCGGCAGCGCGGTGGCGAACACCGCGACGATCGTGCCGAGCACGCCGATGCCCAGGCCGACGAGCTGGTTGTCGATCCGGGCGGACAGCAGGACGTGCAGGGCCAGCACCACCAGGTTGGCCACCAGGACCGAGGCCGTGTAGCCGGCCCACAGGCCGGCCGGAACCCGGTCGGGAACGCCCAGCAGGAGGCCGGCGACGAGCACGAGGACGCTTTCCAGGATCGTCACGACGGCGACGACGATCCCGACGGCCAGGAGCTTGATCCGGCACAGGCCGCCCGGCGTGACCCCGGACGTCTGCGAGAGCAGCCAGCCGTTGCCCTGGTGCTCGATGTCGACCTGCCGGCTGGCCAGGACCGCCAGCAGCAGCGGCGAGGCGAGCGGCACGGCCAGCGACATGCCTCCGAGCAGCGCTTCCCACGAGCGGCCCGACGGGACGGCGAAGGCCGGGCTCGTGGCGGCGCCGGCGACCGACAGCCCGGTGACGATGACCACCATGACCGACGCGATCAGGCCCATCCGCAGATGGCGCATCTTGGCGAACTCGTTCGCCACGGCTCGCGCGCTCACAGCCCGCCACCGCCGGTGAGGTCCATGAACACGTCCTCCAGCGACTGCTCGTCGCGCCGTACGCCGTAGATGTCGACGCCGGCTCCCACGAGGTGGGCGACCACCCGCGCGGTCGTCTGGTCGCCGATGCCGCTGACGCGTACCGCGCCATGGTCGAGCCGGCTCGCCACCATGCCCTTGAGCTGGGTGTTCGCGTACTCCGGATGCGGGGTGTCGATCAGCACGTCGGGGGTGGAGGCGGCGAAGAGCTCGTCGCGGGTGCCCTGGAAGATCAGCCGCCCGCCGCTCAGGATGCCGAGCACGGTGGCGGTCTTGTCGATCTCGCCGAGCAGATGGCTGGAGACCATCACCGTCACCCCGCCGTCGGACAGACGGCGCAGCAGGTCGCGGATCTCCTCGATGCCCGCCGGGTCGAGGCCGTTGGTGGGCTCGTCGAGGATCAGCAGGCGAGGCTGCCTGGCCAGGGCCATCGCGATGCCCAGGCGCTGTTTCATGCCCAGCGAGTAGTCGCGCACCTTCTTGTCGAGCTGGTCCTGCATGCGCACGGTGCGGACCGCCTGGTCGATCTGCTCGTCGCGCAGGTCGAGGAGGCGCTGTACGAGCCGTATGTTCTCCCGGCCGGTGAGGTGGCCGTAGCCGGGCGGCGACTCGATGAGGGAGCCGATGTGGCCCAGGAGCCTGCGCCGCGTCCCGCGGTTCATCGGCTGCCCCATGACCTGGACCTCGCCACTGGAGGGCCGGACGAGGGACAGCAGCATCTTCATGGTCGTGGACTTGCCCGACCCGTTCGGGCCGAGGAAGCCGTAGACACAGCCTGCCGGGATGCGCAGGTTCAGGCTGTCCACCACGGTGCGGCTGCCGTACCGCTTGCTGAGCTGCTCGGTGGCGACGATGTAGGACATGCCTCCACAGTGCCGAGGTCGGCGGCGGAGATCGTCTCGCTCCAGGCATATCTTTCGCGTATGCCTCAAGCGATAGGCGCCGTGCCGTGTATGCCTTGAGGCATATGCCTCCGCCCGGTCAGTGGCCGCCGGCCTCCACCAGGCCGCTCTCGTACGCCAGGACGACGGCCTGGACCCGGTCGCGCAGGCCGAGCTTGGCCAGGATCCGCCCGACGTGGATCTTGACGGTGCCCTCGGTGAGGACGAGCACCCCGGCGATCTCCGCGTTCGACAGCCCCCGCGCGACCAGGCGCAGCACTTCGTGCTCGCGCGGCGTCAGCTCCGAGAGCCGTCCTTCGTGGCCGAGAGCGGGCGGGCGGCTTCGGGTGAAGTGGTCGAGCAGGCGGCGGGTCGTGCTCGGGGCGACGACCGCGTCCCCGGCGTGCACGTGGGCGATGGCGGCGGCGATCTCCTCCAGCGGGGTGTCCTTGAGCAGGAAACCGCTCGCTCCGGCCTGGAGCGCGTCGTAGGCGTACTCGTCGAGGTCGAAGGTGGTCAGGATCAGCACCCGCGGCGCGTCGTCACGCGCGCGGATGCGCCGGGTGGCCTCGACCCCGCTCATGCGCGGCATGCGTACGTCCATGAGCACGACGTCCGCCTCGACGGACCCCAGCATCTCGATGGCGGTGTCACCGTCGTCCGCCTCGCCGACGACCTCGATCTCCGGACGCGACTCCAGCACCATGCGGAAGCCCAGCCGGATCATCTCCTGGTCATCCACCAGCAGGATACGGATCGTCACAGTCGCCTCCGATCGGAAATTCCGCCACCACCTCGAAGCCGCCGCCCGGCCGCCGCCCCGCGCGCAGGGTGCCGCCGTACGCCGCCACCCGCTCGCGCATCCCCACCAGGCCGTGACCTCCGTGGCCCTCCTGGCCGCCGCGGCCGTCGTCGGTGATCCGTACCTGGAGGGTGGTGTCACCATAGTCGAGCGCCACCTCGGCCCTGCCGAGCCGCGGGCCCGCGTGCTTGCGGACGTTGGTCAGGGCCTCCTGCACTACCCGGTAGACGGCGAGGTCCAGGCCGGCGGAGACCTCGGCGGGCCGGCCGCGCACCGCCAGCTCGACCGGCAGCCCGACCGCCTGCGAGTCCGCGATCAAGCGGTCCAGGTGCGCGATGCCCGGCTGCGGGGCGTGCGAGCCCGGCTCTCCGTCGCGCAGCACGCCGAGCATCCGCCGCATCTCGGCCAGCGCCGTACGGCCGGTGTCGCGCACCGCGAGCATGGCCTGCCGGGCACGCTCCGGCTCGCTGTGCGCCTTGGCGGCCGCCCCGTCGGCCATGACCACCACGACGCTCAGACTGTGCGAGACGATGTCGTGGATCTCCCTGGCGATCCTGGCCCGCTCCCGGGCCGCCGCGACCTTCCCCTGCGCCTCCCGCTCGCGTGCGAGCCGGCGCGCGTGCTCCCGCAGGCTCTCGATGTACGCCTGGCGGGTCTTGACCAGGGTCCCCCACGTCCACGCCCAGATGACCACGACGACGAGCACGCCGAGGTCGCCGATGCCCGTGTACCCCTGGCGCATCGACGGCCCGGAGGCGACGAGCAGCCACCCCACCACCGACGCGGCGGCCGGGACGGTGACCGTCCACCGCAGCCTCGTCGCGAGGTTGTAGAGGGCGAACAGCAGCATGACGTCGGCGACGAGGAGGCCGACGCCCAGCAGCACCTGCACCACGGCCGCCAGCAGGACGGCGCAGAACACGCGCAACGGGTGTCGCCGTCGTGCCAGGTAAGGAGCGCACAGCCCCAGGGACACGACGGCACCGGTGCCGGGCCACAACCCGCCGGGGACGAAGCTCACCTGGATCGGCAGGTTGTAGGTGAAGACGGCGAGCACCACGACCAGATCGACGACCCAGGGGCGCTGCCGGAACCAGGACGCCGAAGCGCCGGCCGGCACGCGCCCGACACCATGGGCATCGTCGCTCGGGTGGGTGCGGGCTGATGCTTCAGTCATCCACTCCCATCCTATGGGGACGGGCCGGACGAATCACTGGCCACCGGCGCCTCTGGGAGGACAAGCACTTCGGCAGCGGAGGGGACGCTTCCTCGCGAACGCGCTCTTACCGGCAGCAAGGGGGCCAGGTTCCTCGACGACGGACTTGATGTGACCCGCTTGACTCGAACGTGCACGCATGGTCATCGGGGCTTGTTCACGTGTGATGATCGGGTCAGAATCAGTTCATCCTTCAACTATTTGGCTGGAGGTCACCGCACGGATGAGGAGAGGCATGAAGCGCACCATCCCCGTTCTCGCCGTCGCCACCGGCGTCCTCGGCGCCATGCTCACCGGCACCAGCCCCGCCTCCGCGGCCGCCCCCGCGGTCGCCCCCGCGGTCGCCCCCGCGGTCGCCCCCGCGGTCGACTGCTCCGCGGGCGCGTACACCCAGGTTCTGACCAGCTACGTCCCCACCAACGTCCAGCGGCCGGCGGTGGACGGGCGTGCCTACAACATCTCCGGGCCGTCGGCGTACACCCACGAGGTCTGCCTCGACATCCCCGACACCTCGACCTTCACGATCGAGGCGCGGATCCGGTCGGCCGACGGGTCCACGAGCGTGTTCGTGGACGACCGGCCCGGGGACAAGGTCTTCCACTACTCCCCCGGCGCCCACAGCTTCTGGCAGGTCTACGGCACGATGACCGGGCCCGACAGCACCTTCATCTACTACACCTGGAGCGAGAAGAAGATCCCGGCCTGACACTCCGAACGGCCTATTGGGCGCTGGAGCAATAGTCAAGACTTGTGGATCATGAGTTCTTAGGCGGCTGTGGGGACGGGTGATTCTGCGGGTCGTTCGATGAGTTTGCCGTCGATGAAGGTGGC
>NZ_JOAG01000082.1 GCF_000725485.1 Nonomuraea candida | reverse complement strand
CGGCCTCGTCCCGGACGGCGCGTACCGTGTCGGCGGCCGCCGTCTTGGCCTGCTCGGCTTCGGCGCGGGCGGCTTCGGCGTCGGCGCGGGCCTGACGCACGTCGTTTTCGGCCTGGTCCTCGGCGTCCCTGGCCAGTTGGGTGGCGTGCTCGATCTTCCGCTCGGCCTCCCGCCGGATGGCGTCGATCTCCTGCTGGGCGGCGGCGCGGGCCTGGTCGATCGCGGTGTCGGCCCGCTCCTGGGCAGCCCGTACCTGCTCGGCCGCGTCTCTGCGGGCCTGCTCGATCTGCTCTTGGGACTCACGTGCTGACTCGGCCAGCAGAGCTTCGGCCCGCTCTTTGGCCTGGTCCGCTTCAGCACGAGCCAGCTCGGTTGCCTGCTCGGCCTGCTCAGCCCGGGTAGCCGCTTCGTCAGCCTGACGGAGAGCATCCTCGGCGACGGTGTCCGCCTCTTCCCTCTCGGAGATGGCTGCGCGGGCGCGCCCTTCGGCTGTGCGGGCCCGTTGCTCGGCCTGCTGGGCGCGGTTGTCGGCCGCAGCCACCTTCTCGGCCGCCTCGGTGCGGATGTTGTCCACCTCGGCCGCCGCGGCTTCCGGGTCGCCGGCGATTTGGAGTTCGGTGACGAGCCGTTGCAGGTCGGCCGTCAGGGCCTCGATGCGTTCGACGGTGCTGCGCTGGATCTCGGCGGCGCGGGCGGTGGAGATGGTGACTGGCCGGCCGAGGTCGTCGGGGATCTGCTCGCCTGCGGCGCGGGCCGCTACCCTGCGTCGCCGGAGCCGTTCCCGATAGGCGGAATGCCGATTGTGCTCAGGGTCGGCGCAGTATTCCGGCGGCCGGCCGGGCTGTCCGATGGGGACGGTTCCGGCGGCTGGGTGCAGTCGGGGTAGGGGCACGTCTTCTCGCCCCCGTGGCGGGTGGTGCCGGGCTCCGTCATGCCGACCATCTTCGCGGGTCAAGGCATCCATGTCAGCCACTTCCCCCCGGCCGGGGCGCGTTTCGTCATTTCGTTTTGTGTTTCGTTTCGTCATTTCGTAGTGAGTGACGTTACTTAATGACGTAACGAAATGACGTAACGACGAAATGTGGTGTCCGGTTTGGGGTCTTTTGGGATCTTTTGCTGGTCTGGCGCGACGTTAGCTCCCGATTGTGGTTCCCTCCGGCGCATGGGAGCTTCGGGAGTAGCGAGAGAGATAAATTTGTCCTACACTTATAGCTGTGCAGGAGCGCGTCTGCGACTCGCGCCGGTGCACGTCTATAGCCCCAGGAAGAAAGGCAACCCCCTGTGACGATCACGACCGTCGAGGCGCCCGAAGCCGACTCGGATGACCTCAAGCTCGTCCCCCTCCCCCGCGGGGTGCTCATCCCGTGCATCGCCGACTGGGCGATCACTGCCTCCATGGGCGGTCACCCTCACAGTGACCGGCTCGGGACGCTCGGCCTGGCCTGCCTCGCGGTCGGCGCGGACCTGGAGACCGGCCACGACGGCACCGACCGGGACGCCATCGTCCGGCAGAGGCACCTCGACCTCTTCACGCGACTGCTGGCGCAGGTCATGGAGGACATCGGCCCCATGAACCTGGTCGTCGCCCCCGCGCAGGCCCGGCAGATCGCCGACACCTTCCACCAGGCGGGCGCCACCGCCCAGACGGTCGAGCTGGACCCGGACATCATCTGGGGCCTGCTCGACAAGGCGGGGCACAGCGACCACGGCGGGTGGACACACGACTCGCGGTGGCCCGAGGTGACCTGCGCCTGCGGTGAGGCCGTGCTCCGCCTGACCGTCCCCGCCCCGGCCGAAAGGTAATCCCCACTGTGGCCCGCACGAACGGGCAAGGCCCGCGCCGTGCGGGCCACAGCCCCAAGTCCACCAGCCGCCCCGCCGACCGGTACGAACGCTTCCTGGAACTCGACCGGCCGGGCGTCTCGGCCGCCGCCATCGCCGAGCAGCTCGACGTGACCGAACGCACCGTCGTGCGCTGGCGGCGGCGTGCTCGCCGCGCCGCGCTCGCCGAGGAAACACCCGACGCCACCCCGAGGCGGGTCACCGACCGGCGCAGGGAGCGCATCGCCCAGCGCACCCTTCAGGCCGCGCTCAACCTCGCCATGCTGGTCCGCGACGAAGACGCCGACGCCTGCCAGGCATTCGTGCAGTCACTCCCCCGCGATCAGCAGGACGCCCTGCCGTACGTGCTCGCCGCGCTCGTGCCCATGGACCGGCCCGTGAGCGCACTCCTGGACTGGATCACGTGGGACGAGAACGGCCGGCCTCTCCCCGGCGCGGCCCCGGTGCCACCCGGCACTCCCACGTGTGTCGCCAAGCGGGTGCCCGCCACCCCGGCGACCGCCAAGTGGCACCGCGACCAGGGCCGACCTCTGTGCGACCCATGCAGAGAGGCGGAAAGCGCGTACCGCCGCGACCTCTACCAGGCCAAGAAGCGGCGCACGCGCGCCGCATGACCGAAGGAGAACCCATGTCCCCCACCACCAACGCCGGCCGTGCCGCCGTCGTCCTCACCACGGCGGCCGCCGCGTTCCTGGTCGCCTGCTCCAGCGACCCCGCCCCTGCCTGCGCGGCCGTCGCGGTCAAGCCGCCCGGCACCTCCTCCTCCAACAGCAGCAGTAGCCGGTCCAGCACCAGCACAGGCGTGGGCCAGACGCAGCCGCAGCGACAGACCCCGGTCCAGCCGCCCCAGCAGCAAACGCAGGCCAAGCCGGTCCAGCCGCAGAGCAAGCCCACCACCGCCGGGACCACCCAGCCGTACCGGCCGGTGCCGACGACCACCAGCGTGCCGACGCACGTACCCGCCAAGCCGACGACGGCCACGAAGGCGGCCACGCCGTACGCGCGTAGCCCGTTCCGCACCTACCCGGCGCAGAAGACCCCGGTCTGGCACGACGGCTACCGGCAGTACCCCGGCTACCCCGGCTGGTACCCGATCTACGTCTACCCGGTCGGCTACGCCGAGGAGTACGGCTGCACCATGACCGGCGTCGAGGGCGCCCCGGCCGCCGACGCCGACCAGGACGGCAGCCCCGACGAGGCGGCGGCCGGCTGGTGAGGTACGAGCCCATCCCCGACGACGAACGCCCCGGCACCGGCCTGGTGTGCAACCTGTGCCGCGTCTCGGTCGAGGTCCGGCCGTGCCCGGTGCACGCCGCCCTGCACGGCACTGACCCCGACCGGTACGCGCTGCTCGGCGTGTGCGGCCAGTGCGGTCGCCACGGGTCGCGGTGCGACGGCACGTGCGGGTGCAGGTGCGCCCACCTCCACCCGCGCGGCGAGACCCCGATCCCCGTGATCGACGGCCAGGCCGCGCTGGACATCTGGCCGGGACCGCCCACGTTCGAGCTCCGCCACCGGTCACGACTCCAGGCCAATGGACTTCCCGCGCGGGAAGTCCAATTCATCCCGATCGCGGTCACCTGACCCGCCGTCCGAGAACCCTCTCCAACCTCGAAAGGAAGAAGCGCGTGACGATCATGCCCGCCACCGAGCCCGCGCCGCCGGTCTACAAGATCGAGCTACCGGCTGGGACGAAGCTCCTCAACGCCAACGACCGTCTCCATTGGCGGCGGCAACAGCCGATCAAGAAAAACCTGCGCGAGACCGCGTGCTGGCTGGCCAGGGCCGCGAAGGTCCCCGCCATGAAGCGAGCCCGCATGGTCGGCGTGTTCGAGCCGCCCAACAAACGGCGCCGCGACCCCGCCAACTGGGCGCCCTCCTGGAAGGCCGTCGTGGACGGCGTTGTGGACGCTGGCGTCCTCCCTGACGACAACTCCAAGTACCTGGAGGGCCCCTACCCTGAGCTGGGCGAAGTCCACCCGAAGGGCAGGCTCGTCCTTTATATCTACGATCTGAGCGACACCGTGTCTCAGACCTGATCGAGCCGGCGGAATTCACAGAGCCGTAAAGTTGTCCTACACTAGCGGGCGTGCGCGGGCGTGTGCACGCCCGCCCGGTCATTTGAACGGGAGGATGTAAGCCCCAGGAATCAGTAAGGACCCAATGAGCCATGAGCACCACCACCCTGCCGGAGCCGCTCAAGAAGACCGCCGTGGACGTCGCGGCCGCCCACACCGCCATCACCTCGGCCATCGACCAGCAGAAGAAGGCCGCCCACGAGCGCAACCTGGCCCTCTTCGTCCTCTACTACGTACACGGGCAGAAGAAGGTCGCGCCGCTGACCCGCAAAGCCGGCATCCACCGCGTTGACTTCTACAAGCTGCTCAAGAAGGCACCCAACGTTTCCACGCTGCCGGAGCTGACGCAGGAGGAGGCCGACGAGGTCATCGCCGAGCAGGTCCAGGCGATCAGCGACAGCGCCGTGGAGGAGGAGTTGGAGCGCGAGCGGCGCATCCGTGGCGTGCTGAAGCTGTCGCAGGCCAGCATCGACGGCGAGCCCTTCACGAACGCTGACATCGCCAGGGTGGCCGGCATGACCCGGACGACGGTCGGCGTTGACCTGGACGAGGCCAAGAAGCGCGGGTACAGCCCTGATGACGAGATCGAGCCGGGCGCCAGCGCAGGCATGATCCCGCTGACGGAGATGGCCGAACGGCTGGGTGTCCCCCGGACTCGCCTCCTGACCCGCGTGGACGCCGTCCGCAGGAACGGCGGCACCATCGAGGGCCTGGCGCGGGTAGGCCGATGGGTGCAGATGGCCGACCCGGAGGTGTTCACGGCATGGTGGGAGCGGCTGCGCCTGGGATGGGTGACCATGGCCGAGTTCGCCGCGTCCCAGGGCATCTCCACCTCCGAGGCGTTCAACCGGCTGCGCCACGCTCGTAAGCAGGGACTGGTGCTGACCACGGCCACCGAGTACGGCGGCGTCGCTCTGTACGACCCGCAACAGCTCGGCGACTGGTGGGCCCAGTATGAGGGCCGGGCTGAGGCCCAGAGCCGCGGCTACGACGACGAGGGCCGCCGGGACCTGAAGGGTATGGCCACGCTGCTCGGCATCACGCGCGAGCAGGCCAAGCAGCGCGTCCGCGCCTGGCGGGAGCGTGACGAGGGCCTGCCGCCACACGTGGTCGACGCGACCGGGCGCCGCTGGTTCGAGCCCGTCGAGTTCGCCGCCAAGGTGCGCGGCGTGGAGCATCTGCTCGGCGAGCCGGTCGCCGAGGTGGTTCCGGCCCGCGCGGTGCGGCCGCTCAACGAGGCGGACGTGGAGTCGGTGAAGGACCTGCTGTACCTCGGTGAGGAGCGGCTGGAGAAGGTGCCCGGCCTGGGGCCGAAGAGTGTGGAGGAGATCCGCCGGCGGGTGCGCGAAGCCGGCTTGATCTTCAAGTAGGCCCTGCTGGACGCTGGTTGAGGCCCCGGTTGGACGTTAGTCCGCCGGGGCTTCACCATGCCGGGCCGTGTTCACCAGTCCCCGGGCGCGCGCCCGCTCTCGCCACCGGATGCCCAGAACGGGCACAGGTGTCGCCGAGCTGTCCGCGCCCGGGGCCGCGCGCACCGGACGGCCGCCGTGGCGTTGACCCTCCCTGCCGGGGTGAACCCGCCCGGCGATCCGAAGTCGCGGCAGGCGGCCACGATGTTCGAGGAGCTGATGGAGCTCCCGGCCGAGGACCGGCGGCTGCTGCTGGAGGAGCTGACCGGCGACGAGGCGCGCGAGGTGTACGCGGCCGCGTACCGCGTCGCCGGCACGTCGTACGCGTTGTGGCGGGACGATCCGGTCGGGTTCGTGGAGCAGGTGCTGGGTGCGGCCGTCTGGTCGGTGCCGCGCCGGTTCATGACCGCGCTCACCGAGCACAAGCAGGTCGCCGTCCCGAGCTGCTTTGGGTCCTCTAAATGCGTATACGGTCGAGATGTGATCATGCTTGCTGACGGCAGTGTCGTACGCGCGGAGTCCCTGGTCGGAAGCGAATTCGAGATGATCGGATGGCAAGAGGACGGCACCCAGACGATTCGTCGCGCCCGAGCCGAATGGAACACCGTGGAACCCGTCTACCGGGTGACCACGGACTGGGGGCGGGAGATCGTTCGCAACGGCCACCATCCCCTGTACGCGGCTGACAATGTGCGACGCGTCCGTTCCGGTGGCCAGGTCGGCACCATCATCCGTACACCGGAGAACATCGGCTGGCGGGCTATTAACGACCTCAAGCCGGGAGACCTTGTGCTCGTCCCGGAGGAGGTTCGTCCGAAGGCAACGCGTCGCATGCCGTTCGAGGAAGCCGCGCTGCTCGGTTACCTGCTCGGCGACGGCGGGACGAGCGCGGGCTTCGTCACGTTCTCCCACTTGCCGGGCGAGGCCCTGGACGAGTTCATCTCCTGCGCCGAGAAGCTCGGTAGTCGAATCGTGGACCTTCAGGTGCGGGAAGGCCGACGCCACCGCGAGATCGCCGTCCGAGGCTATCGGCAGCCGGGCCGCCAATACCCGGTCAACCCTGTGCTGAACCTGGCCCGGAGCTGGGGCCTGATCGGCTGCAAAGCGACCGAGAAGCGTTTCCCGGACATTGTTTGGCAGCTTCACCCTGACGATCTCGCTGTCATCCTCAGCCGCCTGTGGGCATGCGACGGTTGGGCGACCTCGGGCCGAACGAAGAACCGCCCCAACAACTCGGCGATCGGCATCTCCCTGTCCAATGAGGGCCTGATCCGCGACATCCAGCGGGCGATGCTGCGGCTCGGCGTCTGCGGCAAGGTGTCGAAGACGTACTCCAGCCTGAACGGCAAGCGCTTCCCGTACTGGGCGTTCCTCGTTACCTCCGCACGGGACATGCGCCGCATGGTCGAAGTGTTGGACGTGCCCGAGAAGCGGGAGGCAATGAAGGCCGCGCTCGCCGCCGCCGAAAAGCGCCGTCACTCTGAGCTGTGGAGGCACCGTAACGCACCGGCCGGTTACCGGTGGGAGAAGGTTAAGGATGTCGAGCGGCTGCCAGACGATGAGCGGACAGTCGCGATCGAGGTGGACGTCGACCACACGTGGGTCGATCTCTTCGTGGAGCACAACACCTTTTCCTGCGGGCAGATGGTGCTGTGGGCGTCTCTCGTCCACCCGGTCGGCACGGCGCTCGTGGTCACCCTCGCCCCGCTGTGGCGGCAAGTCGCCCGCCAGCTCTGGCCGGAGGTGCGGGCCGCGCACACCCGGGCCGGGCTGCCCGGCGTCGTGGACATGACGCAGTACAAGCTGCCCGACGCCAACGGCGTGGACACCACCGTCGCGTACGGGATCGCCGCCGCTCCGCACAATGAGGCGGCAGTTCAGGGGATTCACAAGGCTGAACTGCTGCTGATCGTGGAGGAAGCGGGCGGCATCGCCACCACGATCGGCGACAACCTGGCCGGTCTGCTCGTCGGCGAGGGCGCCCGCATGATCGCGATCGGGAATCCGCCCACGGACCAGGTCAACACCTGGTTCGAGAAGCTGTGCCGTGACCCCGAGGTCGAGACGATCCCCATTTCCGCGTACGACACCCCGAACCTGACCGGCGAGTATTTCGGGGAGTGCCAGTCGTGCCCGGCCGGTGGACACAGCCCGGCGAAGCACATGGTGGACCGCGAGTGGATCGAGCGGACGATCCGCGTCCACGGCCCCAAGAGCAACTATGTCCGCGCGAAGATCGACGCCAAGTTCCCCAAGGGTTTGACGAACGTGGTCATCCCCGCGGAGTGGGTCGAGGCCGCGGTCGAGATGGAGGAGCCGGAGCTGCGGCCGGGCTGGGCGCGGCTGCGGGACCTCGGCCTGGCCGACGAGGACGGCGCATGGGTCGTCCAGGCCGGCGCGTGGGTGCGGCTCGGCGTCGACGTCGCGTCGGATGGCGGTGACGAGCTGGTGGTCGCCCGCCTGGTCGGGGACCTGGCCACCGTCGAGCACGCCTCCAGCGGGCCGGAGAACGCCGACCCGGTCGCGGTCGCCGGTCTCATCCTGAAGGAGATCCGGCGCGCCGAAGCGCTCGCCGCGGCGATCGGCAGCAGCGACCCGGTCAGGGTGAAGATCGACGGCAACGGCCTGGGCTGGGGTGTCGCCGGGCTGCTGGCGGCGTGGGGGCGGGAGGGTGAGCACGGCGCGGAGATCGTGCCCGTGCTGGTGTCGGAGTCGCCCGGCCGAGAACCGGACGAGGCGACGCTGCGGCCGTTCCTGAAGCGGGACGAGATGTGGCTGGCCACCCGCGCGCTGGTACGGCCGGACGAGCACGGCAACACCCGGCTCCGGCTGCGCGTGGACGACATGACGTCGGGGCAGCTCGCGGCGCCGAAGCTGTTCACCCGCTCGTCGGGGCACTCGCAGGTGGAGTCGAAGAAGGAGATGCGCAAGCGCGGCGTGTCCAGCCCGGACCGCGGGGAGGCGGTGTTGCTCTCCGTGTACGAGCCGGAGGAAGAGGACTCCTGGCGCGTCATCGCCTGAACCGGGGCGAACGAGACGCGCAGCCCTACGTTTCGGTTTGCGCGTATGCCGAATTGTTACCGTCCAAATGTTCACGGCGGGTGTCACTCCCAGTGGTGGTACACCCTTTACGGCTGCTCACGGTGATCGTTACCTTTTGACTCGCGTCCTTACCAGACGCAAGCTTCCCAACCGTCAACGCACACAGCCGTGCGCCTGGCTAGTTACGCTCCGCGAACCCCACCGCGGGCCGGTCCAACCCGGAGGGGGTTCCCGATCGGGGGCGGTGCCGCCAGCGCGTCCGGCTCGCCTCAAACTGGGGGAGATAACCACATGCCATACCCGGAGGGCCACGCGTGGGGCCTCGCGCTGTTCCTCGAACCGGCCGATCCCGAACTCATGTGGCGGCTGGCCGACCGCCCCTACGTGACGCTGCCCGACGACCTCAAGTACATCCCCGTCCCCGAGCAGGAGGAAGGGCTGGTGTTCGAGGTCCTCGACCGGGTGTGCGTGAAGTGCTGGCAGCGCTTCGACATGGTCGTGTGGGAGCCGTGCCAGGCCGACACCGACCCCTTGCACCACCTTCACGGCGGCGTGATGGCGGAGCGCGCCCCGCGGACCAAGCCCGCCCCGGGCACGACGGCCAAGGAGGTCGCCGCCCGCCAGGCCCGCGCCCGGCAGAAGCGAGCCCGCCGCGAGACGGTCGCCCTCATGCAGGCCAGCCGGATAGACGGGCTCAACTGACCTCCGCATGACGTAAGCACGTCGGGCCCCTACCGTGCGCCGGAGCCCGCCACCCGCACCAGGGCGGCGACCGGCACGGAGGGGCCCAGGTGTATTACGACCCGAAAGAAGACCTTGAGCGCGAACGCGGCACCGAACGCGGGGGGCAGCTGGCCCGGGTACGGCGCGACGTCGCCGGCCTGCTGATGCTGGCCCTCGGCGCCCTGGCCACCGTGGTGGCCGTGGCCGGCTGGCATCCGCTGATCGGGGTGGGGCTGGCGGGCGTCTACCTGATGGTCGGTGGCTGGTTCGTCGCCTCCGACTCGTCCGAGTAAGCCGGGGGCCGCCCTGATGGCACGCCGATTCCTGCCCGGCCTGCGCGCCACCGAGACCACCGCGCAGCCCATCCCCCAGCTCAGCCCTGCCGAACGCCGCGAGCTGGTGGAGACGGAGCTCAAGGCGCTCGTCCCCGCCACCGGCACCGTGGCAGTCTCGGACTGGTCGTCGCACCTGTCGGCGGCCGCGCGTCGCGCCTGGCCGGTGGACCGCGCGGTCGCGGAGGCGTTCGAGCGCACGGTGTGGGTGTTCAAGAGCGTGGACTCGATCGCGGAGCACCAGTCCGACCTCGACTTCGTGGAGCGCCACCGCAAGTCGGGCGAGCTGGTCGAGGATGATCCGCTGCTGGAGCTGCTCAACGACGGGCAGGCGAACGAGCTGGAGACGGGCAGGCAATTCCGCTACCGGCTGTCGGCGCAGGTCCTCCTGTCGGCGCGGGGCGCGTTCGTGGAGATCACGAAGGACCGGGGGGGCCGGCCGATCCGTCTCGACCTGCTGCCGCCGGGCCGCACTCGGCCGGTACCCGGCCTGAGAGGCAAGCTGCTGTCGCATTTCGAGACGATCACCCCGGACGGCATCCGCATACCGATCCCGCCCGACCGGGTCCGCTGGTTCCGCAAGCCTCACCCGACCGACCCGTACATGGGCATCACCCCGTTGCAGGCAGCCGGTCTGGCAGTTGACCAGGACTTCCTCGCGAAGATCTACAACAGCTCGTTCATGCTCAACGACGGCCGCCCCGCCGGCATCCTCTCGGTGGAGGGGCGCAGTAACCCGGCGGACGCGGCGAAACTTGAGCAGAGGTTCGGGCACGGGCCGGTCGAGGCGGGCAAGCTGACCGTCATCGGCGGCGGCAAACTCAGCTATGTCGATCTCGGCGCCACGCCCAGGGACATGGCGTACGGGGAGATGGCCGCCCGCGCCAAGGAGGAGGTCCTGGCGGCGTACGGCGTCGGCGAGACCGTGCTCGGCAACTCCTCGGGCCGGACGTGGGACAACGCCGAGCAAGAGCTGTTCACGTTCTGGACGATCACGATGAAGGGCCACTTGC
Source organism: Nonomuraea candida (assembly GCF_000725485.1). Taxonomy (GTDB): domain Bacteria; phylum Actinomycetota; class Actinomycetes; order Streptosporangiales; family Streptosporangiaceae; genus Nonomuraea; species Nonomuraea candida. The sequence goes on along the minus strand of NZ_JOAG01000082.1, from coordinate 31,387 downwards.
GGATCGTCACGACCGGGTTCGGGCCGGACATGGCGAAGGGCGTGCGCGCCGAGTTCGACACCAGCACGGTGGAGGTGCTGCGCCGCACTGCGGAGGCCCGCCGGCGGGAGGCTCGCGAGGAGGTCAAGGAAGGGCTGATCAGCCCGGACGAGTACCGGGAGATCGCCGAGTACGAGCCGTACGGCCTTCCCCACACCCGTGCGATCTACGTGGCGCAGGGCAAGACGCCGATCCCCACCAGGCCCGAGGACGCCGAAGCGCTCGGGCTCGCCGCCCCGGACGCGTCCGCCGCGCCTCCGGCAGCACCCGGCGGGGAACTGCCGCCGGGTGAGGAGCTGCCCGCAGGCCAGGCCGCGCCAGAGGGCGGCCAGGTCGATCCCGACGACCCGGCCACCGGGCAGGCCATGGCCATGCTTCAGGGCATGCTCGATGAGGACGCCGACGCCCTCGACGACCAGGACGAGGATGGCGAGGACCAGGACGGCGAGGAGGAGGGGCGGCAGCGGCGGGGACGCCGACCCGAGACCAAAGCCCTCCCCGAGCCCGCGCCACCGGCCGACGACGTGCGCGACCGCATCGAGCAGGACCTGCGGGCGGCGCTGCAGCAGCTCGTCCGCCGGCTGGTCCAGCGGACCGCCGCCCGCGTCGCCTCCCCCAAAATCCGCAAGCACACCAGGCATTTCGTGCCCGAGTACGAGCAGGACACCCGCGTCGGCGCCGGGCCGCTCGACGCCGAACGCGTCGCGGACGTCGAGCAGTGGCGGGAGGAGGCGGCCGCGGTGCTGACGCCCGTCCTGGTCGCGTCGGCCGCCGCCGTCGCAGGCCCCGACGCCGCCGCCTCGGTCGGTGCGGCCTCGCCGCCGATCAGCGAGGCCCGCGAATGGCTCGTCGCCGAGGTCGTCGGGGCGGCCCGCCTCCTGGGCGCGCTCATCCGCACCCTCGACGCGGGCGGGGCTGACATTGACCGTCTCGTGTCCGAGGTGCGCGCCCAGCTCCCCGGCCTGGAGAGGTGGGCGGCCCGCGCCGGCGTCCAGGCGGCGACAGGGCTCACCCACGCCGTCGAATACGTCGTGATCACTGACGCGGTAGGGGCGGCCGGCATGGTGTCGGCGATGTGGCGGACGCGCGGCGACGACGACGTACGGCTGTCGCACCGGGACGCGGAGGGGCAGGTCCGGCGGGCGGGCGTGCCGTTCGACGTGGGTGACGCCCGCTTGCGGTGGCCTGGCGACTTCGCCGCCCCGATGGAGGAGACCGCCTACTGCCGGTGCCGCCTGCGCTGGATCGTCTCCCCCGCCTGACCCTCCCGGCGCGACGTTAAGCCGCCGAGTCGGCACCCTGCACCCTCGCACGCACACCACGGGGGCATGGGGGCTGGTTTGTCCGACTACGACGCATGGGATGTCAAGGCGCGCCGCGGGCTTGGCGTCAAGTTCGATGACGACCTGCACCCGCGCGACCGCAAAGGCCGGTTCATCGAGACGAACGCCCTCGTGTCGGTGTGGGGCGGCGGCCGAGGCACCGTCGTCAAGAACGTGGGCGGCGGCCGGCTTGAGGTCCGCATGGAGGACGGCCGCCTCCAGCGAATCCACCGCAACTACCTGACCGTGCAGAAGCGGCCCGGCGGCGGAAAGCCAACCGGCCGGGCCGACGCCGCGCCGAAGGCGATGCAGGTCGAGCAGGCCAGCCCGGACGCCGAGGACATCACCCCGGCCGACACCAGCCGTATGCGGCTCGCCGACCTGACGGACGGCAACGCCACGATCCTCATGTACGGGCAGGACGAAGACGGGAACGAGGTCGCGCGGATCGGCCTGATCTCCAAGGTCAACCGCGTGCCTGTGGACGGCGTCTACGGCTACAAGGTTGAGCTGAACGTCGGGGGCGGCCAGTACGAGACCGTGTACTCGCAGATGGCGCGTGACCTGCTCGCCGGGATTCTCGCCGACGACGACCGCGACTCCGGCGCCGCCAGCAGGGCCGACACTACCGCGCGGCCCGCCCCGGCCGGCACCGGCCAGGCCGCCGACACACCTCAAGCCGCGACGCCGTCCACGCCGCGCACCGTGGTGCCGGGCGATCTTGAGACCGGTGACCGGGTGACGTTCGACGTGCCGGTGACGGCCTCGAACGTCGAGCGGTTCTCCGGGCCTGGGGCGAAGAACCCGCCCAAGGTGGGCGCGACGGTGACCGTGCGGGGGGTGGTCGAGGGCGTCGAGACCGACATGTTCGGCTGGTCCCGCGTGCACCTGCGCCGGGAGGGCGCCCAGTGGCAGAGCGCGGGCGGCGGCGGCCGACTGGAGGGTGCCGGGCTGGAATGGGAGCTGGACGAGGAGCACGTGGTCCACCGGACGGGCAAGGCCGGGGCCCGGCAGCGCCGTGGCGGCCCTGCCCCGGTGCAGGCCGCACCGCAGGGTGGCCTGTTCTCCGAGGTCGGCCGTGAGGCGCAGGGCACCGAGGACATGTTCACCGCGCACGAGCGCGACCAGGAGCAGGATCAGGCCGAGTCGGCCCCGGTGGCCGACCCCGTCGACGGGCGGGCCATCTTGGAGCAGGCGCGGTCGCGGTCCCTGGTCGACGCCGCCCACGCCGCCATGCGCGAGGGTCGATGGCAGCGGGCCCGGCGGCTGCTCGCCGAGGCAGAGGAACTGTGGCCGGACGCGCCTGAGCGCGAGCAGAACCGCCGCCGGGAAGTGCTCGACGGCGTCAACGAGGGCGAGAGCGCCGAGCGGGCCGAGCGCGCCGCCGGCGTGCTGCGCAACGCCCGCGCCGATGTCGAGGCAGGCCGGTACGCCGAGGCGGTGGCGCTGCTCGATGTGGCCGACAAGGAAGGGCTGGACGACCCGGACGGGCAGCGGGCCGCGCTGCGCGAGCGCATCACCCAGGAGCAGGAGCAGGAGCGGGCGCGCGGCGGCGAAGACGAGGGCCAGGCCGACGCCGACACCGACACCGGCGCCGCGGCGGGTGGTGAGGAGCGGGCCAAGGAGCTGTCCCGGCAGGCCAAGCAGGCGTTCGAGGCCGGCGACTACGGCCGCGCGCTGCGGTTGCACAACGAGCTGTTCGAGGCGTGGCCGGACATGCCGGAGGAGATGCGGCGGCGCATGGAGCGCAACCGGGTGGTGATCCAGTCGCAGTGGCGGCGCAAGGGCTCCGATGAGGACCTGACCGCGTGGGCCGGGACGCAGCTGCGTGGCAAGCCCGGCACCACCGAGGTCACGCCGCTGCTCAAGGACTTGGACCGGGGCGACCGGCTGTATCTGCCGAATGCGGGTGGGCGCGGCGGCCGCGAGGTGATCATCCTGGGCGTGCCGGAGAAGATCGGGAAGGGCCCGCGCGCCCGGGGCCGCATCTCCTACATCGACTCGGATGGGCGGCGCGGGTCGGAGGACCGCTCATGGAACGCGCGGCTCACCGTGCTGCGCGGCTGGGAGCCGCTGCCCGAGGACGACGGTAGCGCGGACGCTACGCCGGATGAGGGGCGGCGGCTGGAGCGCGAGCTGTCCGTCCGGCCTGGCCTGCTCGGCAGCGATGTCGAGCAGCGTCTCGCCAAGGCGCGCGGGCGGCTGATCGAGGCCCTCGGTGGCGACGACCGGCATGCCGTCGAACAGGCCGTAGCGAACTACAAGCGGGAGTTGAATGCCGCCTACCAGGGGCTTCCGCGCACGATGCGCAGGCGGGAGATCGCCCAGGGCGAGATCACGAGGGCGACCCGCGCCGTGGGGGTTGCTCAGCGCGACTGGACGATGTCCCACAACGAGCTGCCCGACCCGGGCACGCTCGACGTGGCCAATCTCAGCGACGCCGAGTTGGAGGAGCTGGCGTGGCGAGCGCGGAACAATCCGGCAGGGGACGGCATTGTCCAGCGGGTCCTGACGAAGGTGACCGACGAGCAGGCCCGCCGGAGGGCGGAGCGGCAGCGCGAGGGGAACAAACTCACCACAGTTGACACTAATCGTGATGATCGTGTTACGGTGAGTTCTAGAATTGGCGCCCCCAAGACCGGGCCCGCGCCGGATGAGGAAGGCAGCGATGAATCAGTACGGCGCGACCGCGATGAGGCACTGGCAGACGTACCTGCCGCAGGCGTACGCGGAACTGGACGACCCGGAGGTCTTCTTCGGGAAGCTGGGGCAGAGGGTGAGCGCGCAGATAGCGGACCTGGCCGAGGAGATGGCCGGGAAGGCTCCCGCCGGGGAGACGTTCCAGCAGAAGGTGGAGAGGCTGGAGGCCGCGAGGCGGCAGGCCCGCGAGAAAGTGATGGCGGAAGAAGTGTTCCTGACGCCCGAACCCGGACGGGAGGACGAGGAGCTTCCGGAGGCGTAGCCGACGCCGGCGGCCGGTTCCGGCCCGCGTCGCAGGCCGACCTTGCCCCGTCCGGGGAGAAGGCCAAGGCGCGGGCCAACATCGCCGCCGTCCGCACCCTGCGCAACGCTGGGCAGGTGGACGAGCAGGCGTTCGCCCGCCGGCTGAAGCGGTGGGAGTCGTTCTCCCCCGAGCGGGACGAGCTCCGGTCGATGCTGTCGGCCCGGGAGTGGAACGAGGCCAAGCGCAACACCCTCAACGCCCACTACACCGACGCGGGCCTGGTGGGCGCCATCTGGGACGCTGTCCAGAAGCTGGGCTTTACCGGCGGCAACGTGCTCGAACCCGGCAGCGGGGCGGGCACGTTCATCGGGCTCGCGCCCGAGCAGGCCCGCATGACCGGCGTCGAACTCGAATCGACCACCGCGGCGATCTCCCAGGCGCTCTATCCCGACGCCGAGATCCGCAACGAGAGCTTCGCGGACACCCGTGTCCCCGACAACAGCTTCGACGCCGTCGTCGGGAACGTGCCGTTCGGCGACTACGCGCTGCACGACCGGACCCACAACAAGGGCCAGCACTCCATCCACAACCACTTCATCATCAAGTCCCTCGCGTTGGCCAAGCCGGGCGGCCTGGTCGCGGTCATCACCTCCCGCTACACCATGGACTCCGAAGACTCGCGGGCGCGCCGCGAGATGGCCCGCATGGGCGACCTGGTGGGCGCGGTCCGCCTCCGGGAGGGGGCGCACCGCGCCGCCGCCGGCACGGACGTCGTGACCGACGTGCTCGTCTTCCGCAAGCGCGCGGAGGGTGAGGAGCCCGGCGACACGTCGTGGATCGACGCGCCGGTGACGGACGTCAACGGCTCCCCGCACCCGGTCAACCGGTACTTCCTCGATCACCCGGAACAGGTGCTCGGCGAGATGACCACCGGGCGCGGCCAGTTCTCCGACCACGACCTGACGGTGAAGGGCGACCGGAACGCCGGGCCTGGCCTGGCTCGCGCGCTGGACCGTGTCGTCGCGTCGGCGCAGCAGACCGGCATGACGTACACGCCGGCCGAGGAAGGCCCCGGCGACCGGGTCGTGATCGCTGCTGGGCGGCAGCGTCATGACGGCGCGCTCGCCGTGCACCCGGACGGTTCGTTCACGCAGGTCATGAACGGGCGCGCGTACCCGATGGAGGTCCACCCGGAGCACCGCGACCAGCTCGCCGCGCTGATCGGCCTGCGTGACGCCGCCCGCGCCCTCCTGGAAGAGGAGGCGTCCACCAGCGACGACACCCCGTACCTGTACGAGCTGCGGATCGAGCTGAACCGCCGCTATCAGGACTACACGGCCCGGTGGGGTGCGGTGTCCAAGCGGGCCAACAAGCGGTTCACCCCCGCCGAGGCCAAGGCCGCAGCCGAGGCCGAGGGGCGCAAGGCCGGCGACGACGACATGCTGCCCACGGCGGTCGGCCATGCCTGGGACGACCCGGCCATGGCGATCGTGTTCGCCCTGGACGACTACGACCCCGACACCAAGCGGACCCGCACCGCCGACATCCTCGAAAGGCGGGTCACGGCCGCCCGGTCCGACGTTACGTCCGTCGATGATCCGGCCGACGCGCTCGCGATCGTCATGGACCGCACCGGCGGCCTGGTCGACCTGGCGCAGATCGCCGACCTGCTCGGCGTCGACGAGGACGAGGCGCGCAGGCAGCTCGGCGACCGCGTGTACGAGGTGCCGCCCGGCGACCGGGATCTTCCCTCGGCCGGTGTGCTCGCGGGCACCCGGCTGGTGTCGGCGGCCGCGCGGGGGGGGGGCAGGGGGGCCGGCAAGGGGGCCCGACCCGGGCCCGTTGGGGGGGGCCCCCGACCGGCGCCCGGCCGCCGCCATCGCCGAGGCGCTGCTCAAGCAGCAGACGATCCGCGTCACTCGCACCGTCAAGCTGCCCAGCGGCGGGAAGAAGTCGTACCCGGACCCTGAGGGCACCATCGCCGCGCAGCAGAAGGCGCAGGAGATGGCCGACCGGTTCTCCGAGTGGATCTGGGAGGACGAGGCCCGCGCCGAACGGCTGACCCGGGAGTACAACGACCGGTTCAACTCCTACGTGCTGCGGTCCTACGACGGCGTCAAGCCCGCGCTGCCCGGCCTGGCCGATGGGTGGAAGCCGCGCGAGCACCAGAACAGCGCGGTCACCCGCATCCTCAACGAACCGGCCGTGCTGCTCGCGCACGAGGTCGGCGCCGGCAAAACCGCCGAGATGGTGATGGGTGCGATGGAGCTGCGCCGCACCGGCCTGGCGAAGAAGCCGGCGATCGTGGTCCCGAATCACATGTTGGAGCAGTTCACGCGCGAGTTCCTGGAGTGCTACCCGAACGCGAACATCCTCGCCGCCGGGACCAAGGACCTGGAGAAGGACAAGCGGCGCCGCTTCGTCGCCCGCGCGGCCACCGGCGACTGGGACTGCATCATCTTGACGCAGAAGGCGTTCGAGAAGATCGACATGACCGCCGACGCGCAGCGCGCCTACATGGAGGAGGAGCTGCAGCAGCTCCGCGACCAGATGGAGCGGGCCAAGGAGCACGGGGAGGACTCCCGCGCGTTCAAGCAGCTCGAAAAGCAGCTCATGCGCGCGGAGGAGCGGCTGAAGGCCAAGCTCGACGCCAAGCGCGACGAGGGCAACATCTACTGGGAGCACACCGGCATCGACTACCTGATGGTGGACGAGGCCCACATGTACAAGAACCTGCGCACCCCCTCGCGGATCGAGGGCGCGGGCATCGCCGGTTCGACCCGGGCCAGCGACTTGCACATGAAGCTGCACTACCTGCGGTCCAAGTCCGAGTCCGGCCGCGCCGTCACCCTCGCCACCGGCACGCCGATCGCCAACTCGGTGACCGAGGCGTACACGATGATGCGCTACCTCCGCCCCGACCTGCTCGAAGAGGCGGGAATCGAGGACTTCGACACGTGGGCGGCCACGTTCGGCAACGTCGTCACCGACGTCGAGATGAACCCGGACGGCAACGGCTTCCGGATGAAGGCCCGCTTCTCGAAGTTCCAGAACGTCCCCGAACTGCTGCGCATGTACCGCATCAGCGCGGACGTGAAGACGGCCGCCGACCTGAACCTGCCCACTCCCACGGTGCGGCGCGACGCGAACGGCAAGCGGGGCGAGACGATCGTCACCCCCGCCGATGACGCCCAACTGGAGTACATCCAGGAGCTCGGCGTGCGCGCCGAAGCTGTCCGGGCGAAGCGGCCATGGGAATGGGTCAACGACCCCGTACGCGGCATCAAGGGCATGCCGAGGGCGCAGTACGAGGAGCTCTACGGGGAGGTCCCGGACCCGCCGGAGGACCCGGCCGACCGGGGGGGAGGGCCGGAAGATCGGTGCCGCCGCCGACCAGATCGCCGCCATCTGGAGCGAGACCAAGGACCGCGTCTACCCCACGTCCAAGGACGATCCGACGCCGCACCCGACGCCGGGCGCCATGCAGATCGTGTTCATGGACCAGGGCACGCCGAAGGCCAAGCAGTCCAAGAAGAAGGCCGCCGCGGCGGCCGTGGATGAGGATGCTCCGGCGATCGTCGGCGACGGCGACCAGTCCGATTGGGCGGCCTATGACGAGATGAAGGCGCAGCTCGTCGCGCGCGGCATCCCCGAGAACATGATCCGCTACATCCACGAGGCCAACACCGACGCGCAGAAGGCGAAGCTTTTCGACGACGCCCGCAACGGCAAGATCGCCGTGCTCATCGGCAGCACGGAGAAGATGGGCACCGGCACAAACGTCCAGGCCAGGGCGATCGCCCTGCACCACATGGACGTGCCGTGGAGGCCGGCGGACCTGGCCCAGCGTGAGGGCCGCGTGGAGCGGCAAGGCAACTTCAACCGCGGATTCAACGCCGAGGGCGTCTACGACCACGACCTGTTCCGCAGCAACGACCCGAACGCCCCGGTGGGCGAGGTGCGCGTGCTGCGCTACGTGACCGAGGGCACGTTCGACGGCTACAGCTGGCAGACGATCGAGCGCAAGGCGAAGTTCATCGCCCAAATGCAGAAGGGCAACCTCGACTCGCGCGAGATGGAGGACATCGGCGACTCCGCGCTGTCCGCGGCCGAGGTGAAGGCCCTCGCGCCGGCAACCCCTACCTGCTCGACAAGGCCAAGGCCGACGCCGACGCCCAGCGGCTGGAGCGGCTCCAGCGCGCCCACGGCCGCACCCAGGCCGGGCTCGAAAGCAAGGTGGAGCGGCTCGGCCGCGAGATCCAGGTCCACCGCGAGAACATCGACGAGTGGCGCGACGTGCTCGCCACCCGGACGGACACGCGCGGCGACCTGTTCGAGATGAGCTTCGAGGGCCAGGACGAGCCCATCACCAAGCGGACCGACACCTACGACCTGATCCTGAAGGCCGTCACGGAGATGCGGGACGGCCCATACCGGGACGGCGACCGCGTCCAGATCGCCACCCTCGGCGGCCACCCCGTCTACGTCACCAGGACGCGGGCACGCCGCGGCGACAACTGGTTCCGCGCCGTGCAGGTCGGATTCGACTGGCCGGGCGGCTCGCAGTCGTACATCAGCAGCGAGATCACCGAGGGGTCCGGGCGCGGCATGCTGGCCACCCTGGAGCGCCGCCTGGAAGGACTGGAAGCCCTCATCGAAAGCGCCGAGAAGTCGATCGCGACGAAGACGGAGCAGCAGGAGATCTCCCGGTCAATGATCGGGCGGCCGTTCACGCACGAGGCGCAACTGCGGGAGGCGCAGGCCCGCGCCAAGCTGCTGGACGACATCCTGAAGACGCAAGCCGTCCTGGACGAGCTGAAGGACGAAGCGAAGAAGCCGGCCGAGGAGCGGTCGGAGGCGTACCAGGAGGCCGCCGCCGAACTGGTCGTGCTCAAGGCCAGTCTCGACGTCGCCCGTCAGCAGGTGGTTCCGGACCCGGCGGCCGAGCCGGACACCGACATCACGCCCGTGATCGAGGACCCGACGCCGACCGTCCGCACGGACGACGACGGGTTCGCTGTGCCCGACGTCGGCGAGGACTTCGCCGCCGCCGACGACCTGGACGCTCAGGTCTCCCCTGACGCTGACGTCGACCAAGTCGGCACGGTTACGCCCGAAGGAACTTCCCGCGCGGGAAGTCCAATTGATCCGGATCAGCCAGGCCCGGAGCCGGTGACCGTCCAGGACGGTGAGGCCGAGCAGCAGGCGGCGGCCGACACCGCCCAGGACGCCAGCGTGGACGAGCCGAGCGCCGTCCCGGCCAACGTCGAAGACGAGCCCGCGGAGCCGGACACGCCGGCGCCCTCCCCCGCCGGGGAGGAGACACCCGAGGACACCGCCCCAGCCCCGGACGCGGCGCGTGAAACCGAGACGGTGGAGCCGGAGGACCTCCGGCCGGGCGACCGCATCCGGTTCGTCCGGACCAGCGACGGCGTCCGCCGTATCCGCACCCGTGGCGGCGGCACCCGGCTCGCCCAGTCCGAGGGGCGGGTGTGGGAGGGCACCGTCCCCGCCAACTACCGGCCCGGCAGCGCCGTACGCCTGCAGGACGTGGTGGAGACCGAGGGCAACCAGCCCGCCCGGTATGTGGCCGATCCCGGCCTTGTACGGCTCACAGACGCCGTTGATCGACTCGGCACGGACGAAGCCTCCACCTCGGCGGCTGAGGCCGTCAGGCTGCGCGACAGCCGCGTGCAGGCCCGCGAGGCCAACCGCGCGGAGCAGGCGCAGCGGCGCCGCCAGATGCTGGAGGAGGAAGGCGGCACCGGCCTGGCCGACGCCGTCGAGCAGTTTGAGGCCGCCGCCGCCCGGGGCAGCGGCGCGTCCCGGCGGGAGATCGAGGACGCATGGCTGCACGCCGACGCGGCGCTCGCCTCGGCGGAGGAGACCGCGACGCACTGGGCGCGGCAGGCGCAGCTCAAGACCCTGCGCTCCACCCTGCGCGACCAGCTGTTCATGGCGGGCGGCCGTGAGGGTGACGCGCGCCGCCGCGCGGCCGAGTGGGAGCAGGCCAAGGCCGACGCCGACCGCATCGCCGACGACGGCACCCCCGCACCCGTCCCAGCCGAGGACCTGGCGCCGGGCGATCGGGTGGACACGCCGGCCGGTGACGAAACCGTCGTCGTGGAGGAGGTCACCCACGCGGGCGACGTCACCTTCACCACCGAGCGCGACAGCCAGGACCGGCGGACGATCCGCGCCCGCAAGGACGGCACACAGGTCACCAAGCGCACCGGCGGCCGCAAGGCCAACCCGCCGACCATCGACCAGGTGCAGGCCGCCGACGTCGAGGTCGGGGATTGGCTCATCGACGACGACGGCACCGCCGCCAAGGTCGTCACGATCGACCGGTCCGGCGACCGGATCACGTTCGAGGTGGACGGCCCCACCGGGCCGTCCCTGGTGGACGCCGACTTCGGCGAGATGGTGACGCGCGGCCGCGGGCTGCGGATGAAGAGGCCGCGCAAGCCGCGCCCGCCGCGCGAGCGCAAGCCGCGCTCCACCATCACGACGTTGGACGACGGCACCCCGGCCACGCGAGTCCGCCTCCGGTCCGACATCCGTAAGCGGGTGCTCGGCCTGGCGATCGAGGACGACGCCAACGCGCCCGAGCAGGCGCGGCTGGCGGCCGCCCGTCTGCGCGGGTCGCAGCCGATGAGCGCCGAGCAGATGCGCGCCCTCGGCCAGTACCTGCGCACCCTCGCCGCCCAGGACCGGCCCGCCGTCCAGCGGCGGTCCCTGGAGCGGGCCGCCTCCTGGGTGGACGCCTCCTACGCCCGGCTGGCCGGGTATCCGGCGCCGCCGCACGAGGCGCACCGCGACGCACCGGAGAAGGCCTACCCGGAGAACCTGGCCGCCGGGGACATCATCGCCATCCCGGACAGCGCGGGGGGCGAGATTCAGCCGGTGCGGGTCGTCGACGTGAAGCCGACGCCTCGCATGCCGTTCGTGACCGCCGTGGTGGAGCACGGCGACGGCCGCCGCGAGCAGCGCATCCTCGCTGCCGGGGTGGACGTGTGGCTGATGCCGGACCTGCCCGCCGACGTCGAGGTGCCGCCGACGCCGGACGACGAGTTCGACCCGGAGGAGCACATCCACCCGGACCGGCTGGAGGTCGGCGACGTCATCCGCCACCCGATGCCCGGCGGCAGCCCGTTCGGGCGGGTGATGGCGATCCGCAAGACCTCCAAGCCGTTCGCCGACGTCGAGGAGTGGCAGGTGGATCTCGCCACCCTGGACGAGCAGGACCGGCCGATCCAGCAGACGAGCGTCACCCTCTCCTCGCGCGGCGCCCCCTCGGTGGTGCGCACCTGGCGCGGGGAGCTGTCGAGGCCGCAACCGTGGGACGCGGCGCTCGACAACAGCACCGGGGACGGCATCATCACCCCGGATCAGGTCGAGGTGGGCGACCGCATCATCGTCACCGACGCTGCCGGCAGCACACGGTCGGGCACCGTCACGTCGCTCATGGGCGTCTATGACGACGACGGGCTGCAGGTCGGGCAGACGGCGTTCCTGCGCGGCTACGACGGCGAGACGGACCTCGCGCCGCTGCTGGAAGGCACAGAGATCATCCGGCAGGCGAAGGGCGGGGCCGGAGCTGCGGAGCGGCTGCATGCCCAGATGGAGGCACAGGCGAAGGCCGCCCGCCAGCGCGCCATCATCCGGGCGCTCGCCGACGCGGAGACGGGCCTGTACCGGCAGGTGGCGGCGACGCTGCTGGGCGAGCTCGACACCACCCCGCTGGTGCCCGCCCGGGAGCGCGACGGGGACGAGGTGTACGCGCAGGCGCTCACCCGCCTGGAGGAGATCCTGGAGCGGCAGCCCGAGGGCCTGGCCGAGCAGGTCGCCGACGCGCTCGAACCGCCGACTGACGAGCAGCACGCCGAGATCGTCCGCACGCTGCGGCCGGTGGTCGCCGAGGTGCGGGACCGGGCCGCGGCGAACCTGGTGGCGGCGATCGGCGAGATCGACCCGCTGCCGGGCGAGACGTGGGACCAGGCGTTGCGCCGCGTCATGACCCAGTACCGGGACATGCCGCCGTCCGACTCGCTCGTCCGCGCCGGGGAAGCGCTCGCGAAGGCGGACCTGGACGGCAGGACGGACGCGGACGCCCCCGGCCTGCCCCAGGTGCGGGAGGCGGACCTGCCCGCCCGCATGGCCGCCTACCGGGCCGCGCTGCCAGAGGACCTGGCCAACATCGGCCGCAAGCAGGTCCGACGTCCGGTCTTCCAGCCCACCAGCCTGGCCGACCTGGAAGCGGGGCAGGTGCCGGCGGCCGACACCATCACCACGTGGGTGGACGACATCGCCGACGACGGCGGGCCGGGCGAACACGCGATGCGGCACCTCGCCGTGCTGCACGCGGCCGGCGCGGACCTGGACAGCATCTACCGCGCCCGGCTCGCGGACGCGGACCCTGCCGGGTTGGAGGCCAAGTTCGGCGACATCGAGGCGCGCGCCCTGGCCTTGCGGGAGGACGCGTACGTCGCGGACCAGAACCTGCTGGCGGCGAAGAAGCGCACCCGCAGCCAGGTGGCCAAACAGTTCGGGTTCTCCTCGATGAGGGCGCTCAACACGAGCGCGTCCTACCAGGTGAAACTCCAGGCCGCGAAGGCGTGGAAGGAGGCGTACGCCGACGAGGAACGGGAGCGCGACGCCGCTCTCGCCGCCTACCGGGCCGCATCCGACGAGGTCGCGGACAACCTGCGGGCCCGCCGCGAGGCCCGCCGCCAGGCCGCGATCGCTGCGCTGTCCACGGTGCGGGACCTCGGCGGCGAGGGGCTCGAATACCGGCGTGACGGCGGGCTGCTGCTCGATACGGACCGGTACTTGCAGGCGATGCGGATAGCCGAGGCCGGCTACCCGTCCGACTGGCTGGCCCTGGCCCGCGAGCAGGGCGCCGTCGTCGTCGAACCGGGGGCCGGTAACTACGCCGAGCGCGGCATCCGCGGCTGGCGGCCGCGGATCACGCTGCCGTGGGAGTCGGTCGACCAGACCATCCCGGTGGACGGCACGTGGGAGCAGGAGGAGACGCGCGCCGCGCAGATGGTGGGCGGCAACGCTGCGACCCGCGCATCGGTGCACGAGTTCGGGCATCACATGGAGAAGATCGTGCCCGGCCTGGTGGCGGCTGAGCGGGCGTTCCTGTGGGAGCGCACCTCGACCGGCCCCGTAGGCGCGCGGGAGCGTAACCCGCTCCAGCAGAAGCCGAACGGCGACGAGATCATCCACTACCGGGACGGGTTCGACGACGACTACACCGCCCGCGAGTACAACGACCAGGCGTTCGAGGTCTTCACGGTCGGCGTGGAGACGCTGCTGGCCGGGTCCACGTACGCGGACAACGACGACGACCACCGGGCGTTCACGTTCGGCGCGCTGGCGCTGCTCGGCACCAGCACGCAGGGGCCGCGCCGGTCCCCGCTGACCGGCGTCAACCTGTCGGAGCTGTCCGAAGCCGAACTCCGGGCCCTCCTCGCGAAGGTGTGGGGGAACCCGGACGAGGTCGCCCAGGTGATGGCCGCGCTCGACCGGCTCGACACCAAGACGGGTGACCCGCTGGCCGGGGTGGAGCTGGAGCGGCTCGACCTGGGCAGCCTCGTCAGCCTGCTCGGGCAGGTGGACGACGACTACAGCGTGGCCCGCATCAGCGCCGCCATGGAGGCGTGGGAGACGTCGCGGCGCGAGCAGGACGAGGAGGATCGGGCATTCGCCGAACGGTCGGCCCACGTGGACCAGCTCGTCGCCGAAGGGATGCCGGAGCTGGAGGCGTGGGCGCAGGTGCACGGCGTCTCCTACGAGGAGATGGAGCGGGACCTGCGCGACGGCGACCGGATGGACGGGGAGACCCGCGACCAGATGGCCCGCCGGCATTACGACCTGTGGGTGCACAACCAGTACCTTCAGGCCGTGGCCGACACGAAGGGGTACCTGCTCAACCCGGAGGGTGTGGCGGCCGGGATCGACGAGAAGTCGCTGTTCTCGGGTCGGCGGGACCGGGCCCGCAAGTACGCGTCGGAGGAGCTGCGCCGCTGGTTCGACGCGAACGGGTGGATGAACTTCACCGAGTTCAAGGCGCAGCAACTCGGCAGGGAACGGGACCGGCGGGCCGCCCTGGCGGGCCGCCGGGCCGCACGGGACTTCAACCGGTAAGAGAGGCTGGACGAGATGAGCGAGAGCGTGTCGCGGGTGGCGCTGGGCGCCGCCCGCACCGCGGGCCGCACCACGGCGTGGGCCGGGCGGCCGATCACGGACTGCCCCTTCCCGGCGGGGCCGCGCCGGCTGGCGTTCGTGGACGCCTACCTCCAGGTGCGGCCCCCTCAGGCCGGGACGGTCGCCTACGACGAGCAGCAGGGGGCCTGAGCATGGAACGGGTGTACGGGTACATCGACGGCATCGCGTACGCAGTCACGGTCGGCGAGCCCAGGCCGGAGGCGGCCGACACGGTCGGCGTCGTGTCCGGCTCCCCCAGGGCGGTGTCGCTGCTGCGCGTCCGCAACGGCGACCTGATCGAGCAGCCGCACGGCCGGACGATCCGGTTGGACGTCAACGACACGGCCAGCGTCCTGGCCGCGCTCACCGCCTGGACCGACCGCACGCCGGAGCCGGGCAGCACGGAGCCGCCCGAGATGACGTAAGCCCCCCGGGGCGGCATCCTCCCCCGTCATGAACACGGGGATCTGGTGGCGTGTCGGCTTCATGATCGGGGTCATGATCGGCGCGGCGCTCCTGCTGCTCTACATGACGCTGTGGGCGCCGCGCATGGTCGTCCTGGTGCCGGCCGGCCCGCCCGCCACCCCCACACCACCATCGGGGGTAGAGATGACCTTGTACGCCAAGACCGGCAGCACTTTCACGCAGCTCACCAAGACGGCGGCCACCGCGAAGACCGCCGCGCATGTTGAGGCCGACCCGCTGATCAAGATCAATGAGGACCTGTTCGAGGGGGCGCGGCCGGACGGGACGGCGTTCCCCGAGGGCCGCATGTCGCTGCGCTTCCCTGCGGGCAGCGTGGTGCGCAAGTCGGTGTTCGACCGATGCTTCCCCAGCGCGGTCGTCGAGTCGGTGTTCCCGGCGTCGGGCGCGGCCGCGGGCGGCACGAACCTCATCATCAGGGGCCGCAACTTCACGCCCGGCTCCACCGTGGCGATCGGCGGCACGACCGCCACCGACGTGGTCGTGGTGGACGACACCACCGTCCAGTGCAAGAGCCCGGCGCACGCCGCCGGCGCGGTGGCCGTCGTGGTCACCACGGACGCGGGCGCCACCACGAAGGCGAACAGCTTCACGTACGCCTGATCTCCATAACCAACAGGGACAGCGGGCCCGGGATGTCTCCCGGGCCCGCGCCAACAGGTGGTGGGCGCTATCTGCGCGGAGCGGGGAGGCGGGGCCTGGCCCGTGATAATGCTTATCACGCGCCAGGAGCACACGAACCGTACGCCGTACGATCTGTCAGTCGTACAGCGTACGGGCCCGCCACCGGCTGACGGTGGCCTTGCTGACGCCGATCAGGGCGGCGGCGGCCTGGCGCAGGCTCAGGGGGCGGGATATCTAGGCGACGTTCCTAGGTGATGTTCGCCGATGCGGCCGCAGTGCGGGGGCGGCGAGCATGAACGTGTGCCCCGCCAGGGGCGCACAAGGAACGACGGGCAGATGCAGTTGCTCTGTCCATGCCGGAGCGGCGTCCCGGTGAGGGTCACCGAGCGCAAGATCGACGATCGTGCCAGCGGTCCCATGATGCGGAGGCGCTGCGGCGCCTCACCGCTGCCATCGCGTCCGCCCAGGACACCCGTTAACGAATGCCCTACCACACTGCTCAACCCACCGGACAAGGGAGCATGGGATGAACCAGTCACTCAAGCGGATGTTGCAGGTCGTCCGCAAAACCCTCACTGTAGGCGCGGCAGTAGCCCTGCCAGCGGCCATACTGGCCGTAATCACCGCCGCGCCCGCACACGCCGCCATCTACAGAACAGGTTGCGGTGCCCCCGGCTACTCTGATGTGCTCGCTATTACTAAAACTGCCGGCAACGGTGAGAATCTCTGTTTTTCTGGCACCGGCATACTCGACGGCGCCATCTACGGTGTAGGGAATATAAACAACGCATCAGATCGATGGGTCACGCTCTACTACGTCGACGATCTCGGTGGCCCCGTGGCTGGCCGATTCATGCCTCCACACACCGCATTTGGTGCCACTGATTTTGAACCAGGACACTTCGACCCTATCCATATGATCACTCGGTTTATCAGGCACTAGCTTCAGCCCGATCCCGTGAGAGTCCTCGTCGACCGAGTTGACGAGGACTTCTTCTTTGTGCGCGAACCGCTGGCCTTTGCGGGCCGCGTCGATCCGGCCTTCCCGCGCGGCGACGTGCAGCCGCGCGGCCAGGAGCGCGACCGTCGACATGGTGAGGCAGCTCGTGCCGGCGATCTCGGGTGGCCAGCCCGCCGGTCGCTCGGCCGACGGCACACCGTTTCCGGGACGAACCCTCAGGTGGCACCGCGTTTCTGGCGCGCATGCCGCCTTCTGCTTTGCGACAATGGCGCATTTTGCCTGGTCGCGCGGGTTACAACTCGATCAATTCCCTGCGCCTAGTCCTCACGCACAGGCAGGTCGGTGATCCAGGGTGGTGCACCAGGATCGTGATGGGCGGGGAGGAGACATGACTAACGAGAGCGGCGGCCACCAGCCGGCGGGCCGCCATCCGTACTCCCGGCGTCCTGAACCGCCGCAATCCCAAGGCCAGTCGGACAGGTTGCCGTTCGAGCTCTACTCTGCAGACGAACTCGAGCATATGGACGAGGAGGAGGATCGGGATTTCCCCAGCAGCAGGACCGAGTATTTCGGCAACGAGCAGCGGCGCCGATCGGCCCTCGCCATGCAGCTCCGCGAGCGTGCGACGGTACCGGCCATAGCGCTGGGTGTCCTCATGGCAATCGGCGTCGGCGTGTGGTCGACCACTTGGGACGGCGACAGGTTTGCTCCGCGTATGGTGCTCAATCCCACTCCCGCGCCCTCCCAGGAACGGCCACGGCACACGAGCCGACTCGTGGAGTTCGAGCCGGCCCCCACCCTCTCGGCTGTGCCCACCCCGACGCCAAGCTGGCCTAACCCACGCCGCGATGGCTGAAGCGACGTTAAGGCGCTGGCCTGGCACCCTCCTCGCGGACATTCGCCGGGAGGGGGCCCAAGGTGAGCGTGCAGCTCGAACACAAGTCGGTGGCGGTCTCGCCGATCGCCGCGGCGGCAGACGACGCCGGGGGGCGCAAGCCGAAGGGCATCCACTCCCACGACACCAAGGCATGGGTGTCCCGCGCCGAGGAGTACGAGGAGTGGCTACCCGGCGACCCGCGCCTCCCCAAGGAGACGAAGGACGGCAAGCCGTGGCCTGCGGGGGCGGGGGCGGTGTTCGTCCGCGCCTTCTACAACCTGAACACCAAGAGGGGCCGCCAGGCGTACGAGGAGGCCAAGTTCTACTCCGAGACGAACGAGCAGGAGTGGAGCATCGGCTACTCGGTGCCGCCCGGCGGAGCCCGCAAGGACACCAAGACCGGCATCCGCCGCATCTACGACCTCGACTGGTTCGAGTATTCGCAGGTGCTGTTCGGCGCCGCGAGCCACACGATGACCCTGTCGGTGAAGTCCGGCATGCCAGAGGTGGAGCGGAAGGCCGCCCCCGGCACTGATGAGTGGGGGGACCTGCTCGACGGCTACGACGAACCCGCAACCTCCGCGTCCCGGTCGGAGGAGGCGCGCAGCGTGGACGAGCTGCGCGCCATGGTGTCCCTCACGATCCCGGCCGACGTCGCCGAGCAGGTGGCGGTCGAGGGCGGTCTCCCGGCGGCCGAGCTGCACGTGACGCTCGCCTACCTCGGCGAGGGCCTGGACGATGCGACGCTGGCCGACGCCGCGCTGGTGGTCGAACGCGTGGCCGCCGAGCACGGCCCACTGTCCGGGATCATCGGCGGCGTCGGCGTCTTCCCCGAGGGGGAGGACGGCATCCCGGCGTGGGTGCCGGTGGACGTGTCCGGCCTGACCGAACTCCGGCAGAAGGTCGTGCAGGCGCTGGACGAGGCCGGCATCTGGTACGCCGTCGATCACGGGTTCACCCCGCACATGACGCTCACCTACCTCGCCCCGGGCGACCCGATGCCCGCCCCCGTCGAACCCACACCGGTCACGTTCGGCGCGCTCACCCTGGCGGTGGAGGACGACCACGAGGACTTCCCCCTCACCGGAGCCGCCGAGCCCGCGCCGGAGCGTGCGGCACCCGTCGCGGATGTGGAAACGCCCGACGACGACGCCGAGGGCCTGGCCGTCAAGCACCACTCCCCCGGCCGGGAGACGAAGGCGGGCCGGGTGCTGTCCGACCGCAACATGCGGCGCATGCAGCAGGCCGTGGACATCCTGCGCGAGATCCTGCGGGAGGCAGGC
This sequence comes from Nonomuraea candida, assembly GCF_000725485.1. GTDB lineage: Bacteria > Actinomycetota > Actinomycetes > Streptosporangiales > Streptosporangiaceae > Nonomuraea > Nonomuraea candida. The sequence goes on along the minus strand of NZ_JOAG01000082.1, from coordinate 12,639 downwards.
GTCGAAGTCGAGGACGAGCACGACCCGTTCCGCCGCCAGCCGCCGGAGCTGCCGCCCGAGCCCATGACGCACCCCGACTCCACCGCCCCGTCCGCGCTGCCGGACGAGGTGAAGACGCTCACCGCCGAGCAGCTGCACGCGGGCAAGGCCGTCCTCGACTATTTGGCGGCCGCGGGGTGAAGGTGCTGCGGCTGGTACCGGTGTCGTGGGCGCAGGCGTGCGCGTTCGTAGACGAGGAGCACCGGCACTTGAAGGCTCCGCGCGGGCACAAGTTCTCCATCGGCGCCGTGGCCGATGAGCTCGACCCGCGCACGGGGACGCTGGTCGAGAGCGGCGGCTTGGTCGGAGTGGTGATCGTGGGCCGTCCGGTGGCCCGCCTGTTCGATGACGGGCGGACGCTGGAGGTGACGCGGTGCGCGACGGACGGCACCCGGAACGCCTGCTCGCTGCTGTACTCGGCGGCGTGGCGGGCCGCCCGCCCGATGGGGTTCACCCGGATGATCACGTACACGCGGGCCGACGAGGACGGCGCGTCGCTGAAGGCCGCCGGTTGGAAGGACGTGGCGACGCGGAGGCCGCGCGGCCCGTGGAGTTGCCCGTCGAGACCGCGCGGCGATGATGGCGCGGAGCGGATCGGCCGCACCCTGTGGAAGGCTCCAGGACCGGCTTAGCCTAGGTGGATGGTCAGATCCAGGGCGCGCAGATGACGTAGATCGTTCCGCTCGCGCTGCCACCGCTTACAACGTTGACCTCCCAGCCGTCTGGCCGCATGTCCGTCCCGAAGACGGGGAGGCTCTGGTAGGCAGTCCCGTTCCCGTTGTTGATCTTGTAGCCGCCACCTGTGGCGATCATGCCGGGGTCGCACATCACCCCACCCCCCGAACCGCTGAAGTGGCCAGTCTTAACCTGAACGCCCCGGATGCCGCCCGGATCACCCTTGGGCCCCTGCGGTCCTTGCGCGCCCTGCGGCCCCTGCGGCCCCTGTGGCCCCGGGGCGCCGACAGGCCCGGTTTCGCCCTTGGGGCCCTGCACCCCTTGTGCGCCGGGCTGGCCTTCCGGCCCGGCGGGTCCGGCGGGTCCTTCCGGTCCGGCGGGTCCGGCGGGTCCTTCCGGCCCGGCGGGTCCTGCGGGTCCTGCGGGTCCTTCGGCCGACCACGCGACGTGGGCCTCAGTGGAGTAGCACGAGGCCGCCGAATCCACGATGCGGACGAGTCGAGTCACCTTGCCGACACAGGCGTGGACTTCCGGTGAAACCGACGAGGCGGTGGCCACTCCACCGACCGACAGCAGGGCCGCTGCCAGCGCGCCAGATGAGGTGATGGCGGTCAGACGCCTACCGATCCTGATGATCACAACAGGTTCCTTTCGGAGCGGACGTTGCTTGGATGCACGCCTGCTACTCCCGATGGGATGGCAGACAGGTCGTAGCTGTTGATCATGCGCGCCCGGCGCGGACGGCAGGCGCGGTTGCACAGGTTCACCCGGTGGTCGCGACGGCGAACCTGTCTAGTTGCCCTCGTAGTCGGCGATGGCGTCGAGGACCGGCTTGATCACGGCCGCGTTGCCGTACTTGCTGGTGGGGATCTTCCAGCGGGTGACACCCTTCGGCGTCGACCACTCCAGGGTGCCGCCCGTCTTGGGCAGGTCGAACGAGTAGTAGAGGACCTCCGGGCTGCCCGGGTGGATGGTGATCCACGGGCCGTCCGTTCGGCCCACCCACGGGCTGCTTGTGGCGTTGCCGGAGGTGTCGGTGTAGGCGCGGCCGCCGATCCTGACCCGCCAGCCGCTGCCCTCCACCACGCCGGGGATGCGCTCGCTCTTGGACAGGGCCGTCACCTTGACCGCGATGGCGACGAACCACTTCTCTCGCGGCTGGGCGAACTTGGGGTCGCTGGGCCGGTGGTAGTAGACGCCGACCGGGCTGATGCGCAGCGGCCGACCCTTCTCCCCCGCGATGCGGATCGACTGGCCGAACTTCAGCAGCTTCGGCGCCGCCACCACCGAGGTGGTCGGGGCGGCGTTGGCCGAGGCCGGGGCGGTGAGCGCGGCGACGGCGAGTAAGCCGGCGGCGGGCAGGGCGGCAAGACGGCGCATGCGCACAGATCCTCCAAGGGTTCGGATCGTTCCACTCCCCCGAGCTTGATCACCCTATCGGCCCCGGCCGGCGCGACGTTAGCACCGGTTCGGCCTAGCTTGCCGCCTTGATCACGGGGGTCCCGGTGCTGACCGGGCGCGGATCGCACACAACCGCACACCAAGTGTCAGCCGAACCGGGGGGTAAGGCAGATGAGCACTGCCGTCGACAACGCACGCATCCGGGAGCTCAAGAGCGCCCTGAAGGCCGAAGCGGACAACATCGAGCGCATCCAGAACGCGATGAAGGACGAGACGGGCCGAGGCCACTTCGTCCTGTCGAAGGAGATGCACGCCGACTACCTCAAGTCGGTGGAGCGCGCCGAGGAGATTCAGGCGTTCATCGTCACCGAGCAGAAGGCCGCGGGCATCCTCGCCCACCTGGCCGAGCCGGAGACCACGCCCGTCGCGGGCCGGCTGGCGGCCGACCGCCAGCGCGGCCTGGAGCGCAAGAGCCTCTCCCAGGCGTTCCTGGAGTCCGAGGCGTACCAGGAGATGAAGGCGCGCGGCTTCCGTGAGCCTCGCGGCGTCGTCACCATCGAGCAGGGCATCTACTCGTTCGAGGAGCAGAAGGACCTCTTCACGCTCTCGGGCGGGACGCACACGATGCCGGCGTTCGGCCACGAGGAGAACGTGGGCATCTCGGAGCGGCAGCGCCGCCCCAACCGTGTCCGCGATCTGTTCCCGGCGGCCCGCACCACCGCGAACATCATCTCTGGTGTCCGGCAGACCGGGTTCGTGAACAACGCGGGCATGGTGCCGGAGCGGGTCGGCCAGAACGGCGGCCCGGCGACCGGTGGCCCGACCGACACGTGGGGTCGCCTGCAGCGGTCCGAGATCACGTTCGAGCCGTACACCCGGCCGATCAGCGAGATCGGCCATTACGAGACGATCCACAAGAACACGCTCGCGGACGAATCCCAGCTCAGGGGCATCCTGGAGCGGGACCTGATCGACGGCGTGAAGCTGAAGGAAGACGAGCAGATCCTTTTCGGCAACGGGGTCGGGGAGAACCTGCTCGGCATCACCCAGACCCCGGGCATCCAGCTCTACACCGGCCTGCCCTCGGACAAGAAGACCGCGCAGGTCCGCCGCGCCCTCACCCGCGCGATCCTCAGCTACTACGACCCTTCGGGCGTCGTGATGCACCCGCTCGATTTCGAGGACATCGAGCTGGAGGAGGACGGCCAGGGCAGCTACAGGGTGGCCGTGTCCGTCGCGGTGGGCGCCGAGAAACGCGTGTGGCGGCTGTCGGTGATCGACACCCCGGCCATGATCCAGGGCCGGTACCTGCTGGGCGCGTGGGGGTACGGCGCGAAGCTGTTCGACCGCGAGTCGGTGACGGTGCAAGCCTCGACGGAACACGGCCAGAACTTCATCGAGGGCACCGTAACGATCAAGGCCACCGAGAGGATTGGCCTTGCATGTGACCGTCCCGAGTCATTTGTGTACGGTACGTTCACGCCGTACGTGGCCCCGTGAACGGCCAGGTAGAGCAGCCGCCCGCCCCCACCGAGGGGGCGGGACGGCCTGCCCACCCGCATACGGGCCGGTGCCGCTGCATCAAGCCCAAGACCACCCCGGTGACGCCCGGCCAAGGGGAGGGTTCGGGCGTGACCGACACGCAGACGCCGTCCACGCAGGCCGTCACCGAGGAGGCCCCGCCGGCCGACGAGGAGGTCCCGGCGGACGCGATCCCACCGGCTCCACCCCTGACCGAACTGCCGCCCGTGCACGCGATCAGCATCGACATCTACGAGAAGGGCCCGACGCTGCCGCCGGAGGAGCGGAAGGGCCCTCACACGATCAACGTCCCACACAAGGTCGTGATCGACGGACAGCCGGTGTATCTGCCCGCAGACTCGCGGATCACCGTCACAGCGGGCACCCAGGAGGCGACCACCGTCACCATGACCCTGTTCGCCCGCCGCGTCCGCATCAGGTTCGAGGACGAGCTCGACGGCCCGGTCGGCGTCCCCGCCGGACAGCCCACTCCCGCCGACGCCTGATCCATCGCGACGAGATCCCCGCCATGAGGACACTGACTTGGGCGGGGACTTCGGCGTTCCCGCAGCTCACCGCCTCGCGGGACGTTAAGGACTGATCTTGCTACGGTCCCCGGCCATGAGCACGACCCTCCCGCCCGAAGTCCGGGCCCGCGCCGCCACGCTCTACCAGGCGGGCGCTTCCATCCGCGACGTCGCCACCACCTTCAACCTCAGCTACGGCCGGGCCCGCGAGGAGCTGATCGCCGCCGGCGTCCAGCTACGGCCGCGCGGCCGCCCCAGCACCCGCCCCGCCGGCGTGCCGAAAGCTGTCCCGGGGACGGGGAAGAGGGCCCGCAGGCCGCTCAACGTGGAGAAGGCGGCGGCCCTCTACCGGGCCGGGCACACCCTGAAGGAGGTCGCGGCCAAGACCGGCTATTCGCGGTCCCGCGTGCATGTGCTCCTGGTGCAGGCGGGCGTGCCGATGCGCACCGTCAAGGACCCGCGCGCATCCCGGATCACCCCCGCCAAGCGGCGGCAGATCCTCCAGGCGTGGCGGGCGGGCCGCTCCCACGCCCAGATCATGGCGCAGGTGCGCACCAGTTCGGCCACCATCCACAAAGTTGTCAGCGAGGCCGGGCTCGATCCACGCCGCCCGACCCGCAAGTACGACCACAAGCTGATGAAGAAGCTCCGCGCCCAGGGGTGGACGTTCTCGGCCATCGCCGCTGACCTGGGCACCACCCCGCAATACGTGTGGACGGTGGTCAACGGCTCTCACCTGAAGTCGTACGTCAAGCGCGGACGCCGCGGCGGCGACGCCGCCCGGGTGGCGAGCTGATGCGACGCAAACCCCGGCTTGTGCTTGAGTCTGCCGCGACGCCGGCAAGGACAGGTCAGGGAGGGCAACGGTGACGAGCACGAGCCGGAAGGCACGCAGCAGCAGCGGCGCGGAGGCGACCGCCGCACAGGCCGACGCCGAGCAGACCGACCAGCAGGGCCATGCGGACGAGCCGATCAAGGCAGGCCCGGCGGCCGACCCGGCGCAGGCCGCCCCGCTGACCCCGCCCGCCAAGCCCGCGCCGCCTGCTCCGGACCCTGGCCCGGCCCCGCAGATCCGGATGCTGGCCACGCCGGGCGCGGAGTTCGTTGACCTGCTGTGGGGCGACAACGCTCCCGGCACGCCGATGGAGAAGGCGCAGCCCGGCGCACTGTTCATCGACCAGGGCCCGCAGTTCTCCACAGTGATCGTCGCCCGCCCGCTGATCAGGCTGTTCCACATGCCTGGCGGTGACGGCACCGTCCTCGGCGAGCAGCTTTTCAAGGGCGCGGGCGTCGCGGTGGACCGTGGCCACGCCATGAAAATCGAGGCGGACCTGGCGGCCATCCGCGCCGCCGAATAGAAGCTCGCGCGGGCCTGGCCGGACGGCTACGAGCAGCGTGGGTTGGTGTCTCTGGGGGGTGGCACCAACCCGGGCGTGCTCGCGCCGAACGCGGCCGGGCCCGCGCGGAAGCACGCTCCCGGGCCGGTCCCGGTGGACGAGCCGAACCCGAGAACTTCTGTGTTCGACGGTGGGGACCCCGGACGCACTTCCCTCTTCGGGTGGCGCGGGCTGGTTGACCCGGTCCGGGAGCGTAGACGTTGGCAGCCTGGCGCGCAGGGATCACGGGGGAACGGCATGGATCTGGTCACGCCCGAGAAGGTCGCGGTGCGCGCCGGGCTGCCGACACCCTTGGACGCCGGCGTGCGCGCGGCGATCGACGAGGCGATCGAGGACGCGTTCGCCGAGGCGGCCACCTACCTGTGCCGCTCCCCCGTCCCCGAGACGTTCACCCAGCGCGGAGTGGTGCCGGACGGGCGCGGCGGCTGGCTGCTCAACCACGAGCCGGTGATCGAGGTCCTGTCGGCCACCCCGGAGACGCACCCGGTGACCGGCGCCCCCACCGGGGCGTTCACGCTCGTCTACCGGGCGGGGCTCGACCCGGAGACGGATAGCCGGTACGGGCGCGTGCTGCGCCGGTTCGTCACCTGGTCGGCCGCCGCGAGCCCGATCGTCCGCCGGATCGCCCAGGAGAAGGGCATCCGGCTCATCACCTCGGTGAACGTCGAGGGTCAGGGCGTCACCTACGAGCCGGGCCAGGCCGGCGCGGGGTCGGGGGTTGCGGGGGCTCCCCCGACTCTGGCCGACCTGGACGAGTGGGTGGGCCACACCGTGTACCAGCGGCCGGGCCGCGGCGCTCATCCGATCGAGACGGGCGCCGCATGGCTGTGATCGGCGCCAGCCTCACGGGAAGCCTGGCCGGATCGTGGCGCGACCCGAGGTGGACGGGGATGCCGAGACGGGGCCGGGTGTGTGGGTGCTGGCGGTCGATCCGTCGTGGTGGCCGTTCGCCGCTCGTGACGTGGTGGTGGAGCAGGGCGGGGGCCGGTCGTGGACGGTGGTGAAGGCGAAGCTGCTGCGCAGCGACTTCGACGCGGCGGTGGACTACGTACGGGTGGAGGCTTCCCTGGGCGGGTGAAACGAGGAAGGGCCCGCCGTGGCGGGCCCCTCGCGATGATCTTGTCGCACATGTGCGACAAGATCATCTACCGCTTTTCGGCTGCCGCTCGGGCGGCCCGGAGCCTCTTGGCCGCGTTCTCCAGCACCGTCGCCATCTCCTCGGCCTGCTCAGGGTTGGTCCGGGCAAGCTGCTCCAGCGCGGCATCGTCACGCCACAGCGTCACCCCCTTCGTGTAGCGGGGCAGCAGCTCCCGCGTCGGCTTGTCGGATGGCGGGGCGGGCTCCTCGGGTCCCAGCACCACGTGCAGTTCGTCCACGGCCTTCTGCAGCGACGGCGGGGAGGTGTCTTCCCACTTCTCGGCCAGACTCCACACCTTCTGCCGGGTGGCGGCGTCCTTCAACCGGGCGAGGATCGCAATCTGCCGGAAGGTCAGCCGCTCGACATGGGGCAGGTCGCGGTGGACCGGGGCGGCCTGCATCATCTTGTAGGCGTGCTGGCGGGAAATGTTCAGCCGCTGCTCGACGTACTCCTGGAACGACTTGAAGCCCAGGAGCCTCCACAGGTCGTCCTTCTTGACCGCCTCCAGCGCCAGACCCTGGGTGAGGGTCAGGTACCGGTCAGCGCGCTCTACAGCGCCGTCGTGGGCCTCCTGAGCGCCCAGGATGATCCGCTCATAGTGGATCAGCTTGTCGCGCGGGTCGGCACCTTGGGGAGCGGCCTCGAACTGCGGACCAGTCGGAACCTGGAACGCAGGCTGAGGGACACCGAGCACCGTGCCAACGATCGCCGAGTCCGGCGGAAGGTCGAGGACGCCGGCCCCTGCTCCCCCACCGCCGATGGCGTTGAGCTTGGCCAGCTCCTCCTTCGCCTTGTCCAGCGCATTGAATGCCTCGTCGGCGCGACCTTCTCCGCTACGGCCGCCCCCGGTGCGCTGCCGCTTGGGCCTTTGGCGCTCGCTGGGTTCGGTCATCGTCTCCGTCACCTCGTTCCCTCCGCGAGGCTGGCCTTCTTCGGGTCTTGGGGTACCTCGTCCAGGTCGAGAGCGAACGCCACGATCTCGGCCAGGACCTCGGGGTACTGGACCCATTCGCGGGGGAAGACGGGGAACGCCTCGGCGTACTTGCCGTTGTCGTACAGAGGCATCGGCAGGACCGGCCGATTCTTCTCGGCGAGCCGCGCGTACGACTTGCGGGTGAGGTGGGTGTCCTTGCCGCCGGGCTTCTTGGCGCGGGCGAACATGACCACGCTGGCCAGTTCCTTGATGGCGTCGATCCGTTCGGCGAGTTCGAACGTCGGGTCAAGCTGGCTGGTGTCCATGGGGGTGGACTGGCACGGGATCAGGAGGGTGTCCGTCACGTACAGCGCGGACTCCAAGACGCCCTTGTGCTGAGGGCCGGTGTCCACGACGAGGTGCTTGAACTGCCCCTCCATCGCCTTGATGCGCTTGGCCAGGTCCGGTGTCCCCCATGCCATGACCTGGAGATTGGTCGGCCAGTGCTCGCCAGCGCCGAGCTTCCACAGCAGGCAGGAGTTGTTGGTGCCGTCGCCGTCCACCAGGAGGACGTTCTCCCCGGTGAAGGCCAACAGGAGAGCGAGGAAGACGGCCGTGGTGGTCTTGTTGACTCCGCCCTTGAGGTTGCCGATGGTGATCCTGATCGGCTGACCGTTCGCCACGATCGCGGCGACGATCACCTTCAGATAGGCACGGTCCTCAGGCGTCATCAGCTCCCACAGGATGGAGAGCTGCTTTTCGACTTCCTCGCGGTTGAGCTGAACGGGGGCGGGCGGCATGGTCACCGGCTCCACCTCGTTGAGCGGGGTGTGACGTGCATGGATGTCCTTCCAGTGATGAGGTGGCGACTCCGGCCGACTCAGGGGGGGCGGCGGGAGTCCCACACGAGGACATCCTAGAGAGTCGCGGGCGCGCGGACTTGGACAAAGAGCGGTGCCGCGCAGACGAAAGGGCCGCCGCCCCGATCCGGGGCGGCGGCCCCTTCAAACCTCATCACTGGTTCGCGCCCCAGCATACCGGCGCGGTCGGCCCTGGTAGAGGGCTATCGCGAAGCCCGCCCCGGCCGAGTTGTTGATCTTGTCGCACATGTGCGACAAGATCATCTGTGGTTGCCCACTATCCGGGGTGGCAGTGAAACTTCACTGTGGCAATCCACCGGTTGCGGCCGTCCGCCTCCTGGACGGGCCCACCCCCGGCGGCCGACTCAACCTCAGTGATAACGACCCGCCCGGCCTCGTGAGGCATGGCCGGGAGAGTGGCCAGCTCCTCCAGGGCCACGTACAGGATCTGGCGTAGCTGCCACTCCCCCACCGGCGCCTCAACCGAGTCGAGCGCCTCCAGCTTGACCAGGACACGCGACTCGCCAGTCTGAAGGTTCTCGCTCCCGCCGGGCGTGGGCCGTACCCGCAGCCGAGGGTACGGCGGGACGTGCTGGGCGCCGACCCTGCCCGCACCGCCCAGCACGGCCGCCAGGCGGGCACTGGCCGTCAGGAGGGCGATGGCGGGCGGGGTCGGGTCGGCACGGGAGATCGAGGCCACCGAGTAGGCTCCTACTCGCCCTTGCCGGCCTCGGCCTTACCCGCCTCGGCCTTACCCGCCTCGGCCTTGAGCGGAGGCTTGGAGGCGCTGCTCTTGACGGGGGGCATCGCGGTCGCCCACGTGGCCCGGTTGTTCGTGTCAGCACCGAGCACCAGACCGGCGCCGGCCAGCCGGTAGGCGTCCCGCTTCAGGAGGGTGAGCCGTTCCCCTGCCCGGTAGACGCGGACCGGGTTCAGGCCCAGCTCCAGGGCGTCCTCCGTGCGCAGCGGGTGGGCGAGCGTGAGGGCGTGTTACTGCTCGGACATCGGTTCCCCCGAGAGTTGAGTTGGGTCGTGGTTCGCGGCACATGGTGCCCGGCGGCCGGGTTAACGTCGCCTGGCCCGGTGCTTGGCCGCCGCGGCGCGGGCCGCCTCTGCCAGCCAGCCGCCGCCACGTTCGGCGTGCTCGGACTCGGCGACCCGCTCGAACTCCACGCTGACGGTCGCGGTGATGGTCTTGCCGTCCGGCTGGGCCGGGGTCGAGCGGACGCTGGCGGCGACCGCGCCCGGAAGGTCGGCGGACTGGCATCGGCAGTTCACGGTCTGGTGGTAGGGGAGGCGTTCGTCGCGGGGGTGGCCGGCCACGTCCCACACGCCCTCCAGGAGTTGCCATCCGCCTGCCCGGTTGACGGCCTTGCCGTCACGGCCGCGCCCCTTGGGCTCGTACTCCATCGCCTGGAGCCGGAAGTCCACGTTGCCGGGGATCGTCTGGCCGTGCGCCTTGGCGTGGGAGGGGCGGACCTGCTCGTCGGCGTCGGTGACCCACACCTTCGCGGCGGGGGCGTTGTCCCGTGCGCCCTGGGCGACGTCGTCGGCCACCTGGTCGACGCGGCGGGCCACCATGGCGGTGATCTTCTTGGACAGGCTGCGGTTGATACGGGTTGCCATGGCGGGGGACGGTAGCCGTACGGCGGGCTTGGGTCGCTCAGTAAGCGACAGCGATCGAGTTGCGGGTACCAGCTCGCGGGCCCAGCGCCTGGATGCGATAAGAGAAGGATGTATCGACGGACCAGGGATGTCATCCGGGAATCGTTCGACGAGGGGTCCATCTTCACGATGACCGTATACCTCTCCGTCGGCATAAGCACGGCCGTTCTGATTGAGCTGTTCGACCGCTACTTTGCCGACTCGGGAGGATGGCTCGCGGTAGGGCTTGCGGCTTTCGGCTTAGTCGCAGCTCGGGTACGCAGAGCATGGATCGACCAGAGGGAGAAGAAGGAACAGTCCCTTGTCGACCCGCACGAGCGTCTGGGAACCCGGATCGATGCCGTCAACAAGGCGTTCGCCGACGCGGCCACGCTGATGGAGGAACTCCAGCGGCACCTCGCGGCGCAGGAAGCCGCGCGACGCCGCCTTGTCGCCGAAGCCGAACACCAACAGCAGCTCATCGGCATGGACCGAGAAGAAGCTGAAGCAGTCCGCCGGCTCATCCTCGGCGAAACCAGAGCCGATATTGCCCGGCAGCGCCGAGATCAGTGGTTGTTCTTCGTGCTCGGCGTCGCTGTGTCGATCCCCGTCGGCGTCGCGATCAACGTGCTGTTCCCGTAGAGGCTGATCCGCGCGACGTTAGCGCCTGAATCCGGGATGGTGCAGGTCGTGACCGACTCCCCTGCTCGGCGGGCCCTCGATGTGGCCGCCGCCATCCGCTTGTACGTCGATGATGAGCTGACCGTCCGCCAGGTCGGGCAGCGTCTCGGCTTCTCGCACACCGCCGTACATGACGCGCTCGTCGCCGCGGGGGTGCAGCTGCGCCCGCGCGGCTCCCGCGCGAAGCGCATCCCGGCGAAGACGCGGGCGGCGATCGTGGCCGGGTACAAGGCGGGGGAGCGGACGGCGGTGCTGCGCGCCCGGCACCAGGTGTCCGCGCAGTCGATCCGCAACATCGTGGCCGAGGCCGGGGTGCCGCTCCGGCAGGGCGGCTGCCCGCCGGGCGGGCGGCGCCGCCGGTTCGACCGCGACCGCGCCGTCCTGCTCGCGCGGCAGGGCTGGCCGGCGGGGGCGATCGCCGTCATGACGGGCTTCTCTGAAGGGCATGTCCGGCGGGAGCTGCGGGCGCTCGGGTACGGGCGTCGGCCGATCCCGGCGGGGGAGGAGCTGGCGATGCGGTATGACCGGGCGGGCTCGATCCGTGCTCTCGCGGCTGAGCTTGGATGCTCGCCGGGGCGGGTGAAGAACGCGCTGGAGCGGGACGGCATCCGGCGTCTGCCGAAGGCGGCCGAGCTGGTGGCGCTGGTGCGCGAGGTCGGCGGCCGGGCGGCGGCCGCGCGGCTCGGCTGCAGTCTGGCCAGGTTGCGGGCGGCGCTGGAGGCCGCGGGGGTGCCGGTGCGAGCGGTGCCGGCGGCCTGACGTCGGACGTGCGGAAGGGGCGGCCCCTCGCGAGTACCGCCCCTTCCTAGTAGCCGGTCGCTAGTTGTCGCCGATGAGCTGCTTGTAGAGCCCTCTCGCCTTACGGATGAGCGCTTCGCCGCTGGTCGTCGTGATGATCGAGGTGTCGTAGCTCGATCGCGTCTCGCTCTCGCCGCCCATGAGGACGTGAGCGTTCAGGGTTTCCACGCGGGTGTCGTAGTCGTCGCGGTTCGGGGCCTCGGCCAGCCACGCCGCGATGGTCTTCACATCACCGGGCAGAGCGCTCTCCCGGTTCCAGGGCTGGGTGTCGCGGTTGGCGCGGGCCAGCAGGTTGCCGGTGGCGATGTCCAGGGCCTTGCGGTTGATGGTCAGCATGTCCGGCGCGGGCCGGGTGGGGCGGGTTCGGCGCTCGATTGTCGCGGGCTCGCGGGAATCGGCGGGCTTCGTGACGTGGACGCTGGTGGGCTTCCGGGCGAACGCGTTGAGCATCTGTGCTTCCTTCCTGGGCGGTCCCGGTACCGCGCGGACGGTACCGGGACGGGTTACTGGTTGACGGCGGCGTCGGTACCGGCGTCGGCTGATTCGGTACCGCCCCCGGTGCCGGAGGGGGCGGGGGAGTTGGGTCCGGTACCGGTGGCGTCGGTACCGGACGGGGCGGCGGACTCGGCCCCGGCGTCGGCCGGTACCGGCTTCCCGGGACCGGCCCCGGCGCTGTCGGCGGTACCGGCTGGGGCGGCGGTACCGGTACCGGTGGCATCGACTGTGGCCGCGATGTAGGCGCGGATACGCAGGGCGCGGCCGCTACCCATGCCGGCGCCGTCCATGAGGTCCTTCTTGGTCGGCGTCACGCCGGGGTTGGTCTTCATGAACTGCTCGGCGAAGTCGAGATCTTGGGCGGTGAGTAGCGTCGTGCCCTTGTCGGCGTCGGGCTCCTGCTCCCGCTGGGGGCGCTGGGCGGGGGCAGGCCGGGCCGGGCGAGACGGCCGGGGGCGCGGTGGCGCGAGGGTGTCTCCCGGGGCTGTAGTGGCTTCTGAGGCGGTACCGGCCCCTGGGGTAATCGGCGGCACCGGGGCGGTACCGGGAC
>NZ_JOAG01000081.1 GCF_000725485.1 Nonomuraea candida | reverse complement strand
GCTCCAGACCGTCGATCAGGGTGATCTGCCGCTCCACCAGCGTCTGGCTGCGCCGCGACAGGTTCACGAACATCGCGTTGACGTTGCTGCGCAGGCGGGACTCCTCACCGGCCAGGCGGACGGCCTCGCGGTGCACCTCGTCGAAGGCCCGCGCCACTTCACCGATCTCGTCCTTGGAGTTGATCTCGATGGGCGGGACGTGGAGCTGCGCCGGGTCGACGTCGTTGTTGCGCAGCTGGCGCACCAGGTCGGGCAGCGTGTGGCCGGCGATCTTCAGGGCGTCGCCGCGCAGGCGGCGCAGCGGGCGTACGAGCGAGCCGGCCATGAGGACGGTGATCGCCAGGACCAGGAGCAGCAGCACGACCACGATGCCGATGTTGATCGCGGCCAGTTGCCTGTCGCCGCTGGCGACGTCGGCGCTGCGCGTGGCCACCTGCACCGACAGCGACTTCTGCACCTGGTGGAGCCGGTCGACGGTGTCGGAGATGGCCTCGAACCAGCTCTCGACGTCCCTGGTGGTGGAGTTGTCGAGCCGGCCCAGAGACTGGCCGTTGTTGTTGAGCAGCACGGCGCGGCTGATGTAGAACTCGGCGCGGCCGACCTTCTGGCTGGCCACCGTGTTGTCGAAGTCCTGGCGCTGGGCCGGCGTGGCCACCGCGGTGAACGAGGCGCGCTCGCTCTCCCTGCGCGAGCGGGCGTCGAGGAAGGCGGTGAACTCCGGCTGCTCGAAGAAGCCGCGCACGAGCGCGATCGTCAGCAGCGCCCGCTGCTTGGAGGCCTCCTCCTCGGCGCGGGCGATGGCGCGCAGCGCGGCGGCCGTGGCGGTGAGCTGCTCGTCGGTGGAGCCCTGGCCGAGCTCGTCGTAGAGCAGCAGCATGTCGGCGATGGTCTCGGAGTATTTCTCCACCGTCGGCAGCGGCGGCAGCTGCTGGTTTGCCACCGTGTCGCGCAGCGAGGCGATCTGGCCGAGCCGGACCTCGATCCGGTCGAGGGTCCTGCGGCCCAGGTCGGACAGCGAGGTCTCGGTGCTCTTGGCCAGTTCGAGGGTGCGGTCGACGTTGGCGTCCACGATCCGCTGCTGGCTCTCCAGCTTCTCCCCCGCCGAGGCCCGCTTGCCGGAGGCGACGTAGCGGGCGGCCAGGTCACGTTCGAGGCCGAGGTCGCGGGAGAGCTCGCCGATCTGGGCGACCAGCCTTCCGGCGTCGTTGATGAGCTGGTACTGCTGCGCGCTGGTGATCGAGGTGGTGACGCGCAGGGCGCCCAGGATCACGGCCACGATCGTGGGAATGGCGATGAGGGCGATGAGGCGTGTGCGTACGCGCCAGTTACGCAGCGCGAAAAAACTACCCGTCCTGGGCGGCTGCGTCTCCTTCACCGCACCGCCCACGGACTTTTCCGGCAAGTCCGGAGCGTTACCACGACCGGGATCGGTCGTTGTTGTCCTCACTGGTGGCAACCTCTCGCCATGGCCTGCTCTAAGGGGGTCTCAGCGGCTTCGTCACACGGACGAGCGATCGCAGGCAAGTTCGAGGCCCAATTTGAGCACAAACCTCATACTTAGGCCAACGTCTCGGCAGTTTTCAACCGTTCCAGACCACACGTTGTTCATGTCGCGAACCTGCGAACACGGAGCGCAACCAGCGTCCCAATCCGGACATTCCAGCAGTAACAGCACTTTATGCCTACATTTACATATATAGCGGGGCACGGTCATATTTGGCAGATAAAGTGCATAAACGCGGCATAGTGCTGCCGTTCCGATCTCCCCTCCGGTACGCTTCACGCCCGGTAACTACGTGCCGATCTCCAGAAGCTTCCCCTGGTAGGAGAACCCCCCATGACACGCAAACTGCGCTGTCACGCCATTGTCCTCGGCGTCACAGTCGCTCTCACCCTTGCCGGCTGCGGTGGTTCCGGCGGCGACACCGCCGAGGCCGGTGGCAACAGCAAGGGCTTGGAGAAAACCACCATCAAGGTCGGGGCGCTCCCCATTCCGGACCCGGTATCCCTCTATATCGCCAACGCCAAGGGCTACTTCAAGGAAGAGGGCCTGACGGTCGAGCCGGTCACCATCACCGGTGGCGCCGCGGCATTGCCGCAGATCCAGAGCGGTGCGCTGGACATCTCGCAGACCAACTACGTCTCGACGTTCCTGGCCGTCAGCCAGGGCAAGAAGATCAAGCTGGTCGCGGATATGTACCAGGCCGCCCCCAACACCTTCAACATCATGGTCCCGAAGGACTCGTCGATTCGGACGGTGGAGGACCTCAAGGGCAAGACCATTCTGGTCAACAACCTCAACAACATCGCCACGCTCGCGGTGACCACGCAGCTCAAGGTGGCCGGTCTCACCGAGAAGGACGTCAAGTTCGTCGAGAAGCCCTTCCCGGACATGGGCAACGCGATCCTCAGCGGCCAGGCCGACGCCGGCTGGATCACCGAGCCGTTCATCACCGCCAACCAGAGCCAGCACGGCTTCCGCAAGCTGGTGGACACGATGACCGGCCAGACGGCCGACCTGCCCATCGCCGGCTGGATGGCCACCGAGGAGTGGGCCTCGAAGTACCCGAAGACGCTGGCCGCCTTCCAGCGCGCGATCGCCAAGGCGCAGCAGCTCGCCTCCAGCGACCGCAAGGAGATCGAGGCCACGCTGCCGAAGTACACGAAGATCGACGCCAAGACGGCCTCGGTGATCACGCTCGGTGCGTACCCGAGTGAGCTGAACGCCAACCGCCTGCAGAAGGTCGCCGACCTGATGCTGGAGTACGGCTACCTGAAGAGCGCCATCGACGTGAAGTCCGTCATCGCGACGACCGGCGCCTCGAACGGATGACCGGTGCACGACTGCTCCGCGGCGCCGCCGGCGCCGTGGGGTTCCTCGTCCTCGCCGAGCTGTTCATCCGCTTCGGCGTCAGCGAGGACCTGAAGTTCCCGGCCCCCTCGGTCATCCTCCTGGAGGCCGTGCGGCTGCCCGCCGACCCCGACTTCCTGGAAGGCGTCGTCACCACCCTCGGCAACTGGGTGCTCGGCCTGCTGGTCGCCACCGCCGTCGCCGTGCCGCTGGGCGTGCTGCTGGGGGCGCTGCCCCCGGTCGAGCGGGCGATCAGGCCGCTGCTGGAGTTCCTGCGGCCGATCCCGTCCGTGGCGATCATCCCGCTGGCGATCCTGCTGATCCCGGTGGACGAGCTGATGAAGGTCTCGGTCATCGTGTACGCCTCGGTCTGGCCGATCCTCATCAACACCCTGTACGGCATGCACGACGTGGACCCGCTGGCCAAGGAGTCCCTGCGCAGCTTCGGCTTCGGCTCCCTGGCGGTGCTGGTCAGGGTCAGCCTGCCCAGCGCCGCCCCGTTCGTGGCGACCGGCGTCAGGATCGCCGCCGGGATCGCGCTCGTCCTGGCGGTCAGCGCCGAGCTGCTGGCCGGCGGCGTGGCGGGCATCGGCGTCTACGTCAACATCGCGGGCAGCGGCAACCGGACCGACCTCATGCTGGCGGCCACCTGCTGGGCCGGCGTGCTGGGCGTGCTGGCGAACATGCTCCTGCTGACCGGCGAGCGCCGTCTCTTCCGCTGGCACCGGATGCGGACGGGAGCGGCGCAGTCGTGAAGATCCTGACCCGGTTCTGGCTGATCCCGGTCGTGCTCGTCGGGTGGGAGCTGCTCACCAGGGCGCTGGAGGAAACCGACTTCCCGCCGCCCACGGCGATCGTGGCCCGCATGTACGAGCTGTGGTTCTCCGGCCCCGCGGGCCGGGTGTTCCTCACCCAGGACGCCGTCGACAACTTCCTGCCCAGCCTGGGCCGCATGTTCGGCGGCTGGATCCTGGCCTCGCTGATCGGGGTCGTGGTGGGCATGCTGCTCGGCCGCTCCCGCACGGCGACCGACTACGTGAACCCGCTGATCGAGTTCGGCCGCTCGATCCCGCCGCCGCTGCTGCTGCCGGTGTTCCTCGTGCTCCAGGCCGGCCTGGCCACGCAGTACGGCGGCCTGATCACGCAGCTGGCGACCATCGTCTTCGGCGTGGTCTGGCCGGTGCTGCTCAACACGATCGAGGGCGCCAGGGCCGTGGACCGCACGTACACGGAGACGGCCACGGTCTTCAACCTGAGCAGGACGCAGCGCTTCCGGGTGGTCGTGCTGCCCGCCGCCTCGCCGAAGATCTTCGCCGGGCTGCGGCTGAGCCTGTCGCTGGCGCTGATCCTCATGGTGATCACCGAGGTGATCGGCGGCTCCGACGGCATCGGCTACCAGCTCCTGCAGGCCCAGCGCAGCTTCGACGCCGCCGGGGTGTGGGCGGCCATCGCGCTGCTCGGCCTGCTCGGCTACCTCGTGAACTCCCTGTTCGTGCTGGCCGAGCGCAGAATGCTCGTCTGGCACCGGCAGGCCACCCGCAACCCGTGAATCCCCTGGAAGGACGTATGCCGCACTCCGATGACCTCCTGTGGGGAGCCGTAGGAGACATCTCCCGTTTCGCGGCCCTGCTGACCATGGCCGAGCTGGGCCTGGCCGACCATCTCGCGCACGGGCCGCTGGACAGCGGCGAGCTGGCGCGGCGGTGCGGGGCGCACGCCCCCTCGCTGCGCCGGGTCCTGCGCGAGCTGGCCAGCATGGGCGTGGTCAAGGGCACGGGCCCCGACGTCTACGACCTCACCGAGAAGGGCACCGCCCTGCGCTCGGACGCGCCCGACTCCGTTCGCTCCTCGATCCGCATGCTCGGCGAGGAGAGCTTCTGGTACGCCATGGGCATGCTGCCCGCCACGGTGCGCGACGGCGACTCGGCGTTCATGAAGCGCTACGGCCCCCTCTACGACCACCTGGCCGCGAACCCGGCGGTGAGCCGGATGTTCGACGACTACATGACCGCCAGGGCCATCCCCTTCACCGAGGGCCTGGCCAAGCGGTACGCCTTCCCGCCCACCGCGACCATGGTGGACGTGGCGGGCGGCAAGGGCCACATCCTGGCCACGGTGCTGCACGCCAACCCGCAGATGCGCGGCGTCCTGTTCGACCTGGAGCACGTCGCCGAGCACGCCAGGCGCACGCTGGCGGAGGAGGGCCTGGCCGAGCGGGCGCAGGTCGTCTCGGGTGACATGTTCGCCGAGGTGCCGGCCGGCGGCGACGTCTATCTCCTGGCCAGCGTCCTGCACAACTGGGACGACGACGCCGCCGTCACGATCCTCGGCAACGTCCGCGCGGCCATGAACCCCGGCGGGCGGGTCCTGCTCCTCGAAGTCGTGCTGCCCGACAGCGAGGAGCCCCACCTGGGTAAGGACATCGACATGCGGATGCTGGCGATTTTCAACGGTGGCACCGAGCGCAGCCGCGAGGAGTACTCCGCCCTGCTCGACCGGGCGGGGCTGGCCCTCGGCAAGGTGGTGGAGCTCGGCTCCGGCGCCAGCCTCATCGAGGCCGTGCCCCGCTGACCCCTCCCCCGGCCTTCCCCACCTGATGGCAGGACCCCAGAAAGGCAGTGACATGAAGCTGGCCAGGATCGTAGTCGCGGGTATGGCGGTCGCGCTGGCGCTCAGCGCGTGCGGCGGCGGGGGAGGCGGAGGAGAGCAGCAGGCGGCCGCCACGTCGCCCGGCGGGCTGGAGAAGACCCAGCTCCTGGTCGGCGTGGTGCCGGTCCCGTCGTCGGCGCCGCTGTTCATCGCCGAGAAACGCGGCTTCTTCAAGGAAGAGGGCCTGACGGTCAAGACGGAGATCATCCAGGCGCCGCAGGCGGTCATGCCGAAGATCATCAACGGCAGCATGGACGCCTTCCTGACCAGCTACGTGTCGCTGATGGCGATCAACGACACGGGCGCGGCCAAGCTCAAGCTGTTCCAGCACAGCCAGGAGGCCGCCCCGGGCGTGGCCGGCGTCGTCGTCGCCAAGGGCTCGCCGGTCAAGACGGCCGCCGACCTCAAGGGCAAGACGATCGCGGTCAACGTGCTCAAGGCGCTCGGGCAGACGCTGACCAACGCCCACCTCCAGGAGGCCGGGCTCAAGCCGGAGGACGTCAAGTTCGTCGCCGTGCCCTTCGCCGACCAGCTCAGCGCCCTGTCCTCCGGGCAGGTGGACGCGGCCTGGCTGGTCGAGCCGTTCCTGACCGCCGCCAAGAAGCACGGCGCCACCGAGATCATCGACACCACCGACGGCGTCACCGCCGGGGTGCCGATCGACGGGTGGGGCGTCTCAGAGCAGTGGCTGGCCAAGAACCCGAAGACGGCCGCCGCCTTCCACCGCGCGCTGGCCAAGGCCCAGGAGATCGCCGGCGCCGACCGCAAGGCCATCGACGAGGTCGTGCCGACGTACACGCAGACCCAGGCGGACGCGGCGGCGGCGATGAAGCTCGGCGAGTTCTCGATGCGGGCGGACCAGGCGAGCGTGCAGAAGCTGGCCGACCTGCTGCACGGCTACGGCTACCTCAAGAACAAGGTGGACGTGGCGCGGCTCTTCGCGCCGTCCGCCGGCTGAGCAGGGCGCCGGCCGAGCAGGGCGCCCGCTGCGAAGGGCGGCGGCTGAGCAGGGCGCCGACGTACGCTGGAGGCCGCGACGGCACCGCACCACTGGACTCGGAAAGGCAGTGGCGATGCGACGGATCAGGACCACAGTCGTGGGCATGGCGGTCGTCCTGGCGGCCGTACTGGCGCTCGGCGCGTGCGGCGGCGGGGCCGCGGGGCGGGGCGGCGTGAGTGGCGGCGTGAGTGGCGCCGCCTCCCCCGGCGGGCCCGAGAAGACGGAGCTGCTGATCGGCGTGTTACCGGTGGCCTCCTCCGCGCCGCTGTTCATCGCCGACAAGCGCGGCTTCTTCAAGGAAGAGGGCCTGACCGTGAAGACCGAGATCATCCAGGCGCCGCAGGCGGTCATGCCGAAGATCGTCAACGGCAGCATGGACGCCTTCCTGACCAGCTACGTCTCGCTCATGACGATCAACGACACGGGCGCGGCCAAGCTCAAGCTGTTCCAGCACAGCATGGGAGGCGCGCCCGGCTTCTGCGCGGTGGTCGTGACCAAGGACTCGCCCATCAGGACGGTCGCCGACCTCAGGGGCAAGACGATCGCGGTCAACGTGCTCAAGGCGCTCGGGCACACGGTGGTCAGCGCCCACCTGCAACAGGCCGGGCTGCGGCTGGAGGACGCCAAGTTCGTCGCCGTGCCCTTCGCCGACCAGCTCGGAGCGCTGTCCTCGGGCAAGGTGGACGCGGCCTGGCTGGCCGAGCCGTTCCTGAGCGCGGCCGAGCAGGACGGCGCCAGGCAGATCGTCGACACCATCGGCGGGCCGACGGCGGGCGTGCCGATCGACGGGTGGGGCGTGACCGAGCAGTGGCTGGCCCGATATCCGAAGACGGCCGCCGCCCTGCACCGGGCGCTGGCCAAGGCCCAGCGGATCGCCGGGGCCGATCGCCAGGCCATCGACGAGGTCGTGCCGACGTACACGCAGATCCCGGCGGACGTGGCGGCGCGGATGAACGTCGGGGAGTTCGCGATGGAGGCCGACAGGGCCGGCGTGCAGAAGCTGGCCGACCTCATGCACGGCTTCGGGTTCCTGAAGAAGAAGGTGGACGTGAACCAGATCTTCGCACCGGTCGGCGGATGACCCGTCAGGCATCCGGGCGCGGCGCCGTGACGAGCCGCGAAGGGCGCGGCGCCGTGACGGGCCGCGAGGGGCGCGGCGGGCTCGGGCGGGTCGCGCTCGGGGTCGCCGGGGTGGTGGGATTTCTCGCGGCGGCCGAGCTGGCCGGGCGGGCCGGGCTGCTGCCCGGCTATCTGCCGTACGTGTCGCACGTGCTCACCACGGCGGCGGCCCTGCCGCTGGAGGCGCAGTTCAGGGCCGACGTGCTGGCCACGCTCTGGCCGTGCCTGCTGGGGCTGCTGATCGCGATCGCCATCGCCGTGCCGCTCGGGCTGCTGTTCGGGACGGTGCCGTTCCTGGAGCGCTCGGCCCGGCCGCTGGTGGAGTTCCTGCGGCCGATCCCGTCGGTGGCGCTGATCCCGCTGGCGGTCTTCCTGCTGCCCTACGGTCACGACGCCAAGACGGCGCTGGTCGTCTATACCTGCTCGTGGCCGCTGCTCATCAACACCATGTACGGCCTGAGCGACGTCGATCCGCTCGCCAAGGAGACGCTGCGCAGCTTCGGCTTCGGCCCGCTGGCCGTGGCGTGGCGGGTGAGCCTGCCGAGCGCGGCGCCGTTCATCGCCACCGGGGTGCGGATCGCCGTGGCGGTCACCCTGATCGTGGCGGTGAGCGTGGAGCTGCTGGCGCCCGGCGGGGGCGGGATCGGGGCGTTCCAGTCGCTGGCGGGCAGCGCCAACAGGCTCGACCGGGTGCTGGCCGCCACGGTGTGGGCCGGGGTGATCGGGCTGGCGGCCAACGTGCTGTTCACGGCCGGTGAGCGGCGGCTGTTCCGCTGGCATCGGGCCAGGACGGGGGAGGTCGCGTGAGGATCGTGCGCCGCCTGGCGTGGTACTGGCTGCTGCCCGTGGCGGTGGCGGTCTGGGAGCTCGCCACGCGCTCGGCGCAGGCCACGTACTTCCCGCCGCCGTCGCAGATCGTGGTGCGGCTGCACGAGTTGTGGTTCTCCGGGCCGGTGGCGCGCGGCTTCCTCACCGACGAGGCCGTGGCGGACCTGCTGCCGAGCCTGTCCAGGCTGTTCGCCGGGTGGGCGACGGCCTGCGCGGCGGGCGTGCTGGCCGGGGTCGCGCTGGGGCGCTCGTACCGGCTGTCGGCGCTGGTGGAGCCGCTGCTGCACTTCGGCCGCTCGGTGCCGCCCGCCGCGCTGCTGCCGGTCTTCCTGGTGCTGTTCAAGGTCGGCACGCCGATGCAGCTCGCCTCGATCGTGTACGGCGTGCTGTGGCCCGTGCTGATCAACAGCATGGACGGAGCCCGTCACGTGGACCGCCAGTACATCGAGACCGGCGTCGTCTACCGCTTCACCGCCTGGCAGCGCCTCACCAGGGTCATCCTGCCCGCCGCCGGCCCGAAGATCTTCGCCGGGCTGCGGCTGAGCGTGTCGCTGGCGTTGATCATGATGGTCATCTCCGAGCTGGTGGGCAGCAGCGAGGGGATCGGGCACCGCATGCTGGAGGCGCAGGGCCAGTTCGACATCCCGGCCATGTGGGCGGCGATCGTGCTGCTGGGGCTGCTCGGGATCGTGCTGAACGCGGCGTTCCTGGCGGTGGAGCGGGCGGTGCTGGGCTGGCACCTGAGCGCCCGCACCACCGACGCCTGACCCCTTCCCCCTCCCGGCGGCCGGACCGCCGCCCCGCCCCGCCCCGCCTGGGTCGGGCCGGGCCGGGCGGGGCGGTCAGCCGTGCAGGCGGGAGATCGCCTCGGCCTGGCGGGCGAGCAGGGCCGCGCGATCGGGGACGCCGTTCGCGGGCCGCTCGACGTCGTGCCGGCCGTACTCCTCGGCCCACAGGCCGGTCTTGACCCGGCTGAGCAGGTTCGCCAGGCCGGGCCGGCGGCGGGCCCTGCGCAGCGCGGACAGGTCCAGCTCGGCGGCGGCGACCAGCGTCTCGCCCGGCCCCGCCTGGGCCAGCGCGCGCCCTTCGTGGTCGATCACCTCCGAGCCGCCGTTGGTGGAGTCGCCGGGGATCGCGATGCCGCGCAGGCCGCCGCTGTTGGCCGAGACCACGCAGGCCAGGTTCTCCACCGCGCGGGCGCGGCGGGCCACGGCCTTGGGCGTGAGCGCCGGGGACGACGCCTCCGACGTGGGGTTGCACAACACCTCGGCGCCGCGCAGGGCCAGCGCGCGGGCCAGCTCGGGCACGAGGATCTCCTCGGAGGCGACGGCGGCCAGGTTGCCGATCTCGGTACGGGCCACGGGCAGGACGCCGTCGATGCCGTAGATCTCCAGGTAACGCTCCCACACGTCGTACGGCGTGGGCGAGAACAACGAGTGCAGCCGCCGGTACCGCAGCACCGCCTCCCCCGACGGCGCGAGGATCACCGTGGCCTGGAAGTGCAGCCCGGGAAAGTGGTCGTCCCGCTCGTAGGCGTTGACGCACAGGAAGACGTCCTGGTCGGCGGCGACCGTGGCCAGGGCCCGGTACTCGGGCCCGTCGGGGTCGAGCGCCGCCCGTTCCCGCCACTGCGCCGGGCCCTGCCCCATGGGGAAGCCGGTCAGCACGTACTCGGGCAGGACCACCAGCCGCAGCTCCGGCCCGAGCCACGCCTTGGAGCCCGCCACCCGCACGCCGACCCGGTCGACGGCGGCCCGCAGGTCGTCGCGCGTGGTGATGGCCCGGGTCTCCATCTGCAGGGCCAGCGCGGTGAAGGCGGTCATTCAGCCGACCCGCCGCTCGTCGATCAGGGTGCGCCGCACGCACACGCCGTCGCGCAGCCACTGCCACACCCTGCTGCGCGAGCGGCCGTCCTCGCTCAGCACGATCAGCTCGAACAGCCGCAGGTCCTGCCCCTTGTACTGCCAGCTCAGGTAGATCGTGCTGTCGTCGAGCTCCCAGAACTCGCCCTTGAGCCGCTCGGTGTCGAAGGCGCACCGGCCGCCGCCGAGGTAGGTGGCGGGGAACTCGTGCACCTCGGTGCGCCCGTCGTCCCAGGTGTAGCGGTTGGTCTGGTGGTAGGCGGCGTCGTCGTGGATCACGCAGCTCATCTCGACGCGGTGCCGGTCGAGCAGCTCGCCGTCGCGGCCGAGGTGCCGGTATTCGCCCTCCCACTTCCCTTCGTGCCTGGCCAGCAGCGGCATGTCCGCGCGCAGTCCCATCGAGCCCTCACCCTTTCGTGCCGTGCCACCACGGGTCGGCGGCGTCGGACCGGTTGACCAGGAAGGCCCTGCGGCGCAGGAAGCGGCCGATGGAGGCCGTCCCCATGCGGGAGCCGCCGAGCCCGGACAGGCGGAAGGAGTTCTTCTCGCCCTCGTGCACGAGCGCGGTCAGTGCCGCGTCGTTGACGCTGACCGCGCCGACCTGCAGCCGGGCCGCCACCGCCCGCGCCTGCTCCTCGGTGGCGGCGAAGACGGCGGCCGACAGCCCGTAGGCCGAGTCGTTGGCCAGCGCGATCGCCTCCTCGGGGCCGTCCACCGCCATGACCGGCAGCACCGGGCCGAACGTCTCCTCCCTCATGACCAGCATGTCGTGATCGACGCCGGACAGCACGGTGGGACGGCACCAGTGGCCGCCGCCGTGGCGTTCGATCCTGCCACCGGTGTGCACGACGGCGCCCCTGGCCACGGCGTCGGCGAGGTGGGCGGCGATCACGTCCTCCTGGCCGGGCTTGATGATGGGGCCGATCGGGCCGCCCTCGCAGGTCAGGCCCACCTGCGCGGCCTTGTCCACGAGGCGGGACAGGAACGCGTCGTGCGCCTCGCGGGCCACGTAGACGCGCTCGATCGACTGGCAGGACTGCCCGGCGTTGGCGGTGCCGCCCCACAGGACGGCCGCGGCCGCCCGGTCGAGGTCGGCCCCGGCCAGCACGATCGCCGGGTCCTTGCCGCCCAGCTCCAGGAAGGCCGGCACGAACGCGCGGGCCGCCGCCTGCGCCCCCCGCCGGCCCGTCTCGACGCTGCCGGTGAACACCACCGCGTCCACCAGGTCCACGAGCGCGGCGCCCGTCGCGCCGTCGCCCTCGACCACCCGGAGCGGCAGCTCGTCGGGGACCAGCCGCATGAGCGGCTCGATGAAGCGGGGCGTCACCTCGCTCGGCTTGACCAGCACCGTGCAGCCGGCCGCCAGCGCGGGGACGGCGTCGATGAGGGCGAGCAGCAGCGGCAGGTTCCAGGGGCTGATCATCCCCACCAGCTCGTACGGCACCGCGTCGCCCGCCACGAAGATCCCGGGCAGGGCGGCGGCCCGTTCGGGGGGCGGGGCGAGCAGGGCGGGCGCCTGGTGAACCCATCGGTCGATGAGGCCGGCCACGATCCGGCGCTCCAGCAGCGACTCCCCCACCCTGCCGGTGTCGGCCACCAGGGCGGCGAGCAGGTCCTCGTCATCGGCCAGCGCGGCGCCGAACCGGGACAGGACGGCGCCGCGGCCGGCAGCGGGGTCGGCGGCGGGGTCGGCGGCGGGGTCGGCGGCGCGCCAGGCGGGCGCCATCCCGCGCAGCTCGGCGGCGACGGCTGCCAGCCGATCGGGCGGGATCGGGGCCGGCGGCCGGTCGGCCTGCCCGGTGATCGGGTTCCTCACGTTCATGCGGTGCGGCCACGGGACATGGTGCTCCTGCGATGTTCGGCGGGAGCCATTGTGATCATGTGAGAGCCCGCGCGTCAACGCGCGCCCGTGACCGGGTCCGGTCAGCCGCCCCAGCCGGGCACGGCCATCCTGACCGTGAGCGCGTGCTCGACGAGCTGGATCAGGGCGTTCTTGACCGAGTCCTTCTTGCGGGCGTCGAGCCGCACCATCGGGATGTGCGGCGCCAGCGTCAGGGCGTCGCGCACCTCGGTGTCGCTATGGGGATACTGGCCGTCCCAGCCGTTGATGCCGACCACGAACGGAAGCTGAGCCTCCTCGAAGTAGTCGATGGCCGGGAAACTGTCGGCGAGACGGCGGGTGTCGACGAGGACGACCGCGCCGATGC
Organism: Nonomuraea candida; assembly: GCF_000725485.1. Taxonomy (GTDB): domain Bacteria; phylum Actinomycetota; class Actinomycetes; order Streptosporangiales; family Streptosporangiaceae; genus Nonomuraea; species Nonomuraea candida. The sequence continues at coordinate 2,417 of NZ_JOAG01000081.1, read as the reverse complement.
GTGGTCGACTTCAGCGGGGTCATGCCCAGGTCGTCGATCCCGGCGGAGGCGTCGGTCATGACGGCCTCCGTGGTCAACGGCATGATCTCCGACACCGCCCCGACGAACGTCGTCTTGCCCACCCCGAATCCGCCCGCCACCACGATCTTCGTCGAGGTGAGTCCGGGGCTAGAGCCTGCGAAGTCCACTGAGCACCCTTTCCAGCAGATTGACGTCCGGCCGGCCGGCGTCCAGCTGTGGCTGATGCACGCGGACCAGACCTTCGGCGGCCATGTCGGCGACCAGCACCCGCACCACGCCGAGCGGGATCCGCAGCAGCGCCGACACCTCGGCCACGGACCTGACCTGCCGGCACAGTTGGCTGATCGCCTGGTACTCCGGCGTGATATGCGAGAACTCCCGCTGCTCGGCGGTCGCCGAGGACACCAGGGCCTCCATCGCCAGCTTGACCCGCGGCGCCGTCCGTCCACCTGTCACCGCGTACGGGCGGACGGGCGATGCGGGGTCGGGATTCAGCTGCGACTGGGGCTGGGGCTGTTGCGGAGGGGCCCAGCCGCCGCTGTTCCATCTGGGGTCCGTCACGTACATCACCTTGTCTGGCTGGCGCGCAGCTCCGCGCGCACAGCCGGAGTCAGCACCTGACCGGCGCGATCGACCATCAGCGTCATCTGGTACGCCACCAGACCCATGTCGCAATCCGGCGCCGCCAGCACCGCCAGACACGAACCATCACTGATCGACATGATCAGCATCAGCCCGCGCTGCATCTCCACGAGACCATCCGACGAGACGACCACCGCATGAGCCACACCAGGGACCGTGCTGACGAAATCGGTGATCAACCAGTCGACTCCGCGCGCCGCGTTGCTCAGGTTGTTCATACGCCCTCCTCCCTTTCGTCGTCCTTCCCTCCCATGGGGCCGGAAGAGGGAAACGCCCTGCCCTCGCTGATGTCGTCGCGCGCCGCCCGGAAGCCCTGCTGGAAGCTGGACAGCCGGCTGCGCACCCGGTCGGGCGAGACCGACGGCATCGGCATGGCGCCCTTGGCCGGCCCGCCGCTGTCCGCCGAGCCGGGCACCAGGTTCGCCTTGGGCACCCGCTTGGGCAGGCCCGCCGCCGTCGCGCCGTCACGTACCGGTTCCACCACTGCCTCCGCCGCGCTCCAGCCCGCGTCCGCCTTCGAGGAGCCCCAGCTCGCGCCGTTGGCGTCGCGCCCGAACCAGGCGGACTCCACGGCGGCGAAGATCGGCAGGTAGTCGTCACCGGCGGAGGCGGGCGGCGCCGCCGGCATGGGGCCCGTTCCGCCGGAGTCGGACTCGGAGTATTCGAACCCCGGCCGCTGCGGCGGGTTGGTGTCCTGGCTCCAGCCTCCGGGCGGCGGCTGGGGCACGGGTCGTCTGGGCAGGCCGCGCTCGCCGTTCCAGGCGGGGCCGCGGGGCGGCGCCCACACGTCGCCGCTCTCGAAGCCGCCGCGCGGCTCGGCGGGCCACGCGGACGCGTCCGGCTGCCACGGGGGTTGCGCGGGCCAGTTGCCGCCCGCCTCCGGGTTCGACGGGAACGACGGATGCCCGGGCCCCATCTGGAACGTGGGCTGCGGCCAGTCGGTGACCGGCGGGGCGGGATGCGGCCCCGAGTACGGCTCGTCCCTGGGCCCGCCGGCCCCGGCTCCCGCGAGGGCCGGCGGCTGGTCGCCGGAGAAGGGCCGGCTCTCGGAGAAGGAAGATGACTGGTCGCCGGCGAAGGGCCGGTCGTCGGCCAGGGCCGGCGGCTGTCCGCCGGCGAAGGGCCGGCCCTCGAAGGACGGCGGCTGGTTGCCCGAGAAGGACGGCATGCCGGCGAAGGCCGGCGCCTGGGAGCCCAGCATGTTCTCCGGGATGAGCACCATGGCGGTCAGGCCGCCGGAGGCGTGCGGGCGCAGCTGCACCCGGATGCCGTGCCGGTGCGCCAGCCGGGCCACCACGAACAGGCCCATCCGCCGCGACACCGACACGTCCACGCTCGGCGCCTCCATCAGCCGCTCGTTGGCCTGGGTCAGCTCCTCCGTGGTCATGCCGATGCCGGAGTCGGTGATCGACAGCATGACGCCGCCGCCGTCGATCCGGCTGCCGGAGACCGTCACCCTGGTCTCGCGCGGGGAGAACGACAGCGCGTTCTCGACCAGCTCGGCGAGCAGGTGGATGACGTCGTTGACGGCCTGCCCCGCCACCGACACGCCGTCCGGCACCTGCAGCACGACGCGCTCGTAACCCTCGACCTCCGACAGCGACGCCCGGGCCACGTCGACCAGCTTGACCGGCTGGCTCCAGCGGCGCGGCGGGTCCTGGCCGGCCAGCACCAGCAGGTTCTCGCTGTTGCGGCGCATGCGGGTGGCCAGGTGGTCCAGCTTGAACAGGTTGCCCAGCCGCTGCTCGTCCTGC
>NZ_JOAG01000080.1 GCF_000725485.1 Nonomuraea candida | reverse complement strand
CAAGCTGCGGCAGGCGGGGGTGCCGGTCACCGCCGTCCGCTACCAGGGCATCATCCACGACTTCGTCATGCTCAACACCCTGCGCGAGACGCAGGCCGCCGCTTCGGCGATCGAGCTGGCCACCGCCACGCTGCGCCGGGCCCTGCACCAGAGCTAGCCGAGCCCCTCACCCGGGGGGATCGGTGAGGCGGGCGAGCTCTCCGAGCACCCGGGCCGCCCGCACGCTGTCGTCGGCCGTCTCGTACAGCTCGACCGCCTCGCGGAAAGCCGCCCGGGCCTCCTCGGCCCGCTCCAGATTGACCAGCGCCCGGCCCAGATGGGTCAGCGACAGCGCCACCGCCCGGCCGATCGGGCGGCTGCGCAGCTCCGCCAGCGCCTGGCGGTAGTGGTCGGCGGCCTCCTGCCAGCGTCCCAGGTCGAGGTAGGACTCGCCCACCACGTCCAGCGCGGCGCCGACGGCGTGGCGGACGATGGCCGGCGAGCCGCCGAAGGAGGGGTCGCGCAGCCGTTCGACCATGGCGAGGCTGTGCTCCAGCGCCTCCTCCAGGCGGCCGAGCCTGCGCAGGCAGTTGCCGATGCCGACCAGGGCCTGGGCCAGGCCGTCGGCGTCGCCGGCCCGCTGGAAGCACTCGGCCGCCCGGCGCGTGTGTTCCAGTGCGGTCACCCTGCTCTCCTGGTCCTTGCGCCCCCACAAGGCCCACGTCGCGTACGTCAGGGCCCAGCCCTGCTGGCGCACGTCGCCCGCCTGGCGGGCCAGCTCCAGAGCGCGCAGGGCGGTCTCCTCCGCCTCCTGGTAACGGGCCAGGCAGTAGGTCTGCGCCCAGGACAGGTAGTTGAGGTGCACGGCCTCCTGCGCCCGGTCGCCCATCGCCCGGGCGGCCGCGGCCGACAGGCCGAACACCTCGGGCCAGTGCCCCCAGTGCATCCACAGGTCGGAGAACCAGTGCATCGCCTCGGCCACCTCGACCACGCGGGCGTGCCCGCCGAGGCGGGCCGCCTCCCGCAGGGCCGCGAGCCACGCCTCGCCCTCCGCCATGAGCCACTCCTGGGCCCGCGGCTGGCCGTCCAGCACGACGAGCGAGCTCCAGTCCGCCGGAGGCGCGCCGTAGTCCGGCTCGAACCAGCGGCCGGCGACCGTGGCGGTCTCCAGCAGCCAGGCGTCCATGCGTTCCCGCGCCCGCCGCCGCTCCGCCTCGGGCTCCTCCTCCGACAGCCGGGAACGGGCGAACAGCCGTACGAGGTCGTGGAAGCGGTAACGGCCGGGGTAGGGCGACTGCAGCAGCCCGAGGTCGACCAGCTCCTCCAGGGCGTCCTCGGCCCCGGCCGGATCCAGTTCGGCCAGGACCGCCGTCACGGGCACCCCGAAGTCCGGCGCCGCGACCAGCGCCAGCCGCCGGAAGCCGCGCCGCGCCGGCAGGGACAGCTGCCGGTACGACAGCGCGAAGGCCGCGGCCACCGACAGGTCACCGGCGGCCAGCGACTCCACCCGCCGCCCTTCGTCGCTGAGCAGGGCGGCGAGCTGCCCGGCCGTCCAGCCGGGCCTGCTCTGCAGCCGGTTCCCGGCGATGCGCAGCGCCAGCGGCAGGTTTCCGCACAGGCTCGCCACCCGCGCCACCCCGCCGGGATCTTCCTGTGCGCGCTCGGCCCCCACGATTCCGCGCAGCAGCTCGGCCGACTCGCCGGCGGCCAGGTGCGCCAGCGGGATCTGGCGCACGCCCTCCAGCCCGGCCAGCGGACGCCGGCTGGTCACCAGCGTCATCACCGGCCCGCCGGACGGCAGCAGCGGGCGGATCTGGGCCTCGTGCGCCGCGTTGTCCAGGATGACCAGGCAGCGCCGCTCGCGCAGCAGCGCCCGGTAGCGGCCGGCGCGCTCCTCCTCGTCGGCGGGGATGCGCCGCTCGGCCACGCCGAGCGCCTTCAGCAGCCGCGACAGCGCCGTCCCCGGGTCCAGCGGGACCTCGTCCATGCCGCGCAGGTCCAGATAGAAGCAGCCGTCGGGGAACAGGTCGGCCAGGTGCCCGGCCGCCCGCACCGCCAGCGCCGTCTTGCCGATGCCGGCCGTTCCCGAGACGGCGGCCACGACGGCGTCCTCGCCCGCCAGCTCACGGAGCAGGCCGAGCTCCCGTGCCCGGCCGGTGAAGTCGCCGACCCCGCGGGGCAGCTCGCACGCGCCCGGCGCGTGCGCCTCCTGGCGCGGCCGCCCGGCCCTGGCCGCCTCCGACAACGCCGCCCGCCCCGCCTCGTCCAGCCGCAGCGCCTCGGCCAGCGCCTGCACGGTACGCCGCTGCGGCCCCCGGCTCGCGCCGCGCTCCATGTCGCCGATGGCGCGGACGCTGACACCGGAGGCGTGCGAGAGCTCCTCGATCGTCAGCCTGGCCGCGTGCCGCATGCCCCGCAACAACGCGCCGAACGACTCCGCCACCATCTCCCCCGTCCGCTGCCCCACACCTGCCGCATGGCACCTTATCCGCCTGGTCAGAGTGGGTGTCGCCCGCCTCGAACAGCTGGAAGAGGCAGGACTCGTCACCCGCCGCGCGCTGCCGCGCCCCGAGCGCGCCGTGGTCTACGAGCTCACCGACTACGGACGCGACCTCGAACCGGCGTTGATCGCGCTGGGCCGCTGGGGCGCCCGGACGCTCACCGAGCCGCGTCCCGGCGAGCTCGTCACCGCCGAGGCGGTCGCCAGGTCCTTCCGCACCGCCTACCGGCCGCCGCAGGTCCGGGGAGTCACGGCCGGCTACGAGGTCCGCATGGGCGAGTTCACGCTCCGCCTGCCGATCACCGACGGCGCCCTCACGGCCGGCCTCGGCCCGCACCCCGCCCCGGACCTCGTCATCGAACGGCGCACCGGCCACCCCGTCCGCGAGCTGATGAGCGGCGGCAAGACCCCCGACGACGTGCTCCGCGACGGGAGCGTGCGCATCGAAGGCGATCCCGCGCTGCTCGACCGGTTCGCCGAGATGTTCCGCTTCTGATCGGCAGACCGGCCATGCCGCCTGGGGACGCGCCCCGGCGTCGGCGGCCGTCTTGGACCGCGCCCCCGGCGTCGGCCGCCGCCTACGCCGGACGCTCCCCGGTCCGGCGGGATGACCTGCCGCCCCTGGGCCACAGGCAGCCGCCCGGCCGGCGCCGCGTCAAAATCCGGAAACCTCCGCCGTCAGGACGGCGGCCGGCCGATCCTGGTGTTCTGGAAGGTGGTGAACAACCAGGCGCCGTCACGCTTCACCGCGACCCGGGACTGCATGGAGCGCGCCTCCGGACGGCACTCCTCCTCGCCGGGCCGGATCACGCAGTTGCTCGTGACCATGACCGCCGTGTCGGGGGAGAGGAAGCGGACGTGCCGCACCTCGCCCAGGTGGAACCGCGTCCCCTTCATGAACGTGCTGAGCCCCTCCCGCATGCTCTCGGCGATCTTCTCCCGGGTGCGGATGTGCTCGCCGTTGACGGCGATGAAGTCGGCGTCCTCCGTGAAGGTGGCGGCGAACGCGTCACCGTCCCCTCGGTCCCACGCGTCGGCCTGCCGCCGTTCGAGCCGCGTGAGCTCGACCTCCACGCCGCCCGCCTGCGCACGTGGGCGCTGCTGGAACAGGGCGACCTCCGCTACCTGGACGAGCACCACGCCTTCGTGGCCGCGGCCGAACGCGCCGCGCTGCCGCGCTTCCGGTTCGACGCGTGCTGGGACCAGGTCACCGTCGCCACCCTGACGGGGCGTTTCGACCAGGCGGCGGCGCACATCGGCCGGGCTCTCGCCGTCGGCCCGTCGCCGCACGTGGACGCCGCCAGCGTGTGCCGCCACCTGCGCTGGGCGCTGGCACTGCGCCGGGGACGGCCGGAGGAGGCCGGGGCGCTGCTGGCGGGGCTCGACGGCGGCGTCCACCCCTACCTCCACCTGGTCAGGGCCGCCACCGCGCTCCACGGGGGCGACCTGGCGTCCGCCCGGCGTCACCTGCACGACGACCCGGCGGGCGGGCAGGGGAACGGCTGGTACGCGCCCCTGCAGCTACGGCTCCGCGCGCAGGCGGCCGCCGCCGGTGGGGACCCGGGGGAGTGCGCGCGGCTGCTGGCCGTGATCGAGCCGTACGCCGGTGAATGGGCGGTGCCCGGCATGGCCACGGTCGAGGGGCCGATGGCGTACTGGGCGGCCCTGCTGCACGCCGCGCTGGAACGGTGGGACGAGGCGGTCGACGGGTTCACCGCGGCCTGGCGCGCGGCCGACCGTCTCCAGGCCCGGCCCTGGTCGGTCGAGGCCCGGCTCCGGCTCGCCGAGGCCCTGCGCGCACGCGGCCACGACGGCGACGGCACGGCCGCGCGGGCGCTCCTGGAGGAGGCGCGGCAGGAGTCGGCCGCCCTCGGCCTGGCGGACCCGACCGGCCAGATCGGCAGGCCGGGATCGCCGGCGAGGCGGTTCACGTTCGACGGCACCGTGTGGACGCTCACCTACGCGGGCCGCACCGTCCGGATGCCCGACGCCAAGGGCCTGCACGACCTGCGGGCCCTCCTCGCCCAGCCGGGCGTGGACGTCCCGGCCGTACGGCTCACCGGCGACGCGCCGTACGGCTCGCCGGGCAACGCGCCGGGGACGCTCACCGGGAACGCGCCGGCGGCGCTCGGCGGGCAGGCCGGGAAGGGCTACCGCGACCAGCTCGCCCGGCTGGAGGAGGAGATCACGCGGGCCCTGCACCTGGGCGACGACGAGCGAGCCGCCGTGCTCGACCGGGAGCGCCGGCAGGTCGTCGGGGAGCTGGAGGAACGCGTGCGCCGCTCCGGCGACGCGGCGGAACGCGCCCGCAAGACGGTCTCCAACCGCATCCGCGCCGCCCTCGCCCGGCTCGACCGCAGCCATCCCGAGCTGGCCCGCCACCTTCGCGCCTCGATCTCGACCGGCGCGAACTGCCGCTACCGGCCCGTCTCGAACCTGACCTGGCAGAGCTGACCGAAGCTCCGGCGTCGCGAGCCTGGACGGAGCATGTCATGAGCACGTGCCAAGGCGCCGCGGGCAGTTCGTCCAGTGGACGGTATGCCCGGTCAGAGGCTCGCGGAGCGCCCTCTTCGGAGTTGCACGAAAAGGGCCGCACGGTCAATGAGTTCGTCGTGGAGGAGGTGCTCCGTAACGTGTACGGAATGCCGGGACTCTTCCGAACGCCTCCCGTACCTCCCGCCGCCATGTCGGGGGCGGGCGCGGCGATCCTGCGGTACCTGAACGACACGGACACCGGCATCGCCGCCGGCATCGACCGCGTCCTCGACACGGCCGAGGACCTCCACCGACGCCGCACCCGGCATTGACACCGCACGGCCTCGGGTTTCGGCTCGGCGTGGGCGTGGGCGTGGGCGTGGGCGTGGACGTGGGCGCCGCCGCCGTTGCGGTCGAGGCGTTCGTCCCGCTCTGCGTGACGGGCGCCAGGCGGCCTCTACGCGTCGCCGGCCCGCCGCCGGGGGAGGGTCCGGGACGGCCGCCGTGCCGCGGCGACGATCAGGGCTCCGGCGACGGTCCCCGCGAAGTACGGTGACGGGACGAGCAGCACCCCGCCCAGCAGGCACCACGCCGCGAGCCCCCACCCGATCCCGGCCGGTACGGCCACCCCGCGACCGGCCAGATGCCAGACCAGGCAGCCCAGCAGGATCAGCGGCACGGAGAAGCTGCCGGGGCCGGCCCAGAAGGCGACCTGGTTCTCCGGGTTCCCGCCCGCGCCGGGGGAGAGCGGAACGGCCGCCCACAACCCCTGCTCCACCCAGCGGGCGAGGTCGTCCCGGCTGATGAAGGTCAGCAGGGACAGGTGCCCGATCCCCAGCACGAGCATGATCCCGCTCGCCCAGCGGAGCAGCCGCTTCCCGGTGTCCATCGCACGAACCTCCTGAGTTCTGTGTTAGCTGGCATAGGGTATATCGGTCAGCATGTGCTCTGCTTGTCGACATACCTGATTGGATGGAGGGCATGGCCACGCGACGTACCGAGACGACTCAGGAGAGCCGCCGCCTGCTGGTGACGGCCGCCGCCGAGCTCTTCGCCGAGAAGGGCTACCGGCAGACGAGCTTCATCGACATCGCCGACCGGGCCGGCATCAGCCGCGGCTCCATCCCCTGGCACTTCGGCAACAAGCTGGGCCTGCTGGAGGCCGTGCTCGACGATCAGCTCCAGGCGGTGCTGACCGGCTTCTCCCCGTCCGGCGACGCGCTGGAGCAGGTCATGGGCTACATCCGGCTGCCGGCCACGCGCCTGTTCATCACCCTGCTCGCCGAGGCGGTGGAGGCCGGCTCGCCGATCCGCGAGCACTACGCGCGCCTCCACGAGGCGCTGCGACAGGGGGCACGCGCCCGCCTCCCGGCGCACGCCCTGCCCGCCGGCACCTCCCCGGAGGCGCTCACGGTGCTGCTGGTCGGGACCGTCATCGGCGTGCACGCCCAGTGGCGGGTGGCGCCCGAGGCGATCGACCTCGACGCCGTCGAGGCCACCATCCGCGCCCTGCTGCCCGCAAGCCTCGACCTGGCCTGACACCCCGGCCACGGCGCGGCCTGCGCCGAAGGCATTACCGGGCTCAACTCATGGGAATTCTGGTGGGACTGAGGGGCTCGCCGGTGAGGGGCGGCTCAGGCGGGCAGGTTCTTGGCGAAGATCCAGTCCAGGCCGTCCTCGCCGGCGACGTCGAGGTGTTCCGCCCGTACCAGGCCGGCGCGCAGCGCCACCCGCTGGGAGGCGGCGTTGGCCGGGCGCACCCGGGCGATGACGGGCAGGTCGGGAACACGTTCCGTCACCCACCCGACCACCGCGGTCGCGGCCTCGCCGGCCACCCCCTGCCCCCATGACGAGACCGCGAAGCGGTAGAAGAGGTTGAGCACGCTCGCGCCGTCGAGCTCCATGAGCTTGGTCCCGCAGAACCCCAGCGTCCCCCCCGCGTCACGCCGCCGCACCACCCAGTAGCCGTAGCCGAGCCGCCGCCAGTGAGCGTCCCAGCGCTGGAAGAGCTCCGCCGCCTCCTCGCGGCTGGACAGGGCGTCGGAGGGATTGTGCAGGCAGGTGGCGGGATCGCTGTGGACGGCGAGGATCGCGTCGATGTCGCCCGGCGCCGGGGGCCGCAGCGACAGCCGCGCGGTCAGCAGCTCCTCGCCGTCATGGCTACGTTCAAGCATGCGGTGATCGTAGAGGCCTGCCCCCCGGACCCGTGCGGCGGCATGGCCCCGCCCGCGACGCTCCGGGCCATGTGCTCGGAGCAGCAGGCGGGATAGCCTGCCTGCGGTGCCCCGAACCGGATGACCGGAGGAGTCGATGCTGCGATGACGGCAGGACGACCGATGCCCACACAGGACGACGTGCTCGGCTACTTCGACACGCTGTCGAACTGGGGACGATGGGGCGACGACGACGAGCTCGGCACGCTGAACCACATCACCGACGACGTCCGGCTGGCGGCGGCGCGGGCCGTGCGCCACGGCAGGAGCGTGTCGTGCGCCTGGGACGTCGCCGTGCCGGAGGAGATGGAGCGGGCGACGACGGCGTGCCCGTGCGCCGCCGACATGCCCGGCGCCGAGCAGATGCCGGCGCCCGGATTCCGCAACGACCGGCGCTGGGGCTTCTCGTCCGAGCGGCTCGGCGTCACCTTCCACGGCAACACCATCACCCACGTCGACTCGCCGTGCCACCTCTTCTGGGACGGCAGGATGTACAACGGGCGGTCGCACACCCTGGTCGACGCCGCGACCGGATCGGCGTGGGCGGCCGTCACGGCGGCCGCGAACGGGATCGTCACCCGCGGCGTCCTGCTGGACGTCGCGAGCGTGCGGGACGTGCCGTGGCTGGAGCCGGGGGAGGGGGTGTTCCCCGACGATCTCGAGGAGGCCGAGCGCCGCCAGGGCGTGCGGGTGCGCTCCGGCGACGCGGTGCTCCTGCGCACCGGCCAGGGCCGCGCCCGGCACGAGAACGGCGTGGCCGGCGGTTTCACGCAGGCCGGCTGGCACGCGTCCTGCCTGCCGTGGCTGCACGAACGGCAGGTCGCGCTGATCGGCGCCGACACCCCCCAGGACGTCCAGCCGTCGGGGTACGACGAGGTGCTGATGCCGGTCCACGCCGTGAGCCTCGTGGCGATGGGGTTGTGGATGCTCGACAACTGCGACCTGGAGGCGTGCGCGGCGACGGCCGCCGAGCTCGGCCAGTGGGACTTCCACCTCGCCGTCGCGCCGGTCCGCTTCGCCGGCACGTCCGGCAGTCCGGTCAACCCGATCGCCACCTTCTGACGGCGGGGCACGCGGCCATCAAGGCCCCGGCCGGAAACTTCTCCGGCCGCGCATGACCCGGCGGGCTCACGGGGCAGGAGGAACCCGGGACGCGATCCGTGCGTGCTGCTGGAACTGGACGGCCACGCCGTGCTCACCGACCCGTGCTCACCGACCCGTGCTCACCGACCCGTGCTCACCGACACGTGCTCACCGACACGTGCTCACCGACACGTGCTCACCGACACGTGGTTCACCGAACGGTGGTGGCTGCGCCGCGGCGAGCCGCTGGGCCTGGAGACCCGCGACCTCGCCCCCGGCGTGTCCATGCGCGTGGTTCCCTTCGGACGGACCCTGATCTGGCCCAACAACGCCTACGCGTTCGACACCGCGGCCGGTGGACCCGCGCCTGCGCGACGGCCGGCGCCGCACGCTCCTGCACGCGCTCATCCACCTGGACCACGAGGTCCTGCTGCCGAGGCTGCTGGCGGCCGGGGTCGACCTGGAGGCCGTGGACCACAACCGGCGCACGGCGCTGCACGTGGCCGTCGGCGACCAAGGCTCCGCCGCGCTGGTACGCGCCCTGCTGGACGCCGGAGCCGACCCCGGCGTCACCGACGACACGGGCCTGACGATCTCCCGGCTCATCCGCTTGCGCAAGCGCACCGACCTGGACTTCCTGCTGGACCCGCAAGACCGGGACCGGCCCGCTCGATGACCCCGGAAGGAAAGCACCAGTGAACGCCACCGACCCCGGCCCCGCACCGGACCCGCTGGCCACGGCCGACGACCTGGTCCGCCGGCTCGGATCCGCGCGCACGGAGCCGGCCGCCAACCCGCAACTGGAGGCCCTGGCACTCGCGGTGTCGGCGAACCTGCCCGTGCTGCTGTGGGGCGAGCCGGGCATCGGCAAGTCCGCCGCGCTCCGGGAACTGGCCGCCGGGCTGCGCGTCCCGCTGGAGACGGTGATCGCGAGCGTGCACGAGCCCTCCGACTTCGCCGGCCTGCCCGTCATCGGCGACGACCCGGCCGCCACCGGCGTACCGATGGCCCCGCCGGACTGGGCGGTGCGGCTGGCCACGGCCGGGCGCGGCGTCGTGTTCTTCGACGAGCTGTCCTCGGCTCCGCCCGCCGTCCAGGCGGCGCTGCTGCGGGTCGTCCTCGAACGCCGCGTCGGCAGCCTGCCGCTCCCCGAGCCGGTCCGCGTGGTCGCCGCCGCCAACCCGCCCTCCAGCGCCGCGGACGGCTGGCACCTCAGCCCGCCCCTGGCCAACCGGTTCGTCCACCTGCAGTGGACGCACGACCCGCGCACGGTCGCCCGGGGCATGGCCGGAACCTGGCCGGCCGTGCCGCTGCCGGTCATCGACCCGGCCCGGGTGCCCGGCGCGGTCGCCCGCGCCCGCGGCGCGATCTCCGGGTTCCTCACCGCCCGGCCCGGCCTGGCCCACCACCTGCCCGCCGACGCCGAGAGCCGGGGCCGGGCCTGGCCGTCACCGCGTACCTGGGAGATGGCGCTGCGCCTGCTGGCGGCCGGGTACGCCGCCGGCTCCGGCCACAAGGCGGTCGCCGCCGCGGTGATCGGCGCGGTGGGCGACGGCGCCGGCCTGGAGCTGCTGGCCTACCTCGAACAGCTCGACCTGCCCGACCCGGACCACGTGCTGGCCAACCCGGACGCCTTCGCGCTGCCGGAGCGGGGCGACCGGCAGCTCGCCTTCCTGACGGCCGTCGTCTCGGCGGTGCAGAGCGACCTGACCCGGAAGCGCTGGGAGGCCGACTGGGCGGTGCTGGCCAAGGCCGTCGACGCCGGCGTGCCCGACGTCGCGGCCCGGGCCGCCGCGGACCTCGCGGCGCTGCGCGACACCGACTGGCCGGTGCCCAGCGGCATCGACGCCTTCCTCGACCTGCTCCAGCTGTCCGGCGCGCTGCCCGGCGCCCGCTGAGCGATGGCCGACTTCGACCGGGTCAAGCTGCTCGCCGCGCGCTACCGCGCCGCCAGTGAGCGGCCCTACCTCGCCTCCGCGCTCTACTCGCTGACGGTCGTGCCGACCGCCGCCGTGCCGACGATGGCGGTGGACCGGCACTGGCGCTGCTACGTGTCACCGGCGTTCGCCGCGGCCACGCCCGTCCCCGAACTCGCCGGCGTGTGGATCCACGAGGTGGCCCACCTGCTGCGCGACCACCACGGCCGGGCGGACCGGCTCACGGCCGCCGACCAGCGCGACCGGCTGCGCGTGAACGTCGCCCAGGACTGCGAGATCAACGACGACCTGCTCGCCGACGGGCTGGCGCTGCCGCAAGGCCGGGTGGAGCCGGGCAGCTTCGGGCTGGCGGCCGGCCGGCTGTTCGAGGAGTACCTGCCGCTGCTGCCGCCGTTCGCCGCCTGCTCCGACTGCGGCTCCGGCGCCCACGGCGTACCGGGCGAGTGGGAGATCGGTGACGGCGGGCGGGGCGGCGTCACCCCGGTAGAGGCCGAGGCCCTGCGCCGGCACACCGCCGAGGCGATGCGCGCGCACCGGCGCAACCGCGGCAGCCTTCCCGGCGGCTGGCAGCGCTGGGCGGACCAGGTCCTGGAGCCGGCGGTCGACTGGCGGCGCGTGCTCGCGGGCGCCGTACGGGAGGCCGTCGCCTGGGCCGCCGGGGCGATCGACTACACCTACCACCGCCCGTCGCGCCGCACCGCCGCGCTGCGCGGCGTCGTGCTGCCGAGCCTGCGCCGCCCGCTGCCGTCCGTCGCGATCGTCATCGACACTTCGGGCTCCATGGGCGAGGACGACCTCGCCGCGGCCCTCGCCGAGGTCACCGGCGTGCTGCGGGAGGTCGGCGTCGGCGGCAACCGGGTCACGGTGCTCGCCTGCGACGCCGACGTGCGCACGGCCGCCCGGGTGACGTCCGCGCAGCAGGTCGAGCTCGCCGGCGGGGGCGGCACCGACATGCGGGCCGGCATCGGGGCGGCGCTCGCCCTGCCCGAACGGCCCGGCGTCGTGATCGTGCTGACCGACGGCCACACCCCGTGGCCCGAGGCGCCGTCGTCGTCCCGCCTCATCGCCGCGCTCATCGGCGCCGACCCGCCGGCCCCGCCCGCCTGGGTCGAGGCCGTCCGCGTGCCCGGAGCCGCCGGCGCGTGACGCCGCCGCCCGGCCTCCGACGGCGGAGGCCGCGGTCGGGCGATTTCGCGATCCCCGCAGGCGGCGGACGGGGCCGGGCCGGTCAGCCGGTTTCGCGATCAACGAGGTCAGGGCGGGACGGTTTCGCGATCCCCGCAGGCGGGGTCAGGGCGGACAGGCGGTTTCGTGCGGCCGGCCGGCCTCGATCCTGGCGATGGGCTCGCCGACGAGCCGGCGCAGCGCGTCGTGCAGGGTGTCGCGCGCGGCGGGGGAGAGGCCGGCCAGGAGCCGGTCCTCGATCGCCTGGATGTCGGCGCGGGCGGCCTTGAGGGCGCGGCCGCCTTCGGGGGTGACCTCGACGATGCGGGCCCTGCGGTCGGCGGGGTCGGGCCGCCGGCGCACCAGGCCGTCCTTCTCCAGCTCGTCGAGGATGAGCACCAGCTTGCTCTTGTCGACCGACACGGCCTGGGCCAGAGCGAGCTGGGAGCTGGCGGGGGCTTCGACGATGGCCAGCAGCACCGTGTAGCCCCACAGGGTCATGCCGTGCTCGCGGACGGCCGCGCTCTCGGCGGTGGCCAGGCCCTGCTTCAGCCGCGCGAACATCCAGTGCAGGTCCTGGTGCAGCCGGCTGTCGGGCGCGTCTTCCGGGGCAGGGGCGTGAGCCATGCCCGTCATGATACCAAGCCAAGATGTTCTTGATTCACAACTATCTTGCCCTATATTGATTGCGAGTCTAAATCGTCTCGACTGTCAAATAATCCCGCCGCCCGGGCCGGGCGGCCTGGCATCCGCCCGCATCGAGCCGCCCCACCGGCGAAGACAACAGGAGAACCACCCCATGAACACCGACCTCCACGGCCGCGTGGCCCTGATCACCGGCGCGTCGAGCGGCATCGGAGCCGCGACCGCCCGCGCCTACGGCCGCGAAGGCGCCCGCGTGGCGATCACCTACCGCAACCACCCCGACCGCGCCGGGAAGGTGGCCGCCGACGTCGAGGCCGCCGGCGGGCAGGCGCACGTCGTCCGGCTCGACCTGGAGGACCCGGCGACCATAGACCACGCCGTCGCGGCCGTCGCCGAGCGGTGGGGCGGGATCGACGTCCTCGTCGCCAACGCCGTGCGCTGGGGCGGCGACGCCCCGCCCGACCCCGCCCTCCGCTTCGAGGATGTGCCGCTGCGCGAGTGGCACGCCATGATCGGCGCCAACCTGGTCGGGACGGCCGCCACGGTCCGCGCGGTCCTGCCCGGCATGCGGGCCAAGGGCTGGGGCCGCATCGTGCTGATCTCCTCGGGCGTCGCGGAGGAGGGCCTGCCCGGCCCGGGCCCCTACGGCACCGCCAAGTCGGGCCTGCACGGACTCGCCCGCGGCCTGGCCTGGAACGCCGGCCGGGACGGCATCCTGGTCAACGTCGTGGCCCCGGGCTTCACCCTCACCGACAGCCGCCCCGACTTCCCGGCCTCCGTCACCGACGCCCTCGCCGCCGCCACCCCCACCCGCAGGCTCTCCAGCGCCGACGACGTGGCCGGCCTCATCGTCTTCCTGGGCTCGGGAGCCAATGGCAACCTCACCGGCGAGCTGCTCCGCGACGGCTCCGCCGCCGCCCGCGCCCCCCACATCGGGGGCTAGCGAGCACTCACGGCGACGGGGCGGGGCCCACCCCGTCACCGGGTGGCCACGCTCGGCCGCCCGGTGGTGCCGAGCGGGGACCCGGCGCCGGCGGCGGGCCGGGCTCGGTCGCCGGCCAGGGCCCAGCGAGCCCCGGCACCGGCGCCCGGGCTCAGTCGCCGGCCAGGGCGCCGCCCAGCGGGGTGCGCTCGTAGCGCACCGATCGGCCGGTCCGCGTCCGCGTGACCAGGCCGGACTCGCGCAGCACGGCCAGGTGGCCGCCCACCGTGCCGAGGCTGAGACCCAGCTGGCGGACCAGCTGGGTGGTCGTCGCCGGCACCTCCAGCGCCCGCAGCACCTGCGCCCGGTGCGGGCCGACCAGCCGCTCCAGCGCCACCGCACCGCCCTGCGGGGGCGGCGGCCCCAGCAGGCTCGCGACGCCACGCGCGGGATACACCAGGGCGTACGGCCAGGGCGGCTCGACGTAGCTGATGAGGGTGCCGAAGACGGTCGGCATCAGCAGCAGCCCCTTGCCGCCCAGCCGGTGCCGCTGCCAGGCGTTCCGGGGGCCGGTGCGCACCTCGATCACGCCGTCGGCCCCCTCGGAGCGCCAGCCGACCCGGGGATCCAGGTCGGACAGCGCCGCGGCCCAGCCGTCCATGGCCAGGTGCCCGGCGCGGTGCACCAGGTCGCGTTCCAGCACCGTGCGCAGCCGCGGCCAGTCAGGCTCGACCAGAGCGTGCCAGGTCGCCTCGATCGCGTCGGAAAGGCGGGTGAGCACGTCCGGGGCGGAAAGGATCCGCTGGACGTGCCGCGGCGGCGTACGCAGCCCGGCCAGGTTGCGGGCGATCTCCGCGCGGGCCTGGCGCAGCGGGGTCGCCCGCACCGCGGCGAGCTCGGCGGCGAAGTCACCGCCGCGGCCCGAAGGCGGCGGATGGATGAAGTCGGCGTTGTAGGCGCCGCGGCGCATCAGCGCCGTCAGCGCCCCGACCGCGGGCGTCTCCAGGAGCAGCCGTGAGTAGCGCGGCGCGACGCGCTCCGCCCAGGGCCGCAGCGGCCCGGCCGGCTGCTTGCCCGCCGCGACCCGCAGCGCGTTCATCGTCTCACCCAGCGGTGAGATCGCGTAGCGGGTGTGCGCCACGTCGACCGGCCCGACTTCGATGGCAAGCATCTTTCGCCTCCACGCGAAAGCTTAACGCCGCGCCCGCACCGCCCCGGAGACTGGCGCGCATGACGACACCCCACGCCGCACCGTCGCGGGCCGGATACCGCGAGGTGTTCGCGGTAGGCCAGTTCCGCGTGCTGTTCACCGGCTACACGCTCTTCCTCGGCGGCGAGACGGTGAAGATGCTCGCGCTCTCGGTGACCGTCTACGCCGGCACCGGCTCGCCCCTGCTGGCCGCGCTGGCCTACGTCGCCGGCTTCCTGCCCTACGCCCTGGGCGGCACGCTGCTGCTGGCGTACGCCGACCGGTGGCCGCCGCGAGACGTGATGGTCGGCTACGACCTGGTCCGCGCCGCGGTCGCCGCCGTGCTCGCCGCCGGCCTGCTCTCTCCTGCCGCGATGCTGGTGCTGGTGTTCGTCACCGGCATCCCCGGCGCGGTCGCCTCCGCCGCACGCAGCGCGCTGCTGCCCGACCTGCTCGACGGCGACCGGTACGTGCTCGGCCGGGCCGTGTTCTCCATGGCCGCCGGCGGCACGCAGGTGCTCGGCTTCGCCGTGGGCGGCACGCTGATCGCGGTGCTCGGCCCGCACGGCGCGCTCTGGATCACCGTGGCGAGCTGCCTGCTGTCCGCCGCGCTGCTGCGCCTGCGGCTGGTCGGGCGGCCGTGCCGAGGCACGGGCGCGGGGTATGCGGTACGCGAGACCTGGCGCGTCAACCGCGAGCTGCTGCGCCGGCCGGCGATCCGTTCACTGTTGCTGGCCCAGTGGCTGCCGCCCGCGCTCGTGGTCGGCGCCGAAGGCGTGCTCGTCCC
Source organism: Nonomuraea candida (assembly GCF_000725485.1). GTDB lineage: Bacteria > Actinomycetota > Actinomycetes > Streptosporangiales > Streptosporangiaceae > Nonomuraea > Nonomuraea candida. The sequence continues at coordinate 8,356 of NZ_JOAG01000080.1, read as the reverse complement.
GTACGCCGCCCGGATCGGCATGCCGGGCTCGGCGGGGCCGTTGTTCGCCGCCGTGGCGCTCGGCATGCTCACCGGCGACCTCGTGATCAGCCGGCTGGTCACCCCGGAACGCAGGGAACGGCTGGCCGGGCCGCTGGCGCTGCTGCTCGGCGCGCCCCTGCTCGGGTTCGTGGCCTCGCCGGGGCCGGTCATCGCGGCGCTGCTGCTCGCCGTGTCCGGCTTCGGCGTCGCGTACCAGCTGGGGCTGGCCCGGCGCTTCCTGGAGGCGGTGCCGGAGACGAACCGGGGCCAGGCCTTCGGGCTGGCGCTGACCGGCACCATGACGCTGCAGGGACTGTTCGCGGGCGCCGCCGGAGCGCTGGGCGAGGCGGCGGCGCCCGGCCTGGTCGTGGGGGCGGCGGGCGCGGCGTCCATGCTGGCCGTGTCGACCCTCTGGCGCGTGCTTGCCTCACCGGGGGTAGCTCATGAGGCCCCGTTCAGGGCTCTCTTCGCCTCGGCGGATTCAGGCTCCACGACACCACCGGCCCACTGCCACGGCCCGTGCTTCCGACGCGGCGAACGGCCAGGGCGGAATCGGGGGGATGCGAATGTGCCGGGCTCTGTCATCGGGGTTCTCCGTGAGCGTCTATCCGGGTGGCTGTGCCATCCGACGCCAGGAGGAGGTACCGCTCGGCTCCAAAATTCTTGCCAATGTTTGCCACTATTCGCCGAGGGCCGCTCGGGCTGCGGCGATCCTGCGTCGTGCCTCCCCACCGAAGTCCGCGATGTCCCCCAGCGCATGGAAACGCTCTAGGTACAGGGAGACCTCCCACCCCTGGGTGATGTTCAGTTCACCAGAAACCAGCTCGACCTGGACCTGCTTGCCGTCGAAAATGTTGAAGCCCTCCACCGGCACCGCGTGTGCCGAAGTAGGAGACGCGGTGAGCGGGATGATTCCGAGAGATGGTGGGAAGCCGCGTCACATCCTCAAGGCGTGCGAGCTGTTCCACGAGAACATGGGTCTCATACAGGCGATAGTGCGGGGCGGCTTCCTCGATCAAGAAGACGAACTGGCGCCGAGCCCGACGCAGGACCCGCTGCCGGCTCATCCGCTCGGCTACGGCCGCCGCCACATCATATATCTGCTTGAGCTGGTCGGCGAGCGCCTGCCGGGCGCGCTGCGCACTGGTGGAAGACGAGGATGGCACGGTGACCGAGCGGGAGGAGCAGGCGACTGGGCGGGCGTTTCCGGTCGCGAAGGCAGGTCGTGTACGGGGTTCGCGTGATGACGTTCTCAGAGTCCGAGGGCGTCGCGTAGCTGGGCGCGTGACGAGATCCCGAGCTTGGGGAAGACCCGGTACAGGTGCGTGCTGACGGTCCGATGGGACAGGTAGAGCTGCTGCCCGATCTCCCGGTTGGACAGGCCCGCCGCCGCCAAGCGGGCGATCTGCAGCTCCTGTGCCGACAGGTTGTCGCTGCCGGCGGGCACCCGCCCGGCGGCGGTCTCGCCGGCGGCCCGCAGCTCCTGGCGGGCCCGCTCGCCCCAGGCGGCCAGCCCCAGCGCGTCGCAGGTGTCACGGGCCGTGCGCAGGGACTCGCGCGCCTCCTTGACCCGCTTGTGCCTGCGCAGCCAGGAACCGTGGGCCAGCCAGATCCGGGCGCGCGCCGTCGGCCAGCGGGTCAGGTCGGCCGCCAGGGCGGCCTCATAAAGGGGCTCGGCGTCGGCGAGCAGCGCGCGGGCGTGCCGCAGCCCCACGTGCGCCAGCGGGGCGGGGGCGCCGGCGGCGGCCTCCTCCAGCTCGGCCAGGATCGCGCGGAAAGCCTCCTCCTGGCCGCTGCCCACGGCGGCCTCGGCCATCTCGCTGACCGAGAAGAGCCGCCAGAGCGGATGGTAGGCGACGTCCTGGGCATCGGCGATCCGCCGCAGGTAGCCGAACGCCTCGGCGTGCTGCCCGGCACACAGCGCCGTCACGCCCCGGGCGTACAGGACCAGGGCCAGCACGGAGGCGGCGCCGTTGGGGCCGAGCTCCCGCTCGGCCTCGGCGGCCAGGGCCCGGCCGAGCCCGGCCTGCCCGCGCTGGCCCGCCAGCAGGGCGCGGGCGGCCAGCGCCGCGGCCACCCAGCGCGGCTGGCCGATCTCGCGGGCCAGCCGCTCGCACTCGTCGGCGACGAGGTTGGCGCCGGCCCAGTCGCCGCAGAAGACCTGCTCCCAGATCAGCGAGGACAGCGCCTGGGTGAGGGCGCCGAGCCGGCCCTGGGCCCGCAGCTCGGCGACCGCCGCCTCCAGGAAGCCGCCGGCCAGGTCGAACGCGCCGACGCAGGTCGCCGCCACCCCCAGCAGGCGGTTCTGCACCCCGTCGAGGCGGGCGCCGCGCAGCCGGCGCAGGCGTTCGATCACTTCGGCGCCGCGCTCCAGCCCGCCGGCCAGGCTCAGGCACGCCAGCAGCTCCGGGTCGTCCGGGGACGGGGCCAGGCGCTCGGCCAGCTCGGCCACCCGTCGCCGCACGTCCGGGCCGGGCTCGGTCCACCAGCAGCGGGTCGCGGCGGCCCGGACGACGTTCATCGCCAGGGCGGTGTCGCCGAGCGTCGAGACCGACTCGATGGTGTCGATGAGCCGGCTGACGGGGGTGCGTCCCTCTTCGAGCACCTCCCGCAGCCACGCCAGCCTCGCCTGGCCGAGCGCGGTCAGGACGCCGGGGTCCACCTGGGCGAGAAGGTCGGCCAGGAGGGCGCGGTCGCCCAGCTCGAAGGCGAGTTCGGCGGCCTGCAGCAGCCGGTTGGCGCGCAGGGTCGGCCCCTCGGTCAGCTGGGCGGAGCGCCGCAGCGCGGCGACGGCGACGGCGACGGCGCCGCGCCGGTGCGCGCGGCGGGCGACGTTGACCAGCTCGGTGGCGACCGCGGCGTCCGGGTGGCTCAGGGCCGCCGCCCGGTGCCAGGCCTGCCGGTCGGGGTCGGCGGCGTGCACCTCGGCGAGCGCCTGGTGCACGGCGAGGCGCTCGCCGGGCGTGGCGCGGTGGTAGATGGCCGAGCGGACCAGCGGGTGGCGGAAGCGGAACTCCCCCGCGGCGAGGTCGATCAGGCGCCCCTCGGTGGCCGGCGTGAGCGCCGCGACGGTGAGCCGCTCCCCGGCCACGAGGCTTCCCGCGGCCAGGGCGGTGGCCAAGTGCCTGCCGTCGTCGGCCGCCGCCGCCAGCAGCAGGGCGCGGGTGGGCGGCGGCAGGTCGGCCAGCCGTACGGCGAAGGCGCGTTCCAGGCGCGCGGTCAGCGGCAGCAGGGCGGCGGGCCCCGGCTCCGGCTCGCCGTCCACCACCCGTGGCAGCTCCACCAGAGCGAGGGGGTTGCCGTCCGCCTCGGCCAGCACGCGCCGGCGCGCCCCGGCGCCCAGCCGGGGCGCGCGCCGGTCCAGGAGCGTCTCGGCGTCGCGGTGGCCGAGGCCGCCGAGTGTCAGCTCCGACAGGCCGCAGTCGTCGAGGTGGGTGCGATGGTCGTCCCGGACGGCGAAGAGGACGGCGATGGGGTCGGCGCGGATGCGCCGGGCCACGAAGGCGAGCGCCTCGACGGTGGGCGCGTCGAGCCAGTGCACGTCGTCGACGACGACCAGCAGCGGCCGGGACGCGGCGGCCTCGCCGAGCAGGGTGAGCACGGCCATGGCGATCAGGAACGGCTCCACGCGCGCCTGGCCGCGCCCGAAGGCGCTGTCGAGCGCCTCGCGCTGCCGTGGGGGCAGCTTGGCCACCGCGTCCAGCAGGGGCAGCAGGAGCAGATGCAGGCCGGCGAAGGGCAGGTGGGCCTCGCCCTCCACCCCCGCCGTGCTCATGACCGTCATTCCCCGGCCGCGAGCGCCGGCCATGGCGGCTTCCAGCAGCGCGGTCTTGCCGATGCCGGCCGGGCCGCGCACGATCAGCGCGTCACCCTGCTCCGGCGAGCGCGCCAGCACCGCGTCGATCGCGGCCACCTCGCGCTCCCGGCCGACCAAGCTGACCACGGTGCCCCCTGCCGATGACGTCATGTGACGGATGCCGAGCCGACGTCACGGCCGGTACCGTCGAGTGCCCGTCACTGCGCAGATCAGCAGTCGCAGATCAGCAGTCGCAGATCAGCAGTCGCGTGCACGGCTCGCGCCTTGGCCAAGGCCGCTGTCATCGGCAGCGTGGTCGAATTCTACGAGTTCGCCCCCTTTGGGCTTGCGGCAGCGCCGGTCTTCGGCAAGCGGCCGATCCGAGTGGCGACGCGGGCGAGCCGGCGAAGCCGGGAAATCACCGTCATGTGACGGATGCCGCCGGCCGTACCCGGAAGGAACGCTGATCGCGGAGACCTTCACCACAACGGAGCACGAGCATGAACAGACCCGGCCCGGGCCAGGGTCCCGGCGGATCGGCGTCGCGGAGGCGGGCGAGTGGCTGAGCGGGAGTTCGGCTCCCTGCTGCGGGAGCTGCGCACGGATGCGCGGATGACGATCGAGGAGCTGTCGGAGGCCTCCGGAGTGAGCGTCCGGGCGATCGGCGACATGGAACGCGGCAAGGTCAGCTCGCCGCAGCGCCGCACGGCCGAGGCGCTGGCGGACGGCCTGAAACTGGCCGCCCCGGATCACACGAGGCTCCTGGCCACGCTGAAGACCCGCCCGCGGGCGGGAGCGCTGGCCCAGCTCCCGGCCGACCTGCCGGTGTTCACCGGCCGCCGCGCCGAGCTCCGGCAGGCTCTCGCGCTCCTGGACCGGAACCAGGAGGCGCCGGCCGTGGTGATCGGCGCGATCGGCGGGATGGCCGGAGTGGGCAAGACGGCGCTGGCCCTGCACTGGGCGCACCGGATCGCGGAGTCCTACCCGGACGGACAACTCTGGGTGGATCTGCGGGGTTTCGACCAGAGCGGGCAGGTGCTGGACGCGGGACAGGCGCTGGGCGGGTTCCTGCGCGCGCTGGGCGTCGCCGACAGCCGCATCCCGGTCGGCACCGACGACCGGGCCGCGCTGTTCCGCAGCAAGCTGGCCGGCCGCCGGGTGCTGATCGTCCTGGACAACGCCCGCGACAGCGAGCAGGTACGCCCGCTGCTGCCCGCCACGACCGGCTGCCTGGCGATCGTGACCAGCCGCAACCAGCTCACCGGCCTGGCCGCCACGCACGGCGCCCGGATGCTCACCCTGGACGTCTGGACCCCGGAGGAGGCGCGGGAAGCCCTGGCCCGCAGGCTCGGCGCGGACCGGGTGGCGGCCGAGCCGGAGGCGGTGACCCAGCTCCTGGAGCTGTGCGGGCATCTGCCGCTGGCGGTGGCGGTCGTGGCCGCCCGCGCCGCCGCCCGGCCCTCCTTCGCCCTCGCCGACATCGCCGCCGAGCTGAGCGAGGCGCACGGCACCCTCGACGCCTTCCACGCCCCTGACGGGGCCGACCCGCGTGCCGTGTTCTCCTGGTCCTACCAGGCGCTCAGCCCGGACGCCGCCCGGCTGTTCCGGCTCCTGGGCCTGCATCCGGGCCCCGACATCACGCTGCCGGCCGCCGCCTCCCTCGCCGCCCTGCCCCCGCGCCGGGCCCGCGTCCTGCTGGCCGAGTGCGGCGCCGCCCACCTGGTCACCGAGCACGCGCCGGGCCGCTGGCGCCTGCACGACCTGCTGCGCGCCTACGCCGCCGAGACCGCCGAGGAGTACGACGGGCCCGCCGAGCGCCGGCGCGCCTTCCACCGCCTGCTTGACCATCTGCTGCACAGCGCGCACGCCGCCGATCAGGTCATCAATCCCGTCGTCTCCACGCCGATCGAGCCGGCGCCCGCGCGGCCGGGCGTGGTCGTCGACGTCTTTCCCGACCGCGAGCGGGCGGCCGCCTGGGCGGCCCGCGAGCTGCAGGTGATCTGGGCGGCCCAGCAGCAGGCGGAGGCGCTGGGCGGGTTCGACAGCCACCTGTGGCAGCTCGCCTGGACCACCGTGGACGCGTTCTCGGGCCACGTCTGGTCCCTCGGCCGGGAGTCGCTCGCCTTCCTCACCCGCGCGGCCGAGGCCGTGAAGCGCGACCCCGGGGGAGCGCCGTACGTCACCGCCGTCGTGGGCTGGGTGGCCATGCAGGAACGCCAGATCGGCCGGCCGGAGGAGGCCAAGGCCCGCCTGCTGGCGCTCCTGCGGCCGCCCGTCCCGCCGCTGGACCGGGCCCGCGTCCACCACGACCTGGGCTGGCTCCACGGCGAGCTGGGCGAGTACGACGACGCCCTGCGGCACTCCCTGGCCGCGCTCGGTCACTACCGCGACGTCGGCAACGAGCCCGGCCACGCCAGGGAGCTCGCCTCGGTCGCCTGGTACCAGGCGCAGCTCGGCCGCTACGACGACGCCCTCGTCTCCTGCGAGCAGGCCATCGCGCGCCTGGCCGAGCAGAACATGATGGCCACCGAAGCCTCGGCATGGGACACCTTGGGGTACGTCCACCACCATCTCGGCGACCACGGCCGGGCGATCACCTGCTACCGGCGTTCCCTCGACCTCTACCGGCACACCGGTCGCCCCGCCCACGAAGCCGAGGTCCTGGAGCACCTCGGGGACGCCCACCACGCCCTGGGCGAGGCGGCCCGCGCGGAGAGCTCCTGGCAGCGGGCTCTCGACCTGCTCATCCCGCTCGACCACTCCGGCGCCGAGCGCCTGCGCGCCAAGCTCTCCGCCACCGCGGTGATCGACTGATCCGCCGCCCGGCCTGACGACGGCGCCGCCCGGGTTCCGGGGCCGCCCGCCGCCTGCGGGCGGGCCGCGTCGTGGTCGGGCGCGGCCGGCCCGGAGTGGTCAGGCGCGGCCGGCCCCGAGTTTTCTGCCTCCGATGTGCCTGGAGAGCCGCACGGCCTCCTGCTTGGCTGATCACGTCGGGGCCGGCGGCGAGAGCCCCGGTTCAGCCGCGTCGAGGGGGGAGCACGATGAGGGTGGTGCTGGCGACCGCCGCGGTCCCCGATCGCGACAAGCTCGCCTTCTGGCGCGACGCGGTCAGCAGGACGCTGGTGCCGGTGGCCGTCACCCCGCGCGGCGACGCGCCGTTCAACGGCCGGATCGTCGCCGACACCCTCGGATACCTGCGGGTCCGCTCGATCGAGGCGGACGCCGCCCGCATCGACCGCACGCCGGCGCTGATCGCGCACGCGCCGGAGGCGTTCGTGGCGGTCGGCGTCCAGGCGGCAGGGACGGCGACCGTCGTCCAGGACGGGCGGCGGGCGCGGCTGGCAGAAGGGGACCTGGTGGTCTACGACACGACGCGGCCCTACTCCTTCGACTTCCCGCAGCCGTTCCGCGCGTACGTCTTCCAGCTGCCCCGCCGGGTGCTGGGCCTGGCCGACGACGACCTCAAGCAGGTCACCGGCACCGCCATCGGCACCGGGGACGGGGTCGGCGCGGCCCTGCTGCCCTTCCTGACCACGCTGGCCGCCTCGGCGGGCACCTTCGCGCCCACCGTGGCGGACCGGCTGGCCGGCAACGTCACCGACCTCGTCGCCACCCTGGTGGCCGAGCGCACCCGCCAGATTCCCCGGGACGCGGACGGCGCCCGGGAGCTGTTCGTACGGCGCGTGCGCGAGTACATCAACCAGAACCTGGGCGACCCCGCCCTTTCGCCCGAGACGATCGCGCAGGCGCACCGGATCTCCGTCCGCTACCTGCACCGGCTGTTCGAGGGCGAGGGGATCACCGTCGGCCGGCTCATCCAGCAGCGACGCCTCGACGAGTGCGTGCGCGAGCTGGCCCGGCGCGGCAGGAGGGCCCCGACCGTGTCCGCGGTGGCTCTGCGCTGGGGGTTCGTCAGCCCGGCTCACTTCAGCCGCGCCTTTCGCGCCGTCTACGGCCTTTCGCCGCAACAGTGGCGCACCCTGCGGACCGCCGAAGGCGACGGCGAGAAGCAGCAGGCCGCCCCTGCGGGCTCCGGCCGCGTGCTGTCCGCCCCGTAAGGCGGGCCCGCGGCGTACCGGGAAGCTCGGCGCCCCCACCCGCAGTCCACGCGGCCCTGCGCGGGGCCGCGTCGCCCGCCTGCCGCGATGAGGGGGGTGACGATCCGGGCGCTGTGCACGCGCGGTCAAGCGTCTGTGCACACGACGCCGGATCGGCGGGTCGTCCTCGCCGTAGCGTCCCTTCTGCGCCCACCCGGTGGGCTGCTGACCTCCATCACTCACGACGAACAGGTGTGATCATGAGCCATCCCGTTACCCCCCCCGCCGCGCAGGCCTTCGTGGAGGCCACCGCGCAGCCGCCCTTCCTGTTCCAGCTTGCGCCGGAGGAGGGTCGCAAGGCGGTGGATGAGGTGCAGTCCGGCCCGGTCGGCAAGCCGGCCGTGGACGAGGAGTGGATCACTGTGCCGGGTGGTCCGACCGGTCAGGTCAGGGCGCGTGTCGTCCGCCCGGCCGGCGGCAGCGGCGATCTGCCGGTGATCGT
>NZ_JOAG01000079.1 GCF_000725485.1 Nonomuraea candida | reverse complement strand
GATGAAGGCACAGGTGGACGCCGAGTTCGAGCAACTGTCCGAGGAGCCGGCGGCCGGTGGCTTCCCTGTGCCGCCGCTCGACCTGCCGCACTACCACGGGGTGCAGCACAAGGAGATTCCCAGTGGGACTAACTGATTGGCTGAACCCCGTCAAGGGCTTCGGGGTCACCTTCCACACGATGTTCAAGAAGCCCGTCACGACGAACTACCCGGAGGAGAAGAAGCCCACCGCTCCTCGCTTCCACGGGCGTCACCAGCTCAACCGCTGGCCCGACGGGCTGGAGAAGTGCGTCGGGTGTGAGCTGTGCGCCTGGGCGTGCCCGGCCGACGCGATCTACGTCGAGGGCGCGGACAACACCGAGGAGGAGCGCTTCTCGCCGGGTGAGCGTTACGGGCGCACCTACCAGATCAACTATCTGCGGTGCATCCTGTGCGGCCTGTGCATCGAGGCCTGCCCGACCCGCGCGCTGACCATGACGAACGAGTACGAGCTGGCCGACACCAGCCGCGAGAGCCTCATCTACACCAAGGAGATGCTGCTCGCGCCCCTGACCCAGGGCATGGAACAGCCGCCGCACCCGATGCGGCTCGGTGAGACCGAAGAGGACTACTACCGGCTGGGGCGGACCAATGGGTGAGACCATCACTTTCTGGGTGCTCGCCGTCGTCTCCGTCGGCGCCGCACTCGGCATGGTCTTCAACCGCAAGGCCGTGTATTCCGCGCTGATGCTCGGCACCGTGATGCTCTGCCTGGCCGTCCTGTACGCCGTGCAGGACGCGCCCTTCCTGGCCGCGGTGCAGATCATCGTCTACACCGGCGCGATCATGATGCTGTTCCTGTTCGTGCTCATGCTCGTGGGCGTCGACTCCTCCGACTCCTTCGTGGAGACGCTGAAGGGCCAGCGCTTCTGGGCCGTCCTCGCCGGCCTCGGCTTCCTGACGCTGATCGTGCTGGCCGTCGGCAACGCGATCTTCGCCCCGGAGACCGGCCTGGCGGCGGCCACCCAGCAGGGCGGCTACATCCGCTCGATCGCGCTGCTGCTGTTCACCAAGTACGTCTTCGCGTTCGAGGTCACCTCGGCGCTGCTGATCACCGCCGCGCTGGCCGCGATGGTGCTCGCGCACCGCGAGAAGCTCACCGAGAAGCTGACGCAGAAGGACCTGTCCCGCGCCCGCTTCCTCGGCGACCACCCGTCGCCGCTGCCCGGCCCCGGCACCTACGCCAGGAACAACGCCATCGACATGCCGGCGCTGCTCCCGGACGGCTCGGTCGCGGAGTCCTCGGTCAACCGCTACCTCGCCCGCTACGACGTCGAGCACGACCACCTGCCGGAGGACCCCAAGCTCGCCGAGGCCATCCGGCACACGGCCGAGCACGACGAGGCGCCGACCGAGGCCGAGCAGGACGCCGAGAGCAATGAGGTGACCAAGTGACGACGCACTACCTCGTCCTGTCCGGCCTGCTGTTCGCGATCGGCGCGCTGGGCGTGCTGGTCCGGCGCAACGCGATCGTGGTGTTCATGTGCGTGGAGCTCATGCTCAACGCCTGCAACCTCGCGTTCGTGACGTTCGCCCGCCAGGTCGGCAACCTCGAAGGCCAGATCATCGCGTTCTTCGTGATGGTGGTGGCCGCGGCCGAGGTCGTGGTCGGCCTGGCCATCATCGTGACGATCTTCCGAACCCGCAGGTCCGCGTCCGTCGACGACGCCAACCTGCTGAAGTACTAAGAGGTGACTGGTGGAATCTCATATCGCTGAGATCGTCCAGCACACCGGTGGAGTGATCGGCAACTCCTGGCTGATGATCGCCTTCCCGCTCGTCGGGGCGTTCATCCTGCTGGTGTTCAACCGGTTCACCAACCGCTGGGGCCATCTGCTGGGCGTGGCCATGTCCCTCGCCTCGTTCGTCGTGGCGGTGCTGGCGTTCTTCGAGCTGATCGGGTTCGGGCCGGAGGAACGCCGCCGGGCCGTGCACCTGTTCGAGTTCATCCCCGGCATGCCGGGCGAGCCCGCCATGGTGGACATGGGGCTGCTCATCGACCCCCTGTCCATCAGCTTCGCGCTGCTGATCACCGGTGTGGGCTCGCTGATCCACATCTACTCGATCGGCTACATGTCGCACGACGAGCACCGGCGCAGGTTCTTCTCCTACCTGAACCTGTTCGTGGCCGCGATGCTCCTGCTGGTGCTGGCCGACAACTACGTGGGCCTGTTCATCGGCTGGGAGGGCGTGGGCCTGGCCTCCTACCTGCTGATCGGGTTCTGGCAGTTCAAGCCGTCGGCCGCGACCGCGGCGAAGAAGGCGTTCGTCGTCAACCGCGTCGGTGACTTCGGCCTGCTGGTCGGCATGTTCGTCATCTGGACCTCGTTCGGCACCCTGGCCTTCAAGGACCTCGGCGCCGAGGTCAACGGCGTCCAGAACGGCACCACGCTGGCCATCGGCCTGCTGCTGCTCCTCGGGGCCTGCGGCAAGTCGGCGCAGCTCCCGCTGCAGTCCTGGCTGCTCGACGCCATGGAGGGCCCGACCCCGGTCTCGGCCCTCATCCACGCCGCGACCATGGTCACCGCCGGCGTCTACCTGGTGGTCCGCTCCGGCGCGTTCTTCTTCCCCGAGGGCTCGGGCGCGGCGCTGGCCGTCTCGATCGTCGGCGCGGTCACGCTGCTGGCCGGTGCGATCATCGGTTGCGCGAAGGACGACATCAAGAAGGGCCTGGCCGGCTCGACGATGTCGCAGATCGGTTACATGATGCTGGGCGCGGGCCTCGGTCCCGCGGGCTACGCCTTCGCGATCGGCCACCTGATCACGCACGGCTTCTTCAAGGCCAACATGTTCCTCGGCGCCGGTTCGGTCATGCACGGCATGAACGACGAAGTGGACATGAGGAAGTACGGCGCCCTGCGGAAGTTCATGCCGATCACGTTCGTCACGTTCTTCATCGGCTACCTGGCGATCATCGGGTTCCCGCTGCTGTCCGGCTACTTCACCAAGGACGGCATCATCGAGACCGCGGTGCACCACCAGCCGATCCTGGGCTGGCTGGCCGTGCTCGGCGCCGGCATCACCGGCTTCTACATGTCGCGGATGGTCTTCATGACCTTCTTCGGCGAGAAGCGCTGGGCCGACGACGCTCACCCGCACGAGTCGCCGCTGGTGATGACCGTGCCGCTGATGGTCCTCTCGCTCGGCTCGCTGGGCCTGGGCGCGTACCTCGTCCTGAACGGCACGCTGTACCGGTTCCTGAGCCCGGCCGTGGGCGGCGACCCCGCCGCGGCGCCGGAGTTCCACTTCGTCACCACGCCGGGTCTGGCCACGCTGGCGCTCGTCGCGGTCGGCGCGGCCTTCGCCTGGATGCGCTACGGCAGGGCCGAGGTTCCCGCGGTGCAGCCGCGCGGCTCGTTCCTCACCACGTTCGCCCGGCGCGACCTGTACGGTGACGCGCTCAACGAGTCGCTCTTCATGCGTCCCGGCCAGTGGCTGACCCGTCTCGCGGTCTTCTTCGACAACCGCGGCATCGACGGGATCGTCAACGGCCTGGCGGCGGGCATCGGCGGCAGCTCCGGGCGCCTTCGGCGGATCCAGACGGGCTTCGCCAGAACGTACGCGCTGTCCATCTTCATCGGTGCCGCCCTGCTGACCGGCGCCCTGCTCCTCGTTGGGAACATCTGATGTCACCCTGGCTTCCGATACTCATGGCGGTGCCCGTGGTGGGCGCCATCGTGGTGGCCCTGCTTCCCAAGGGCAGTGACAAGCTGGCCAAGCAGGTCACGCTGCTGGTCTCCCTGCTGACGCTGGTCCTGACGGGCGTCATGGCCGCCGGGTTCAAGCCGAACGGCGACCGCTTCCAGTTCGTCGCCGAGTACAACTGGATCCCGAGCTTCGGCGTGAAGTTCGGGGTCGGCGTCGACGGCGTCGCCCTGGTGCTCATCGCGCTGTCGGTGGTGCTGGTGCCGATCGTGGTGCTGGCCTCCTGGCACGACGCCGACGGCGTCAAGACCGCCGACGGCACGCTGATCACGCCCAAGCGGTCGGTCAAGACCTACTTCTCGCTGCTGCTCGTCCTCGAGACGATGATGATCGGCGTCTTCGCGGCGACCGACATCTTCCTGTTCTACGTCTTCTTCGAAGCCATGCTGATCCCGATGTACTTCATGATCGGGTCGTACGGCGGCGCCCAGCGGTCCTACGCGGCCGTGAAGTTCCTGCTGTACTCGCTGTTCGGCGGCATGCTCATGCTGGTCGCCGTCATCGGGCTGTACTTCGTCGCGGGCAAGCAGACCTTCATGTTCCCCGAGCTCGTCGGGGCCATCCAGGACCCGGTGACGCAGAAGTGGCTGTTCGCCGGCTTCTTCATCGCCTTCGCCATCAAGGCGCCGCTGTGGCCGGTGCACACCTGGCTGCCCGACGCGGCCGCCCAGGCCCCGGCCGGCGCCGCGGTGCTGCTGGTCGGCGTGCTGGACAAGGTCGGCACGTTCGGCATGCTGCGCTTCTGCCTGGAGCTGTTCCCCGACGCCGCCAAGGCGTTCACGATGCCGATCGTCGTCCTGTCGGTCATCAGCATCATCTACGGCGCCATCGTGGCCATCGGCCAGACCGACATGAAGCGGCTCATCGCCTACACGTCGATCTCGCACTTCGGCTTCATCGTGCTGGGCGTGTTCGCGATGTCCGGCGTCGCCCAGTCCGGCGCGGCGCTCTACATGGTCAACCACGGCTTCGCCACCGGCGCGCTGTTCCTGGCGGCGGGCTTCCTCATCGCCAGGCGCGGCTCGCCCTTCATCGCCGACTACGGCGGCGTGCAGAAGGTGGCGCCGCTGCTGGCGGGCTTCTTCCTGGTCGCCGGCCTGGCCGGGCTCTCGCTGCCGGGCCTGTCGTCCTTCGTCAGCGAGTTCATGGTCATGATCGGCACGTACTCCAGCGCCGCCCACGGCTCGGGCGCGCTGACGGTGGCGGCGATCATCTCCGCGGTGGCCGTCATCCTCGCGGCCGTCTACATCCTGTGGATGATCCAGCGCACCATGAACGGCCCCACGGCCGAGCCGGTCAAGGCCTTCAAGGACCTGAACGCCCGCGAGGTGTGGGTGCTGGCTCCGCTGGTCGCGCTGATCATCGGGTTCGGCTTCTACCCCAAGCCGCTGCTGGACGTGATCAACCCGTCAGTGCAACAGACGCTGACCAACGTGGACGTACCCACCTCCACCATCGCTGAGAAGGGGACAGGTCAGTGAACCCCGCCATCGAAGCGCCGACGATCGAGTACGGCACGCTGGCGCCGCTGCTGGTCATCTTCGGCGCTGCCTGCATCGGCGTGCTCGTCGAGGCGTTCGCGCCGCGCTACCTGCGCAAGTCCATCCAGGTGCCGCTCACCCTGCTGAGCCTGGCCGGCGCGTTCGCGCTGGTCCTGGTGCAGGTGCTGCGCGGCCAGGTGTCCACCACGGCCTCCGCCATGGGCGCCATCGCGGTGGACGGGCCCTCGCTGTTCATCTGGGGCGTCATCCTCATCCTGTCGTTCGTCTGCGTGCTGCTGATCAACGACGAGGGGCACTTCGTGGCCTCCGCCGCGTCCGTGCCGGGCAGCGCCGACGAGGAGGAGGCCGAGCGGCACGACAACGGCACCGGCCACACCGAGGTCTACCCGCTGGTCCTGTTCGCCGTGGGCGGCATGCTGCTGTTCCCGGCCGCGCACGACCTGCTGATGATGTTCGTGGCCCTTGAGGTCATGTCGCTGCCCCTGTACCTGCTGTGCGGCCTGGCCCGCAGGCGCCGCCTCCTGTCGCAGGAGGCGTCCATGAAGTACTTCCTGCTGGGCGCCTTCTCCTCGGCGTTCTTCCTGTACGGCACCGCGATGGTCTACGGCTTCGCGGGCACCGTCTCGCTGCCGGGCATCAACCAGGCCATGGCGGCCGGCAACACGCTCGACCCGCTGCTGCTGATCGGCTTCGCGCTGCTCGGCGTGGGCCTGCTGTTCAAGATCGGCGCGGCGCCGTTCCAGGCGTGGAAGCCGGACGTCTACCAGGGCGCCCCGACGCCCATCACCGCCCTCATGGCCTCCGGCACGCTGGTCGCGGCCGTCGGGGCCGTGCTGCGCGTGTTCTGGGTCGGCCTGGGCAACCTCGACTGGGAGTGGCGGCCGGTCATCTGGGGCGTCGCCGCCCTGACGATGATCGTCGGCTCGATCCTGGCGATCACGCAGACCGAGATCAAGCGCATGCTCGCGTACTCGTCCATCGCGCACACCGGCTTCCTGCTGGTCGGCGTGATGGCCACGTACGGCAGCGCCCAGCAGAACGCCGAGTCGCTCAAGGCGATCCTGTTCTATCTGGCGATCTACGGCATCGCCACGGTCGGCGCGTTCGCCGTGCTGACGCTGGTGCGCGACCCGGGCGGCGAGGCGGGGCACCTGTCGCGCTGGGCCGGCCTCGGCAAGCGCGCGCCGGTGCTGTCCGGGGTGTTCGCCTTCTTCCTGCTGGCCTTCGCCGGCATCCCGCTGACCAGCGGCTTCATGGGCAAGTACGCCATCTTCTCCGCCGCGCTGAACAGCGGCACCCAGCCCGGCGACTCCATCGGCGGCTGGATGGCCGGCCTGGTCGTCGTGGGCGTGGTCGCCTCCGCGGTCGCCGCGTTCTTCTACGTCCGCGTGATCGTGCTGATGTTCTTCAGCGAGCCGGCGGCCGACGGCCCGGCGATCGCGGCCCCCAGTATGGGGACCGTGGCCGTCATCGCCGTGTCCCTGCTGGTTACGGTAGGAGTCGGGCTCTACCCGGAGTCCGTGCTCGGTGTTGCCAACGACGCTGCAAGCAGCCTGTTCATTAGATAAGGGGATCCCGTATGTCTGCGCCTCCCGTGGTTGACCTTCCCATTGCGGACGAGCGGTTGGCGCAGGATGTGGCCAACGGACTGGCCGCCGTCGAGAAACTCCTGCGTTCGTCCGTGGAGAGCGAGGACGCCTTCGTCACCGAGGCGTCCAAGCACCTCATCGAGGCGGGCGGCAAGCGGTTCCGCACGCTGATGGTGCTGCTGGCCGCGCAGTTCGGCGACCCGTCGGCGCCGGGCGTGGTGCCCGGCGCCGTGGTCATCGAGCTGACCCACCTCGGCTCGCTCTACCACGACGACGTCATGGACGAGGCCGCGGTGCGCCGCGGCTCCCCGTCCGCCAACGCCCGGTGGGACAACACCGTGGCGATCCTCACCGGCGACTACCTGTTCGCCCAGGCCTCGGACCTGCTGGCCGACCTCGGCCCCGAGCTGATCCGCATCCAGGCCCAGACGTTCTCCCGCCTCGTCCAGGGGCAGATCCGCGAGACCATCGGCCCGCGCGACGGCGAGGACCCGATCGCCCACTACCTCAGCGTGCTGGCCGACAAGACGGGCTCGCTCATCGCCGCCTCCGGCCGCTTCGGCGCGCTGCTGTCCGGCTCTCCCGCGGACGTGGAGGAGCGGCTGAGCAGGGCGTGCGAGGCGATCGGGGTGGCCTGGCAGCTCGGCGACGACCTGCTGGACGTGGCCTCCAGCGGCGCCCAGTCGGGCAAGACGCCCGGCACCGACCTGCGCGAGGGCATCAAGACCCTGCCCGTCCTGTACGCGCTGGCCGCCGGCGACTCCCCGCGCCTGACGGCCCTGCTGTCCGGCCCGGTGGCCGAGGAGGACCTCGACGAGGCGCTCACGCTGCTGCGCGCCCACCCCGGGATGGAGCGGGCGCGCAAGGAGCTGGAGGCGTGGGTCGACCGCGCCCGGGCCGACATCTCGGGCCTGCCCGACATCCCGGCCAAGGACGCGTTCCTGTCGCTGTGCGACTACGTGGTCGAGCGCTCCGGCTGAAGCATCGCGGCTTTGCGGGCGGTACGCGTCATGCGTGCCGCCCGCAGGCTGTCGTACGTGAAGACGGCCAGCGCCAGCCACACGATCGAGAACCCGATCCACCGGCTGGACGGCATGACCTCCTTGGCGATCAGCACCCCGCACGCGAACTGCAGGACCGGCGCGATGTACTGCAGCAGCCCGATCGTGCTCAGCGGCACGCTGATGGCCGCCGCGCCGAAGCAGAGCAGCGGCACGGCCGTGATGAGCCCGGCCCCCACCAGCAGCAGCGCGTGCCCCGGCCCCTGCTCCCCGAACGTGCCCTGCCCCGCCACCTGGAGGAAGCCCAGGTAGCCGAGGGCGGGCAGGAGCAGCACCAGCGTCTCGACGGCCAGGCTCTCGGTGGCCGCCACGTTGGCCTTCTTCTTGACCAGCCCGTAGACGCCGAAGCTGACGGCCAGCGTGAGCGCGACCCAGGGCAGGCGCCCGTAGTCGAACGTCAGCACCAGCACCGCCAGCGCTCCGAACCCGACCGCGGCCCACTGCAGCGGGCGCAGCCGCTCACGCAGCAGCAGCACCCCGAACAGCACGTTGACCAGCGGGTTGATGAAGTAGCCGAGGGCGCTCTCCACGACGTGGCCGCTGTTGACGGCGTAGATGTAGGTGCCCCAGTTGACGGTCACGAGGATGGCGGCCAGGGTCAGCAGGGCGAGTTTGCGCGGCTGCCGGACGATCTCCTTGATCCAGGACCAGTGTTTGCGCAGGGCCAGCACGGCGACGACGACCACCAGCGACCACACCATGCGGTGGGCGAGGATCTCGACGGCTCCCGAGGGCTTCAGCAGGGGCCAGTAGAGGGGGAAGAGCCCCCACATGGTGTAGGCGGCGATCCCGAAGAACACGCCACGCCGCAGGTCAGGCATGTAGCCCATGGTCGGACATTACGACGCTTAAATGCAAATTTCATTGTCTAAGTGGAAATGTGTAGCCGTCCTAAAGTGTTGAGCGGTGTGTAGGCTGGATCTGACCTATGGAGGTAGCGCTATGGGCTGGCTGTTCGGCGGCAACAAGACATCGATGGTCCGACCCGAGGACGCCCTCCCGGGCCGCGCGGACACCACGCCCGTCCCGGCCCGCCACGCCGTCCTGGACGCCCCGCTGGCGCCTCCCTACCCGGAGGGCCTGGAGGTGGCCGACTTCGGCCTCGGCTGCTTCTGGGGCGCCGAGCGCACGTTCTGGCAGACCCCGGGCGTCATCACCACGGCCGTCGGCTACCAGGGCGGCTACACCGCCAACCCGACGTACGAAGAGGTCTGCAGCGGCCTCACGGGCCACGCCGAGGTCGTCCGGGTCGTCTTCGACCCGAAGCAGGTCTCCTACGACGGCCTCCTGCGTGTCTTCTGGGAGGCCCACGACCCCACGCAGGGCATGCGCCAGGGCAACGACGTCGGCACGCAGTACCGGTCCGCGATCTACTACCACTCGCCGGAGCAGCAGCGGTCGGCGGAGGCGTCGCGGGAGGCGTACCAGCGGGTGCTCAAGGAGGCGGGCTACGGCGACATCACCACGGAGCTCGCCCCCGCCGGCCCGTTCTACTACGCCGAGGACTATCACCAGCAGTACCTTCACCGCAACAAAAACGGCTACTGCGGGATCGGGGGGACTGGCGTGGCCTGCCCGGTCGGCCTGACCTCCGGCGAGGCGTAGACCTGCGGAGATAGTCAGATCCTGGCCCTTGATCGCCCGGCCGTTCCGGTGTCGATCACGGGCCAGAGCTGTCTTCGGCGACAACCTTCACTACAAAGTCAAGGGCAGCCCGCCTGCGGCGGCCTGCCGCGCGTCGGGCGGTCGCTGGCCGCGCTGCGGCCTGGGGGCCGGTCGCGGCCAGCACCGCCCACGCTCGCCTGTCGCGGCCGAACGGTCACTTATTGTGTTCTTGGCGCCACAGATAGGGGCGCTTGACGGCCGATGGGTGTGGGCGGGGATCAACCCTCATGGGGCGGAGCCTCGAAGATGTCTGAGGCTTGATTGCTGGCCCTAGGCGTATTCATTGCGTAGGAGGTCAGACGTCGTGATCAACTGCCTCTGCTTCAAATCACGAGTAGCGAACTCATGGAGTTTGAGGACCACTGTCTACGCAGAGACTGCGAAGGTAAATAGCATGCATCGTCGTCCGTAGTATGGGATACTGCAGTGTCCAGCTTGTCTGTATTGTGAGGTAGTTGCGTTCGTCTTGATAGGCGCTCGCACAGTGGGGAGGGTTCGATTGGATCGCCAAGCGGAAGCATTGCGCGTTGCCGAACAATTGCTTGATGACATTGAGACGAAACGTCTCAAGGCATCCGAGATCATCTTGAAGTCGAGTCGACTCGCTCGCTTGTCAGGGCATGATGAGCTGCATGAGCTTCTAGAATTCGAGAGAGATGGCTATCCGAACGATGGCAGGGCTAAGAATTGGATCGACAGGGTTGGCCGTCGGAGTAGCTCGGACGACGGGAAATTCTATAGTGCTCCCCTCGTAAAGATTGAATCCTCGGTTGAGGCAACTCGGTCCGCCTTGACGGCTATGCAGGGCGGTGGTAACTACTCGGGTGAGTGGGCGTCTATCGCTGGCCGAGAACATGATCAGAAGATCGCCGCACAAGCTACAGCGCTAGCGACAATGACAGCTATTTGTGGCCAGGTCGTCTCCGTCGTCTATGGGATGGTGGTGGAGATCTATCACGAATTGCTCTTCAGCCAGTTGCAAGCCTCCCTCTTCTCCTCTGTGCAAACAAGAGTGGATGGGTCGCTTGCTGCTGCTGGAGGGAACTCGCTCAGCAAAATCGAGAAGATATCGGATCGGCTACGTGATGGAGATCCTGAATCGGTGAGCCAGGGACTGACCACTTGTCGGCGACTCATTGATTCGGCTGCAGATAATCTTTTTCCTCCGAGGGAGAGTCCTTTTGACATCGGCGGTCAGGAGATTGCTGTAGGAAGTTCGAATGTTCTGAACCGGCTGCAGGCCTTCGTGTTTGAGGCGGGAGCATCCCAAAGTCGACGCGATCGAATTCGACGAGCGTTGAAAGATTTGTACGGAAGATGCTCGGCGGGAACGCATGCTGAAGTTGATGTTGAGGAAGCAAGGTTCGTTTTCCTTCAAACCTATGTAATTCTGGGCGAGATAATGTCTCTGAAGGATTCTCGCTCAGAGCAGTCCCCGGGCTAGCTCTGGGATCGGTTAATATCTCCCATGAATGTTGACGTCATGCCCTAATGGCTCCGCAACGCCGCAGCCATTAGGGCTGGCGCCCGGT
The DNA here is from genome assembly GCF_000725485.1 of Nonomuraea candida. Lineage (GTDB taxonomy): Bacteria > Actinomycetota > Actinomycetes > Streptosporangiales > Streptosporangiaceae > Nonomuraea > Nonomuraea candida. The sequence goes on along the minus strand of NZ_JOAG01000079.1, from coordinate 4,583 downwards.
CGGTCGCTATGTAATTACTCGTCGGAAGACGGCAAATATCCTGCCGCCCCGCTTCCGGTGCTCGGGCCTGGAGGCCCTGCGCTCCGGGTCGGGTTGCCATCGAATTATCCGCCTACCGCTGGTTGCCGTGACTTCTGGTGCCTGATCTCGGCGTGTAGATTCCCGGCCAGCTCCTCCAAGGTCTCTCCGCAACGTACGTTGGAGAGTCCGCTGATCTTGGGCATGAAGTTGATCCGCATGGCGACCCAGCCTCCGGACATGTCGGTGATCTGCCAGCCCGGGAATCTGTTGAGCACTTGCTGCACGGTCAGAGACACGGCTGTGCTCCGGCGATCAACGACGAGAGCGGATGCGACATGCGTAGTTCCGTGTAGCGAAGGGCGACTCGGTGGGCGGCGCGGGTCGGCTGGGTGAAGGGGTGACCTGCGTAGATCGCTCGGTGTCTGTGTGGGTTCCAGCCAGTGCGCCACCAGTACATCCCGTCCTCGCACCACACGATCAGACCGACCCAGACCGAGACCATGGGCGTGCCGTAGTCGTGATGGACGTCGGAGGTGATTCCCGTCTGCGCAAGAGCGGCGGCCAGCCGTTGTGCGGCGGCCAGCGATTGAGCTGGTTGTGTGTTCATGTACTGAGCGTTGCTGTCATGAAACCGCAGGTGAACGGCCTAGTGCTGCTGGTGGTACGGGTATTCCCGTCACGAATATCGGTACGGCCGAGTCGGCGGCTTAACCTAGCGTTGTGACCCAGATACCGCCGCAGTTCTGGTCCGGGCCAGTCGTGGCCGCCGCTCTCGCCGAGTGCGATCTACCGACCATCCTCGAAGAGGTGCGGCGGGTGCACGGTTGGACGCAGGGTCAGCTCGCTGAGGCGGTCGGCTACTCCCAGAGTTGGGTGTCCAAGGTGTTGCGTGGGCGTCAACCGCTCACTGTGGACCAGGTTCGGGAGATATCCATCCAGATCGGGGTGCCGCTTCACTTGCTCCGATTCGGAGCCCGAGGGGATGACGATCCGACGAAGCGCAGAGATTTCGGCAAGGCCGTGGCGTTGACCGCGCTGGCGGGAGTGGCCCTGCCCAAGCGTCCCGATGTGGACGAGACGACGGCTGCCACGCTGACCAGCATCACCGGCGCCCAGCGTCGGTTGGAGGCCGTCACGCCTGCGCGGGAACTCGCGAGGCCGGCTGTGGCGCAGGTCGATCTCGCGAGCCGGGTTCTCGGCCGCGCGTCGCGGTCTCTGCATGCTGATGAGATCCGGGCCGGTCTGAGCGAGGCGGCAGGCTTCGCGGCCTGGGTACATGCCGACATGCAGGACACCGGTTCGGCGCGCCTCTACTATCGACGCGCCGTCGACAGTGCACGACAGGCCAATCATGCGCTGCTGGCGGCGTACATGATCGGCAGTCTGGCCGCGTTCGAGATTGACGCCGACGATCCGCCGATCGGACTGAATCTCTTGGCGTGGGCGCGGCGGGAGATCGGGGAGCGGCCTCCGGCCATCGCCCGCGCGTGGCTGTCGAGCCTCGAAGCGCTCGGACATGCGACCGCGCGAGACGAAGCGGCAGCGCTTCAGGCGTTGAATGCGGCTGAGGCGGCGGCACGGGCTGGTGAACGGGCCGCTGCGCCGCCTTGGCCATGGGTGTTCCCGTTCGATCACGCCAAGCTGGCGGGGTATCGGGCTCTGGTGATGGTGCGGCTCAAGCGGCCTGCCGAAGCCGTTGCCGCGTTCAACGAGTCCCTTTCGTCGGCCCAGCCCGGTGCTAAGCAGCGGGGTGTGCTCATGACGGAGGTGGCGACGGCTCAGGCCATGTCGGGGCGCTATGACGAGGCGCTGTATCTGGCGTCCAATGCGCTTACGGTGGCGACGACGTACGGCTCCGAGCGCGTCCTGCACCGGGTCAAGAACTTCCGGCGATCGTATGCCGGGCCGTCGTCCAGCGCTTTGCGCTCGTTCGACGAGCGTCTTCACGCCACTCTGATCTAGGGGGATCATGGTTCGCATTGCTGTGTCCGGCCATCGGGGCTTGCCTGAGGAGACTGTCGTACTGGTCGACGGGGCGGTACGTGAGGCGCTTGCTGAGTACGGTCCTGGAGTCGCCGGGTTGTCCTGTCTGGCGGACGGAGCTGATCAGATCTTCGCTCGTGCGGTACTCGATCTCGGTGGCGTGCTGGAGGCCGTGATCCCGGCCAAGGAGTATCGGGACGGGCTGCCGGGCGAGTGTCATGCTGCTTACGACGAGTTGCTGGGCCGGGCGGTCCGAACTCACAGGCTGGACTTTGCGGAGTCCACCGCGGAGTCGCACATGACTGCCAGCGCGCGGATGCTGGACGACGCCGATGTGTTGTTCGCCGTCTGGGACGGGCAGCCGGCCCGAGGCTTTGGCGGAACTGCTGACGTAGTGGCCGAGGCGCGACGGCGGGAGGTGCCCGTACGGGTGATCTGGCCCGATGGAGCCCAGCGAGATTAGGAGCCTCTAGACGCTAGGTGCCTGGTCAGGCGGCTAATGGGGCTCTAGGTGTGCCTCTAGACCTAGAGGTGATCTCTCTAGGTCTAGAGGCACAGGGTTCTATCGGTTCTCGCCTGCTTGCTGTCGTGCGATCTTGCGAGCGGTGGCGATCCGTTGGCGAGCTACCTCGGCCCAGAAGGCCTCTCCGTGGCGGTGGCCACTTCCGGCATAGTGCCATTCGCCTACCGTCACGGTCTTCTCCGGATCGGGAGGCGGAGTGCCCGTGATCAGCCGGGCTTGCTCGGCGCGGAAGTCGGCGCGGGCCTGTCTTAGGTCTCCGAGTCTGATCGAGTAGTGGCGGGACTTGGTAGAGAAGTGTCCCCGGTAGCCGAGCATGTGCGCCCACTGTCGCAGGAGTAGCGTTCGGTAGGGCTGGAGTTCGGCAAGGCTGAAACAGGTGTAGATCATGCGGCGAGCGTGCTCTGTGACCTTCAGTCCGGCGACCTCCCCGGCATGTCGGATCGGACGGTCAACGGTGCCTGCCGACTCGGCTCCCTTGGTGGCGTACTTGGCCACGTACGCGGCGACTCGCTGATCGCTCAGCTCGCCCAACTCGGCTGAGACGTAGACCGGTCGTACATCGAGCTGATCGCCCCATCGGACGGGCGAGGGCGGTCCGTCCTCTATCCGGACCGCGACCTGACCGGCGGTCCGGCGAATGGCCCGGTCGAGCAGATCGATCGTGATGTGGTCCGGTGGGCGGTCGGATGGGCCGTCCGGTCCGTCGAGTCTGACCACGGCGTGGAAGTGGACCAGACCGCGCGCCTGGTACTCGGCGACCTTGGCGTAGGAAAGACGAACCGTCCGGCGCAGTTCCTTGCGGGTCACGCCGAGCAGATGGGCCAGGACGCTCGGCAGGGTCTTGGTGAACTCCCGCCAGAGTGCGCCCGCGTGAGCGTTCCAGAGAACCGCCCCGATGTAGTCGTAACAGTCCACGCACAGGGGTTGCCCGACCTGGGCGTCATTGCGGTCATGGCGGAGGCCGCACCCCTTTGGCCGGCCATGCTCGCAGACGGGACGATCCCGGCGTGGACGGCATGGGAGCGTCCGGCCGGATTGCTCGCGGTGGGCGTGGACGGCACCGAAGGAGGGGGCGGTGAAGGTGACGAACGCGCGGGGATGCTGGCTGACCTCTTCCGGGACGCCCTTGCCGCCACGCAGGCCAGTGATGATCAGGTGGTAGGTGTCGTCCTTGTAGACCGCCGAGCAGGCCGGGCATCTGGACGCGCGCCGGTTGCCGCATGCTGTGAGCAGGAAGCCGGTCGGCTCGGCGGCGGTCCGGTACATGTCGAGGACTTCACCCGTCCGGCTGTCCAGCGTGTACCTCTCGCCGTGCAGCCGGACCGGTTGGGCGCAGCCGCCCGTGGCGTCGACCATCTGTTGCCAGCGGGCGAAGTCGGGCATGGCCGCTCGCTGCATCACGGCCAGCATCTCGGGTGACAGGTGACGAACCTCGCTCATGCGGCGTCCTTCCCGGAGGAGCCATCGGGCGGGGTCTGCCGGGCGACGCATACGCCGAGCACGGTGGCGATGCGCTGCCACTTCTCTTCTGACCAGCGAGGGGATCGTGCGGCTTGCTGCTTGCCCCACTCCTGGGCAGACAGCTCGTTCGGTTGGGTCAGGTGGCCTCCTCGGCTCGTGGGCGGGAGCCACCGCCGTACCTGACGAGCACGACCAGACGCCAGCGCCAAGGCAGCCTGAAGACAGCGGTTGGCGGTGGTAGTAGCAGCAGCGAGAGAAAGGAATGGAGTGCGGCGAGAAGGTGGATGGCGCGCTCTGTTTTGGACACCTGCCGTCGGGCCGGGAAATCCGACGGGTCATCGGTGGTCGTGGGTGTGCTTGCCCGGAATTGTCTATGCGCCTTGAGGTGATTCGCCGAGATGTTCGCTGCGGTCGTGCTGTAGAGGGACGGTGGCTCTTGGTGTGAGTACGTTGTACCACTTGGAGAACGTGTTTATGCAGGTCGGAGTTCCGGCGGCGGGTCACGTCCACGGACGTGGTGTATGAATCGGTCTTCGAGTGATCCTGTTTCTGCAGGTTAAGCGGTAAGTGTCTGCGGGAGTGGGTTCGGGGTCGG
>NZ_JOAG01000078.1 GCF_000725485.1 Nonomuraea candida | reverse complement strand
CGCCACCCCCGCCAGCAGCCCCACCGCCGGCGCCGACCACGCGTCGGCCGCCACCGCGCCCAGCACCCCGTCCACACGCACCCCCGCCCACCGGCGCACCCCCGCACCACCGGGAACCGCGTACGAGTGCGGCGCGTCGGCCGCCAGCAACGCCGCGACCTCCCCCTCCTCCTCCACACCCAGCCACCCGGCAGCGCCCACGCCCCCACGCTCCACCGGCCCGCAGACCACCGAGCCGAAACCGCGAGCGGAGGCGGAGGCGAGGGCCGGAGCCGACAGGCTCATCCAGGAGAACCGCCCGCTCTCCTCCAGCCCGTCCAGCTTCACCACCACATCCCGCACCAGCTCCGCATCCCCCACCGGCCGGTACGACGGCCCCACCTCACCCAGCGCATGCCGCACCAGATCCACCGCACACGACACGCCACCCCACACGGCCAGCCGATCCCGCAACGCCAGGCCCGGCCCCGCCGCCACCACCGCGTCCCCCAGCGCCCAGGCCCGCGCACCCCCGCGCAGCCCCTGACCCGCCCACATCACCAGATCGTCGTCCCCGCACGCCGACCGCAGCTCACCGGCCGACCGCAACTCCCGGATCACGCACCCGCCCCACTCACAAGATCGCGCCGGGACGGTACGCCGCCGCCTCCGGATGCGCCGCCACGACCTCACCCACCATCCGCACGACCTCCCGCACCTGATCGGCCGCCGCACCCGTGAACGACACCCGATCCGCCAGCAACCCCTCCAGCCGCCCCCGATCCAGCGGGAACCGCTCATCGGCCGCCAGCAGATCCAGCAGCTCATTGGCCGCCCCCCGCGACCGCATCGCCAGCGCCGCCGCCACCGCATGCTCCTTGATCAGCTCATGCGCCTGCTCACGCCCCACCCCGGCCCGCACCGCCGCCATCAGCATCTTCGTCGTCGCCAGGAACGGCAGATACCGATCCAGCTCGGCCGCGATCACCGCCGGGAACGCGCCGAACTCGTCCAGCACCGTCAGCATCGTCTCCACCAGCCCGTCGAAGGCGAAGAACGCGTCCGGCAACGCCACCCGGCGCACCACCGAGCACGACACGTCACCCTCGTTCCACTGATCACCCGCCAGCTCGCCCACCATCGAGGCATAACCCCGCAGCACCACCGCCAGGCCGTTCACCCGCTCACAGGAACGGGTGTTCATCTTGTGCGGCATCGCCGACGAACCGACCTGCCCCTCCTTGAACCCCTCGGTCACCAGCTCATGCCCGGCCATCAGCCGGATCGTCCTGGCCAGCGACGACGGCGCCGCCGCCAGCTGCACCAGCGCGCTCACCACCTCGAAGTCCAGCGAACGCGGATACACCTGCCCCACACTGGTGAAACGCCGCTCGAACCCCAGATGCGCGGCCACCCGCCCCTCCAGCTCGGCCAGCCGCCCCCGGTCACCCCCCAGCAGATCCAGCATGTCCTGCGCCGTGCCCACCGGCCCCTTGATCCCCCGCAGCGGATAACGGCCGATCAGCTCCTCCAGCCGCCGATACGCCACCAGCAGCTCGTCGGCCGCCGACGCGAACCGCTTGCCCAGCGTCGTGGCCTGCGCCGCCACATTGTGCGAACGCCCGGCGACCACCGTCGCCTCGTGCTCCTGCGCCAGCCCCGCCAGCCGCCCCAGCAGCGCCACCACCCGGTCACGCACCAGCAGCAGGCTGTCACGCACCTGCAACTGCTCGACGTTCTCGGTCAGGTCACGCGAGGTCATGCCCTTGTGCACCTGCTCGTGCCCGGCCAGCGCGTTGAACTCCTCGATCCGCGCCTTCACGTCATGCCGCGTGACCCGCTCCCGCGCCGCGATCGACTCCAGATCGACCTGCTCGACCACCTTCTCGTAGTCGGCCACCGCGCCGGCGGGCACCGCGACCCCCAGCTCGGCCTGCGCCCGCAGCACCGCCAGCCACAACCGCCGCTCAGCGATGATCTTGTATTCGGGCGACCACAGACGGGCCAGCTCGGCCGAGGCATAACGACCGGCCAGGACATTGGGGATACGCGGCTTCGAAGTCACGTTGGACAAGTCTATTCACACCGCCCGCCCCGGCCATCACATGGACCACCTGCCACCGAATCTGCCCTCTACCTGTCGGTGCGGGCTGGTTTTCAGCAGTTTTGAAAGATCTACATAGATCTCTGCCCTTTACGATGTAGATCAAGATAGGGGACCGGGGCCAGGCCCGCCTCACCTGCGCGCCCCCGGCGGCGTTGCGGCGGGTGATCAGTTACCCGCCTTTCGTCATCTCGCCCATTGCGGGCAGAACGCGACGTGCAACTGTTCCCAGTCGCGAAAGCCGGAAGCCGCGTCCCAGTCGCAGATGGCTCGGCACGTGTGATAGTTGCATCCAACCGGTTGGTAGAAGCCCGCTGCGGCGGCGGGCGGCCCCGGCGTACTGCGGGCGGCCGCCGAGCGTCGCTGATCCTTTACACCTCTTTTCGCGCAAGTGTGATGGATTGGAGTCCGGGCGGCACCACCCACCACCGATCAGAAGATGGAGACCCATGCGCACGACACTGTGGGCCGGCCCGATAGCGGCGCTCATGCTGAGCACGGGCCTCGCCGCCTGCGGCACCGGCGACGACGCGACCGGCACCCCCGGCACGCCCGCCGCCACCGGCTCAGGCGCGGCGCCCACCGCCGTGGTCACCAGCACGCCGGCCGGCTCCCCCACCGCCGCCACCCACGATCTGGGCGCCCCGGAGGAGCTGGCGCGCGGCATCGACGTGCCGTGGGGGCTGACGTTCCTGCCCGGCGGGGACGCGCTGATCGCCGAACGCGACACCGGCAGGGTCCTGCGCCTGACGCCGGGCGGCCGGCCCCGCGAGGTCACCACCGTGCCGGGGGTCGCCTCGGGCGGCGAAGGCGGGCTGCTCGGGCTGGCCGCCTCCCCCGGCTTCGCCACCGACAACCTCGTCTACGCCTACCTCACCGCCGCCGACGACAACCGCATCATCCGATTCCGGCTCGACGGCGGCGACCCCGAGGTCGTCTTCTCCGGCATCGCCAAGGCGAGCTTTCACAACGGCGGCCGCATCGCCTTCGGCCCGGACGGCATGCTGTACGCCGGCACCGGCGACGCCGGCGACACCGCCCTCTCCCAGGACCCGGACAGCCCCAACGGCAAGATCCTGCGGCTGACGCCCGACGGGAAACCGGCGCCCGGCAACCCCACCCCCGGCTCTCCCGTCTACAGCCTCGGCCACCGCAACGTCCAAGGTCTCGCCTGGGACGACGAGGACCGCCTGTTCGCCACCGAGTTCGGCCAGAACGACCTGGACGAGGTCAACCTCATCCGGCCGGGACGCAACTACGGCTGGCCCGAGGTGGAAGGAGAGGGCGACACCGGCGGCGGCCGCTACACCAACCCGCTGGTCACCTGGCCCGTCCGCGAGGCGTCCCCGTCCGGGATGGCCATCGCGGGCACCACCGCGTACGTCGCCGCACTTCGCGGCGAACGGCTCTGGGCCCTGCCCCTCGACGGCGGCACCGTGGGACAACCCGTCGCTCGGCTCGAGGGGCGCTACGGCCGGCTGCGCACGGTGCAGGTCGCACCGGACGGCGCCCTGTGGGTCACCACGTCCAACACCGACGGCCGCGGCGACCTCCGCGACGGCGACGACCGCGTCCTGCGCTTCCCGGCCCGCTGACCACGCCGATCGCGGGTGATGCGGGCCACGAGTCGGCTGCCGATGGCGGCGTACACGCCCAGCGCGGGCACACCCGGAACGGCGGGCACGCCCAGGACGCCCGCGTGGCATGCCCAGGGCGGCAGGCACGCCCGGGACGGCGGCGTGGCGCGCCACCGGGTCCTCAGCCCGGGACGACGGCGCCCGGCCGGGCGCCTTCCAGCACGTCGCGCAGTTGCGACCGGGCCGTGATGCCCAGTTTCGGGAACACCCGGTACAGGTGGGAGCCGACCGTGCGCGGCGAGAGGTAGAGCCGCTCGCCGATCTCCCGGTTGGTCAGGCCGCGGGCCGCGAGCCGGACGATCTGCTGCTGCTGGGGGCTGAGCTCGGTCAGCGCGCCCGGCACGGGGCCGGCGGCGGCCTCGATGCCGGCGGCCCGCAGCTCCGCCTCCGCCCGCCCGATCCAGGGCCGCGCGCCGAGCCGCCGGAACGTCTCGAGCGCCGCGATCAGCAGCGGGCGCGCCTCGGCGATGCGGCGCCGCCTCCTGAGCCACTCCCCGTAGTCCAGCCGGGTCTGCGCCCGTTCGAACGGCCACTGCTCGCCGGCCTCGTCCGCCAGGGCCGCCTGGAAGTACGGCTCGGCCCGGTCCGGCTCGGCGAGCAGGGCGCGGCCCCGGCCGAGCAGCGCGGCGATCCGTGCCGACCTGCTGCCGGCGAGCCGGCGCGCCGATCGTTCCAGCAGGTCGGCGGCTTCCTCGTGGCGCCCCCGGCGTACGGCCGCCGCGGCGAGGTCGGCCAGGACCGTGGCGGAGACGTGGTAGTGGACCGGGTCGCCGGCAGCGGTGTAGGCGGAGCGGAAGTGCGCGTAGGCCGCGTCGTAGTCCCCCTCGGCCACGGCCGCCAGACCCAGGGCGCGGCGTGCGGAGGCCGCGATGGAGCGGCTCTCCAGCGGATCGACGAGGGTCAACGCCCGCTCGGCGCCGCGGCGCGCGCCGGCCGTCTCGCCGAGCAGGGCGAGCACCGTCGCGTCGAGCACGTGGGCGCACGCCTCGGCGTGCTCCAGCCCGGCCGCCGAACCCACCGCCGAGATCTCGGCGGCGACCGAGCGGGCCTCGGCCCATCGGCCCTGCTCCAGATAGGTCCAGCCGACGGCGCTCGCCAGGCCGTCGGGCAGCGGGCCCCGGGCCCGCCACCGGTCGTGCGCCTCGTCGAACGTCCTGGCTGCCAGAGCGGTCTGGTCCAGGACCCAGGCCACGACGGCCAGCGCGGTCAGGCCGCCGGCGTCGTCCCGGGCCGCGGCGATGAGCGCGGGCAGCGCCGGCACGAGCGCGGCTCCCGCGCCGTGCGGGTCGCAGACGGCTGCCACCCAGGCGCGCAGGACTCCCCCGGCGACGGGGTCCGCCACGACCGATCCCGGCACGAGCGGGGCGAGGAGGGTGGAGAGCAGGTTGTCGATCTGTTGCCGATGGGACTCCTCGCCCGAGTAGTAGCGGACCACCGCGGCGGCGGCGAGGGCGTCCAGCGCGTGGGGTGAGCGGGCGGCCGCCGCCTCGCCCGCGACGCGGGTCAGCAGCGCGAAGGCCGGCGCGTGGCGCCGGCGCAGCGTCATGAGCTGCCCGGTGGCCAGCGCGGCCCTGCTGGTCAGCGCCGGGTCGTCACTGTGCCGCCCGACCTCGGCGGCCAGGCGTTCCACCCAGCCGAGCTGGCCGGTGAACACGGCCTCGGCGGCGGCCTCGGTCAGCAGCCGCGCCTGGTCCGCGCGGCGCGGGCTCAGCTCCGCGGCGCGTTCCAGGGCCGCCGCGGCGGCGGCGTGGCCGCCCCGGCGCCGCGCCCGGCCGGCCGTCTCCCGCAGGGCGGCGGCCACGTCCTCGTCGGGACGCGTGGCAGCGGCGGCGAGGTGCCAGGCCCGCCGGTCGGGCTCCTCGCTCAGCTCCGCCAGCGCCAGATGCGCCTGCCTGCGCTCCCCGAAGGAGGCGGCGTGGTAGACGGCCGAGCGGATCAGCGGGTGACGGAAGGAGATCCGGGGGCCGTCCTGGCGTACGAGACCGGCCCGCTCCGCGGGCGCCCACGCCCGGTCGCCGGCCTCGGGAAGCCCGCGGGAGGCCGCCGGCCCGTCGGCCGCGTCGGCGGCCGCGAGCAGCAGCAGGGAACGGCGGGTCGCCTCCGGCAGGAGCCGCGCCTGCCCGGCGAAGATCCGCTCCAGCCGGTCGGTGACGGGCAGCGGCCCCTGCCCTCCGCCCGGGTGGCGGGTGGCGGCGGCGCGGGAGAGCTCGATCAGGGCCAGCGGGTTGCCGGCGGCCTCCTGGAGGATCCGCTGCCGGGCCCGTCCGGTGGGCGGCGCGGGCTGCCGGTCGAGCAGCCGGTCGGCCGCCGCGCCGCCCAGCGGGACGAGCTCCAGGCGCCGGTATCCCCGGTCGAACCCCGGCAGCGCGGCCGCGGCGCGCACGCCCACCAGCAGCGTGACGGGTTCGCCGGCCAGGCGCCGGGCCACGAAGGAGAGCACGTCCAGCGAGGCGCGGTCGATCCACTGGGCGTCGTCGGCCACCACGAGCAGCGGCGCCGCCTCCGAAAGGTCCGACAGCAGGGTGAGGACGGCCGCGCCGACGAGCATGCCGCCGGGGGCCTCGGCGGGTTCGTCCAGCCCCAGGACGGCCCGCAGCGCGGCGCGCTGCCGCGGCGGCAGGCCGTCGAGCCCGCCGGGCACCGGGTGGAGCAGCTGGTGGAGACCGGCGAACCCCAGGTGCGCCTCGGACTCGCTGCCGGTCACGCGCAGCACCCGTCCGCCCTCGCGCCGGACGCGGCCGGCCGCGAAGCCGAGCAGCTCGCTCTTGCCTGCCCCGGGGTCGCCCGTGACGATCAGCACCTGGCCGCGGGAGCGCCCGGCGGCGATGCCGCGGAGGATCTCCGCGATCTCGGCCTCCCGCCCCACCATCGCGGTCTCGGTCTCCCGGCCGACCATCGCGGTCTCGGCTACCGGGTCGGCCACCGCGGTCTCGGCTACCGGGTCGGCCACCGCAATCTCGGCCTCCCGGCCGACCACCATGATCTCGGGCTCCCGGCCCCTCATCGGTGGGTCGGGATCGTGTGCCGGGCCCTGGTTCCCTTGAGCCCTTCCACCATGGTCCACGGATGCTCCAGGAATTCGCTCGGATGAGGGCCGGGATGGCGTCTGCCTCGCCCAAGGGCGCCGGTCCTGACGTCGGGTGTCCGGACCGGCTTGCAACACCCGCCCCGCCCGGGATATTCCGGCCGGCCGGCGCCGGCCGGGAGGGCGGCACGTGCAGTCGGGTGACGGATACCGGCCGGCGCCCGCGATGAGCACGATGGTGGACGTCCCGCCGCGCGGCCATCGGGAAAGCGGCCCTACCGCGCGGTCCTGGCCTCATCAGGCGGTGCGGGACTTGGTGACATATCGCAACGGAGTGCAGACATGAACAGTGTTGATCCTTCACCCGCGCTGAGCCGGCGCGGCTTCGCCGCGGTCGCGGCAGGCCTCGGCGCCGCCGGGCTGCTGGGCGGCGTGGCGGCCCGGCCGGCGGGCGCGTCCGCAGCGGCCCTGGCCGGGGACGGCGGCCGGACCCGCGTCGAGACGATCCGGCTGGGCAAGGTCACCGTCACCCGCGTCGTGGAGTTCAGCGGCCCGGTCGGCCTGACTTCACGCCAGTTCTTCCCCGGCAGCCCGGCGGAGCTGTGGGAGGAGAACAAGGACTGGCTGAGCCCGGACTTCTGGAAGCCGGGCACCGACATGGTCCATTCCGCCCTGCAGACCTGGGTCCTGCGCAGCGAGGGCAGGACGATCCTGATCGACACCGGCGCGGGCAACGGCAAGTTCCGCCCGTACGCCAAGCAGTGGCAGTACATGGACACCGATTTCCTGCGCCGCCTGTCCCGGGCGGGGGTGCGTCCGCAGGACGTCGACGTCGTCGTCAACACCCACCTGCACAACGACCACGTCGGCTGGAACACCCGGCGCGAGGGCCGCGACTGGGTGCCCACCTTCCCCCGCGCCACCTACCTGATCCCGAAGGTCGAGTTCGACTTCTGGAACCCCGCGGGCCCGGTGCGGCCGAAGTACTGGCAGGGCAACCAGAACGTCTGGGAGGACAGCGTGCTGCCGGTGCACGAGGCGGGCCAGGTGACGCTGTGGGAGGACGCCTACACCCTCGACTCCAGCCTGACGCTGCACCTCGCCGCCGGGCACACCCCCGGCTCGTCGGTGCTCCGGCTGAAGTCGGGCGGCGACAGGGCGGTGTTCATCGGCGACCTGCTGCACACCCCGCTGCAGCTCGAACATCCCGAGTTCAACAGCTGTTTCGAGGAGGACGAGAAGCAGGCGCTCGCGACCCGGCGCCGCGAGCTGGAGTGGGCCGCCGACCACAAGGCCCTCATCCTGCCCGCGCACCTGCCCGGCCACGGCGCCGCCGAGGTGGTGCGCGACGGCGGCACCTTCACGATCAAGAAGTGGGCCGGTTTCAGCCGCGTCTGACCCGGCCGCCCGCGCCCGCGCCGCCAAGCCGGCGTATCCCCGGGCCGCCCGGCGCCGCGCCTCCAACCGGCGCACCCTCCGGCCGGCGCCCTCCGGCCGGTGCGCCCTCCGGCCCACCCCCCGGCAGCCCGGCACGACGCCGTGCGGCCCCGTCCCACCCAGCGAGATCCGGAGAGGCATCGCCGTGAACCACCAGCCCGGCCCCGTCGTCACCACCGACCGGGGAGCCGTCCGCGGCCTGCGCCGGGGCGCCGTCCGTACCTTCCTGAACATCCCCTACGCCGCGCCGCCCCGCGGCGCCGGCCGCTTCGCGCCGCCGCGGCCGCACGAGCCGTGGGACGGCGTGCGCGACGCCACGGCGCCCGGCCCCAACGCGCCGCAGTCCGAGCGCAGGCTCGGCACGGTGGACATGTCCCCCTACTTCGGCGCCGGTTGGAGCCGCGGGGAGGACTACCTCACCGTCAGCGTCTTCACCCCCGCCGCCGGGGGCGGCGGGCTGCCGGTCATGGTGTTCGTGCACGGCGGCGGGTTCGTCGCCGGCTCGACGCGGTCCCTGATGTACGACGGCTCGGCGTTCGCCCGCGACGGCGTCGTCCTGGTCACCCTCAACTACCGGCTCGGCATCGCCGGCTTCCTCGACCTGCCCGGCGCGCCCGCCAACCGCGGCCTGCTCGACGTGGTCGCCGCGCTGCGCTGGGTGCGCGAGAACGCCGCCGCCTTCGGCGGTGACCCGCACAACGTCACCCTCTTCGGCCAGTCGGCCGGGGCGACCATCGTCGGCGGCGTCCTGGCCACCGCCGGGGACCGCGGCCTGTTCCGGCGGGCGATCGTGCAGAGCGGCAGCGGGCTGGGCGCGTTCACCACCGAGCAGGCCGCCCGCGTCACCGGGGCGGCGGCGCGGGTCCTGGGCGTCGAGGCCCACGCCGCCGCCTTCGCCGGCGTCCCCGACGAAGACCTGGTCGCGGCCGCCTCCCGGCTCACGGACCTCGATCTGCGGACCGCGACCCACCGCGACCCGCTGATCGGGCTCAGCCCCTTCAGCCTCGTCCTGGACACCCAGCCCGCCGCCTCGGTCGCCGCCGGCGCGGGCGCGGGCGTCGATCTGCTCGTCGGCACCAACACCGAGGAGGGCAACCTCTATCTGGTCCCGGCGGGCACGTACGCCACCTCGACCGCCGCCGACGTCCACGGGGCGGCGGCGCGCTCGCACCCGGATCCGGAGCGGCTGGTCGAGACCTACCGCAGGTCGCGCCCCGGGGCGTCGCCGGCGGAACTGCGCTCCGCGATCATGACCGACGCCCTGTTCGGCGCGGGCAGCCGCGCACTGGCCGGCGCGCACGCCGCCCTGCCCGGGTCCGCCACCTACGCTTACGAGTTCGCCTGGCGCTCCCCGGCCCTGGACGGGCGGCTCGGCGCCGCCCACGCGGTCGAGCTGCCCTTCGTCTTCGACCTGGCCGACCGGCCCGAGCTGCACGGCCCCCACGCCCTGCTCGGCCCCGGCGCGGCGCCCGCGCACCTCGCCGGCCGCGTCCACCGCGCCTGGGTCCGGTTCGCCCGGACCGGCGACCCCGGCTGGGACCCGTACGACACCCGCCGCCGGGCGACCATGCGCATCGACACCGGCTGGACCCTGGTCGACGACCCCCGCGCCGCGGAGCGCCTGGCCTGGACCTGACCCGGGCGGCGGTGAATCGTCCTAGGATGAGCCGGTATGCGACTGGCCTGGGTCCTGCTTCTGCTGCTCGCGGGATGTGCTCCCGGTGCCGGATCACCAGCCCGCACCCCCGACGCGCCGGCCGGGTCGTGGCAGCTGACGCACACCTGGAACGGGCCCGGCGAGCACAAGTGGCACTCGATCGCCGCCCTGAGCACCGGGGAGGCGTGGGCCTTCGCCGCGGGCGACACGCCACTGATGCTCCGATGGGACGGGCGCGCCTGGCGGACCGCGCGGCCGCCGGAGCACTTCCGCATCGCGGGGTACGGCTTCGGGTTCCGGACCTCGCCCGCCGGTGACGACCTCTGGCTGGTGGCCGGCGGCGTGTGGCAGCGGGTGCGGGACGCGTGGGTGAGACGGCCCCGGCCGTCCCGCTACGAGGACCTCGACAGCAAGGACCTGGCGGTCACCGCCAGGGGACAGGTGTGGCTGGCCGAGACCGGCGAGTACGGCGGGTGGTACCTGCACCGCCGCGACGGCGGCACGTGGAAACCGGTACGCCCGCCCGGCGGCGAGCCGGGCTCGACGTGGCTGGAGCGCGTCGCCGCCTCCGGCCCGGGACATCTCTGGGCGATCCAGCACGCAGGCGGCGCGGCCCGGGCCATCCGATGGGAGGGCTCACGGTGGAGCGTCCACCCCCTGCCCCACGTCCCGGCCCCGTCCCCCGCCCCCACCGGCTGCGTGAGCGGCACCGGACGGCCCCGGTTCGCCGTCCAGGCGCTGGCCGTGCCCGCCGACGGCGACGCCTGGGCCGTGGGATCGGTCCTGGTGGGCGAGCCCGGCGCGTGCCCGCACTCCGTCGCCGCCGACGGCGTCGTCCTGCGCTGGCGGGACGGGCGGTGGAGCCGGGTGCCGCGCCCGATGCCCGGCACCGCGCTGACCGCCGCGCGGGCGGACACCGAGGGAGGGGTGTGGATCGCGGCCAACCCCGCCGAGGGGCGCCGGCCGTACCTGCTGCACGTCAAGGACGGGCGGTGGACCGAGCACCCGCTGCCGGAGGGCCCGACCGAGATCATGGACCTGGCGCCGGTGCCCGGCACCACCCGCGTGTGGGTGTACGCCAGGCAGGGCACCCAGGCGTCACGTCTCTACCGGCTGACCCCGTGACGCGCCCCGCCACGTCACGATCACGCCATCCGGCCGCACAGCGACGACGGCCGGGCCGCCGCCGGGCCGCCGCCGGCCGTGGTAACGATTGAGGTACCCAGGCCCCGCCCGTGCGCGGGAAGAGATCAAATTGAGCCGTGAGAACCAGGCAGCCGCGGCTACCGAGCCGGCAGGTCATCGCGGTGGCGACCACGGCCAGGGCGCGCCGCGTGACCCGGGCCGCGCAAGCGGCTCCCCCGCCCGCCCCGCCCCCGCCCGAGCGCCGGGCGCGGCGGTGGGCACGCCGGGCGCTGTGGCTCGTCCCCCTGCTGGCGGCGATCGCCGGGGCCGCCGCCGCGGCGACCGACGAGAGCATCCCCGACTGGGGACGCTGGACCCTGGCCGGCGCCGCCCTGGCCGGGGCCGCCGTCCTCGGCATCGCCGTGCTGCTCGGCCCGGCCGCGCGCCGCCTGGCCGGCGAGCACCAGCCGCTCACCCGGGCCGAGCTCGGGCAGCTGACCGCCGCCGAACGCGTGGAGGCCGTCAACGCCGCCCGCCACACCCTGATCCAGGCCGCGACCGGGCTGGTCGTCATCGGCGGCGTCGTCTTCACCGCCCAGGGCCTGTGGTACACCGCGCAGTCCCTCGACGCCTCCCAGCGGGCCCAGCGGACCGCCGAGCAGGGGCAGATCGCCGACCGGTACACCAAGGCCGTCGAACAACTCGGCGCCGCGACCATGAACGTCCGCCTGGGCGGCATCTACGCCCTGGAACGGCTCGCGCAGGACTCCCCGCGCGATCACCAGACCGTCTACGACGTGCTGGCCGCGTTCGTCCGCGAGCGCGACCGCAAACCCGTGGACGAGAAGATCCAGTCTTCCTTCACCCCCGCCGCCGACACCCAGGCCGCGCTGACCGTCATCGGCCGCCGGAACGGCACCCGGGACCTGAGCCCGCTCGACCTGTCCCGCAGCCGTTTGCACGGCGCGTTCCTGGACCGCGCCGACCTTCGCCGCGCGAACCTGTTCCACGCGGATCTGAGCAGCGCCGATCTCAACGGCGCCGACCTGACCGGCGCCGACGTGAACGGCACGAACCTGGAGGACGCGGACCTGACCGGCGCGAACCTGACCCGCGCGATCGTGCACGGGAACCTGAAGGGCGCACACCTGGACAACGCGAACCTGACCAGGGCGGACCTGAGAGGCGGCTACCTGCCCGAAGCGGACCTCACCGGCGCCGACCTGACCGGCGCGGACCTCTCCGAAGCGGACCTCACCGGCGCCGACCTGACTGGCGCCCGCCTGCACGGCGCGAATCTGCGCTCCGTACGGGGCATCACGGAAAGCGAGATCAGGAAGGTGGCCCGCGTCGACGCGGCCACGCGATTCTGACCGCGGCGCACACCGCCAAGCCTCCCTCGGCGTCATCAGTTCGCCGGGCCGGCCGCCGCCCATGGGCCGAGGGCGAACCCGGCGCCGTCGCGCCGCACTTCCACGGCGCCCGCACCGCCGAAGTGCGCGGGTACGAGCAGCTCCCGTTCGTCGGCCGCCCGCCCGAGGATCCGCAGCCGGCTGGCCGCCGCCTGTTCCGGGGCCAGGCAGGCGTTGCTGTTGAGGCAGGGGTCGAGGATCTGCACCGGGCTGTGCAGCAGGTCTCCGACGAAGACCGCCCGGTCGCCGCCGGAGGCCAGGCGCAGCACCGACGAGCCGGGCGTGTGCCCGGGCGCCGATTCCAGGGTGAGGTGCTCGTCGATGCGGTGCCGGCCGTCCCACAGCACGGCCTGCCCGGCCCGGTGGACGGGCGCGACGCTGTCCTCGTAGATCAGGCGGTCGGCCTCGTGCGCGCCGCCGCCGTACGCGTTGCCCGGGCCGTAGTGGAAGTCGTCGGCGGCCGGGATGAGGTACCGGGCGTGGGGGAACGCCGGCACCCACTGCCCGTCCGCCTCCACAGTGTTCCAGCCGACGTGATCGACGTGCAGGTGGGTGTTGACCACGACGTCGACCTCCTCCGGGCGCACGCCGGCCCGCGCCAGGAGGCCGAGGAAATCGCTGCGGGCCCGGTGGAACGGCCCCATGCCCGGCCGTTCGCGCCCGTCGCCCGCTCCGGTGTCGACCAGGACGGTCCGCCCGCCGCTGCGCAGCACCCAGCTCTGCAGGGCGGCCACCACCAGGCCGCTGCCCGGCTCCCAGTGGTCCGGCGCCAGCCAGTCCTCGTTGTCCTTCCACACCCCGGCGCCGGACCCCGGGAACATGCCGGAGACGGAAAGGAAGGGCGCGTGCCACTCGACGATCCGGATGACCTCGACGTCCCCCAGGGTCATGCGCTGCGCACTCTCGTTGCCGTTCATCATGGGCACGACCCTAAGAAGGGCCGGACGATCCTCTCAATGCGCATTCAGCTCAAGAAGATACGAGCCCGTCTCACGCCCTTATACGAGAGATACCCTGGACGGGTGGATGTGGTGAGTGACGCGATCTCCGCCGCGCACCTCGGGCACCCGTCGTTCCACCGGGTGCGGACGAGCGGGAGCTGGTGCGCCCGGCTGGACGCCTACGACGGCGCGGGCTTCCACGTCGTCCTGAAGGGCGCCTGCTGGCTCCTGACCGACGGCGGCGCCCCGGTCTCCCTCGGCGTGGGCGACGCGGTGCTGCTGCCCCATGGCGCCGGCCACGTGATCGCCGACGCTCCCCTCGACGCGGCGGCCGCCGCGCGGCGGGCGGTGCCGTTCGAGCAATGGCTCACGCGGACCGGGCCGAGGGCCCGGCCCGACCGCGGCGGGACGGAGCTGCTGTGCGGCACCTACCGGCTCGACTGCAGCCGCATGCACCCGCTGATGGCAGAGCTGCCCGAGGTCGTCCACCTTCCCAGCCGCGTGGGCGCCCACCTCGAACTCCGCGCCGCGATCGACCTGCTCGCCGGCGAGCTGGACCAGGTGCGGCCCGGCTCCTGCGTGGCGCTCCCGAACCTGCTCGACCTCCTCCTCGTCTACATGATCCGCGCCTGGATGAGCGAGACCACCACCGGCGCCTGGCCCAGCGCCCTGGGCGACCCGGTGACGGCCGCCGCCCTGCGGGCGATGCACGCGCGACCGGCCGCGCCGTGGAGCATCGAGCGCCTGGCCGCCGAGGCGGGCGTCTCCCGCCCCACGCTGGCGCGCCGGTTCACCGCCCTGGTCGGCCGCCCGCCGATGGCCTACCTCACCTGGTGGCGCGTGATCCTGGCCGCCACCCTGCTCCGCGACACCAGCGAAACCCTGGCCGCCATCGCCGCCCGCGTCGGCTACGGCAGCCCGTACGCGCTCTCCCACGCCTTCCAGCGGGAGTTCGGCACCACACCGGGGCGATACCGGCAGGCCACGGCCCGGCAGGGAACGCCCGACGCCTCCCCGCGCTGAGACCGGCCTCCCGGGGGTCCGAAAACGCCGCCCGCCGCACGCCATACCCGGCCGGCCGCCCGCACGCCATACCCGGCCGGCCGCCCGCACGCCATACCCGGCCGGCCGCCCGCACGCCGTACTACCCGGCCGCGGAAACGCCGAAGGGCGGCCGGTCCACCAAGGACCGGCCGCCCCAGGATCCGCCGGGAGGATCCGTCAGGCCGGCTGGCCCGCGAGATCCGCCTCACCCTTGCCCGGCCCGCCCTTGGCCTCACGCCCGGCCTGCGAGCCGGAGGCGGAGTGGCGGGGGCCGCCGTCACGGTCGCGGGTCACCACGACGTAGAGCGTCGGCACCAGCACCAGGGTCAGCAGCGTCGAGGAGATCAGGCCGCCGATCACCACGATGGCCAGCGGCTGCGAGATGAACCCGCCCGACCCCGTCACGCCCAGCGCCATCGGCGTCAGCGCGCAGATCGTGGCCACCGCGGTCATCAGGATCGGCCGCAACCGGCGCCGGCCACCCTCGATCACCGCCTCCACCACGCCCATGCCCTGCTCGCGATACTGGTTGATCAGGTCGATCAGCACGATCGCGTTCGTCACCACGATGCCGATCAGCATCAGCATGCCGATCAGCGCCGGCACGCCCAGCGCCGTGTCGGTCGCCACCAGCAGCCCGATCGCGCCCGTCGCCGCGAACGGGATCGACACCAGCAGGATCACCGGCTGGATGAAGCTGCGGAACGTCGCCACCATGATCAGGAACACGATCGCGATCGCCGCCAGCATCGCGATGCCCAGGTCGGCGAAGGCGTCGGCCTGATCGGCCGACACGCCGCCGATCTCATAAGAGGCGCCCGACGGCAGCGCCAGCCCGTCCAGCTTCTCCGTCAGCTCCTGCGTCACCGCGCCCAGATCGCCCGTGTCGGCCGCCTTGGCCGACACCGTGGCGGAGCGCTCACCGTCGATCCTGGTCACCTGCGTCGGACCGGCCACCTGCCGCACGTCGGCCACCGTCGACAGCTTCACCATCCCG
Source organism: Nonomuraea candida (assembly GCF_000725485.1). Lineage (GTDB taxonomy): Bacteria > Actinomycetota > Actinomycetes > Streptosporangiales > Streptosporangiaceae > Nonomuraea > Nonomuraea candida. The sequence goes on along the minus strand of NZ_JOAG01000078.1, from coordinate 15,409 downwards.
GCGGCCGTCGGCAGCTTCAGGTCCTCGACCGCCTTGGCGTCCTCCGGCGCGTCCGCGCCGCGCAGCACCAGGTCACTGGCACGGCCGTCCAGCGTGATCTGCCCCAGCGGCGCCCCGCGGAAGGCCTGCGCCACCGCCTGGCCCACCTGCGCCTCCGACAGCCCGCGCTCGGCCGCCTCCTCGCGATCGACCACGACCTCGATCCGCGGCGCGCTCGTCTCCAGGTTCGAGGCCAGGTCACGCAGCCCGGACACCTCGCCCATCGCCGTCTTGACCGTGTCGGTGGCCGCCCGCAGCGTCCCGGTGTCGGGCGCCCGCACGATGATCTCGATCGTGTCGGTGGCGAACCCGCCCCCGCCGGCGCCGCCGACGGTGACCTCACCCACCCCCGACAGCTTCCCGATCCGCTCGCGCAGCTCCTGCTCGACCTTCACGGTGTCGGCGTCCTCCGCCAAGGTCACCGAGTACGACGCGCGGTCCGCGCCGCCGCCGGTGCCGCCCATCATGGCGTTGCCGCCACCCACGTTCACCTGGTACGTCTCCACCGCGTCCACGCCGGCCAGCACACCCTCGACCTTCTCGGCCGCCTTGTCGGTGGTGGCCAGGTCGGTGCCCACCGGCATGCGCTGCGACAACGACAGCGTGTTCTGCCCCGAGGAGTCCAGGAAGTTCGTCTGCAGCCCGCCGGCCAGCCCCATCGTGCCGACGAACACCGCCACCCCGATGAGGATCGTCACCAGCTTGAACCGCGTCGCGAAGCGCAGCACCGGCAGGTAGGCCCGCTGCAGCGGCGAGCGCAGCTCCTTGGCCTCGGCCTCGTCACGCTGCTTGCGCGCCTCCTCCGGCGTCAGCTCCGGCGAGCGCAGGAACCAGAACGCCAGCACCGGCACCACGGTCAGCGACACCACCAGCGAGGCCAGCAGCGCCACCGTCACCGTGATGGCGAACGGGCTGAACAGCTCGCCCACCATGCCGCCCACCATCGCGATCGGCGCGAACACCGCCACCGTCGTCAGCGTCGAGGCCGTCACCGCCCCGGACACCTCGCGCACCGCCGTCAGGATCGCCTGCAGCTTCGCCTCGCCGTAGGCCAGATGGCGTTTGATGTTCTCCAGCACCACGATCGAGTCGTCCACGACCCGGCCCACCGCGATCGTCAGCGCGCCCAGCGTCAGCATGTTGAGCGAGTAGTCGCCCGCCCACAACGCGATCAGCGCGATCACCACCGACAGCGGGATCGACACCGCCGTCACCAGCGTCGAGCGCACCGACAGCAGGAACACCAGGATGACCAGCACCGCGAACGCCAGGCCCAGCAGGCCCTCGGTGGTCAGGCTCTCGATCGACTGCTCCACGTACGGGGCCTGGTCGAACACCACGGAGATCGCCGTGTCAGAGGAGTCGCCCAGCGCCTTGGTCAGCTCGGGCAGCTTCTCGTTGATCTCATGCGAGATCGACACCGCGTTGCCGTCCGGCACCATCGTCACCGACACGCCCAGGCTGGTCTTGCCGTCGGTACGGGTGATCGCGGTCGCGTCCGCCAGCCCGCGCGTGATCTTCGCGACGTCGCCCAGCTTGACCGGCTTGAGCGGCTTCGGCTGCTGCGGGACCGCCTGCCGCGCCTGGCCCGGCTGGCCGGCCGGCATCCGCCCCTGCTGCGCCTGAGCCTGAGCCTGGGCCTGCGCCTGGGCGGCCTGGGCGGCCTGCGCCTGCTGCGCCGCCGACGGCTGCGCCGGCGTCAGATACAGGTCCTTCAGCTTCTCCACCGAGTCGACCCGCGAGCCGACCTGCACCGACAGCGACTTGTTGTCCGCCGTCAGCGTGCCGGCCGGGATCGGGGTCCCGTTCGCCTTCAGCACCTCGGGGATCTGCGCCGCCGACACGCCCGCCGCCGCCATCTTCTTGGCGTCCGGCTCGATCGTCACGACCTCGTCACGCGTGCCGGTGACCGCCGCCTCCCGCACGCCCTCGACGGCCTGCAACTCCGGCACCACGATGCGGCGCAGCTTGTCGGCCATCGCCCGCTCGTCACCGCCGTCGCCCACCGCCAGCACCAGCACCGGGATGTCGTCGGTGTTGCCGGCCACCACCTGCGGGTCCACCCCGTCGGGCAGCGCCACCCTGCTGACGGCCTGCTGCATCTTGTTCAGCGCGGCCTCGACGTCGGTGCCGTACTCGAAGGCCACCTGGATCTGCGCCAGGCCCTCCTTCGAGGTCGAGGTCATCTGCTCCATCCCGGCCAGCCCCTGGAACGAGTCCTCGATCGGGGCGGTGACCTGGTCCTCGACGATCTCCGGCGACGCGCCGGGATACGGCGCGACCACGAAGGCGCCGGGAAACGACAAAGACGGCAGCAACTGCTGTTTCAACTGCGGAATCGTGAACGCGCCGAAGGCGCTGAGCACGACCGCCACCAAGATCACAAGGCTGCGGTTGACCAGGCTCAACCGGGCGAATGCGGTCATAGACTCCCCCTCAAAGAGTTCGCCCCAGACTAACACTTTGCCTTGTGCGAATATTTAGATCACCCAAGCGTTCCTGATAACCTTCTCAGGAAGCGAGAGGTGAGCGTGAGCAACGAACGCGAAGACCTGATCCGCCGGATCACCGAGACCCAACGGGGCCTGGGCCGGCTGATCGCCCAGCACCAGTCCCCCCTGTTCAGCTCCAACCTCACCTTGAGACAGCTCAAGGTCATCATGCTCCTGTCGGTCAACGGCTCCGCCTCCGGCCAGGACCTCGCCCACCACCTGGGCGTCGGCCTCGGCACGGTCACCGGCATCGTCGACCGCCTCGTCGCCCACGGCCTCGTCAGCCGCCACGAGGACCCGCACGACCGCCGCGTGCGCCGCGTCGAGCTGACCCCCGTCGGCACGCAGCTCATCGAGGAGATCAACAACGCCGGCCTGCACCACTACCGGCGCATCATGGAACACCTCGACACCGACACCCTGCGCACCCTCGACAGCGTCACGCGCACCATCAGCGACGTCGCCGCCAAGCTCGCCCACGAGGACCGCACCGGAGACGAACCCGGTGGGCCCCGCGCGGGCTGACCCACCCCGACAACGCCCGGCCCCGCCCCCTGGTTCCGTCGCCGGAGGATTTTCCCGGCGGCGGATTCGGGATGTCCCAGCCCGCCGCCTTTACAAAGTAGACTTCTGGGCCAGGCGGGACAGGACCGGCGGCAGGTCGCCCTCGTGCACCACGGTCAGCCGCCGCGTCGCCCGCGTCACCGCCACGTACAGGTCCTGGCCGCCCAGCGGCGACTGCCCGATGATGCCCGCCGGGTCCACCACCACGACCGCGTCGAACTCCAGCCCCTTGGCCTGCGTCACCGTCAGCACCACCACCGGCGCGTCCAGGTCGGCCTCCGGGAACAGCCGCGCCACCTCCGCGTGCCGCGCGTCCGGCGTCACCACCCCCACCCGGCCCTCACCGATCTCCGCCAGCTCCGCCGCCACCAGCCCGGGCAGCGCCCCCACCGGCATGCGCACCGCCCGCGGCTCGGCCTCGCCGTCGCGCACCGACTCCGGCGGCACCTGCCCCGGCGCGTACGCGCGCAGCACGTCCGCCGCCACCCGCATGATCTCCACCGGCGTGCGGTAGTTGACCAGCAGCCGCTCCTCCCGCCACCGCCCCTTCAGGTACGGGTCCAGCACCTCCCCCCACGACCGCGCGCCCGCCGCCGACCCCGTCTGCGCCAGGTCGCCCACCACGGTCAGCGACCTGGCCGGCACCCGCCGCATGACCATCCGCCAGGCCATCGGCGACAGCTCCTGCGCCTCGTCCACGATCACGTGCCCGTAGGCCCAGGTGCGGTCGGCCGCCGCCCGGTCGGCCGTGGTCAGGGCCGCGCCGTCGTCGGCGTGCCGGCCGGCCAGCACGTCGGCCCGGCCGAAGACGCCCTCCTCGGCCACGCCCGTCGTGGTCAGCACCTCCCGCGCGTACAGCTCCAGCCCCTCCTGCTCCTCCCGCGCCCGCCGGGCCGCGGCCCGCCGCGCCGAGTCGTCCTCGCCCAGCAGCTCGGCGGCCTCGTCCAGCAGCGGCACGTCGCCGGCCGTCCACGGCGACCCCGCCGGGCGCACCAGCGACTCCCAGTCCAGGCCCGCCGGCGCCACCGCGCGCAGCGTCCCCGGCGAGGACAGCAGCTCCGACACCAGCCGCTGCGGCGTCAGCTCCGGCCACAGCCCGTCCACCGCGCGCCGCACCGCCGGCTCCTCCCACAGCCGGCGCGAGGCCAGCTCGATGTCCAGCTCGTCGAGGTCGCCCTCCAGGTCCAGCGGCTCGGCCAGCTCGGGCTCGCCCTCGATCACCAGCTCCTCGATGCGCAGCGACTCCTCCAGCGCCCGCGCCTCGGCCCTGGCCAGCTCCTTGAGCAGCTCGGTCACGTACAGCTTGCGGGCCATGTTGTGCGGCAGCCGCACCGCCCGCGCCCGCTCGCGCAGCCGCAGGCAGGTCTCGTGCGGCACGCGCAGGCGCAGCCCGTCCAGCTCCACCACCAGATCGCCCTCGGGCGCGCCCTGCCGCAGCGCCAGCGCCCCGGCCACCACCTCGGCCATCCGCACGTCGCCCTTGGCCGCCGCCGCCGCCCCGCCGTCGGCCTCCCGCGCCCGCACGCCCGGGAACATCTCGCCGACCGTGGTCATCACCACCTGCGTCTCCCCCAGCGCCGGCAGCACCTGCCCGATGTAGCGCAGGAACATCGGATTGGGGCCCACCACCAGCACCCCGCGCCGCTCGAGCGTGTCGCGGTGGGTGTAGAGCAGGTACGCCGCCCGGTGCAGCGCCGCCACCGTCTTGCCGGTGCCCGGGCCGCCCTGCACCACCAGCGCGCCCTGCAGCCCGGCCCGGATCACCCGGTCCTGCTCGGTCTGGATGGTCGCCACCACGTCGCCCATCCGGCCCGTACGCCCCCGCCGCAGCGCCGCCAGCAGCGCCGCCTCCCCCACCAGCGTGCGCCGGTCGCCCTCGCTCATCCCCTCCAGGTCGAACACCTCGTCGTCGATGCCCACCACCCGCCGGTCCTTCAGATGCAGATGCCGGCGCCGCACCAGGCCGCCCGGATCGGTCGCCGTGGCGACGTAGAACGGCCGCGCCGCCGGCGCCCGCCAGTCGATCAGGACCGACTCGTGCCGCTCGTCCCGCAGCCCGATCCTGCCGATGTACGTGCTGCTCCCCGAGTCGTCGTCGATCCGGCCGAAGCACAGGCCCCGCTCGACCGCCTCGAGCCGCGCCAGCCGCCGGGCCTGCTCCGAGGCCAGCGCCTCACGCTCGACCCGCGCCTGCCGGGTGCCCGTGCCGCCCCTGCGGTACACCTCGCGCAGGGTCTCCCGCGCCCGCTCTCGCGCGGCGTCGAGCATGCCGTAGAGCCACGACACGGTGCGCTGCTCGGTGTCAAGGGCTTGCGCGAGACCATCTTGACGATTAGTCATTCGGTGGTATGCTCCTAACGGGAGTTCTGTGAAAGCTCGTTTGGAGAATGGCAGTATTCGAGCTTAACCCCGCGCCCGGGCGCGCGCAAACGCCCTCCCTTTCCCCCGGCGCGGCCGGACACGCCGGGCTCTGCGGCGGACGGTGATCCGCGGGGTGCTAGCTTGACCGTCCATGTCCGACTATCTGCGGGAGCTCTTCTCCCTCCACGGCCGGCGCGCGCTCGTGACCGGCGGCAGCTCCGGGATCGGGTACGCCATGGCCGAGGCGATCGGGCGGGCCGGCGCCGAGGTCGTCGTGGTGGCCCGCAGGGAGAAGGAGCTGGACGACGCCGTCGCCCGACTGCGCGGCCACGGCGTCACCGCCTCCCGGATCAGCGCCGACCTGGGCGACCGCGCCGACGTCAGGCGCGTGTGCGAGACGGCCGGCGACATCGACATCCTGGTCAACGACGCGGGCAACAACATCCGCAAGCCCATGGCCGAGCTGACCGTGGACGACTACGAGCGCACCATGGCCGTCAACCTCACCGCGCCCTACCTGCTCGGCCAGCACTACGGGCCCAGGATGGCCGCACGCGGCTGGGGGCGCATCATCAACGTCGGCTCCCAGCAGTCCATCAGCGCCTTCGGCGACAGCGGGGCCTACGGCGCCGCCAAGGCCGGGCTCGCCGGCCTGACCCGCTCCCAGGCCGAGGCGTGGTCGGCCCAGGGGGTGTGCGTCAACACGATCATCCCCGGCTTCGTGCTGACCCCACTCACCACGGCCGCCCAGGCCGTGCCCGGCCGCGTCGAGGCGCTGGCCGCCCGGCACATGGCGGGCCGCAACGGGGTGCCGGAGGACTTCGAGGGCGCGGCGGTCTTCCTGGCGGGGAACGCCTCCGCGTTCGTCACCGGCCACATGCTCTTCGTGGACGGCGGCTTCTTCGTCCACTGATCCCCGGCCCGCCCTGCCGCGGCTCACCCCCGGGGGCGGCCGAACCACCGTGCGAGCGAGTCCGCCAGGGGGTGGCCGGCACCGGCGGCGGACGTCCACGCGACGTATCCGTCGGGCCGGATCAGCAGCGCGTCGGCCGGATGGTCGGCGGCGGCCCGGACCACGTCCACCCGATCGGCCCAGCCCGCCGCCTGCGCCACCAGATCGTCACGGCCGGCCAGGTCGAGCAGGAGCGGCCGCCCCTCCCGCAGCAGCTCCACCAGCCTGACCGGCCCGTCGCCGGTCTTCAGCACCAGATCGGCGGCCATCCGCCCGGCCCCCGGCACGCCCACGTCATAGGTGGTGTGCACGCCGCTGATCATCCCGCTCAGGTAGGTGTTCACCTCCTCGAAGCCCATCAGCTCGGCGAACAGCTCGCGCAGCGGATCGACCGACGGATGCGGGTCGGCCAGCGCGGTCTGCGCCCGCACGTTCCACAGCACGCGGGCGGCCACCGGATGCCGCTCGGCGTGGTAGCTGTCGAGCAGCCCGTCCGGCGCGTGCCCCCGCACCTGCGCCGCGAGCTTCCAGCCCAGGTTGAACGCGTCCTCCAGCCCGGTGTTCAGCCCCTGCCCGCCCCACGGGAAGTGCACGTGGGCCGCGTCGCCGGCCAGCAGCACCCGGCCCGCGCGGTAGGTCTCGGCCTGCAGCGCGGCGTCGCCGTACCGCGACAGGTTGCGCGCGCCGGCCATCGGGACCGGCCTGCCGAGGACGTGCTCGGCGGCCTCGCGCAGCTCCTCGGGCGTGACCGGGGCCTGGCGGTCCGCGTGCGGGGCGCGGAAGTCGTAGGTGGTGACGCGGCTGTGCCCGGCCGGGTTCAGCCAGACGATGATCCAGCCGCGCGGGGTGCGGGTGTAGCCGGGCGGCACGCCGTACGGGTCGAGCAGCCGCACGTCGCCCATGAGGGCGGCCACCCGCGCCGGAGTGCCGGTGAACGGGATGCCGGCGGCGCGGCGCACCGTGCTGCGGGCGCCGTCCGTGCCCACGACGTAGCGGGCGCTCAGCTCGCGCCCGCCGGCGGTCAGCACCACGTGGTCGTCGTGCTGCACCAGGCCCGTGACCTCCTGTCCCCGCCGGATCTCCGCGCCCAGCGCGGCCGCGCGGCGGGCGAACACCTGCTCGGCCCACGCCTGCGGGCTGCCGACGATGCTCACGCCCTCCTCCGCGACCGCGCCCAGGTCGAGCCCGAACATGCCGGAGAAGTGGAAGCTCACGCTCCCGCCGCTCGACCGCCCGACCGCCTCCAGCAGGCCGCGGCGGTCGAGGCTCTGCGCGGTACGGGCGTGCAGCGTGCCCGCCTTGGACTCCTCCGATGGAAGCACCAGCCGTTCGAGCACGAGGGGGCGCACGCCCTGGAGCCCGAGCTCGGCGGCCAGCAGCATGCCCACGGGGCCGCCCCCCACGATCGCGACGTCGTCCATCCCAGCCTCCGATTGTTCGGGAACGTCGTACAGTCCGAGATGGTCGCGCCGATCGGGCGGTTCGTCAAATCACTGTCCGGGACATGCGTACAATCGGGCCATGCTGCATCCGTCACGCGACCAGATCGACCTGCTGGACGTCCTCGCGGCGCTGGGCCACCCGGTCCGGGCGCGGATCGTGCGGGCACTCGGCTCGGGCGAGGAGCAGTTCTGCGGGTCGATCGTGCCCGACGTGCCGAAGTCCACGCTGACCACGCACTGGCGCGTGCTGCGCGAGGCCGGCGTGATCTTCCAGCGGCCCGAGGGGCGCAAGCAGTTCATCACGCTGCGCAGGCAGGACCTCGACGCGCGCTTCCCCGGGCTGCTGGATCTGGTGATGAAGGAGGAACTCCGGCCGCACGAGGGCGGCGCCTGAGTTTCAGCCTCAGGCGCCCACCTTTACGTTGTAGATTATTTGCGGCGGAACTCGCGCACTCCCGCGCCCTCCCGCCAGGAGGTGATGACCAGCTCGTCGCCCTCGACCCTGGTCCAGGCCACCTCCGTCAGCTCGATGCGGAACAGGTCGGAGTCGGGGTGGGCGGCGCGGAAGGCGGCCGGCCGGTCGTCGCCGGCGACCTCGACCGCCCGGCCCGCCAGCTTCAGGTCACCCTCCCAGGAGGACGGGTCGGCCTCCTCGGGCGCGCGGGAGGTGACGTGGATCGCCATCCGGGGATCGTGCCGCAGGTCGGCCGCCTTGACCGCGCCGGGCATGGAGCCCGTCCACACCTCGCCGTCGCCGAAGCTCGTCTCGATGCCGCTCACCCGGGGCGAGCCGTCCTTGCGCAGGCTCGCCAGGACCTTGTGCCGGTAGGTGTCCATCAGCCGCCGGGCGGAGCGCGCCAGCTCCGGCGCCTGGCTCTCGAATTCGTGCCATGAAGCCATGGCCCCCATCATGGCCGCCGCCACCGACAGAACCGGGCCGGCTTCGTGTTACATTCATAAATGAATCTACATTTACTAATTGGAGGCGCACATGTCCCGGAGCCGCTCCTTCACGTCCTCGGTGTTCATCGGGGTCAGCCTCGACGGCTTCATCGCGCGCACGGACGGCGACCTCGACTGGCTCACCAGCCGGGGCGCGGCCGCCGGCGGCGACCTGGGCTACCAGGAGTTCATCGACGGCATCGACGCGGTGGTGGTGGGGCGGGGCACGTACGAGCCCGGTCTCACCTACGACCCGTGGCCGCACGAGGGGCGGCACGTCGCCGTGCTCAGCACCACCCTGCCGATCGGCGCCGACCCGCGCGTCAGCGTCCACCGCGACCTCGACGACCTCGTGCGCGACCTGGAGGAGCGCGGCGTCAAGAGCGTCTACGCCGACGGCGGGCAGGTCGTGCGCGCGTTCCTGCGCGCCGGGCTGATCGACGAGATGACCATCACCACGGTGCCGGTGCTGATCGGCACCGGGCTGCCGCTGTTCGGGCCGCTGGAGCGGGACATCCCGCTGACGCACCTGTCGACCAAGGTGTTCGGCGCCGGCGTCGTGCAGTCCACCTACGCGGTCGGCGACCGCCCCGAGTGACGGGCGGGGTTCGGGAGCGTTCCGCTGGTGGATGGGTAGGGGGTAGGCAGGCCACCAGCGAGGGAGCGAGGACGTGCGGAGCGACGGTGAGCGCGCCCTGAGCGGGCTGCTGCAGGCCCTCCACCTGACCGCGATGGAGGGCGTGCCGCCCGCGGTCGCCCGCTGCTCCCGCACGGCCGGCTTCTCCCACGTCCTGATCTACGTGACCGACCTGCAGCAGCAGCTCCTCGTGCCGCTGCCCGGGCAGCACGCCGCCGACGGCGGGCCGCTGGAGACCCTCCGCATCGAGGGCACCGTGCCGGGGCGGGCGTTCCGGATGGTGGAGATCGTGCGCACCCGCCCCGGACCGGCCGAGGGCGGCGGGACCCGGCTGTGGCTGCCGCTGCTGGACGGCACCGAGCGGATCGGCGTCCTGGGCCTGACCGTGGCGCCGCCCGGCGAGCCGGCCCCGGACCCCGGGGACGATCCCGCGTCCGGTCCTGGGGCCGGGCCCGATCCGGCGTGCGGCGGGGAGCGGGAGTTCGGCGGCGGGGCGGAGGCGGCGTGCGGCGGGGAGCTCATGGAGCTGCGGGCCAAGGACCTGGCCTCGCTGGTGGCGCTGCTGGTGATCAGCAAGCGCCCGCACAGCGACTCCTACGCCCGGGTGATCCGCGCCCGCCCGCTGACCCTGTCGGCCGAGGTGCTGTGGAACCTGCTGCCGCCCGGCACGTTCGCCAACGATGACGTGGTGGTCAGCGCCGCGCTCGAACCCGCGTACGAGATGGGCGGCGACGCCTTCGACTACGCCATCAGCGACCGCGTCCTGCACCTGTCGATCTTCGACGCCATGGGACACGACACCTCCGCCGGCCTGACCGCCTCCATCGCCATGGGCGCCTTCCGCAACCACCGCAGGCGCGGCGAGACCCTCGCCGAGGCCGGCCAGGCCATCGACGCGGCGATCGGCAGCCAGTTCACCGGCCGCTTCGCCACCGGCATCCTGGCCGACCTGGACCTGCGCACCGGACTGCTGACCTGGGTCAACCGGGGCCACCATCCCCCGCTGGTGCTGCGGGAGGGCCGGCTGGTCAGGACGCTGGAGAGCGTCCCCGACCCGCCGATGGGCTTCGGCCTGGAGGCCGGCACCGGGGTCCTGCGCCACCAGCTCCAGCCCGGCGACCGGCTGCTGTTCTACACCGACGGGATCGTCGAGGCGCAGAGCCCCGACGGCGAGCTGTTCGGGCTGGAGCGGTTCATCGAGTTCGTGCTGCGGCGGGAGGCCGACGGGGTGTCGGCCCCCGAGACGCTGCGGCGGCTCATCCAGGCCATCCTGGCCCACCAGCGCGGCCGGCTCCAGGACGACGCGACCGTGATGACGGTCGAGTGGCAGACCCGCCGCCGCGACCAGCTCGTCCCCTAGCGTCTTCCCCCCGCGGCCGCCGGCCGGGCCCGTGCGATGATCAGGTGCGAATCGCATGATCAGCCAGAAGCAGCCAGAAAGGCGGAGCAAGGGTGTCAGAGCAGCAGGCGCGCCGCGTACCGGGAACAGGCACGGCCTTGGAGGCGGTGACCCTCGGCACCTCGTCGCTGGGCCGCCACGACGGTGACGAGCGGCTGGCGCGGGCGCTGATGTCCGGCCGCTTCCGCCAGCTCGACACCTCCAACGAGTACGCCGGCGGCCGCAGCGAGACCCTCATCGGCCAGGCGCTCACCGGCGGCGTCACCGTCTTCTCCAAGGCGGACCGGGAGCCGGAGACGGGGGTGTTCGACGGCGACCGGGTGATGCGCTCGTTCGAGGAGACGACCTCCCGGCTCGGCGTCGAGACGCTGCCGATCTACCACCTGCACGACCCGTTCACGATCACGGTGCGCGAGGCGATGGCGCCGGGCGGCGCCGTGCCGGCCCTGGTGTCGCTGCGCGAGCAGGGGCTGGTGGCCGCGATCGGCATCGCCGCGGCCGGGGGCACCCTGGTGGAGGAGTACATCCGCACCGACGCCTTCGACGCGGTCCTGACCCACAACCGCTACACCCTGGTGGACCGGCGGGCGGAGGAGATCCTGCGGCTGGCCACCGAGCGGGACATGACCGTGTTCAACGCCGCGCCCTTCGGCGGCGGCATCCTGTCCGGCTCGCCCCGGCACGCCGGCCGCTACGGGTACCGGCCGATCTCGCCGGAGTTCGGGGCGCACGTCGAGCGGGTGCGGGAGCTGTGCGAGCGGCACGGGGTGGCCCTGGCGGCGGCCGCGCTGCACTTCTCGCTGCGCGAGCCACGCGTGCACTCCACCGTGGTGGGGATCACCTCGGTGCAGCGGCTGGAAGGGCTGGACGCGCTGGTGGACGCGGTGATCCCGGAGGAGTTCTGGGACGACCTGGCGGCGCTCGGCACCCCGCCGCCCTCACCCGTCGACTGACCGGGGCCGCGCGGGGACGTTCGGGCGATCACGGCTCGGGTAGGAGGGCAGCCCTCGCGAGAAGGGAGAGGCGTGCCGCTCGAACACGTCGTACGCACCGCGCTCGGGCTGAAGGTGGCGGGCTGGCGGAGCCGGGGTCCCGGGCCGGCCGTCGTGTGCGTGCACGGCGCCGGGGTGTCCAGCAGGGAGCTGCTGCCGTTCGTCCGCGCCCTGGGCGCCACGCACGACGCCTGGAGCATCGACCTGCCGGGGTTCGGCCGCAGCGAGAAGCCGCCGCGCCCGCTCACCCTGGCCGCGCTGGCCGACGCGGTGGCCGGCTGGCTGGCCGGCAGCGGCCTGGAGCGGCCCTGCGTGCTCGGCGGCTCCTTCGGCTGCCAGGTGGCGGTGGACATGGCGGCCCGCCATCCGGGCAGCGTCGCGTCGCTGGTGCTGGTCGGGCCGACCGTGGACGCCCGCGCCAGGACCCCGGCCCGGGTGGTCGGCCAGTGGCTGCGCAACTCCGTGCGCGAGAGCCCCCGCATGGCGCCGCTGAACGTGGCCGACTACCTCGACGCCGGGCCGCGCCGGGTGCTGGCCGGGTTCGGCGCCTCGATGCGCGACCGGATCGAGGACAAGCTGCCGCACGTCGACGTGCCGGCCCTGGTCGTACGGGGCGGCAAGGACCGCATGGTCAGCCAGTCGTGGGCCGAGGAGGTCACCCGGCTGCTGCCCCGCGGCCGGCTCGTGGTCATGGACGGCCTGCCCCACATGGTGCCCTACCGCGACCCCGGCGGGCTGGCCCGCGAGGTCACCGCCTTCCTGAAGGAGGTGACCGCGTGAACCCGCACCACCACGCGCGGCCCGGCCGCGGCCGGCGGGAGGTGGCGGCATGAGGGCGGGCAGGGCGGTGGCGAGCTTCGACTCGGCCACCGGCATGTTGCGGGCGCTGTCGCGCTTCCTGCACGACAAGGACGTCCCGCTGCTCGGCCAGGCCCCGGCCGCGCTGGAAGCGCCGATCTCCGCCCTGGCCGGCGGCGCCGCCCGGCTGCCGCGCGCGCTGAAGGAGCGGGCGTACGCGCTCAGCGGCTGGGCCGAGGCCGTGCCCGCGCGGCGCGTCCCCGAGATCCGCTCCGAGGAACTGGCCGGCTGGGTGAGCGGGCACTACCCGCGCCGGCCGTCTCCGGTGGCGTTCGTCGGCTCCTCCAACGGGGCGCTGGTGCACCTGGCCGCGGCGCTGGGCGTGCCGTGGCTGCCGCAGACGCTGCTGCTGCCGGTGCGCCGCCACGGCGTGAGCCCCGACGACCCGCGCGGCGACCTGGCCGTGACCCGTCCGGCCGGGGAGGCGCTGCTGGCGGCCAACCCCGACCTGGTGCTGCACCACATGCACGACGCCAACCAGGACCGGCTGATGATCGCCGGCATGACGTACTTCCGGGTGAAGTGGCGGCGCCTGGCCGCCGCGTACCGGCGTTTCCTGGAGGAGACGCTGCCGCGCGGCGCGACGCTGGTCGTGGTGGACTGCGGCCTGCGCAGGCCGGTCACCCGCGTCGGGCCGCGCTACCTGTTCCAGCACGGCGCGCTGGGCGGCGCGACCCCCGAGGAGTACGAGCACGGCGGGCCGCGCGTGGCCGCCTACCTGCGCCGGTACGGCTCCGACCGGCGCGCCTGGGACTACCCGCCCGCCGACGGCGAGAGCCCGGAGGCCGAGTGGGGCTTCGAGCCCGAGCTGCTCGGCGACCTGACCGACCTGGCCCGGCGCAACGGCTGGCGGCTGGCCCGCCTGCGCTTCGAGGAGCCGGAGGACCTCAGCCCGGTCGTGGCCGACCTGTACCGGAGCTGGTACGCGCGGCGCGGCCTGCCGGGCGACCGGCTGCTGGTCGAGTGCTTCCTGCTGCTGGAGCCGTGGTGGACGCTGCGCAGCGGGTCGGTGCCGTACTGGATGGTCTTCAACGCCGAGCAGTCGCGGCGGCGCGCCCTGTCGTACCTGGACGGCGTGGAGGCGTTCGACGAGATCCGGCTGATGCTGTTCTCCCACGGGGTGGAGTCGGTGGGGCTGGCGAGCGTGGCGGACTGGCGGGAGCTGCTCGGGCGGGCGCGGAAGGTCGGGGTGTTCACCGGGGTGGACACCGGGACGTATCCGCGCGACTTCGCCGGGCTGATCAGGGCCCGCCGGGAGCTGGCCCGGATCCGCACGACCTACCCGATGCCATTGCCGCTGGAGTGGCCGGTGGCCGAGGAGTTCCTGGCCAAGCGGGAGGAGATCGACTGGCACCCCGGCGAGTGAGCCGGGGGCGCGGCCGGTCAGGGGCCAGTCTGACTAACAGCGCTCGCGGACGGTACGTGGTCGATCACCAAGGAAGAGCAGTCGCGAGCGGTCGACGAAGCGGCCCGGACGATCGCCGCGCGCTTCGCAACTCCCTGACGTGATTTCCCGCGTACCTCCCGGCGTGCCGCGCCCCGGCGTGCCGCGATAACCCGCGCTTCTGGCTCTGAACGCCGCCGGGGACGCCTGCGTACCTTCCCATGGAACGGTTCGAAGGAGGCGTGAGCGTGATGAACGCGGGGCTCGGGCGGGTGCCGGCGGTGGCGGGCCTGGCCATGACGCTGACCGTGACCCTCGGCCTGGCGCCGGCCGGGCCCGCCGCGGCGGTGCCCGGCGTCGTGGCGGACCCGGCGCCGGCAAGGGCCAGGGCCCGGCTGGTGGAGCTGAACGAGCAGGCCGACCAGCTCGTCGAGCGTTACAACCAGGCCACGGAGGCGCACCGCAAGGCCCGGCAGAAGTACGAGGCGCTGGACGCCGAGCTGGCCGACAGGAGCGCGGGCGCCGAGGAGCTGCGCCGGCAGATCGCCGCGATGGCGGTGCAGGAGTACCAGTTCGGGCCCTCGCTGGGTTGGCAGCGGTTCGTGGTACGGGGCGGGCCGGAGGCGATGTTCAGCGGCATGGCCGCGCTCGACCAGATGGCCAGGGACCGGGCGGCCAAACTGCGGGCCTTCGAGAAGGCCACCGAGGACCTGCGGGAGCGGCGCGAGCGGGCCGAGGACGCGCTGGCCGAGGCCGAGGGCGCGCGCGACGGCGTGCGCAGGCAGCGGGCGAAGGTAGAGAAGCTGGTGGAGCAGCAGACGCGGCTGCTGCGGCGGCTGGGCGCGTACAAGACCGGGAACCCGCGCGCGACCGGCGTCACCTACAGCGGCCCGGCCTCGGGCAACGCGCGCGAGGCGCTGCAGTTCGCCTTCGCGCAGGTGGGCAAGCCGTACCGGTACGGCGGCACGGGGCCGGACTCCTTCGACTGCTCCGGCCTGGCGCAGGCGGCGTGGCGGGCGGCCGGGGTGGAGCTGCCGCGCACCACGTACACGCAGTGGAGCTGGGGGGCGGCGCGGCGCGTCCCGCTCAGCGCGGCGCGCCCCGGCGACCTGCTGTTCAGCAAGGGACTGGGGCACATGGGGCTGTACGCGGGCGACGGCAAGATGGTGCACGCCCCGCAGACCGGGGACGTGGTGAAGATCGTCGACCTCGACGACTACTGGCGCAGCCGCCTCGTCGGCGCCATCCGCCCCTGACAGTGATGATGGAGATGAACGCCTCCCCCCGGGGTTTGACCCAGCCCCTGACTGACCTCGGGTCCTTAACGGGATATGTCGACCTCGGCGG
>NZ_JOAG01000077.1 GCF_000725485.1 Nonomuraea candida | reverse complement strand
AGCTCGTGGTGGTGCCGGAGTCGAAGGTGCGCTCACTGCTCGCGGCCCTGCTGACGTCCTGGGGACAGACGGTCTCCGCCGACCGGCTCGTGGACGAGCGGGAGGGGCTGCGGATGGCCGAGACCTGGGGCTGTGGACCGACGCCTCGACGCGCCGGTCCGGACTCGGCAGGATCTCCCTGCTGACCGGCGACCACGCCAGGGCCGAGGAGCTGGGAGAGGCAGGCTTCGAAGCCGCCTTCGACCAGGGCGTGGTCCTGGACCCGGACGCCGGCGCGGAGCGGCTCCACGCGTGACATGGACAACCCGCCAGGCAAGGGCGGCCGTCTGGGCACCGCCTCGCGTCCGGCGCTCCCGGGTCTCTTCGAGCGGCACGTGGTCCGCGCTCGCGGACTCCTCACTTCGGCCGGAGGCCGCGGAGTGCGAGATCGACGCAGTCGTCCATGAATGCCTCGTCGAGTTCGTGAGGAGTGAACAGGAACCGGTGATGGATCTGGCCATAGATCAAGTCGATCGCCCGGTAGGGGTCGATGTCGGCAGCCAGTTGCCCCTGCTCTTGTGCCCGCCGGATGCGGGTGGCGACACGCTCGGTGGTGGGCCGCAGCAGCCGCTCCCACATCTGTTTGAAGAGCTCGGGATCATGCTGGGCCTCGCCGATGAGCGCGGCGAGGACCTGGAGGGTGTCGCCCAAGGTGTAGACGTAGGCGTCGCGGACCATCTGCTTCAGGTCGGTTTCGATGTCCCCGGTGTCGGCTGACTCCAGCCGTTTGTAGAGGCTCTCCTGAAGTCGTTGCACCCAGGCGTCGAGCACGATGACGCCTTTGGAGGGCCACCAGCGGTAAATGGTCCGCTTGCCGACACCCGCGCGGGCGGCGATGCCCTCGATGCTCACCTTCGACCAGTCCCCCTCGCTGGCCAGTTCCAAGGCCGCCCGTAGGATCGCCGCGGTCGAGTGGGGGTTGCGGCGTGCCGGATCGGGACTCATGGCCTCGCGTCCTCCATAGTCGTTCGCATCTCAGCAGGATAACGCAGAGGGGATACGGTCCGGTTCGTATTGACAGGCCTTCCTCACCCGATTTATGGTCATCGCCTCAGGAGCCGAACCGGCTCGTCTCCCACACGAGCCGATCCGGGTCGTCTCTGACTGTTTCTGTCCAGCTCCCGCCGTCCGTGATCCTCGGCGCGGCCTGACGAGAAAGCGGGATGAGCCCGGGCCACGGGTGTGCCGGGTGTATCCATCATGCGAAACCTCACCATGCCGGACGGCCCCCAGATCGGGCCTCCACCCCGGCGACAGACCTCGAAACTCCCGTTAGCGGCGCTGCTCGCGCTGTCCACGGCGGTCTTCATCACCAGCCTGACCGAGACACTGCCCGCGGGCGTCCTGCCCGCGATGAGTGGCGACCTAGGCGTCAGCGAGTCCGCGACGGGCCAGACGGTCACCATCTACGCCCTGGGGACAGCGCTCACCGCAGTCCCGCTGACCGCCCTCACCGCGGGATGGCGCCGCAAGCGCTTGCTCCTGTTGGCGATGGCCGCCTTCGCCCTGGCCAACACGGTCACCGCGCTGTCCGCGGACTACCCGCTGACCATGGTGGCCCGGTTCGTCGCCGGGGTGGCCGCCGGGCTCGCCTGGGCGCTGCTGGCCGGGTACGCCCGCCGCCTGGCCCCCGTCCACCTGCAGGGCAAGGCCATAGCGATCGCGATGGCCGGCATCCCGGTCGCGCTGTCCCTGGGGGTGCCCGCGGGCACCTTCATCGGCGCCGCGCTCGGCTGGCGGGCGGCCTTCCTGATCATGACCGGGCTCACTCTCGTCCTGCTCGCCTGGATCGTCCTGGCCGTACCGGACTTTCCCGGTCAGCGGGCCCAAGGCCGCGCTCGTATGGTGCGGGCCCTCGTCATCCCCGGCGTGCCGCCGGTCCTGGCCGTCACCTTGATGTTCGTGCTGGCGCACACCATCCTGTACGCCTACATCGCGACCTTCCTCGACCGGCTCGGCATGGGCGGCGCCACCGATCGGGTGCTGCTGGTCTTCGGGCTCGCCTCGCTGGTGAGCATCTGGATCGTCGGCGCGCAGATCAACCGCCGCCTGCGAGCCCTGACCGTGGCAGGCACTCTCTTGGTCGCGGTGGCCGCCACCGGGCTGGCGCTGTCGTCGGACGGCGCCGCACCGGTCTACCTCGCGGCCGCGCTGTGGGGGCTGGGCTGGGGCGGCGTTCCCACCCTCCTGCAGACCGCGGCGGGCGACGCGGCAGGCCAAGCGGGAGCGGAAGCCGCCGACTCCGCACAGGCCATGCTCGTCACCTTGTGGAACGTCGCCATGGCCGGTGGTGGAGTCGTCGGCGGGATCCTCCTCGACCTCGCCGGCGCCGCCGCACTTCCCTGGAGCGTTCCACTCCTCCTGGCCCCCGCGTTGATCGTGGTCCTCGCCGCTCGCACGGCCGGATTCCCGTCCGTACGAGCAAGCGGGACGCCGGATGCGATCCCCCCTGCTGCGGGGATGTCGCGAGCCGAGCGAGACGAAGCTCAGCCGGCTCCTGTGGTGAACACATGAGCCGCCCTACCTCCCCGGAGAAACGCACCATGTCCGCTGTCGGCATGTCCTCCGGCCCCCGTGCGGGGGCCAAGGAGTGGCTCGGCCTGGCCGTACTGCTGCTCCCGACTGTCCTGTTGTTCCTGGCGATGACCGTACTGTTCCTCGCCACCCCGCAGATCGCCACCGACCTGGTGCCGAGCAGCAGCCAGCTGCTGTGGATCAACGACGTCTACGGGCTCGTGATGGCGGGACTGCTCGTTGCCATGGGAACGCTTGGCGACCGGCTGGGCAGGCGCAGGATCATGCTGCTCGGAGCGGCCGCGTTCGGTCTGGCCTCCGTAGCCGCGGCGTTCGCGCCGGACGCGGCCTGGCTGATCGCGGCGCGCGCCGTGATGGGCGTCGGTGCCGCGGCCGTGATGCCGTCCACGTTGTCGCTGATCAGCAACATGTTCCGCGACGACCGCCAGCGGGGCACCGCCATCGGATTGTGGGCGGCCTCCATCTCGGTCGGCGTCGCGGTCGGCCCGCTCGTCGGCGGCCTGCTGGTGGAGTCCTTCTGGTGGGGTGCGGCCCTGCTGATCGGCGTGCCCGTCATGGCGCTGGTGCTGGTGGCGACCCCGTTCCTGGTCCCCGAGTACAAGGCTGCGCGGGCCGGGACGCTCGACGTAGCCAGTGTGCTGCTGTCCATGGCGTCGTTGCTGCCGATCGTTTACGGGATCAAGGAGATGGCCAAGCACGGGCTCACCGTCACCGCGACCGTGACGACCGTCGTCGGGCTGCTCCTGTCGGTGGCGTTCGTCCGCCGTCAGCTCAAGCTCGCCAGCCCGCTCCTGGACGTACGGCTTTTCGCGAACCGGACGTTCAGCGGAGGCCTGGGCGTCTTGCTGTTCTCCGCGATCGCGCTCGGCGGCGTCTACCTGCTGTTCACCCAGTATCTGCAGTTGGTGGCCGGGCTGTCGCCGCTGGAGTCGGGGCTGTGGATCCTGCCCGCGGCGCTCGCTCTGGTGGTCGTCTCCATGGTCTCCCCCAAGATCGCCAGGAGGGTGCGCCCCGCCTACGTGCTGGCCGGCGGCTCGCTCTTCTCCCTGGCCGGATATATCGTCCTGACCCAGGCCGAGGCCCCCGGGCTGCCCTTGATGATCCTCGGCTTCTATCTGCTCTATCCCGGTATCGCCCCCACCATGGCGCTCACCACCAGCCTGGTCATCGGCGCCGCCCCGCCGGAGAAGGCCGGCGCCGCCTCGGCGGTCACCACCACCGCCAGCGACCTCGGCACCTCGCTCGGCATCGCCCTGCTGGGCAGCCTCGGCGCCGCGGTCTACCGGTCCGCGGTGCCGGACAGCCTCCCGTCAGCGGCGGCCGACACCTTGCCCGGCGCACTGACCGCCGCGGAGACCCTGCCCGCCGCGCAGGCCTCCGCCCTGGTCGACGTGGCTCGCGACGCCTTCACAGAAGGCCTGAACGTGGCGGCAGGAGCTGCCGCGCTCCTCGTCACGCTGGCCATAGTGATCGCGCTCACCCTGCTCCGGCGGATACCGGCGTCCGGCGAACCGGCACCGTCCGGCGAACCCCGGCAGCCAGAGACGGCCGGAGTCTGACAACCCCGGCCGGGTCACTCGAACCACCCCTCGGCCATCTACAGAGGGCGGGACCAGTGCCCGTACTCCCAAGGAGGCGGTCGCCCCGAGCCCGTTGAGCACGCTCAAGGGGCGCACCGCCGCGACGCCCGAGGCGCTCTGCCGCGCACCAGCCGGCCGGAATACTTCACTCTCCCTCGCTAGTTAGAACGTTCGTTATAGAACGTTGAGCCACCCGTCTGAAGGATTGACATGGAACAGAAGTTCATCACCGCCAACGGCCTCGAGTTCGGCTATGTCGAGGAGGGTGAAGGCCCGCTGGCTCTGCTGCTGCACGGGTTCGACACCTCCGCGCTGTATCGCTACCTCATGCCGGAGCTGGCCAAGGCGGGGTACCGCGCGGTGGCTCCGACGATGCGTGGCTTCGCCCCCTCCCAGATCCCGGCGGACGGCAGCATGCGCCTGGCGGACCTGATCGCGGACGCCAACGCTCTGCACGACGCGCTCGGCGGGGGCTCCGACGCCGTCCTCATCGGGCACGACTGGGGCGGCTTCACCACCTGGGGCGCCGCGGCCGCCGCGCCCGAGCGGTGGTCCAAGGTCGTCGTCAACGACGTCCCTCCGCTGCGCTTCTACGACCGCAACGGCGCCGACCCGGAAAGGATCGAGCACTACGTCCACTTCTACTTCTTCCAGATGGCCATGGCCGACCAGATCGTGGCGGTGGACGACTTCGCCTACATCGACTGGCTGTGGAGGCACTGGACCGGGACCATCCCGACCTACGACCCCACCGAGGACCTCAAGGCGGCCAAGGCTCACCTGAACACGCCGGAAAGGGTGCACCTGGGCCTTGAGCTCTACCGGCAGAACATGCCCGCGGCCACCTTCGGCACCCCGCAATGGGAGATGGCCAAGGTGCTGAGCACGCTGCCCACCCAGCCCACCCTCTACCTGCACGGGACCGAGGACCCCGTCGTCGACGAGGAGACGCTGGCCGAGATCATCGCCATCCTGCCCCCGGGTTCGGACGGCCACATTCGGACTGTGGTTCTCCGCCCCAGATGGCGCCCGCGGGGGTGTGGGGGGGGGCCCCCCCCCCCACCCCGGCCGGCCCACCTCATGCGCCTAAAGACTCCCTTCTCCCCTGCCACCGTCCGTCCCTGTTTCGCCTGCGCGGATTCCCCCTGATGACCTGCTCGATGACGATCGGAACTCCGCGTGCTCACCGACAATCACCTGGCCGGGCCTTCCCGCCCTGGCACGGCCTGGCTCGCCTTTCTCTCCGGCCACCGAATCTTCGCCGTGCTCCTGCTTCTCGCGGCGGCGCTGCGGGTGGTCACGATGCTCGGCTACCGGCCCGCCCAGCTGTACTGGTACGACTCCTTCAGCTATCTCGACACCGCGGTCCACCTCCAGCCGTCGGCCGCCTTCCACCCGATCGGGTACCCGCTGTTCCTGCGGGCGCTGTGGCCCTTCCACAGCGTCGAGGTGATCGCCGCCACCCAGCACGGCATCGGCCTGATCACCGGCGTGCTGATCTACGCCCTGCTGCGCCGCCGGTCCCTGCCCGGCTGGGGCTCGGCGCTGGCCACGGTGCCGATCCTGTTCAGCGCCTCCTATCTCCGGCTGGAGCACGCCGTCCTGTCGGACACCCAGTTCATCTTCCTGGTCGTGGCGGGCCTGACCGTCCTGATGTGGTCGCCGAGGCTGTCGATCCGGGCCGCCACGGGCGCGGGCCTGCTGTTCGCGCTCGCCGCGCTCACCCGGACGATCGCCCTGCCCCTCCTGCTCCTCGTCCTGATCGTGCTGGCCGTCCAGCGCCTCGGATGGCGGCGGCTGGCTGCCGTCGCCGTGGCGGGGACCCTGCCCCTGGCCGCCTATGCCGCCTGGTACGGGTCGCACCACGGAAGATTCGCCCTCAGCGGCGCCGACGGAGTGGCCCTGTGGGCGCGTACGATGACCTTCGCCGACTGCGCCGTGATCAAACCCTCCCCCACGGAGGCGCGGCTCTGCCCCAACGGGACAGTCGTGGACGCCGCCTCCGAATATGTCTGGGCGCCCGGGGCCTCGCTCAACAGGCTCCCCGGTGACCGTTTCTCGTACAACGACCTGGCCCGCTCCTTCGCGATCGAAGCGATCGCCGCCCAGCCGCTCGACTACCTGCGCGACGTCGTCCGCGACACCTCCATCGCCTTCTCCTGGACCCCGATAGCCCACCCCCGGCGGACCACCCCGGCCTTCGGCTTCAAGCACGGCCACTGGCCACTGCCCGACCAGCCGCTGATCGACAAGGTGAAACGGGAATACGACCCGGACATTCAGGGGCTCTCCTCCGTCGCACCATACGCCGACTTCCTGATCGCCTACCAATACCCCGCCTACCTGCGCGGGCCGGTCCTGGGCGCGATCCTGCTGCTCGGCGCGGCAGGCGCGGTGCTGCGCCGCCGCACCGCACTGCTGCCCTGGACAGTCGCGATGGGCCTGCTCGTCGGCCCGGTCGCCGTCCTCGATTTCGATCACCGGTACGTGCTACCGGTCGTTCCGGTCGCCTGCCTTGCCGCCGCCCTGGCTCTGCACGATCTGCTGCGGAGGTCTCGTCCGAAGGACGGCGGCCAGCGGCGTATCGGGCCGGCTTAGCGGGACGGATCAGCGATTTCGGTCACGACTGAGGCCAGGGGCAGGCGGCCGACGGGGATGGCCGGCATCGTGCCCAGCGCCATCAGCCCGCTCTGACGCGCCGGCTCAGGCAGGTGTGTAACCCGGGTCGCCTCACTGGCCAAAGGTGTACGGAAGTAGATCCTGCTCTTTGGGCTGAGAGGCAAGTATGAACGTGGGCAGAGGCCTGATGGCCACGATCCTGGCCGGAACGGTTGGTGTCACGGCCGTTCAGGAGGCCGTCCCTCGTCACGCGGAGAGCGCCGCGCGAGAAGGAGCCACGAGCAGCGTGACCTTGCTGACCGGGGACCGAGTCATCGTCACCGGCACAGGTCACTGTGTGGAGCCGGGGCCGGGCAGGCGGGTGCGCTACAGCGCGCAGCGTCGCGGCGGCCATCTCTTCGTCTATCCGTCTGACGCGTGGCCACTGGTGGCCGAAGGGGTTCTGGACGAACGGCTGTTCGACGTCACCCAGCTGCTGGCATGGGGGTACGGCGACGCGAACAGGGCGGACATTCCCGTGATCGCGCAGGCGGTCGAGGGGAGCGCGCCTGCCCTGAAATCCGCGCGGCGGACACGGCATCTGGCTCATCTCGGAATGACCGCCCTGCACGTTCCCAAGGACGGGGCGGGCCAGATGTGGAAGGGCCTGATCGCCGGCTCTCGAACCTTGGTGGCGGACAAGACGAGGTTCTGGCTCGACGGACGCCGATCGTTCGCGCTGGATCGAAGCGTCCGGCAGATCGGCGCCACGGAAGCGTGGGAGCAGGGCCTGACCGGTAAGGGCGTCACGGTAGCCGTGCTCGACAGCGGATACGACGTCGACCACCCCCACCTCAAGGAGGTGGTTTCGCAGGCGCGCAACTTCACCGACAGCCCCGACATGCGTGATGCCAACGGGCACGGCACGCACGTGGCTTCCATCATCGCCGGTGCGGGGGAGAAGTACCGGGGGGTGGCGCCGGACGCCAAGCTCGCCATCGCGAAAGTAGGCGATGACTGGTCAGCCGACTCTGCCGTGCTGGCGGGCATGGAGTGGGCCGCCGTCGACGCCAAGGCAAAGATCATCAATATGAGTCTCGGTGGACAGGACGCTCCTGAGCTGGATCTCCTGGAGCAGGCGGTGAACACGCTGTCGGCGCAGACCGGGGCGCTGTTCGTCGTGGCCGCCGGTAACGCCGGTGAGCTCAGCACGGTGAACAGCCCAGGCAGTGCCGACGCGGCTCTGAGCGTCGGCGCCGTCCACAGAACAGATCGGGCCGCCGAGTTCTCCAGCCCTGGCCCTCGGGCAGGCGACCACGCACTCAAGCCGGACATCACCGCTCCCGGCGTGGAGATCGTGGCCGCGGCGGCCAAGGGCACGGCCGACGGGCCCTACGTCGCACACAGCGGCACCTCGATGGCCGCCCCGCACGTCGCCGGAGCTGCGGCGATCTTGGCCCAGCGTCATCCCGGCTGGACGGGGGAACGGCTCAAAGCGGCATTGATCGGCACCGCCAAACCCACGGCGGATGCCACGCCGTACCAGCAGGGCGCGGGGCGGGTCGACCTGACCCGCGCGCTGACACAGCAGCTCGGGGCTGCGCCGGGCAACGTGTGGGCCCACTTCCCCTGGCAAGATTCCGGCACGCGGGAGACGACCAGGACCATCACCTATTCCAACTCCGGCGACACCTCCGCAGTCCTGGATCTCAGTGTCGACAACGAGGTGTTGCGGCTGTCGGCCGATCGGGTGGAGGTCCCCGCCGGAGCGGAGGCCGCGGTGACTCTCACGATCGATGCCGAGGGGAAGTCGCCGGGAGACTATCCCGGAGTCGTCACGGCCAGGTCGGGCGACACCGTCATCCGAACGCTGGCCGGCGCGTACGTGGAACCGAAGTCCCACGACGTGACCATCACCGCGATCGGCCGTGACGGCAAGCCCGCCGTCGCTTCCGGGCAGGCCTACAACCTTCGGACCGGCAGCCGGCTGATCCTGCCCTTCAGGGACGGGGTGGCCAGGACCCGGCTGCCCGAGGGG
Organism: Nonomuraea candida; assembly: GCF_000725485.1. GTDB lineage: Bacteria > Actinomycetota > Actinomycetes > Streptosporangiales > Streptosporangiaceae > Nonomuraea > Nonomuraea candida. The sequence continues at coordinate 14,158 of NZ_JOAG01000077.1, read as the reverse complement.
CGGTGGAACCTGTATGCGGACCTGGTGGAGGAGTCCACGATCGCGCTGACGGCCGCGAACGTAGTACTGCAGGTCGACGGCGGGGACCAGGAAGTGGTGTTGGACGCGCGCCGAGCCAGGCAGATCCGGTTCTCGCTGGACGAGCCGACCGCCGTGCCCGACCAGGCCCTGGAGTTCACCTTGGCCAACGGGTCCTGGAACTTCCAGTGGATGGCCTGGGGAGACCCCAACGAGCACTTCTTCGTGCTTCCCGTTCATCAGCCGGGCCTGAGATACATGGCCAGGACCATGTGGCACAAGAAGGAAGCTTCGCCCAGCCCGTATCGCTATGATCTCGTCGACTACCGGACCGACGGCATCCCGGACGATCCTCACTACAGAGCTCGTACGAGCGATCTCGTCAAGGTGACCGCGGCCTACCGGGCATCCGGCGTCGCCGCCAAGGCAGAGGTGTCCCTGGGCCCGCGCTTCCCCGGACTCGCCTCTTCGATGATGTCATCGACTGCGGCCATCGACCTGCCGGGCTCCATGACGCATTACCGCACTCCCGGGTTCACCTGGGACTCTCAGCTTCAGGCAGGCACGTTCTCGGTGGCCGGCACCGACCGGTATCCGAAGGCAGGCCCTCGTCGTGAGGTGTGGAACGCCGCGGTGACCGGTCCGGCCTTCCCCACCTCCGTCGGCGGCCGCACCGGGAACGAGCTGGCGTTCACGGCCCCGCAGCTCTTCACCGACAGCGTGACCGGGCGGAGCGGTGCCGACGCTGCCGCCGCCGGTACCGTCACCCTCGCCAAGGGCGGTGAGGTGATCGCCGAAGCCCGTCTGACCGGCTGCGCGGGCCGGGGACCCTGTTTGACGACCGAACTCCCGGCGGAGGCCGCCACCTATACGCTGAGCGTCGCGGCCCGCAGGCAGGTACCGTACGCGACGCTGTCCACCGCGGTGGACGCCGTTTGGACCTTCCCCTCGTCGGGGACGACCGAGCCGCAACCGCTGCCTCTGATGGCGGTGCGCTTCGCACCCGCCGGCCTCGACGACTTCAACCGGGCCAGGACGGGCTCCTTGACCCGGTTGCCTGTCTGGATCGAACGGAATCCGGGAGCCGCCGCTTCCCTGGTGAAGTCCCTCCACCTGGAGGTGTCCTTCGATGAAGGCGGGACCTGGCGCCCGGTGCCCGTGCACCGCACTTCGTCGGGATGGACGGCTCTGATCGCCAATCCCGGCACGCCCGGATTCGTCTCGCTGCGCGCCACGGCGAAGGACGCCGCCGATGCCGGCCTCACACAGACGATCCACCGCGCGTACGCCATCGGATGACCGCACAGGGCGGGGCTCATGCCCTGCCCTGTGCATGATCTCGCGCCCCCGCCCCTCCAAGAGGCCCGGTACGGCACTCGCGGCCGTTGGGCCGGTGAAGAAGTCTCGAAGCCGAGATGACTGCCCGTGCCGGACGACGTGGTCGTCCGATGAGGAGGCGGTCGGGGCGCTGCGCCGTGATCTGCGGTGAAAGGCCGCCTGCGGGCTCGGCCACCATGACAAGAGGGTGGGCCGGCTCATGCCGGCCCACCCACCAAGATCTTCAGGACACTCCCAGTGATCCCGTTCGAGCCGGTTGTTCTTCGCGGCTCGAACCGTCGCCCTTTGAAGGGGGCCGCCTCGGGCTGCGCCCGGCCGCGTTGGTGGGGGCCACGTGGCGGAGCATGGTGAGGGCGAGGATCGTGAGGGCGGTGACCAGAATCGCGCCGATGAGGGCGACGACATTGAGGCCGGACGCGAAGGCGTCGCGAGCGGGTGTGATGATCTGATCGGCGATCGATCCGGGCAGGTCACGGGTGACGTCCAGGGCCCTGGCGAGGGTGTCACGGCTGGCGTCGGCCACCTCGGCCGGGGTGCCGGCGGGCAGTTCATCGGCGACGCCGTTGCGGTAGACGGCGGTGCCGAGGCTGCCCAGGGCGGCGATGCCGACCGCGAGGCCCAAGTCGCTGCTGGTCTGCTGCAGGGCGGAGGCGGCGCCGGCCTTCTCGGGCGGCGCGGAGCCGACGATGAGCGAGACGCTCAGGCCCATCACGGGGCCGATGCCGGTGTAGATGAAGCTGAAGCCGATGACGACGTAGGCCAGTCCGTTGTCGCCGGCGTCGGCCTGGGTGAGGATGACGTAGCCGATGGCGGACAGGACCAGCCCGATGGCGGTGACACTGCCGGGGCGGATCCGGCGGGCCGCGATCGGGGCGAGCATCGACGAGGCGATCAGGAGCCCGGCGGCGGGCAGCAGCCACATGCCTGCCTGCAGCGGCGAAAGTCCGGCGACCATCTGCAGGTATTGGGTGACAAAGAGGTAGATTCCGCCCATGGCGACGGCGGCGAAGAGCATCACGCCGAGAGCGACGCTGAAGGCCCGGCTGCGAAACAGGCTCAGGTCCAGCATCGGATTGTCGAGCCGCAGCTGGCGGCGGGTGAAGACGATGCCGAACGCCAGGCCGACCACCAGGGCGATCAGGGGCGCGCTCTGCACTCCGTGCTTGGCGATTTCCTTGATGCCGTAAATGGCGGGCAGGATGGCGGCGAGCGAAAGGACGACGCTGATCAGATCGATCCGCCCTGCCTTCTCGTCCTTGTACTCGGGCAGCAGCAGCGGTCCGGTGATCAGCAGCAGAGCCATCACGGGAACGGCGAGGAGGAACACCGAGCCCCACCAGAACATCTCCAGCATGGCTCCGCCGACCACCGGGCCGAGCGCGATGCCGACGGAGAAGCTGGCGGCCCAGATCCCGATGGCGGTGCCCCGCTGCCTGGGGTCCTGGAACATGTTGCTGATCAAGGCGAGGGTGGAGGGCATGAGGGTCGCGCCCGCGATGCCGAGCAGCGCGCGGGCGGCGATCAGCATCTCGGCGCTGCCGGCATAGGCGGCCAGCAGCGAGGCGGCGCCGAAGGCCAGCCCGCCGCCGAGCAGCAGCTTGCGCCGGCCGATACGGTCGCCCAGGGTACCTGCGGTGACCAGGAACCCGGCGATCATGAAGGCGTAGATATCGATGATCCAGAGCATCTGGGTGCTGCTGGGTGCGAGCGCCGCCCCGAGGTGCGGCACCGCCAGATGCAGGAGGGTCACGTCCAGCGACAGCAGGATGCTGGGCAGGGCCAGCATCGCGAGCCCCGTCCACTCCCGCCGTCCGGCTCGCGGCCTGTTCCCGGCACTACTCGAAGTCATGGGTCTGGCCTTTCGGTGGTTCTGTTCGTTGGCGGTCGTCCCGCGGTGGGCGGGGGTGGGTGCGCCGTGCCGGTCACGACCGGCGCATCGCCAACGGTGCAGGTCCGGCCTCGCGGTCTTCTGTCGATCCGCTTGCGGCGGGCTGACATGCCAGGCAAGACGCCGTGGCCGTGATCGATCACCAGCTCGCCCGCGTCTTCACCACGACGAACGGCGCATGATCACCGTCGGCGCGATCGAACGCGTCCGCGTCCCGACCGGAAGCGGGTCGGTGAGGCCGGGCATCCGCGTGACCGGACGATTGCCATGGCACATCGATGGCAGATGATCGAAAGGCCGCCTCCCGCTCTCCGGGAAACGGCCTCTCCGCTACGGCCGGCAGCGTTCGCGGCCGGCTGGTCCAGCTCACATCGCACAGGGCACAGGCCGTGGCCCGGCTGGCCGAGGCCGAAGCCAGGCGGTTCTCCGCCGTTTCGCACCGTGTCCCCGTCGGCGACACGCAACGGTGAGGGCGCTCCAAGGCACCCTCACCGTTGTGGATCAGCCGATGGCGTACGCGCGGGTGATCGTCTGGGTCACCCCGGCGCCGGCGGCGTCGGCGACCGTCGCGCGGAGGGAGACGAACCCGGCCGCGGGCGGGTTCTTCAACGTGGCGGTCCAGCCAGGGCCGGTGCGGGCGACCGGGACGCTGCGCCAGGTGGCGCCGTCGTCTGTGGAGATCTCCAGGCGGATCGATGTCACTTCGGCCTTCGGGGAGCCGGGGTTGCGCTCGACCCACACGGGCATGCGGGTCGTGCTGCCCGGCCTGGCGTGGTTGGAGTCGTCCAAGCCCTCAGGGCTGTAGCGGACGGCCATGAGGGGCAGCGGCTGTTGTTCGGCGGTGGTCGCGGACCTGAACGTCCAGACCGATTTCACCTCCGTGGACAGCGTGGCCTGCCGGCGCATCGACGCCGTCAGCGTGTAGGCACCGGATTCGGTGGGCAGGTCGGCGCGCAGTTCGCAGCGCTGCGGCTCGTCGGCGTCGCAGGTGGCGAGGTCGGCGGTGGCCAGCACCTTGCCGTCCTCGGCGAGAGTGGCGGTGCCGGTGGCGCTGGTGTCGGAGCCGGTCCTGCCCGGCCGCCCGTCGGCGAACATCGCCGTCCCGGCGAAGGTCAGGCTGTCGCCGGTACGGCGACCGGCCGGCCTCAGGAACGACGGCCCGGTGACGGCTGCGTTCCAGACCTCCCTGGTGTGACCTTTCTTGGCGAACGTGCCGCCGTCGGCGATCCGCGCGGCGCCGGTCTTGAGTGTGCTCGCGAAGGTCAGGCCAGGAGTCCGATAGTGGACGAGCCTGCCGGGAAGCGCGATGCCGTGCACCGACGATACCGGCAGCGCTCCCAGTAGCCCGCCGACGTGCAAGCTGACCTCCGCGGTGCCCGTGGCAGCCGCTCCGGAGGCCCGGTAGGACGCAGTGACCTTGGCCAGTTCCTTCCGCCTGGCGTGGTAAGTGGGATCGTCAGGGATGCCGCCGCTGCGCCGGTCGACCACGGTGTAGACGTACGAGCTGGGCGAGGTGTCCTTGCTGAGCCAGGTGGTCGCCAAGGTGTAGGTCAAACCTGGTGACGTGGCGGGGATGACGAAGACCTCGGAGTTGACGTCAAGGCGGCGCAGTTGTTTCCAGGAGTTCCACGCGCCGTGCTCCAGCCCCAAAACGAACTCGCGCTGGAGCTGGGCGCCCGGTTCATCGACGGTGACATGCGTCGGCTTGCCCTGACCCGTGTCCACGGTGAGCCGCCGGCCGCTGCCGTCAACCTGCAGCGGAGAGCCGGAGAACGTCACGAACAGCTTCTCGCCGATCCTCTCGCTGACGTGGGTGCTGACGTTCCAGTTGCCTTTGGGCAGTCGTACCGTGGCCGTCCCCTCCTGGAAGGACAGCACGTGGCTGGTCCCGGTCTCGGCGTCGTAGACCTCGCCGCCCTGGGGGTTGACCGGCTGGCCCTGCCTGCCGACGACGGTGATGGTGACGTCGTAGAGCTCCGGCTCGACGTACGCGCCGGCCAGCGTGCGGATCACCGTCTCGCCCGACCTGGCGGTGACCGTTCCCGGGTAGTCGCCTGAGGCCTTCCCGCTGGTGTCGATGGTGAGCGTGACCGAGGCCTCGCCCTTGGCCGGGACCGTGACCTGGCCGGACGACAGTTTCAGCACCTCACCGTCCGCCGACAGGTCGAGGGTGACCGCTGCGTCGCCGTCGTTGGCGTAGGTGATCGTCCTGGTCGCCGTCCGGCCGCCGCCGCCGTTCCAGGGGAAGGCCGCCCACACGTTGCCCTGCTTGGGCACGACCTGCTGGCGCAGCGCGCGTACCAGGTCGACCGTCCCGGCGCCCTGGTCATAGAGCGTCGCGTCCCGGGCCGGGGCGGCGGTGGCGATCAGCGCGGACTTGAGCTGCGCGCCGGTCCAGTCCGGGTGGCGCTGGGCCAGGATCGCCGCCGCTCCCGCCACGTGCGGGGTGGCCATCGAGGTGCCGCTCATCACCCGGTGGCCGCCCCCGATGGCGGCGGCCGTGATGTCGACCCCGGGCGCGGTCACGTCGGGTTTGATAGCGTGGTCGCCCGTACGCGGCCCCCTGCTGGAGAAGCCGGCCATCCGGCCCTGCTTGTCCACCGCGCCCACGGTGAGTGCCGCCTCCGCGCTACCGGGACTGTTCACCGTGGCCTCGGCGCGATCGTTGCCCGCCGCCGCGACGAACAGCGCGCCGGTCTGCTCCGACAGCGTGTTGACCGCCTGCTCCATCGGATCCAGACCGGGGGCGTCGGGACCGCCGAAGCTCATGTTGATGATCTTGGCTTTCGCTTCGACAGCGGCCCACTCCATAGCGGCAAGGACCTCAGAATCGCGCATCATCCCCTCCGCGCCCACCTTCGCGATGGCCAGGCTCGCCTCCGGGGCCACACCCCGGTACTTCTCGCCCCTGCCGGCCACGATCGAGGCGACGTGGGTGCCGTGGCCCTCGTTGTCGCGCATATCCGGCTCGTCGCTGAACTTGGCCTCCTGGACCACCGCGTCCTTGAGGTCCGGGTGGTCGCGGTCATAGCCGGAGTCGAGGACCGCGACCGTGACGCCCTTGCCCGTCAAGCCCTGCTGCCACGCCTGCGGGGCGCCGATCTGCTTGACGCTCTCATCCAGCGCGAAGCTCCTGCGGCCGTCCAGCCACAGCTTGGTACGGCCCGCCACCGGAGTGCGGGCTCCCGTGAGAGTCCGCCAGGTCCGCGCGGCGTCCGCCTTGGACACCCGGGCCGCGCTCATCCCCAGACTGGACAGCCGCCGCACCTGCGAGGAACCCAGTGGTGTGGTGACGCCCTGTTCGATGACGGGGATGTCGGGGGTGTCGGCGTCGCCGTACCGCCAGGCCAGCAACTGGGTGACGTCGAACAAGCGCCGGTCCAGCACGCCCCGGGCGAGCAACGGCGCGGCATCCGACGGGATCACATACAGGTGGCCCCCGCGCACCTGGATGGAGAAGTCGACCTGCCTGCCGGGCCCCGGCTCCACGCGATGCCCCTGCCCGGTGACCATCACCCGGTCACCGGTGATCAGGGTCACCACGTTCACCTGCTGAGACGGAGTCTGTGGGGCCGGCGCCGGTGCCGGTGTGGGGGTGACACCGATCGTCCCCGCCAGCAGAGCGGCGAGAAGCGACTTGCCTAAAGTCATGATCTACCTCACGTACGAAGGGAAACGATCTCCATCGATCTCGAAGGCCCTGATCGGCGGGCCAGGGACCTTACCGGGGCAGTTCGTCGGTCCAGCCGGTGGTCAGCTTGATGAGCAGTCCGCGGTTCGTGCCCATCAGGCCGCCCGTGGCGGTGGGGATCCAGCTGGTGCGGATCACCCGGGAGGTCTCCGGATCGACGACCAGCCTGCTCTCGTGCCTGCCGTTCTGGATCAGCAGCTCCTCGCCGCCGTCGACCGCGCCCGTCCGCCGCACTCCCGGCAGTCCGGCGAGCGCGCGGAAGGCCGCCGATCGCACGTCCGCTGGCGCGGGGAGCTCCGCGATCAGCGAGGCCAGCGGCAGGAGGGCGACATCGTGCTCGCCGACGGGGCCGCCCTGCTGCATCGCGGTGACCTTCTGCCGCAACGCCTCCGGGTCCGTGGGCAACGCCTCGAGCTCGTCCATGGTGACTTCGGTGCCGCTGTCGGCGGGTCCGAGCCAGAACGTGCCGGAGGGCTCCTTCACCACGCCGGGGCCGTTGCCCGGCTCCCCTCTGCTCCAGCGCTGCCCGTCGCGCGTGGTCCAGCTCTCTCCCCAGAAGCGCCGGCCGTCCTCGCTCTCCCGTTTGATGTGCCAGTAGGTCCCGGAGCCCTGGGGCGCACGCTCCGCGCTGTCGGCGGCCACGAGCAGGACGTTCCTGGCCGAGGTCAGGGGCAGGACGTCACCGGCGGCGGCTGGTGGCTTGACGGGCAGGGCGGCCGGACCGGTGGCGATCACCACGGCGGCGGCCGCCACGGCCGCCGCGGCGGCAAGGCCGGTGACCCGCATGGTCAGCGTCCGCCGGGACCGCCGGGGAGCCGGCTGACGGGCCATCACGGCCAGCAGCCGCTCCCGCGCGCCGGTCAAGGCGTCCGGGCCGGTTTCCGCCATCTCCGAGCGCAGGCGCCTGATCAGCTCAAGGTCGTTCATGGTCTTCCTCCCTCGTCTCGGCGGGGTTGGTGCCGCCCAGAGCGTGCGCGACCTTGCGGCGGGCGCGTGACAGGCGGGATCGGACGGTGCCGACGGGCACGTGCAACGCCCGGGCCGTCTCCTCGTACGTCAGATCGCCCCAGGCGATGAGCAGCAGCACGTCCCGCTCGCCGCGGCCGAGTTTCGCCAGCGCGGCGGCCAGGCGCTGCCGGGTGGCCGATGCGGACACCCGGGCAGCCACGCGTTCGTCGAATGCGGCGGCTACCGGGTCCTCGCCGGTGCGGGCCAGGGCGCGGTAACCGCGCACTTCGGCCCGCCGGTGCAGGCCGATGACATTCGTGGTGATGCCGTACAGCCAGGGCAGTGCCTCGGCACGGCCGAACTCGTATCGGTGGCGGGTCTCGAAGGCTCTGGTGAACGTCTCGGCCACCACGTCCTCGGCGTGGTCGGGGCCGAGGCGCCGCGCGGCATAACGGTGCAGCGCGGTGGCATGCCGATCGAAGAGCACGGCGAAGCACTCCGGCACGCCCAGCGATGCTTCGATGATGGAGGAGTCGTCCCGGCGGTCCACCAGCCCCGCTCGTCCGCCCGCCGATGGCTGATGGCCACGTGGAGGTGGCGGGTCCGTCAAGACGAGCTCCCGTTCTGAAATGGTTGTCACGACCGTCTTTATCCGCAGGGCGCCTCAGGGTTCCCAGGAGGACCGTCGGCCGAGGTGACGGGCCTCGATCTCCAGCAGGAGGCTGGGCCGGTGGCGCTCGATCGCGCGGCGCCCGCCCGTGCCGCGCCGACCTCGATAGTGCTCCGGCAGCGCCAGGTGGACCGGCGTGCCCGCCCGCCGCGCCGACTCCACCAGCTCGGCCAGGATCAGCGCCGGACCCTAGCCGAGGAGCCGCAGGGAGATCTCCGTGGTCGTCCTGGAACGACCTGACCGGGCGAGGGCGGTCGCCCCGCCGGTCAGGTCGTTCCGCGGACGATCAGCTCCAGTTCCAGAGCCACGTCGCGGGCGGTGGTGCGATGGCCGAGCTGCTGGACGAGGCGTTCCATGGCGGCACGGCCGGAGTCCTCGAGCGGCTGGCGGACCGTGGTGAGGTCGATGACCTCGGCGAGCTCACCATCGTCGAAGCCGATCACCGCGACGTCACGGGGAACGGCGAGACCGAGGTCACGGGCCGCTCGCAGGACTCCGGCGGCGAGCGTGTCGTCCGCGGCGAAGACGGCGGTCGGGCGGCCCGGCCGGGACAGCAGGTCGTGAGCGGCCGCCAGGACCTCGCGGGCGCGGTGGCGGACCAGCCGCACGTCCTCCTCCCGAAGGGGGTGTCCGGCGTCGGCCAGCGCGCGGCGGTATCCCTCAAGCCTGCGCCGGGACGGCGAGACGTAGCGGTCTGACGTCTGGGCCTCGCCGAGGAAGCCGAATCGGTGATGGCCACGGTCCAGCAGGTGTCCGGCGGCCAGGCGGCCCCCGGCGGCGTCGTCGGTGTGCACGGCGTCGAAGCCGGGGTGGCGTACGTCGAGCAGGACCGTGGGGAGGCCCAGGCCGGTGAGCCGGCCGGCGACGGCCTCATCGAGGGGGATGCTGATCACGATGAGCCCGTCGAGGCGGCCGGTGACGGGCAGGCTCGCCAGCAGGGGCGAATCGCTTTCGGCGGCCGACTCGTGGTCGAACAGGACGACCTCCAGCGGTCGCGGGCCGACGGCGCTCAGGATGCCGTTCAGGCGCCGGGCCACCGACGGATAGGAGGTGTGGGGTGCGATCACGCCGATGCGGCCGACACCTCGGCGGGCCTTGGCCACGGCGTCCGGCTTGGGGGTGAAGCCCAGTGTGTCGACCGCGTCGAGGACTTTCCGGAGGGTCTGTGCGCTGACCCTGCCAGGGGAGTTGAGCGCCCGGGAGACGGTGGAGATGCTGACGCCCGCCTCGGCGGCCACGTCGTAGATGGTCGGCGGGCTGATCACGATCACTCCCTCGCGCGATGCCGGTGCACCGACCCTACTATGAAAGTGCTTCCATGAAAGCATTTGACAGAAGGGAGGGTCATCGCATGTCCTGATGGGGGCGGCCGGCATGTCGCCGCACGTCCGGCTCGCAGGCAGAGGAGGAACATGACCGGTTCGTATGTGGTGACGGGTGGAGGCAGGGGCATCGGCCGGGCCGTGGCCGAGCGGCTGCTGGCCGCGGGAGGCACGGTGGTGGCCATCGAACGGGACCCGGCGGCCCTGGGCTGGGTGAAGGGGCACCCGGCGGTTGGCCGGCTGGTCGGGCTGGCGGGCGATGCCGCCGACGAGCGCGTCGCCGAGCGGGCCGCCGACGCCGCGCAGGCCGTGGCGCCCCTGACGGGCTGGGTCAACAACGCCGCGGTGTTCCGTGACGCCTCCGTGCACTCCTCCGGCGCCCGGCAGGTGCTGGAGCTGATCGCGGCGAACGTGGACGTCGCGCTGGTCGGGTGCGCGACCGCGGTCCGCCGGTTCCTCGCCGCCGGATCGCCCGGGGCGATCGTCAACGTCTCCTCCCACCAGGCACGTCAGGCGGTCCCCGGCGCGTTGCCGTACGTGACCGCCAAGGCGGCCATCGAGGGGATGACCAGGGCATTGGCCGTCGAGTACGGTCCCCGGCGCATCCGCGTGAACGCGGTGGCCCCGGGCTCGGTGCACACCGAGCGCTACGCCGGCCACCTGGCCGCCCAGGGCCCGGAGGCCGCCGCCCGCATCGAGGAACAGCTGGCCGCCGTACACCCCTTGGGCCGCGTGGCGCACGCCCATGAGGTCGCCTCGGCCATCACCTACCTGTTGTCGCCCGAGGCCGGCTTCATCACCGGCGCGACCGTCCCCGTCGACGGCGGCCGTACGGTGCTCGCGCACGACCCGGAGGCCAGGAGGGACGCGTGAAGGAACGCCGGCGGCTCCCCGCGGCCCACGAGACGGCAGGCGGCCGCACCTCCCGCCCGGCACGCCCGGCCGGGCAGGACTGGTGGCGGCACGCGGTGATCTACCAGATCTACATTCGCAGCTTCGCCGACGGCAGCGGCGACGGCATCGGCGACATCGCCGGCATCCGCTCCCGGCTCCCCTACCTCGCGGAGCTGGGGGTGGACGCGCTGTGGATCACGCCCTGGTATTCCTCGCCGATGGCCGACGGCGGCTACGACGTGGCCGACCACCGCGCCATCGCCGCGGAGTTCGGCACCCTGGCCGAGGCCGAGGAGCTGATCGAGGAGGTTCACCGGCACGGCCTGCGGATCGTCCTGGACCTGGTGCCCAACCACACCTCTGACCGGCATCCCTGGTTCGCCGCAGCCCGCGCGGCACGACCCGGCAGCGTCGAACGGGCCCGTTACTGGTTCCGTCCCGGCCGTGGCCGGGACGGTGAGCTGCCGCCCAACGACTGGCGTTCGGTCTTCGGCGGCCCGGCCTGGACCCGCGTAGCAGGTGAGACGGACACCCAGGCGGAGTGGTACCTCCACCTGTTCGCGCCCGAGCAACCCGATCTCAACTGGGACAACCCCGAGGTGCGGGCCGAGTTCGCCTCGATCCTGCGGTTCTGGTTCGACCGCGGTGTCGACGGGATGCGCGTCGATGTCGCCCACGGCCTCGTCAAGGACCCCCTGCTGCCGGATCTGGCCGTTGATCGGCATGACCTGGACGGCGACGAGAGCGGCGGGAAACCCGTTGCCGGCCATCCTCACTGGGATCGCGACGGTGTTCACCAGATCTACCGCGAATGGTCCGCGATCGCCCGCTCCTACGCCCACACCGACCGGGGCGCCCGGATGTTCGTCGCCGAAGCCTGGCGCGTCCGTCCCGGCGGCCTGGCCCGATACCTCCGTCCGGGCGAGCTGCACACCGCGTTCAACTTCGACTTCCTCAAGTGCCCCTGGGACGCCGAGGCCATGCGCGCGTGCATCGACGACCACCTCACCGCCCTGTCCGAGGTGGGCGCGCCGGCCACCTGGGTGCTGTCCAGCCACGACCTGACCCGGCCGGTCACCCGCTACGGGACCGGCGGCGACTGGACACGACGCCGCTCCGGGCTGGACACCGGCGCCGTCGACATAGCCCTCGGCACACGCCGGGCGCGCGCGGCGGCGCTGCTGATGCTCGCCCTGCCCGGCAGCGCCTACGTCTACCAAGGCGAGGAACTCGGCCTGCCCGACGTCGACGACCTGCCCGACCACGCTCTTCAAGACCCCATCTGGCGCCGCTCGGGACACCGTGTCCGCGGCCGGGACGGATGCAGGGTGCCCCTTCCCTGGTCGGGCGCCGAGCCGGGGCTCGGGTTCAGCGCCGCGGCGCCCTGGCTTCCGCAACCCTCCTGGTGGCGGCGGCTCAGCGTCCGGGCCCAGACGGCAACCCCCGGCTCGACGCTGACGCTCTACCGGCGAGCGCTGCGGCTCCGGCGTACCCGGGCGGCCTTCCGGGGCGCGTCCCTGCACTGGATCGACGCCGGGGACGGCATCCTGGCGTTCGGCCGCGGCGCCGGACTCGAATGTCTCGTCAACTTCTCCGCGCGGACCGTACCGCTCCCGGGCGGCAGCACGGTCCTTCTGTCCAGCTCGCCGCTGGAATCCCACCGGCTTCCTCCGGACACGGCGGTATGGCTCCGGCCCGGATGAGTCGCCGCCGACCGCGCACCGCGGGCGTTCGCGGTGCCGTTCGGACTGGTGTGAAGAAGCCGCCGCACTTTTGTAACTGTGCCAACAGTTCTGACCAAAAGGGGTGTCAAACGACGAAGGGAGCATGCCGGTGCGTCACAAACAGGCGAAGATCGCTACAGATCACGTGGCGTTCGAAGCCTTCTACCGGCGGCACGTCGATGCGATCACTCTTTTCCTCGCCCGGCGGGTCGACGACCCGCACACCGTCGCAGACCTCGTGGCCGAGGTGTTCATGGCGGTGCTCGACTCCGCTCACACCTACCAGCCCGGGCGCGCACCCGAGCTGGCGTGGCTGTACGGCGTGGCCCGGAACACGCTCGCGAGTGAGCGGCGCAGGGCATTCAAGGAATCGCGGCTGACGAACCGCGTGGGTGGGCGGCGCACGTTGGACACCGACGACCTCGCCAGGCTCGAAGAACGCATCGACGCGGAAAGGACCGCCAGGAAGGTTTTCAAGGCCATGGCCGACCTGCGCGAACGAGACCGCGCCGTGCTGGAGCTCGTGGCCGTCGACCAGCTGACGATCGCCGAAGCGGCGGCGGCGCTCGGCATCCGGCCGGGAACCGCCAAGGTGCGGTTGCACCGGGCCCGGCAGAAGTTGCAGGCATTGCCCTTGGTCATGGAGGGAACACCGGGATGACTTTTGAGGAGCAGATACTGATGGAGCTCAAAGCCGAGATCACCACGCGCGCCGAGAGACGCCGTACCGTTCGCCGCCTGTTCACGGGGGCGGCGATCGCCGGCCTGGCCGCCGCGGCGGCGATCGCGGTGCCGTTGCTGACCGGGACGGAGCAGCCCGCCTATGCGGTGGCCGAGAACGCCGACGGCACGATCAACGTCCAGCTCAACGAGTTCAGGGACGCCGACAAGCTGGAGCAGGACCTGAAGGAGATGAAGGTGACCGCCGACATCACCTATCTCAAGCCCGGCAAGTCCTGCAGGGCGGACCGGGGCAAGATCATCGGCGGTGGTTCCCCTGAGGAGTGGGAGGGCTCCGCGTCGGACAGGGCCGTTCGCCTGCTGCCGCAAGGCGGGATCACCATCGATCCGCGGCACGTCGGTGACGGGCGGACCCTGGTGATGGCGTTCACCGAGAAGCGCGGCCAGGCCCCCAGGACGGAGAAGCCGGAGGTCAAGTGGCAGTTCTCCGCATACGTGGTGGAGGGCCAGGTCAAGCCGTGCGTCGTCGTCGACGACCCGCTCTGGGGTGATGCCGGGGGTTCTGGCCGCCCGCCCGCGGGAAGCTGAGCTCCGCGAACCCGCCCTCGCCCCGACAAGGTGATCGTCCAGGGTGAGCCGTGCTCTCGTCGCGGACGGATCGAGGCGGCGGCGAATCCCCGCGGGTGACGCCGTTCTCGGCGACGAGCACCGGGGCGGCCGTGCCGAGCCCGAGGCAGGCCGCGCGCTGCCGCGCTGCCGTTCCGCTACCCCTCGAAGTAGGCCACCAGATCGGGATCGAGCGGCGGCACCTCCAGCGGCACTCCTCCCGAGCGCAGTGAGGCGGTGGCCTGGATGCCGGCCGCCACGCTCATCCGGGCCGCGACGGGGGAGGTGTCGGTGCGCCCGCCCGTGCGGACGAACGCGAAGAACTCGGCCAGGATCCGCGGGTCCGCGCCGCCGTGCCCGCCCGCCGGGCGCGGGATC
>NZ_JOAG01000076.1 GCF_000725485.1 Nonomuraea candida | reverse complement strand
CTCGCGGTAGCCGTTGTCCAGCCGGACCGGCCTGAGCAGGCCCTGCTCCTCGTAGTAGCGCAGCAGCCGCCTGTTCACCCCGGTCTTGTGAGCCAGATCGCCGATCCGCATCCGGTTGTCTCCCCCTTGACCTTCACATGGATGTGATGCCTTACCGTCCCGAGTATCGCTGATCCCGAGAGCAAGGAGGAGATCGATGTCGGGGGCCGTGATCATAGGTGCGGGTCCGGGGATCGGGCAGGCGGTGGCCCGGAGATTCGCCAGGGAGGGGTTGCCCATCGGGCTCATCGCCCGTAGTGACCAGACGTTGCGTGCCGCGGCCGAGGCGGTCGCTCGGCGCGGGGTCCCCGTTGTCACGGCGCCGGCCGACAGCACGGACCAGGCCGGGCTGAACGCCGCGCTCGATGAGATCGTCCGCACGCACGGCGTGCCGGACGTACTGGTGTACAACGCCGCGATCATCCAGGCCGACGCGCCGGGCGAGCTGTCCGTACGCGCGCACCAGAACGCCTGGGCGGTGAACGTGGTCGGCGCGCTCAACGCCGCGGCGCACCTCGCACCCGCCATGGCGGCGCGCGGGAAGGGAACCATCCTCATCACCGGCGGCATGCCCGAGCCCAAGCCTCAGTACGTGAGCCTCTCCCTGGGCAAGGCCGGTGTCCGTACCCTGGTCACGCTGCTCGACCAGGAGTACGGCTCCGCCGGGGTGCACGTGGCGAGCGTCACCGTGGCCGGCCCCGTCGCCCCGGGCACCGACTTCGACCCCGACGACATCGCCGATCACTACTGGCGGCTGCACACCCAGCCCCGCGACCAGTGGACGCGCGAGGCCCTGCACGCGGGCTCGCCGCGATGACCGGCACCGGGGCCGCGGACGTCCTCGCCGCGCTGCTGCACGACTGGCAGCAGGCGTTCAACGCGCACCGCCCGGCCGAGATCGCCGCGCTGTTCAGCCAGGACGCGCTGTTCCAGGGCATCAGCCCACGGCTGGGACACGGCCCGCAGGACGTCCTCGACTACTACGCCGCGGTCGCCCCCGGCACGACGGCGCAGGTCACGGTGGTGTCCGCCGGCCGGCTGAGCCAGGACACGGTGCACGGGTTCGCGCAGGTGACCTTCACCGCGCCTACCGGTGACCTCCATCCGGTGCGCCTGTCCGTCGTGGCCAAGCAGGCGGACGGCGGCTGGCTCATCCACCAGTACCACGCTTCGACACATCACACGACCACCTCACCCAACACCGTTTGACACCTCCTTACGGCTAACCGGTTGGCCAACCGTTAGGGCGCCGTGCAAGACGCAGTGCCGGCGATGCTCGCCACGAAGCAGTCACCCGGGTACGGCCTGCACGCCCGGCTGCGCCGGCGCCTGGGCCCGCTGGGGCGAGCCGATGAACCCCGGCCAGATCCACGCGACCCTTACCCCGGCTGGAGAAGGCCGGGCTGTGGTCCACGAGCGCGCCGACGGCCTTCCCGCGCCCAGGAACAGAATGCGCCGGCGGCCGGCCCGGTCTCCGAGCCCTCCCACCGACACCGGCAACCCGGCGTCCCGCCGGAAGCGAGCCAGGCCGAGAGGACCGTTTCACCTGGGATGACGGCCCCGGCCGGCGAGGGCTACGCGGCTTTCGCCCAGGGGTACCAGGACGACGTGCCGTTGATGGAGCGGCTGGACTCGTCCTGGCCCCACCCGATCACCGATCGGCCGGTCAGCTCCTCGATGACGGCCACAGCGGCGGCCTCGGCCCCGGCCACGGCGACGTTCCGGGCCGCGATGGCGCCGTCCAAGCCGTCCACCTCGATCACGCCGTCCCGGACGTCGCGCAGGACGTCCTGGACGTCTGGGGAGACGCTCTCACCGTCCTGGTCGGCGTCCCGGCGGTCGCGGGCATCGCGGGCCCGGGTGAGGCGCACATCGATCAGCCACATCCCCGACCGGGTCGCCGCCAGGAAGTCCGGTGTGTGTTGCCTGCTCCCATGGGCGGTTTGGAAGCGCAAGCCGAAGGGTTGTGAGACGACATCGATCAGGTCACCGGCGAAGTCCAAGGCCAGCAGGAGCCGCGCCTCCTCCAGGCTCTCGGCCCCGTGGTGACGGCCGGTGCTGACCAGAAACTGCACGCCCGGACGATGTCCCTGGCCCCACCGCCAGGAAAACCCACGGACCGGCGTTGCGGTCTCCCACGGCGTCTGCACCAGGTCCCGTACCGAGCGCGACTTCTGCGCGCTGTCAAACCGCTGGGTCACCGTCCACCGATCTGGCCAGCCTTCGTTCAACTCCAGAGCTGATGGGCGGCCAACCTGATCCAGGTTGGCCGCCGTCAAACTCCCGCCGGGTTGCCGGGCAGCTTCCTGACGGGTGGCTTTTGTTGAGAAGCAGGTTCACTCGCCGGTCGGTTCTGGGGCGCCCTTCGGGCGACATCGATGTCACCGCGTTTCGGAACCGCTTGTCCGAGGCCGGTGAGATCGTCGTTGCTCCCGTCGCGAAGGAACCTATGGGGCGGTCAACGCCGTTTCGATCGCCGCGCCGTTTCGCTCCAACCACGCCTCCCGCCGCTTGATCTCATCGCCGACGCCCTCCTGCCACATCCGCGCCCAACCCCCGCCCTGCGCCTCGGCGATCTGCTTCATCGAGAACCACGCCCGCCGTGACCGCAGCACGGCCACCTCGACGAGCCGGGAACGATCCGTATCCGACATCCCGTAGGCGTCGGCGAGGATCCGGCAGCGGCGCGGCGCATCGACGTCCTGCAGCAACGGATCGGCGTCGACGGGATCACCCAGCGGAGCCCAATAGAGCATCGCGTTGCACACCTCGTCGACCCTGGAGACCGGCCTGGCCATGTCGAAGTCGATGAGCGCAGCGGCCTCGCCGTTTCGGAACACGATGTTGTCAGGCGTGAAGTCCATGTGCCCGACCAGTTCGGCCGGATAGGGCGGTGCGGGTGGCATGTCCGGCTGCTCGGTGAGCTCGGTGAGCCCCGAGAAAGGCCGGACCCCTTCGGGGAGGATGAAACCGGCGGCCGCGTCGTCGTAGGCCCGGACGAGGCGGCCGACCGAAGCCAACCGCGCCTCGTCGGCGATCCACGCAGGCCTCGGCCTTCCAGCGACCTCGCCGGCGACGAACGTCAGCACCTCACGTCCGGCCGCGTCAATGCCGAGAAATCTCGGAGCACCCGCGAACCCGACCGCCTCCAGGTGGCGGAGCAAGGCATGGACGAGCGGAGCGTTGAAGCCGACCGGACGCCGCACTGTGTCGCCGACGCGCACGACGCCCTCGGTGACGTCACCGCCGACCAGCGCGATCTCGGGTTCGGAGTCAGCAGGTTCGACGTAGGTGGCGGAGCTCATCGCGGTTCCCCTCTTCAACCCGGCCAAGTGTTAGACCGTACTGCAGCATATGGGCATGATCGAGTGATTTTTTTGGCCATCGGCCCGGACTCATATGACCGACCAGAATTCTTCATGGCGGGCCGCGACGGTCAGCCCGGTGCGGGTCCGGGTGGCGGCGATGCTGTTGACCACGACGTCGTGGCTGGTCAGCGGCCGGCTGATGCTGAAGTTCTTTGGGTTTCAGCGCAAGCGCTGGAAGTGGTGCTCGCCAGGGAAGGGCTCGTGTCCGGCCGCTGAGCGGGAGTCCGGGTGCGGCCATAGCCGGCTGCCGCGCGGCGGGCCTGCGCGCCGCGCGGGCATGACGATCGGCGACGCCCCACACGGGAGTTCGCCGGTCGGTGGAGCACCGCCCCGGCTGGGCACACTCCGCAGGGGCCGGCCCGAGGTGTGACGCCCACGATCGGATTCTCGTGCCGGCACCCGGCGCCACCTGGTACATCAGCGCGCACCTGCCCAGGCCACCACGGCGCGCGCAGCCGGGGGCCCTCAACGGTGCTGACCGGCTTCGCCCTCCCCTACTGGAAGATCACCGGCCTCCTGGACGCCATCGCGGAAGGGACGCGAACCCCGGCCACATCAGCACGGGAGAAGACGTGGCGGCTCCGCTTCGATCCCCCCAGAGCCGCCACAGCGGTGGCGGCTGTGGCGCCCGGCCGAGAGGTTCAGGCCGGGCGTTCGGGATGAGTCCGGCGCCGGCCATCGCGATAACGACAACGGGGCGTTCCGCAGGTCGCGTTGCCGAAAGCTGGGGCTCGCGAGATAGGTCATATGGTCATTTTGTCGACCCTGTCATTCCAGGTTCCGCCGTAAATGTAGCTGTGGTTGGGGAGGTTGTATGCGCACCCCGCGCAGACGAGGAAGTTCGGGTCGGGCTGCGCGCTTCTGACGTCGATCAATGTGGCGCCGAACTGAGCACGCCTGTTGGCCACGGATGACGCCTTGTCCCGGAAGTCGTAGGCCGCGAGATCCTTGGTTCCGGCGCTGGAGAACTGGAGCCGCCTGCCCGTGGTGCTGTAGTTGGCGTGCTCCCACAGGCAGACCCAACTGACGGGACAGTCGGTGATGGCCTGCGCGGACACTGCATCTTGATCGGCTTCGGGGCTCGGTCCAAGATCCGCCTCACGTTCGGCGTCGTTCGTGTAGCAGCGCACGTCGGAAGCGGAGACCTCCACGCAGAGCTTGGCGTCTCCCCACCCCCGAGAGAGGTTGATCTTCTTGCCTTTGAAGGAAGCGACGACGCCGCCGGGCTCGGCGGCGGCGGACGCCGTACCGGCCCCTAGCGCGGGAACAACCATCATCGCGAGACATATCGCCACGATGTAGCGACTTGGATTGCGCACAGTGCCTCCTGACTGATGGATCGGTACGCGGGCTGCGCCGCACACCACGGCGCTCCCGGCACCGATCGAGGTTTCGGGGGATGCCGGCCAACCGGCCTGCCGTCGATCAGCGACCCGGGACCGGCAAATCGCGAGTAAAAGCTCGTTTCTCGCTGCGCCTCAATTTACGAGGAATAGCTCGTATTCGTCAACCAAAAGGCAGCCGACCGCATGAGACTGGCGCAACGGCGACACCCCGCAGGACGTCGCGAGCGGCTACTCCTCCTGCCTGGCCGCCGAGATCGCCCACCGGGCCGGCATCCCGCGCCTGAAGCTGGCGAACGTCTCGTTCGACGCCCTGGTCAGCAGCCGGACCAAGGACTACGACCTGACGATCTACCAGCTCTACAAACGCCCGAGCGCGAGAAGGTGGCCGACTTCACCGACCCGTACCTCAACGTCAAGAGCGGCGTGCTCGTGAGGTTCGACAGCACCCTGGACGCCACGACGATCAAGGACGCCAGGATCGGCATCCTGCCCGGCTCCGTCCAGGACCGGTTCGTCAACGAGCAACTCAAGCCCGTCCAGCGGGCCAGACAGTACCAGTCGATCAACGACATGATCACCGCGCTGCGGGCCCGCCAGATCGACGCCGTCATCCTCGACACCACCCTGGTCATGCCGAACGCCCGGCAGATCGGCGATGCGGTCAAGGTGGTCGGCCAGTGCCCGGGTGGTCGGCCAGTGCCCGGTCGGCGATGACGCGGCGATCATGCTGCCCAAGGGGTCGGCGAACACCGCCGTCGTCAACACGATCGTCGGCGAGATGAAGGCCGACGGAACCCTGGACCGGTCTTCAAGGAGCAGTTCCAGTCCTTCCTGGGCGGGAAGCCCGATGACCTGCCCGAGTGGTCGGCGTCGTGACGGCCGCCACCGAGGCGAGGATCAAGGAACCACGTCCACGCCCGTCATCACGAGGCGGGAAAGACCGCCAAACGCGCGGCATCACTCACCGAGCACCGCGAGCAGACAGGTTGAACGACAAGCTAAGACACCGGTTCCTCGCGGATACCTTCACGTCTCGCTCACCGGGCCCCGCCCATCCGGCGGTGCTGGACCGACCCGACTTTGTCCAGGCTGCTCCCGCCCTCCCCGGTGATCCCCGGCTCAGGCTGCCGCCTGCTTCACCCCGCCGCTGCGACAGCCGGGCGAAACCGCTGCGATCATGCTCGGCACGGGGTGGTGGAACACCGGCGCTCACGCCGCGGTGCGGCTGAGTGAGAGCCCTTTCACCCTCGGGGTCGCATCCGGTGACCCGGGGCCGGACAGCGTGGTGTTGTGGACCCGGCTCGCGGTGGATCCGCTGGCCCCCGACGGGTTCGGCGGCCTGCCGCCGAACGTGGCCGCCGCCGGGGTGATCTATGAGGTCGCCAGGGACGATCAGTTCCGTGACGTGGTCAGGAAGGGCGTGGTGGTCGCCTCACGCTCGCTCGGCTACTCGGTCCACCCGGAGGTGTACGGCCTGGAGCCCGGCCGCCACTACTGGTACCGCTTCCGCTCCGGCGACCACATCTCACCGGTCGGCCGCACTCGCACCGCCCCCGCGCCGGGCACCATGCCGGCCTCGCTGTCGTTAGGCGTCGCTTCGTGTCAGAGCTACCACGGCGGGCACTACACGGCACACCAGCACCTCGCCGAGGAGAACTTCGACGTGGTGCTGTTCCTCGGCGACTACATCTACGAGGAGAACTACGGCTTCACCACCGACCACTCCGGCGCCCCGCTACCGGACCACATGCTGCACGAGCGAATGTCGCTGACCGACTACCGCCTGCAGTACGCGCTCTACAAGCTGGACCCGCACCTGCAGGCCGCACACGCCTCGGCCCCCTGGATCACCATCTTCGACGACCACGAGGTCGACGACAACTGGCACAAGGACACCTCGCCCGGCACGCCCGACCCGGTGAGGTTCGGCCGGCGCAAGGCCGCCGCGTTCCAGGCCATGTACGAGAACCTGCCGCTGCGGCACACCCAGATCCCGGCCGGGCCGAGCATCCGCATGCACCGCCGGATCGGCTACGGCGACCTGGCGGAGTTCACCATGCTGGACTCGCGGCAGTACATGTCGGACCGGGCGAGCAGGCTCGACCCGAACGCGACGATGCTGGGCGGGGAGCAGGCGAACTGGCTGATCGACGGGTTCTCCACGTCGCGGGCGCGGTGGAAGATCATCGGCAACCAGCTGCCGATGGCCGAGGTCGACAGGGACCCGGATCCCGCCGTCAAGTCGTTCTTCGGCGCCTGGGACGCCTACGTGGTCGAGCGCGAGCGGATCCTGACCGAGGCGTACAACCGCGACGTCGACAACCTGATCGTGGTGACCGGTGATCGCCACAGCAACTACCTGATGGACCTCAAGACCGACTACGACGACCCCGGCTCACCGGTGGTGGGCACGGAGATCGTCGGCACGTCGATCAGCAGCGGCCGCGACGGCGCGGACATGCTCCCGGCCGGCCAGGACTACCTGCGGGCCAACCCGCACATGAAGTTCTGTAACTTCCAGCGCGGCTACTGCCGCCTCACCCTCACCCCCGACACGCTCACCAACGACTTCCGGGTGGTGCCCTACATCTCCCGGCCGGGCGCGCCGATCAGCACCCGGGCGAGCTTCGTCGTCGAGAACGGCGTACCGGGCTCCAGCCCGGCCTGACACGGACGAACGTCCGAGTCCGCGGCGGGACGTTCGAGGCTGATCGACTCGGGCACCCGCCACTCCCGAAACCGTTGTGCCGGTGACGCCCGGTACAAGCGCACACTCCAGGCGACGCGGGTGATGCGCCGTGCTCTCGCATGGCCGTCAACCCCAAAGGGTCTTGGAAGTCCGTTCACGATCATCACGCTCGCCCCAGCAGCGTGCTTCTCGAAGGAATCCCAGGTCAGAAGCGCTACCCCCATCGGAGACCGCCCGCAGGCCGCTGCGGCGACGGATACTCGGCGTCATCGCGATGGCTCTCGTCCCCCGATGCCACACCGGTGTTCAGCGGCAGCGGTGGGACCGACATCGTCTCCCAGGAGGGCTCCACCGGCCTGCCTGACAGCGCGGGCGGCATGACCTGGTGCCCATGCGTCAGGAGTCGTGAGGGAAGGTCTTCGACGCGGCGAACGAGCGGTGTCACCGCTGCGAAATGCCGATCCTCCCGTGCGGCGGCGGTCACGTCAGGCCGGTGATCGCGCTGCTGCCGCGAGCGGTGATCACGATCGTTCCGGCGGCCGGTCGCAGGACCATCGACAGGGGCTGACCGATGGACGTTCCTCCATCGACGTCGAAGGACAGGTGCCGGTGCTGTGCCGTGCCCCAGTCGGCGATGTCCAGCCGGACGCCGATCTTGCCAGGCGTGGCCTTGGCCGTGGCCACGAGCATACTGTCCTTGAGCGGGAGGTACGCGAACCTGTCGCCGTCGGCTGTGAGCACGGTGGCGCGCTTATCGGCGCCGCCGCCGTGCCGCGTCCAGCGGTACTCCTTGCGGTCGTCTTCGTTCGAAACGGTCAGATAGCCGTCGGCGGTGAACTGCGTGAACCGCTTGCCGCGGTTGTGGTGCTGAGGGTATGCCCGCCCCGTCGCCTGGGCCAGGACCACGTCATCGACCGTATCCGCATCCTGCTCCAGAACCAGCCGCATAGCGTTGAGGTCCGTCGAGGGGGAGACTGTGAGGGTCGGCACGTCTCCAGGGGGCAACTCCCGCTCGTATCGCCATGCCACGGTGCCGTCACGCGGGTTCAGAGCGATCACCATGAGCTTCCAGACATAGCCCTTCCCGGCATCCATGCACAGCGCGGGCAGGACGACCACGTCACGGAGCGCGACATGCCTGGTCAGTGGTGGTTCCACCGTGGTGTATCGGGTCGTGCAGTTTTGGGGCAGGCGGTAGAGCCAGGCGCTCTCATCGAGGTCCGGCAGGACCCAGCCGGTCGCGCTGGAGGTTCCGGACAGGACGATGCGGCCGCCGCCACTGCCAGGCGATCTTGTGCACCGTGGCGGGCGGAGCGGCGGAGGCGGGGCCGGTCGAGGTGACGCTCTCGGCCGGCAGGGTCGCGGCGGCCAGACATCCGGCAGCCACCACGGCCGCCACCGCCAGCAGGCCCGCGCCCAGGCCCGCCAAGGAACGGGTGGTGAGGTCGGCCACGGCTTTGCCCACCATGACGAGTCCGATCGTGGCGAGCGCCATGCCGATGCCGAAGAGGACGTCGCCGCCCTCAGGCAGCCCGCCGGCGAAGCCGCGTTGCATGCGGACGAGGCCGTACACGGCCAACAGGCCCATGACCACCGCCGTCAGGTTGGCCCGCGAGCCCGCTGTGATCAGCGCCTCCGAGACGGCAGGGTGGTCACGCTCCAGACGGGCGGTGCGCCGGACGAGCGTCACCAGGTCGCCGACCAGCAGCCCGAGCATCACCACCACCGCGAGAAGGCCGAAGCTCACCCCCGCCCACGGCACCTCCACCAGGGACCACCGCAGGGCATAGCCCCAGCCGGCCGCCACCGCACCGGCCAGTGCCAGCCCCGTCCCGAACCAGCCCCACCGCACGATCGAGAGCCGTCTCCTGCCGCAGGGAGGGGCGGACACGTCGTGGCCGCCGCCGAGGCCGGTCATGAGCCCCTCGGCATGCTCGTGGCGCCGCCCGCCGGCCGTATGCGCCGGCCGTCCGGTGAGGCCGCGACGCGGAGCTCGTGGGCTCCTCTTGGGCCGGGCGGCGGGAGCGCGGTGCTGAGGTCACCGGAGTGTGTTGTGGTCATCGCCGCCACACGACGGGATCGTCGCGGTAGTCGTCCTCGTCGAACCCGGCCCCGGCGACCTCGACCCCGTCCCTGGTCCCCGCCAGGCGACAGGTCTCGTACGTGGCGCCCGCACGATCGAAGTCACGCGGGGCGGACTCGCGCCGGCAATCGCTCATGCCGCCCACCACCACCGCGCCCGTCCCGCGCCCGTCCGCGGTCACCAGACGCAGGTAGGGCGCGGACGTGTACGACAGATCCGTTCCGTCGACGTT
Source organism: Nonomuraea candida (assembly GCF_000725485.1). Classification (GTDB taxonomy): domain Bacteria; phylum Actinomycetota; class Actinomycetes; order Streptosporangiales; family Streptosporangiaceae; genus Nonomuraea; species Nonomuraea candida. Next base: position 14,974 of record NZ_JOAG01000076.1, on the reverse strand, counting down.
CTCCACGGTGTAGCGGATGTAGTACGGCACGATGCCGCGCGCCCGCTGCCCGAACCGCCGCTCGAACGCGTCGCGGTCCCCCTCCTCGACAGAGGTCACGGTGACGGCGATCCTGCCCTTGCGGTGCGGGAGCACGGCCCGCTCACCGAGCCGGAGTTCGGTTCCCGCCTCGGTCATCCGCGCGGAGCGGGAAGCCGCCGGCTCTCCCGGCGAGGGCTCCCCGGCCGGTGCGTCATCGGAATCCGGTTCCTCGACGGCCGGCTCTCTCGGGGGCGGGGCGGACGAGGGCGCTGTCGCCTCAGGGGCGGCGGGAGCCGGCATCACGGCTCCGCCACACCCCGTGATCGCGACGGCCAGCGCCGCGACCACGCCCTGCAGCATTATTCGAGTTCGCATGTGTGTTCCTTCCCGAGTGACGGAAGAAGATCTTTGGGCAGTCCGGGGAAGGAGTCGATGACGCAGCGTCCACAGTGTCATGACGCTCGCTCTACACCTCCGGCACGCCGTTCCTGAAAGCGCTGGGCGAGATGCCGTAGGCGGCGCGGAAGGCACGGCTGAACACGGTGGAATCGGAGAATCCCCAGCGCGCGGCGACGGCATGGACGGGCACGTCGCGCAGCGCCGGATCGGCCAGGTCACGCCGGGCGCGTAAGAGGCGCTGGCTCCTGATCCAGCCGGAGACCGTGTGACCCTGCTCCTGAAAGAGCCGGTGCAGGTAGCTGACCGAAATGTGGTGAGCGGCGGCCACCTGGCGCGGGCTCAGGCCGGTCTCGCCGAGATGGCGCTGGATGAACGTCTGGACCTGCAGGGCCAGGGCGTGCTTGGGCGAGGACGGCGCCGGCGCGGACGGCTCCCCCAGGTGCGCGAAGGCCGCGTTCACCAGTTCCAGCAGTGCCAGGCCCAGCCGGGGCGCGTCGGACGGCCCGCACGCGTCCAGGCTGTCGCTCAGGTGCGCGACGAACCCGGCCAGCAGCCCGCCGACGCCTTCCCCGGCCAGGCGGCGGCCGAGGACCAGCTCGCCCTGGCCTGGGTCGACCGACAGCAGCGACCTGGGCACGGCGACGGTGGCCGTTCTGAAGGCGGAGCCTCCTGCGCCGAAGTCCGCCTCCTGCAGGCGGGTGACGTCGTGGACGAGAACCTGGCCCACCCCCGTGAGAATGGGCCGGCCGTCCCAGACGAGCCGGATCGCACCCTGCAAGGGCACGAGCAGGTGGTAGTGATCATCCAGGCCGGGTTTCCGGGACGGCCGGAGGGCGGCCCGCACTCGCAGCGGCGGAAACCGTCGCACTCCCAGGCGCAGCACGCCGAGCAGAACGTCCCGCTCCACGGCGCAGGCCTCTCCCCGGGGGTTGTCGCAGGCACCGGACCCGTCCGCGCCGCAGGACAGGCCCCAGCGTGGCGCCGCCCGGTCCAGAGTGGCATCCGGGTCGTTCTCGATCACATCGTTCTCCAGGTAGGCACGGCCGGAAATCCCCAGGGGTCCTTTCCGGTCTTGCAGGCGTCCCGGGGCCATCCACTGAGGGGCTGTCAACACCTCGCCCAGGACATCCAGGGACACAGTTGACGTTCGGCTGGTGCGGCCGAAGCCGATCGAGGGGATAGTCCCGACTCCACATGGGACAGGCAAGGAGGAGTTCGCCCGGCTCCTTCGCGACGTGCTGGGTGGCACCGAACTGGATGCGCCGGACCGGTTCGCGGCTCTGGACAGCGACGGAGACGGACGGATCAGCCGTGAGGAGTTCCTGCGCTCGGCCCGGCACCTCGTGCTGTCCAGCGAACCGAGCGCTCCCGGCGGCGTCATCTTCGGAGTGATCTAGCCACACGTGTCACGTGAGGCGGCCGTTCCACGGTACGTCAGGCGCGGTCCCGCGCAGAGCCCGGCAGGCATGGACGGGGGCGAGCGGGCGCCGCGCTCGCCCCCCGCCTTCCGAGCCCCCGGAAGACGGCGGCCGGGAAGCCGGCTCGGACCTCGGTGGCCGGCTCCGGCATCGGTGCAGGCACCGGGTTCAGCCGGTGAGGTAGCCGCCGGAGGCGTCGACGTCGGTGCCGAGCACGGCGCTGGCGTCCTCGGAGGCCAGCCACATCACCACGCGCGCCATCTCCTGCGGCTGGACGATCCGCTTGATCGGATAGTCCTGCGCGATCTGCTCGTACGTCATCCCGAACGCCTCGGCCGCCCGGCGGAGCATGGGGGTGTCGACCGCGCCGGGCGCCAGCGCGTTGATGCGGATGTTCTTGCCGGCGTACTCCAGGGCGGCGACCTTGGTCAGCGAGGCGACGGCGTGCTTGCTGGCGTTGTAGGGCGAGATGGTGGCGAAGCCGACCTCGGCGGAGATCGAGGCGGTGTTGACGATGACGCCGGCCCGCCGCTCCACCATGTGCGCGAGCTCGTACTTCATCGCCAGGAAGACGCCGGCGGCGTTGGTGCGCCACACCTGCTCGAAGTCCTCCAGCGTCTGCTCGTGCAGCGGCGCGGCCCTGGGGCTCTCGATGCCGGCGTTGTTGAAGGCGATGTCGATCCCGCCGTAGACGCGAACGCAGGCGCTGACGAACGCCCGCACGTCGGCCTCCTTGGACACGTCGGCCCGCAGGTACGTGGCCTCGCCGCCGAAGTCCCTGATCGCCCGCTCGTGGCGGCGGCCCAGCTCCTCCCGGCGCCCGCAGAAGAACACCCGTGCTCCCTGCCGGGCCATCTCGTAGGCGGTGGCCTGGCCGATGCCCGAGGTGGCTCCGGTGATGAGGACGACCTTGCCGGCGAACCGGCCGCGCCGGTCGGCCCTGCCCGCCGAGGGCGCCGGCGGGTTCTGGGTGTCGGCCGACGCGGGGCCGGTGGCGCCGAGCGCTCCGGCGGCGGCCAGGGCCATCCCAGTGGCGCCGGTCGCGAGCAGGCCACGTCTGGTCGGCAGGTGCTTGTCCGTCATGCGTGTTTCCTCCGTGATCGGTCGAGGTGACGACCATGGTCGGCAGAGCGGAACACGCCTGTCCAAGAGCCCTTGCCATAACCATCGGCTATGGCAAGGGCCGTATGCCCTCTCACCGCACGCGGCGGATGGCGTCGATCGTGGTCTCGGGGGAGGTGTTGAAGCAGAACCGGATGCCGGGTGCGGCCGCCACCAGGACGTTGACCAGCCGCTCGAACAGCACCGTGTGCTCCGGCAGCAGGCGCAGCCCGGCCCCGATCATGGCCACGCCGAACGGGCCTTCGGCCGACAGCCGCTCGCGGACGGCCTGTTCGGCCAGGGCCGGATCGGTGCCGACGAGGCACGTCACGGTGTCCAGTCCCGCCGCGCGCAGTGCCGCCTCGCCCTGTTCGATCCGGGCGGCGAGCGCCTCGTCCAGGCCGGGATGATCGGAGAAGTCGATGGCGCCGGGGTGCAGGCCGATCGTCAAGATCTTGGTCATGTGGGGTTCCTACCAGGGGACGGGGCCGTTGCGGTCGAAGAAGCCGCCCGTCGGCCCTTCGCGGCCCAGCGTCGCCAGCCGGATGACCGGCTCGGCGGCCTCCTCGACAGTGTGCAGGCCGGTGTGGTGGTTCATGTCGGTGGCCGGGTTGCCCGGATCGGCGGCGTTGACCTTGAAGCCGGGCAGGGCGCGGGCGTACTGGGAGACGATCATGTTCAGTGCGGTCTTGGACGAGGCGTAGCCCAGGCTCAGGAAGCCGGATTCGGGGCGTGCGGGGTCGCCGGCGTAGGTCAGGGACGCGAGCGCGCTGGAGACCATGACGATGCGGGGATGGTCCGACCTGCGCAGCAGCGGCAGGAGCGCGTGCGTCACGCGCACATGTCCGAACACGTTGACCTCGTACAGGCTCTGCAGCGCTGCGGCGTCCATGTCGGCCGGGCCGAGCCGCGGGCCGCCCACTCCGGCGTTGTTGACCAGCACGTCGAGGCGGCCCGCCCGTGCGGACACGGCCTCGGCGGCCGCCGCCACCGACTCGTCGGAGGTCACGTCCAGCTCGACGAGCTCGACGCGCAGCCCCGCGCCCGCCAGCTCCGCGACGGCCCGCTCGCCGCGTACCCGGTCCCGGGCGGCGAGGAAGACCAGCCAGCCCTGCCCGGCCAGGCGGCGCGCGGTCTCGCGGCCCAGCCCCTTGTTCGCTCCGGTGACCAGCGCCACCGTGTTCTCCTCAAGGTTCTCATCGGTCATGGCTCGATGATCGGTACGCGCCGGCCGGCTCCGCCAGGACCGGTGAGCCATGGGACCGGCGGTACCACCCCGCCCGGCGATCTTTGCGGCACGATGGAGGGATGAACCGGGCCGAACTCGCCGAGGTGCTGCGCCGCGCACGTGGCCGGGTGCGGCCGCAGGACGTCGGGCTGCCGTCCGGGCCGCGCCGCCAGGTACCGGGCCTGCGCCGGGAGGAGGTGGCCACGCTCGCGGGCCTGAGCGTCGACTACGTGATCCGGCTGGAGCAGGGGCGCGGCCCCCGCCCCTCGGCCCAGGTCGTCGCCGCGCTGGCCCAGGCCCTGCGGCTGAACGACGACGACCGCGACCTGCTCTTCCGGCTCGCCGGCCACGAGCCGCCCCACGCCGGGCGCGTGCCCATGCTCGTCCGGCCGAGCGTGCTCCGCCTGCTGGACCGGATGTCGGACCTGCCGGTGCTGGTGCTGTCGGCCAAGGGCGACGTGCTGGCCTGGAACCCGCTGGGCGCGGCGCTCCAGGGCGACATGTCCGCCTGGCCGCGGCACCGCCGCAATCTCATCTGGCAACGCTTCCTGGGCGGCAGCCGCTGCCAGGCCGGAGCCGATCCGGACGAGGACGAGGCGGCGGCCCGCGCCGCCGTCGGCACCCTGCGCGCCGCCCAGGCCCGCTACCCCGGCGATCCCGACCTGAGACGGCTGATCGCCGAGCTGCGGCGGGGCAGCCCGCCCTTCGAGCGGCTCTGGCGGGAGGCACGTTCGGCGCCCTGGCGCAGCGCGACCAAGACCGTCAACCATCCCGAGGCCGGCCCGCTCACGCTCGACTGCGACACGCTGCTGCTCCCGGACACCGACCAGACGGTGCTCATGTACTCGGCGGAGCCGGGAAGCCCCGAGGCGACCGCGCTCGACCTGCTGCGGGTGACCGGGCTGCAGCGCCTGTGAGGCCGCCGAGGGCACCCGGGCCCGGCCTCACACGCCTCCTGAGCCGCCCCGCCCGGCCGCCGTCCGCTCGCTCCGCCCCCGCCCTGCCCGCCGCCCCCGCCCTGCCCGCCGGCGCCGGTCGAGGCCGAGCAGGCGCCGGCACACGACCGCCGTCGCGGCGGCCAGCCCGGCGGCGAGCAGGACGAGTTCGGCCGGGCCGTCCAGCGGGCCGCGGATCATGAGCGCGTGCGCGTACGACCCGCCGACGATCGCGACGGCCAGGACCGCGTGCAGGACCCGCCAGTTCGAGTAGTGCAGCCGCAGCCGGCGGCGGCCGGCGGTCAGCAGGATCGACACCGCGAGGCAGAACGCGGCGACGACACCGAGCCGGCTGTAGGTGGGGGCGTCCAGCACCAGCGCGTCGGCGATGTCGTCGGGGCTGGTGAGGTAGAGCAGCAGGACGTGCGCGGCCACGACCCCGGCGATCACCAGGCCCAGCACGCGGTGACGGCTCAGCCGGCGGGCCGGCGCCCGGCCGGGCCACCGGCCCGCCCGGGGCAGCAGGATCTGCACGACCAGCAGCGACAACGCCAGCACACCGGCCAGCGAGCCCAGCACCCAGATCACCGTGCGCCCGGCGACCGGACCGGCCGCCACGGCCACCAGGGGCAGCACGATCAGGCCGGCGACCGGCAGGCGCCGCGCCCAGGCGGTCACCGGCGCTCCAGGACGAGGTCGACGGTCAGGTCGGACTGGCTCTCGTTGTCCAGCACCGGGCGCAGGAAGACGGGGCGATAGGCGGTCTCGTCGTAGGCCAGATGCACGTGTGGTTGCCCGAAGGCGGCCACCACCGGCAGGCTCTCCAGCCGGTAACGGCCCTGGTCGTCGGTCATGACGCTGCCCCGGTTGCCGGGATCGCCCTCCATGCCGCGGGCGGTGTGCATCCAGATCTGGATCCGGACGCCGGGAAGCGGCGCGCAGGTCCCGGCCTCCCGTACGGTGCCGGAGACGACGAATCCGCGTCCCAGATCCTTCACGAGAGGCGCGCCGGGGACGTAGTTGTTGTCCCCTCCCGGCATGCTGCTGCTGGCCACGCAGCCCCGGCCGCCGCCGGCCGGCCCGGCGCCCTCCCGCCGCCCGGAGCGCCCCTCCGGGGCGTACGCCCGTTGCCGGGAATCCTCCGCGGACAGGGCCACGCGGGCGGCGCCCGGCCCGTCGGGCTCGCCGGTCAGCAGCACCCAGCCGATCCCGGCCACCAGGGCCGTCACGATGAGTGCGGTCAGCGCGGTGCCGGCCCGCGAGGGTTTCCGGCCGCCGCCTCGCCGTGTGTCGAGGGTCATGGCCGCGTCCTTCCTGTCGTGGTCATCTCCGGTCGCGGTCATCGGACCGCCGTGGGGCGTTCGCGGGACCCGCCGACGAGGCGGCGGCCCGGCGCGGGGAAGGCGTGCCGACGCGCGGCGGCCGCGATGAGCAGCGCCGCGCCGAACACCGCCAGCGACATCCAGGGCAGGGCGGTGACGCCGCGCAGGCCGAGCAGCACGCCGCCGGCCATCGAGCCCAGCGACATGCCCGCGTTGAGCACGGTGACCACCATCGCCTGGGCGAGGTCGGCCGCCGAGCCGGCGGCGCGGACCGAGGCGGCCTGGAACAACGTGGGCGCCAGGCCGAGCGCGAACCCCCACAGCATGGTGATCACGACCACCGGCCCCGGCGCGGCCGGAAGCAGGCCGAGCCCCGCCATACAGGCCGCGAACAGGGCGAGGGTGCCGAGCGCCACCGCGCGCAGGCTCCGATCGACGAAGGCCCCGGCCGCCATCAGCCCCGCCATGGCGGCCACGCCGAAGGCCAGCAGCACCGGGCCGACCTGGCCGCCGAGCCCGGCCTGCTCCAGGAAGGGGGCGATGTAGGTGTACACCCCCATGTGACCGACCTCGAACAGCAGGGCCGCGGCCAGGATCGCGGCCAGGCCCGGCAGCAGCAGCACGCGGCGCGCGGACGGCCGGGCGCCGGCCCTCTCACCGGGGAACGGCGGCACGGCGACCCGGACCCACCCGGCCGCCAGCAGGGCCAGCACGCCCATGACGGCGAACGTGGCACGCCAGCCGAGCAGGCCGCCGGCGAAGGCGCCCGCCGGTATGCCCAGGGCCAGCGCGGTCGGCACGCCGGCCATCGAGACGGCCAGCGCCCGTCCCTTGAGGGGCGCGTCCACCAGCCGCATGGCATACCCGGCGATCATGGCCCACTGCACGCCCGCGGCCATCCCGGCCACGCCCCGCGCGGCCAGCGTGAGCGGGTAGGAGGCGGAGGCCGCGGTGAGCAGGTTGACCAGGGCGACCGCCACGACCGTGCCGACCAGCAGCCCGCGGCGCGGCAGGCCCCGGGTGAGCGCGGTGAGCGGGATGGCCGCCACCACCGATCCCAGGGCATAGACCGTGAGCAGTTGCCCGGCCTGCGCGTGCGAGACGGCGAGCCCGCCGGCGATGCCCGGCAGCAGGCCCGCGGGGATGGTCTCGGTGAGCATGGTCAAGAACCCGGCGGTGGCGAGCGCGAACAGTCCTGGTAAGGCTTCTCTGATGCGTGTCAAGGCGCGTTCGACTCCTCAAGGGATCGGGGAAGGCGCGAGAAGACCCGGGCGGCGGCGCGCCAGGGGCCGAGATCACATCGTCACCGCGCGCTTCCCGCACCGTCCAATACCGCACGCGATCACCGGCATCAGATATCCGATGGCCCAACGCCGGCTGTCGAACGGGAGGAGCATCTTCGACCGCTGCTTGGCCCAGCAGCAGGGTTCGGGGGTTGAGCAGCACACGCACGGAAATCGCGTTAGCGGGTCGGGCGGAAGCGGCCTGGCGTGATATTCCGTTCCGGATCTGGCGTTCGAAGGATCACGGCGCTACGAGGCGTCCAAGCAACACCTCGGAACAGCCCGAGATCAGTGTCGGCGCCGGGGTGGAGCAAGGCGCTCGGTGACGGCGGCGATGGCCTCTGCTCCAGGCTTGACGTAGCGCAGGGCGGTGCGGAGGTTCTTGTGGCGGGTCTTGCCCATGATGAGCTGCAGGGGGACTTCGCCGAGGTGGGTGGGTGGCGGCGCTGTGGCGGCGCTGTGGCGGAGGTGGTGCAGGTCGAGGCCGGCGTATTTCTCCAGCAGGACGCGGGCGCGGTCGTAGCCGAGGCGGGCGCGGTCGTAGCCGAGGCGGGCGCGGCCGGTGTGCGGGCAGATGCCGGCGGCCGCAGGACGGCGGGCCGGGACCGGGCGGCGTTCGGACAGGAACAGCGGGCCGTGCGTACGCGTGGTGCCGTCCGGGAGCCGGAGGAGCCGGGGTAGCAGGTGGGCGGTGCCGGTGTCCCAGTACACCCACTCGATTGCGCCGCCCTTGGACCGAACAGGAGCACGCCGGTGCTCCAGGTCGAGGTCTTCGACGTTGAGCGCCAGGATCTCCGCGGCCCGGGCCGCCGTTTCATAGAGCATCCGCCACAGGGTCTTCTCCCGGAGCGGGATGTCTGGGCGATCTGGTCTCCTGCGAGGAGCACGGCGAGGAGGCGCTGCGGGTGTTCCGGCGAACCGGGCAGCAGCTCGCGCGAGCCAGAACGCTGATCACTGTGGGGCATGCGTTCAAGGCGACGGGAAGAGAGGGCGCGGCCCGGCCGGCCTGGCGGCGCGCACACGCCATCGTCACGAAGGCCGGCACACCGGAACGGGCGGAGACCCTTGCCTTGCCGCACCCCCTGCCCTGATCGCCCTCCGAACGGCGGGCATCCCCTCTACGGCGAGGCCCGGCGATAGGCGAGCGCGTACAGGTCAGGCGGAGGGAAAGGCGCGGTCGAGGGCGTCGAGGGTGTGGCCGAGGGTCTGCTTGAAGCGGCGCTCGACCTCGGCAGGGGTGGAGCCGTCGAGGAGCCCCTGGTGGAGAAGGTCGTGGCGGAGGATCAGGGCGCCGACCATCAGAGCGGCCCACGGCAGCGAGCCGCTGGCCTGCGCGAGAGGCCGCAGCCATGACTTGAGGATCGCCGCCCGGCGTGTGCGCAGGGTGGGCGAGCCCTGCTCGCACCGGGCCCAGACGCGACCCGCCTCCCAGAGGCCGGGCGTAAGGTCGCTCCACGGACACGGGGCGGTGAGCAGCGGGCCGTCCATGAGGAGAGGGCGCAGGGCGGCCGTCGGTGACGCCGGGCCGCGGTTGCCGAGCGAGTCGACCAGGGCGTCGAGGATTGCCGGTTCGGCGTCGAAGAAGAGGTCCTCCTTCGCGCCGAAGTAGTTCACCACCGTCTTCACCGAGACGTCGGCCGCCTGCGCGACCTGCGCCAGCGTGACGTTCTCGAAGCCGTCACGTTCGAACAGGCGGGTCGCGCAGTCGGAGATGCGCTGCCGCGTCTCTGCTCGCTTGCGCTCCCGGAGCCCTTCTTTTACCATGATGGAAAATTTACCATGCTGGAACTTATCCGGCCACTGCCGCCCACGAGCGGCCCATGATCGAGGACATTCACATGCGTATCGTCAAAGAGCACTTCGCCGCGGCCTCTGTCGGTCAGGAGGTCGAGTTCCAGGTGCTCGTTCCCGCCGACCGGCAGGAGGAAGAACGGCTCCCACTCGTCCTTCACCTGCACGGCGCGATGTCGTCGTCGAAGTCGCTGGAACTCGCGCGGCCCTTCTACGACGATCTCCTCCAGCGGGGCGAGTTCCCCCGCGCGGTGATCGCGTGTCCCAGCACGCCCACGGCGGGCGGCTTCTACCTCGACTGGCCCGGCGGCGCGGCCTGGGAGACGTTGATCTCCGACGAGTTCCCCGAGCACCTGGCGAAGACCTACGGCCCGTTCACCGCGACGGCGCTCATAGGCGCGTCCATGGGCGGATTCGGCGGGCTCAACGTGGCCTTCGGCGCCCCGGAGCGCTTCGCCGCCGTCGCCGCCATCTCACCCGCCGTCTTCCCCGGTGAGACACCGCATGACGTCCCCGAGAAGAACATCCCCTCAGTCCTGGGCGAGCTTCACCGCGCCATGGGACGCGGAACCGGGGACGCCGCCGCTTACACCCGCAACTCCGTGTACGGCAGGGCCCGCGCCAACGCCGAGCGGATCCGCCGCGCCGCCCTGCCGATCCTGGTGGACTGCGGCGCGGCCGACGAGTACTTCTTGTACGACGGCGCGGCCTACCTGCACGACGTCCTCAAGGAGCTCGCCATCCCGCACGAATTCCGCCTCGTCGAGGGGGCCGGACACGTCGGCCCCGCCGCGGAGACCCGGACCAGGGACGCGATCCGGTTCCTCGGCGGCGCCCTGAGCCGCCGGGCGTGACACACCTCTGCCGGACCTTCTGGACGAGGCCGCGCGAGGTGGCGCGCGCGGCGACGCCGTGGATGAGCCGGCCGACCTGCCGGACTACGGCCCGGGCCACCTTGACGAGCCGCACGTCCCAACGTGATGACCCCGGTCGGTCGAGCGCCGGGGTGGGCGTCGTGGCAGCCTGTCCGGGCCGGCTCGGTGGTTGCGGCGGGGTGGCGCGCCGCAGGGTCAGGGGCAGCAGGGCGAGCGCGATGAGCAGGCTGGTCCCGAACAACACGATTCCCCACCAGCACCATGCCTGTGACGGCTACGGCGGCGAAGGCGGGGATCCGGAACAATCCCAGGTCCAGGAGCGGGTTGGCCAGCCGCCGCCGGCGGCGTACGAAGACGGTGCCGATCAGCAGGCCCGCGGCCAGAACGCCGACGGGCGGCAGGGCAAGGCCGCGCACGGCGAGATCCTTGATGCCGTACCCGATCGTCAGAGGAGTCAGCAGCGACAGGAGCACACTGATCGCGTCCAGTCGCCCGGAAGCCGAAGCGCGAGCTTCGGGAACCAGGAAGGGGCCGGTGACCAGCAGCAGGGCCACGGCCGGAAGGGCGAGCAGGAACACCGCGCCCCACCAGTAGTACTGCAGGCGTCGTCCTGAGATCCCGCGCGTCCGAGCCGGCCGCTCGCAGGGCGCTGCGCACCTTCGCCTCCGCCCTGCGAGCCGCAGCGGGACACGGACACTGATCGCCGCCACCGGCAGGTTGCGTACCGCATCACCGGCTTCGACTGATCACTTCGGGTCTGCGGGCGTTTCCGGAGGCCGGCCGCGTAGAACTCCAGCGCCCCGGAACACCGTCAGTTGCGAGGACAGCCGCAACAGCGCCGCCTGCGGCGCCTCCTCAAGGTCGTTGGGACGAACCCGAGCCATGGCAGCGCGCACAGCTGCACCGCAAGCCCGAGACGCGCCGGCTCCGCCCGCGGTCAATCCGTCCCGCAGGTCGCCCGCGCGACTCGCACGACCGGCGAGTGGTTTCCAAGAGCCGGGCGTCCGAAAGGCAAGGGATCGGAGGATGGTCAGGTGAAGAAGGTCTTCGCGCGTTCCAAGGCGTCCACGTCCCGCAGGATGTCACCCGGACGGTTGGCGTAACCGACCAGGGCGCCGCCCCACCGGCCGCCGAAGTACTCCCCCGACCGCCGCAACATCCCCACGAGTGGGTCCACAACCGACTGATCCTCCTCGCTGATCGTGGTCACGGCCCACATCGTCTTCCCGCCCATCCGCTTCCTGAAGTCGTACCCGGGCACACGCATCCACCCCGACCAGTAGTCCAGGTAGAGCTTGGTGGTGGCGGAGACGCTGTACCAGTAGAGCGGAGAGACGATCACCAGGTCAGTGGCGTCGAGGGTTGCCTCGATGAGCACCTTCTCGTTGCCCTCCGGAGGCGGGTAGGCGCCGCCGCCCACGTGGCGGATGTCTCGGAAGGGCGGGAGCGGGTGGTCGTCCAGATGGAGCCAGCGTTGCCGGGCGCTCGCAGGGAGCTGATCGGCGGCGCGTCTGGCCAAGGTCTCGGCGTTGCCGCCCTGTCGAGCGCTGCCCAGGAGGAAGAGGAATCTGCGCATCACGCGAGCTCGAAGTGACGCGCGGACGAGGGCTCCTCGCCGGATACCAGAATGGTCATAACTATCATCTTCCTCTGTCCGATCCCCTCATCGTTACGGGCATGCAGGGTGGTCTCCGGACCGCAGTCCGCTCGTGCTCACCACGCGACGACCCATGCAACGTGTTCGAGGTGCGCTTGCAGGTCATCGTGTCGAAGGTTCCCGCCGCGGCGGTGTGGTGGTCGTCTCGCCGGTCTTGTGGAGGGCTTCCTGGCGCGTACTGGAGGCGGATCCCGGTAGCTGCCAGGCGAGGAGCGCCGCGAAGGCGGCGAAGGCCGCGGCGATGGGCAGCAGGAGGGGCGCGGAGCCGGTGGTGGTGAGGACGACCGCGCCGATGCTTCCGGCCAGGAAGTTGCCGAGGTAGGCGGCGGAGGTGTTCAGCGAGGTCACGAGCGACGCGCTTTCAGCAGCCGCGCAGGCGATGATCCGATGCTGCTGAGGTCCCATGACCGAGTACGACACGACGCCGCTGAGCGCTTGTGTGATCGCCACGAGGATGAAGACCTGCTGAACCGTGAGCATGATCACGCACACCACGGCTACGCCCACGGTGGCGGCGACGACGACGTGTCGTGAGCCGTACCGATCGCTCAGCGAGCCGGCCGTCAGGTTGCCGGCCGTGGCCGCGACTCCGAACACCAGCAGCAGGAGCGCGAGTCTGGCCGGCTCGCCGCCGATCGCCGGCGCGAAGACCGCGCTCATGTACGTGAAGGGAAGAAAGATGCCGATGAACGCCAGCAGTGTGACGATCAGGACCCGCAGGACCCGCAGGACCCGCTGGTCCGTCAACGGCGCGATGCGTTGCCGCATGCTCGCGCCCTGATCGAGTCTGATGGGCGGCAGCAGCACGGCGATGACGACCGCGACGAGGGCGGCGACTGCGGCGACGGACCAGATGGCCGTCTGCCAGCCCCATGCGTCGCCGATGAGAGTGCCCAGCGGAGCACCCAGCGCTACAACCTGACATTCGCGCCCATCGATGCCGGCGAGGTCGGGCCGAACTGGGTCGTCTGGCAGGCGCGGTCGATTCAAGACGGCGTGATTCAACTGCAAGTCTCGCCCGAAAAGCTCCAGCCCTTGTCGTGATCGACAGTCGGTGACGGAGGGTACTGACCAGCCCACGGCCGGTGACCCTGGCGCGCACCCGTCCGGGGCCGGTCCGTTCCACGTTCAGGTAGACCAGCGTCGGCACGACCCCGGCCTCGGTCAGCGGGCCGAGCTTCGAGGCCGCCTTGCGGGACGGGTATCCGGCTCTGGCCCAGTTACGCGCCCGCCGACCGCAGCTGCTGGAGCGGGTCAACCGGACCGCGGATGTCTGCGAGGCGCACGGGGTGACCGTCCCTCAGGCCGCCATGGTCTTCCCGCTGCGTCGAGCAAGGACGAGCCCGAGTCCCCAAAGCAGGCGCCAACCCTGCCCCCGCCAGGCTGCGCGGCACTGGCGAACGCGCGAACATCCGGCTGAAGAGCTGGAAGGTCCTCCGCAAGCTGCGCCGCAGCCCTTCCGAGGCGGCCACTTTTCACTCACCGGCTCTCACCTGCCGGCACGTACGCGCAGATGCCAGGCGGCGTGTCGCGCCGAGCCCAAGCCTCACGACTGAGAGGTCTGCACGAAGCGCGCATGAGATCCGGTCTATGCTGCGGGTGGCTTCGGCCGGAGCCAAGGCACGACTCCCGTCACGGTGGTGCCGGCACCCTCAACACTGCGGACCGTGAGGGCACCCCCGATCTCGGCGAACGCCGCCCGCATCCGGACGATGCCGCTTCCCGGCCGTCCGGGGGCGAACCCGCGGCCGTCGTCGCTGACCGTCATCCGCAATCCGCCGCGCCCCAAGGTCACCGCGATCGACACGACCTGGGCGCCGCTGTGGCGCTCAATGTTGGCGAGCGCCTCACGTATTGCCTCCAACACCCCCCGCATGACATGCGGCGGAACGTCGGCGCCGGTCAACGCCCACGTCTCAACGGTGATCCCGGTGGACCGTGACCAGTCGGCAAGCCAGCCTCCGACGATCTCGGCCAGGTTCCTCTTCCCACGCATGCCCGTCTCTTCTGTCATCCGTCCTCTGCCTGTCCCGTGTCTGGCCGGCGCCGGAAACCACGCGGCGAGGCGACCGCTCGTGCAGCCGGACGCGGTCGCCCACACCTCGTCTTGTTCAGCAGGCTGCCCTTTGCGGTGTCCCCGCCCCTTCAGCTCCGGAGCCGGCAGAGCTGTCCTTCTGTCGCCCCTTGACGACAAGACAGCACCTGCCGCTGTGACATGCGGCAGTCGCCGTCTGCCGATCCGCTCGCGCTGCGTCCCCCGCCACCTCGTGAGGCCACCGAGCCGAGACAGCCTGATCGAGCGGGGCCACCACCTCATAGAGCAGGTCGATCGCGGTCCGGCCAGGAACTTCCAGTCACCTGAGCGGGCCGGGCGCAACCCGTCCACGCAGCACTCCACCGGCTGGATCTGATCGGCTGCCGCGACATCCTCGGCACCGTCCCCGGTACACCAGGCACTCCGGCCCGTGTCAGCCGGCTCCTCGACAGCACGATCTCTTTGGGGTCACGTCCACGGATGTGGTGTATGGATCGATCTTCGCGTGATCCTGTTTCTGCAGGTTAAGCGGTAAGTGTCTGCGGGAGCGGGTTCTGGGCTGGTATGTCGTCGGGAACAGCTCGGATGCGGCGCGGGGAGATGGGCAGCCGGTCGGCCTCGGCTCGGCCTTGGGTGATGGGCCGCAGGCGCGCCGGTGAGAACCAGCACGCACGCGGAGGGACACGCCACGTGCCCGGACAGTGACGCCGGACGCGGGGCGGATCAGTGGCCAGCTCAGCCGTAGGACTGCGCCCAGTACTCGACGGTCTGCGGATGCGAGAGGGTGAAGGTCGCGCCGTACTTCTTGTGTGACGGTGGCCGTGAAAAGCTCCCCGTAGGCGGCCAGATAATGCCCCACTGACGGCCAGCGGGCTCCCCGCGTATGGCCAGATAGCTCCCCGTTCGTTC
>NZ_JOAG01000075.1 GCF_000725485.1 Nonomuraea candida | reverse complement strand
AGCCACGACCACCTCCCAAGAGTTGCAGAGGCAGTCAGCCTGACGGGTTCACCGTCCGAGATCAATTACCGGGTCAACGTTCAGAGACGAGCCACTAGCGGGCGTACGGGGAGGACGGCCGGGGCCGGCCGCTCATCGGGCGGGTTCGACGACCTCGTCGCCGAAGACGGCGGCGAGGGCCCTGCCGATCAGGTGGGGCAGGTCGCTGCGGCCGTCGTCCTCGGCCCAGCGCACCATGGCCGTGTGCAGGGCGGCCAGGCAGGCACTGGCCGCCGCCTGTGCCTGGAAGTCCGCGTCAGGATCGGCGGGGTCGGGATCCGCCGCGTCGGAATCGGCGGCGTCGTCGTGCAGGGCGCTGGTGATGGCCTGCTGGAGGGCGTACTGGTTGTCCAGGTGCCTGGCCCGCAGCGCGGGGGTGGCGATCATGAGCTGCAGGCGGACGAGCAGGAACTCCCGGTCGTCCGCCGCATCGTCGCCGGTCAGGGCGGTCGCCGCGGCGATGAGCGCGCGGGCGATGCGGTGGGTCAGGGGCCCCTCGGCGGGGGAGGCGGCCAGGTGCTCGGCGATGAGCTCGCCGTGCCGGTCGGTCAGGACGAGGTCTTCCTTGGTCGGGAAGTGCCGGTAGAGGGTCATGGGGGAGACGCCGGCGGCCTCGGCGATCTCGTTCATGGTGGTGGCGTCGTATCCGCGTGCGGTGAACAGGCGTATCGCGTGCGCCTGGATGGTGCGCTGGGTCTGGGCCCGTCGTTGTGCCCGCAGGGTTGAGTGCCGCTCGGCCATGTGATAGACACTACCACCGTGATAGTCACTACCAGATAGGTAGCGACTAACAGATCAAGGAACGGTGCCCATGAACCAGCTCACCGGCAAGACCGCCCTCGTGACCGGCGCCTCCCGCGGCATCGGCCAGGCGATCGCCACCCGCCTGGCCGCCGCCGGAGCGACGGTGATCGTGCACTACGGCACCGACCGGACCGGCGCCACCGCCACCGTCGACGCCATCCGGCGCGCCGGCGGCACCGCCCTGGCCGTCCGGGCCGAACTGGGCGCCGACGGCGACGTCGACCGGCTCTTCACCGCCATCGACGCCGGCCTGCCCGGACAGCCCCTCGACATCGTCGTCAACAACGCGGCCGCGCAGCCCGCCGGCCCGCTCGCCGCCACCACCCCCGCCGAATTCGACCATCTGTTCGCGGTGAACGTGCGTGCCCCGTACTTCATCATCCAGCGCGCCCTGCCCCTGCTGCGCGACGGCGGCCGCATCATCACCATCTCCTCCGTCGCCACCCGCATGGCCAACCCCGCCCAGACCTCCTTCGCCATGACCAAGGGCGCGATCGAGACGATGAGCCGGACCCTGGCCAACGAGCTCGGCGTCCGGGGCATCACCGTGAACGCGGTCGCCCCCGGTGCCACCCGCACCCGCGCCAACGCCGCCGTGTTCGAGGCGCCCGGCCTGGCCGACTTCATCGCCGCCTCGACCGCGCTCGACCGCCTCGGCAGCGCCGACGACGTCGCCGACGTGGTCGCCTTCCTCGCCTCCGACGCCGCTCGCTGGATCACCGGCCAGGTCATCGACGCCAGCGGCGGGCTGTTCCTCGGCCCGCGCGCCTGACGCGAACCCCGCGCCGCCATGCCGCGGATCGTGGTGCCCCGGTCACCTTGCCGGCGCCGGGCGGCGGCAGGTCACGGAGACGGCGAGCGACGCGGGTCTTCCGCGCCTTCACGCCGCACTCCGGAACCTCGTGAATTTCTCACTGGCCGCCGGAGCGGGCGGCCCGCACCCTTGCGGTTATGAGGAACAGAGCCGATCTCATCATCTTCCTGGCGGTGGCCTTCGGCGGCGCCTGGCTGGCGGCGATCCCGCTGTGGAGCCAGGGGCTGCGAAGCGCCGCGCTTCCGCTGTCCCTCGCCGGGCTGCAGCTCTCACCGGCGCTGGGCGTGCTGGCGGTGTGGCTGGCGACGGCGCTGCGCAAGGACCCGGCCGCGCGGCGGTGGCCGCGCCTGACCGGCCTGACCCTCGGCGAGCGTCCGGGCCGGACCCTCGGGTACGCCGCCGCCACCTGGGCGGGCATCCCCGCGCTGATCGCCGCGGTGATCGCGGTCAGCGCGCTGTCCGGGGTCTTCCCCACCGATCTGCCCGGGCTCTCCGGCTACCGGCAGGCGTTCCCGCAGGGCACGCACGCCACGGCCGTCGCCGGCGTCCTGAGCGGGATCGTGGTGTCGACGCTGTTCGCGTCGGTGACGGCGTTCGGCGAGGAGTGGGGGTGGCGCGGCTTCCTGCTGCCCCGCCTGCTCCCGCTCGGGTACGGCCGCGCCATCGTGGCCTCCGGCCTCGTCTGGGGCCTGTGGCACGCGCCCCTGACCCTGCTCGGCTGGAACTACCCGGGGCTCGGGCCCTGGGCGGTGCTGCCGTTCACGCTCTTCTGCGTGGCGGCCGGCGCGGTGCTCG
Organism: Nonomuraea candida; assembly: GCF_000725485.1. Taxonomy (GTDB): domain Bacteria; phylum Actinomycetota; class Actinomycetes; order Streptosporangiales; family Streptosporangiaceae; genus Nonomuraea; species Nonomuraea candida. The sequence goes on along the minus strand of NZ_JOAG01000075.1, from coordinate 16,663 downwards.
GCTGGCTGCGGCTGCGCACCGGCAGCGTCTGGCCGGCCGTCATCGGGCACGGCGCGCTGAACGCCGCCGTCCCCACCCTCTACCTCGTCGTCTCCGAGGCGGGACGGCTGCCCGACCCGCTGCTCGGCGGCGTGTTCGGCGCGATCGGGCTGCTCGCCTTCGGCGCGCTGGGCCTGGCCCTGCCCCGGGTACGGCTCGCCGCTACCTGGGCGGCCACGGCCGGTGGTGACGGCCCTGGTGGCACGGACGGTCGTGGCCCGTTCACCTCCGGCACCGGCGGCCGTCGAACGTGAACAGCGCGAGCGGAGGGTCACCCGGGAGCGGGCCGGCCTCCCGCCAGCCCAGGCGTTGGTACAGCCGCGCGGCGGGTGCCTGGGGAGAGGTGATCAGCCATGCTCTGGGCCGGCCGGCGACGGCCTGGGCGAGCAGCGCGGAGGCGATTCCCCTCCCACGGGCCCCGGGGTGGACGAACAGTTCGACGACCTCGAAGGAGCCCGCGATCAGCTGGGAGACGGCGGATGCGCCGAAGGAGCTCTTGAGCAGGTCATAGATCCGGCTGCCCGACAGGTCGGCGGGGGTCGGCCAGCCGTAGCAGATCCCGATCAGCCGTCCTTCCCGGTCGCGTTCGACCCACGCGCTGAAGGAGGGACGCTCCAGGGCTTTCGCCAGGCGATCGGGGTAGGCGTCGAGTTGCTCCGGGGTCTCCGACCACGGCGGGTCGGCGTAGCAGCGGCGGTACAGGGCGATGATCTCGGCGGGGTCGAGCCGGGTCATGGACGCGACGCTCCCTTCCGGAGCCGGGCGATGGGCACGATGGTCAGCGCGGCCACGGTGGCCAGGAGGATGAAGGCGAGGCGGAAACCGGCCGTGGCGTCGCGCAGGACGCCCACGAGCATGGGGGCCAGTGCGGCGCAGCCGTACCCGACGAAGAAGGCCATGGCGCTGATCCTGCCCGCCTCGGCGGCGTCGCGGCTGACCGCCACCGGCACGGTCAGCACCAGGGTGAACAGGCCGCCGTGTCCGATGCCCAGGGCGAGGATCCACAGCCACGTCGCCGTGGCGGGCGCGAGGGCCAGGCCGGCGAAGCCGAGCGCGGTCAGCGCCGCCGTCAGCGTGAGCCCTGCGCGCGGGTCGCGCCGTTCACCGAGCACGGCCGGTACGGCCAGCATCGCCACCACCTGGATGCCGATCATCACGGTGAGCAGCATCCCGGCCCCGGCGCCGAGCCCGCTCTCCTGGAGCAGGGGCACGACCCAGGCCAGTTCGCAGTAGTACAGGGCGGAGTTGGCCGCCGACAGGGCGGTCGCCCGCCAGGCCACCCCGCTGCGCCAGGGCAGCCCCGTGGTGAGCGGGCCCGCGGGGGCGGCCGTCCGGTCGAGCGCCAGGGAGCGCCGGGACGCCGTCCAGGCTGCCGCCCCGGCCAGCGCGAGCACCGACCAGGAGGCCAGCGCCCCCGGCCAGGAGCCGAGGAAGCCGGCCAGGGGCGCGCTGACTCCGGCCGCGACGGCGCCGCCCGCGCCGAGCCCTGCGGTGTAGACGCCGGTGGCCAGGCCCGCCCGGCCGGCGAAGCGGCTCTTGACGACGGCGGGCAGCAGCGTCTGGGCGATGGCGATCCCGGCCCCGGCGACCGCCGCGCAGCTCAGTTGCAGCCAGGTGGGTCCGCCGGCGAGGCGGGCGGCGGTGGCCACGGCGATGACGATCAGGCCGAGCAGCACTCCGCGACGGAGCCCGAGCCGGCGGCCCGCCACGGCGGCCAGCGGCGCGCACAACCCCATGGCCAGCGTGGGAACGGTCGTCAGCAGGGCCGCCCCGGTCGCGCTCAGATCCAGGTCGGCGCGTATGCGGTCCACCAGCGGCGAGACCGCGGCGATCGCCGGTCGCAGGTTGGCCGCTGCCACGAACATCGCCAGTCCCGCCAGGCCGAGCGTCTGCCTGGCCGACGGTGGTGCGGTCGATGTCATGTACCCTCCAATGATCTCGGACAGTCTTTATCCGAGTTCTATCACGTCTCGGACAAAAGATGTCCGAGTTGGATAGGCTGGTGATTATGAAGCTGTCCAACGGGGTGGAGTGGGCACTGCACAGTTGCGTCACCCTCAGCCAGAGCCGCGAGCCCGTCCCCGCGGCCAGGCTCGCCGAACTGCACGGCACCCCTCCCGCCTACCTGGCCAAGCACCTTCAGGCGCTCTCGCGGGCCGGCATCGTGCGGTCCAGGGCCGGGCAGGTGGGCGGATACGAGCTGACCCGGCCCGCCGCCCAGATCTCGGCGCTGGAGGTGGTGCGGGCCATCGACGGCGACGGGCCCGCCTACCGGTGCACCGAGATCCGGCAGCGAGGCCCGCTCGCCGTCCCGGCCGAGCGGTGTGAGCGGCCGTGCGCGATCGCCCGCGCCATGGCCGCCGCCGAGGACGCCTGGGCGGACGCCCTGCGCCGGGTCACGATCGCCGACCTCGCGGCCCGTATCGACGCCGACAGCGAGGGGACGGCGATGGCCGCGGTCAGCCGGTGGCTGGCCGCCACCCGATAGACGATGGCCACGGTCGGCCGGTGGGCGCCGGCCGCCACCCGCTGGGCGATGGCCGCGGTCGGCCGGTGGCTGGCCGCCACTCGCTGGGCGATGGCCGCGGTCGGCTGGTGGGCGCCGGCCGCCACCCGCTGGGGCCGCCGGATCGCGGCCGCCCGCCGGACGGGTTCACGCGTGGCCGTGTTCCCAGGCCCAGGCGGCGATGCCCACGCGGTTGCGCACGCCGAGCTTGCGCTGGACGTTGGCCACGTGGGTCTTGGCGGTGCCGGCCGAGATGAACAGCTCGGCGGCGATCTCGGGGTTGGACCTGCCTGCGGCGACCAGCTTGACGATCTCCAGCTCGCGGTCGCTCAGCGGCTGCTCGCCCGGTACGCCCGTGCGGGCGGGTGACGGCGTGAGGTGGCGCAGCAGGCGTACGGTCACCGAGGGGCTGATCAGCGCATCGCCCGCGGCCGCCGCTCTGATGCCCTCGACGAGGAGCGCCGGCCCCGCGTGTTTGAGCAGGAAGCCGCAGGCTCCCGCGCGGAGCGCGGCGTGCACGTACTCGTCGAGGTCGTAGGTGGTCACGACGATCACCCGCATCGGTGCCGCCGTGTCGGGGCCGGCCAGGCGCCGGGTGAGTTCGAGCCCGTCCATGCGTGGCATGCGGATGTCGGCGACGACCACGTCCGGCCGCAGCTCGCGGGCGAGGCCGAGCGCCGCCAGGCCGTCGGGCGCCTCGCCCACCACCTCCAGGTCCGGCTGGGCGGCGAGGATCGTGCGGAAGCCGCGCCGGACGGCCGGCTGATCGTCGGCGATCAGCACCCGGATGGTCACGGGAACACCGCCTTGACGACCCAGCCGCCGCCGGCGGCGCGGCCGGAGGTGAACTCGCCGCCCAGCGCCCGCACCCGCTCGGCCAGCCCGGCCAGGCCGACGCCGGCGCGCTCGGCGGACGGCAGGCGCGGCGGCGCCTGGTCACGCGCGTGGTCGGTCACGGTCACGACGACCGCCCCCGTCTCGTCGGTCACCCGGACGGCGACGCTCGACCCGGCCGGCGCGTGCTTCCTGACGTTGGTGAGCGCCTCGACGACGATGCGGTAGATCGTGGTCGCGACCTCGCGGGGCACCGGGCCGGCTGGTTCGACGCGCATCTCGGTGTCGGGGAAGCCCGCGTCGGCGAATCGCCGTACCAGCTCGGGCAGGCCGTCGAGCCCGGGCAGCGGCTCGGCGGAGGCGCTGTCGCCCTCCAGCTCGCGCAGCATGCGCACGGTCCGGTCCATCGACGCCAGCGCCCGCGTGCCGTCCTCCTCGATCGCCCGCAGCGCCGCCGCGGCCTCGGCCGGATCGCGGTCGAGCAGGAACTGCGCCGCCTGGGCCTGGATGACCATGGCGCTGACGTCGTGGGCGACGAAGTCGTGCAGGTCGCGGGCCAGTTGCAGGCGCTGGGTGCGGCGCGCCTGCCTGACCGCCTCGACCCGGCGCCGGTCGAGGGCGCGGAGATAGGCGCCGAGACCGACCGCGCCCGCCGTGCCGACGGACCAGAAGAGGGTGAGGGCGACCGCGTCGAGGCCCGAGGGTGGCGGCTGGGTGATCTGCAACCCCAGCAGCGCCTCGGAGACCGCCGCCACCCCCACCGCCGGCACCGCCTGCCGCACGGCGGACCAGCGCACGGTCAGCGTGATGAGCGTGAGCACGGCGATCGTGTGGACGTAGGTCGACGGGCCGCCGGGGATGCCCGGATCGGCCAGCCAGGCGAGCGTGCCCGCCGCGCCGGCCACACCGGCGGTCGCGGTGATCGCCGCCAGGAGGGGGCGTGCCCTCGGCCACCAGACGAGCGACATGGCCGCGACCGTGAGCAGCGCGGGCACGACGACGAGCGGGCTCGGGAGCGGCCGGAGGACGAGTGTGAGCGCGAGCGCGCCGGCCGCCGCCGGACCGCCGGCGAGGAATCTCATGACGGCACCCTAGGGCAGCGGCCCGCGCCGGCGAATCGGCCGATCGGCAGATGTCTTCGCCGCCCTGGAGACGCAGCCTGGGTCCACGTTGTCCACGACAGTCCTGGAGGTAGAACGATGACGATCAGCTTGCCGCACAAGGCTCCGGCCACCAGCGACACCGAACGGCCCGTCCCGCGCTGGGCGCTGCGCGCCGCCTACGCGCTTCCCTGGCTGCTGCTGCCCTCGTGCCTGTGGAGATTGCCGTTCGCCTTCCACTTCGAGATGGGCCAGCTCGACGACGCGCCTGTGTCGCCGTTGTGGATCACCATCCCGTACGTGTTCGGGCTCAGCGTGTTGTCGGAGCTGGCGGCCTTGCTGTGCATCGGCCTGGTGCGCCGGTGGGGAGAGGTGGTCCCGGGCTGGATCCCGTTCCTCGGGGGCCGGCGCGTGCGGCCGATGGCCGCGATCGTTCCCGCGGTGGCCGGGGGTGTGGTCCTGTCGATGCTGCCGGTGCAGACGGTGCTCCAGTGGGCCGGGGCCGTCGACCGGGTCGCTTACGCGAACGTCTGGTGGGAGATCCTGGCCACGGCCTGCGTCAGCCCGCTGAACCTGTGGGGCCCGATCGTGCTCGCCCTGGCCTACGCCTACCACCGGCGCCGCCGGCACGCCTGAAGCTCCCGGGCCGGCGTTGAACGCTTGCATGGCTGCCAATACATTTGTATAGACTATTGGACGTGCGACCAATTTCTGAAGAGGACCTGACGACGCGCGCCCGCATCCGCGACGCCGCGATGGCGCTGTTCGCCGAGCGAGGGGTCAAAGCCACCACCATCCGCGGGATCGCCGAGGCCGCCAAGGTCTCCCCGGGCCTGGTGCAGCACCACTTCGGCACCAAGGAGGCGCTCAGGCACGCGTGTGACGAGTACGTCCTGGGTTACCTGCGCGCGCAGGTCACCGCCGGCGTCACCGACCGCGGCCTGGACAAGGCCGAGTTCGTCGAGGACGTCCACCGGACCGCGCCGCCCCTGATGAAGTACCTGGGCCGGGCCCTCGTGGACGGCTCGCCCGCCGCCGCCGCGATGTTCGACGAACTCGTCAGCGTGACCGAGGCGCATCTCGCCGACGACGAGCGGGCCGAGGCCGATCACCGCGCCCGCGCGACCGTGCTGACGGCGATGAAGCTGGGCATCACGGTGCTGCACGAGCACGTCTCCCGCGCGCTGGGCACCGACCTGTACGCCCCGCCGGGCGCGTTGCGCGTCGGCAAGGCCCAGCTCGACCTGATCAGACCGGAATTCCTCGGCCGCGAGCTGTTCGACCAGGCGCGGACGGGCCTGGAGAAGTACGAGGGACGGCAATGAACAACGCCGCGGTGCAGGCCGACGGCCTGGTCAAGACCTTCGGCCGGGCCAGGGCGCTGGACGGGCTCGACCTGACCGTCAAGACGGGCGAGGTGCACGGCTTCCTCGGCCCCAACGGCGCGGGCAAGACCACCACGATCCGGATCCTGCTGGGGCAGATGCGCGCCGACGGCGGCCGGATGGCGTTACTCGGCGGCGACCCCTGGCGCGACGCCACCGAACTGCACCGCAGGCTCGCCTATGTGCCCGGCGACGTCACCCTGTGGCCCTCGCTCACCGGCGGCGAGGTCATCGACCTGCTGGGCAGGGTCCGCGGCGGCCTGGACCCCGCGCGTCGCACCGAGCTGCTGGAGCGCTTCGAGCTCGACCCGCGCAAGAAGTGCCGCACCTACTCCAAGGGCAACCGGCAGAAGGTGGCGCTGGTGGCCGCCTTCGCCTCCGACGTCGAGCTGCTGGTGCTGGACGAGCCGACCTCGGGCCTTGACCCGCTCATGGAGGCGGTCTTCAACGAGTGCGTCCTGAAGGAGAAGCGCGACGGCCGCACCGTGCTGCTGTCCAGCCACATCCTGTCGGAGGTGGAGACGCTGTGCGACCGCGTCAGCATCATCCGCGCCGGCCGTACCGTCGAGTCCGGCAGCCTGGCCGACCTGCGCCACCTCACCCGCACCTCCGTCACCGCCGAGCTGATCGGGCCGGCGCCCGGCCTGGCCGTCCTGCCCGGCGTGCACGACCTGACCATGGACGGCGCCCGGCTGCGCTGCCAGGTGGACGGCGACGCGCTCACCCCGGTGCTCGCCGAGCTGGCGCGGGCGGGCGTACGCACCCTCACCACGCAGCCGCCGACCCTGGAGGAGCTGTTCCTGCGCCACTACGAGGGAGCCGCCCGATGACCGGCCCTGAGACCGGCCCCGCGACCGGTCCCATGAGCGGCCCCGCGACCGGCCCCATGAGCGGCCCCGCGACCGGCCCCATGAGCGGCTTCACGACCGGCACCATGACCGGCACGGGGACCCTGATCCGGCTCATCCTGCGCAGGGACCGCGTGCTGCTGCCCGCGTGGATCGCGATCACCGCGCTGCTTCCGGCGAGCATCGCCTCCGCCACCGCCGGCCTGTACCCCGACCAGGCCGCCCGCGACTCCTTCGCGGCGGCCTCGGCGGGCAATCCCGCGCAGCTGGCCATGCGCGGCCCCATCTACGACGCGAGCGTGGGCGGCCTGACCGCATGGACGCTCGGCTCCTCGCTCGCGCTGATCGGCGGGCTGATCAGCATCCTGCTGGTGGTCCGGCACACCCGTGCCGAGGAGGAGACCGGCCGGCGCGAGCTGCTGGCCTCGGGGGTCATCGGCCGGCACGCCCCGCTGGCCGCCGCGCTCGCGGTCGTCCTGGCCGCCAACCTGCTGCACGGCCTGCTGTCGGTGCCCGCCCTGGTCGCGGCCGGTCTGCCCGCGGGTTCCTCGCTGCTGTTCGGGCTGTCCACCGCCGCGGGCGGATGGGCGTTCGCGGCCGTGGCCGCCGTCACCGGGCAGCTCACCGCCTCCTCCGCCACGGCGCGCGGCATCGCCGTCGCCACCGGCGGCCTGCTGTTCGCGCTGCGCTCGCTGGCCGACGCCGGCGGCCTGGGCTGGGCGGCGTGGCTGACGCCGTTCGGCTGGGTCCGGCTGACCAGGCCCTACGCCGGCGACCAGTGGTGGGTGCTGGGGCTGATCGCGGTGTTCGCCGCCGCCCTGGCGGGGGCCGCGTTCGCGCTGTCGGCGCGGCGGGACGTGGCCGGCGGGCTGCTGCCCGCCCGCCCCGGACCCGCCACCGGGACGCTGCGGGGCGCGTTCGGCCTGGCCGCGCGGCTGCACCGCGGCTCGCTCGCGGGCTTCGCCATCGGGTTCGGCCTGCTGGGCGCCGTGCTGGGAGTGGCGGCGCGCGGGCTGAACACCCAGCTCGACACGCCGCAGTTCCGTGAGCTGGCCGCGACCCTCGGCGGCGCCGAAGCCGGCATCTCGGACGTGTTCTTCACATTCGTGATGTACGTGCTCAGCCAACTCGTCGCGGGCGCGGCGCTCGTGGCGGCGCTGCGCGCCCGGGGCGAGGAGGCGGCGGGCCGGGCCGAGCTGCTGCTGTCCACCCCCGTCGGCCGGCTGCGCTGGGCGCTGAGCCACCTGGCGTTCGTCACCGTGAGCCCGGTGCTGCTGCTGGCCGTGCTGGGCGCGGCGGCGGGGCTCACCTTCGACGGCGACCCGGCCCGCGTCACCGTGGCCACGCTGGCCTACCTGCCCGCGGTCTGGACCGTGGCCGGGATCGCGACGCTGCTGTCCGGCCTGCTGCCCCGGCTGGCGGCGGCCGTGAGCTGGACCGCGCTCGGCCTCTTCCTGGTGGTGGATCTGCTGGCGGAGTTCAAGCTGGCCACCGGGGCCGTCCTCGGCCTGTCGCCGTTCGTGCACGTGCCGGCGCTGCTGCTGGGCAGCGCCTCCTCACCGGTGGCGCCCCTGCTGGGGCTGACCGCGGTGGCCGTCGCCCTGACGGCGGCGGGGCTGGCGCTCCTGCGCCGCCGCGACCTGATGCCCTCCGCCTGACCCAGGCTGAGCCGCGTCACCGTGCCCGGCCGGGCGGGGGAGCTGCCCATCGTCGGCCTCGACCACGAGCTCACCGCGTTCAGCCTGGTGTTCACCGTGATCGGAGCCACCTCCAGCGGCGGGAACGGCGGCTTCCCCAGCCGGAGACCAGCCACGAAGCCTCTCCGCGTTGCTGGGGGTGCGGCACCGGTTCATGAACCTGCGCTACACCGCAGGCGGCATCGTCCGGGTGGCTGACATGACCATCGTCGTCGTGTCGGAGCCGGAGGTGCGGTCGGCGCCGCCGCGCCCGCCTCACCATGGTCGTCGAGATGCCCTCCGTTTACTGGCCCGACGAGACGGTCACCACAGTGACGTGACGAACATCATCGACGGCACGGACAACGCGGCCCATGCCGTGATCGCTAACACCATCACCGGCGGCCTGATCCAAGCACTCGCGACCGAGACCCCGCACCTGAAGGTCAACGCGGTCACGCTCGACAAGCCGCCGCGGGCTCGGTGGAACGCGGCCAAGCTGACCGCCACCGCCATCGACGGCAAGACCATCATGGGCGCGTTCATCCGTATCGCCGCCACGGGGCGGCGGCTGGAGTTCGCGCCGCCGGGCGCCACATACCCGGAGATCAGGTTCATCCTGGCGGGCGCCGGCACGAACTACACCCGCCTACTGACGAGGGACGACCGGTTCGCGAGGGAGGCCACGTTCGAGGTCCCCTCCGGCGCCAACAGATACACGCACACCCCGCGCCGCGACACCGGGATACCGGTTGCGCCGCACGTGGACGGGGCCGAACCGCTCTGGTGCGTCTACAAGTACGCCCCCGTGACGTCGGCCGAGATCCACCGCGCGCCGCCGCACTCACTGCTGGAGCGGCAGTGCGCAATGCACGGGCTGGACCCCGACGATGTGCGAACGCTGCTCCACGTCGCGATGCACGAGCAGTACATCCCCGACCGTAACGACATGCTGCAAGACCCGCCCAAGGAGAGGCTGGTCATCTGGAGCCATCGTTCTGGGCGCCAGATTGTTACTTCTATTTATGGTCAATTTATGGTGATTCATCTCATATTGCGAAATGATTTTGCTGAGAGGTAAAGCTTATTTGCTATTTACCCCTCAGCGGATCGGATGTCAGTGAACCAGTTAGCCAGCACGACGAGCCGGAAGGGCAAACCGCGCCGTCGTCTCTCTGCAGCCACAATGCTCACGGTGGCAGCATCGCTGCTAGTGGCAGGAACCGCGGTGGCATCAGCGGATCCGGAACCGGCCCCAAGCGCAACACCTGCTCCTCCGTCGATGACGACCTTCCCCAAACCTGAGGATCCTGACGCGCCGCTGCGGGCGGCGGTTGATCAGGCGCGCCAGTCCGGGCAGCCAGTGCCGGTAGAGGTGGGCTTCACCGAAAGTTCCCGCGTGTGGGCCTTTCCTGACGGGCATCTGACCACGCAGTCCTACGGCGGGCCGGTGCAGCTCAAGCAGGCCAACGGTACCTGGGGCTGGATCGATACCAGCCTCGTGGAGCAGGACGGCGTTCTGAAGCCGAAACTGGCAAAGGCCGACGTGAGCTTCTCTCTCGGCGGCGATGGCCCCTTCGTCTCACTAAAGCGGGACGAGAAAGAGCGTGTCGCCCTATTCTGGGAGACGCCACTGCCGCGCCCGGAAATCACCGGAAATGCCGCTCGATACGTCGACGCCGCGGGCCCGGGCGCCGATCTGATCGTCACGGCCCTGCCCACAGGGTTCCGGCATGACGTGGTGCTGCGCGAGCGGCCGACCAAGCCGGTGGAGTTCCGTCTACCCGTGCAAGCCGCCGGTTTGACGCTCTCGATGACCCAGGGAGGCGGACTGGCCCTCAAGGACAGCAAGGCCAAGACCGCTCTGTCGGCGCCGGCACCTCGGATGTGGGATGCTGCCGCGGACAACACCACCGACAACCGGCCGGGCCGTGAGGCCAAGGTCAAGACCAGCGTGGAGACCAGGGACGGGCAGAGCGTCCTGGTGCTCAAGCCGGATGCGGCGTGGCTGGCCGACCCGGCCACCCAGTACCCGGTGACCGTCGATCCCACCACCACCTTGGGCATCACCCAGGAAGTGGGCATCATGTCGCCCAACTCACAGATCGCCCCTGGCATGGTGGGACGGGAGAACTACCAGACGTGCACGGGAACCTGGCCGAACCAAGTGTGCACGCCTAATCCACGTTCGCGGCGGGCGTTGATGGCCTTCGACACCAGTCCGATCTCCGGACGCCAGGTGGTCAGGGCCACCATGCAGCTAACGCTCCGCGAGGCCGCCAGCGCCTGCCAGGCCAGCTGGCAGTCGATCTTTGCCAACCGTATCACCAGCGCGTGGGTGGCTGATCAGACGTTCTGGAGCAGGCAGCCGTCTACCACCGCAGAGGGACGCACCTCTATCAGCGCTTGCGATTTGCCGCGCGGCAACGGCTCGGTGTGGAGCTGGGATCTGACCGCGATGACTCAGGCATGGGCGGGCGGTGCAGCCAACCACGGTCTGATGCTCCAGCTGACCGAAGAATCCGCACTCCCGCTGAACGCTCCCTCGGAATCCTTCTACTTCTGGGCGCAACTGTGGGGCCAGAACGTGCCCAGGCTGAGCGTGGATTGGGTGCTGCCGCCGGAGATTCCGACCGTGTCGGCCGAGTCGATCGACTCGCTGAACGGCAACGACGCCATCGCTCGTTCCACCGCCGTCAAGGTCACCTACAAGTCCAGGGTGCCGGAAGCCACCCCGCTGGATTACACGGTCAGCGTCAACGACTCCACCATGGCTCCCCCACCCGCACAGCTTCCCACTGGTGAGGCGGCCCACTGGAAACTGGATGAAACCTCCGGTGCCACTGCGGCGGACGCTTCCGGCAACAATCTGCCCATCACGCTGTCGGGCGACTACAGCCGGGTGCCCGGGCAGGTCAGTCAAGCCCTCAAGCTCAATGGAGCGTCCGGTTCGACCTCTGGTCCCGTGCTCAACACCGATCAGAGCTACACGGTGACGGCTTGGGTCCGCCTCGATGACAGCACGAAAGACCAGGTGGTCTTCGCCCAGAAAGGCATCAACCAGCCTGCCTTCACCCTGGCGTTCAGTGCCTCCGGCTACTCGGGGATGGATCAGCGGTGGGCCTTCGACCTGGTCACTCAGGACGACCCCACTACCATCCGCGAGCTGTGGGCAGCATCCAAGAATATCGCCAGGGTCGGCCTGTGGACCCATCTGGCCGTCCAGTACGACCAGTCCGCCCACAAGATCCGCCTATTCGTCGACGGAGAGTTGTCCGACGAACGCGACCACACCGTGAAGTGGAACGCGCGCGGCCCCTTCCAGTTCGGCAAGGGACAGATCGCCGGCATCCGCACGCCTTTTACCGGTGCCATCGACGACGTCCACGTCTATCAGCGCGTATTGTCGGCCGCGGACCTGCGCACGATGGTCACCGCTCCGGGCACCACCACCAACAACAACGTGCCCGCCGGCCAGACCCCGGAGAGGATCTTCTCCCTGGACAACCCGGCCAGCTTCAAGTTCGTGGTCAAGGCCTGCCGTACCGGCGTAACACCGCCGTCCTGCAACGAGAGCCCGGCCTACCGCATCACCTCCGACGCGGCGACGCTGCCCACCGACACTGAGACCGGTATGGCGGATCCGGCCCAGCCGATCCTGTCCGGTATGGTCAACCGGCCCTCCGGCGGCCCGGTAACCGCCAAGTACTACCTGTACGACAACGCCGGAACCCCGGTCGGTTCGGCCCCGTTCGGAGTACGCAACGTCAACGGCGGCGAACGCGCCTCCTTCCAGATTCCCGCCAACACCGTCCAGCCCGGCACCACCTACAAGTGGCAGATGGTGGCCTGCGTAGTCGGCCAGGGCGGCCTAACCACGCCGAGCCCCACACCAACACCCACACCGACGCCCACCTCCACTCCCACGCCGCTTCCACAGGGACTCGTGGCGGCCTACGGCATGAACGAAGGTAGCGGGACAAGCGTCGGCGACACGTCCGGCAAGAACAACGCCGGCACTGCCCAGAACACCACCTGGACCACCGGAAAGTTCGGCCAGGCGCTGTCCTTCAACGGCACGTCCAGCAAGGTCACCGTCCCGCACAATGCCACTCTGGCATTGCCCCAGGGGATGACCATGTCCGCGTGGATCAACCCCACCAACCTAGGCAGTTGGCGCAGCGTCGCCTTCAAGGATTACACTGCGGGCGTCGGATATGGCTTGTACGCATCCAACGGAGCCGTACCCAGCAGCTGGCTGCGCTCCGGAGGGGCACACCAGCAGGTCGACGGCACTACTGCCCTCTCGACCGGCACCTGGTCGCACCTGGCGGTCACCCACGACGGCACCACCGCCCGCCTGTACGTGAACGGACAGCAGGTCGCGCAGAAGCCGATCGGAACCCTGGAAGACTCCGGAGGCGCCCTGCAGATCGGCGCCAACACCAACTGGGGCGAATACTTCAGCGGCGCGATCGACGAACTGCGCATCTACAACCGCGCGCAGACCGCCGCCGAAATCCAGGCAGACATGCAAACTGCGGTGGGAGCCACCCCGACGCCAACGCCTACTCCCACCCCGACTCCCACGCCAACCACACCCACCACTCCCCTGATCGAGGAGGTCTGCACCCCCAAGACCGCCCCGGTCTCCTTCACCACCCCCGGCACACCCCCGCCGCCCCCAGTGGAGGACGTCCGGCATCTGACGTTGGGCAAAGACAGCTTCGTCATCAAGACCGCCAAGACCGACCCGACTGCCTGCGACGGTCAGCCATGCCCGGTGGCCGACGACACGGTGATACGGATCGGTGGCACCGGCACCGCTAAGACCGCCGCCGTCATTGGGTTCAAGCTCGCTGAACTCCCGGATGGAGCAGCGATAAACGAAGGTGTCCTCAACCTTGGCGCTCCAACGTGTGCAACCGGATCGTGTCCAGGGGACGCGATAATCACCGCCACGCCGTTGAAGAGGCCTATCACCAACGAGACTATGGGCACTGATCTGGGTCGGGATACCGACGCAGGCGGCGACTTTACGCTACCGATCACTGCTCCCAAGGCCGACATCGCCGACGATGCTTTCCGTTGGCTGTTGCTCACCTCCAGCACGGACGAAGTGATCACTTTCGGTGAGGCGGCCGAGCAACCGTCATTGGTACTCACGTACCTTCCGGCTGGTCCGCCGAGCAAAGTGCTCAACCTCGTCGCCCAGGCCGGGGACGCAAGTGCCATCGCCAGCTGGGGCTTGCCGATAAACAACGGCAGCCTGGCGATGTTGGACGGTTACGACGTGGAGGTGGCTAATAGCACCGGCACGGTGGTCAAAACCATGAGTGTGACCGTCCCATATGCGGCGATCACCGGTCTGACGAATGGTGAGGCGCACACGCTCAAGGTGCGCGCCAAGACCGCTTTCGGCCAGAGCGACTGGGAAGCAACACCCGTTGCGCCCAAGGCCGTGCCGCCGCCGCCAGTCAAGGATGCGGCCACTCCGTGCATCCCGTTCCTTGACGGCGAGCAACCGCAGACCAGGACTGCATCCGAGTCTGGAGCACAGGCGTACATCGATCGAGTCAAGGCCTATTACCAGGCGCAGGATGCGGTCGTAGAGGGGCGTGCCGCGACCATCTGGGAGGCCCCTGGGGTGACCGCAAGCGCGCCGAACACCGCTAAGCTGTCACTCCTGAACACCGCGCTTGTGGAGCAGCGAGAAGAGCTCGCACGGGCGGGCAAGAGCAGGAGCGATTCAACTGTCACGCTGAGCGACGCCGTTGTGAAGCCTGGACTCAACGGAACTATGCACGTGGTGGCGGAAGTGAAGCGCACGTGGACCACCAATGATACCGGTGGACCCAGTACCAAAGCGCCGAGCACCTCAGGTGTTGGTGTCCTGGGTCAGATTGAGCCCAGCGCGCCCACTATCGAGGCACACGCCTTCGATAGGTGTGGCAACATGACCATCATTCAGATGCCGCTTCCGGACTACCGGGATTCCACCGACAGCATCGATGCCTGCGCTGGTTTTGTCGATCCTGAAGGTTTTCGGCCAGAGCGGCTGGCAAGCAACACCGTCCGCCGAGTGTGCGCCGACAACGAAGGAGGAGGCGCCGTCGGGGGCGGCATGTCGCCACTTGGGCTGCCCTCCGCTGGAAAATCGAACAAGCGCTGCAGTATCACTCACCAGCAGAATTACTGCGAGATCATTCAAAGCCTCGGGCGCAAGAACTGGTACATCCAGTCTTCCATCGTCTCCACGTGGAAGCCCTGGGATCCTGATGCCGCTGAAGATCCGCTGAAGTCATGGTCTGCGCAGCGTTTCGAGAATTGGCTCTACATCTTCCCTGGCAACAGCGCAGAATGGAATCCGAAGAAGCCTCTTCCGACGTTTACGAAAAATCTCCTCAAGGCTTTGAAAAAGTCCTACGAAATCGACGACAAGAAGACCAAGGCCATGGAGATGAGGGCCGGAGCTTGCTATGAGCATAGCCTCGATTCAACCCAGATCAGTGCCGGCCTGACACTCGGAACAAGTGAGCAGGCTGCCGACGTCGGCCTGTCATACGGCCAAGTTCAGGGTGAGCAATGCATCGACAGAGCGGAGAACAACTTCGCAGACACGCAACCCAACATCGTTGCCGATAAGGCAAACGGAGCAGCGATCTACATTCGTTGCACGGCGAAGCATCTGAATACTTGTAGCATCGATAGTTTCGCGCACAAAATGGTCGGCCGAGTGAAGTTCGACTTCACGGTCAAGAGCGCCAAGTATCTGGTGGTTGCCGAACATGCCTACCGCTGTAGGGTGATCCGCGAGAAAGGCGTATTCAACATGCGGCTCGCCAACAAGGGGTGCACCGTCCCGGATCCCACGCTGACAGGTGGGCTCAACTAGACCTTGAGCAGACTTTGGCTGGTTGGAGCTCTAAACCATGAGGGCCCCAACCAGCCGCCTTGCAGCCCGGCACCCTCACATCTAATCTTGGGTACACCTTTGCTCCCAAGCAGTGAGGGATGCTGGACAGATGACTGAATAATTCGAGAGAGGCTGCATGCATACGAAACTTCGACGCAAGGGACTCGTGGCTGTAGTGATTCTTCTAGTTGCTGCTGCGGGAGGGTTCGTGGCTTTTCGAGGGTCCGGCCCGTGGGGAAAGTATGTTACTGAAGAGCATGCACGTAGGGTGATCGTAAATGCTTTCAGCATATCTAGCCCAGGTTACATTGTCGACTATTTTAATATGGAAAGCGCAAATTTTGATATCCACCCACGGGATGGCATCATAGAAATTCCAATTAGTCCGCGGTCTGCCTACTTCAGAAACTCATTTCAATGGCACAGGTTTACCGTCGCCTTACGACTCTCCTCGGCGGGAACGATTGAGAGGCCTCGTCTGGAACAAACGCTTACTACCGACTCAATAGCTGCTCTCGGCGATAGTAGGCGCCCCCCGAAGCGGACCTCGAACTATCTTAATAGGCTGTTAGCGCAACTGGAAGATCCGCTAGTGATAACAGCTGTGGTTGCATTGCGCACACCGCAGAGCGAGGAGGTCCTCGACGAGGCATGGGAGATGTGGGACAGCCGGATCAGTGCTGTGGTTCTTGGTCCAGTAGGCGGTAGAGGAACAAAGCTGCTAACCTGGTCTGGTGGCCCGTGTGGCACAATGGGATTTGATTGCGGCTCCGCCGGTCACCTGCGTGTCAACCAGTTTCAACAATGGGTGGCATCGCTTAACGGTGACGATACCGATGCATTGGCCGCCTTCGGTCTCAGCCTGGACTCCCTTAGGAGCAGTTCCATGAACCCGCTCGTGCATGGATTCGTTGTAACGGCATCACCAGAAGTCATCCGGAGGCTTCAGGGCGACCCACGAGTGCAGCGGGTCGAGGTAACCGATATTGGGATGGATTGGGCTGCGTAGCGTCAGCTATGCCGGAGAAGCCGGGACCGAGGGACCCTTGTTCCCAGGTAGTGGCCGATCTGCTATTGGTGAAATTCGCGAGTGTCTCACAATCCATCGTTCGCGATGCATGTAGCGTTACCTGCATATGCCCGACTGTAGAGATTCCAGTTTTATTCGCTCACCTCAAAGAGGAGCTGCTCCTCGGTTAGGGCCGATGCGTCTGGGCTGGTGAGACGCACGCGGGCTCGGTGAGACCGGGCGGTTTGAGGGCATCCGCTGTCCGGCCTGGCCGTGGACGGTAAGACGCTGCGTGGCAGCCGCACCGCCGACGGCACCACGGTCCACCTGCTGGCCGCCACCCGCCACGA
>NZ_JOAG01000074.1 GCF_000725485.1 Nonomuraea candida | reverse complement strand
CTGCAGGTCGCACCCGGGGTGCCGGGCCCTGAAGGCGTCGAAGAGGGGCCGCAGGTCCTGCGGGTTGTGCCCGACCATGCCCAGCCGCAGCACCCCGGTCGTGCCCTGCGCGGCCCGGACGGCGCGCTCGATGCCCTCGCGCAGCCCCCGGTACATGGGCCGGAGGTCTTCGTAGAGCTGCCGGCCGATCGGCGTCAGGGCCACGTTACGGTTGTCGCGGTCGAACAGGGCGGCGCCGATCCGGCGCTCCTGCTTCTTGATCGTCTGGCTGACGCGGGCCTGGGTCACGTGCAGCCGCTGGGCGGTGCGGCCGAAGTGCAGCTCCTCGGCCAGCGTCAGGAAGATCTCGATGTCACGCAGCTCCACCTGCGGCACTCCCTTCTTCTCGACGTCTCTCCTCGGCGTCCTGAACGGCTTCGAGGCGGACGGCGCGGCGCGGCGCGGTGCGGCACGATGCGGCACGATGCGGCACGGTGGCCTCGTGCTCACCGTGGCCGCCCGCGCCCTACGCCTGACCGTCAGCAGATTCTTCACCAGGGGTTCGCCGGCCGGAACCGGGCGTGCGATCAGGCCGCGGTGGCCGGATAGGGGCTCCTCATCGCGCCGAAGTAGGCCTCCGGGGCTCCTTCGAGGTGCTCGGGCAGGGCGTTCATGAAGGTGCGCAGCAAGGGGGTCGCGTTGTGCCGGTCGAGGTCCTCCTGCGAGCGCCAGACCTCGTAGAGGAAGAACCGGCCGTCCTCCTGCTCGTGGAGGTGGTACTGGAGGCTGCCCTCATGCCCGCGGGACGGCTCGACGAGGTCCAGCAGGAGCTTCCTGAGCTCATCGGCGTGTCCGGGCTTGGGGGTCAGGAATCCGTAGAGCGAAACGGGCGTTTGCGCGGTCGATGTCGTCGTCATGTGACCAACGCTAAAATATGACACGGATGTGAGATTCAAGCCGGAGCGCTGTGAGGTGTGTCACATGAAGATCGGAGAGCTGTCCCGCGAGACCGGCGTGGCCGTACGCCTCCTCCGCTACTACGAGGACCAGGGGCTGCTCACCTCACACCGCAGCGAAGGCGGCCACCGCCACTACGGGCCCGAGGCCCCCGCCACCGTCGAGCGCATTCGCGCCCTGCTCGCCGCCGGGCTCCCCACCAAGGTCATCCGTGAGCTCATGCCCTGTTTCGCCGGCCACGGCATCCAGCTCCAGGCCTGCGTTCTCGACCACCTCAAGGCCCAGTACGCCGAGCTGGACTCCCGCATAGCCGACCTCGCCCAGGCCCGTACGGCTCTGGGCGACATCCTCCAGGCCTCGGCCCGGACCCTCGCCGACGCCTGAGCCGACGCCTGAACCGACGCCTGAGCCGGCCGCCACCTGCCGGGAGGCCGTCGCACGCCCGGCAAATGGCCGGGGCGGAACCGGCGCGGGGCCGGCAGCTCACCTGGTGAGCTCCAGCGGCGCGGCCTCAAGGACGGCGTCCAGGAGATCGCGTGAGGCGAGCAGCTCCTCGATCGCCTGCGTGAGGCGCTCACGATGGGCGCGCAGATCGTCGATCACCTCAGGGCAGACGGGCACGAGATTCCCCGCCTTGACCCGCACGCAGGGCAGCACCGTGGCGATGGTCTCGGTGTTGAGCCCGGCCGACAGCAGGCGGCGGATGCGCCGGACGGTCTCCACGTCCGACTCCTGGTAGGAGCGGTAGCCGCTGGGCGCCCGTTCCGGATAGAGGAGTCCCTGCTGCTCGTAGTAGCGCAGCAGCCGCTCGTGGACCCCCGTACGACGTGACAGTTCACCGATGCGCATCACGCCTCCGATTTGACTCTGACATGGATGTCAGAGCTTAGCCTTCCTGCGATGAAACGGACAGTTCTCACTCTGGCTTGCCTGTGTCTCAGCGTCTTCGTCGTCGGCACCGCCGAGTTCCTGGTCGCGGGACTCCTGCCGCAGATCGGCGCGGACCTGCGGGTCTCCGTACCGGTGGCCGGACAGGCGGTGACGGCGTACGCGCTCGGCGCGGTGATCGCCGGCCCCCTGGTCGCCATGGGGACCGCGCGTCTGCCGCGCAAGGGACTCATGCTCGCGTTGATGGCGATCTTCGTCGCGGGATGCGCAATCAGCGCGCTGGCACCGTCCTACCCGGTGCTCCTGGCCGGGCGGGTCATCTCCTCCATCGGACACGCCACGTTCTTCGCGGCGACGCTGATCGTGGCCACCACGGTGGTCTCCGCCGGCCGGGCCGGCACCGCGATCGCCGCCGTGACCTCCGGGCTGACCGTGGCCAACCTGCTCGGGGTGCCGCTCGGCGCGGCGCTCGGCCAGGACATGAGCTGGCGCCTGCCGTTCGCCGCGCTGGCCGCGCTCGGGCTGGCCTGCCTGGCGTTGCTGGCTCTCACGATGCCGCGCACCCCCGCCCAGCCCGCCGGGGTCGCGGCCGAGATCGCGGTGCTGACCCGGCGGCCGGTACTGCTGGCCATCGCGACCACGGCCGTGGGTTTCGCCGGGGTGGGCGTGGTGTTCACCTACGTGGCGCCCATGCTGACCGAGGTGAGCGGGTTCGCGCCGTCCACGGTGTCGCTGCTGCTGGTGGCCTACGGCGTGGGCAGCCTGCTGGGCAACCTGGTCACCGGGCGACTCGCCGATCGCGCGCTCGGAGCGACGCTGCGCGGGGTCTTCGCGTGCCTGACCGTGCTGCTGGCCATGCTGCCGCTGGCCGTGGTGCACCGACCGTGGGCGGCGGCGGCCGTGCTGGGGCTCGGCCTGCTGACGACGGCCACTGTGGCGCCGCTGCAAACCCTGATCCTGCGGCACGCCGGCGCCGCCCCCACTTTGGCCGTCACGGTCAACGTGTCCGCGTTCCTGCTGGCCCACGCGGTCGGCTCGGTGCTCGGCGCCGGGGTCGTCACCGTCGCCGGACTGCGCTGGACGGGCCTGGCCGGCGCCGTGCTCAGCGCCGCCGGGCTGCTGCTGTCCTACCTGGCGGCGCCCCGGGACGCCGCCGCCGCACGACCGTCCGGCGCGGACACGAATCCCGACCACCAGACGGTCACCTAGCGCCGGAGAAGTCCACGTCCTGCGGCAGGCCGGGGATCCAGCGCCCAGCCGCCCCTCTCCTTCATCCCGCACCCACACTCCCTACTTTTGCGAGGAACCTCCATGCCCGTCTCCACACCTGCCCCCGAGCCTGCCCCCGAGCCTGTCCCCGCGACTGCCTCCGCGCCTGCCTCCGCGTCTGCCTCCGCCGACCACTATGACCGGCTGCTCGCCCAGCACTACACCTGGATGCTCGGCGGTGATCTGGCCGCCCTCGCCAACGAACAGGCCGACCTGCTGCGCAGTCTCGGCGTCGCACCGGCCACCGCCGACGCCACCGCCGACGCCACCGCCGTCGACCTCGGCTGCGGGCCCGGCAACCAGAGCCTGGCCCTGGCCCAGCTCGGCTTCGACCGAGTGCTGGCCGTCGACACCAGCACGACGCTGCTCGACGAGCTGGCCACGGCCGCGGCGGGCAACCCCGCGATCCGGCCCGTCCACGCCGACCTGCGCGCCGCGCTTCCGCGGATCACCCAACCTGGCAGCGTGGCGGCCGTCGTCTGCATGGGCGACACACTCACCCACCTGCCCGCCAAGAACGACGTGACCGCGCTGCTCGGCGACATCACCCGGGCGCTGACCGTGGGCGGCAAGCTCGTCATCACCTACCGCGACCTCACCCGGCCCCTAACGGGTTCCGACCGGTTCATCCTGGTCCGCGGCACCGCCGACCGGCTGCTCACCTGCTTCCTCGACTACCGGGACGACGACACCGTGCTCGTCCACGACCTGGTGCACACCCGTACCGGGGACGGCTGGACCCAGCAGGTCGGCAGCTACCCCAAGCTGCGCATCGGCGCGGACTGGCTCGCCGCGCAGTGCGCCACGGCCGGGCTGACGGTCGAACGCAGCGAGATCGGCCCGCGCGGCATGCGCGTGCTGACCGCCGTCAAACAGCACGGCTGACCCTGCCGCGCCGGTCAAGCGCGGGGCAGGCAGGAGAGCCGAGTCGAGCACGGGCCGGCGGCCGCCGGCGTCAGCGGCGCAGTGAGAAGATCCCGCCATGAACGCCCCCGACCTACGCGCCGCCTCCCGGAGCTGACACAGGCTCTACGCGCACTCCTCCGTACTCATCTGCGCGTACGGGGGAGTACGCCGGACAGCCCGTGCCCCCGCGCCTCAGCCTGACGATCAGGCGAGCTCAAGGCGGACCCGGTGACGCCGCATGTTGATGTCCGCGATCCGGACCGGCAATTCGTGGCCCTCGGAGGGCAACTCGCCGTCGGGGAACTCCGAGATGTGGACCAGCCCTTCGATCCCATCGCCGATCCCCACGAACACCCCGAACGGGATCACCTTGGTCACCGGCGCCCGCAGCACCGAGCCCAGCCGCGTTCGCGCCAGCTCGACCAGCGGGTCGTCCTGCAGCGCCTTCAACGACAACGACATGCGTGCACGCTCGAGATCGACGTCAAGGACCATGACCACGATCTCCTGACCGACCTCCACGACCTCGGCCGGATCATCGAAGCGTCGCCAGGACAGTTCGGCCATGTTCACCATGCCATCGGCACCGCCCAGATCCACGAACACGCCGAACGGCTCGATGGAGCTCACCACGCCCCTGCGGACCTGCCCCGGCTCGAAGGAACGCAAGATCTCAACGACGTCTTCCGGATCACCTTCGTCAACCATCCTGAGACGACCCTACGAGCCCACGCCGGCCACAGCAAGATCCAGAAGCAGCGCCCGACGTCGTGAGTGACCCGGCGTACTCCGACGATCAGCCGGTGCTCGCTGTGGGCGAGACGGCGCGTCATCTGGACGATGGCGGACCAGGGCTTTCCTGGCGGCGTACAGCGGAAGCGAAGCCGGCAGGCGGTGATCGAGGCGGTGCGGCGGCTTCCGCGGCGTCAGGCGAGGCGAGCGTCGTCGGCAGGTGGACGATGACCTTGATCGATGCCGGGTCTTGCCGATCCCGGCCTCGCCCGTGATGAGGACGGCGCCGCCCCGGCCCGCCGCGCCTCGGCCAGCCGCCGCTCCACCAGCGTGAGCTGGGCCGACCGCGCGATCAGCCCGTCCTCGTCCGGCTCCGGCTCGGGCCGGGCGGCGGGCGCCGGCTCGGGCCCCGGGTCACACCGCTCCATGCCCCTCCAGCCGTACGCGGCCCGTCGGCCACGGCGACACCTGGCGCTCGGGGTCGACGGCGGTGACACGGGCAAGACGCAGCCGTATCGGGCCCCTCCGACGCGCCGCCCGTCTCACAGCACCGTGTCCACCGGAACGCGTTCGTCCAGCAGGCCCTCGGCACGCAGATCAGACCACAACAGCACCGGTACGGGGGCCGAGAACGCGGCGGTGTTGAGCCGCACCTCCTGCGCTGAGCGCATGCCGACCACGATGCCCGCGACCGCGGGGTGACACAACGGGAAGGCCATGGCGGCCTGGGGCACGGTCACTCCGTGCGACTCGCAGACATCCGCGATCCGGTTGACCCGCTCCAGCAGCTGCGGGTCGGCGGGCGCGTAGTCGAAGCGCGCTCCCTCGGCAGGCCGGTGGGTCGCCAGCAGACCGGAGTTGAAGACGGAGGCGGCCAGAACCGACACGCCGCGTTCGGCGCAGGCGGGCAGCAGCTCGTCCAGGGCGGTGTGGTCCAGCAGCGTATAGCGGCCTGACAGCATGATCACATCCGCGTCGGTCTCCTGTACCAGGCGGGTCAGCTTGCCGGGGTGGTACATGCCCGCGCCGACGGCGCCGACCATGCCCTGGGCGCGCAACTCGGCCAGAGCTGGGTACCCGTCCCGCAGGGCGGCCTCGAAGTGCTCCTCGGCATCGTGCAGATACAGCACGTCGATCCGGTCGACGCCCATGCGGGTCAGCGAGTCCTCGACGCTGCGCAGGATACCGTCGCGAGAGAAGTCCCACACCCGGCGGTGCGTCGCCGGTACGGCGAAGCTCTCGTCCAACCGGCCCTTCGGGTCCTGCGGGACCAGCAGCCGGCCGACCTTCGTCGACAGCGTGAACTCCGCCCGCGGCTTGCTGCGGAGCAACTCGCCGATGCGGCGCTCGGAGTGCCCGATGCCGTAGTGCGGAGAGGTGTCGAAGTAGCGGATCCCCGCCTCCCAGGCGGCAGCCAGCGCCCGCGCCGCGGTGTCGTCATCCAGCGGTTCGAACAGGCCGCCCAGCGGCCCGCCCCCGAAGCCCAGCTCGGTGACCTCTGTCGTACTGCGTCCGAGCCGATGAGTACGCATCCGGCATGTCTCCTTCGCGTGCGGTTCCGGCTCTACGGCCGAACGTCTTCTTGTTCAGGCGTGTCGTTGAGGCCAAACGGTTCGTGCGAGTTTGTCATGCGGCGGTTGATCCCCACCGCTGGGGCAGGGCGAACTTCGGCTGCCGCCCGCCGTAGATTTGGGATACAACGCGCCGAACCCGTCGGCGTGTGAAGTTGTGGATCACATCGCGAACCTGGTCTGCACTGGTGAAGGCCAGCTCTGCGATCTTCTCGACAGCCATGCCCTGCGACGGTTACAGCGGTCCCGATAGCACTGACGAAGTTTCGGTCGGATATAGCCGCGACCAGCAGTGAGATCAAGGTGGCTGGTTGAGGGTTGCAGCGCCTTACCGAAGTACGGGGATCTGGTGAGGGACGATGTGTGACGGGCCCGATCGCGCTGACTGTGGGCGGCACGCTCGGCATCGGCTGTCGGTCCAGGAGTCGCGGCACCGGCTCGCCCGTAAGGTCCGGCACGGCAGTGGCGGGAAGGGCAGGAAGACCAGCTCGCCGCCCTCGGCCTGGTGGTGAACGCCGCCCATCTCAACTGCCTGGGCCGCTACGCCATCGCACCTTCCGGCCGAAGACTGACCGGAACGACTGTCCTTTGCGCGGTCCTCGCCCCATCGTGCCCGGCACCGTGATCCGCCTGCAGGTCTCCGCTCTGCCCGGCCGGACCCGCGCGCCCAGAACCATCTGGTTGTGGTGGCACGGGCCCGCCGCTACCCCGCTGGACCCGGACCTGTTGTGGCGTGCCCACGTCCGGCGCTTCGACATCGAACACACCTTCCGCCTGTGCAAGCGGACCCTTACCGCCCCGCGGAGCGCTATCTGGCGGGGGGAAACCTGGGTCGATTTCAGGTGGGCCACCCACGACTGTGCCGCCCCGGAGCATGTCGTCGCGGGGTGGGGGTCAGCTGGTTGCGAGTTCCTCCAGCAGGGTCGGCCGCGACGGGGCCCAGCCGAGTTCGGTGCGCGCCTTGGCGCTGGTCGCCACCTGATCGAGCAGGAACGCCTCGACCATAACGCTCCAGTACTGCTGCGCGTCGGCTGGATCCCAGTCCTGTACGGTCAAGCCGAACTTGTCCGCCACCACCTTCGAGGCGTCCCGCACCCGAACGGGCTCGTCGACGGTGGCAAGGTACGACGAGCCAGCCCGAGCCTTCTCGACGGCCAGGGCATACAGATCGCCCAGGTCGTCGGCGTGGACAACTGACCAGCGGTTCGAGCCGTCGCCGAAGTGGCGGACCACCTTGCCGCCGTTGCCGTCGTGCTGTGGGCTTAGCACCATCGGGATGTAGCCGCGGCCGCCGCCGTACACCATGCCAGGGCGGATCCGGATCGTGTGCACGTCTTTCGCGTCGACCAGCATCTTCTCCACGGCGGGGCGCCACGACACGACCATCGGCGGCACGAACGGCGACTCCTCGGTGGCTGCGGTGTCACCGGTGTTGCCGTGCACCCACAGGCCACTGGTGTAGACGAACGGCTTGCCCGTGCCGGCGAACGCCTCGAGGAAGGAGTTCACCACCGCGTAGTCCATCTCGCCGGACCGCTCGTCGTTGCTGGAGGCGGCGTGCACGGCCGCATCGACGTCCTTCGCCACCCCAGCCAGCGCGCCGGCCGTGAACAGGTCGGCGACCAGGGGCTCCACGCCCTCCGGCGCGGGCCGACCCTTGGCCTTCACCGTGCCTACCACTGTGTGGCCACGCCGGACCAGCGCACTCGCCACCGCGCCACCGATCGTCCCGGACAGGCCGGTCACCATAACACGCATGAGGGGATCTCCTTTTCTATCAACGTTAGAATTCGACCGTAGTGCCCTTCGTGGCCTAATGTCTACCGTTGTTAGAAAAGCGAGGAGGGCTCGTGCCGCGGGAGGGCAAGCGGATCAAGGGCAGCGTCGGTGAACGTGCCGAGGCGCGGGACCAGCTGCGGGCCGAACTACTGTCGGCGGCCCGTGCGCTCGCGGACGAGTCGGCCGGGTTCGACAGCGTGACCGTGCGGTCGGTCGCGGATCGTGTCGGCTACACGGCCCCGATCGTGTACCAGTACTTCGCCAACAAGCGGGCGTTGCTGGTCGGGCTCGTGGACGTGGGCTTCGCCGAGCTGGCTGACCGGCTCGGGCGTGCGCAGTGCCCCGAGGAGTACGCGCGAGCGGGTGGGCCGCTGCTCGCAGTCGCCACTGCGTATTGGGAGTTCGCGGCTGAGAACCCGCACCTCTACCGGCTGATGCACACCCTTTCCGACGTGCCGTTCGGCACAGCGAAGGCGCCGGCCGCCGCCCGTGAGTGCTTCGGCGTGCTCAAGGCGGCGGTCGAGTTGGGCGCACCGGACCACCCGGCGGCGAAGGTCGACGACGACGCCGTCGCAGATCTGCTGTGGGCGCACCTGCACGGCCTGGTGAGCCTCACGCTGGACGGCCGGATCAAGGGTGGTCCGCGGCGGGCACGGGAGTTGCTCGCCGACCTGACGGTTTCCTTCGTCGGCACCCCGTTGCCGGTGGAGTGAAGCGCTCCAGCATTGCCTGCAGGAGCGGGAGCGGCAGGCCGCACACGCGGCCATGGCGGACGGGATCATGATCCGGTCTATGCTGCGGGTGGCTTCGGCCGGAGCCAAGGCACGACTCCCGTCACGGTGGTGCCGGCACCCTCCACACTGCGGACCGTGAGGGCGCCCCCGATCTCGGCGAACGCCGCCCGCATCCGGACGATGCCGCTTCCCGGCCCTCCGGGGGCGAATCCGCGGCCGTCGTCGCTGACCGTCATCCGCAGACCGCCGCGTCCCAGGGTCACCGCGATCGATACGGTCTGGGCGCCGCTGTGGCGCTCGGTGTTGACGAGCGCCACACACATCGCCTCCAGCACCCCCCGCATGCCCGCCCCTTCAGCTCCGGAGCCGGCAGAGGCGTCCTTCACACCGCCCCGCCCTTGAGGACAAGACAGCGCCCGTCGCCGTGACATGCGGCAGGCGTTGTCTGCCGATCCGCTCGCGTTGCATCCCCGCCACCTCGTGAGGCCACCGAGCCGAGGCAGTCTGATCGAGCGGGGCCACCGCCTCATAGAGCAGGTCGATCGCGGTCCGGCCAGGAACTTCCAGTCACCTGAGCGGGCCGGGCACAACCCGTGCACGCAGCACTCCGCCGGCGAGAAGCTCCGTCCCATCAGTGATGGGCAACCCTGCGAGATGACCAGGTGCTCCATGACGCAGGCCCGCTCGACGGTCCAGCGCTGTTCCCGAGGCCGGAGCCGTGGCTGCTGTCTCGGACGGGCAGGGTAGGTGGCGTTCAGCGCGTCAGGGATCGATCGTGCTCCTCGTCCAGAGGGACCTTCTCTCCGCCGTACGTGGCGGACATCCGGGCACGTAGCCGGCCGATGGGGTTGCGGGCGTGCACCGGCGGGACGCCGGGGTCCGTGTCGGCGGCATCCATGTCGCCCACCAGCACGGGCACGGCTTCCTTCGCGCGCAGGTGTGCCTCGATGTCCTCGATCAGCGGTGTGTGCAGCTCGGCGAACGCGCCGCCGGGCTCACGCCTGATCACACCGGTGGGCACGCCGTGTCCGATGAGTTCGGCGTCGGAGCGTTGCAGGGCGAGGCAGACGCGGTAGGTGATGATGTACGCGAGTACGGGTCCGGCGATCACCAGAACGCGTCCGGCGTAGGTGGTGGCGTTCAGGCTGATGTGGAAGGTGGACGCGATCAGGTCGTTGGCGCCCAGCAGCCACAGCACGCCGTAGAAGACGACAGCGGACACACCGATCGAGGTGCGGTGCGGGTTGTTGCGCGGCCGCTCCAGGATGTGGTGCTCCCGCTTGTCGCCGGTGACCCACTGCTCGATGAAGGGGTAGAGCAGCATCCCGGTGAGGATGACGCCCAGCGGCACCAGCGCCGGGACGACCACGCTCAACGGCACGGTGCCCGCCTGGCCGGCGCCGAAGAGATTGATCTCCCAGGCGGGCATCAGGCGCAGCGCGCCCTCCAGGAAACCGAGGTAGAAGTCCGGCTGGGAGCCGGCGGAGATGTCGCCCGGGCTGTAAGGGCCGTACAGCCACACCGGGTTGATCTGGGCGAAGGTACCCAACGCCGTCACCGCGGTCAGCACGAACAGGAAGAACGCGGTGGTCTTGGCCGCGAACGACGGATACAGCGGAGCGCCCACCACGTTCTTCCGGGTTCGATCCTTGCCCGGCATCTGAGTGTGCTTCTGCACCCACATCAGCACCAGGTGCGCCGACATCAGCACCAGCAGCGTCCCCGGGATCAGCAGGATGTGCAGCGCGTAGAAGCGGGAGATGATGTCATCACTCGGATACTCTCCGCCGAACAGAAAGAAGGTCGCATAGGTGCCGATCACCGGCAGCGAGATGAGCACGCCCTCGGTGACCCGCAGGCCGGTGCCCGACAGCAGGTCATCCGGCAGCGAGTAGCCCGTCAGCCCCGCCAGCAGGGCCAGCGTGAGCATCGTGACGCCGATGATCCAGGTGAGCTCGCGCGGCTTGCGATAGGCGCCGGTGAAGAAGACACGCAGCGCGTGGACCATCATGCCGCCGATGAACAGGAGCGCCGACCAGTGGTGGATCTGCCTGATGAGTAGCCCGCCGCGTACCTCGAAGCTGATCTCCAGCGTGGAGGCGTACGCCTCCGACATTCCCACGCCTTTCAACGGCGCGTAGACACCGTCGTAGACCACGTGACCCATGCTCGGCTTGAACCAGAATGTCAGGAACGTGCCGGTGAGAAGCAGAATGACGAACGCGTACAGCGCGATCTCCCCCAGCAGGAAAGACCAGTGATCAGGGAAGATCTTGCGCAGGTTGCGCTTCAGGAAGCGAGCCCCTCCCAAGCGATCGTCAAGAAACGATGAGGTCCGGGCGATGGTCCGGGGGACCGCCTTCGGTCCGGTATGCATGGGCGCGACTCCCTCTCTGTCCGCGTTCACCCATAAGACGTCCGAAAGCGTGACTTTGTGACATTCCGGGAGTCCCGCTACAGCGGTGGGATGTCACATTCGCGAGGTCCTTCGCGTCTTAGGGGATGACCAGCGCACGTCCGAACCCGGCAGGTGATCCATGTCGACGTCCTCACATATCGGGCCCGGCTCATGGCGGATCGTCCTCGACGCCACCGAAGCGAGGCTGACGACGAGCGGCCGGAAAGGGCCACGGCTCCTGTCCGCACTGCCACGTCTTGACGGCACCTTCTACTTGCGGCCCAATGCCGCCCTGGCGGGATTCGCGCTCCGGTTCCCACTGCCGTCCCACCGCACCGAACCGCCAGTGCTGCAGTGGGAGTCGGCGGAACTCGACAGCGACGCACACGCCTGGTTGCGTTTCGGGGGCCAGGCAGTGCACTCACCCGTCTCGGTGATCTGCGCCGAGATCCCCGGCGAGCACCCGTACGTGAAGGTCGTCCTGGAGACGGTGTTCTCCTCGCGATACCTGCGCCTGCCCGGCTGGGCGTGGCCTCGTTCACGGCCCGTGACGCTCAGGCTGTTCAGCGAGATCCGCCCGGCTCATCGGGTCATGCCGTGAACCGGCCTAGGCCGATCGACCCTGCGGCCGGGCACCGATCGCCGCTCCGGTGTCAGAACCGGATTCCTCCTCCGACGGTTGTGGAAGAGATCTCATGAACCTCGCCCTGTGTGGTGCTGATGGTCGGTGCGATGGTCACGCACCTGCGCCGAGGCGAGGGCAGGTCCGCCGTGGGCAACCTGGCCTATCTCGCCCTGGCCGCCTTCGTGGCGTGGGGCCGCTTCGTCCCCGAGTCCTTCACCGGCTGACCGGGGTGGGGTCTGTCCAGTAGACCGTACAGTCCCCAAGCTGGAGGAAGAACGGGCGCTCGGCGCCGTGAGGTTGCGGAACTGCGCGGGGCATTGGAAGTAGCTCAAGGGGAGAACCTGGAGCCGCGCCGCCGCCTTGAGCGATACGAGCCAGCATGATGATGCTCACGGAGTAGGTCAGCGGGCGGGTGGTGCCTGCGGCGAAGAGGTCTCCATCGGCTGGTGCTCATCAGCCGATGGGTGGGCATCACGGCCCACCTGCCGCAGGAGAAACACAGTCAGGCAGGCCAGCCCGAGCAGGACGGGGATGGCGATGGCGGCGGTCAGTTGCAGACCGTCGGCGAACGCGTTCCGGGCGTGGGTGACGAGCTCGTCGCCGAGGTGCTCGGGAAGGAGCTGGGCCGCGGTCACGGCTGCTGGGAGCGTGTCCGCGGCGGCGGAAAGGCGGTCGGGGACCACGGTTGTCATGCGGCTGTGGTAAACCGCGTTGACCAGGCTGCCGATCAGGGCGATGCCGAGGGCGCCGCCCAGCTCTTGAGTGGTCTCCCCGACGGCTGCGGCCGATCCGGCCTGCCGGGGTGGAGCGGCGCTGACGATCATGTCGATGCCCAGTCCCGACACCGGCATGAGGCCGGCGAACAGCAGGACGGAACCGGTCACGACGACCGGTAGCCCGGCTGAGGCGTCGGCTTGGGTGAGCACGGCGAACCCGGCAGCGGCGATGACCAGCCCGGCTCCGAAGATGTGAGCACGGTGAATCTTCCCCGCCAGCGCCGACGCGACGAAGATCGCCATGGTGCCCGCGATGACCAGAGGAAGTCCCCACAGGCCTGCTGCGAGCGGGGACAAGCCCAGCACCATCTGCATGTACTGGGCCATGAGGAACTGGGTGCCCAGCATGAAGATCACGGTGAGGGTCAGCGTGCTCAGGGAAACGGTGAAGCTCCGGTTGGAGAACAGTGACAGGTCCAGCAGCGGTTGGGTGAGCCGCCGCTGTCGGCGGACGAACAGCACGCCGACGGCCAGTCCGAGGACGATGGCGGCCGTGGGGACCCAGGCGAAGCCGTCCTTGGCCATTTCCTTGATGCCGTACACCACGGCCAGCGCCGCCATCAGCGACATCGCCGCGCTCGGCAGATCCAGCCGGGCGGGCCGGGGGTCGCGGTACTCGGGCAACAGGACCGGCCCGAGAGCCACCAGCAGCACCATGACCGGCACCGCCGCCAGGAACACCGATCCCCACCAGAAGTACTCCAGCATCACGCCGCCCACCAGCGGGCCCATGGCGCCGCCGGCCATGAAGCCGGCCATCCAGATGGTGATGGCGGTCGTGCGTTGGCGCGGATTGTGGAACATGACGCTGATCAACGAGAGAGTGGAGGGGCCCAGCGCCGCCCCGGCGAGGCCGAGCAGCGCGCGGGCGGCGATCAGTGTCTCGGCGGTGGCGGCGTAGGCGGCCAGCACGGAGGCGGCTCCGAACATGGCCGCGCCGATCAGCAGGACCCGCCGTCGGCCGACGCGGTCGCCCAGGGCGCCCATGGGGATCAGCGCGCCGGCGATGAGGAAGCCGTAAATGTCGGTGATCCACAGCAGTTGGGAGGCGCTGGGATCGAGATCGGTGCTCAGGCGCGGTACGGCCAGGTGCAGCACGCTCATATCGATCATCACGAGCATGGCGGGGAGAACAAGGACGGCAAGGCCCGCCCACTGTCGCCAGCCTGCCCGCGCCGGGGCATCGGAACGCATGTAGATCTCCTTCACGTTGGATCGTGGTGGCCGTACGGCATGCGGATGGGCCGCAGCGCGGGGCGTGTCATCCGGTTGCTCGGCGCCAGGCCAGGCGGAGTTCTTCAAGGAGGATGTCCGGGGACTGGGCGCCCGCGATGATCCGCCGGCCGGCGATGACGAAGGACGGCACCCCGTTCACGCCGCGGCGGCGCGCCTCGTCTTCGTCGGCTCGTACGGCGTCGACATAGTCGTGGCCACGCAGCAGCGCCTGAGCCGACTCGGCGGGGAAGCCGGCCTCCTCCGCCAGAGTGGTCAGAGTCGCGTTATCGGCGAGGTGGGCGCCCTCGCCCGTGTAGGCCCGCAGCATCCGCTCTCCGACCTGATCACCGAGGCCGCGGTCGATGGCCGCGTGCAGCAGGCGGTGCGCGTCGAAGCTGTTGACCGGGCGGGCCTGGTCCAGGCGATAGGTCAGGCCCAGGTCGGCGGCGAGCGCGGCCTCCCAGCGGCGCTTGCCGAGGTGGCACCAAGGGCATACGAAGTCGAACCAGATATCGACCGTGATGTCAGGCATGGGCGACACTCTAGGAGCCGGGCTTACTTTTGGTAAGGACGTACCTTTAAGTAAGCTCTAGGCCATGGCGGTAGGCGACCAGGAACCGCGTCGTGCCTGACGCGATGAGTGACGTATTCAACAGCGACTGTCCTGGCCGAACCGTGTTCGTCCACGTGACCAGCCGCTGGGGCATGCTGATCCTGGCCGCGCTGCGCGACGGGCCCCTGCGCTTCTACCTCCTGCGTGATCGCATCGGAGGGATCAGCGAGAAGATGTTGTCGCAGAACCTGCGCGACCTCGTCCAACCTGCGCGACCTCGTCCGCGACGGCCTGGTACATCGCGAGGTCGAACCCTCCGTACCTCCCAAGGTCTCTTATTCCCTGACGCCCCTCGGCGAAGGGCTCGCCGCGTCCCTCCAGACGTTGCTGTCCTGGATCGCATCACACACCGCCGACGTCATCGCCGCTCAGCACCGGCATGACGCGCTACGACGCGAACCGGACCTGTCGCGGAAAAGAGGTTCAGCCCTTCTGAGCTGTACGCCGACCAGTGCTGATGCCTCCCCTTGTCGGCGATATGGTGCTCACGCCCGGAGCAGGAGCTTTAGATCACATCTCTGTGGCGGACACAGATACCAGATGGTCAACGTCCAGCCCGGACGCCAGCTCGACCGGGGTGTCGTGCACCGTAGGACGAGTGCCAGCTTCCACCCGTCAACGCGCAGGTGGGGCTGACCTGGGGCGGCGTGACGGCTTCCTCGATCAGCACCTCATAGCAGGTGTTGCAGCCGTCGCGGTCGGCGTCGATCCAGTGTCGGAAACTGGTCCGCTGGTAGCCGTCCCGGCTTTCGGTGCCGGTAGGGAGACCGGCCACGGCGTCGCGGAGGAGGATGGTCTGGGCTCCGGCGGATGACACGGTGTCGATGGCGGCATGCGCGGCGGCACCGGTCAGGGATGTGGCGAGGCGTGCCCAATCGCTTCTGCGGCTGTACGACAGGCACGGTTGAGGCAGACTGCGCGTGCCCGCAGTCTTCCGAGTTTTGTAGATCCAGCCCCCGGACCACTGGGGCAGCGACGCGCTGCAGATGGCCGAACCGCAGGCGTATGCTCTCGACGCTGCCTACGACCGGGCCAGCGCCAACCCCGACACGCTCGCCCCTCCCTTCGTCGACATGGTGACCGGCGAGGTCATCATCCCCGCTGCCACCGCAGACGGTCACTCCGTCGGCTCGGCGACCTTGGCCGGCACCGCCTACCTCGGGCTGGGCAGCACTGACTGGACACTTCCCGGCAGCTACACCGGCCCCGACGGCGACGAGGACGACGCCGCAGGGCAAGCAGGCTCGCCAGAGGCATACAGCTTCACCCCCGTCGTGCGTGATGTGGCCACCAGCTACGCCCGCCTGCGGACCATCATCCGGGAGGTTCTGACCGCCACCCCCGCGCAGTTGCCTGACGCCGACAAGATCGTCGGTGGCGGGATCTCGCCGGACCGCAACCAAGTCATGTTCACGGTCACCGCCGTGTCGCCCGCACTGCGGCAGGCGCTGGCCCAGCGATACGGAACCAACAGTGTCGTCCTCGTTCTGAATCCCGCTGCCGCGTCTGCGCGCCAGTCCCAGCCCAGCACGGCCGGGCGGGCGGGCGAGCCTCGCAGACGCTGGCACGCGAGACAATGACGACGATCAGCTTAACGGCGGCGGACTCTACGAGGGACAGGGCGGCGGCGGCTGCACCATGGGCTTCGCTTGGAAGACCGCCGTGGGCAAGCGAATGGTGACCGCCGGCCACTGCTTGCCCACCGGAGCCGGTACGGTCAGCTCCTACAACGCCCACGCCGAACTGACAACGTGGACCATGGGGACGGGGACCGTGCAACTGCCCACCAAGCCGAACGAGCATGGGCTCGGAGACACCGCGCTCGTGGTCACCGGCGCCCCCAAGACGCCGGCTCCGGCCATCTTCACGGGCGGCCCGACGTCTGCTACGAAATGGCCCGTGAAAACCGGGTGGCCTCGGGACTCCGTCAAGGGTGACCATTTCTGCATCAGCGGCAGTACATCCGGCCAGCAATGCAACTGGAAGGTCACGGACGCCAGAGACTACTGGCGCAAGACGGACGCCGGGACGCTCGACTCCGCCACAGTGGGAACGCACCCCAGCTACTGCGTGTCAACGGCCATGAGGATGCCCAGGTAGATGGTCTTGGGTTGTCTTGGCTGGTGGCCATCAGAAATCCAGGCTGATGGCCGGGGTGGTCCTGATGGGTGGTCAGGTGAGTGGGGTGACGCCCTTGCCGGCGAGGGCCTGGGCGAGGCGGTGGGAGTCGCCCTTGGTGAGGACCAGGTGGGCGTGGTGCAGGAGCCGGTCGACCGAGGCGGTGGCCAGGGTCTTGGGCATGATGGTGTCGAAGCCGCTGGGGTGGATGTTGCTGGTGATCGCAATCGAGCGGCGTTCGTAGGCGGCGTCGATGATGCGGTAGAAGGCCTCGGCGGCGTCGTTGCCTGCGGGCAGGAGCCCGATATCGTCGATGACGATCAGGTCGGCGCGGCAGATGCGGGTGACGGTGCGTGCGACCGAGCCGTCGACTTTGGCCTTGCCGATGGTGGCGGTGAGGGTCTCCAGGGTGAACCAGGCCACCCGCAGATCTTTCTCGATCGCGGCGTGGGCGAGGGCTTCGACGAAGTGGGACTTGCCGGTGCCGGATGGTCCGGCGATGACGAGATTCTCGGCGCGGCCGATCCATTCCAGGGTGGCCAGCGCGTTCTGGGTGGGCTCGCCGATGGAGGACTGCTCGGGCTGCCAGGAGGCCAGGGTCTTGCCGGTGGGAAAGCCGGCCGCAGTGCGACGCTGACGTCGGGTGGCGGCGTCACGGCCGACGACCTCCTCATTTATCAGGACGCGGAGCACTTCGGCGGGGTCCCAGCGTTGCGCGCGGGCGGTGGCCAGCACGTCGGGCGCGGCTTTGCGCAGGTAGGGCAGGCGCATGCGGCGCAGCAGCCGGTCCAGCTCATCGGGCAGGGCCGGCGCGGCGGGAGCGGTCACGGGGCGGGACTCCTTTGATCGGTTGCGGTTGCGGGTGGGCGAGCCGCCCGACCTGCGGGAGAGGCCGGGCAGCTCACCCCGGGGTCATCCCCGGGCCGGGATCTATCGGCCCAGGGCTTGCCAGCTGCTGGTGCCGGGCTGGGCGGAGTGGGTCTCGTCGGCGCGCACGAGCTCGTCGGCGGCCTGGTGGTCGGCCAGGTGGTCGCAGATGGCGGGCAGGTCGTCGTCGGCGAAGCGGCCGGCGATGGCGGCCAGGCCGAGGGCTTCATCGACGCGGGCCGGGCCGAGCACTGCGGCCAGTTCGACGGCGCGGGCCATCTTGGCCCGGATGCGCACTGCTCCGGCCGGTCCGGCCTCGGTCAGCCATCGCTGCGCGCCCGGCCCGATGGCCAGGAACGCGATCTCGGCCTCGGTGCGGGGCCGCGGCTTGGGGGCGTGGATGCTGCGGCCGCCGGGGTGATCGGGGTAGTGCTCGTCCAGGACGCGCGGGCTGCCCGGGGTGGACACCGGGTGGCGGGCGATCTCGGCCAGGTCGCCGTGGCCGGTGCGGGCGGTGATGAGCAGTTCCTCCCCCACCACGCGGACCCAGACCTTGGCGCCGACGTGCCCGGGCGGGGTGGAGTAGCGCACCGAGGCGAAACTGATGGTCTGATCGTCATAGACGGTGCGCTCGCTGCCCAGGGCAAGCGCGAACGGCTCGGCGGGCAGCACGTGCAGCGCGGCGCGTTCGATGGCCAGCCGCTCGGCGGGGATCTGCCCGGTGGCGCGGTGCCGGCGGCCGTTGATGTGCTCGCACCAGGCGCGGCAGGCGTCGGCGAGTTCGGTGAAACTGGCGTAGGCGCTGCGCAGGTTCGCCTCGGCGGGCACCAGATCGGCCTTGGCCAGGCGAACGGTGGCCTCCACCCCGCCCTTGGATTCGGGATCGTAGGGCACGCAGGTCTCCACCGTGCAGCCATAGTGCCGGCCGGCGGCCACGATCTGCGGATGCCGGATGGCGATCCCGGCCACGTGGTCGCTGGTGACCGTGCGCGCGTTGTCGGTCAGCACGTAGGTGGGCGCGCCGCCGCAACGCCGCAACGCCGAATCCAGACAGGCCACCAAGGTGCCCAGGGTGCAGTCCCAGACCGGGATCACCACCCGAAATCGGGACCAGGCCAGCCAGGCGCACCACAGCCAGGTCCGCCGGCCGCCAACGCGTGGCCCCTCGCCCCAGTCGAACTGCAACCACATGCCCGGCTCGGGGATCCATGGCCGGTAGGTGCGCCGCCGGCCGGCCTTCCACGCGGTCTTGGCCGCGTTCACCGCCCGCCGGGTCGAGCGCGGCGAGCCGCGATAGCCCATCGCGCTCAGCTTGTCGTGCGCGACATCAGCGCGGATCTTCGCCTTCGACACCTCCACCCATTCCTCGATCTTCTCCAGGAACGGGTCAATCAGCTTGGGCCGGGGCGCCCGCTCATACGGGTTGAGCCCCAAATCCCGTAGCTCGACATAGCGTTTCACGGTCTTGGGATCAGCACCGGTCAGCTGCGCGGCCGACCAGACCGTCTTGGTCAGGTCATATGCCTCAAAGATCTTCATGATCTCCCTGTCAGACTTGGTCACGGGACCTCTTCGGTCGGTTTGCGAAATGCGGCAAACATCAGCAAACCGGTCCGGGGAGGTCTCCCCGAACAGGACGGAGATCAGGACACGCCGGGCCATCCACCAGGAATTTTCGTGGCCATCAGCCGAGACTCAACTGGCCGCCCACCAAGAGCCTGCCATGGCCGTCGGCACTGCGCGGACCACGGAGACTCAGGTGGTCCCGTCTATACGCTCGTCACCACCGTGGACTCGGCAGGCAAGAAGAAGGCGTCCGCGACGGCGAAAGGCATTCTCAGCGCCGGTGGTGACCCTTGGTTCGGCGACTGCTTCGTGTACTACACCGACATCGATGACATTCGCCGTGCTTACGGCGGCAACGTCCTCATCAGCAAGTAGGATCGCCTCCATGCCCGCTGGCAAGGCTCTTGTCACCCTGGCGGCGTGCGCCGCAGTGATGCTTACCGGCTGTGCCACCTCCTCGTGGGAGGACATCGGTTCGGCATGGCTGTCGGCCGACGGACGCACGTTGACGGTCAGGCTGCTCCTCGCGGCACCTTCTCCGGACGCGAAGCCTTGTGAGCGGGTGACGGACACCGAGGTGAATGAATTCCCGTCGAAAATCGTCATCGGGATTCAGGTGGAGAAGGACTGTCCCCGTCCGTGGCCCTGGGAGGAACAGGTGGCCAGCCTGCTGATAAGCCGTCCCAGCCCGGTCGAGCTCCAACTGAGGAAACCACTCGCGGGTAGGTCCGTCGTCAACAACACCAGTGGTCGGCACGTTCGAATATATCCGGAGAAACGCACGTCTGAATGACCGTCGCGGCAGGTGGCGGAGGAGCCCCACCACCTGCCGCACCTTTGCACAGCATTCATGCGCGCTTGACCTCGCCTTTTCAGCGGACCGTGCCGAGTGGACGGCTCCGCCGATCACTCATGATGTCCCGACGCGACCGGGCCGGGCCAGGCGGCGGCACCGGGGTCCGACGGTGGCTCGGTGTCGATGGTGTCGAACCTGAGCCCCCTCGATCGCGGGCCGGAAGCCCAGTTCCTGGAGTTCGGGAATGTCGATCGCGGTAACTACGCGTAGAGCGCCGTTCTCGGCCACCATGTGGACCGCGAGACGTACCAGCGTGCCGCGTACCTCCGTTGGCAGGCCGGGCTGGGTATGGACCAGGTCGAGACGGGCGGTCGTGTGCCGCGTGTTGTCCTCCCAGGATGCGACCGCGCGGCCGACGCAAGGATGCCCGCGGGCGTTGTCCACGTACGCCTGTAGCCAGCGGGCCAGACTGTCCTCGGTGATCGCCGGCGGGGGGACGCTCACGTCCATGCCCGCCTTGGCCACCAGGACCCGGTCTCGGACGCGGGCATGGGGACCAGTGCCTCTGGAGATCCCCAGGTGACGTGGGTCCCGCGCCGGCGCAGCCGCCGTGGGAGAGACGCCGCGCTCCCGAGGAACTGGAGAAGCGGCTGGCCGGACGTGACAGATGGTCCCGGCTGGAACAGATCGGCTCGCCGCGGCGCGAACTCGATCTGTACGAGGAGG
>NZ_JOAG01000073.1 GCF_000725485.1 Nonomuraea candida | reverse complement strand
GTTTCCGGCCTTCGGCGACTCCTCCCGAAAGGCCCGGAACGTCGGCAACGACGTCCAAGAAATCCCAAACGTCCGAACTATTTTGCTGAGATCACCTCACTGTGTGCGATGCGTGCTTCGCGTACATCGTGTCCGATGATTGACTGTCTATGAGGTGCCCAGCGGATTCCGGACAGTCGGCTACATGAGCTGATAGAAGTCTGGAAGAGGTAGGTACGTGACGAGGCGTCGTAGGCAGTTCTCGCCGGAGTTCAAGGAAGAAGCCATCCGGATGGTGCTGGAGGGCGAGCGGACGGTCGCGTCGGTGGCGCGCGAGTTCGACATCAACGCCGGCACCTTGGGCAGCCGGGTGAACCGGCATCGGATCGTGAGCGCTCAGGACGAGCAGCCGCGGCCGGTTGCCGGGCCGGAGCGGGCCAGGATCCGGGAGCTGGAGCGGGAGAACGCCGGCGTGGCCGCCTGACAAGCCGCGCGGACGGCGGCTGTGCGAGAAGTTGATCTTCCTGAAAAAGCGGCTGCCTTCTTCGCGTCCGAGACTCGATGACGCTCGCCAAGTACGAGCTCATCGACGCGGAGAAAGGCCCACCACAAGATCGCGCGGATGTGCGCCTGGCTGGGCGTGTCCCGCTCGGGCTACTACGAGTGGCGCGATCGGCCGGCCTTCGCGTTGACCGGGGCTTGTGAGGCGGCGACGACGCTGTCGCCGCCCTCGTTCTCACCGGGGCGGCGGGACCACGCCGGCACCGCCCCAGGCTCTTCACCGGGGCGGCGACCACGCTGTCGCCGCCCCCGTTCTCACCGGGGTGGCGACGGCGCTGTCACCACCCCGGGGTCTCCTTCCGTCAGGTGGCGTTCAGCGGAGCCACGCCGAACCCGGCGGAGAAGCGCTTGCACCAGATGACGACGCTGCGGACCGAGGAGAGGTCGGCGTCCGCGGGGACGGCGTACACCTGGTCGCCGCGGTTGCCCTTGAGCTTCCCGAGGCTGATGAATCCGGTGCCGAACGCCGCCTCCTGCGCGGAGGCGGGCTTGTCGGAGAGGTAGACGTACAGGTCGGGGCCGTCGCTGGTGTCCAGGCCGGCGAACTGCACCACGGTACGGCCGTCGCCGAGGCTGACCAGCTCGGCCCGGCCGCTCGTGTCGTGCTCAAGCGAGCGGAACTCGCCCGCCGCCACCAGCGTGGCCTCCTCCGCCGGGGCGGGCGCGGCAGGCGCGGCCGGGGCCGGGGCGGCCGGCGCCGCGGGCGCGGCCTGGGGCACGATCAGCGGGTCGGACACCGTGACCGTCGTGAACACCCGCCACGGCTGGAACAGGTACAGGGCCACGGCGAGCGCGAGCACGCCGATCGCGATCAACGTCAGACGGGCCGGTGCGGACATCGATCTCGGCTTCGTCATCTCCATCACTCTTCCTACAGGGTCAGGCGGCACGCGGCAGGTCGGCCTGCGCGCGTCCGGGTGTGAGTTCGGGTTCGGGTCCTGGTGCGGGCCCGGAAATGGGGATGGGCTCCGGCTCGTCGGCGTGCCCGTCCACGGGGACGCGCCGCACGCCCAGCAGGGTGAGCACCGGGCCGGTGAGCGCCGTGGTGACCAGGGCCATCACGACCATGAGCGAGTAGAGCCGGGTGGTCAGCAGGCCGATCTGCAGCCCCACCTGCAGCACGACCAGCTCGGTCACGCCGCGCGCGTTGAGCAGCGCGGCCACGGTGCCGGCCTCGGTGCGGGGCAGCCCGCACCGGCGGGCGCTGA
This sequence comes from Nonomuraea candida, assembly GCF_000725485.1. Taxonomy (GTDB): domain Bacteria; phylum Actinomycetota; class Actinomycetes; order Streptosporangiales; family Streptosporangiaceae; genus Nonomuraea; species Nonomuraea candida. The sequence goes on along the minus strand of NZ_JOAG01000073.1, from coordinate 20,222 downwards.
GGTAGCCCGCGCCCGCCTTGCCGCCGATGGCGACGAGCAGGATCAGCGCCAGCACGCCCAGCTCGCCGAGGCCGAACCCGGACAGGTCCACCTCCAGCGTGGCCAGCACGAAGAAGATCGGCAGCAGGAACGTGCGGCAGAGCCGGGCGATCTCGTCCACGTGCCGCCGCACGCTGCCCTCGTGCTTGCGCGGCAGCAGGGCGCCGAACAGGAAGGCGCCGAAGACGTAGTGCACGCCCAGCCATTCGGTGGCCGCCGCCGACAGGAAGAGCCCGGCGAGGATGATGCCGAACTCGCCCCGGTCGGACGATCTGGCACGCACGGCCGAGAGCAGCGGCCGCACGCCGAACACCAGGATCGCCACGTACGGGACGGTCAGCAGCAGCTTCCACGGCTCGTTGTCGCCGCGCAGCGCCACGATGAGGGTCAGCGCCACCCAGGCGAGCAGGTCGGTCACCACCGCCGCGGTCACCGCGAGCCCGCCGGGCACGGTGTGGGACAGCCGCCGCTCGACGATGATCCGGGCCATGACGGGCAGCGCCGTGATCGACATCGCGATCCCGAAGAACAGCACGAACGCCAGCGGCTCGGCCGGCTCGTACGGTCCCGTCGCGAGCCACCACGCGAGCCCCGCGCCGAGCGCGAACGGCAGCAGCGTGGTGGTCGCCGAGATGGTCAGGGCGGTCCGCCGCCTGCTGCGCAGCAGCCGGTGGTCCCACTCGCAGCCGACGGTGAACATGAACAGCACCAGCCCGACCGTCGCGACGGCCTCCAGCGAGACCTTCACGTCGGCGGGGAGCACGGACGCGGTCATGCCCGTGCTGTGCAGCACCACCCCGAGCGCGAGGCCGGCCGCGATCTCGCCGACCACGGTGGGTTGCCCGAGCCGGGCGAGCAGCCGGCCGGCGAGCTTGGCCACCAGCACGATCGCCGCGACGTTGAGCAGCATCATGACGACGTTCATGGCTTGCGATGGCTGTCGAAGCGGAGCTGGCGCCCGCCGAGCGAGACGATCCCGCCGGGCGGCAGTTCCATGCCGTCCATGCCCTGCACGCTCGTCCACGTCCCGGTGCCGGGGGCGCGCAGGAACAGCCCGTTCCCGCCGCTCAGGTCGATCACGCTCGCGGTCCAGCCGTCCAGCTTGATCTTCATGTGCAGGTCGGACACGGTGGGGCCGGTCAGGCGGACCGGGGCCGCCTCCCCCGACCGCACCTCCTCCGCCTGCTCGGGGTCGCGGCCGAAGACGTGGTCGCGGTTGAGCGGGTACGTCGTGCCGTCGTCCAGGACGAGGACGCCCAGCGAGGACGGGATGCTGCGGACCGGCTCCCGCCCGGTCTGGGTCAGGCCGAGCCCGCAGATCCCGCAGTAGATCAGCATCGGATCGTTGAAGTGCCCCTTGGCGCAGCGCACCCCTGCGGTGAGCGGGTCGCGCTCCGCCGCCGCCTCCGTCTCCTCGGGCTGGGCCTCGGTCACGGTCGCCGGGCCGGCGACCACCACGGCGCCGTCGCCGCCTTGGGCCGCCCGGACGGACAGCACCACCTGGGTTCCCGCGCTCACGGACAGCCGGGTGGGGCCGTCCGTCACGTCGAGCAGGAGGACCAGGCGCTCCTGGCGGGCGACCGCGTCCTCGTCGAGTTGCGGGCCCGGCTCCTGGGCCGGGCGCTCTTCGGTCTTCACGAGCAGCTCTTCTGTCTTCACAGCAACCTTCCACCTCGAAATCTCCACCTGATGAACGGCACCCGCATCGGCCCGTTGGCGACCAGCCAGACGGCCAGCCAGACGAGCACGAAGTGCGGGACGAAGCTCTCCGGCGGCACCGGGCCCGGCAGGCCGGGCAGTCGTCCGGTGACGGCCAGGAAGCCGACGAGCAGACCTTCCGGCAGGAGCGTGACCAGGCCGAACAGCGTCGGCCAGTCCTTCTCCCAGCGCCACTGCATGAGCAGGTGGTAGAGCGACTCCCAGCCGAGGCTGAGCACCGCGACCGCGCCCAGCACCACGAACGTGGCCTGGTAGCGGACGGCGAGCGGCGCGTCGACGGGAAGCAACGGGGCCACCAGCGCGGTCACCACGCCGCCCACCAGCGCCAGCAGGAACAGCCGGGTCTGTATACGCCCGAACAGGGTCGGCACCATGTCTCGTCCTCCCGCTCAGATCGGCCGGCCGGTGGTCCAGCGCAGCCAGCCGGCCAGGGACGAGATGGGGTTCATCCGCCGGCAGTGTCCGCGCCTGGCCAGGTCGTCGACGATTTCCTGGGCGGCGATCTGCAGGCCGAGGAAGGTGTCCACGCCGGGGAACGGTCCGCCGAGCGCGGCGGCGCCGGTCAGGTAGACGCGTCCCATGCCGTTGTCGGCGCCGCGCACCGCGAACCGGTGGTCGACGTCGACCCGGCCGAGGCCGTTGCGCCTGGCGCCGCCGCGGGAGAGCAGGTCGCCGAGCACGCGGTGCTCGGACACGTCGGCGTTGAGCCCGGTGCAGTCGATGACGAAGTCGGCGCGCAGTTCGAGCGTGCCCTCGGCCACGCACATCTCGGCGGTGACCATGTCGCCGTCGAGCCGCATGTCGCCGGGCGTGCCGTTGAGCACGCGGTACCAGCCCTGCTCGCGGGCGATGGTGAGCTGGCGCTGCCACTCCCGCCGCCAGGCCGTGGTCGTGCCGCCGATGTCCTCGTAGACGCGGCGCCTGGCGTCGTCGTCCAGCCGCCGCATCTGGGCCTTGAGCTGGCCACCCCAGACGGACTTGGGATAGTTGAAGCCCTGGTAGGCGGTTCCGTGGTGGCCGCGGCGGCGGGCCCAGCCCTGCCTGCCGTGCGCGCCGGAGAAGTACGTCCGCAGCACGTGCACGATCCGGGTGGGCATGCCGTGGTCCAGCCGTTCCCTGATCAGCCGCTCCAGCACGCGGGAGGCGACGATGCCGCCGCCGCGCACGATCACCGTGCCGCCCCGCCGCCGCAGCGCCTGGTAGACGTGCTCGTGGTCCTCGTAGGCGTTGACCACGTGGTGGAAGTCGTTCTCGGACTCGCGGAACTCGCGCAGCTCGGGCAGGAAGTTCAGGCCGGTGTAGCCGACCGCCAGGTGCACGTCACGGCAGCGCGCCACCCGGTAGGCGGAGCCGGGCACCCGCCGGTCGCGGTAGAGCACGAAGTAGCCGCCGCCGATCCGCCGGCGGACGCACTCCACGTCGCACTGCTCCAGCATGTCCCAGTACCGGATCCGCCGGGCCTCGCGCGCGATCGAGTCCAGCACGTCGCGCAGCCGGGGCGTGTAGAAGTCGGCGAACACGGGTTCGAGGAGGATCTGCAGCAGCGGCATCGGGGTCCGCTCGCGCAGGGCCTCCGAGACCGCGTACGAGGGGAAGCCCCAGATGTTGTCCGGTCGCGAGGCCGCGTCGGAGCGGATCCGGTCGTCCAGCGCGATCTGCGAGACGGTGGCGAGGTGCTCGTAGGTCTGCCACGGATGGCTGAGGTTGGACAGCACCCGGATCTCGGACGGCGGCAGGCCCGCGATCCGCAGGTAGTCGACCGTGACGAACGAGCCTATCCCGCCGCCGACGCTGACGATGGGCCGGTCGGTCATGGACAGGCCGCTGTCCATCACCATCCGATCGGTCCACCAGTCGGCGTTCATGAGCGCCGGGGGTGATTCTGTGGGGTCGGTCCGCTCCACGGGCCGCTGGACATCGATCAGTGTCGTCATGTGTCACCCTCCTGGTCTGAATGGGAGGAACGCGCAGCTCCGACGCGGCAAAGGGGTACATGTCCAATGTCGGACGGAGCCCGTGGCGGCGCCGTGATAGGGGCGTGACAGGCCCCGGACACGCGACTGGGCCGCGCCCGGCGGGCGCGGCCCAGTGGTTGCGGGACCAGTGGTTGCGGGACCAGTGTTCGAAAGTGGCGACGGGGCGGGTCAGGCGGCCTGGCTCCACAACATCTCACCGAGGGAGGCCGAGGGTTCGAGCCCCAGTTCCTTCCTCATCAACTCCACGTAGCTCACGTAGTGGCTGATCGCGTCATGCCGGTTGCCCTGTGCGAGGTAGGCCCTGATGAGGGCCTCGTGCGCGCTGTCGCGGAACGGGTCGGCCTGGATGACCAGGAGCGCGGTCTGCACGGCCGCCCCCGGCAGCCGGGCGTGCACGAGCAGCTCGGACAGCCGCTCCAGCGCGTCGAGCCGGAGCCGCGCGTAGCTGTGCTGGTGATCGCTCAGCCACTCGCCCTCCCAGCCCGGCAGCAGGTCCTCGGCGAAGTTCGTCCACTCCACCCGGCCGAGCAGGTGGCCGCCCTGCCCCGGACGGGTGTTGAGCACGGCGATCGCCATGGCGCGGTTGCCCTCGATGTCGACCTGGACCTCCGGCGCGAGCTGCAGCTCGGCCGGCGTCGACAGCACGAGCCCCGGCTGGGCGCGCTGGAGCCGGTACAGCAGGGTGCGCAGGTTGGTGTGTGCGCGGGAGCTCGTGCTGTCGGGCCACAGGGCGTTCGCGATCGCGGCGCGCGAGGCCTGCCTGCGGAAGCAGGCCAGCACCGCCAGCAGCCGCTGCGCGCTGGGGTTCACGGTGACCTGGCGGCCGTCCATGATGAGCTGGAAGGCGCCGAGCAGGTTCAGCCGGTGCCGCTTGAGGGTCTGCGGCTGCCGGTTGCCGTTCAGCGGGACTCCGGTCGGCCGGTTGCCGTTCAGCGGGACTCCGGTCGGCCGGTTGCCGTTGAGCGGGGCTCCGGTCGGCCGGTTGCCGTTGAGCGGGGCTCCGGTCGGCCGGTGTCCCGTGAACGCGGTCTCGGTCGCCCACGGCTTGGGCAGGCCGGGCGCCGGCGCGGTCATGGGGTCCGGAGCTGTTCTGAAGAGGTTGGCCGGGCTATGTGAGTGTCTGGTGGAATCGATAAGCATGTTGCTCCCCTAACAGGGTCGGCATCTCGACCGGGCCGTTCCGGCAGCCGGTTCGCTTGTATGCGGGGCCGCCCCTCGGTCTGGTCCGATCAGCCTCGTCTGTTGCTGGTCAGCTTGCTTGGACGGGTCTCGCCGCGGCGCTCGCCATCCGCGATTCCGCGATCGCGCTCACGATCGTGGCCAGCACGGCTATGGCGAGGCAGATGAGCATGGCCGTGCGGATGCCCGCGCCCTCGAGCAGCGCCGCGATGACCGCGCCGGCGATCCCGAAGCCGACGCCGCCCGCGGCGTACAGCCCGGAGAACCCGGTCGCCCAGACCCGCTCGGGCAGGAGTTCCTGGATGCCCGCGGCGCGGGCGGTGAGCGCCGGCGTTCCGGCGAAACCGGCGAGGACCACCAGCGGGATGATGATCGCGGCGACCGGCGACACCACCGCCAGGCCGCTCACCGCGGTCAGGGCGAGCACCAGGACGAAACTGTGCGTCCGGTAGGCCCCCGGCCAGCGCCGGCTACCGTAGATCAGGCCGCCGATGAGACCGGCGACGGCGAACACGGCGAGGGTCGGGCCGGCGATCTCCGGGTTGGTGCCGACCTGTTCGAGCAGCGAGGGCAGGCCGGTGTAGGCGGCGCCGACGATCAGCATCACGGCGCCCTCCTGGGCCAGGGCGGGCCAGCTCAGCCGCCAGATCCGGACGCGCGGCCGGCTCTCGGCGGCCGCGTCGGGCGTCGGACCGCGATCACGCAGCGCGCCCGCGCCGACGGCGCCGATCGCCGCGACGGCCGCGATCACGACCACCGGCCAGACCTGGCCGGTGAACAGCGCGACCAGGCCGACGACGGCCGGGCCGATCGCCCACAGCAGCGTGGTCATCGTGGCTTCGAGGCTGAGCGCGGCGTGGTGGATCGACGGCTCCACGGTACGGACCAGCAGCGCCCGCAGCCCGCCGTGCGCGCCGGAGGCGACGCCGCCCGCGATGGCGGCCAGCGCGACCATCAGCCACACGGGCACGCCGTCGCCCTGAAGGAGCACCGGGATCGCGAGCAGGAGCAGCGCGACGGTCTGGACGACGAGCACCAGCCGCAGCTCCGGCCCGGCGGGGCGGCGGTCGAAGCGGCGGCCCATGAAGCCGGCGGCCACCGCCTCGGCGAACGCGAAGGCTCCGGCGAGCAGCGCGCCGACGGCGTACGACGAGCTCGCCTCGTTGCCCAGGTAGACCAGTGCCAGCGGCGACATGGCGATGGGCAGCCGCTGGCAGAGCGCGACGAAGGCCCAGGAGCTCATGCCCGGAGCTCTAATGATCTTGAGGTATGCGCGGAAGCCGCTCTCTGTGACGGCTCCCTGCCCTGTGGCGTTGTCCGTGGTCGTCAAGGAAGTTCATCCCTTCGTCCCTAGCAGGAGAGACCGGCAGACCGATCTGCCATGCATGTCCAGAGGGGACGAGCGGGCGCTTCGTTACAGCGATTTTGACATCGGGTTCGCCGGGCCTATCGCTCGGCGGTCTTGAGCGACATGTAGCGTTCGAGCGCGGCCCGGACGCGATGGCGGGCCCGGTGCAGGGCCACCCGCTGGTTTCCCGGCTCGATGTTGAGCAGCTCGCACACCTCCTCGGTGCTCCAGCCCTCGACGTCTCGCAGGGTGATCACGATGCGCTGGGTGGGGGGCAGCCGCGCCACCTCCTCGGCGACGACGCCCTTGAACTCCTGCTGGAGCAGCCGGCTCTCCGGGATCTCGGCCCAGTCGTGCACCGGGGTCGCCCAGTGCCCGGCATAGGGGCCGGACTGGAGGAAGCGCTCGGGAGGGATGACCGGCTGCCCGTCCTCGTCGTCGGCCGCGAAGCTGGAGAACGGCAGCGTCCGGTTCTCCGAGGCGGCCCGGCGGCGCGCGATGTTGATCAGGATGCGGCAGATCCACGTGCGCAGCGTGGCCCGGCCCTCGAAGCCGTCGATCCCGCGCAGCACCGCGATCCAGGTCTCCTGCACGGTCTCCTCGGCGACCGCCCGGGTGGGCGAGTAGACGACGGCCAGCCTCAGCAGCGCGGGATTCAGGTCGCGCACCAGTTCGCGGAAGGCGGTCTCATCGCCGCGGCGTAACGCGAGCAGGTCCACGGGTCACTCGCTGTCCCGCTCAGCGATCCACTGCCGGTAGATGTCGACGAGCTGATCCTCGGCTTCCTCCGTGAGCTGCTCACTGGGAAGGCTGCCCGTCGTCCTGATCACCGTTCTGAGCTGGGCGACGTAATGCTCGCAACTGTCGCAGGTCGCGAGGTGGTTATTCAGCCGCAGAGTGACCTCGGGGCCGAGCACGCCCTCGAGATAATCAGTGATGCGATCCACCAGTTCCGCGCACGCCATCTCCTCCACATCGCCAGTCTGGCAGATGGCTTGTACGGCAGGCGGAAGATCGTCCGGTAGTTCCGGGGGATCTTCGATAATCACCGCGTTTTCCATTCTGGTCGTCCTCCTCGGCTTCCCGGTCTGGCTGAGGCGCGCTTGCGGCGTGCGGTGATAGGGGGCCCGGCCTCGGATAATCGCCGGATCGCAGACAGATGGCGAACCGGAAGATCGCCTTTGCGCTGGTCCGCCCACGCGACTTCGAATTGCCTGACCGATCCCGCCGATAAGCCTCCACGCTTAGAGCAGACGGGGAGAGGACTACCTGGACGAATTTTTGTGTAACTTCCGAGTCGCTGTCAAGGAGCCGGGGGTTTCCGCAAGCCCGCCCGGCCCGCTGGGATGGTTTTCACCTCCCCGTTTTCCGGATCCATCGATTCAGCGGCGCGCGAATTTTTCGAGCGCGCCGCGCCCGGCCCGGATGCGCCGAGGCCGTGCCCGCCCCGGGCGGGGCGGGCACGGCCTGCGTGCGGGTGTTCCTCAGGCGTCGCAGGCGGCTGCCGGCTGCTCCTTCCACGCGATGCGGGCGAGAAAGCGCCCGCGGTCCACCACCGCCCGGGTGTGCGTGCCGCGCAGCACCTCCTCCACGCCGTCGTGGCCGTGCACGTCGAACACCAGCGTCCCGCCCCGCCGCTCGCGCAGCGCCGCCTGGAGGACGACCGTCCGGCCGACCGGGGTGGGCGCGAGATGCCGGGAGTCGTGGCTGACGCCGACCGTCATCTCGTCCTCTTCCAGGTAGCGCTCCACGGCCCGCATCGCGGTGATCTCACCCAGCCAGAGCAGCACCGGGGTGGCCAGCACGGGCACGTCGTTGCCCCAGCGCTGCGCCGAGTCCTGGGCGGTCACCTCGTGCGCGTGACTCGCGTGCACCTCGTCGGGGAAAGGTCTCATGGGGTCCCTCCTTCGCGGGCCGGGTTCCGCGCGGCGGCGGCCGACTCGACCAGGTCGAGCAGCTCGCCCAGCCGCGCCGGGGTGATGTCGGGGTTGAGCAGGGTGAGCTTCAGCCACAGCCGGCCGTCCTCGGGCACGAGGGTCCTGCCGACCACGGCGGCGCCCGCCATGAGCAGCGCCCGCCGGACCCCCGCCACGAGGAGGTTGCCCTCCGCGACGGGCAGCGCGTCGGCGGCGGCCGGCCGGAACAGCACCGTGCTGATCTCCGGCCGGGCCAGCAGCCGCAGCCCCGGCCGGGCCTCGACCAGCTCGGCCAGCGTTTGCGCGGCGTCGCAGCAGCGGTCGGCCAGCTCCGCCAGGCCCGCCCTGCCGAGCGCCTGGAACGTCACGGCGATCTTCAGCGCGTCCGGCCGCCGGGACGTCCTGATCGACCGGCCCAGCACGTCGGGGAAGCCGGCCTCCTGGTCGTCCGTGGCGTTGAGGTAGTCGGCCAGGACCGACAGCGGGGCCAGCGCCGCGGCGGAGCGCACGGCCAGCGCGCCCGCGGCCAGCGGCTGCCAGCCGAGCTTGTGCAGGTCCACGGCCACCGTGTCGGCGCGGTCGAGGCCGTCGAGCAGGCGCCGGCGGCGGCCCCCGAACAGCAGGCCGCCCCCGTAAGCCGCGTCCACGTGCAGGTGGGCGCCGTGCCGGGCGGCCACGTCGGCGATCTCGCCGATCGGGTCGATCACGCCGCGGCCGGTCGTGCCCGCCGTCGCCACCACGAAGTGCGGGCCTGGGACGGCGGCCAGCGTCTCGGCCAGCGCGCCGGGGTCCAGGCGGCCCCCTGACGTGCGGACCGGGACCGGCGGCGGCAGCCCGAGCAGCCAGGCCGCCCGGCCGACGCTGTGATGGGCCTCGGCGGAGCACACCGCGCGCACCCCCTCGCCCAGCCGCTCCCTCGCCAGGAGCAGCGCCACCAGGTTCGACTCCGTCGCGCCGGTGGTGATCAGGGCGTCGGGGCCGGCGGCCCGCGGGTACACCAGGCCCGCGATCGCGTCCGTGACCAGCCGCTCCAGCTCGCCGGCCGCCGGGGCCTGGTCCCACGAGTCCATGGACGGGTTGAGCACGCAGGCGGCGAGGTCGGCGGCGGCGGCCACCGCCAGCGGCGGGCCGTGCAGGTGCGCCGCGCACAGCGGGTCCGCCGGGTCGGCCGCGCCGGCGGACACCGCGCCGACGATGTCGCGCAGCGCCCGCCTCGCCCCCGTGCCCGTCTCGGGCAGGACGGGGCCGACCGACCGCCGCACGTCGCAGGCCACCGCGCCGGGCCCGCCCGCCGGGATGGGGCCGCCGCGCCGCCGCCGCCCGCCGTCGAGCGCGTCGAGGGTGAGCGCGGTCAGCTCGCGCATGGCCGCCAGCCCCGCTTCCGTGCCGGCCAGCTCGGTCTCCCTGCCCGCCGGCTCGGTCCCCCTGCCTGCCGGCCGCGCTTCGGTGCCCGCCGGTTCGGTCTCCCTGCCTGCCGGCCGCGCTTCCGTGCCCGCCGGCTGAGTCTCTTTGATCGCCGCCTCCCTGATCGCTTCGGGGATCGCCGCCCGGCCGATCGACGTCAGCGTCACGGTACGCGCCGCGCCGCTGACGGCCGGGGCCGGTTCCGCCACCGTAGCCGCCGCTGTAGCCGCCGCCGTAGCCGCAGCCGTGTGCTGCTCCCTCATGCGGCGGCCTCCTCCGGCTCAGGGTCCGCCGGCCAGCACTCGCGGCCGGCGGTCTCCACGACGACGTCCCCGATCTTCCAGGCCAGCTCCCGCCACTCCGCCGTCGCCATCGTCAGCGGCGGCAGCAGCTTCAGCACCCGGCCCTCGCCGGACGTCTCGGCGATCACCGAGGCCCGGAACAGGTTGGCGCGCACCCGCTCGGCCAGCCGCGCGTCGGCGAAGCGCAGGCCGCTCATCGCGCCGCGCCCGGCCGGCTCGGCCACCCCGTACGGGAGATTCGCCACGATGTCGCGCAGCGAGAAGCGGATCTCCGTGCCGAGCTGCGCGGCGTGCTCGACGAAGCGCCGGTCGGCCCAGTAGTCCAGGGCCGCCGTCGCCCCGACGAACGCGAGGTTGTGCCCGCGGAAGGTCGCGTTGTGCTCGCCGGGCGCCCACAGGTCGAGCTCGCGGCGGATGAGCAGCATGGCCATGGGCAGGCCCATGCCGCTCAGCGACTTCGACAGGCACACCAGGTCGGGGGCCAGCTCCGGGAGGTGCTGGAAGCTGAAGAAGCTGCCCGTCCTGCCGCAGCCCGCCTGGATGTCGTCCACGATCACGAGGGCGCCCAGCGAGTCCGCGAGCCGGCGCACGCGCGCGAGCCACCGCCGCGACGCCGCGTTCAGTCCGCCCTCGCCCTGCACGGTCTCCAGCAGGAACGCCGCGGGGGGCGGCGCCTGCGCGTCCGCCAGCAGCGACTCCAGCTCGTCGGCCGACTCGGGGCGGCCGCGCTCCTCGAAGGGCAGGATCATGACGTCCCGCAGCGGCGTGCCCGCCGCGCTCCTCAGCAGCGGGGACGTCGTCGCGGCCAGCGAGCCCAGCGAGACCCCGTGGAACCCGCCCCGGAAGGCGACCACGTTCGAGCGGCCGGTCACCTTCCTGGCCAGTTTCAGCGCGGCCTCGACCGCGAGCGTGCCCGCCGGGCCGGGGAACTGCATCACGTAGTCGCCGAGCCCGCCGGGCCCGAGGAACTGCCCGGCGAAGCGCTCAAGGAACTCGGCCTTGGCGCTGGTGTGCAGGTCCAGCGACTGGACCGGGCCGCCCTTGGCGAGGTAGCCGGTCACCCGTGCGACGATCTCGGGCGGGTTGTGGCCGTAGTTCAGCGCTCCCGCGCCGCACAGCAGGTCCACGTACCGCCGGCCCGAGGTGTCCCACAGGAACTGGCCGTCCGCCCGCTCGAACACGACCGGGAAACTCCGGCAGTAGCTGCGGACCTCGGACTCGTGGCGGTCGAACACGGCCGCCTGCTCCCACATCTCCACCACATCCTCCCGGTGCGGCTCAGGCCGCCCTCATGGCGGTCAGCGCGCGCTGTTCGAGCTCGCGCGCGTGCTCGGCGGTCTCGCCCACGACCATGTAGTCGATCACTCCGCAGCGGGCGACGTCCTCGATCGCCACGACGACCCCGGTGCGGGTGGCCCTGTCCCAGGCCAGGCCCGCCTCGTCCAGGGCCTTGACCACGGCGGGGAAGTCCCTGACGCTCACCCAGTTGTAGGTGAGCACGACGCGCTCGCGGAGGTAGTCGTCGCCGACCAGCTCGCGGGCCAGGTACTCCACGTTGGTGCAGCAGCCCATCCGGCCGTTGACCTCGTTGAAGAACACCCTGCCGTCCTCGGTGACGATGGAGTCGATGTTCATGTAGCCGACGAAGCCGCGCCGGCCGGCCTCCCTGGCGAGGTTCATGCTGTGCGCGGTCATCTCGCCGAGGTCCGAGGGCAGCATGCGCTGGCCCGGGATCTCGAAGCCGATGAACGTGGGCTCCATCCGCATCTCGCCGAAGTTCAGCAGCTTCGGTGAGCCGGCCACCCCGGGCACCCACAGCTCGCTGTAGTACACCTGGGCCGCGCGGTGGTACGCCTCCACCACCACGCGGGTGTTGCGCTGCAGCGCGACCTGCGGCCACAGCTCCTCGGCCAGCGGCGCGAAGTCGCACTCACCCTCGGGCAGGTTCAGCACCCGGGAGGCGCCGGTCAGCGTGGTCTCCCCGTGCCTGGTGATCACGGTGTTGCCGGCGCTGCCGGAGTTCAGGTCCTGCTTGATGATCACCCTGCCGGTCTCGCCGATCAGCGTGCGCACCGCGACGGCCAGCTCGTTCGGCGTGCTCGCCACCAGCCCCGCCGGGACCGGCGCCTTGACCGTGCCGGCGAGCTGGCGGAAGAGCACCTTGCTGTTGAAGGTCTCGGCGCCGCCGCAGCGCAGGAAGTCGCGGCAGGCCAGGTCGGTGGCGTCGTCCACGCCGTGCAGCGGCAGGCCCAGCTCGTCGGCGAGCGTCATCACGGGCCGGTCGAGGAAGTACGCCTCGATCCGCCAGCCCGTCAGGTCGCCGCCGGCCCGCTCCCGGATCTGCGCGGCCACGTGCCCGTCGTTGAGCGAGGCGTCGTTCAGGATGAGCTGGCGCGTGTCGCCGTCCCTCGGCACGACGACGTTGTCCCGCGACAGCCGCCGGTCGAGCAGCTCGCTCACGTAGGCGATGAACTCGTCGGAGACCGAGTGCGGCAGCACCACGAGGTCGTCGTCACCGGCCAGGACCAGCAGGCGGCAGCAGCACATGGAGCTGAGCGCGTGCACCTCCGGGGGCATGTCGTTGCCGCACATCGAGTCGCTGTCCACGTTCGCGATGATCACTTTCGGCATCGCTGGTCACCTTCCTTCGAACGCCGCGTCACGCGGCGGTGGGCTTGGCGGCGCCGTTCGCGACGGCGGTGGGCTTGCCGGCGCCGTTCGGAGCCGCGGCGGCCGGGGTGAACGACGGCAGGGGAGCCTGCGCGCGGTCCTGCAGCTTCACGAGCTGCGTGAAGATGTTCTTGCGCTGGATGTCGGACGTGCCGCCCGCGATGAGCGTGCCGAGCGAGTCCTGCACGTTGCGCGAGTGCCGGCCCATCTCGTAGCCGGCGTGGCCGAAGATCTGCATGATGTCCAGCGCCGCCCCGGCCAGCCCCTCCGAGCCGATGAGCTTGGCCAGCGACGACATGAGCGAGGCGTCCGCCTTGCCGTCGATCAGGCTGGCGAGCGCGGCGTAGGACACCCACCGGGTCGACTCGATGGCCAGCTTCACGTTGGTGATCCTGCGCTGGACGTACTGGTAGTCGGCGATGGGGTGGCCGAAGGCCGTGCGCCGGCTCGCGAACGTCATGGCCTCGCGCAGCAGGCACTCCAGGTACGCCGCGCCGACCACGCCGTACAGCAGCCGGTCGAGCGCGATGGTCGCGTACGTCAGCCGCAGCCCGTTGCCCGGCTCCCCGAGCACCTGGTCGGCCCCGATGCGCAGGCCGAAGAAGGAGATCGGCCCCGTCGGGCTGGTGCGGTTGCCGAACATGTGCTCGGGGTCGCCGACCCGCATGTTGTCGGGCTGCCGCTCCACCACGAACACCGAGATGTCACGCTTGGCGGGCAGGCCGTCGATGCGCCCCAGCACCCAGTACAGGTCGGCGACGGGGGCGTTGGTGATGTGCGTCTTGGTGCCGACCAGCTTGTAGCCCTGGTCCGTGCGGTGCGCCGTGGTGGCCACACTGGCCACGTCCGAGCCGCCGCTCACCTCGGTCAGCGCGGTCGCGCCGACCGCGCCCGACATCATCCGGGGCAGGGCGACCTCATGGTGGTAGGGGCCGCCGAAGTCCACCAGCGAGCGCAGGAACCCGGCGTGCGCGATGAGGGACAGACAGAAGCCCAGGTCCCGGCCGCCGCGGGTGATGCCCTCGATCGCGGCGCAGAAGTCCCACCAGGTCAGGCCGTTGCCGCCGAGGCTCTCCGGCACCGGGATGCGCCACAGGCCGTCGTCGGCCAGCCGCAGCCAGGCGCTCTGGTCGAGTTGCTCGCGTTTGTAGTGCCACTCCGAATGCGGGGCGATGTGTTCCCTGGCGAGGGCTTCGTAGTGGTCGGCCAGGGCCCGTTGCGACAGCGTCCATCCGAGTTTCACGACCGGCTCCTTTCGAGGCAGGGGTTGGGCAGGCGCGGGCACAGCAGGTCGAGCGCGGCGGCGAAGAGCTCGATGAGCTCGTCCAGCTCGGCGCGGGTGATCGTCAGGGGCGGCGCCACCATGACCGCCCCCGGCACGGGGGTCGTGCCCGCGGGGTAGAGCATCAGCCCGACGTCGCGGGCGGCACGCACCATCTCGGCGGCGGTGATGCCCGGCAGCATGGCCGGGTGGGGCGGTCCCGGCGGGGTGAAGTCCACCGCGAGCAGCAGCCCGCGGCCCCGCACGTCCGCCGCGATGCCGCGGGCGGCCAGCACGTCGCGCAGGCCGGCCGCCAGCACCGGGCCGAGCTCGCGGGCCCGGGCCGGCAGGTCGTGCTCGCGGACGTAACGCAGGACCGCGAGCCCCACGGCGGTCGACAGCGGGTTGGCCGCGTAGGTGTGCCCCAGCGGGAACTGGCCGCTGCCGGACAGGATGGCGTCGTAGACGCGGTCGCCCAGCAGCACCGCGCCCAGCGGGGCGTACCCCGCGCTCAGCCCCTTGCCGAGCACCAGCAGGTCGGGCACCACGTCCTCGGCGTCGCAGCCGAACCACCGGCCCGTCCGGCCCAGACCGGTGATCACCTCGTCCGCGATGAGCAGCACGCCGTGCCGCGCGCAGATATCCGCGACCTCCCGCAGGTAACCGTCGGGAGCCGGGACGGCGCCGCCGGACGCCCCGACCACCGGCTCGATCACCACCGCCGCGACCCGGCCGGGACCGGCGGCCATGATCACCTCCTCGACCGACCGGGCGCAGTCGAGCCGGCAGGTCGCGCGGGTCAGCCCGAACGGGCAGGAGTAGCAGTTGGCCGGCGCGGACTTCGGCCAGTCGGGCAGCAGCGCCCGCACCGCCCGCCGCCGCGCCGGATGCCCGGTCAGGCCCATCGCGCCGAGGGTGGCGCCGTGGTAGCTGCTCTCGCGGGAGACGAAGACGGTCCGGTCCTGCTGCCCGCGCTCCTGCCAGTACTGCAGCGCCAGCCGGACCGCCGCCTCCATCGCCTCGGAGCCGCTGTTGGTGAAGAAGACGTGGTCGAGGTCGCCCGGCGCCGAGCCGGTGAGCTCGGCGGCCAGCCGCTCGGCCGGCGGGCTGGTGAACTGCAGGCGGGTGACGAAGGTGAGCTCGTCGAGCTGCGCGCGGACGGCCTCGGCGATCTCGGGCACGCCGTGCCCGAGGTTCACCACGATCGCCCCCGAGCACCCGTCCAGGTACGCCTTGCCGTCGGCGTCGTAGACGTGGCTGCCCTTCGCCCGCACCGCGACCGGATAGCTCTCCCGCAGTTGCGGATAGAGCAGATGCGTCCTCACTGGAAACCTCCGGAGGCGCCCGGCCAGCGGTGCAGCGAGGCGCCGGCGCTCATGCCGCCGCCGATGCCGAGCATCACCACCAGCGAGCCGCGCTCGATGCCCCGGTCGCTCACGACGTCGTCGAGCGTGACCGGGATGGAGGCGGCGGCCGTGTTGCCGTAGAGCGGGCAGGTCAGGTGCAGCTTGTCCAGGGAGACGCCGGCCTCGGCGAAACAGCGCCGCAGCAGGACGGCGTTCGCCTGGTGCGGCACCACCAGATCGATGTCCTCGATCGTCAGGTCGTGCTCCTTCAGCAGCGAGCAGAGCAGCTCGGGCACCACGGTCACGACGTAGTCGCGCACCGCCCTGCCCCGCATCGTGAAGAAGTGCTCGCCCGCCATCATCGAGGCCGGCGTGAGCGGACTGCGGCTCCCGCCGCCGGGCACCTTCACCAGCTCGCGCAGCCGGCCGTCCGACAGCAGGCGGGAGGTCAGCATGCCGTAGCCGTCCTCCACCGGGCCGAGCACCACCGCGCCCGCGCCGTCCCCGAAGAGCACCGCCGAGCGGTGGTCGTCGAAGTTGAGCTGCCGCGAGTAGACGTCCGCCCCGATCACCAGCGCGTAGCGCGCCTGCGGGTCCGCGCTGAGCAGGCCCCGCGCGGTGTCCAGCGCGTAGACGAAGCTGGTGCACACGGAGTTCACGTCGAAGGCCGCCGCCCGGTCGGCGCCGATGGCGGCCTGCACCACCGTCGCGGTCGCGGGCTGCGGGAAGTCCGGCGTGGACGTTCCCAGCACGACGAAGTCGAGCAGTTCCGCGGGCAGCCCCGCCGCCTCCAGCGCCCGCCGCGCCGCCTCCCCCGCCAGGTCACTGGTGGCCTGCTCGGACGTGCAGTAGCGCCGCTCACGCACGCCCGTGCGCTCCTCGATCCAGCCGGGGGTCACGCCGGTGCGCTCGGCCAGCACGTCGTTGGTGACGATCGTCGGGGGCAGGTACGAACCGGTACCGATGATTCCGTATCCCATCGATGGCTCCATCGCTTGTTGGTGGGGGCTTGTCAGAAGGCGGCGAGCCCGAACGGGGCGGCCTCCCCGCCCTTGCCGAACGGCTCGAGCTGGAACACCGGAAGCCGCTCGACCAGGGACAGCAGGCCGTTCTGCCCGTTGACCGCGAAGACGTACAGCGAGCCTTCGAACGAGTTGAGCTGGTACAGGAACTTCGTGTCCCGGCTCAGGCTGATGTCGGTGGCGCCCTGGGGAAGGTCGTCGTTCTTGGAGTCCTTGCCGTCACGCGCCGAGGACACCGGGTGCAGCAGGCTCAGCGAGCCGTCGGCCGCCAGCCGATACGTGGAGATGATGCCGTCGTCGAACGGGCTGGAGACGAACGCGTACCGCTGGTCGTCGGTGACGACCACCCAGCAACTGTCGGTCTGCCGGTTGGCCACCGACCCGTTGATCTGCTTCAGCGTGCGGTCGCCGTTGATCTCGTACGCGGCCGCGTGCCCGCCGCCCGGGTTGCCCAGACCGCCGTTCTGCTCGCTGGTGATGAGCTTGCCGTCACGGGTGAAGGTGAAGCCGAACGGGCCGGCCCCGCTGGGCTCGTGCATCCGCTTGCGGCCGAGGGAGCCGTCGTAGCGGACCTCGAAGGTGGCGATGGCGCCCTTGCCGGCGCCCTGCCCGCTCAGCGAGGCGATGCGCTCGGTGACCACCAGCGTGCGGCCGTCGGGCGTGAACGACACCTGCGAGCAGCCGGAACGGCCGCGCCCGCTCAGCGTGCGGGTGGAGTCGGCGATGGGCTGCAGCGCCCCGTCCGGCGTCACGCGGAAGCCGGTCACCGTGGGGAGGTCGCCGTGGCCGCAGTTCTCCAGGGCCGTGGTCGGGCCCAGGATCAGCCGCCGGTCGCTCTCGCCGCTGTTGAGCACGTACAGCAGGCCGTTGTTCACCGTCAGGCTCACCGGGCGCTTGCCGCCCGTGGACGTCTGGTTGACCAGTTCGAGCCCGTCCGGGTTGACGCGGAAGACCGAGATGGTGCCGCTTCCCGCGTTCACGACGAACAGCAGCTCGGCCTTGTCGACGTTCTGGATCGGCGCGGCCTCGCCCTCGGCGGTGCCGAGCACGATGCCCTGCGCGCTGTCCTCGAAGCTGCCGGATCCCACGCCGCCGGTCGGATACCGTCCGACCTCGGTCAGGCGGCCGTCCGCGCGGCGGGCGAAGGCGACGACCTCGTTGGCCACCTCGTCATTCGACTGCACGAAGACCGCGCCCTTGCGCAGGTCTCCCTCGGCCGCCGCGCGGGTGCCCGCGCCCTCGACCGGCGCGCCCTGGGCGGCGTCCGCCGCGGCCGGTTGCGCGCCCGCGGCGGGCGGCGACACCTGACCGGCAGGCTGCTCGGCGGCCTGGCCGGCCAGCTCCATCGTGGTCCGCCCGTCCCTGCCACTGATCACGAGAGTGGCGGCGGCGGTCACGCCCACGATGGCGACCAGCACCGCCGCCTTGACCAGCAGCCGCCGGCCACGCCTCATGGGCCTGTCCCCGACGGCCGTCGCCCACGCGGGCGGGCCGGGGGAACCGTTGTCGGGATGGGGAGCGAAAGGCTGAGCCTGGCTCGACGGATCGACGGAATTCTGGCAGCCGCATGCTTCCTGATGTCCACACTGCTTCGGCATCGCAACCTCCTCGGGGACGACACCTAGAGGATGTTGCGGGCGGCGCTTCCGCCCCGTGACGGCCGCGTGTCATGCCCGGCTCTCAGGGGCGGCTCTCAGCCTCTTGGAGGCGGCTCACAGAGGCGGCTCTCAGGCTCCTAGAGGCGGCTCACAGAGGCGGCTCTCAGGCTCCTAGAGGCGGCTCTCAGACGCGGCTCTTACAGGCGGCTCTCAGAGGCGGCGGGCCACGCCAGGGTAGTCGGCGACGAAGGCGTCGGAGGCGAAGGTGATGTCGGCGGTGAACGACCCGTCCGCCTCGAAGTGCAGGACGTTCGCGCCCAGCGGGGCGTAGCGCTGGACCGAGAGGTCGACGCGGAGGTGCGGGACCGACACCCACGCCATCGTCAGCTCCACCGGCCCGCCGCCGTCGAGCAGGCGGTGCCGCAGCACCGGCATGGTGTTGGTCAGCGGCGACATGCCGAGGTCGCAGTCGAGCGCACCCTTCAACCCGCGCAACTCACCCGGCTCACCCGGCTCACCGAGCTCATCCAGCTCGCCCGGCTCGGGGCCGGGGAGCGGCCCGCCGAGCGCGCCCTCGGCCTGCGCCGTGCAGGACCAGGAGCCGCCATCGTGGCGCACGAGATCGAGCGAGCGCCGCCAGCCGGCGCCGGCGGTGGTGACGCGCAGCCGCCGCGTCACGTAGTCGTCGCCGGTGGCCAGGTCGTATTCGAGCCGGTAGGGCTCGGGATCGGCGCCGATGGCCAGGCCGGTCGCGGTGAGCCGGGTGCCCTCGAACCGCACGTGCGCGTACTCGGCCCCGCCGTCCTTCACCCACGCCACTGCCTGGACCAAACCGCCCACCTCCTTCAGCTCACTGTAATCGCCCTTGGTCAGGATCGCCGGGACCGCGCGGGCCGTCCCGCACTGTGCCGTCGAGATCACCCGGTCAGCGGGAGCAGAGGGCGGCGTCGAAGGCGGCGATCAGCAGCTCGCGAGCCTTGCCCTCGTCGACCGAGCCCGTCACGTACACGGTCGCGGTGCGGCCGGCGCGGTCGCGTCCACTGAAGGTCGACACGCCCGGCACGTCGCCGGCGTGCCCCCACAGCTTGCCGCCGCAGCTCAGCGGGATTTCCAGCATGCCGTAGCCGTAGCGGGCGCCCTCGGGCCAGCCCGGCTGTGCGACCTCGACGAACGAGCCGCGCCTGACCGGCTGCGCCCGCCAGAACCGGTTGAGGTCGCGCGGCGTGGAGACCAGCCCGCCGCGGGCGCCGAGCGCGTGGCCGGGCAGCCGGGTGAGGTCCACGACGCCCTTCTCGGGCGTGACCGGGTGCACGCCGTACGTGTGCGCGTGCTCGCCGCGGTGGGGTGGCTACATCGACGGCGCACGCATGCCGCCGTCCGGGGCGGGCCGCCCTGTCGTCAAGCGAGGCGCAGTGACCGGACGATCGCGACGGCCTCCTCGACCAGGTCGATCGGGCACCCCCAGTAGTCGTAGATGCCGCCCCGGGCCCGGTTGCTGCCGCAGATGACGAACACGCCGGTTCCCAGCTCGGCCTTGAGATGACCGGCCAGCCAGCCGACGAAGCCGCTGTTGTCGAGCCCGGCGGGGAAATGGAACGAGAAGATCCCGAAGCGCTCGACGTCCGCGCCCCCGTCGCGCAGCGGGACCAGCCGGCTCCAGCTCTCGCTGTCGCGGACCACCGCCAAGGTGTCGGCGGTGAGTTCCGGCGGGCGGTCGGCGGGGAACTCCTCGAAGCACCACACCCCCTCGTGCACGGCGAGATCCGCCATCGTGATCACCTGGCGCAGGCGCTCATGCGTCTGTTCCGGGGTCTCCCTGCTGACACACCCGGGATGCGTGTGGGTGATGGCCGAGCCGGAGGCCACCAGCACGTAGCGGCCGTCGTCCTCGCCGAAGAACAGCCCCGTGCGCAGCCACCGGCCCAACTTCCTGCCCTTGACGGTGAGGACGAGGTTGGTCACCCCTCCTTCCAGGTAGCCGTCGCGGCCGTCGGTGGCCAGGTAGCGGCGGACATGCTCGGCGACCGACGGGTCGGGGCTGTCGGCGGCGTCGTCCCACATCAGCGGCCTGCCTCGGTGACGCCCCGCACGGGCCCGGCGCCGGCCACCGGCTGACGCCCGGCCGGGTGGGCGGTGATCGTGAAGGTGTCGATCTCGTTTCTCATGGCTGTGACCTTTCTGGTCCCGGGCCGCGGTTCCGTCCCTGGGCGGGACGGCGGCTGGTGGCGGTGGCTGGTTGGCGGTGGCTGGTGGCGGTGGCTGGTGGCGACCAGCGGCGGTGGCTGGTGGCGGCCGGCGGTGGCGGCCGGCGGTGGTGGCCGGCGGTGGCCGGTGGCGGGGATCGGCTCAGTGGGTGCTGCTGAGGCCCTGGGCGAAGCCGCCGTCGACCGGGAACTCGACGTTGGTGGTGAAGGTCGCGTCGGCGGCCAGGAAGAGCGCGGC
>NZ_JOAG01000072.1 GCF_000725485.1 Nonomuraea candida | reverse complement strand
ATGGCACGCGAACGCGGCCCCTGTTCTTGATCGACTGGCGTAGACACCCAACGATCATCAGGGGTCGCGTTTGCCATCTGTACCCCGGGGTGCCCTCAAACCGCCCGGTCTCACCGAGCCCGCGTGCGTCTCACCAGCCGAGAACGCATCGGCCCTAGTGCCGTACCCGCTACCCTGACGCAGCAGTATGTTCGGACGCTCGTTCGAGTGTTCCTCACCAATGGGCATGGCGAAGCGGCCGGCGCGAACCCGATCTATCTCGACCTGATAAGCCGGTTCGACCCTCAGCAGGCCGCCTACGCACTTCAGTCCTTCGCTGACGCAGAAATTGCCAGTCAACTGCAACGCAGCCTATCTCGGCGGAAGTGGACAGAGCTCTTGGATGTGATCGACATCAAACTAACCGGACGTCCCGATCGTGACCTGCTCGAAGCGGTCCGCGAGTTCTCGGGTAATCCGAACAAGCTCCGACTGGACGGTAGAATTCGGCGCCTCCTCTCCGTGGCTCGCGACTGATCCATCTCGTGAGTTCAGGGTGCTGGGGCACCATGGTCATAGCCAGCCCGGCGGACTGTTTGGCTAACGCCGTGACGATCGCCCACGTCGGTTCTCACCATAAGCCGTTGGGGCGATCGACTGCCGCGGCCCTCCTTCGTCGGGCCTTGCCACCGGATAGGCGGGGTGCTATGGTCCTGCGGCAAGGGAGGGAAGTACAGCAACACCACCTGTCACAACCCCTGATCGGGCCTGAGGTGCTGGCCCTGCCCCTCGACCGGCGAGAACGCGTTTTACGTAGGAGTCGGAGTCGTGTCCGAGCGCCAGGGTCGCAGGCATGGGCGGACGGTGGCGGGAACCCCCACGGTAGGCCGCTTCGTGAAGTTCCTGGTGGATGCGTAGCATGTGGGCGTCAGGGGACATTGACTGACCACCGGGTGGACTCACTTAGAACCGCCTGGGCGCCGTCGAGGTCAGCGAGACGGGCGGCAAGAGTGGCTATGGCGAGCCGCTCAGGGAGAGCGGCACTGAACTTGAGACCGTGCAGTGCCTTTTCATGTACATCGGGCAGGCACAAACGGTTGATGGCATCGGTCGTGCGGGTCTTCCACTCCTCCACGGTGAGGTCGTTGCGTAGACGAATAAACGTGTCCTCGACTCGCTGGCCAGGTACTGTGATGCCCTCCATCAGGGTTGCGGCCAGGGTCATGTTCGCCCGAAACCCAGCCCAAGTCCACCATCGGACATCCCCAGTCCGAAAGTCTCGGGTAATGACGGAGCCGGCCGGATGGACCGACTCCACAGCGTTCTCACGGAGCTGGGCAAGCTGGGCGACTGCGCGCTGGCTGAGTCGTACGGTGGGGTCAGAGCCGAGCAATATGTCACGCATAGCGCGGGTAAGCGCGAAGGAGAGTCCCCCATGGCCCGCGCCGTTCCACCTGGCTTTGCCCTTGCCGTCGGCGGGGTCGACGAAGCAGCGCCGCCGCGACCAGTCGATGTATGTGACTCGCCACGTCCGTCCGGCCAGTAGCAACAGACGTGGCCCCTCGATCTCCTCGGTGAGGAGCGCGGGGTCGGTCCGGCCGATCTCCTTGGATCCCGATAGCACGGTGAACTCCGGGGCCGAGGTGAAGACGCTGGTCATCTCCATGAAGTGCCGGTGTCCGAATCGGCGTTCGGCCTCGGGGCCGACGAAGAGCATCCCACCGTCGCTATCCAAATATCCTTGGCTGAGCAAATACCTCATGATCGGCAAGGCAGAGACACCGAACAGCTCTAGCCCGTTCCACCACTCCCTCCAGGTTTGGTCGCCCACATGATGTTCCTGCAGGCACAGCGCGAGGATCTGCTGAGCCACGATATGCCGAGGCTCAGGCGGCGGCTTGACCGCCTCGACGAAACCGCGCTCCCACAGCAGCAGCAGCCCTGCCGTGTGCAGCAGTGACTCGTCGCCAAGAGCCAGGAACAAGCAGTTGCGGCTGGAGCCCGGCCTTCGGCCGGTGCGGCCGATTCGCTGGAGGAACGATGCGACGCTGTGAGGAGCGTTCACATGGATGACCCGGTCGAGGTCGCCGACGTCGATACCGAGTTCCAAGGTGGACGTGGCCACGATCACGCAATCGCGGGAGTCGGCGAACGCATGCTCCGACCGGCGTCGCTCATCTGCCGAAAGTGATGCGTGCGACAGGAACACCTGAACACCGCGGCCGTTCAGTTCCGCGCCCAGCTCCTCCACCAGCCGCCTTGAGTCGGCAAAGACCAGCCGTTTCTCTCCAGCGTGCAATGCGGCGATCACCCGAGCGGCGTTCGCCACCGACCCTACGTAATCGAGCTGGACATCGGAGGACTGACTGGCTGGGACTAGGGGGCGATGGCCTGTCGCAGGCGTCGCAGCGCGGGCTCCCGGTGTAATGATTTCGGCGGTTCGCCTGCCCCGGTTCGACCCTTGCAGCCATGTCAGCAGTTCATCGGGGTTTCCCACGGTGGCGGAGAGTCCAATCCGCTGAATTGGACGGCCTACCAGGTGAGTCAACCGCTCAAGCACGGCAATCAGATGCCAGCCACGGTCATCGCCTGCGAAAGCATGAACCTCATCGATGACGACAATCCGCAACCCCGCGAAGAGAGGCCAATGATCGACTTTGGCCGAGACGAGCATCGACTCAATCGACTCCGGCGTGGTCAGCAAAATGTCCGGCGGGTCGCGAAGAATCGACGCACGCCGACCTGCCGTTACGTCGCCGTGCCACAGGGCCGCCCTGCGCCCGGTCCACGCCGCGTAAAGTTCCAGCCGCGGCAGCAGGTTGTTGAGCAGCGCCTTCAACGGGCACACATAGAGCACCGCGATGCCACCGGCGCCGTTTAGGGCCGACAGTACCGGGAAGATCGCGGCCTCCGTCTTGCCGCCCGCCGTCGGAGCAAGCAAGAGCGTGTCTGCGCCACCGAGCACCGGGCCGACGGCTGCCACCTGAAACGGCCGCAGCCCAGGCCAGCCGAGTGTGTTGATGAGGTGGTGGATCAGGGAGGGGTGCAGCCGATCCGCAGCCGAGTCACCTGGCTCTTCCGTCCCGGTCATGGTAGGTCGAGTTCCACGTCGTCGACATCCGCGGCGCGGACCACGAGAGCGTTGCGCTCCTCGTCTGTCAACTCACTCGCCGACATCGTGAGCTTGTAGTGCAGCCGGGGATCAAAATCGGGGAACTCGTCCACCCGGTCGAGCACGTCGGCCACGAGCTTACGCAGGAAGATCCGGGGCGCCACTCCAGCTTTCCCGCCTAGTTCGCCCGCGATCGCTGATGCGAGCGTGGCGATATAGGCATCGTCGACCTGATCGCGCACCCGCTCTGAGGAACGCGCGTCCACCGTATACAGATCTCGTACGGCGGAGCCGAGTTGGGCCAGACGAGGTTGATCGAATCCAGCGAGACGGATCTGCACCGCCCTTGGGGAATCGAACCGGGGATCGGTTTCGAAGTCGGTCGCCAGCCGCTGGGCGAGCGGGGTGAGCCGCTGAACCCCCTGCGCGCCGTCGTAGAAGGCTGGCGTTCCCGTGATCATCACGTACAGGCCGGGGAAACGCCCGGAGTCGATCTCATCGATCAGCTGGCGGAGCGCATTCAGTCCCTTCTCCCGTACGTCCGCCCGTACCCGCTGCAGAGTCTCAGTCTCGTCCAGGACCACCAACAGACCGGGGTGGCCGCAGTCACGCAGCACGGTCAGCAGCCCCTGCAGGAAGCCAAGTGCCCCGAAGTGGTCCAGGTCGCCGCGGATCCCAGCGGCACGTCTAGCTGAGGCAGCCGCATTCGGCTGCCCACCGATCCACGCCATAAGTCCTTCTGCCAGGGCGTAGTCCTCACCAAGCCGAGCCTGTCGATAGGCGCGAAGAGCGGCGGCGAAGGCCGGAGTGGTCCGTGCTACTGCAGCGAGCCGCTCTTCAAGTAGCTCGTCCACACCATGGCTCAATGCGTGGAGATCATTGGGATCGACTGATCCCGCTGCTAGAACGTCCTCTTCGAGTGTGAAGAACCAGCCGTCCACGATTTCACGCAGTGCGCTCGGCTGAGTAGACGCAGTGCTGAGATGTTCGACGAGACGCCGGTACACGGTTTCCAGCCGGTGCAGGGGCGTTTCGGTCTCCGAGATCTGGATCTCCGTAGCGGCCAGACCTCGCCGCTTAGCTCGTTCAGCAAGCCAGCGGGTGAAGAAAGTTTTTCCTGAGCCGTAGTCTCCGCGGACGGCCTTAAAGACTGCCCCGCCTGCCGCCACGACGGCGAGCTCATCGTCGATCGCGTTCTCGAACCGCTCCAGGCCTACGGCGAACAAGTCGAGGCCTGCAGACGGGACAGTGCCACGGCGAAGCGCGTTGAGCACCTCACGGCGTCGGGCGGCGCTGACCGATGTAGGGGCGTTCATGAGGCCCGTCCCCGCTCACCGTGGACGTCCCCCGCGCATGTCACGACCTGTCCCCAAAGAACTGTTCGCGCAGAAGCGCGACGTTCAACTCGACCGTCCGCCCGCCGTCGGTCTCAGCCAGGACAACGTAACCGTCCACGTTGAGAAGCTTCGCCACCTGTGCAAGGTAACCCGACATCCGAAAGACCGGCTGGTCCATCAGGGCAGCGACATTGGTGACCGGGAGCTTGCCGCCTGCCGCCACTAGCGCATCGACGAGCCGGGCGATCTCGGGCCCTTCAGGTGCCCGGCGTACGAAGGTTCGCTGGGCAGCGAGCAGCTCCGAGGAGGCGACCCGGACTCCGTCAGAGAGCACCTCGGCAGGGACCCCACCCACTGCCAGGTCCTCGATGCCAAAGAGTGTCTCACCCGGTCTGGAAACGCCCTTGCCTTTCGCTTTCCGGCCCACGGCGTTGGCGCGAGCCTGGGCTGTAGCCGTGGAAGAGACCGGTGTGTCCCACCAGACAGGAGCGTGCACCGGCGTGCCGTACTCGGCCCATCGGCTGGGCACGAGTTCAGTGGAAGGCACGAAGACCAGGATCGGGATCACCATTTCGGCGGGTGAGGCTCCGCCATGGTAGCCCGCCCGCCGAGCTGTGTAGCGGATTCTTTCATCCCAGGCAGCGACGATGGATTCACCCGCGAGCACCCTGGGGCCACGTATCTCGATCTCTCCCTCGCCCGGAGCACCGAGCCGATAGCGGGCGGATTCCGCGGATGCCGGGTGGAGATCGTCGTTGTGGTCAAGCACGTGCCCGTGATCGGAGGTAAGGATGACCGGACGCCCGATCCGCCACGCCTCGTCCAGCAGCGATGGCAGGTAGGCGATGTCGGAGAGCCCCCAGTGGGGTTGCCCGTCCTCCCGGCCTCGGTCAAGCGCGTCGTCGATGGTGTTCAACACCACTCCCACAACCTTGGGCAGCTCGCGGATCGCGGTGAGGACAGGCTCAGCGAGGTGTGCTCCCGGACCACCGCGCAACTCGCCCTTGTGGAAGAGGACCGAGGGGCGCCCTCGCCAGAACGTGGCGAAGCCGGCCTTCTCCTCGGTCTGTCCGCCACCTCGCAGGGTCCCGCACAGCAGACTCGTCCGGGAGAATCGGGTGACCGATGGGATCGTGGCGATCGCGGGTTCCCTGCCGTCGTCGCGACGGCCTGTCTCGATCCACCGCCGTGTGGAGACGATATCCTCGGCCAGCTCGCAGGCGACCGCGGCACTCATGCCGTCCAGCACGATGATGAGCGGTGGCCGCCGGTCGGCCACGGGACGAGCGACGCGCTCCAAAAGGTTTTCGGCCAGGACTAGGTCCTCAGTCTCTCCGGAGCGCTCGGACCAGGCAGCCAGGCGTTTAGCAAAGGCGCGATCGAAGGCTGCTCTGCGCTCCCGGACCGCTTCGTAGAGCATCCCGTAGGCAGCCCGCGCAGACGGGACTCGCGCTGTGTCCGCGCGCTCTACATGTGCGAGCGCGCGGTCCACCCAAGCGTGATCGCGCAGGTACGTAGTAGCTCCGTCTCGCAGGGTCCTGGGTTCGCCGGCGGGCAACGCGAGCCATCGGGTGAGCCGAACAGCCGCGGCGGCCGTGCCAACCTCCATTGAACGAGCGACAGTACGGCGGTGCTCGCCGAGGCGTTCCCAGGCCGCCTCCAACGCCACGAGATCACTGGCTCGGGGTAGGGGAAGCGCCTGAGCGATGACCTCGGTCAGAGCGGCCAGGCGTGCGTCGAATCCGGCGTCGAGGATCGGGCTAGCCCCGGCGAGCTGTTCGGCGCCTAGGCCCCGCAGAACTTGTTGCGCACGGTCACACAGGTCACCGGCGAGGCGCGCATTCCCACCAAGGCTCCATCTGACGACCAGCGACTCGGAGGCTTCGGCGAAGCTCCGCATGTCCGCGTAAGAGGGAGCCTGGCCACCGAAGAACCGTTCTTCTGCGCGGACGCGTGCAGTGATGACATCAGTCCCATCGGCATCTGGGGCGTACAGCTCGGACACGGCGAGGCCGAGAGGGACCGCGTCGGCGAGCTGCCCGGCCCGCAACATCCTGAAGATCACACGGGCGACCGGGCCAACGGTCTCGGATAGCCATTGTCCCAGCCCGTCACGCTCCTCTTGGCGGAGCGTGACGAACCGTGCGACCCGATGATCCGCGAGGGTCCACTCCAGCAGCGCCGCCCCGTCGAGCTGTTCCTCGTCGGCTGCGCCACCTGAGCCAGAGGTACTGCTGAACCGGACTGCGGTCAGCCGATTCAGCGCTGTCTCCAGGGTTAGCAGCGGGCCAGCAAGACGCCGCCACCCGCCCTCACGGGGCTTGGCGTCCAGCAGCGATTCCGCCAGCCAGCGCCACTCGCTCTTCGACAGCCGGGGGTCGAGGAGCCTGGCCCCGAAGTCCTCGGCCACCAGGTCCCAGCGGTTGATCGGCCGGACCGCGTTCTCTACCGCGCATGACAGGACCGACAGCCCAAGCTCGTCGTCGTCGCACGGGGTGAGCACCACGAGGTAAGTGCCGGACTCGCGGGGTGCGCTGATCGCGTCGAGAACCGAGAGCACCGTCGGGCAGGGTGCCACTCTGGCGACGGCCTGATCAGCGCGGACCTCTGTGGGGCCGCGCCACTCTGCCGCGGCTCGAAGCAAGAGCACCCGCTCCAGGCGCCTTCCCCGGTCGACGAGTCGCGCCGCACGTCGCAGTTCGCCTTCGACGACGGCTTGATTCGCAGCGGGCACACT
This sequence comes from Nonomuraea candida, assembly GCF_000725485.1. Lineage (GTDB taxonomy): Bacteria > Actinomycetota > Actinomycetes > Streptosporangiales > Streptosporangiaceae > Nonomuraea > Nonomuraea candida. The sequence goes on along the minus strand of NZ_JOAG01000072.1, from coordinate 15,404 downwards.
GGTAGGCATCGTCATCAGACGCCCCCCGTAGCCATCGTGTCGGTAATGGCCCCGGTACCTCGGGCGGGGCGATCAGATTCACGCATCAGCGCCCCCATCCGCGATCCTCACGATCCGCCAAGTGATCTCAAACTCGGCCTCCGGGCTGGCGGCCAGTGCCTTGATCAGCTCGTCGGCGATAACCCTCGCCTCTGCCCCTCGAACGGTGCGTCTGACTGTACCGGCGGCAGCCCTCCCCTGCCCGGTGGCGGGGTTCACTACTGGGGAGTTTCCGCCAGAGGAGATGCCAGAGCGGGGATCACTCAGCCTCTGCCCAGCTCCCGAATCGGGATCGGGATCGGGGTCAGTTTTCGGCGCGGTAAGCAGTTCGATGACGTCTTGCTCGGCGGCCAGTACAGCTGGCTCCAGAGCGACCTCATGTTCGTCGTGCCGAGCGGCTCCGCGCAGCCGATCGAGGATCACGCGGGCGCTCTCTGCCCTGACATCGGAGCTTTCGGCCAGAGTGGGGAGCTGGTCGAGCATCCGCCACCGAATGCTCGCCAGCGCGGTGGTCAGTGCCTTCGCCCGGGTCAGGCTCACCCGATAGATGACCGCTTCGCGCTGCAGACTCTCCCCGGCCAAGGATCTGATCACCGCGGTGGCATCTCCGGCAGTGAGCGCGTTGAGCATCCGTGCGGCAGTCTGGGCAGTCGCTAGTCGCGCCGAGTCGGTCAGACCCAGGACGGCTGCGTGCCGACGCAGCTCGGCAACGTGACCCTCGATGGCCGGCAACCACTCGGAAGCCATGGCGCGCAGGTCCGCGGCCAGGGCCTGCACAGCCCTGGCCGAGAGAACCGGCGGAACCTGAAGGCCGAATATGTCCCTGGCTCGATCAGCGGCCAGCTCCCAGTCCTCACGGGAGGGCAGCTCCTGCCGTCTCAGGACTAGTTCGCCGCCGATCTTTCCGAGTTCCGGTGCCTCCCGCTGCGGTTGGCCGCCGCGGATCCAGGCCCGGTCGGTCTGGATCGCGTAGCAGGAGATCACCAGGTCAACGACCAGATGCGGCAAACCAGGCTGCTCTTCCCTGATCCACCCGCGTATATCGGAGACGCGGACCTCAGCGGGTGACGCCCCCGCCACCACGGCAGCGGCGGCCTTCCTGTCGATGAACTGCTTCCACTCGTCACCAAGGATGAATGCGGCCTCCCCCATCACTCCCAGAGAGAGCGGGTTGGCGATGCGCTTTAGCGTCGTCACGTCGCCGCCGGTCACCTCTGCCCGCCCCACGCTGTCCTGCGCGGCCCGGGCAACCACAGCGAGCACGGTGCGCAGTTCCGACAGGGAGATCTCCTTGCCGCGGCCCAGCCGGTCAAAGTCCGGATGCCTCGGGTAACGATGATCGAGCAGCCCCACCGACATGTGCCGCAGCGCCTCCCGGAAGCCCTGCCCGATCATCGGCTTGACCTGGAGCTGGGAATCCAGGCAGAGCGCGTGCTCTTCGACCCGCGCCCCCAGATCCTCGTCGTTGGCCCCGTCGATCCCGTACGCCCGCTTGACTGCACGGACAAGCGCCGTCCGGAGTGCGGCCCGCCGGTTATCCAGCTGGGTGCGCGCATGGTGCCGATCCTCTGTGCTGAGCGCAGGAGTGTATTCGGTGAGATGATCCCGCTCTAGCAGATAGGAGATCTTAATAAAATCCTCCAGGTCACGCACCCGATCCCCGGACAGAAAATGCGGCAGCCAGGTGATCGTCGGCGGCCGATCCAACTCAGCCTGGAGTTCCCAGACCCGTCGCATGTCCTCGGCGGGGCTGTGCGTCCCTTCATCGAATGGGTAGTCGACGACGAACCGAATCGCCTCGGGGTCGTAGGGCGAGAACTCGCCGACGGAGACATTGTCCCGGTCGCGGATGTTGGCGAAAAGCACCTCCACGGTCCGGGCGGTACCCCTCCAGATGACGGACGTGGTGGCGATAAGTTGTCCCTTTTCGGGGACGCCCAGTTCGGCGAAGAGTAGTTCTTTCAGTACGGCTCGCTTGGCTGCCTGGTCCGCGACGTGCGCGACCTGACTGATGATCGCCTTGGTATCTACGCCGATGAGAGCGACCTCGACGGACGGGTCAGCAGTGTCCGTGACCCGGATCTCGCCGAACTCCGTCGCGAGCTTGCGCAGCAGGTCCGCGACGGAGTTCGGCTCCCTGCCAGGCAGGGAGGCGACGATGGCCCCATGGTTGAGTGCGGCCAGCCGGGAGGCGGTGAGTGTCCGCAACGCGGGAACGCCGGGCACCAACGCGGCTAGCAGCAACGTCTTAACGATCAGGTCGTCAGAGCGGAACGCATGCCGAGGGGGAAGCGCGGCGACGTGCTCCTCGGCCAGATTGTGCTTCTTCAGTAGATACGGGCGGAACTTGAGCCGATAGAAACGCTGCGCCTGGCCGAACTCGTCCTTGAGTTTGTCGGAGAACGGCTCGTCCCTGCCGTCGGTGAGCACGTCGTAGATCGCACCCAATGGCATGAGCTGTCCGACTAGCAGCACATCCCGGTAGTCGACGAGGAGTTGCTGCATAAGCTTGAGCGCGGTCCGCTCCCGCTGAAGTGCTCCGGACAGGTCGACCATCGCGTGCAGGAACGCCGGGCTAAATGGATATGTGTCGCGGAAGGATCCCGGGTCGCCGGCCCCACCCTGGGCATCCAGCAACGTTTCCCAGATCTGGGAGCGGACGGCGGTGGTTCGCTCGAAGGCCGCGTCGAGCTCGGCCCTGGCCTCGGCATCCCTCCCGGGCTTCGGGCGGAGCATCCGCTCCTTCACGATGGCGGGAAGGTTCCGGTCTTCCAGCTTGATGACGTTGAACCGGCCATCCCAGTATTTCAGCGCGTCGAACAGGCTTCCGGCCTTGCCTCCGGTGAGATCCCTGCCGACCAGGTCCTTCAGGTCGCGCTGACGTGGAACGAAACTGATGATGGGTGCGGGACGCTCGTTCTCAGCCGACTCGACCAGTTTGGAGATTTTCTGTGCCTCCTGCTCCATCCTCCCACCCTCGCTGATCATGCCGGAGAGCCAGAGGACCAGCTCATCGAGGAGCAGCACGATCGCGTGGTAGCCGAGTACCTCCTTAGCGTGCCTGCTGATGACAGACAGTCCCTCGTCCAAGGAGATATAGGAGGCCGCGTCGGAACGGACCGCACGAGCGAACCGCTTGAAAGGCCCAGCCAGCAGCCGACCGATCAGGAGACGTCGGTCCTTGTCGTTGGAAGGAGCCACGAACGCCGCATCAAGTCGGGACGTGGTCCAGACGCTGTCAGAGGCGCTCACGTCGGGATTCTTCCACGGCGAGTCCCCTGTGGAAATCTTCGCGATGAACGCCTCATCACCGAGGTCGGCGCGCATCTGCGCCGCGTCTGCCATGAGCTGGTCGTCGACGTAGACCGCGGGAAGCGGCTTGCCCGGGTGCTCCTTCTCGACAAGCTTGACATACGAGCCGAGAACCGCCGCTTCCAGCGACCGTTCCTCCACCATGTGGTGGGCTACCAGCAGAAACTTCCGCCCGGTCAGCCAGGGGTCGTTCTCTGCAACAACGTCCGAGAGGCCTTTCTTACCGCGGGCGGCCGGGTCGCCTCTGAGAATCGCGTGAAGCACGGCCATGAAATGGCTCTTGCCTGAGCCGAACGAGCCGTCCAGGTAGGCCGCGTGCGACGTCCTCTGCTCCACGCCGTCTTGGATGATTCCCAGCGCCCTCCGGAAACACGCCGCGAGCTGATCTGTGACCACATAATCCCGGATCGTCGCATCCCGGAACCGCTCATCCACGCCATTCGTGATGGTCAGCACGTAGTCCCCGGCGTGCACGCGCTCCGGGATATCGATCAGATCACGCAGCAGCTTCGTCATCGGACTCACAGTCATCTCTTCGTTCTCATCGGGCCCGACCCCGCCGATATTGGTTCCGCTGAGCAAACCGATATCGGCGACGTCGCCGGCCACCTATCTTCCAGCTTCCCAGAAGGGCCGAGTACGCGGTGTTTAACGGTCACGCGCGGGAGGCTCTGCCCTTGCGGGAGCCAGCGGGCGGCCACCGCCGCAGGTCGTCATCGGTCAACTGCAACTCCCGCTGCTGCTCCTGGAGGTACTCGGCGTAGCCCTCCGCCGGGATCCGGCCTTCCGCGTCTCGTTCACCGTGCCACTGCCAGACCCATGGCAGGACCTCAGCCAGGCCGGCGAGCAGCGGGGCCAGCCGGTCCGCCTCCCAGCCGTCGCCGGAACGGCGCTCCTCCATCAGGGTGAAAAGCGCCTGTGCACGCTGGAGATGGTCCCAGCCCGCCCAGCCCAGCAGGAGCGACCCGTCGGTCTCTGGAGAGGCGTACGGGTACGAGATGAACCGCTCCTTCGGCACGTCCAGCTTGCCGCGGTTACGCCAGTATGACGGCCTCAAGAAGTCCGCCGAGGTGTACTTCTCCGGCACGGCGATATCGAGCCGTTGTCCCATCCGGTCCTCCTCGCGCTGCTTCTCCCAGGTCTCCTCCCACCGCGCCCACTTCACAAGTCCGGACGGCTTGTACCGGAGCTGCGCGAGGAACGGCACATGCTCGGCCTCGACGATCTCCGCAACCACGTCGGCGAGTCGTGCGTCAGGCCCGCCGTAGAGCCGGGCCACCGCAACGAAGTCAGCGTCGCGCCCCAGCCAGTCGGCGAGCCGCGCCACGGTAATCGGCCTCGGTTGCTCACCGCCGAGGCCGTCTGGCGCGAACCACAGCGTGCGCGCTTCACACCGGTCCAGCATCCAGCCGCGCAGAGCCTCCCGTTCCCGCTTCTCCCACGGCTCGGCCGACCACCGCCGCTTGCACTCCGGCCGCTCGATCAGCCCCAGATCCCGGCGCCTCTCGATCGCCTCGATCCGAGCCTCCACCATCGTCTTGTACGCCTCGGGCCAGTGCCCTGGCAGTTCCGTCATAGGTGTGGAACCGTGCCGGAAAAACCACGCGGTCTCAACGTCGCCCCTTGCCATCCTTCGGGCAAGCGCGATCTCGAACGCTCGCTCGCCAAGTTTCAGCTCCGGGAGACGCAATCCGATCGCTTCACAGTCAAACGCCCGGGCCGGCAGGGCAGCCGTCTCCGGGATCAGAGCAGCGGCTTCGAATTCATCGAGAAGCCCATAAAGCCTGTAGACCTCCCAGTCCAGCTCCTCCTGGAGGGCGATCATCTGTCCTCGGAGGGAATCGTGCTCCGCACGGGCGGCGACGAGCCGATCCCGCGTTGGCACACCGGTCGCGCATACCTCGGACGGTTCCAGGGCAGCTAGCCGATGCGCGAGCGAGTCCAATTCCTTCCCGAACTCCACCGGCAGTGGCTGAGGTAGTGGAAAGACTCTCAGCTTGTCTCCGTCAATTCTGTAACGTTCCTCCCAAGTCTCATCTTGAACTCCCCGGCCGATTCCACTTCCGCCTTTGGGTGGCATTGTTTGGCGTAGCCAGAATCCCGCAGTCGAGCTATTTAGCACACCAGCAAGAGCTAGGTGATCTTCCTCGCCTTTTCGGGATGCCAACTTAATAACCGGCGCCGGTCGGTTGAATATATTTCCACCGCGATCCACAGCAAAGTGATTATGTGTCGCTATGTAGGCAAAGATAATTGATGTCGGAGTCTGGTAGGCAGATGGGGTGTGCTGCATATAGTCCCACCACCGAAGACCGGCATCCTCCATGTTTCCCTGAAAGGTCCTTCGCTCCGCCAAGAGCGTTCTCAACGGCCAAAGCTCGCGCGTGAATTTACTTTCGCTCAAATTGCAGGAATATGGATAAAGGATTAGCTCCTTTGGGAGCGCTATCCAGTCCCTGACATCAAGTCCCGATATTATCGGCTTAAGCGAGGAGCTCTCGGCGACGAGGTGAAGAGTTGACCTTCTTGGGCGAATGAACGCCTCATCGGATCCCGAACGGATGCTGCGCCCAATGGGCATTTCGATAAAGTCCTCAAGATGGCCCCCGGATGCAGATCTGATTCGGTTCATCACCGAGGCGGGCCCACCGCCAGAGAGACTCCATGGGTAGGTCAGCAGGTTTGCGCGAGGAATATCAACTACCGATATCCATTCGCTTTCGGTTCCGGGCCGGTCGACTTGGTTTACGATTGCCTTCCAGACATTGCCATCGGCAGGATTTTCTGGCTGTCCAGGCTCCCCACGGATTCCCATTGCCATGCGAATTACTCCATGCGAAAGAGGGAGCTGGTTTCGCCCAATAAGAATTACAGTTGGCGTTCCATGGCCTGGGATTCGTACACCGGATGTATCGATGACATGCGTCAGTTGCGGGGAGCGGTGGGGATCGGCCCCCGAAAAGAATTCCTCAATAAGCTTCTTTCCGAATTTACTCTTCATGAAAGAGTTGGCCGTGATTTGCCCAACATACCCACCATTGCGATCACTGCCGCCCGCTCTTCGCGCTAGATGAAAGAACCTTTCCGCAAACGGCACCGAGAGTGCATACGTTCCCGAGCAGGTCGGATACATCTTTCGATAATTTCGGTTTTCCTGTTTGTCTTTCACCTGAATGTACGGTGGGTTTCCTACTACGACATCGTAGCTGTTGGCCGCCAGGATATCGCAGGAACGCACGTAGTCGAGGATATCTTCGGTCCGGTAGGCGAACCCCTCCGGGTGCGCTTTGTCCGCCTGACCTGGAGAACTGAACAGGCCGGGGATCTCCTCGTCAGCTTGCGGGCCATGCGAGCCGTGAAGGAGGGAGTCACCGATGGCGACGTTGATGGCAAGGTCGCCCCGCAGGTCAGTCAGGTGGGAGACCCCGCCGGCCTTGAGCGCCGCGATGAGGAGGCGGAAACGTGCGATGGCCGCCGCGAAGGGGTTCTTGTCGACGCCGTGAACCGAGTTGAGAGACCGGGCGATCAGCTCCCAGTGACTGGCGGAGGCGTCCAGCCGCTTCCACTCGGTGAGAATCTGCTCGAAGGCGCTGAGCAGGAAGTGTCCAGAACCGCAAGTGGGGTCGACCAGCCTGAATTTCTCGGTCAGGCCGAACTCGTCCAACGCAGGGGTCAGCGTGTAGCGGAGGATGAACTCCTCGACGAACACCGGGGTCTGCCGCAGGGCGTAAGTCTCCTGGGCATAGGTGGATAGGTGCTCGTACAGGTCTCCGAGGAATCGGGTGTCCCAGGTGGGGTCGGTGAAGTCGTGCCGGATCTCACCTGTCTCCTTCGTCTCCCGCCAGAACCCGAGCAGCCGCTTCGCGGCTTCGTGCGACGGTGTAATCGTCCACATCGGGTTGTGCGCTCGGTCGAACAGCCCAGCGGTCGCCTTAGTGACCGCGAGCGCGGCGAAGGAGCGCTCGATCCAGCCTCGGTCGGTGGGGTCCTCATCGGTGTTCCAGTACTCCTCCTGGCGCTCCTTCGCCACCGCCAGCCGCGCGCCGTGCTCAGCGGCGACGCGACCGGCCAGGTAGGGCAGTTCGATCAGCCCGTTGTCTTCGCAGAAGCGGACGAAGACCGTGCCGAGCACCCAAGCGACGGCGGCTTGGGTGACCCGGTCGTCCAGCCAGGAGTTCTTCAGTCCAGACTCGTAGGGAGCCCCGGTGCGTTCTGCGTTATGCGCGGACCGCCACTCGGCGCGGAGCGTCGCGTCGAACTCGCTCGCGGCCCGCTCCCTCAGGTCCCTCTCCAGCGCTCGGACCTGGTCCTTGAGGTCTGCGAGCAGGGCATCGAGGTCGATCACAGAACGCTCCTGAACGATTGTAATGGAGGTGTCGGCAGAGAGTAGTTGGTCGGTACTGGCTGGTCGGTACGGGTTGGGGTTGGCGACTAGTGGAAGGCGGGACGACGGGCTGCACCGAGGGCTCGGGCGAACCTGCCGGGCACGACGAGTTGCTCGGCGTCGCCCGGCAGCACTCCGATGCCGTGGTTGTCCAGCGTAGGCGGCCGCTGAGGGTCGCTCATCGGGCAGAGCAACCACAGGGCACGGGGACTGGACCCGTTTTCACCGCTCTGGCGGGCCCGCGCCGCCAGCCTGGCCAGTAGTTCGAGACCGCCGGAGTACCGGGCCAGCGGGGTCGCGTCGGTCAGCAGTGTCGCTCCCCCGATGGAGTCGATCCGCCGCTCCAAATGGAGCAGTGCCTCCGCCGTCATGATCCCGAAACCCGCACGGGCGTCCGGGTCCGCGTCGGGAATGTCCGCCGCCGTCACCACGTCCCAGCCAGGCCAGCCTCGCTGGTCGCGAATGGCGCGCAACGCCCCCACGAACTCAGCTGTCACGTCCACGGCAGTCACATCCGCCCCGAGAAGGTTTGCCGATCCCATCGCGCCCTGCGGAGCCCCATCCGGCGCTGAGGCGAGAGTGCGCAGCACGCCGCGTACGGCGAGCGTGTCGCGAACGGCGACCTTCAGAGTGAGGAACCCTCCTCGTTCGGCCGAGCGACGCAGTCGGCTCAGGATCTCGTCAGCGGCGCCATATGACGGGGACAGGGTTGATGACAGACTGGTCGCGCTGCGCCGGTCGGACAGGCGCGAAACCTGGGTGCCGGTGGGTAGCTGCAAACGGCCGTCGGTGGTGACCTCGATGGTGTAGCCGAGGCTCAGCAGCAACGGACGGATTCCGGCGGGCTCGGGGGGAGTGTCCAGCTCGGGGAAGCGCGCTAGAACGCGCTCGACGAGCTGCTCCGGCGTAGCCCCCGGCGCGCCCAACGCCCCCACCACCTGGGCAAGAACGAGAGCCCGCTCCAGGGACAAATCTCGGGGGTAGAGCTCCAGCCGGGGAGAGACGGCTGCGGTCTTGGAGACCGCGGCAGCCAGAGTGACGAGGCTGGTATCGGCGAGCGGGGCCATTCCCTGGGGCGCGGAGACTGTCCGCAGCGCACGAAGTGTCGCCGTAGGGCTGGGGAGCGACTGCCGGGCGCTCAGCTCCGCGGCGAGGGTGTCCGCCCGGTCGCCGAGCTTCTGGGCGTAGTCGAGGAGCTCTTCCTCGCTCGGCGCGTCCTGGTCATCCCCAGCGTTGAGCGCGACGAGCATCCGGCTCTCCCGGCCAGTGCCGCGACGGAGCCGGCGCTTCTTCAACCGGGGATTGTCGAGCTTCTCCTCCGTCTCGATGGCCGCCCGCACGCACGCAGCAGCGTACGCAAGGCGCAGGGACTCGTCATCTAGGTCGGAACCTCGCCGGGTAAGCAGTGCGGCGGCGACCTGCCCGGCCTCCATGATCCTGCCGTTCTCCGCAAGGATCTCGGCGACGTCCCGACGGAGCGCGGTCGTCACTGGGACGGACTTGGACCAGCGTTCCCTGGTCTCAGCTAGCACGGTCGCGACGTAGGTTGACTTCAGCCCGCTGTACTCGGCGATTTCCTGATTCGCGGCCCACGGAGTGATAGTGGGCAGGGTCCCGTCAACAGGTATCCGCAGCGCCAGCCGGACGACAGAGACACGCCCCGCACTGCGGGTGGTCGGTCTCGGGACAAGCAACTCGGCGGCCTCTTCCACGGTCAGGTGGGCGAGATCGTGCTCGAGAGCCGACCGGCGGCCAGGAGCGGGCTGCAACAGGCCGAGGGAGCGCCGCCATTGCCTGGCCCTGCGCACCAGCTCGTTCTTCGGCCCGAGGCCGACCCCCCGCAGTCGCATGATCTGCTGGGCAGGGACACGGATCAACTCACCAACGGTGTGGACCTCCAGCTGGTGCAGCGCGATGGAGAGCGCCCGTTCGGTAAGGCCCGCCGCATTCACCGGGGTGTCCAGCCTCACCGCCGCGGCGACCGCGTCCCGGAGTTCCTCAGGGTCGTCACTGGTGGGTAGGGCCGTATTCGGCGTCGTGATGGGCTCGGCCGCGTCCAAACCGTGAAAGACGTCGGACCAACCTCGCCGGAGACTAGTAAGCGTCGGAAAGCGCTGGGAGACTTCGCGGTGCAGGGCACGCTCGAAGAAGGAGACCAGTCGGTCGCGCAGGACTGGATCAAAAGCCCCCTCAGCAAGCTGTGGCGTCGACTCCTGCAGCATGCCCGGCGCGGTCTGCGCGTCGCCCCAGCTCGGCAGCTCGTTGGAGGCCATCTGGTGCAGAGTGACAGCGGCGGCATACCACTCCGCGGCCTTGTCGAAGTAGGGCCTGCGGTCATCACCTATGAAAGGGTCAAGATAGGGCGGGGTTCCCGCACGGGTTGCACTCTCCGACGCCTCCGCGAGGGAGAAATCGAACAGAACGAGACGGCGTCCCTTCTTGGTGAGCTCCCGGACACCGATGTTCTCGGGCTTGATGTCGCGATGCCTGACGTCCTCGCCGTCGAGGTAGACCAAGGCGTCCAGCAGATGATCACCCAGGCTCTGCAACTCGTTTATGCCGAGCCGGCCCACCTCGCGTAGGTATTCAGCGAGGGTTCGTTCACCGGCCTGCTCAAGCACGATGAGGGTCCGGCCGCTGATCTCCAGTGGGCCTTCTATCAGTCGCACGATGTGCGAGTCACCAAGTTTGCGCAGTTGGTCGGCCTCACGCACCAGCCTCGCCGCGGCCGAGTCGCTAAGCGCGACCTTCAGCACCTCGCCGGTCGTGGTCAGGAACGCGCGAGCGGTCGACCCCTTGCCGAGGATCTTCTCCACAGCCCAGCGGCCAATCCGCGACCCGCGGACCGCGTCCAGGGGGTCGCTCTCGGGCTCTCCGGGACTAGATAGTTCAGCCTCGACGTCGTCGAGATGGGCGAGAAATTCACGTACGCTCTCGAACCGATCGATCGCCTGGGTGCGGGTGGCACCCCGGACCAAGCTATCCATGCTTGCCGTGATCGCGTCGTCGACGGCGCTGGGTACCAGGGCATGGTCTCCCCGAAGCCGCTGGGCCAGCCCTGCGCGGTCCTGCGCAGGGGGCTGCCCGGTCAGGATCAGGTGGCTGATCGCACCGAGGCCGAAGACGTCCAGGAGCACTCCGTCGGCTTCTGCCGTGCCGAACTCGGGAGCGAGGTAGGCCGCAGCTGACAGCTCGACGTGCTGGGCGAGGGAGGTGCCGTCACTTCCGAGTAGCCCAGTCCCGTGCGGGCGGGAGGCCGTCTGCCAATCGGCAATCTTCAGGCGCGGGTACCGGCCGTCGAAGTGAACCCAGACTGAGCGGGCGGCCAGCGCACGGTGATAGAGGTGGCGACGGTGCGCGTGGTCGACGGCCTCGGCGAGTTGGCGGATCATTTCGACCCTGGTCTCCACCGCGAACTCGTCCTGCCTGGCGGACATGAGATGGTCAAGCCGCTGCCAGTCCGGACCATGCGGGAAGACGATCGCCGGGCCGGCTTCGTGCTCTTCACTGAATACCTCGGCCTGCACGATGCCGTCGTGATTGATGCCGCGCAGAGAGAGATACTCACGGCGGGCCGCTCGGCGGGTTGACTCCCTGGCAGCTTCGGTAGCCCCCAACTCGGAAAGGTAGACACGGACCCGCCGCAGCTCGTCGCCGGGGATCGAACTGCTCGCCAAGAAGTCGGCCCAGGTAGGGCCTGTGTCGAAAGAGCGTCGCTCCAACTCGAACGGACCGATTTTGTAGCGCTTGCGCAGGCCCGTAACACCGATCCGGTCGAGCAGCCGGTTTAGCTCCCGTGAGAGCTGTGGGGTAACGCCACCCCTGCCCTGGTGCAGGCCATCCCAGATACCCGGCAGTGTCGTCTGCGCGGTGAGGCCCTGGCGACCGTAGACCTTAACTCGCTGGATCTCGTCGAAGCCGCAGACTAGGTTGGGAGCCGAGAGGAAGACTGCGGGCTCGATCCACGGGATTCTGATGTTCAGCCCGAGATCCCGGACAGCCCGCTCCAGACGGCTCTTGAGCTCTTTGGCCTTCAGATCGGCGAGGTGTAGCGGGTTGTCGATCGCGCGAGTCCGCCCGTCGCGGAAGATCCACCTCGGTCCGTCGTTGATCGCAGTGCCGGGATGGCTCTTGATCTCAACGAGGAAGAGTCCGCCGGGGGTCACGATGAAGAGGTCTACTTCGCGGACGTGGCCCGACTGGCCAGTGAAGGTGAAGGTGCTCCAAGCGTGATAGGGGTCGGTGTCGGGCATTAGATCCCGGACATGCTTGAGCGCGTCCTCCTCCCACTGGAAGTCGGACCTGTGCCCTATCCACCGATCAGCCATCCCGCTCCCCACTGAGCTCATGCCGCGAGGCAATCTTGCCAGCTCCGGCAGGTCGAGACGTACTCGAGGTTCGTTATGTCCGACGTTTTGCGAGGTTCGTGACGATATGTCACATCAGATAAGCGACATGTAGCCGCAAGGTCACTCGATCACCAGGACATCCCGGTAAATCCTTGGGTTTTGGTCTAGAGTTCTCGATCATCTCCCTCCGTAAATTGGACGCGATGTGTTCTTCCAGAACCCGATCTACGACCTCGACGATCTGACGAGATGGGTTGCCGCCGGGAAGATCCAACTCCCGGATTTCCAGCGCCCCTGGAAATGGGACGACGAGCGGATCAGGGCGCTCCTGGCCACGGTCACGATGGGCTACCCGCTTGGGGTTGTGATGACTCTGGAAACCGGCGGCGAGCGAACCCGATTCAAACAGCGGCCTCTGGCAGGGGTGACGCTGTCCGACGACGTGGAGGCCGAACAGCTTCTCATGGACGGGCAGCAGCGGATGACCTCGCTCTACCAGGCGCTGCGTTCCGGAGCGGCGGTGGAGACCACGGATGCCCGGAAGAAGAAGGTCCGGCGCTGGTACTACATTCGGATCGAGACCGCTATATCGCCAGAAGCCGACCACGACGAGGCCGTGATATCGGTGCCCGAGGACCGGATCCTCCGTGACGACTTCGGGCGGACCGTAACCCTCGACCTCAGCACTCAGGAGGCAGAGTGCGCAGCCGGTTACTTCCCGCTCAGGCTGGTCTTCGACACAGCCGCCACGCAAGCGTGGATGTGGCAGTACGCCGACAACGCCGAGCGGCGCGAACAATGGACTGCGTTCACTGACAAGGTCCTGGAGAACATCAAGAAATATCGGGTGCCCGTCATCCGACTGACAAAGAACACCCCGAAGGAGGCGGTCTGCACCGTCTTCGAGAAGGTGAACACCGGTGGGGTTACCCTCAACGTGTTCGAGCTGCTCACTGCGAGTTACGCGGCCGACCCCGCCTACTATCGGGAGCACGGACATGACTTCCAGCTCCTAGAACATTGGGAAAGCGTGCTGGCCGCGCTGTCGGAGCACCGCGTCTTCAATGGGCCGAACAGCGGCGAGCGCCTCGCCAGCAGCGACTTCCTTCAGGCAGTATGCCTGGTCTCCACGCTGCACCGTTACCGCCGCCGGGAGCCATCCCCCGATGACGTCCCAGTCGCGAGCTGCAAGCGGCGCGACATTCTGGACCTCCCCCTGGAGGAGTACCTCACCTGGGCGCCCCGCGTTGTCGAAGCACTCCACTGGACCGCCCACTTTCTCGACAGCCAGGGCATCTTCAGCTATCGCGACCTGCCATACCGGACGCAGATCGTTCCGCTCGCAGCCATCCGAACTGTGCTCGGAGGTGAGACCGAGACCGCTGAGGCGCTGGAGAAGATCGCCAGGTGGTACTGGTGTGGGGTCCTCGGCGAGCAGTATGGAGGTTCCCTGGAGAGCCGCTTCCCCCGCGACCTGGAGCAGGTCACCGGATGGGTCCGTGGAGGGAGGGAGCCGGAGTCGGTCACTGCGGCGACCTTCCGTGCAGCCAGGCTCGACACGCTTGCCAGCCGCAACAGCGCGGCCTACAAAGGCGTGTACGCCCTGATCCTCAGACAGGGCTGCTACGACTGGATCTACGGCAAAGACGTCATCGATGCAACCGTCTTCGAGGACCAGCAGGTCGACGTCGTCCGCATCTTCCCGAAGACATGGTGTGAGAAGCAGGGTGTTCCCCTTGCGCGCAGAATCAGCATCGTCAACAAGACGCCGCTAACCAGCCACACCGCCCGAGTCATCGGCACGAGGGCGCCCTCGGTGTACATGAGGGCGCTCGAGACGGAGACCGGCCTAAGAGGCAACTGGCTCGACGACGCCATCGGCACCCACCTAATCGACGCCGCTAACCTACGTGCGAACGACTTCAACGCGTTCTACGCAGCCCGTTACCGAGAGCTTGTCGCGCTAGTCGAGGACGCCATGGGACGGCTGACAATCCCAGCGGAGACGGAGAGTGAAAACGCTGCCGACTACGAGGGAGCAGAGACCGAATGAGCGACAGGCGGGCTCATTTCCTCAGGCAGGCGTCCGCCGCGCCGGTCGACCTGACCGTACGGGAGCTCCTCGCGTTCTGGGAAGTCAAGGTCCGAAACTTCAACACAGTTTCCAGAATCGCTACGGACCTCAAGCAGGCAGGCTTGAAATGCGAGCCATCCTTCGAAGACGTCGCCATGACCGAGACAGTGCGGATCGCAGCGAAGGGCGCGGATCAGGAAACAATCCAAGGAGATGCTGCAGAGCTGTCCTTTCCCCAGGCCGCTCTCCTGGTCAGAGACATCCCATCGGCAACCCGCGACGTAAAGTCGATCCCGCCGGAGGCGACACTCGCGCACGCGCACGCCGAGATGATGGCTGGGGGTTATTCCCAGCTGCCTGTCATCACCGACGCTGGGGTACTGGTTGGCGCGGTGAGTTGGGAGCGGATTGGGCATGCCAGAGTCTGCTCGCCAGAGGCGAGCTTGGCGGACGCTATCGACCGTGAGCCGAACGTCATGAAACTCACCGACGAGCTTCTGCGCAAGATCCCACTCGTCTACGAGGCGGGATTCGTGCTTGTACGCGACGAGCATGGCGACATCTGCGGCATTGTGACCACCGCCGATCTCACCGAACAGTTCCGACTGCTCGCCGAGCCATTTTTCTTGGTCGGGGAGATCGAGAGGAGGCTCCGCCGCTGCATCGAGAAGAAGGTACCTCAACAGGAGCTGAGCGTCGGCAACAAGACGTTCTCCACAGTGAACGAGATGACCTTCGGTGACTACGTAAGGTTCTTCAGGCAAGACAACATCTGGGCGCTCGTCGGGTGGCAGATCGACTGCGGGCTCTTCACCGGCAAGCTCGATCAAATCCGGGAGGTTCGTAACGAGATCATGCACTTCCGTCCCGACCCGCTTACCGCTACTCAGCGACAGCGTCTTGAGGAGTTCGCCGGCTGGATGCGTTACCTAGACCCCACGCACTGACTACTTCTCCGTTAGGTCACGGTAGAAGTGACACCTGGAACGATGGACTGACATGAACTGTCCCAAGTTGTACCGCTCGTGCCTTGGTATCCCCTGTCGGTGCAGGTCATTAGATTGCTGCTGGGCAACCACGCAATGGGCTTCAAGCAGATGCGGGAGATGCACGGGATGATCTTATGTGGCCCAGGCGTCCCATACACTGAGGTGATCTCAGCAAAATAGTTCGGACGTTTGGGATTTCTTGGACGTCGTTGCCGACGTTCCGGGCCTTTCGGGAGGAGTCGCCGAAGGCCGGAAAC
>NZ_JOAG01000071.1 GCF_000725485.1 Nonomuraea candida | reverse complement strand
GATGAAGGCACAGGTGGACGCCGAGTTCGAGCAACTGTCCGAGGAGCCGGCGGCCGGTGGCTTCCCTGTGCCGCCGCTCGACCTGCCGCACTACCACGGCGCGCCCCGGCCGTGAGAACGGCTCCCCGCGCCCAGCTCCCCGCACCCGGCTCCCCGCACCCCGGCTTGGCGCGCCTCGGCTTTGCGGGCCCGGCTCGGCGGGCGTGGCTCAGTGCGCGTCCGTGCGGGCTCCCATGGTGATCACGTCGGCCGTACAGGCTGATCGGCAGCGTCCAGTCGTCGGGGGCGAGCCAGATCTGGAGGTCGGCGAGGCCCGACGGCCTCGGCAGCGCTGGCGGAGCCGGTAGAAGGACGTCACCAGGACGAGCGGGACCGGGGCCGTCCAGTGCGCGGGGGCCACCACCTTGCGCACCCCCTGCCCGGCGGCGACCGACAGCAGCCGGTCGGCGGAGTCGCCGGAGGTGCGCGGGTGACGAAGTGTGACGCCCGGGCGGCGATGCGGGCGGCGTCGCGCCGCCCGCTCACCGTCCCGGGAACAGCGCGTCCGCGATGTGCCCTCCCGGGCGGACGCCGGGCGGGATGGCGAAGACTGCGCTGCCGGTGTGCTGGATGAAGGCGTTGAGCCGGTCGGAGGCGGCCATCTTCCGCTGGGCCCGGATGAAGTCGCCGGGGTCCCGGAGGTAGGCGCAGAACAGGGTCCCGGTGTCGTACGTGTCGTGCCCGCTCCCCGCGTGGTCGTGCAGCGGGTCGTCGTGGCTGTGGCCGGCCTGGTCATCGCCGTGGTCATCGCCGTGGTCGTGGTCGTGAGCGGCGCCCGCCGTGCTCTGGAAGGCGTAATCGTAGTTGTAGGAGCGGCGCAGCATCGGGATGTCGCGTACCAGGGCCACGTGGGAGTCGGCCGGAATCAGCGGCTTGCCGTCCGCGCCCTTCTTGCCGAGGTCCAGGGGAGTGAACTCGTCGCCCCCGCTGAGCGGGGCGCCGTTGTCGCGGCG
Organism: Nonomuraea candida; assembly: GCF_000725485.1. GTDB lineage: Bacteria > Actinomycetota > Actinomycetes > Streptosporangiales > Streptosporangiaceae > Nonomuraea > Nonomuraea candida. The sequence continues at coordinate 25,084 of NZ_JOAG01000071.1, read as the reverse complement.
GCGGCCGATGGACTGGTCCTGCTGCTGCGCGGTCGAGGTGTCCCACTTGGGGAGGTCCATCCGGATCTTGCGGAAGACGAGGTAGGTGCCGCCGGTGAACCAGGACGGCTCGTCCGGTTCGGCGGCCCAGACCGCGTCGTCGAAGGCGGTGGTGCCCGGCCGCGGGTTGGCGGTGCCGTCCTTGTGGCCGAACAGGTTGCGGGGGGTGGCGTCGCCGAACCGGCCGAGGAAGCCCTGCTGGCTCCACCGCAGCCGGGCCAGCCCCGGGGCACGGCCGCGCAGCGCGCGGAAGGCGTGGCTGATGGACTGCGGGTCGTCGCCGCAGATCTGCACGAAGAGCTGGCCGCCGCTCCACGCGGGCTGGAGCCGGTCGGTGGCGAAGACCGGCAGCTCGCGCAGGTGCCTGGGCCGCTGCTCCGGCCGCCCGATCAGGTCGAACAGCTCCGGACCGAGGCCGAACGTCACCGTGAGCCGGGCGGGCGGCAGGCCGTCGGCGATGCCGGTGTCGGCGGGCGCGCCGGGACGGTTGACGGGCAGCGGGCCGGCCGGCTGCCCGCGCATGAGGCGTTCGGCCGCGCCGCTCCAGCGCTCCATGAGCTGCCGGAAGTTGGTGGCGATCCGCTCGGTGGGGAGGCGTTTCCGCTCGGCGTCTTCGGTCTCCAGGTCGAAGGCGGCGAAGTAGGCGTAGTGCTGCTGGGGCGTGGCGATGCCGGACTGGTGCGTCCCGTGGAACCGTTCCACGGCCGGCCTGGCGGGGTCCGGGGTGCGGGCCGGCGCCTCGTCCGCGCCGATCGCGAGCGCCACCCCCGCTCCCGTGCCCGCGGTGACCGCGAGCGAGGCGATCAGGGAACGCCGGGAGAAGGCGGGGCGGCCGGGGTCGTCCTGCCGCTCGGTGGTGGGGTCGGGCATGTGAGGGGTCCTTCGGGTGAGAGGGTCAAGCCGTCAGGGGGGCGTAGTCGTTCCAGCTCGGCGGCTGCGACATCAGCTGCCGCCAGGTGGGCCACTCCTCGCCGGTGTGCTGGCGGACGAGCTCGCCGGGCAGGGTGAACGGCGGAGCCTTGTGCGGCTTGGCGAGCGCCTGGGCGACGATCGCGTCGTACAGCGCGGATGCGGCCCGCAGGCGGGGGAGCGCGGCGTGGATGCGGTCGGCGTAGCCCTCCGGGAGGGTGTACGGCCCGTGCGGGCCCAGGTCGAAGCCGGCGCCCGCCGAGACGAGCGCGATCTCCGGCCGCTTGCGCAGGGCGATGTCGGGGTGCAGATGCAGGGCGACGGCGTCCCAGACGATCTCGGCGCGCTCCTGCGACACCCCGAGGTCGGTGAGGAAGCGGACGGCGTGGTCGGCGCCGTCGATGTCGAAGGGCTGCTCGCTGTTGCCGGGGCCGCCCGGTCCCGCCTCGCCCAGGCCGGTGTCGTGCAGCACGCAGCCGAGGAACAGCAGCTCGTCGTCGTAGTCGAGGTCGGGGCGCTGCCCGTCCTCCTCGCCGATGAAGCGGCCGTACAGGTAGCTGCGCATGCTGTGGTTGAAGATGGCCGGGTGCTCGATCTCGCGGGCGTGCCGCATCGCGGCCAGGGCGAGGTCGGTACGGGGAAACGGCAGGTCGTCGTAGTCGTCGTAGTCCATCGGAGTTTCGTCCCTTCGGGATGGCACGGAGGCCGGAAGGCCGACCTTCAGGCAAGCTGAAGCCTAGACCGGGCTTCAGCCGCCCTGAAAGTTGGGGTGGGCCTGCCACGGCCGCCCAGGCGGGAGGAGGAAGGGCCGCCGAGTTCCGCCGGCCGGTGAGTTTCCGCTAGTGCTCCAGTGACATTTCGCGATCACGGTTCGGATTTGCGCTGGTAGTGGAAGTGTCGGGCTCTGGCTTGATGTCGGCGGCGCCAGTCTGACCAGCGCAGAACGTTCGTGGTGGAGTGGTGCCGGGTCTGGCCGCGTAGCAGCGGTAGAAGGCCGGCTCGCCGGTGGTCAGGTTGCGCCGGGAGAAGTACGCCGCCGGCCCCGCGCCCGGCCCGGGCAGGCGACCGGCCGGCGCCTCACCCGCCCTTCGCGATCACCCCGCCGAGGTCCACGGGGCGTTCGCGAAACCAGCCGTAGGCGCGACCCAGGTCGGCGATGCGCCGCAGCTCCGCAGGTTCCGGCTTGGCCGGATACGAACCGAGTGAGAGCTGCGGGACGACCGTCTTGCTGATCCTCGTGTAGGTGGGCAACAGGTCACGCATCTGCCGCGGATCGGCCGCGATCAGACGCTGCGCCTTGGCCAGTGCGCGCAGCACGGCGGAGTCCTCGGTCGAGTAGGGGCGGTCGGGCGGCTCCGCGCTCGGCACCTCGTCCGAGTCACGGCGCCGCCGCCATGAGATGTACTGGTTCACCATGATCTTGCGCGCGTAGGCGTCCAGGTTGTCGACGTGGCGCAGCTTCGGCCAGCGGCCGATCATGCGAACCAGGACGCTCTGCAGGAGATCCTCGGCGCGGAGGTTCGGAACCCCCGGCAGACTGGTTGAGTGTGATCTGGGGTTTCAGCCTGCCGGGGGCCGACCCTCGGGCTAGACGGGGTTGATAGGCGCACCTGCTGGCCCGAAGGTGGTCTATGACGCCCGACTGAATTGCCCGGCGTAGCGCGTTTGTAGCGAGGCTGCCCATTCTTCGCGGAGCTTTTCCGCCCACGCTTTCGCGTCGGGAAGCTTCCGGAATTCGCGGGATTCGTAGGGCACGCCTTGATGGTCGGGCAGGCGAGGGTCGAGACGCCAGCGAACGCCCTGGTTGTGGACCGAGAACGCCTTGATGTTACCCATCATTCCGTACTCGCAGTTGTTCTCCGACCTGACTACCCACACGATCGGAGGAAGCACAACGGCGACCATACGGGCGCTCACACCGCCACCCTCGCGCACGCATGTGCCACCACGAGCGAGGCAACCACGTATGGCCGGCTTGACGGCACCAGTTCAGTCCGTGTGCCTGCTGGCTCGTTGCCGGGGCCGACGCGGGCCAGCTCGACAAGATAGCTGCCGGAACGCTCGCCAATCGTGACAGTGGCAACCAGCCATCCGGCGTCCGCGTGAATGGTCATCTCCGGCTGATGCCAAAGGTCCTCGTTAGTGCCGTAGACCGTGATTGCGCATCGTCCGAGGCCCGGCCCCATGATGAGTTGTTCGCGAACACCTCTGGTCTGTAGGTGCGGTATCACCCGCCGCAGGGTGTCGGCTTGTTCTTCCGCCGCCTCTCGCTTCACTGGGTCGCAGAAAAGCGTGCCGCTTACGCATGTGGGGTGCGTCCTCATGCCTCTAACCGTAAAAAGTGTAGGTCAGAGTGTCTGTGGCACTTTCATGCAGGCTCAACCTGAAGTGCCACGCGCTTATAGCTCAAGGCCCACTGCATCGGCCATAGCTCGCATCTCCTCTGTCAAGGTCCGGCGCTTGCCAATGATCGCTTTCAGGATGTCTTTGGCATAGCGCTGATTCGGCAACCACTCGGGCGCTTCTCGCGAGAGTCGAGCCAGGACATCTAGAGATTTATCGTACTCGCGCAGCATGAGCCGAGCGTTCGCCACGTCCAGTAGATGCCGATTCCGGTTATCGCTTGTTGGCCTCAAACCAGGCGGTACCTCTTGCGCAAGCTGTAGGGCTCGTTCGGGCTGAGCCTCAATGATCGCGTTCTCTACACGCTTCATCTGGACCGTCGCCGGTCCGAAAGTAGTGAAATATTCGTGGTAGCTGCCATGCTCCCGGCCCATGCGGACCGCACCAGACAGCGCAAGGCGCATCATGTCATCAGCCTCATCCGGCCGGTTGTCACGGATCGCGGCGGCACTACCCCGCAGCAGTAGCCATCCCCAGGCAGAAAGCTCAGTGTTGGTCGCCCTGGACATGCGGGGTTCGATCTCGTCAGCCCAGTCGACGGCCCGTCTTCGGGCCTCATCTAGACGGCGCTCCCTCAGAAGCAACCAGCACAGCGTGATGACGGCCGATGCCGCTTCGATCCGGTCGCCTGTCTCAATCGCGTCCGCTACAGCTCCTTCAAGAGCCATCTCGGCTACGTCGAACACTCGGGTCTGTGTTGCCAGCGAGCCGGCCAGTTGCAGAACTCTCGCACGGATGGCCAGGGCTTCCGGTCGTTCACCTTGCTCAACAAGGATTTGTGCTTCCCCGATCAGGACAGGCAAGACCGTCTGAAGTTCCGCATACTGGTCGTCGTGGTACAGCCGCACAGCACCCGCCACAGCCGATCGCAGGCCCTCCACGCTGGGGGCATCTTCTAGATCCGTGGTGCTCCCCTGGAGCGCTTCCCGTAGCGGCGCGAGGTCGGCCGGTTGCCCGTTCTCCGATTGGGCGGCTTCGTCAGCTTCTAGAAGGCTGGTTGTGGTCACTCCGAGGGCTTCGGCCCACTTGCGTAGCGTCTCGATGCGTACGCTGTCGCGCTCGCCTTGCTCAACCTTGCGAACCAGGGAAAGGGCGACACCAGACCGTTCGGCTAGCTCGCGCTGGTTCAGGCCCCGCCGTTTGCGGATGGACTGGAGTCGTTCGCCCAACATGCCTCCCATCCTGCTGCAAGAGCGTGTCATCTGGAGTGGCTCCATGACGGGTGAAGAACCCAAGAGGCTTCACTCCCAACCAATAGAGAAACCCGGCGCGACGGGGTCAGCACAACGTCAGCACCGGTGCTGACAACAGGCGAGATTTACCGAAAGGGGTGCGCGCCCCGCCCCCTTGTGGGGGGCTTGATCGACGACGGAACGGCCAGTGGCGTTAGCCGGCGAGGCCGGAGCCGGGGCAGGCGGAGGCGATGAGGCGGCCGAGGAAGGCGTCGAGGTCGTCGAGCCCGTAGGAGGCGAGCACGTCGGGCGGCTGGGTGAGCAGGTAGGTCAGCGCGCTGTTGACGGCGAGGGTGACCACGGCGGCGCTCTGCCGGGTGGCCGGCAGCCCGGCCGCCCGCTGGGCGCTCAGATGCAGGTCGAGGTCGGCGCGGGTGAGCCGGGCCAGGGTCTGCCGCACCCGGGCGTTTCTGGCGGCCTCCGCGTGCAGCTCCAGGTAGGCCAGCAGGCGCGACCGGTTGACCGTCAGCGCCCGGTCCATCATCTCCCGCAGCAGCGCGCGCAACTCCTCGGCGCTGTGGGCCTCGGCCTGCTGGAGCTCGCTCCAGTAGCGCTCCACGCACCGCTCGGCCGTGGCCTGGAGCAGGCTGTCGCGGGTCGGGAAGTAGTTCTTCGCCGTGCCCTCCGGCAGCTCGGCGGCCCGATCGACGGCGCGGTGGGTCAGGCCCCTGCCGCCCTCGCCCGCCAGCACCTCGATGGCCGCGTCGCACAGCAGGTCGCGCCGATCCCTGTTCTCCGCCATGGCTCCCTATTGTCTCCGTCGACAGGACCACCACAAGTGTGGTACCACAGGTGTGGTGAAGAGAAAGATGAGAAAGGCCGTCATCGTCGGCGCCGGAATCGGCGGCCTGACGACCGCCATAGCCCTGCGGCGGATCGGCTGGGAGGTGTCGATCTTCGAACGGTGGCCGCGCGTCGTCGCCGAGGGCACGGCGCTCGGGCTCCGCCCCGACGCCCAGGCCGCCCTGGCCGGCCTCGGCCTGGGCGAACGGCTGCGCGAGCGCACCGTCCCCTACCGGCACGCGCAGATCCGCACGCCGAGCGGGCGGCGCCTGGCCGACCTGCCCCTGGAGCGCATCGAACGGCAGGGCGGCGCGCCCGTCCGCATGTTGTCGCGGGTCTCGCTGATCGAGCTGCTGATGGAGGAGGTGGACGAGGCGACGATCAGCACCGGCATGGAGATCACCGATCCGGCCGGGCTGCGCGCCTGCCACGACCTGGTGGTGGGGGCCGACGGCGTACGCAGCGCGGTGCGCCAGGCGTTCTTCGACACCGCCACCCGGCCCCGCTACGCGGGCATCGTCGCCTGGCGCGGCGTCGTCGAGGGCTTCGAGCCCCGGGACTACGGCGAGACCTGGGGCCGCGGCCAGATGTTCGGGATGACGCCGCAGGCGCCCGGTGTCACGAACTGGTACGCCCCCGTCCGCACCCCCGCCGGCGTCCGCGAGACCCTCGACGACCTGCGGGCCCGCTACGCCGGCTGGCACGACCCGATCCCGCGCGTGCTCGCGGCGGCCGACGAAGGCACCGTGCTGCGGCACGAGGTGCACGACCTGGCGCCGCGGCCGGCCTCGTACGTCAGCGGGAACGTCGCCCTGGTCGGCGACGCCGCCCACGCGATGACCCCCGCCCTGGGCCAGGGCGCCTGCCAGGCGCTGCTCGACGCGGTCGAGCTCGCCGCCTGCCTGCGCGACCACCCGGACGACGTCACCCGCGCCCTGCGCGCCTACGACGCCAGGAGGCGTCCGGCGGCCCAGCGGATCGTCACCGCCTCCCGGTGGATGACCCGCGTGGCCGGCGCCGGCCACCTGGCGGGCCCCCGCGACGCCCTGATGCGGCTCCTGCCCGTCTGACTCCGTTCACCGCCTGAGCCTCGGCGGGGCGGATGTGCCGTTGCCACGCCCCTCTCGTCAAGCCCTGAACCAGGCCGGCCCGGCACCCTCCCCGCCGGACAATCCGCGGGGCATGATTTCGCCAAACCGCACGTCACCCCGGGAAGGCCGCGACCAGGCTGATCTACGCTCACCGCGTGGCATTTCTTATCCCGGAGATCAAGGTCGGCCTGGCCGAACTCGGCGGCGAGCGTGCCACCTGGTGCGCCAGATGCGGCAAACGCGCGACCTTGTACATCGTCGACCCCGGGGCCGGAAACCGCGTGTTCGCGTGCACGGCCGACGCCGGCTCCGAGATCGAGGGCATGCTCCTGCGCTCCCCCGACTAGCCGCGTCAGGGAAGCGGGGGCAGGGAAGCGGGGGTCAGGGAAGCGGGGTCAGCAGCGGGCGTTTGGCCGTACGGCCCTCGCCCGACGAGCGACCGCGCAGCCGTCGCGCCACCCAGGGCCCCGCGAACGTGGCCAGCCACCGCGCCTCGGCCGCCGCCGAGCGGAGCGCGCCCGGCGCGGGCAGCGCCGGCAGCGGCGCGCTCCAGGTGTCGTCGCTGCCCGGCAGGCCCAGCGCGTGCGCCACCCCGGCGGCGAACCTGGCGTGCCCGATCGGGCTGGCGTGCAGGCGGTCCCTGCTCCACATGCGCGCATCGGTCACGTAATCCAGCGCGTACGTGTCCACCAGGATCACCCCGTGCCGGGCGGCCGCCTCGCGGATGTGCCGGTTGAGCTCCAGCACCCGCGGCACCAGCGGCCGGGCCAGCGGCGCGATCTTCCCGATGTCGGGGAACGTCACGGTCACCACGTGCGCGCCCGCCCCTGTCAGAGCCGCGAACATCTCCTCCAGCACGCCGCTCACCTGCGCGGCGTCGAAGCCGGGGCGGATCAGGTCGTTCATGCCCGCCATGACGGTGGCGAGGTCCGGCCGCAGCTCCAGCGCCGCGGCGAGCTGCTCGGCCCGGACCTGGGCCGCCAGCCGCCCGCGTACGGCGAGGTTGGCGTAGAGCAGGCCCGGGTTGTGGCGCGCCAGCTGCTCGGCGAGCCGATCGGCCCACCCGCGATGGCCGGCGGCGTCGTCCCCGTCGCCCAGCCCCTCGGTCTGGCTGTCGCCCAGCGCGACATACCGCGTGTATCTCATCGTGCCTTCCCTCCGGCCCGCTCTTCCAGGGTCCGCGCGGTCTGGCGGCACCAGTCGCGGATCTCCCGCTCCAGCCGGCAGCCGGCCAGGCAGGACAGGTACGGCCCGATCCGCTCGCCGGTACGCAGGAACTCCTCCTCGCCGAGGTCACCACGCAGCCGCAGCAGGGTCTGCTCGAAGAGGAGCAGCTTGGCGGCGGCCTCCTCGGCGCGCTCGCGCAGTTGGGCGATCACCGGGGCCGGCTCGACCAGATCCGCGGCGTGCACCTTCACGACCAGGTCGTCGCGCAGCAGCAGGGGCTTGGCCGGGGTGGCGGCGAAGGCGGCCAGCTCGTCCAGCCCGGCCTCGGTGACGGTGAACACGCGCTTGCTGGGCCGGCCCCGCTGCACGACCTCGCGCCCGGCCACCAGGCCGTCGGCCTCCAGTTTGGTCAGTTCGAGATAGAGCTGCTGGGGGGCGGCGTACCAGAAGTTGGCGACGCCCACGTTGAAGATCTTGGCGAGCTGGTAGCCGCTGTACTCGCCGTCGAGCAGCGCCGCCAGCACCGCGTGCCGGAGTGCCATCGCCTTAGTCATGCCCGTGACTAGTCATGGACATGACTATAGGGGAGGCGCCCGCTCCCGTCCATCGCGCGGCCCTCGCAGGGGGGACGCCCTCGTGCGGCCCCGGCCGGGCGCGTCGATCGGTCTCGTGCGGCCCCGGCCGGGCGCGTCGATCGGTCCCGTGTGGCCCTCGCCGGGGCTCGTCAGTCGCTCCACTTCGGGGGGCGCTTGTCCAGGAACGCCGACATGCCCTCGCGGGCCGCCGCCGACTGCGAGGACTCGGCCATCACCCTGGTGGCGAGCCGGTAGGCCTCCGCCTGGGGCAGCGACAGCTGCTCGTACAGGGTGCGCTTGCCGAGCGCCTTCGAGGCGCGGCTGCCGCGCGTGGCCCGGCCGAGCAGGTCGAGCACGGCGGAGTCCAGCTCCGCGGCCGGCGCCACCCGGTTGACCAGCCCCCAGTCGAGAGCCTGCGCGGCGGTGATGGTGTCACCGGTGTAGGCCAGCTCGGCGGCGCGCTTGCGGCCGATGTTCCGGGCGATGGCGACCATGGGGGTGTGGCAGAACCAGCCGCCTTTCCCGCCGGGCGCGGCGAAGCCGGCGGAGTCGGCGGCCACGGCGAGGTCGCAGGTGGCGACCAGCTGGCAGCCCGCCGCCGTGGCCAGGCCGTGGACCCGGGCGACGACGGGCTGCGGCACCGACTCGATCAGTTCCATGAGCCGGAGGCAGGTGTCCAGGAGGGTGCGTACGGCCTCCGTGTCGGCCTCGGCGACGTCGGCGAAGTCGTGACCGGCGCAGAAGACCGGGCCGGCCCCGGCCAGGATGATCCCTGAGGCGTCGCTGTCGCCGGCGGCGCCGAACGCGCTGATCAGATCACGCAGGTGGGCCAGAGACAGGGCGTTGCGCCGCTGCGGCCGGTTCATCGTGATCGTCACGAAGTCCTCGTCGCGGTTGACCAGTACATGATCGAGGTTCATGGGCGGGCTCCCGTTGCTCTCGCAGGCCGCGTGACCACGATCGGCCCCGTGGACACTGTCGGCCACGTGGACACTGTTCCCGCCTCGGCGCCGGCTCAGGCCCGCGCGGCCCGGCCGGCGGCGGGGCGAGGGCGGTCAGGAGCGGGTGTCCAGGTACTGCAGGGTGAGGCGGGCGATGTCGTCGCCGCCGTGCCCCGCGTCGATGACGGCCTGGGCGAGGGGACGGACGGCCCCGAGCGGCCCGGGGTCCATGCCGCGGCTCTGGGTGGCGTGGATGATGTGGTCGATCGTGGCCACGTTGGAGACGATGCTGGACACGTCGGCGGTGAACTCGCCGCTGCCGAGCTTGCCCGCCATGTCGGTGACGGACTCGGGCAGGAGGCCGATGATGCCCTGGGCGAACGGCGCGAAGTCCGCGGCCTCGATGCCTTCGGCCTTGGCCATGGCGAAGGCGTGGGCGAGACCGGACATCGAGCTCCAGAAGATGTCGAGCAGCGCCAGATCGAAGCCCGCGGCGCGGCCGGGGTCGGTGCCCAGGTGCGTGTGCGAGCCGCCGAGCGCGGCCAGGGTCCCGGCGTGGGCACGGTACGGCTCCTCGGAGCCGCTGTAGAGCACGACGGCGGACGGGGTGCCGATGGTGAAGGCGGGCGACATGATCGCGCCGTCGACGTAGTCGATGCCGTGCTCGGCCGCCCAGGCGGCGGCGGTGCGGGAGCGTGCGGGAGTGTCGGCCGTCAGGTTGATCAGCGTGCGGCCCTTCAACGAGTCCGCGATCGGCAGGAGGATCGCGTCCGAGGCGTCGTAGTCGAGCACGTTGACGATCACCAGCGGGCTGGCGGCCGCCGCCTCGGCGGGGGAGGCGGCCAGGACGGCGCCCTTGGCGACGATCGCGTCGGCCTTGGCCGCGGTGCGGTTCCAGACCGTCGTCGGGTGGCCGGCGGCCAGGAAGGCGGCTGCGAGAGCCTGCCCCATCGGGCCGAGGCCGATGACGGTGACGGGGGTCTTGTGCGCGGTCATGTCGTTCCTTTCGTCGTTGTATGCCTCCACGGTGCCCGGGGGCGCTGTCGGCCCTCCGGCGGTCGGCTGTCGGTCCGTTGTCGGCCCGTTAGGCTGCGGCTATGCGATTTGGGGTGCTCGGGCCGCTTTCGGTCTGGACGAAGGACGGACGGCCTGTCCGGGTCCCCGAGGCGAAGGTCCGCGCGCTCCTGGCGGATCTGCTCGTCCATCGCGGCCGCCCGGTCTCGGCCGACCGGCTCATCGACGACCTGTGGGGCGAGCGGCTTCCCGCCAATCCCGCCGGAGCGCTGCAGATGAAGGTGTCGCGCCTGCGGCGCGCCCTGGGCGACGCGGAGTCCGTCACCTTCGGGCCCGCGGGATACCTGCTGCGGGCCGAGCCCGGCGAGGTGGACGCGGACCGGTTCGAGGCACGGGCGACCCGCGCCTTCGGGCTGGCCCACGCGAAGGAGCGGGCGAGCGAGCTGAGCGACGCGCTGGGCCTGTGGCGGGGGCCGGCGTTCGCCGGATTCGACGACGAGGGGTTCGCCCTTCCGGAGATCCGGCGGCTGGAGGAGCTGCGGCTGGTCGCGCTGGAGGAGCTGGCCGAGGCGCGGCTCGAACTGGGCGAGCACGAGCTCGTGGCCGGTGAGCTGGCCGGGGTGGTGACGCGGCATCCGCTGCGGGAGCGGCTGCGCGCCGCCCACATCCGCGCGCTGTACGGCTCCGGCCGCCAGAGCGAAGCCCTGGAGAGCTACGACGACGTGCGCGCCCGGCTCAGGGACGAGCTGGGCATCGACCCCGGCCCGGAGCTGCGGGCCGTGCACACGGCCGTCCTGCGGCAGGATCCCGCGCTACGGGCGGCGCGGAGTGCCCCCGCCGTCCGCGGCAACCTCCCGGCCCGGCTCACCGGCCTGATCGGCCGGGAGGAGGCGGTCGCCCAGATCGGCGGGCTGCTGGGCACCGGGCGGATGGTCACGCTCACCGGGCCGGGCGGGGTCGGCAAGACCCGGCTGGCGATCGAGGCGGCCGGATCGCGGGCGGAGCGCTTCCCCGACGGGGTGTGGCTGGTCGAGCTGGCCGGCCTGCCGCCCGGGTGCGGGGCCGAGGACGTCGCCGACGCGGTGGCGACCGCCGTGGGGATACGCCAGGACGGCGCACGCCAGGACTCGGCCGTACCCGGGTCTGGCGTGGGATGGGTGGCGGCCGCGCTGCGCGACAAGCGGCTGCTGCTCGTGCTGGACAACTGCGAGCACGTGGTGGAGGCCGCGGCCGAGGCGGCGGCCGGTCTCCTGCGGGCGGTGCCGGGCCTGCACGTGCTGGCGACCAGCCAGGACCGGCTCGCGACCACCGGTGAGCTGCTGTGGACCGTGCCGCCGCTCGACGAGGAGGGCGCGATGCGGCTGTTCGCCGAGCGGGCGGCCGCGGCGGATCCGGGGTTCGCGGTGTCCGAGGCGAACCGGGCGTCGGTGCGGTCGATCTGCCGCCGGCTCGACGGGATCCCGCTCGCGCTGGAGCTGGCCGCCACCCGGGTCCGGTCGGTGGACGTGGCCGAGCTGGCCGAGCGCCTCGACGACCGGTTCCGCCTGCTGTCCTCGGGCAGGCGGGACGCCCCGGCACGGCAGCGGACGCTCCGCGCGACGATCGAGTGGAGCTGGGAGCCGCTGACCGACGCCGAACGAGTGGTGTTGCGCCGCCTGGCGGTGCACGCCGACGGCTGCACGCTCCACGCGGCCGAGGAGCTCTGCGCCGACGACGACGCGGGCTCAGGCGACGCGGGCTCGGGCGACGCGGGCTCGGGCGGCGTGGGCTCAGGTGGCGTGGGCTCAGGTGGCGTGGGCTCGGGAAGCATGGGCGCGGGCGGCGTGGAGGCTGCCGGTGTGGCCGCCGCCGACGTCCTGGACCTGCTGGGACGCCTGGTCGACCGGTCGCTGGTCGTGCACCAGGCGGGGCGGTACCGGCTGCTGGAGTCGGTCGCGGCCTACTGCGTCGAGCAGCTGAGCCGGGCCGGCGAGCTGGAGCGCATGCGTGACCGCCACCTCGCCTACTACCTCGGCCTGGCCGAACGCGCCGACCTGCGAGGCCGTGACCAGCGGACCTGGCTGGACAGGCTGGACGCCGAGTCGGGCAATCTGCGCGCCGCGCTCCAGTACGCGGGCGGGTCGGAGAGCGGCCTGCGGCTGGCGAACGCCCTCGTCTGGTACTGGTTCCTGCGCGGGCGTCTCGGTGAGGCGCGGCGCTCGCTGGCCCTCGCGCTCTCCCGGGCGCACGACGACGACCCGGTCGCGATCGAGGCGGCGGCATGGCAGGCCGGGTTCGGGATGCTGCTCGGCGAGGACGCCGACCGGGCGGGACGCGCCCGTGAGGTGCTGGCCCGGTTCGACGCCCACGGAGCGCGTGCCGTACGGGCGAAATGGTTCCTGGCGTTCGCGCAGTTCGGCCACGGGGACCAGGACTCCCTCGAGGAACGGCTGCTGGGCGTGTTGGCGGAGGCCCGCGCGCAGGACGACTCCTGGTGCGTGGCGGCGGCGCTGGTCACGCTGGCCACGCCCGCGCTGCTGCGCAGTGACATCGCCGCGGCCCGGCGGGCCGGCACGCGGAGCCTGGCGCTGTTCGAGGAGATCGGGGACCGCTGGGGGCAGCTGCGGAGCACCTCCGTGCTGGGCGATCTGGCCGAGATCGCCGGCGACTACGCGGAGTCCGCCCGGCTGCGCCGGTCCGGGCTGCGCAGCGCCGAAGAGCTCGGGCTCTGGCCGCAGATCTCCTCCTGGCTGGCGGCCCTGGGCCGCCTGGCACTGCTGACCGGCGATCTCGACGAGGCCGACGACCTGCACGAACGGGCGCGGAGAATCGCGGCTGAGCACTCCAGCAAACAGGAGGAGCAGTTCGCCGAGATGGGCCTGGCCTTCGCGGCGCGGCGGCAGGGCCGCTACGACGACGCCGAACGGCACCTGCGCCGCTGGCTGGAGTGGAACCGCAGCAGGGAGGGAGAGCCGGGCGTGGCGCTGATCCTCGCCGAGCTGGGCTTCGTGGCGGAGCTGCGCGGCGACGCCGAGGCCGCGCTCGCCCTGCACCTTGAGGGGGAGATCTCCGCGCGGGCCACGGGCGACCCCAGGGCGATCGCCCTCGCGCTGGAGGGTCTGGCGGGCGCCCACGCGCTGGCCGGGCGGCACGAACAGGCCGCCGTCCTGCTGGGCACGGCGGCTTCGCTCCGCGAGTCGGTGGGCGCGCCCCTGCCCGCGGGCGAACGGGGCGACGTCGACCGCATCGCCGCCGCGGCCCGTTCGGCGCTGGGAGAGCAGAGGTTCGCGGCGGCCTTCGCCACCGGCCGCGGCTGAGGAGCCGCGCCGGCCAGGTCAGGCCCGCAGGATGAGGGGCCGCGCCGGCCAGGTCGGGCCCGCGTCGTGGGCCAGGATGAGGAACCGCGACAGTCAGGTCAGGCCCGCGTCGTGGGCCAGGATCGCGATCTGGGTGCGGTTGTCCAGGCCGAGCTTGGTGAGGATGCTGGAGACGTGCGCCTTCACGGTCGTGATGCCCATGGCCAGGTCGGCGGCGATGTCGGCGTTCGTCCGGCCGCGCGCGATCGCCAGGGCCACCTCGTGCTCGCGTGGGGTCAGGACGGCCAGCGCGGCACGGGCCCGCTCGTAGGCGCCGGCCTGCGCGACCGTGCGCTCCATCAGCCGCCGGGTGATGCCCGGGGACAGGATCGGGTCGCCCGCCGCGACCCGGGTGACCGCCTCCACGATCCGCGCCGGCGGGGTGTCCTTGAGCAGGAACCCGGCGGCGCCCGCGCGCAGGGCGTGCAGGACGTTCTCGTCAGTGTCGAACGTGGTCAGCACGATCACCTCGGGCGGGCGGGCACGGGCGCGCAGCCGGCGGGTGGCGGTGATGCCGTCGACCCGCGGCATCCGCAGGTCCATCAGGACGACGTCGGGGGCGTGGGCGTCGGTGGCGGTGATCGCCTCCTGCCCGTCGGCCGCCTCGCCGACGACCGTGATGCCGGCGGCGCCGTCCAGCATCATGGACAGCCCCGCACGGACCAGGGCGTCGTCGTCGGCGAGCAGCACGCGGATCACGCGGGCCATGGTAGCCGGGCCAGCAGCCGGAACTCGCCGCCGGTTTCGCGGTGGTCCAGCCGCCCGCCGGCCAGCCGCACCCGTTCGGTGAGCCCGACCAGGCCGAGGCCGCCGCCGGGCGCGAGCGGGGCGGCGCCCGGCGGGGCCAGCGGGTTGCGCAGGTCGATCACCAGGGGAGTGCCGGGAGCGCCGCGCAGCAGCACGTCCACCGGGCGGCCGGGGGCGTGTTTGCGGGCGTTCGTCAGCCCTTCCTGGACGACGCGGTAGGCGGTCCGGGACACGGCCGGCGGCAGGGCGTCGCCGTCGGTGACCTCCTCGCGCAGCCGTACCTCCTGGCCGGCCTGCCGCGCGTCGGCGATCAGGCCGGGCAGGTCGGGCAGCGCCGGCCGGTGGGCCGGCTCGTCCTGCGGGTCGTCCTGCTCGCGCAGCAGGCTGATCACCTGGCGGAGCTCCTCCAGCGCCTGGTGCACCCCGGTGCGGACCACCCCGGCGGCCCGGGCGAGCTGCTCGGGGGAGGAGTCCGGCCGATATTCCAGCGCCCCCGCGTGGGTGGCCACCAGGGACAGGCGGTGAGCCAGCACGTCGTGCATCTCGCCGGCGAGCCGGCGGCGTTCGGCCATCCGGGCCTCGGCGACCCGCCTGCCCTGCTCGGCCTCGGCGCGGTCGGCCCGCTCGTGCAGGGAGATGAGCAGGGCGCGGCGGGAGCGGGCCAGCGCGCCCCAGCCGAGCAGCGCGCCGTAGGAGGCGCAGATCAGCAGCAGCCACCACTGCTGGGAGATGCCGGAGCTCGGCCGCCACAACCCCTGGACCACGTGGGCCGCGACGCCCCCGGCCGCTACCGCCACCGCGACGGGGAAGCGCCTGCGCCGGGCCACCTGCAGCGCCCCCGTCGTCGCCGCCGCGGTGGCCGCGGGGGAGAGGGCGGCCAGCAGCGTGGCGGCCACCGCCCCCGAGGCCGGCCACCACAGCTGGGCGAGCGCCGCGGCCAGGCTCGCCACCGCGACCACGACGTCCAGCCCCCACAGGGGGCCGTCGGCCAGGGTCCACAGCGTCAGGGCGTTCAGGCCGCCGATCCCGAGGAGCACGGCGGCCACCGCGACCGGGTACGAAGGTCGGATCCAGCTCACCGGGTCAGGGTATGCGCCGGTCCGCGGACGCCATCACCTACCGAAGGAGGACCCGTACCCGACCGGAGGAGAGCACGGAGCGACCGCGCGCCCGATGCGGCGGAGCGGGCGGCCCGGCCAGGCTGACCGGCATGAACACCACGACCCGCCGAACCCTCGCCAGGACGATCGAGGCCACCCGCCGCTACGGTGACGTGCTCGCCCTCGACCGCGTCTCGCTCGACATCGGGGCGGGCGAACTGGTCGGGCTGCTCGGCCCGAACGGCGCCGGCAAGTCCACCCTCATCAGCCTCTTCGCCGGGCTGCGCCGCCCCACCTCGGGCACGGTGGAGCTGCTCGGCGGCTCGCCCGCCGACCCGGCCGTGCGTCAGGGCATCGGGGTGACGCCCCAGGAGACGGGGCTGCCGGAGGCGCTCAAGGCGGGCGAGATCGTCTCCTTCGTCTCCGCCCACTACCCGAGCCGCCGGGACAGGACGGACCTGCTGGCCCGCTTCGGGCTCGCCGGCCTGGCCGACCGGCAGATCGGCGGGCTGTCCGGCGGGCAGAAGCGCCGTCTGGCGGTGGCGCTGGCCTTCGCCGGCGACCCGCGCGTGGTCTTCCTCGACGAGCCCACCACCGGGCTGGACGTGGAGGCCAGGCGAACGCTGTGGGAGGGGATCAGGAGCTTCCACGCCGGCGGCGGCACCGTGGTGCTGACCAGCCACTACCTGGAGGAGATCGAGGCGCTGGCGCAGCGGGTGGTGGTGATCGGCCGGGGCCGGGTGCTGGCCGACGGCAGCGTGCAGGACGTGCGCGACGTGGTGGGCGTGCGCCGGGTCTCCTTCGCGGCGCCGGCCGTACCGGATCTGCCGGGCGTCCTGCGCGGCTCGGTCGAGAACGGCCGGGTGCACCTGCTCACCACCGACTCCGACCTGCTGGTCACCGAGCTGGTACGCGCCGGGACCCCCTTCGCCGACCTCCAGGTGCGGCCGACCTCGCTGGAAGAGGCGTTCCTCACCATCACCTCCAAGGAGGAGACCCGTGCCTGACCTCAGGCTCGTCCTCACCATCGCCCTCAAAGAGAAGATCCTCACCATCGCCCCCAAGGAGGAGACCCGTGCCTGACCTCAGGCTCGTCCTCACCCACACCCGCTACCAGTTCCTGGAGCAGCTGCGCGTCCCGATCTCGCTGGTGGCGAGCGCGTTCTTCCCCGCGGCCGCGATGCTGGCGTTCGTGGTGCCCTTCACCGGCGCGGACCCGGCGAGCGCCACTCAGGCCACGGCCGGGATGATGCTGTTCGGGGCCATGTCGGCGGCGCTGATCGGGCTGAGCGTCAGCGTGGCCCAGGACCGCGAGCGGCCCTGGGACCCCTACCTGCGCACCCTGCCCGCCGGCCCGCTGCCCCGCTTCGCCGGCCGCATCCTGACCACGATGGCCGGCATGCTGCTGTCGGTGGCGCCGGTCCTGCTCATCTCGGCCTTCCTCACCGCCGCCGCCCTCTCCCCGCTCCGGCTGGCGCTGGGCATCGGCGCGCTGCTGCTGGGCGCCGTGCCGTTCATGCTGATGGGCCTGTTCATCGGGTACGCGGTGGCGGCCAGGGCGGCGATCGCGGTGTCGCAGGTGGCGTACTTCCCGATCGCGGCGCTGGGCGGGCTGCTGGTGCCCCTGGAGGTCATGCCCGAGTTCGTACGGTCGCTGGCGCCGTTCGTGCCCAGCCGGGGCGCGATCGAGCTGATGTGGGCCGCGGTGGCGGGCCGCACTCCCTCGCCGGTCTCCCTGGCCGCCCTCGCCGCCTGGACCCTCCTCGCCGCGGCCGCCGCCACCTGGGCCTACCGCCGCGACGAGGGCCGCCGCTTCTCCTGACCCGCCGCTTCTCCTGATGAGAACCCGCTGAGACGGGTGCGTACGGCGTTGCGGGCCAGCGCCGCGGCCGTGGGGTCGTGGTGCAGCTGAATCGCGTGGTTGAGCGCCATGACCACGCCGAGCAGCTCGAACACCAGCTGGTCGGCGTCCGTGCCGGCGGGCAGGCCACCGCTCTCCACGGCGCGCCGCGCCTCCTTGCGCAACCGTTCGCGCCAGGCGTCGAACAGGGTCGCGACCGCGTCGCGCACCGGCCCCGGCCTGCCGTCGAACTCGTGCGCCGCCGCCACGAAGAAGCACCCGCCGGGGAAGACCCCGCGCTCCAGGTAGGAGATCCAGGTCTCGCAGAGCGCGCGCAGCCGGGCCAGGCCGGGCTCGGCGGGCCGCGCGGGCTCCCAGACCTCGGCGCGGAACACCTCCGAGGCCCGGTCGAGCGCCGCCAGTTGCAGCGCCTCCTTGGAGCCGAAGTGGCCGAGCACGCCCGACTTGCTCATGCCGAGATCGAGGGCGAGGCGGCCGATGGTCAGCCCTTCCAGACCTTCGACGGAGGCGATGGCGACCGAGCGGTCGAGGATGGCCGTGCGGGTGCCGAGGGCTTCGGCCACGGATCTGCGCGGGCTCATGCGGACCACTTTAGCGTCCGAACGGTCGGTTGCTATAGTCCGGCCCTATGCGCGGATCACGACTTATCGCCACAGGCCACTACCAGCCCTCCAAGGTCCTGACCAACGATGATCTGGCCGACTTGGTGGACACCAGTGACGAGTGGATCAGGCAGCGGGTCGGCATCCGCACGCGGCGCGTGGCCGGGCCCGGCGAAGGCGTGGCCGACCTGGCCGGGCAGGCCGCGGCCAAGGCCCTGGCCGGCAGCGGCCTGGACCCGGCCGACCTCGACCTCGTACTGATCGCCACCTGCACGCAGACCGAGCGCGCGCCCAACATCGCCTCCCGCGTCGCGGCCCGGCTCGGGGTGCCCGCGGCCGCCCTGATCGACGTCGGGGTCTCCTGCTCCGGCTTCACCCACGCCCTGGCCGTGGCCGACCACACGATTCGCGCGGGCGCTGCCACGAACGCCCTGGTGGTCGGCGCGGACACGATGACGGCGGTCACCGACTGGACCGACCGGACCACCTGCGTCCTGACCGGCGACGGAGCCGGGGCGGCCGTGATCGGCGCGGTCGGCGCGGCCGCGCAGGCGGGGATCGGGCCCGTGGTGTGGGGGTCGGCGCCGGAGCTCGGCACCGCCGTTCGCATCGAGGGCACGCCCACGCGCTTCTCCCAGGACGGCCAGACCGTCTACCGCTGGGCCACCACCCACCTGCCCGAGATCGCCCGGCGGGCCTGCGAGCGCGGCGGCGTACGCCCCGAGGAGCTGGCCGCGGTGGTGCTGCACCAGGCGAACCTGCGCATCATCGAGCCGATCGCCGAGCGGCTCGGCGCGGTCAACGCGGTGATCGCGCGGGACGTGGTGGAGTCCGGGAACACCTCGGCGGCGAGCGTTCCCCTGGCCCTGTCGAAACTGCTGGAGCGGGGAGTGGTGCGGCGCGGGGAGCCGATGCTGCTGTTCGGCTTCGGCGGCAACCTGTCCTACGCGGGCATGGTCGTACGCTGCCCCTGACCGGCGCGCGCGGCCACCTCCAGCGCCATCCGCGTGAAGGCGAGGACCCTGGCGGACACGCCCGCCTCCCGCCAGACCAGCCCGTACTCCAGGGGCGGAGCGTCCTCGAAGGGGATGTAGACCAGGTTGGGGCGGGGGTAGTAACGCATCCCCTGGGCCGCGGCGATGGTGACGCCCTCGCCCGCCGCGACGAGGGTGAGAAGTTCCTGCCAGTACGTGACGGTCGCCGAGCGGCGGATGGGCCTGCCGCTCGGCGTGCGCTCCGGAATCAGCCAATCCCTGAAGTAGCTTGGCATGCCGGCGACGAGCAGCACGTTCTCGCAGGCCACCTCCTCCAGCGAGACCGTCGTACGGCCGGCCAGCCGGTGGTCGACGGAGACCGCGAGCACCCGCGGGTCGCGCAGGAGCGCCGGTCCGCAGGTGAGGTCGGGCTCGTGGATGGGGAACTCGACGAGCTGGACGTCGAGCTCGCCCCTGCGCAGCGGGCCGTGGCGGTCCGACAGGTGCACCTCGCGAATCCGCACCTCGCACGTGGGATGGCGCTCGCGGAAGGTCTCGACGACGGTCATCACCAGCTCGCCGGCCAGCGGGCTGGAGAACCCCACGCGCAGGACGCCGCCGGTGCCGCGGGCCGTGTCGGCGGCCTTGGCCACGGCCTCCAGGACGCCGTGGTGGTGCGGGCGGAGGTCGTCGCGCAGTTGCCTGCCGAGCGGGGTCAGCGTCACCTTGCGGCTGGTGCGCTCGAACAGCGGGGCGCCGATGCGCCGTTCCAGCGCCTTGGTCATCTGGCTGACCCGTGCCCGCGACATGTGCAGCCGCTCGGCCGCGCGGCCGAAATGCAGCTCCTCGGCCAGCGTCAGGAACGTCTCCAGCTCTTGCCAGTTCATCGGCCTCTCCTTCGGTAAGCGCACCTTACCGAAGGGTGAGAACTTCGCCATTGTTCGTGGTCGTCTGTCGGATTCAGACTGTCCGAGGTGAACGACGAAGAAAGGAGGCAAGGTGCGATGACCGGGCAGCGGATCGACCTGGCGGCAGTGTCGCCCCGCGCTGTCGGCCTGGTGTCCGCACTGGAAGACGCCCTACGGCGTGAAGGGCTGACCGACGACCGGCTGAGGGAGCTGGCCAGGATCCGGGTCGCCCAGCTCAACGGCTGCGCGTATTCCCTGGCCCAGCGATCCCGGGAGGCTCTCTGCCTGGGTGAGAGGCAGGAGCGGCTCAACGAGCTGGCCGGGTGGCGCGACTCGTGGCTGTTCACCGAGTCGGAGCGGGCGGCCCTGGCCCTCACCGAGATCATGACCCGGCTCCCGGCGGACGGGGTGCCGGACGACGTGTACGGCCAGGCGGAACACCTGCTGGGCCCGTACAACCTCGGAAATCTCATCATGGCGGTCTCCGTCGCGAACGCGCTGGATCGCATGTGCCTGGCCGCGCGGCTGGGCCCGGCGCGGCAGACCTAGACCATCGGCGGCACGGGCCGCCTCACCGGAACACGCTCCGCGGGACCCGCGGGGTGGCTTCGTGCTGCCGCGATCTTCTTGTTCGAGAACAGAAAGCAGAGCAAACCCATGTCCCACGAACGCCGCGACAGGCGTACAGAGCAGGAACCGACCCCCGACCCGCGGAGATGGCGGGCGCTCACGCTGCTGGTGGCGGCCTTCTTCATGGTCATCGTCGACTCGCAGATCGTCATGCTGGCCATGCCCTCGATCGAGAAGGAGCTCGGCTTCGCGCCCGGCGGGATCCAGTGGGTGATGAGCGCGTACCTGCTGAGCTTCGGCGGCCTGCTGATGTTCGGCGGGCGTACCGCGGACCTGCTCGGCGGGCGCAGGATGTTCCTGTTCGGCACCGCCCTCTTCGGCATCGCCTCGGTCCTGTGCGGGCTCGCCTGGACCGACGGGGTGCTGATCGCGGCCCGCGTGCTGCAGGGCGTGGCGGCCGCGGTGATGACCCCGACCGCCATGGCCGTGCTGATGCACACCTTCGCCGAGGGGCCGGAGCGCAACAAGGCCCTCGGCATCTGGACCGGCGTCGGCGCGTTCGGCGCCACCGCCGCGCTGCTGATCGGCGGCCCGATCACGGACGGCCTCGGCTGGGAGTGGATCTTCTACATCAACGTCCCGGTCGTCGCCGCGGTGCTCCTGCTGGGCCCGCGCCTGCTGAAGCAGACTCCGGTCCGGCCGGGACGCCGCCGGTTCGACCCTGCCGGCGCGGTGACCATCACCGCCGCCATCGCCCTGCTCGTCTACGCGGTCTCGGAGGCTCCGCTGGTCGGCTGGGGGAGTGGCCAGACGGTCGGCATGCTGATCGCCGCGGCCGTGTTGCTGTCGATCTTCACGGTGATCGAGCACAGGTCGCAGGCGCCGCTGGTCCCCTTGAGGATCTTCCGCTCGCCGAGCGTGGTCGGCGGCAACATCCTCATGGTCATCGTCGCGATGGCCGTGTACGGCGGAGCGCTCATCACCTCGCTCTACGCCCAGCAGGTCCTCGGCTACAGCGCCGTGACGTTCGGGCTCAGCACCGCGGTCTACGCCGTCATGTCGATCATCGGCGCGAACGTCAGCGCCCGGCTCGTCGCCAGGGTCGGCTACAAGCCGATCGCGATCGTCGGCATGACGCTCCTGTCGGGCGGCCTGCTGCTGCTGACCCGGATCGACCCGAACGGCGGCTACTGGAGCGACCTGTTCCTCGGCCTGGTCATCTTCGGCTCCGGCATCGGCAGCACCAACGTCGCGGCCTCCATCGCGTCGCTGACCGGCGCCAGGCCCGAGGAGTCCGGCCTGGTGTCGGGCATCAACAACGCGGTCTTCCAGATCGGGGCGGCGCTCGGCATCGCGATCGCCTCGTCGGTCGCCTTCGCCTCCGCCACGGGCACGGACGCCAAGGGGCTGAACGACGGCTTCCAGGCCGGGTTCCTGGCCACGGCGATCTTCGCGCTGGCCGGCCTGGCCACGGCGCTGCTCCTGCTGCTGAACCGCAGCTCCACGCGGCCCGGGACCCCTGACCCGGCCGCCGACGCGGAGCGCGTGCTGACCACCCACTGACGCCTGACAGGAGAGGACGGGCCCGTTCGGTCTCAGACGACCGGACGGGCCCCTGGCGTCTGCGCGGTGGAACACGCATCGGCCGGCGATGCCGCACGTCAAAGCGGGGGCACACGCATCGGCCGGCGATGCCGCACGTCGGAGGGACGGAACGCGCACCGGCCGGCGATGCGGCATGCCAGAACAGCCCCCAGAGCAGCCGGAGCAGCCCGGAGCAGCCCAGAGCAGCCCCCAGAGCAGCCGGAGCAGCCCGGAGCAGCCCAGAGCAGCCCGGAGCAGCCCAGAGCAGCCCAGAGCAGCCCAGAGCAGCCCAGGGCAGCCCAGAGCCGGTCAGCGGGATCTGGCGAACTGCTCGGCCGTCGGCGCGTGGTCGGGGTCGGTGAGCCATTGCGCGGCGAGCCCGACGAGCAGTGCGAAGTAGCGCGAGCCGGCCGCCTGGACCTCGTCCGGATCGCTGCCCGGGCCGAGGCCGGCGAACGCGTGCGCCAGCGAGACCCGCGCGATCTCCTGCCCGCTCGCGATCATCTTCCGGATCTCGCCGTCCTGCCGGGATGAGGCGACGGACTCGAAGTTCACGAACCAGAGCGACCGGTTGGCCTGGATCGAGTCGATGATCCGGCCCCACAGGGTCTCCTCGTCATCGGGCTCCTGAAGGACCGCGAACAGCAGTTCGCCCCACTCCGTGTTGAGGTCACGCAAGGACCGGGTGAGCAGTTGCTCCTTGGATCCGAAGTGGTAGTTGATCGACGCCTGGTTCGCTCCCGACGCCGCGACCAGGTCTCGCACGGTCGTGTGCGCGTAGCCCTTCGTCAGCAGGCACTCGCGGGCCGCACGGAGCAACTTGTCCTTCGTGTTCATATGGCCTACCGTATCAAATAAATGTTCGTCTAAAACGATCGTTTATAACGATTGTTTACCCTGGTCAGAGAGGCTCTCATGACTCCGTACGCTCCTGCCGAGCTCGCTCCTCCCGTGCTCCGCATCCGCGACCTGCGCTGCGAGTACCCGGGAGAGGCAGGGCCGGTCCACGCCCTGCGCGGCATCAACCTCGACGTCCCCCGCTCGTCCTTCATCGCGATCATGGGCCCGTCGGGCTCCGGCAAGACCACGCTCCTGCACTGCGCCGCCGGGCTGCAGCAGCCGACGTCGGGGCTGGTCGAGCTCGACGGGCGAGACCTTCGCGGGCTGGATCAGGCGCAGCTCGCGCAGCTGCGCCGGCGCCGCGTGGGGTTCGTCTTCCAGTCGTTCAACCTGCTGCCCGCGCTGTCGGCCATCGACAACGTCGAGCTTCCCCTGCGCCTGGACTCCCGGCCGGCGGAACCGGCGCGCACCACCGAGCTGCTCACCCGGGTGGGGCTCGGCAACCGGGGCCGCCACCGTCCCCACCAGCTGTCGGGCGGCCAGAAGCAGCGCGTCGCCGTCGCGCGGGCCCTGATCACCGACCCCGACGTCGTCTTCGCCGACGAGCCCACGGGCGCTCTCGACATCCGCAGCGCCAGAGAGGTCCTGCGGTTGATGCGCGAGCTCGCGGACCACGGCCAGACGATCATCATGGTCACCCACGACCCGGTCGCCGCCTCCTACAGCGACGTCGTCCTCTTCATCGCCGACGGCCGGATCGTCGACCAGCTCCGGCACCCCACGGCGCAGCAGGTCGCCGGCCGGATGGCCGTCCTGGTCGAGTCGGCGGAGCAGGCCGCGAACGACACGGCGGTGATCTGATGCTCAAGCTCGCCCTGCGCTCCTTCGCCCATCACCGCGCCGGCGCGATCGCGACCGGCCTGGTGGCGCTCGTCGGCATGGCCCTGGTCACGGGCATGATGAGCCTGCTCGCCACCGGCCTGGACGCCGGTACGGCCGCCGCCGACCGCTCGTTCCTGGTGCCGTTCCCGCTCATCATGGGCGGCTGGACGGTCGCGATCGTGCTGTTCGCCATGGTCTCGACGATCAGCGTCGCGCTCGGCGGCCGGACCGGGGAGATCGCCGGCATCCGTCTCATCGGCGCGAGCCCCCGGCAGGTGCAGTGGCTGCTCGTCATGGAGACGGCGGTGCTCGCGGCGGTCGCGGCGCCGCCGGGCCTGGCCGGCGGTTACCTCATCGGCTGGCTCGTGACGTGGAGCATCCGGTCCGCGGGGCTCATCGAGCCTGCGTCAGCCTTCGCGCCCGGCGTGCTCCTGCCGGTGCTCGGCGTGCTCATCGTGCTGGCCGCGAGCGTGATCGCCGCCTGGATCGGCAGCCGCGTCCTGGCCCGCCGCAGCCCCGTCGCCGACGCCGCTCCACCCTCCCGCCGCCGTACGGGGCGGCGCCCGGGCAGCAGGCGCCGCATCACCGCCGCGATCATGATCTGCGCCGGTCTGGGCTCATCCGCCACGGTGCTCGCACTGGACCCCGCGGACATCCTCACCACGGCGCTGACCGGTCCCGGCTGCGTTCTCGTCGCCGTCGGCCTGTGCGTGCTCGCCCCGGAGCTGATCGCCGTGGTGAACCTCACCCTCAGAGCCGTCAGCCGTACGCGCGCCGCCGCCTCCTCCCACCTGGCCGCGATCAACCTCTCCGCCGCTCCCGACCGGGTACGTCCCACCGTCACCTTCCTGACCCTCTTCGTCGGTGTCGCCGCCGGAACCCTCGCCATGCAGGGCATCGAGAACTCCGCCGGCCCGGCGGGCAGCGACGGGCAGGTCCTCGCCTCGGTCAACTACCTCGTCGTCGCCCTGATCGCGGCGTTCATGGCCATCGCCCTCACCAACAACCTCGTGGCCTCGATCACCCAGCGGCGCACCGAGTTCGCGACCATGTCCCTCATCGGCTCGACCGGAGCGCAGACGCAGCGCATGCTCGTACGGGAGATGGCCGCGGCCACGGTCGTCAGCATCGTGGCCGGAAGCCTGGGCGCGTTCGCCGCCGTCCTGCCCTTCGCCATCGTCAAGACGGGCAGCGCGCTGCCGGCGGCGGCCCCCCTGCCCTACGTGGTGCCGGTCGTCGTCGGGATCGCGGTCACCCTCGGCGTCTCCTCGCTCGTGGGGAGGCGCGTCATCCGCACGGCCAGTGCCGGCTGATCGCGCGGGCCGGCCCGCGCGATGGCACGCCCGTCACCGGATGCTGCAGGCCACCTCGCGGGCGGTCTGCGCGAGGGCGCGGATGAGGTCGGTCTCGGCGGCGGTGCGCCAGACCAGGGCCCAGCGGGCGAGCGGGGCGTCGTGGATGGGGACGTAGGCGATGTCGGAGCGGGCCATGTAGCGGGCGGCGTGCAGGTGCACGGGTGAGACGGCC
>NZ_JOAG01000070.1 GCF_000725485.1 Nonomuraea candida | reverse complement strand
AGCTCGTGGTGGTGCCGGAGTCGAAGGTGCGCTCACTGCTCGCGGCCCTGCTGACGTCCTGGGGACAGACGGTCTCCGCCGACCGGCTCGTGGACGAGCTGTGGGGCGACGCGGCGCCGGCGAATCCCACGGGCGCCCTGCAGACCCTGGTCTCGCGGCTGCGGCGGGCGCTCGGCCGGGCCGGGGGACGGGAGCTGGTGGTGCGCCGGGGCCCCGGCTACGTTCTCGACGTGGCGGACGACGCGGTGGACGCGGGCCGGTTCGACGCGCTCACCACGCGCGCCCGTGCCACCGCCGATCCCCGCGAGCGGGCCGGCCTGCTCACCGAGGCGCTGGCGCTGTGGCGCGGTCCCGCCTTCGCCGACTTCGCCGACGAGGACTTCGCGCGGCCGGCCATCACGCGCCTGGAGGAGCGGCGCCTGCTGGCCCTGGAGGAGCAGGCCGAGGCCCGCCTCGAACTGGGCGAGCACGGCCTGCTCGCCGGGGAGCTCGGCGACCTGACCGTCCGCCACCCGCTCCGGGAGCGGCTGCGCGCGGCCCACATGCGCGCCCTGTACGGCGCGGGCCGGGCCCATGAGGCCCTGGACAGCTACCAGGATCTGCGCCGCCGTCTGGAGGAGGAGCTGGGCCTTGAGCCGGGCCCCGAACTGGCCGCTCTGCAACAGGAGATCCTGCGGCAGGACCCGGCCCTGCGGGCCGTCCCGGCGCCCGCGCCCGCCCCGCGCCGCCACGACAACCTGCCCACCCCGGCCACCGGCCTGATCGGACGGTCGGAGTCCGTGGAGCGGATCCGCGCCCTGATCGCGGCGGGCCGCGTGGTGACGTTGACGGGCCCCGGCGGGGTCGGCAAGACCCGCCTGGCGGTGGAGGTGGCCGCCGGCCTGACCGATTCCTACGCCGACGGTGTCTGGCTGGTGGAGCTGGCCGCGCAGGCGTTCTCCACCGAGCCCGGCGTCCCGGCCACGGAAGACGAGCTGGCCGAGGTGGTGGCCGCGACGCTGGGGATCCGGGACGACGCCCATCCCGGCCCGCTGCCGGGCAGGCGGCCGCACACGCTGCTCGACCGGCTGTCCGACGCGCTCCGCACCCAGCGCCTGCTGCTGGTCCTGGACAACTGCGAGCACGTCGTCGACGCCGCCGCGGGCCTGGCCCGGGCGCTGCTGCGGAACGCCCCGGACGTACGGATCCTGGCCACCAGCCAGGAGCCGCTGAGCGTTCCGGGGGAGCAGGTCTGGACAGTGCCCCCGCTCGACCTGCCCCCGCCCGACCTGTCCGGGGACTCGGCGGACCCGGTGGCGCTGCGCGGGTCGAGCGCGGTGCGGTTGTTCCTGGAGCGTGCCGCCGCGGCCGCGCCCGGTTTCGACCTCACCGAGGACAACGCCGGGGCGGTCGCCGCCATCTGCCGCCGGCTCGACGGGATCCCGCTGGCCCTGGAGCTGGCGTCGACCCGGGTGCGCGTGCTCGGCGTGCGTGAGCTGGCCAGGCGTCTGGACGACCGGTTCCGGCTGCTCACCGGCGGCCATCGGGGCGCCCCCGCGCGGCAGCAGACCTTGCGCGCGATGATCGACTGGAGCTGGGAGCTGCTCACCGCGGCCGAGCAGGCGGTGCTGCGCCGGCTCGCCGTCCACTCCGACGGCTGCACCCTGGAGGCCGCCGAGGCCGTCTGCGCCGGCGAGGGCGTGAAGCCCGCCGAGGTGCTGGACCTGTTGACCCGCCTGGTCGACCGTTCCCTCGTGCTGGTCTCCCACGAGGCCGACGGCCCTCGGTACCGGCTGCTGGAGTCGGTCTCGGCGTACCTCCTGGAGCGGCTGCGGGAGTCCGAGCACGAGCGGGTACGCCGCGCTCACGCGCGCTACTACGCGGCGTTCGCCGAGCGGGCCGACCCCCTTCTGCGCGGCGCCGGCCAGCAGCACGCGCTGCGCCGCCTGGACGCCGAGGCCGCCAACCTCCGCAGCGCCCTCGACAGCGCCGCCGCCGACGGCGACGCCCGGCTGCTGCGCCGGCTCGTCCACGCGATGACCTGGTACTGGTTCCTGCGCGGCCGTCTCACCGAGGCCAACCGCTACCTCACGCTGGCCCTCGCCCAGCCGCAGGATCCTCCCGGACACGATGCGGACGCGGCGGACCCGGCGGAGGGAGCCGCGGCCGGCCGGGCGCCGGACCGCTCGGGGACCGTGGCCTGGCAGACCGGGATGAGCCTGCTGTCGGGCGCCCCCGACGGCCCGGCCCGCCACAGCCGCGCCGTCCTGGAGGTGTACGAGGGCATCCGCGACCCGCACGAGCGGACCAGGGCGGGCTGGCTGCTCGGCTTCGCGGTCACCCGGTTCGGGGACTTCGCGGTGGGCGAGGAGCTGCTGAACCGGGTGCTGGCCGAGTCCCGCGCGCTCGGCGACCGCTGGGCGCTCGCGGCCGGGCTCGGCACCCGGGGGATGCAGACGTACGTGTGCGGCGATCTCAAGGCCTCCCGGCGCGCGGCCGAGGAGAGCCTCGCGCTCTTCCGCGAGACCGGTGACCGGTGGGGGCAGTCGCAGGCCACGGCCGTGCTCGGGCGGGTCGCGGAGATCGAGGGCGACTATCCGCAGTCCGCTCACCTGCACCGGGAGGGGCTGCGGATGACCGAGGACCTGGGGCTGTGGACCGACGCCTCGATGCGCTGGTCCGAACTCGGCAGGATCTCCCTGCTGACCGGCGACCACGCCAGGGCCGAGGAGTTCCACGAGCGGGGCCGGCGTCTTGCCGTCGAGCAGGGAGACCGGCCGGCCGAGGAGTTCGCCGAGATCGGGCTCGCCCTGGGGGCGCGCCGGCAGGGCCGGCTGGACCGGGCGGAGTCGTACCTGCGCCGCTGGCTGGAGTGGAACCGGCAGTTCGACGCGGAGTACGGTGCGGCGCTGATCCTGGCCGAGCTCGGCTTCGTCGCGGAGCTGCGCGGAAACGCGGAGGCGGCACGCGCGCTGCACCTGGAGGGGCTGGCCGCGGCCCGGGACACCGGCGATCCCCGGGCGGTCGCCCTGGCCAGGGAGGGGCTCGCCGGGGCGTGGGCCCTCGCCGGACACCCCGTGCGGGCCGCGCGCCTGCTGGGTGCGGCGGCCGCGGCCCGCGCCTCGGCGGGCGCCCCGCTGCCGGCGGCCGAGCGTGGTGACGTGGACCGGATCAGCGCCGTGCTGCGGGCGGCGCTGGGAGAAGCGGGCTTCGAGGCCGCGTTCGACCAGGGCGTGGCCCTGGGCCCGGACGACGGCGCGGAGCGGCTCGACGCGTGACGGGACGCCGGGACCTGTAGCCGGAGTCCCTGGCCCGCGGCCGGCCGGCCCTCACCACCCCTCACCGGAGGCCGGGCACCTGGTGCGCTCCGGCTTGCCGCCGGTCAGGCCGGCTCACCGCCCCTCACCGGAGGCCGGACATCCGGTGCTCCGGCTTGCCGCCGGTCAGGTCGGCTCACCACTCCTCACCGGAGGCCGGGCACCGCCGGCCGCTGCGGCCGGAACGGGCGACAAGCTTCCGTGCTTTCGGCACCCACTCCTTCCCGGCATATATTTGGACGATAGTACTAGTTGTACTATCGTCCAAGTAATCGTGTCGAAGGAGGGTGTCATGCCACAAGTCACGGCCCGGCGAGCGGGCCCGCGTGAGTGGGCGGGCCTGGGACTGCTGGCGCTGCCGACGGTGCTGCTCGGCCTGGATGTCACCGTGCTGTACCTGGTCCTTCCGAGCATGGCCGAGGCCCTGAAGCCATCGGCGACGCAGACGCTGTGGATCATGGACGCCTACGGGTTCTTCATCGCCGGGTTCCTCATCACCATGGGGACCCTGGGCGACCGCATCGGACGGCGTCGCCTGCTGATGATCGGGACGGCCGCGTTCGCCGCGGTCTCCGTGTTCGCGGCCTTCGCCCCCAATGCCGAGCTGCTGATCCTCGCCCGGGCGCTGCTGGGCGTGGCCGGGGCCACGCTGATGCCCTCGACGCTGTCGCTGATCTCGAACATGTTCGCCGACGTGCGGCAGCGCGCCGTCGCGATCGGGATCTGGGCGACGATGTTCGCCCTGGGCATGGCCGCCGGGCCCGTGGTCGGCGGCGCTCTGGTCGACACGTTCTGGTGGGGGGCGGCGTTCCTGCTCGCCGCCCCCATCGCGGTCGTCGTGCTGGCCGGGGCGCGGGCGCTGCTGCCCGAGTACGCCGACCCGCAGGCGGGCCGCCTCGACCTGGCCAGTGTCGCCCTGTCGCTGGCCGCGATCCTGCCGGTGATCTATGCGATCAAGCACGCCGCGGCGCACGGCCCCGACCTCGGCACGATGATCCTCGCCGTCCTCGGCGCCGTGGCCGGGGTGGTCTTCGTGCGCCGCCAGCGCGGCCTGGCCTCGCCGCTCCTGGACGTCACGCTGTTCACGAGCCGGGCGTTCTCCGTGGCGCTGGCCGTGCTGCTGATCGGGCTGGTCGGGGTGGGCGGAACCATGTACCTGGTCACCCAGTACCTCCAGCTCGTCGAGGGCCTGACGCCGTTCGCGGCGGGCCTGTGGATGGGACCTCCGGCGCTGGCGATGTTCGCCGCGGCGATCGGCACGCCGCTCATCGCCAGGCGGATGCGTCCGGGGCTCGTCATGGCGATCACGCTCGGCCTTTCGGTGATCGGGTACGCGCTGCTGGCCACCGCGGGCACCGGGGACGCGGTGGAGGTGGTGGCCGGGTTCGCGTTCGTCTACCTCGGCCTCGGCGCGATCGCCGCCCTCGGCACCGACATGGTCGTGGGCGCCGCGCCGGCCGCGAAGTCCGGATCGGCCGCCGCGATGTCCGAGACCGTCCAGGAGCTCGGCATCGCCGTCGGCGTGGCCGTCCTCGGCAGCCTCACCACCGTCCTCTACACCACCCGCATGGCCGCTCCCCCGAACCTCTCGCCCGAGATCGAGGGGCGTCTCACCGAGAGCCTCTCCGGGGCGCTGTCGGTCGCCGGTCACGTGCCCGCCCACGTGCTGCGGGAAGCGCAGCGGGCGTTCACCGGCGGGGTGAACATCGCCTCCGCCGTGGCCGGCGTCGCGATCGTCGCGGCGGCCGTGCTCTGCCTGACGGCACTGCGGCATGTGCGTCCGCTCGGGGAGGATCAGCACGACGGGACGGAGCAGCGGTGATGCGCTCGACTACCCTGGAACGCACGGGAGGGGAGCATGAACGACGAGGGCGAGCACATCGACGGGCGCAAGGCCCGGGGCAACCGGCGCCGCGCTGAGATCATCGAGGCCACCCTCGCCGTCGTCACCCGCGACGGTGCCGCGGGAGTCACCCACCGCACCGTCGCCAAGCAGGCCGGCATCACCACCAGCCTGAGCACCTACTACTTCGCCACCCTCGACGACCTGCTCGTCGCGGCCCTGTCCAGCGTCGCCGACACCTACACCGCCCGCATCCGCCAGATCATCGACGGCCCCGGCGACAAGCTCCGCGCTCTGGCCGAGCTCATCGTCGAATCCGCCGGGCCCGGCCGCGAGCGCGCCCTGGCCGAGCGCGAGCTGTCCACCCTGGCGGCGCGCCGCCCGGCGCTGGCGCCCGTAGCCCGCCGGTGGCGGGAGGACGTCGCCGAGCTCGCGGCCACGCTCACCGACGACCCCGAGGCCATCGCCGCGCTCGTCGCCGCCTCCGACGGCCTGTGCACCGCCATCCTGATCGACAACGCCCCCGCCGACACCGGCTACGTGCACCGCATCCTGGCCCGCGCCGTCCACGCGCACCACGCCACGGCCGCCTCCTGACCGACCCGCCGCCCGGCGGACGCCGGCGGCCCGCGCTCCGGACGGACAGCGGACCGCCGCCGCCCGGCGGACGCCGGCGACCCGCACTCCGGACGGACAGCGGGCCCGGCCGCGATTAGCCCGCCTGACCTGTGGATACTAACCATGGGGGATGGAGTACGCCCGAACGAGGTCACTCAAGGTGATGTCATGATCACATACCGCTCGCACGCCTGTCCGGCGCGGTGGCTGGTCGTGCTCGTCGCGCTCTGGTTGGGCGTGGCGTTGTGGTCGCCTTGCTCTCCGGCCCCGGCGGCCGAGCCGGTCCGGGCGGCCTCGTCCGTCCACTTCGACGAGGAGCCCAGCACCGACGAGCCCGGCCCGCGCTGTCCCCCGCGCTCGCCCGTGAAGCGGCCGCGAGCCACGGGAGGGCCGGTGTGCGCGGTGCTCGCCGGCGGGCCGCCCGCGCACACCGTCAGGGCGGCGCAGGCCGTGCTCGAAGAGGTTCCCACCCGAGGGGACGGGCACACGGAGCGGCTGGTCCGGCTGAGCGTCTGGCGCGTATAGACCCGCGGTACCTCCTCGACCGCCAGTCATCCGCACCAAGCTCGAAGGGTGCTTCGCCATGCGCGAAACCGACGTGTTCTCGGAAATCTGGACGTTCATCTGCCAGCACTGTTCCCACGTCTGGCAGGACGAGTACGAAGCCCGCCATTGCGACGACGGCCACGGCGGCGACACCGTGTCCTGGCGTTATCGCGGTCTGTGCAGCATGCCGCCGTGGGCCAACGCGACGTGCGTCAACTGCGAGGCGGCGATGGTCAAGGTGCTGCCCGCGGTGCCGCCCGCAGTGCCGCCTGCGGTGCCGCCCGCGGTGCCGCCCGGATCAGGTGACCGGCGCCGGCCGGCAGGGACGGGTTCTGCCGGCTGATGCTGCCCCGCGCGGGTCGAAGGCCGGCCCTACCGCCACAGCGGCGACAGCCACCGGCCGTCGCCGGTCGGTAGGGTCGATGGCGTGGCAGGGGTGAAGGTCAAAGGGATCTCCTACGCATGCGACGGCGTGCCCGGCCCCGACTTACGGCGGGACCTGCGAGTGATCAGGGACGACCTGCACTGCACCGCGGTGATGCTGATCGGCAAGGACGAACGGGCCCTGCTCACGGCGGCGGAGGCCGCGCTCGGGGCGGGGCTCGGCGTCTACCTCCGGCCCGACCTGGCCGGCCGGTCCCGCGCCGAACTGCTCGCCGGCCTCGCCCGTACGGCGGGCGCGGCGGAGGCGCTGCGGGAGCGGCATCCGGACCGGGTGACGTTCGTGCTCGGCACGGAGTTCTCGGTCACCATGGCGGGCATGGTCCCCGGGCCGGGCGTCTTCTTCCGGCTCCGGGTCCTCATCCGCTGGGGGCGCTTCTTCCGGCGCCGCATCACCCGCGAGCTCGGCGCGCTGCTCGGCGCGGCCCTGGCCACCGTACGGAGGGAGTTCCGCGGCCCGGTCACCTACGCGGCGGGCTACTGGGAGCAGGTCGACTGGTCCGCCTTCGACCTCGCCGGCGTCAACCTCTACCGGATGGGCGCCGACCCGGCGGCGTACGAGGCCAGGCTGCGCGCGCTGCTGCGCGAGGCCGGCAAGCCGGTGGTCATCACGGAGTTCGGCTGCGGGGCGCACGTCGGGGCCGAGCGGCGGGGGCCCGGGTCGTTCCTGATCGTCAACTGGTTCGCCGACCCGCCCAGGGTCAAGGCCGGGCACGTGCGTGACGAGGGCACCCAGGCGCGCTACCTGGCCGAGCTGATCGAGCTCTACGGCAGGCACGGCGTGCACGGGTGCTTCGTCTTCACCTTCGCCATGGCCGACTTCCCCCACCGGGAGGACCCGCGCGACGACCTCGACATGGCCGGGTTCGGGGTGGTCAAGGTGGCGCCGGGCGAGCCGGGGAGCTGGGCCCGCAAGGAGGCGTTCGACGAGGTGGCCCGCCGCTACGCGGCCGGCTGACCCGTTCGGCCGTCGTCCTCCCCGTACCGGGACGTCAAGGGGTCGTTCGGCCCGCCTCCGATCGGGGAGGAGCGCGTCACGACCGCGGAGCTGGCGCGTGGTCTCGTGTCGTCGAAGGGGTGTGCCGCTGAGAGGTGATCGGGGCCGCGCGGCGGTCGTTCGCGGTGCTCGCCCATAATGGAACGGCACGTGCCGCGATGACAGCAGGGCGAGCGGGCTTGCCCTGCTGTCCGCGTTCGTGTGGCACGGCTTGTGCCGTTCTATTCGCCGGCCGGAGCCCGACCGCCACGTCACCGCGGCGACCTCCCCCTCAACCCCTGAAAGAGACCGATGACGACCATGCCGCAAATCGCCCGGATCGCCCATCGCCACGTCGACGTCGCCGGCGTCCGCGTCTTCTACCGGGAGTCGCTGCCCGAGCGGGCCGGCGCGCCGGTGCTGCTGCTGTTGCACGGCTTCCCGTCGGCTTCGCACCAGTTCCGCCGCCTCATCGACGTCCTCGGGGCCCGGTACCGGCTCATCGCGCCCGACTACCCCGGGTTCGGGCACACCGAGGCGCCCGACGGCTTCACCTACTCCTTCGACCGGCTCGCCGACGTCACCGAAGGGTTCGTGCAGAGCCTCGGCCTGACCCGGTTCGTGATGTACGTGTTCGACTTCGGCGCCCCGGTCGGCTTCCGCCTCGCCGGACGGCACCCCGAGTGGGTCGCGGGCCTGGTCGTGCAGAACGGCAACGCCTACGAGGAAGGGCTCTCGGACGGCGCCCGCGACTTCATCGCCCTGCGCCCGGAGACGCCGGGTGCGGAGCAGACCGTACGGAAGCTGCTCACCCTGGAAGGGACGCGCGGCCAGTACGAGACCGGCGTCGGCGACCCCGCCACGATCGCCCCGGACGGCTGGACGCTCGACCAGCACTTCCTCGACCTGCCCGGCCGCAAGGAGGCCCAGGTGGCGCTGGCCTTCGACTACCACACCAACGTCGAACGCTACGGCGCCTGGCAGGCGTGGCTGCGCGAGCACACCCCGCCGACCCTCATCACCTGGGGGACCGGCGACCCGTTCTTCCCCGAGCCCGGCGCCCGCGCCTACCTGCGCGACGTCCCCGACGCCGAGCTCCACCTCTTCGACACCGGCCACTTCGCCCTGGAGACCCACCTGCCCGAGATCGCCCCGCTGATCGCCGACTTCCTGGACCGGACCGGGGACACGCGGTGAGCCGCGCACGCCGCAGGTCCTCCTCGCCCGCGGCCCTGCAGGCCCCGGCCGCGCCGAACCGAGCACGCGGCCCCGTTCCACCGGCCTGATTGAGTGGTGACCGAAGCGATGGGCGAGGACCTTCAGCGGGGGCAGGTGGGCCGGTACCGCTCGTCGGGGACGTACTGCTTCCATTCCTGCTCGGTGAACGACCGGCCCGCGACCCCGCACACCGCCCGGCGCAGGTCTCGCGGCAGGGCCGGGTTCCACAACCGCACCGTCCCGTCGTACCCGGCGGTGACGTAGCGGCTGCCGTCCGGGCTGAAGGCCCCGGAGCGCACCCCGCCGTCGTGCCCCGTGATGGGGCCGGCGACCTCCTGCCGGGTGGCGACGTCCCAGAGCCAGATCTCGGCGTCTCCGGTGACGGCGAGGAGGCGGCCGTCGGGGCTGAAGGCGACCGACGCCGCCGTGGCGGCACCGCCGGTGAGCGGGGCGTCGAGCGGGGTGCCGAGCTGCCGGTGGGTGGCCAGGTCCCAGAGCCGTACGGTTCTGTCAGTGCCGCTGGTCGCGAGGCGGGTGCCGTCATGGTTGAACGCCATCCACGTCACGAACTCGTGGCCGCTGAGCGGGACGCCGACCTGCCGGCGGGTGGCCAGGTCCCAGATCATGACCGGGCCCAGCCCGGGGGTGGCCAGACGGCTGCCGTCGGGGCTGAAGGCCACCACCGTCCCCTCCATCGCCGCCTGGCCGGTGATCGGCGCGCCGACCTGCCGGTGGGTGGCGGTGTCCCAGAGCCGTACGGTCATGTCCATCCCGATGCTGGCCAGGCGGGTGCCGTCGGGGCTGAAGGCGACCGCCGTCACCGAGCCGTCGTGGCCTTCGAGCGGGACGCCGATCTGCCGGTGGGTGGCGGTGTCCCAGAGCCGTACGGTCCCGTCGCTGCCGGCGGTCGCGAGACGGCCGCCGTCGGGGCTGAAGGCGACCGCCGTCACCGAGCCGTCGTGGCCTTCGAGCGGGACGCCGATCTGCCGGCGGGTGGCCGCATCCCAGAGCCGTACGGTCCCGTCGTCTCCGGCGCTCGCCACGCGCGTGCCGTCCGCGTTGAAGACGGCCGCGTACACGGGGCCCTCATGGCCGGTGAGCGGGGCGCCGGCCTGCCGATGGACGACGGGGTCCCAGAGCCGGGCGGTCTCGTCGTTGCCGCCGGTGGCCAGGCGGGTGCCGTCGGGGCTGAAGGCGACCGCCATCATCGAGCCCTCGTGGCCGGTGAGGGGCGGGCCGACCTGTCGGCGGGTGGTGGTGTCCCAGAGCCGTACGGTCCCGTCGTCCTCGACGCCGGCCAGGCGGCTGCCGTCGGGGCTGAAGGCGACCGACGCCCCCACGTCGGCGGCCTTGGTGATCGGCGGGCCGACCGGCGTGCGGTCGTCGGCGTCCCAGAGCCGTATCCCGTCGTGCGCGCCGGTGGCCAGGCGGCTGCCGTCCGGGCTGAAGGACACCGACGTCACCGAGCCCTCGTGGGCCTGGATGGTGCCGATCCCCTGGTAGGTGGCGGTGTTCCAGAACCGTACGGTCCCGTCGCTGCCGGCACTGGCCAGGCGGCTGCCGTCGGGGTCGAAGGCCACGGAGTACACCGCGTGGTCGTGGCCGATGAGGGGCCGGCCGAGCTGCTGCTGGGTGGCGGGGTCCCAGAGCCGGATGGTCCTCTCCTCGTCGGCGGCGGCCAGGCGGTTGCCGTCGGGGCTGAAGGCCACCGCATGCACCTCGCCGGTGTGCCCCGTGATCGTCTTGCCGACCTGCCGCAGGGTGGCCGGGTCCCATAGCCGTACGAGCTGGTCGGGCCCCGCGGTGGCCAGGCGGCTGCCGTCCGGGCTGAACGCCACCGACGACATCGCGCCGGTGGGCACCGTGATCGTGCTGCCGATCTGCTGGTTGGTCGCGGTGTCCCAGAGCCGGAGCCCGTCGTTCCCCGCGGTGGCCAGGCGGGTGCCGTCGGGGCTGAAGGCCACTGATCGCACCGCGCCCTGGTGCTTCAGCACGGCCCGGATGGGCCGGCTGAGCAGCGCGGACATGCTCGCCCGCGCTTCGGCGGTGTCCGAGATGGCCAGCGCGGCCGCGGCCAGCCGTGCCGAGGTCGCCGGGTCGTTGCGCAGGGATCGGCTG
The DNA here is from genome assembly GCF_000725485.1 of Nonomuraea candida. Lineage (GTDB taxonomy): Bacteria > Actinomycetota > Actinomycetes > Streptosporangiales > Streptosporangiaceae > Nonomuraea > Nonomuraea candida. Next base: position 17,769 of record NZ_JOAG01000070.1, on the reverse strand, counting down.
TCCGCCGCCAGCTGGCGGGAGACGGCCTCGGCCTTCTGGCGCAGCGCCAGATCGCGCTGCCGGGCGGCGTCCTGGCCGGAGAGCACCGTGCCTATCGCGGTGATGACCGCGATCACCAGCAACGCCGCCAGCAGCGCGGTCACGCCCTGCCGGCGACGCCGGTTCCGCACGCCGGCCTCGATGCCGGCACGCAGGAAGTCCTCGGCCGGGCCGGTCAGGCCGAGATGGCGCTCGGGCTCGGCGCGCCAGCGGGCGACGGCGTGCTGAGCGCTCTCCAGCCGGGTGCCGCGGTAGAGGAAAGAGGAGTCGCGGCCCGCGCCGTCCCATTCGGCGGCGTCACCCTCGATCTCCCCGTGCAGGACCCGATCGGTGTGCTCCTCGGCCAGCCAGGAGCGGAGCCACAACCACGCGGTCACCAGCACGTCGTGGGCCAGCTCCACCGTTCCCGCGCCGGAGGCGGACACGGCGACCATCAGGCGGGCGCTGGTGAACGCCGCTATCACCTGGTGCACGGCTTCCGGCCGGTGCGGGGCGCAGAGGGCGGCCAGGTCGCCGGCGCTCAGACGGCGGCGGGCGATCCGGCCGTCGGCGCCGGTGAGGGTGAGCGCGACGGTGACCCGCCGGGCGAGCTCCTGGTGGCCGGGGGACAGGCCGGTGTAGACGTCCTCGGCCGCGTCGTTGACGGCGGACGCCACGCCGCCCGAGCGGTCGTACCCCTGCCTGGTCAGCCGCCCGTCCTGCCGGTTGTGCCAGGTGCGCACCATCGCCATCGACAGCAGCGGCAGCGCCCCCACCGCGCCGCTCCCGGCGGCTGCCGGGGTCTGGAGGTGGCCGGCCAGCTCTCGTACGACCTGCTCGGCCAGCCCGTCCTCCACCACGAGGCCGGCCGCCGCGGCGGGCCCGGTGATCGCCCGCTGCAGCTCCGCCTCGCTCATCGGGCCGAGCACGAACACGCGCTCCTCCAGCGCCCGTGCCAGCGCCGGGAGCGCGGCGCACCGATCGACGAAGTCGCCGCGTACCGCGACCACCACCGTCCCGGCCGGCTCCGCCCCGCCGCCGCCATGCCCGGTGGCGGTCACACTCGGCGCGGGCTCCGCCGCCCCGCCGTCGTGGCCGGTGGCGATTGCGTCCAGGGCGGACACGAACGCCTCCGCCTCGCCGGGCGCCAGGGTGAACACTTCCTCGAACTGGTCGACCACCATCACCAGCCGGCGCGGCGCGTCGCCGTTCCCGCCCTGCTGGCGGCGGCGGATCGCCTCGGCGGTCAGCACCTGGCGGGCGCGCGCCGCGGCCCGGGCCGGGTCTTCGCGCAACTCCTCCAGCACCACGTCGGGATCGGCGCCGCAGCGCACCGCCAGGTGCACCGCCAGCTCCTGCAACGGCCGCACCCCGGGCGTGAAGGCCACCTGCGGCCACCCACCCGGTACGGCCTCCAGCGCGGGCAGCAGCCCGGCGTGCACCAAGGACGACTTGCCCGCCCCCGACGCCCCGGTCACCACGATCAGGCCGCCCCCGTCGCGCCGGCCGTCGTCCACCATGGCGACCAGCCGGGCGGTGGCCTCGCCCCGCCCGTAGAACACCCCGGCCTGAGCCGCGCCGAACGGCGCCAGCCCCTGGTACGGGCACCCGCCGCTCCACCTGGCCTCCTGCACCGGTGTGGCCCCCGGCCCCGAGGCCAGCCGCCGCCCCAGGTCGCTCAGCTGGTCACGCATCCCCAGCAGCAGCGCGGCCTGCTGCCGCGCGTGCGCCCGATCCACCCGGCGCTCGGCGTCCTGGCGGTAGAGGGCCTGCTGGATCTGCTCCGCCGCCACGTCCAGCCGGCCCAGCATGGGCTCCAGCGCGGCGCTCTGCCGGCCCAGCTCGGCGAAGCCCGTCACCATCTCCTCCAGCAGCCGCGCCTGGCCGCCGGCGAGCGCCTCGCTGATCGCCGTCCGGGTGGCGTCCACGGCGTTCAGCGACGCCGCCAGCGTTTCCGCCAGCGCCTCGGCCCGCGCGTCGCCGGCCCGCAGCACCTCCTCCAGCCGGACCGCCAGCTCCCGCTCCACGCGCGCCAGCCGGGCCTCCTCGCCGCTGAGCCGGGCACCGCCGGCCTTCCCCGGCTCCCCGCCAGTCTCCCGCGGCTCCCCGGGCCCGGCACCGCCGGTCTCCCCCGCCTCTCCGCCGGTGAGGTCGGCGCCGTCCTCTTCCCCTTCTCCGGCGCCGCGCGTGCGGGCGCGGGCGGCGTCCAGGGCGGCGCTGAGCACGCCCGACAGCACGTTGCCGCCCACCGACCCGAGCACCCCGATCCCGGCCAGCAGCACCGCAGGCCCCGGCTCGGCCAGCGCCAGCGGAGCCAGCGCACTGGCGCACAGGGTCGCGAGCAGCGCCCGCGGCGTCGCCCACGCCAGCCCCCGCACGGCCGTCCGCCGCACCCAGGCACGGGTCCCCTCCTGAGCCGCCGCAACCTGCTCAGGCGACAGCCCGTCCCTGTCCGTCGCGACCTGCTCGGGCGACTGTCCGTCGCCGCCCGCCCCGGACGACGGCTGAGACGGCCCTTCCTCCCGCAGGTCCACAGGCTGCTCCCGGCCGCGCGACGCTCGTTCCCGCCGACGCCAGCTTAGGCGCCGCACGGCTCCATGGTCAGAGTTACCGAGGACGCGATTGAGGCGATCGACGCGAACGGCCCCCGGCCCTGGTCAGTCCGCCCGGCGGGCGAGGGTGAGCTCGGTGACGATGGTCATGTGCACGGCGTCGCCGAGCAGCCCGGCCAGCTCCCGCAGCAGCGGCTCCCGGCGGGCCGGGTCGAGGATGCGGTAGGCGGAGATGGTGCGGACCAGGTCCAGGTAGCGGCCGGCGTCGTACCACTCCGTCCAGGAGTAGGAGCGCTCGTCGAGGTCGGTGAAGCGGGGGTCGTCGGCCAGCAGGTGCCGGGACTCCTCGGTGCGGTCCGCCTCGTCCTGGTGCAGGCTGGCGCTGGTCATGCCGTGGCGGCGGTCGGTCTCGGCCAGGGCGGCCCGCAGGCCGGGGTCGGTGACGACATAGCGGTTCCAGAAGAGGGCCAGCGCTCCCGACGGGGCCAGCGCCGCGTGCGCCAGGTCCCAGCGGCGCTCGGGGTCCACCCAGTGCCAGGCCTGCGCCGAGTACAACAGGGCGAAGCGCCGGTCGGGGACGTAGTCCTCGAAGATCCCCGTCCACACCGTCACGCCGGGGCACTTGGCCGTCAGCGCCGCCGCCATCCTGGCATCGGGCTCGACGCACGTCAGGTCGGCCCCGCGGGCGGCGAAGGCGGCCGTGGCCTTGCCCGTCCCCGCACCGACCTCCAGCACCGGCCCGGCGGGCGCGTACTCCAGCACCTCCGTCACCAGTTGCCCGGGATAGCCGGGCCTGGCCGACTCGTACGTGTCCACCACGTCGCCGAACACCACACTGCGTTCTCGGTCCACCGCCATGGCACTCTCCTTCTCGCCGGGCGAGTGCCGATTCAATCACGCCGGGCCCGGCGTCCCTCCCGCCGGACTCCGGCGGCTCCGGACGCCCGCCGCCGGTGCGACGCGCCGTGCCGGCGGCCGAGGGCCGCTGATCTGCGGGCTCCGGCCGTCAGTCGTGTGCGGGAGTGAACCGTACGGGCAGGGCGACGGGGCCGCGGGTGATGCCGGCGGGCAGCCAGCGGACGGGGGCGGACGGGTCGGCCCAGGCCAGGCCGGGCAGCCGGGACAGCAGCACGCGCAGGCCGATGGCGCCTTCGAGGCGGGCCAGCGGGGCGCCGAGACAGTAGTGGATGCCGTGGCCGAAGGCGAGGTGCCTGGGGTCGCGGCGGGTGACGTCGAGCCGGTCGGCGTCGTTCCGTGACAGGTCGGTGGCCCTCATGGAGAGGTCGGGGTCGGCCGGTGGGAGGGCGGTGCGGTTGGCCGAGGTGAGGGCGACGACGACGGCCTGGCCGGCCTTGATGAGCTCGCCGCCGAGCACCAGGTCCTCGGCGGCGAAGCGCGCGGGCGTGGTCTCCAGCGGCGGGTCGTAGCGCAGGAACTCCTCCACCGCCGCCGGCATCCGCTCCGGCCGCTCCCTGAGGTACGCGGCCTGCTCCGGATGGTCGAGGAGCGCGACCAGGGCGTTGCCGAGGAGGTTCACGGTGGTCTCGTGCCCGGCGACGACCAGCAGGACGGCGGTGCCGAGCAGCTCGGTGTCGGACAGGCGGCCGTGGTCGTCGTCGTTCGCGCGGATGAGCTGGGAGAGCAGGTCGTCGGCGGGGGACCGGCGCTTTTCCGCCAGGAGGTCCCGGAGGTAGGCGTTGAGCGCCAGCAGGGCGGCGCGCTGCCCGTCTGAGGGGTTGCCCATGCCTTCGCGGGTCCAGGCGCGCAGGTCGGCGCGGCGGTCCTCGGGGACCCCGAGCAGCTCGCAGATGACCGCCATGGGCAGCGGCGCGGTGAACGAGGCGACCAGGTCGGCCCGGCCGGTGGGGGCGATGCGGTCGACGAGCCGGTGGGCGAGCCGCTCGATGCGCGGGGCGAGCCGCTCCGCGGCGCCGGCGGTGAACGCCTTGGAGACCAGGCGGCGCAGCCGGGTGTGCTCCGGGGGATCGGCGGTCAGCATGTTCCCGCCCAGGCCGGAGCCGGGGAGCATGATGTGCCGCCCGGTGGCGCGCAGGCGCTCGGCGAACGGCTCGGGGTTCTTGCTCAGCCGCGGGTGGGCCAGCGCCTCCCGGCCCAGCTCGTAGTCGACGACCAGCCAGACGCGTGATCCGTCGCCGAGGCGCGCGCGGTGGATCGGGCCCCGCTCGCGCAGCTCGGCGTAGCGGGCGTGGGCGTCGGCTTTGAAGTCGGGGGTCCCGACGAGGATGGTGTCATCGCGGGTGGTCATGACTTGCATGCTGCGCGAATCACCTGTCGAACGCCAGTGCACAGGCAGGTCGTTTCGGCGTGACCCGGCCTCTGACAGTGCCATCGGGCTCATCGCCGTGTCTCTTTCCCGGTAGCGCCGAAGATCGGTCCGATCCTCTCCGGAGGCTGTTCAGAAGAATTCTCCCTGACAGCCTTGACGGGTTCACTCCGACAATTGATGGTAAGTAGGCGCATCCGTACGGGGGACGTCACAAAATGACTGCGGTGCCGAGGGGGAAACAACTCAGATCACCGAGCGTCCACCACAATCTGCCAGGTGACAGATGCCTTCCGGCCGTCCGCCCAGGAAATGAGTGCGCGCCGGAAAGGCCTATTCAGCCTGCCTTTTTCCGTAAGTCACGGCAGAAGTTTCAGTTTCGGACAAGAAGGACATCACATGGTGCTTCAACCTTCCGTGCGAAAACTCAAGCGAACGGGAAAGCGTTCCCTCGCCCTGCTCGGCACGCTGGCCCTCACCGCGGCGCTGGCCGCCGGTCCGGTGAAGGCCACGACCTCCAACGAGCCCGACCCGGCCGGAGTGGCGGTCAAGAAATCCGGCCAGTCCGCGGCGCAGCTCTCGGCCTACTGGACGCCGGCCCGCCTCAAGGAGGCCCAGCCGACCCGCGCCAGCGACCTGGGCAAGGATCGCAAGGTCAGCTCCCTGCCGGCCTCGAAGCTGCCCGCCATCTCCGCTCCCGGCACGCGGCCGGCCAAGGTCGGCCTCGCCCCGGCGCCCGACGACACCAGGCTGAACGTCGTCCAGGCACAGCGCTGGAACAGCCACGGCGTGATGCCGGCCACGACGATCGGCAAGCTCTTCTACACCAACGACCAGGGCGCCAATCGCTACTGCTCCGCCGCGGTGATCAACGCCAACAACCGGAACACGATCTGGACGGCCGGGCACTGCGTGCACCGCGAGAACGGCGGCGGTGACCAGGGCTGGTTCACCAACTTCCTGTTCAGGCCCGACTTCGACGCCGGCAACTCGCTGGGCGCCTGGGGCTGGGAGCTCGCGGCGGCCCCCCAGGGCTGGACCGTGAACGGGGACTGGGCGTACGACATCGGCGCGATCGCGCTGGCCCCGAACGCCAGCGGCAACGTCCAGGACATCACGGGCTCACAGGGCTACCACTTCAACAGCGGCAAGTACGACTACCAGGTCCACGCCTTCGGCTACCCCGAGGACTCCGCGCCGGTCGACCGGCCGGAGATGGACGGGCAACGCCTCTGGTACTGCACGGGCGCGACCTGGAAACCGGCCTCCGACAGCCGGATGGGCTTCCACTGCGACATGTTCCACGGCGCCAGCGGCGGCCCGGTGATGTATGACCTGCAGCTCTCACGCGGCTGGGGCTACATCGTCAGCGCCAACAGCTGGCACTACTTCGCCAACGACGAGTGGCGCGACCCGTACCTGGGCGACGCCGCCGTCAACGTCTACAACTCGGTCAAGGACCACTAGACAGACCGCGCGGACGCCACCGGCGGCTCAGCCGCCGGTGGCGTCCCGCATGCGCTCCTCGGTCCAGTAGTCATGGACCTGGCCGGGATCCTGGACGTTCTGGTGTACGGCTGGTGTCGCCGGATCGCCGGAGCCCGCCTGCGCGACGAGCATCCGGTACGCCCCGAAGGCGACCACGGCCGCCGCGAGCGACACCGCCACGATCCTGATGTGCGTCTTCGCCCACATACACGTCACTCCCTCTCCTTCATAGTCGCGGGTGACACCGGCAGGGGCAACCGGCGGCGCCGGCTGATCCGGCCGCGCACCGGGGGACCCGCCCCGCCGGCGGGGGTCTTGTCCACAGGATGGGGGTTTTCCACCGCAGCCTGGGGACGGCCACGTCGGGTGCGCGTGCCCGGGGAATGACGCGGTGTTGTCCGGTTACGTGCTGGTGGGCGCCAAGGGTGTGGTAAAGGCCCTTCGCCGGACCGCCCGCAGAGCCGCCGGAAGCCCGGAATCACCCCGCCGAGCTGGGAAAACACCGGACGGGCCGGAGCGCGGCAGGGTAGCACAGGGCGTGCCCGCGCGGATGCCGGCCGGGCGGCGCCGGAGCCGGGGTCCACATGTGCGCGAGGGGTGTGGACGGCGGCGCGGCCCCGGCGGGACAGGAAGGCGTTATCCACAGGATGGGCGAGTTGTCCACAGGTTGTGCATCACCGGCCTGCGCGCGTCATCCGCCGGCCGTGGCCCGCCGCCTGAGCTGATGCGCCAGCGCGGCGGCGTCACCCGGCAGGTCCCGCGCCGCCAGCTCCGCCGCCACCCGGTCCTGGACCTCAGCCGGCCGGTGGGCGTCGTACTTGAACTTGGCCCGCACCTCCACCACCCGCAGCCGCAGCCCCCTGATCGCCGACAACCTCTTGTGGTACGGCCCCGCGTCGGCCGCCACCTCGCCGTAGTCGCCGCCGGGCTGGTGGTGGGCGAGCTGCCGGCGCAGGATGTCCGCCTTGCCCGCCCTGTCGTCCACGACCTCGGCCCGGCAGACGAGCTGGACGGAGGCGTAGTAGCTGGTCGGCACGCCCGTCTCGGGGGAGTCGGAGCGCCAGCCGGTGGGGATGTAGGCGTAGTCGTCGTGCACGCTCACCACGGCCACCGGGTTGGCCTCCAGGGCCGCCCAGATCGGGTTGGGCCTGGCCAGATGGAGCATGACCTCGTCCGCCCCGTCCCACAGGAAATGGGTCGGCACCACCACCGGCGCCGCGCCGTCCACGCCGTTGGCCACGATCTGGCCGAAGTCGCGCGTCCGCAACCAGCTCCGCCACTCGTCGTCGTCATGGGCGGCGTCCCAAGGGTGAATAAGCACACGAACCCCTTTGTATTAGTACATAATGTCTTTTGTGCTGGAAACATACACGTTCACGGGTGGCACGGCCAGCGAGATAGCGGCGGGGGTCGAGCTCGGCGTGTCGGAGGGGCGGCTGCCGCCGGGGGCGGTGCTGCCGCCGGTGCGCGAGGTGGCGGCGCTGACCGGGGTCAGCCCGGGGACGGCGGCGGCGGCGTACCGGCTGCTGCGCGAGCGCGGCGTCGTGGAGACCTCGGGGCGGCGCGGGACGCGGGTCAGGCCGCGACCGGCCGGCACGTTCCGCGAGGAGATCCGCGTGGAGGCGCCGCCCGGCGTGCGCGACCTGTCCCAGGGCAACCCCGATCCCCTGCTGCTGCCGCCCCTGCGCGAGGCGCTGGCCGCCGCCGCGGGCGCGCACGAGGAGCGGCCCGCCCTGTACGGCACCGGCGACGACGACGAGCTGCTCGCACTGGCCGGGGAGCGGCTGCGGGCCGACGGCGTGCCCGGGGCGCCGCTGGCGGTCACCTCGGGCACCCTCGACGCGGTCGAGCGCGTGCTCACCGCCCACCTGCGCCCCGGCGACGCGGTGGCCGTCGAGGACCCCGGCTGGACGGCGCTGCTCGACCTGGTCGCCGTGCTCGGCCTGCGCCCGGTGCCGATGCGGCTCGACGGCGAGGGCCCGCTGCCCGACGACCTCGCGCGCGCGCTCCGGGCCGGCGCCCGCGCCGTGGTGATCACCGCCCGCGCCCAGAACCCGACCGGAGCCGCCGTCGGCGCCGCCAGGGCGGGGGAGCTGCGGGCGCTGCTGGCCGCCTGCCCCGAGGTGCTGCTGATCGAGGACGACCACGGCTCCGGCTTCGTGGACCTGCCGCTGCACCCGCTGGCCGGGGCCACGGCGCGGTGGCTGCTCGTCCGCTCCACGGCCAAGGCGCTCGGGCCCGACCTGCGGCTGGCCCTGGTCACCGGCGATCCGGTCACGCTCGACCGGCTGCGCAGGCGGCAGCGGCTGGCCGCCGGCTGGGTGAGCCACCTGCTGCAACGCGCCGTCGCCCACCTCTGGCGGACGGGGGCGGTGGACACGGCGGCGGTGGCGGCGTCGTACGCGCGGCGCAGGGACGGCCTGGTCGCGGCGCTGGCCGCACGCGGGATCACCGCGTACGGCCGCAGCGGCCTGAACGTGTGGGTCCCCGTCGCGGACGAGTCCACCGCCATCACCCGGCTGCTGGCGCGCGGCTGGGCCGCCGCGCCGGGCGCCCGCAACCGCATCGCCACGCCGCCCGCGCTGCGCCTGACCATCTCCACCCTGGCCCCGGAGGAGGTCGAGCCGCTCGCCGGCGACCTGGCCGCCGCCCTGCGCCCCGCCTCCGCCGGACGGTACGGCTAGGCCAGCAGCGACTCCCCGATCCACCCGCCGGGCGCGCAGCCCGGCGGGATGGCGAAGACGGCCGACCCGATCGTGGTGACCCACTCGTTGAGCAGGTCACCCTCGGCCAGCATGCGCTGGACGGGGACGAACTGGCGGGCGATGTCCGCCTGGTAGGAGGCGAACAGCAGCCCCGAGTCCGACTCGCCCTCCGGGGTCAGCCCCTCGTCGTAGTTGTAGGGCCGCCGCAGCAGGCGCAGCGCGGGATCGGCGACGTGGGCGCGCCTGATGTGGGCGTACTCGGAGATGACCGGGAAGCCGAGGTGGTTCTTGCGCGCGTAGTCGGGTTCGTCGCGCTCGGCCGTGCCCGTGAGCGGCGCGCCGCTGCCGAGCCTGCGGCCGATCGTGAACTCCCTGGCCACCCGGTCGGCGGCGTCCCAGGTCTCCAGCAGCATCCGGATCCTGCGCAGCACCAGCGTGGTGCCGCCGCGCAGCGGGCCCTGCCCGATCCACACGGCCCGGTCGAGGTCGGTGGCGTTGACCGTGCCCTCGATCTGGCCCATCAGGTTGCGCCTGTTGGCGCTGCGGAAACCGCGCTGCGTCCACCGCACCCGGGCGAAGGAGCGCGCGTCCTTCACGATCATCCGTACGGCGTGCGCGACCGTCACGGTGTCGTCCGCGCACACCTGGACCAGCAGGTCTCCCCCGCTCCACCGCTTCTCCAGCCGGTCGGTGGCGAACGCGGGCAGCGGCTCGACCGGCGAGTCCACCCCGGCCGCCGCGAACAGCCCCGGCCCGAACCCGAACGTCACCGTCAGCCGGGCCGCGTCGACGGCCAGCTCCGGCTCGGTGTCGGCCAGTGCGGGCCGCCCCTGGGTGAGGCGGGCCGCGTCGTCGGTGAGCAGGTGCAGCAGCCGGACGACGGCCTCCTTGCGCACGTCCTTGCGCAGGTCGAAGCCGAGGAACACCGCGTGGGCCTGCGGCTCGGTCGCCACGCCCGCCTGGTGCGCGCCGTGGAAGGGCTCCACCCGGGCCGCCTGGCGAGCGTTGTGGGTCACGACGGCGCCGGCGGCGCTCCCGGTCGCCGCGGCGGCGGCCCCGGCGGCGGTGGCGACGCCGCCGGCGAAGAGCCCTCTGCGGGTGATCACTTGTGCCCCGGCTGGTAGTCCTCCTCGCCGCCGGCGAAGTCCTTGCCGACGGCGGTGAACTCGAGCGGCTGCCCGCCCTGCACCTGGAGCGTGAACGGGATCTTCGCCCCGGGCAGCACCTTCTCGGTGACGTCCATCAGCATGATGTGGTCGCCGCCGGGCTGGAGCTGGTGAGTGCCGCGGGCGGGCACGACGAAGCCGCCCTCCTTGGCCCGCATGACCATCTTGCCGTCGGCCTCGACGACCTCGTGCAGCTCGATGACCTTGGACAGCGGCGAGGCGCCCGACACCACCGTGATCGGCGTGTCGCCGTGGTTGACCAGCGTCCCGAACGCGGCGGTCATCCCCGAGTCGGTGGTCTTCACCCACGGGTCGGTGATGGTCAGCCCGCCGGTGGCGGCGCTGGGCGAGGAGGTGGCGGCGGCGGGGGAGGCGGCCGGCTTCGCCGCGGGCTCCGCGGCGGGCGCGCCGCAGGCGGTCAGCGCCAGGGCGGCGGCGGCGAGCAGGAGGGCAGGACGAGAGAACGCAGGACGGGAGAGCATGGTGTGCCTTTCTCCACCCGGCATGCCGAAGCAGACCCTGCCGGGCGGCGGGGGTCGTCTGAGAAGGGGAAACGCCGTGCCCGACCGCGAGAGGTCAGGCGGTGACGGCCCGCGGCGGGCCCCTCCTGCTGACGACGTGCCGCAGCACGGCCGAGCGCAGCACGGGCGGCTCGGTCGTGCACAGGGGTGTGGAGAAAGGTGTCGTGAGCAGCGGCAGCCAGATGACCAGCAGCCGCACGGCCAGCCGGCGCAGCAGCGACCACAGCGCGGCCTCGCCGCGCGCCAGCCACAGCGCGGTCAGCCCGACCGCCCAGCCGTGCGCGGCCAGCATGCCCAGGTCGGGCACCAGCCCCGAATGGGCGAGCATCCCCAGGTCCGGCAGCAGCGCCGCGTGCGGGTGACCGGCCGGCGCGTGCGCGGCGTGGGACAGCGAGAACAGCAGGTGCAGCAGCACCTGCAGTCCGGCCAGCAGCGGCAGGATCACCGCGAGCGGCCGCTCGCGCCCCGCCAGCGGGTACGCCGCCGCGAACGCCACCCCCAGCGCCGCCACCATGGCCGGAGCCGGCACGGAGGCGCCGCCGAGCACGTGTGCCGCCACGCCCAGCCCGAGGCACACCACGGCGAACACCATGGTGCGGGCAAGACGGAGCGGCAACGCCATATATCAAGCATTTCACGCCATCCCCCCGGTCCGCGCGTTGATCCGTGCGCTTCTCCCCCGCGCTGCGAACCCCGGCCCCCGGGGCTCAGCACCTTGCACCGCCGCCCGGTCCGTGCGGGGCTCAGCGTTCCGCGCGGCCGGCCCGGTCCGTGCGGAGGATCAGCGCTTCATGTCCGGCTTCACGTGAAACGCCGTGAGCGCGCGGACCGGGGTGCGGGAGGCCGCGTGGGCGAGGACGCCCAGCGCACCGACGATCAGGGCCACGAGCGCGGCCCTGGCCGCCGCCTCCCATCCGCCGTCGAGCGCCCCGAAGAAGACCGCCCCGGTGACCGTCCCGCCGAGCACTCCCCCGGCCTCCTGCACGGTGCCGAGCACCCCGGCCGCGGCTCCCGACCGCTCCGGACGTACGGCGGCCAGGACCGAGGAGAGCAGCGGCGACATCAGCAGCCCCATGCCGGCCCCGGTCACCAGCAGCGCCGCCCCGATCTGGACCGGCCCCGCGCCCACCGCCCAGTGCAGCAGCCCCAGCCCCAGGACCAGCACCGGCGCCCCGAGCCGGGAAGGCCGCAGGGAGCCGGCGAAGAAGCCGGCGTTCAGCGCGGTGCACACGGCGCCGGCGGCGAGGGGGTCGAGCCCGAGCCCGTCCTGCAAGTACAGGGCCAGCACGAACGACAGCCCCGCCGACGTGCCGAACAGCAGCCCGACCGCCACCAGCCCGGGCGCGAACCCCTTCGCGCCGAACACGGCCAGGTCGAGCAGCGGCACGCGACCGGAGCCGGCCAGTAGGCGCTGGCGTCGTACGAACGCGGCCAGCAGCGGCGGCGCGGCGGCCAGGGACAGCCACGTCCACAGGGGCCAGCCCTGCTCACGCCCCTCGGCGAGCGGCAGCACCACGGCCACCAGCCCGGCCGCCACCATCACCGCCCCGGCCACGTCCAGCTCGCCGGCCCGGGACCGGCCACGGGGAAGGCGGGCGGTGGTGTCGCGGGGGAGCAGGCGGCCGGTCGCCGCCAGGGCCGCCACGCCGATGGGCACGTTGGCCAGGAAGCAGGCCCGCCAGCCCAGCCCCAGCGGATCGGCGGCCACCAGCAGCCCGCCGATCACCTGCCCGCTCACCCCGGCCAGGCCGACGGCGGTGCCGTACCGGCTGAACGCCCTGGCCCGCGCGGCCCCCTGGTACAGCCGGCCGAGCAGCGCCAGCACCTGCGGGGCGAGCAGCGCCGCCGCGACGCCCTGCACGACCCTGGCCGCCACGAGCTGCGCCGCGTCCCCCGCCAGCCCGCAGCCGGCGGAGGCCAGCGTGAACAGCGCCAGCCCGGCCGCGAAGACCCGCCGGTGCCCGAACAGGTCGCCCAGCCGCCCGGAGACGATCAGCCCGGCCGCGTACGCCAGCCCGTACCCGGCGATCACGAACTGGACGGCGGCGTCACCCGCGCGCAGGTCGGTCCGGATGGAGGGGATGGCGAGGTTCGCGACGAAGAAGTCCAGCGTGGTCACGAACACCGCGGTCAGCAGCAGAGGCAGGGCGGCCCGGCGGGCGGTCATGGGGCTCCAGATCGAGAAGGGGTGGGGCGGGTGGAAGAACACCGGCGGACGCCGGACGGTTGACCCCACCCTGGAGCCGGCCCATTTCGATTCCCTGTCGATCACCTATGCATCACTGCATATCCCTCCATAATCGACGCGATGCCGAAATTTCAGGATCTGCTGGAGTATGCCGCGGCGATCGCCCCCGTCATCGGCGCGGCCACCGTCAACGTGCACGCCTCGGCCGCCAGAGCCGTCGCCGACCTGGCCGAGACCTCGGGTCTGACCCCCGGATTCCTGTCCGACCTGCGCTTCACACTCCCCCTGCGCCCCCTGACCCGCCGCGACCTGGCCGTCGTCTACCGCTACGGCGACCCGGCCGGCCGCGAGCCCAGCCTGCGGGAGCACCTGAGCCAGGGCGCCCTCGAAGAGGACCGCGAAGGCGGGCTGCGGCTGACGGCCGCGGGCCTGGCGTTCGTGCACCGGCTGTACGACCTGCACGCCGCCGCGGCCGAACGCGTCTGGGCCGGCAACGACCTGCCCGGCCTGGCCGAGCTGGCGGGCCGGGTGCTCGGCGCGGCCGACCGGCTGCCCGGCGGGGCGCTGGAGCTGATGGCGCCGCCGTACGAGCCGGAGGGGGCGGGCGCCGGGCTGCTGCTGTTCAACCGGCTGGCGGCGCTGCGCTACCACCGGGCCGACGCCCACGCGGCGGCCTGGCGGGCGGCGGGACTGACGGCGGCCGGCATCGTCGCCCTCGCCGGCGGGCCCGTACGGGAGGGCATCGAGGCGGAGACGAACCGCCGGGACGCCATGGCGTACCGGGCCCTGACGGAGGGGGAGCGGGACATCTTTTACGACGGATTGCTCAAACTGATCTGAACCGGGTGGCCAGCGGCCCGGCAGGCCCCCGGCCTCGGCAGGGACTCCGGAGTTCGCAAAGTGCCACCTCCCGGTAACCAGCGGGTAGGCGCACTATGGTCGTACTTCGACAGGAGGCACCGTGGAACAGGAACTGCCCGGCGGTGCGCGGCTGATCGTTGGGGTGGACGAGTCCCCGGCCGCGCGCTGGGCGCTGGCCTGGGCCATCGGCGCGGCCAGGCTGCACCGGATGGCTCTCGTGGCCGTGCACGTCAGCCGCGCGCCCGTCCACCCCTTCCCCGAGGCGCTGCCCGTCCAGCACGCGGTCCGGCTCGGCGAGGAGGCGCGCTGCACCGAGGTGGTGACGAGCGTGTTCGAGGACGTGGCGGGCGGCATCCCCGAGGATCTGCGGACGTTCGTGGTCGGCCGGGTCGGCGATCCCGGCTATCACCTCGTCGACCTCGCCCGCGACGGCGACCTGCTCGTGCTCGGACGGGGGAGACGCGGCCTGCTCAGCCGCATCTTCCTGCCCTCGACCAGCATGTACTGCGCGCGGCACGCGCGCACGACGGTCGTGATCGTGCGGCAGCCGACGCCGCCCGACGACCCGGAGATGTCAGGGGAGCGGGGCCGCCGCTTCTGGACCCGCCGACATCCTTGACCTGAGCAGGCGCAGGCCGGCGGGGATGGCGTCCCTGCCGATCGCGCCGTAGCCGAGGACCAGGCCGGGCTGGGCCGGGCGCTCGCCGCAGTACGCCTCCAGGCGCTCCACCGCCGGCTCGGGCCCCGGGCGGACGGTCACGCCGGGGGCGAGCCGGGCGCACAGGTGCAGGCCGGCCGTGGACGGCACCGGGCGCAGGCGCTCGTCGCCCGCCAGGGCCTCGGCGATCAGGGCGTGCCTGGCGGCGTACTCGCGGGTCGCCTTCCTGATGTGCCTGGCCAGCAGGCCCTCGTCGATGAAGCGGGCCAGCGCGGCCTGCGTGGGCACCTCGCCGTGCCAGTCGGACAGGTGCCGGGCCGCGCGCAGCGCCGGCGCGAGCGAGGCGGGCGCGACCAGGAAGCCGAGCCTGAGCATGGGCAGCAGGGTCTTGGAGAACGAGCCCACGTAGATGACGCGGCCGGCCCGGTCGAGGCTCTGGAGGGGTTCGAGCGGACGCTCGCCGAAGCGGAACTCGCTGTCGTAGTCGTCCTCGATCACCACCGCCCGGCGGCGCTCGGCCCAGGCCAGCAGGGCGGTGCGGCGGGCCAGCGACATGGGCGTGCCCAGGGGGAACTGGTGCGACGGGGTGACGTACACGATGCGGGCCTCGCCGGGCAGCGCCCGCACGTCGATGCCCTCGCCGTCCACCGGCACGCCCGCGACCCGGGCGCCGAGCGAGCGGAACAGCAGCCGGGCGGGCGGGTAGCCGGGCTCCTCGACGGCGACCACGTCACCCGGCTCGATCAGCACCCGGCCGATGAGGTCGAGCGCCTGCTGCGCGCCGCTGGTGATCAGCACGTCGCCGGGGCCCGCGTGAACCGAGCGGCTGATGCCGATGTGCCGGGAGATGGCCTCGCGCAGGGGCTCGTGCCCGGCCGGGTCGGCGTAGCCGGCGGCGCCGGCGCGCAGCTCGCGGGCCACCAGGCGGCGCCAGGTCTCCATGGGGAACAGGCGGGCGTCGGGGACGCCGACGCGGAAGTCGTACCGGGTGGTGGACTGGGCCGGCGTCGCAGGCGGGAGGTCGCGCCAGATCGGGCGGGGGCGGATGACGCCCTTCGGGGCGGCTCTCCCCCGGACCGGCTCCGCCGAGACGAACGTGCCCGCGCCCGCCCGCCCCGTGAGGAACCCGTCGGCGACCAGGCGGTCGTAGGCGAGCGCGACCGTGTTCCTGGAGATCTCCAGGCGGCGGGCCAGCTCCCTGGTCGGCGGCAGCCGCTCCCCCGACCTGAGCCGGCCGTCGAGGATGGCGTCGAGGAGCTGCCGGTAGACCTGGGCGGCCAGGTCACGGCCGCCGTCGAGGCTGATGTGCACGTCCATCTTGGCCCAATCATCTTGCCGGGAATTGGAGCTTATCCTGGGACAAGTTCGGCTCCAGGATGAGGGCATGACCGAACGAATGAACCTCGGTGCGCTGGCCGGAGAGGCGTACCGGGCCATGGCCGGGCTCGACGCGTACGTCACCCACAGCACCCTCCCCAAGCCGCTCCTGGAGCTGGTGCGCCTGCGCGCCAGCCAGATCAACGGCTGCGTCTACTGCGTGGACGCGCACAGCTCCGACGCCAGGGCGGCGGGGGAGAGCGACGCCCGCCTGCACGCCGTGGCCGTGTGGCAGGAGGCGCCGTTCTTCACCGAGCAGGAGCGCGCCGCGCTCGCCTTCACCGAGGCGGCCACCCGGCTGTCCACCCAGGACATCACGGACGAGGTGTGGGAGCGGGCCGCCGTCTGCTTCACGGAGGCGGAGCTGGCGGCCCTGGTGGTGGCCGTGGCCACGATCAACGCCTGGAACCGGATGGGCGTCGCGACCAGAATGACCCCGGCGTCCTACAAGCCATGAAATATCGGCGAATCCTGGCGCATGCGCAGCTTGCCAGCTCCGTGGGGGACGGCGTCTACCTCGTCACGTCCGCGTTCTACTTCGCCGGGATCGTCGGGTTGTCGGCCACCGAGATCGGCCTCGGCCTCACCCTGGGCTGGGCCGTCGGCTCGGTGGCCGGCGTGCCGCTCGGCCACCTGGCCGACCGGCGCGGGCCGCGCGGCGTCGCCGTGCTGCTCGCGGTCGTGACCGCGGCGGCCGTCGCCGCGTTCCTCCTCGTCTCCTCCTTCGCGCTGTTCGTGCTGGTCACCTGCCTGTACGGCACCGCGCAGACCGGCCTGTCGGCCGCCCGCCAGGCGCTGCTCGCCGCCCTGGTGCCGCCCGCCGAGCGGACCGTCGTACGCGCCCGCCTGCAAGCCGTGCTCAACGGGGGCCTGGCGGCCGGGGCCGGGCTGGGCGGGCTCGCGCTGCACGCCGGGACGCGCGAAGGGTATCTGGCGGTGCTCGCGCTCGACGCGCTGGCCTTCCTGGCCGCCGCCGCCCTGCTGCTCAGGCTGCCCGCCGTACGGCCCGCGCCGGCTCCCGCCGGGCCCCGGCTCGCCGTGCTGCGGGACCGGCCGTACGCGCTCGTCACGCTGCTCAACGCCGTGATGCTGTTCTACATGCCGCTGCTGAGCGTGGTCGTGCCGCTCTGGATCGCCTCCCGTACCGATGCGCCCACCTGGATGGTCTCGGTCCTGCTCCTCGTCAACACCGGGACCGTGCTGCTCTTCCAGGTGCGGGTGGCGCGGCGGGTCAAGGGGCTGCGCGACGCCTCCGGGGCCGTGCGGCGGGCGGGGCTGCTGATGCTCGCCGCGTGCGTGGTGTTCGCGCTGAGCCCGTACGGGTGGGCGTTCCTCATCGTGGCGGCGGTCCTGCTGGTCGCCGGGGAGATGCTTTTGGCGGCGGGGGCCTGGGAGATCGGCTTCGGTCTCGCGCCGGACGATCGGCAGGGGCAGTACCAGGCGTTCTTCGGGACCGGGGTGGCCGTGGCCCGGATGCTGGGGCCGGTCGTGCTCACCGGGCTGGTGCTCGGCGGGGGGACGGTGGGGTGGGTGGTGGTGGGGGCCGGGTTCGTGGTGGCGGGGGCCGCGATGGCGCCGGCCGTCCGCTGGGCCTCCGCCTCCCGCCGGCCGTACGCACCTCCGGTTACGACCCCAAGCCCGGATCCGGCCTCGGCTCTGGTTACGCCCCCGGCCCCCGCCCCGGCCCCCGCTCCGGCGTCGGCTCCTGCTCCGGCGTCGGCTCCTGCTCCGGCGTCGGCTCCTGCTCCGGCGTCGGTTCCTGCTCCGGTCAGGGCGTGTGAGGCCGAGCTGTGAGCGGGCACGCGGACGGCCGGCGTCGTGAGGGCGCCGGCCGTCCGTTCGGTGGTGTCAGGTGAAGCGGCGGAGTCGCAGGCTGTTGGTGACCACGAAGACGCTGGAGAACGCCATCGCCGCGCCCGCGATCATCGGGTTGAGCAGCCCGGCCGCGGCC
>NZ_JOAG01000069.1 GCF_000725485.1 Nonomuraea candida | reverse complement strand
CCAAGGACCCGCGGCCAGGCCGGATCGCATGAGAATGAGCGTTTTCAGCGAGGAACACCGGAGAGTGGCCGCCACCATGCCGGTCATGGGCGAGCGTCAGCACACGGCCAAGGCCGGCCCCTTCAGCCGGCGACGGTCGATCCTGGTGTGGGGAATGAGCGAGGCGGAGGTGCGGGTCGATGCCGTCCTGTCGAGCGGGCGAAGGGAAAGCGTGCCCGTGCACCGGCTGATGGGCCGGTTCTGGGTGGCGGCGGCGGTGGGCCGTCTGCGATGTCTGCTGGTGCGGGTGGAGGGCCTGCCGCCGGCCGAGATCAGGTCGCGCCGTCGGCGCTCTTGGAGATTTCGTGGGGGAGTGAGACGTGCGTCTTCCGGCCGCCTTCGCTAAAACGCTGTACTGGGCCCTCGTGCTCAGCGTTCTCGTCACGGCTGTCTTCTTCGTGGTGACCGCGCGGCGTGGCCCGGCTCTGGACGCCTATGCCATCAGTTTCCGCCTCCAGTCCTTTCTCGGCCACGACAATGCCGATCCGAAGGCGTTCGCGTCCAAATTCTCCCGGGTCCAGTTGAAAGTCGTGGTCGACGAGTCCGGTGAACGGGTGACCAGGCTGCACAGCACGATGACCGGTGAACCGGGGAGCGGCGGAGGCGGCAAGAAACTGGTGGTCCACTGGGCCGCGCCCGATGATGAGCGGACCGAGTTCCGGGAAGATCTGTGCGAGATCAGGCGGGAGCGCATTTCGGCGAAACCCACACTGGAGGACGTGCTCCTGGACGCCGTGGGACCGCTGCGACCGCAAGAGGATGCCGGCGGTTTCTCAGAGGACAACGGCCTCTACGTCCGGATCAAGGACGGCTTTCGTTACGAGCTGAGGCTGCTTCCCACAGGACGCACCTACACCCACGTCTTCATGCGGGATTCCCGGGTCGTGAGCGTGGCCGACGACGTCGTGATCAGCGAGATCGCTCCGGAGGACGTGACGGGCACGTACCGGCCGGGAACATGCCCGAATGGAAAAGAGCCCGGACAGTCCGGCGTCCTCTCTTGACCGGGCCGGATCAGGACGGGGCGTGCAGCAACGCGAACGCCTCCGTCCGTTCCGGCGCGCCGGCCTTCTTGGCGATGGCGTGCGCGCTGCCAAGCCGACCGAACCGCGCCCTGCCTGCCCGTTGCCCGCAGCACCTGCCCCAAATGATCAGCGTTCTGGCCCGGGGCGGGCCGCTGCTCGGTTCGCCGGGACACCTGCGGCGCCTGCTCGCACTGTTCCTCGCAGGAGGCCAGGTCGCCCAGGCCGAGACAGGCGACCGAGATGGCGCTGTGCGCCTTGCCCAGCGCCAGCGCGTACCCCTTGCCTGCCAGGTGCCGCGCACAGTCGGCGTGGGCCAGCGCTTCGGTGTGCAGACTCTGGAAGCGAGCCAGCTCCGAGCGCGCCAGGAGCACCTCCACCTGGTTCGGCCGATGGCGTGGCAGGCGGGGTGGGTTCGCGGCGTTCCGCGCCAGAGGCTCACCCGCCCGGCGCTGCCGCAAGCGCTGGAGCACGAACTCAACAAGGGACCCTCGCGCATTATTGGTCAGAGCTCGCAGCTTGTCGGCCGCGCTCTTGGGCGCCTCCAGGACGGCGTGGAAGTAGTTGCGCCGCATGAGCTCAGCTCGACAGAACGCTTCCACGACCTGTGCCACGGAAGATCGCCCATCAAGACACGGTCTGAGGGCGCAGGAGGTCGAGCAGAGCCCGTACGGCCGGGTTGCTGTCGTGGCCCGTCCGGGTGACCAGCGCGACCGTGCGGGTGGCGGTGTTCCCGATGATCGGGACGGCCTTCAGGCCGGCCTGCCTGGCCACCCCCACAGGCAGGACGGCGATCCCCAGCCCGTGCCTCACCAGCGAGACCAGCAGGTCGAGCTGGGTGGTCCTGAGCACGATCCGCCGCTTGAGCCCCGCGTCGTGGCACAGCCGGTCGACGACGGTCTGCAACCCGGTCCCGGCCTGGAACTCCACGAACGACTCCGCCGCCAGGTCGGCCAGCCGGACGCCCGGCTGCTCGGCCAGCGGATGACCGGGGCCCGCGACCACCGCCAGCGGCTCGGTGTCGCTGTCGATCACCGTGAGCGCCGCGGGCAGCTCGTCCATGCCGCAGGCGAGGTAGGCGAGGTCCAGCTCGCCGCTGCGCAGGGCCTCGATCATCTCGTCGACCGGGGCCTCCAGGAGGCTGATCTCGACCCCGGGGTACGCCTTGGTGAAGCGCGCCAGCACGTCCGCGAGGTCGACCCAGGTGAGCATCTGGATCGTGCCGAGCGCCACCTGACCGTGCAGCAGCCCCTGGACGGCGGAGATCTCGGCCCTGGCCGCGCGGGCGTCGGCGAGGATGTGGCGGGCGATCGGGAGGAGCGCGCGGCCCGCCGGGCTGAGCTCGACCCTGCGGGTGGTCCGGTCGAAGAGGGTGGCGCCGAGCTCGCGTTCGAGCTGGCGGATGGATGCGCTCAGTGACGACTGGACGACGTTCACGTCGTGGGCGGCCTGGGTGAAGCTGCGTCGCCGGGCCACGGCGAGGAAGTGTGACAGCTGCCTGAGCTCCATTTATCGACCGTTTCGATGAAGGCGACCGACTCTATCTGTTGGACAGAATAGCCTGGTAGAAGGCAGTCTGGGTACCGAGCGTGAACACCGCTGGACACCAAGGGAGTTGGCCTGTGACTGCCAGGAGCATTGCAGCCGAGCCGTTCGATCTGGAACTGGACCCGGCGACGACGGCGCTGGTCGTGATCGACATGCAGCGGGACTTCCTGCAGCCGGGCGGTTTCGGCGAGCTGCTCGGCAACGACGTGTCGCTGCTGCGCGGCGCGATCGAGCCGACGCGGGCCGTCCTGGAGGCGGCTCGGGCCGCCGGGATGCTGGTGATCCACACCCGCGAGGGCCACCGTACCGACCTCGCGGACTGCCCGCCCGCCAAGCGTACGAGGGGCGGCAAGACGTTCATCGGCACCGACGGGCCGATGGGCCGTATCCTGGTCCGCGGCGAGGAGGGCCACGACATCATCCCCGAGCTCTACCCGATCGAGGGCGAGCCGGTGATCGACAAGCCGGGCAAGGGCGCGTTCTACGCCACCGACCTCGAAGCGATCCTGCGCAGCCGGGGGATCCGTACGCTGCTGGTCTGCGGCGTGACCCTTGAGGTGTGCGTGCACACCACCGTGCGCGAGGCGAACGACCGCGGGTTCGAGTGCGTGGTCCTGGAGGACTGCGTGGGCTCCTACTTCCCCGAGTTCCTCCGGGTCGGGCTCGACATGATCAAGGCCCAGGGCGCGATCTTCGGCTGGGTGTCGGACTCCAAGCGCGCCGTGGACCTGCTGAACGGCTAGCTCGTCATGGTCGCCGTCTCCCAGGGTTACCTGGTGCCGGGGCCGGGCTTCGCGGGGACGGTGCACAGCGTCTTCGCGACCGCGTGCAACCTGGTCGTGGACGGCCTCCTGCTGACCGTCCACGACGCCGCCGCGCCGCACACGCCGACGTCCGTCCGGGTGACGGGGTGGAGGCCGGAGGCGCGGGCAGGCGAGCCCGTACGTTGCTCGGCGGGGATCCTGTCGTTCGGTCCGCATGTGCTCGACCTGCGAGCCGTGCCGGTCTGGACGCCGCCGCCGCCACCGACACCGCCACTGTCACTGTCACCGACACCGGTACGCGCGCGGTCCGTGATCACCGGCGCCGAGCAGGTCGCCGAGCTGCGCGAACGGCACGTCTTGGCCAGGGGCATCGGTGTGCCGGGCCTCGACGTACGGGCGGAGCGCCTGCTGGAGGCGCTGACCGACCGGCCGTACGAGGTGCCGGGGGCCGTGGCCCGGCTGGTCGGCTTCGGGCCCGGCCTGACCCCCAGCGGCGACGACCTGCTGGTCGGCACGCTGGCCGTCCTGTCACGGATCGGCCGGCCCGCCGCACGGGCTTTCCACACCCTCGCGGACGGCGTGCGCGTGCACGCCCACCGCACCACCGACGTCGGCGCCCACTACCTGCGGCTCGCTGCCGAAGGCCACTTCAGCGAGCCGATCATCGGCCTGGTGGACGCGCTCGTCAGCGGAGCCGGCCTACCGGCCCGCACCAAGGCCGCGCTGCGCGTGGGGGCCAGCTCGGGAGCCGACGGCGTCGCCGGCGTCCTGCTCGGCCTGCGCGTACTCGGCTTCTCCCCAGATCGGAAGGCGGCATGAGCAGCATTCGCGAACATCGCATCTACCCCAACCGCTATCAGGACTCCGTTGCCCTGATGGCGCTCTCCGCGGCGCTGGCCGAGCTGCCCGGCATCCAAGCGGCCTCCGTCGTGATGGGAACCGGCACCAACCTGGACAACCTCCGGGAGGCCGGGCTGGGCGAGGTGGACGCCGGTCCCGGCGACCTGGTCGTCGCGGTCATGGGCGACGAGCCGGCCACCGTCCGGGCGCTGGAGCTGGCCGACGAGCGGCTGTCGGAGCAGCCGTCGTCCCGCGGGGCCGGTGGCGAGGTGGCCGCGCCGCCGCTCAGGAGCCTGCGGCAGGCCGTGGAGGAGAACCCGGCGCACAACCTGGCGCTGATCTCGGTGCCCGGCCCGTACGCCGCCGCCGAGGCGCTCAAGGCGCTGCGGCTCGGGCTGAACGTCATGGTCTTCAGCGACAACGTGCCGCTCGACCAGGAGATCGAGATCAAGCGCTTCGCCGAGGAACGCGACCTGCTCGTCATGGGCCCCGACTGCGGCACCGCGATCGTGAACGGCCTCCCGCTCGGCTTCGCCAACGTCGTACGGCGCGGCCGGATCGGCGTGGTGGGCGCGTCGGGAACCGGCATGCAGGAGATCACCTCCCGGATCCACCAGCTCGGGGAGGGCGTCTCGCAGGCGCTCGGCACCGGCGGGCACGACCTGTCGGCGGAGGTCGGCGCGATCTCCATGCTCCGCGGTCTCCGCGCGCTCGCCGCCGACGACGGGACCGACGTCATCGTGCTGCTCTCCAAGCCCCCGGCCGAGACGGTCGCCAAGGCCGTCGTGGAGGAGGCGCGCGCGCTCGACGTGCCCGTCGTGATCTGCTTCCTCGGCGCCGACCCTGCCGCGTTCGGCGGCGACACGCCGGGGGTGCGGTTCGCCGCCACGCTGGCCGGCGCCGCCGACGCCGCCGTGGCGCTCGTACGAGGCGCGGACCGGCCCGCGGAAAGCCCGGCGGAGGCGTACGAACAGGTGTGTTTCGCGCCGGGGCAGCGTGACCTGCGCGGCGTGTTCAGCGGCGGCACGTTCTGCTACGAGGCGCAGCTCCTGGCCCGGGCCGAGGGCATCCGGGCCGCGTCGAACACCCCCGTGGCGGGCAACACCATGCCGGCCGACGTCGCCGTCAGCACCGGGCACACGCTCCTCGACCTGGGCGACGACGTGTTCACGCGCGGCCGGCCGCATCCCATGATCGACCCGGCGCCGCGCGACGAGCGGCTGCTCGCCGAGGCCGTCGACCCGGCCACCGCCGTCGTGCTCTTCGACGTCGTCCTCGGGTACGGCGCGGCCGACGACCCGGTCTCCGGCCTGCTGGAAGCCATCGAACAGGCGCGGGCCGTGCGCGAGGGCCCGGCGCCGGCGTTCGTCGCGCACGTCTGCGGCACCGACGACGACCCGCAGGACCGTTCGGCCGTCGTGGCGCGGCTGCGCGAGGCCGGCGTCCTGGTGGCGGAGAACAACGCCCAGGCGGCCGTGATCGCCGCCCGGATGACCCCGTGACCGGGGAAGGAAGGCAGAGACATATGTGGAGCGAGCACCTCGACGTGGTGAACGTCGGTCTCGCCGGGTTCGGCGACGACCTCCGCGCCGCCGGAGGGTCCGTGACCACCCTGGACTGGCGTCCTCCGGCGGGCGGTGACCCGGACGCCGCGCTGGCGCTGGCCAGGCTCGTCGGTCATCCGGAGGTCGAGCGGGCCAATCAGGTCGCCTTCGAGCGCTACCTGTCCGCGCAGCCGGTGCTGACGGACGTCGTACCGGCGAAGGAGGCCATCACGGAGATGGCAGGGGAGCGGCTGATCCTGCACTCGGGCCCGCCCATCGCCTGGGAGCGGATGGCGGGACCGGTCAGGGGCGCGATCGCCGGGGCCATCGTGTTCGAGGGCTGGGCGCAGACGCCCGGGCAGGCGGCCGAGCTCGCCGCGTCGGGCGCCATCTCCTTCGCACCCGCGCACCACTACGGCGCGGTCGGCCCGATGGCCGGCGTCATCAGCCCGTCGATGCCGGTCTGGGTGGTACGCGACGCGACCTCGGGCAGGCTCGCCTACAGCAACTTCAACGAGGGGCTCGGCAAGGTGCTGCGCTTCGGCGCGAACGGCCCCGACGTGCTCGACCGGCTCAGGTGGATCGGCGGCGAGCTGGCCGGGGCGCTGCGGCCCGCCGTACGGCGGCTGGAGGGCCTGGAGCTCAAGCCGCTCATCGGCCAGGCGCTGCACATGGGCGACGAGGTGCACAACCGCAACGCGGCGGCCACCGGCCTGCTGCTCAAGCGGCTGCTGCCGGCGCTCATCGCGACCGAGCCCGACAACGCCGTGCTGCGCAGGGCCGCCGAGTTCATCACCGGGAACGACCACTTCTTCCTGAACGTGTCGATGGCGGCCTGCAAGGCCATGCTCGACGCCGCCGCCGGGGTGCCCCACAGCTCGATGGTCACCGCGATGGCGCGCAACGGCGTCAACTTCGGCATCCGCGTCTCCGGCACCGGCGACCGCTGGTTCCAGGCGCCCGCCAACCCCGTCGACGGCCTGTTCTTCCCCGGCTACAGCGTGGACGACGCCGCCCCCGACCTGGGGGACAGCGCGATCACCGAGACCGCCGGGCTCGGCGGCTTCGCGATGGCCGCCTCGCCCGCGATCGTCAAGTTCGTCGGCGGCACGCCGGCCGACGCGACCGCGCACAGCCGCCGAATGCGGGAGATCACGATCGGCACGAACCCGGTGTTCACGCTGCCCGCGCTCGACTTCGGCGCGAGCGCGGCGGGCATCGACGTACGCGCGGTCGCCGACACGGGCCTCCAGCCCGTCATCAACACCGGCATCGCGCACAAGGAGGCCGGGGTGGGGCAGATCGGGGCGGGTGTCACCACGGCCCCGCTGCCCTGCTTCACCCAGGCCGTCGTCGCCCTCGCCGACGGGCTCGGACTCGCCGGGGCCGCGGCGTGAAGGCCGGGCTCGCCGTCGTCGCGTTCGGCGGGAACGCGCTCGTCCGCGACTCGGCCCACGAGGCGATTCCGTACCAGTACGACACGGTGGTGCGTACCGTGCCGGCCATCGTGGACATGATCGCGAAAGGCTGGGACGTCGTCGTCACCCACGGGAACGGCCCGCAGGTCGGCTTCATCCTGCGGCGTTCCGAGCTGGCCGCCGCCGAGGTGGCGCCGGTGCCGCTGGACTACGCGGTCGCCGACACCCAGGGGGCGATCGGTTACATGTTCACCAAGGCGCTCTCCAACGAGCTGGCCGTACGCGGGCTCAGCCGTCCGGTGGTCAGCCTGGTGACGCGTACCGTGGTCGACCCGGAGGATCCGGCCTTCGAGCGGCCCGCCAAGCCGATCGGGTCGTTCTTCGACGAGGAGACCGCCCGCCGCTACGCCGCCGAGCTCGGCTGGACGGTGACCGAGGACTCGGGACGCGGCTGGCGCCGTACGGTGGCCTCGCCGGAACCCGTCGAGATCGTCGAGCTCGGCACCATCCGTGACCTCGTCGGCGGCGGGACCGTGGTGGTGGCGGGCGGCGGCGGAGGCGTGGCGGTCGCCCGTGACGCCGCGGGCCTGCTCACCGGCGTGGAGGCGGTCATCGACAAGGACCGGGCCGCCGCGCTGCTCGCCGCCGAACTCGGCGCCGACCTGCTCGCCATCCCCACCGGCGTGGACCGGGTGGCGATCCACTTCGGCACGCCGGAGGAGCAGTGGCTCGACCACCTCACCCCCGACACCGCCGCCGAGTACGCGGCTCAGGGGCACTTCGGCGAGGGCAGCATGCGTCCCAAGGTGGAGGCGATCATCGACTTCCTGCGGGCCAGGCCCACCTCGTACGGCCTGATCACCGCCCCCGACCGGCTCGCCGACGCACTGTCCGGCACGACCGGCACCTGGATCAGCAAGGGAGAGACCCCATGACCACCCCCACCGGCCCCACCACCGGCCCCACCACCGGCGTGGCGCTCGCCGTGAACGGCACGCTGATGCGCGGCCTCGAACTCAACGGCAACCTCACCGGCGCGGGCGCCACGTTCCTGCGCGAGGACGCCACCGCCCCCTGCTACCGGCTGTGGAGCATCGACGACCGGCACCCCGCGATGATCCGCACCACCGACGGCAGCGGCGTGTCGGTCGAGGTGGAGGTCTGGGACGTGCCCGCGCAAGCGCTGGCGGGCGTGCTGCTGTCCGAGCCCGCCGGGCTCTCCGTCGGCAAGGTGACCCTCGCCGACGGCACGGAGGTGCTCGGCGTGATCGGCGAGCCGTTCCTGGTGGCGGGCAAGCGGGAGATCACAGAGTTCGCGGGCTGGCGGCGCTACGTCGCCACGCTCGGAGAGGGTTGACCATGACGACCGACACCCCGGCCAAGAGGGCCGAGGCCGCGACCGGCGCTCCCGGCTACCGGATCGCGCTGATCCTGCTGGGCATCATCACCACGCCGGTCGTGCTGTCCTCGCCGACACTCGGCAGCGGCCTGCCGTTCTCGAGCGTGGTCACCTCGGTGGTGGCCGGCTCGCTCGTCCTGATGATCGTCGCGGTGCTCACGCTGGCGATCGGCGAGCACGCCAGGCAGCCCACGTACGACGTCGTACGCTTCCCCTTCGGCCGCGGCGGCGCCAAGGCGATCACCGCGCTGCTCGGGGTCAGCGTGTTCGGCTGGGCCACCGTGACCGCCAACGGCTTCGGCACCGCCGCGCAGCGCCTGGTCGCCGAACTGACCGGGGTGCAGGTGCCGCTGCCGGTGCTCGTGGCGTTCGGCTGCGTGCTGTTCGTGGCGGCCACGGCGTTCGGCTTCGAGATCCTCGGCAAGGTGGCGCAGTTCGCCGTGCCGGTGATCGCGCTGCTGCTCGGCTACCTGGTGTACGTCTCGCTCAGCTCGGCGCGCGACTTCGTCACGCCGGGTTCGCCGATGGACTGGGGCGTCGCCGTCTCGTCGGTGGTCGGCACCGGCACCGTGCTCGCGGTGACCTCCGCCGACTTCGGCAGCTTCGCCAGGGGCCGCAGGCAGGCGCTGACCGGGGGCGTGCTCGCCTTCGGGATCGCGTACCCGCTGCTGTTCGTCGCGGGGGCCGTACCGGCCGCGCTGACCGGGCAGGCCGCGCTGATCGACGCGATGGCGCTGATCGCCTCGGCGCTGCCGGCGGTCGCGCTGCTGGTGTTCGCCTCGATCACGGCGAACGCGGGCAACATCTTCCAGGGCACGCTCGCCGTGTCGTCGCTGGTCCCCGGGGTCAGGAAGTGGCAGGTCTCCATCGCGCTCGGCGCGGGCGCGGCCGTGCTCGGCAGCTTCGACGTCTCCGCCTGGCTGCCGAACTTCCTGCTCTTCCTCGGCATCGCGGCGCCGCCGGTGGCGGGCATCATCATCGCCGACTTCATCCTGTACCGGCGCAACGGCTACGACGCCGACGCCCTGTCGTACGGGGCGGCGGTCAGGCTGCCGACGTTCGTGGCGTGGGCGGGCGGATCGGTGGTCGGCTACCTCACCGCGTACGGCACCTTCTCGCTCACCCACATCCCGTCGATCGACTCCCTGCTGTTCGGCGGCCTCCTCTACGCCCTCATCACCGCCCTGGCGACCGGCGCCCGCCGCGAACGCACCGCCTGAGGCGTCCCGCGAGACGGTCACGGCCTCGGCGCGCACTGCGATCGCCATCGTGGGTAGTCACGCGAAACAGCTGCTCAGCTGCATCGCACACGGTAGGAGGCGGCGCGCACCATGGCCCGCCGCCTCCCTCAGTCACCGCCGTACCGTCAGCCCACCGTGCAGGCCGAGCCGTTCACGAAGTCCTCGACACCGTGACCTGACCATCAGGCAGCGAGACATCCAGAGAGCTGCACCACGGCTGCGTCGGTGTCCATCCTTCTGCCGGCTGGCAATAGAGACGCAGCCGGCGAGCCGATCCCGGCGGAATCTTCATCATGGGTCCAGCGTCGAACATCAAGGGATAACAATCCACCCCGCGCGGCCATATGACCGGGCGCTGCCGCACACCGCGGCTGGTGGTCGGCGATGAGGGGCTACGGTTTGCGGTCGACGTGCTGATGGACGGGACGGCGACAACTGCCCGTAGCGACAGGGTGATCGTCGGCGATATCAGTACGTGACGGCTGAACCCCCGGCAGCCTGCCGTCCTCGTGGTTTCCCGCGTTCCCCCTTCGGAGGCGGCTCATGCTGAGCGAGACGGTACGGCTGCGGCTATGCGTGATCGACGCGGCCGCCGATCCCCAGGAGCTGGACGAGGCCACCGCCAGGCTGAGGGAGGAGTTGCTCGAACTGGACGTGGTGGCCGGCGCCGCCGAGGCGGGAGAGATCCCGGAAGGCGCCAGGGCGGTTCTGTCGTTCACGCTCGGTGGCCTGGTGATCGCGCTGGCCGGTACGGAACTGCTCGCCTCGATCGTGAACGCCGTGATCGCCTGGCTCAATCGCCATCAGCACCGTTCGGTCAAGCTGGAGATCGACGGCGACGTGCTGGAATTGACCGGCATCCCGTCGAAGGAGCAACGCGAGTTCGCCGATGTATGGCTGGGCCGCCGCAGGCGGCCGGACGCGTCCGCCCAGTCCGGGCGCCGTCTCGCGCTGATCGTGGCCAGTGACGAGTTCGGCGATCCCGGGTTGCGGCGGCTGAGGGCGCCGGCAGTGGACGCCGAGGCCCTGGCGAGGGTGCTGGGTGACGAGGCCATCGGCGGCTTCGACGTACGCACGATGCTCAACGAGTCCACCGCTGTCGTCAACGAGGCCGTGGAGGAGTTCTTCGCCGATCGCCTTCCTGACGATCTGCTGTTGCTGCACTTCTCCGGTCACGGGGTCAAGGACGACAACGGTGAACTGTACCTCGCCACGCCCAGCACCAAGCTCAACAGGCTGGGAGCCACCGCGGTGTCGGCGGAGTTCGTCAACCGGCGGATGGGCCGCAGTCGCTGCCGGCGCATCGTCCTGTTGCTCGACTGCTGCTACGCGGGCGCCTTCGCACGCGGCGCGCTGCCGAGGGCGGGGACGGACGTGCACGTCGAGGAGCAGTTCGGCGGGCGCGGGCGGGTGGTCATCACGGCCTCCAATGCCCTGGAGTACGCCTTCGACGGGACCGATCTGGCCGATGCGCAGGAGACGACCGCGCCTTCGGTGTTCACCAGAGCGCTGGTGGAAGGGCTCGAGACCGGCGAGGCCGACCGGGACCAGGACGGCTATGTGGGCATCCACGAGCTGTACGACTTCGTCTACGACAAGGTGCGGGCGGTCATGCCCAGCCAGACGCCGGGCAAGTGGACATTCGACGTTCAGGGTGACCTGATCATCGCGCGGCGCGGCCGTCCCGTGGATCGGCCCGCGCCGTTGCCGACCGAACTGCAGGAGGCCATCGACCATCCGATCGCCAAGATCAGGGAGGGCGCGATCGGTGAGCTGGCGCGGTTACGGCACAGCCGCCACGCCGGGCTCGCGCTTGCGGCGCGGCTGGCCCTGCAGGAGTTGGCCGACGACGACAGCCGGTCCGTTTCGGCGGCGGCGTCACACGCCCTCGCCCGGCACGACGTCCTGCCCGCCGTCTCGCCCGCCGCTCCGCCGGAGGTTGTGGCCGCCGTCTCGTCCGATGAGGCCCGCGGTGCGACACCCGGCGTCCGTCGCATGTCCTCGGACGTCAGCCGCGCCGCGCCGGCCGCTGACGCACCAGCAGCCGATGAGAGGCCCGCCGGCGACGTGCGGGCCGACCACGTTCGCGGGGCACCGGACGAGGGTGCTCGCGCCGCCGGGTCGGCTCCCGGCTCCTGGACCAGCCCTGGAGCGAGGAGCGCCGCACCGCCGGGCGCCGACGCATCTCCTGGCGGGGATCCCGGCACGCCGGGCGGGAGCGTGTGGCTGCTCCTCGCATTGCGCGGGCTGGCGCTGCTGGCGGGCCTGCTGCCGTTGGCCGGCCCTGGAAACACGCCCGAGTTCTCCCTCCTGATCAGCAGGGTAGTGGTCGCGGACTACGGAATCTGGCTGTGGCTCCTGATCGCAGCGGCATTCGGGGCCGGCCTGTTGCCTCAGGGCCGGTGGCGCACCGTGAGCCTCGGCGCGGCCGCCGGTCTGGCGGCAGTGCATCTGGGCGTGTTCGCCCATTTCGAGGCGGCCTTCAGCCGCGACGAACCGATCTTCATCACGGTATCCGGGCTGCTTCTCCTGCTGATCGCGTGCACTGAGGCGACCCTGGCCCAGCCGGACAACAGGCTGTGGAGAGCCGCCGGGGCCGTCGGCGGGGCACTCGTGCTGGTCATGATCGTCATCAACCTGCAGTTCCCTCGCGACATGAGTGACGATCCCGGCGAGGAGCCCCCTTGGCTGGTGGTGTTCTCGGTGGTCGCGCTCTTGCTCGGGTTCTTCCTGACGCGCGTGGTTCTGCGCTGGCGAGCGGGCGAGACGCGGCCGCCGCTGGTCCTGGGCACGGCGGCCACGCTCCTGGTGTTCCTGGACGTGTGCACCATCTACCTGTGGGAGAGCGGCTCGGACTACCCGCAGATCCCCGTGTACCTGCCCGCCCTGCTGGTGCTGCTGCTCGTGGCCGCTCAGACGGTCGAGGACCGGCCGGAGCTGCTGGCGGCGGTCCAGCTCACCGTCATCGCGGGACTGGCACACAACCTGGCGATGGTCGGGAGCGGGCCGACGTTCGTGGTGGTGCTCTTCGTCGCCGCCGTTTGCTCCGCGGCGGCGGTCCACCTTCCCGGCAGACGCTCGCGGCCGGGACAGTGAACGCCGGCTGCGGGGCGCGTGCGGGCTGCGGAGGAGCGGCAGCGAACGTCGGATGGAGTCCGGCCCCCATGGACACGGCCGGCCGGCCCCATCCTCGCCGTCCCCCGCTGATCGCATCAAGCGGGCAGGACGAGGGACGGTCTTTCGAGCGGGGTTCTCAGCCCTGCGGGCTCAGGCCCGCCACGGCCAGCCGGAACAGCCGGTCCGCGCGGGCCGCCGGGTCAGGGTGGTGTTCCGTCGCGAGGACGATGCCGACGATCAGCGCGATCAGGTCGGCGACGGTGACGCCTTCCGCCACCGCCCCGTCCTGCACGGCGCGCTGCAGCAGGGGGTTGCCCGCCTCTGCCATCATCGCCGAGCAGGTGTTCTCGTGTACGGGGTCGGGCTCGGCCCCGTCGTAGGCCAGTGCCGCCGCCAGCCCTCGGGCCGCGACGCAGTAGGCGACGACGTCACTGAGCCATTCCAGGAGCGCGTCACGGCTGTCACCCTTGCCCGTGAGCTCGCGGGCGCGGGTGGCCAGGGCCTCGATGCGTTGATGGGAGACCGCCTCCAGCAGCGCCCGGCGGGTCGGGAAGTGGCGGCGTACGGTGGCCGAGCCGACCCCCGCGATGCGCGCGATCTGTTCCAGGGAGGCGCCGGCCCCGTGCGCGGCGACCTCCTCCTCGGCCACGGCGAGGATGCGCGCGTAGTTGCGCCGGGCGTCCGCGCGCTGGCGGTCGGGCATGGGCGTCATCTCCAGGGTTGCTAAATGGCGGGACCCGCCATATCGTATCGCACAGAAAACGGCGGGCCCCGCCGTTTATGGTCCCGAGGAGCACCATGTCCGCAGATTCCGCACCCGTCCTGGTCACCGGCGCCACCGGCAGGCAGGGCGGCGCCACCGCCCGAGCCCTGCTCGCCGCAGGCGTGCCCGTACGCGCCCTGGTGCGTGACCCCGACACCGAGCGAGCCAAGGCCGTCGAGGCACTGGGCGCCGATCTGGTCACCGGCGATCTCCACGATCGCGATTCGGTGGTGCGGGCCGCCACGGGTGTCCGCGCCGTCTTCTCTGTTCAGATGCCCGCCCTGCCCGCCGAAGGTTTCGACTTCGACGGAGAGGTGGCCCAGGCCGTCAACCTCATCGAAGGCGCGCAGGCTGCGGGAGTGCCGCAGTTCGTCCACACGTCCACCAGCGGCGCCGGTCAGCACACCGAGGCTCCTGGCTGGATCGCAGGCCGCTGGGGCTCCTTGGACGCCAGCCTGGGAGCCAAGAGCACGATCCAGGACCGGGTTCGCGCGGCCGGCTTCTCCCGCTGGACGATCCTCAAGCCGGGCTTCTTCATGGAGAACTTCCTGCCGTCCATGGCCTTCCTGTTCCCGCGGGGCGTTGAAGGCGGTCTGGTGAGCGTCGTGAAGCCGGACACCCGGCTCTCCCTCGCCGCGGTGGACGACATCGGCAGGGCAGCCGCCGCGGCCATCGCGGAGCCGGAGCGGTTCCACGGGGTCGAGCTGGAGCTGGCGAGTGACTACCTGTCGATGACGGAGATCGCCGAGGTTCTCTCCCGCGCGCTGGGCACGCACCTGTCCGCGCCGGACATGACCGAGGAGCAGGCATTCGCCGCCGGAATGCCGGCGATGGGCGCCTCACACGAGTGGATGAACATAGTCGGCCAGCCGGCCCGCCCGCAGTACGCCAGGGACCTCGGCCTTTCGCTGACCAGCTTCGAGGAATGGGCCCGGCGGCACCTGCGGCCCGCGGCGTGACACAGAGGGGCGGCCGGCTGCGATGGTCATCCCGGACCTGGTCCTCATCTCTGCCCGGGCCATCGTCGCAGAGCGACGGCGTCGGCCAGGCACTCGCTGCGGCTGGCAACAAAGCATGTCCGGGTTGCATCTAATGGCGCATGGACGGGGAACGGCTGGGCCGGTACTGGCTGGCGGGACAGTTGGGGGCCGGGGGACAGGGTGTCGTGTACGAGGCCTACGACGAGGCGGCCAACCGCGTCGCCGTGAAGGTGTTACACGCATACCTCTCAGGTGACTCGGCGTTGCGGCGGCGCTTCATGCGCGAGGTGTCGGCCGCGCAGCGGGTGGCGTCGTTCTGCACGGCCCGCATCATCGACCACGACCTGGAGGGGGAGCGGCCCTACCTGGTCACCGAGTTCGTGGCCGGGCCGAGCCTGCGCAGGGCGGCCCCGTTCGCCGGGGACGCGCTGCACCGGCTGGCGCTCGGGGTGGCGACGGCGCTGGCGGCCATCCACCAAGCCGGCGTCGTCCACAGGGACCTCAAGCCGGAGAACGTGCTGCTGGGCCAGGACGGCCCCCGCGTGATCGACTTCGGGATCGCGCGGGCCGCCGGGCTCTCCATGACCTCGACCGGCGAGCTGACCGGCACGCCGATGTACATGGCGCCCGAGGTGTTCGACGGCGGCCGGGCGGACGCCGCGGCGGACGTGTTCGCCTGGGGCGCGCTGGTCTACTTCGCGGCCACCGGCCGGGACGCGTTCGAGGCGCCGACCACGGTCGCGGTGATCCACCGCCTCCTCAACCAGGAGCCGGACCTGACCGTCCTGCAACCCGGCCTGCGAAGCCTGGTGGCCGCCGCGCTCTCCAAGGACCCGGCCACCCGCCCGACCGCGCAGGGCCTCCTGACCGGTCTGCTCGGCGGCACCTCCGGTGGAGCGCCGCTTCCTGCCGCTTCCCGTCAGGGGCTGATGGCCGAGGGCGCCCAGGCGGCAGCCGCCGTACGCCCGCCGGACGCCCTCGCCGGCGAGCCGGCACTCGGCCTGATCGCCGAACGCGCCTACGCGTCCCTGCCGCCACCGGCTCGCGAGCTGGCCAGGAAGATATTGCTGCGGCTGGTGGACGTACGGGACGGCCAGGAAGGGGCGCGCCGGGCGACGGCGGCGGAGCTGACCGAGGGCGCCGACGGGGCCGCGTACGTGCTGAGCGTCCTGGAAGAGGCCCGGCTCGTCGTACGCGACACGCAGGAGACGGCCGGCCATACAGACGGCCATACAGACGGCCGTCCAGCCGGCCGTCATGCGGGCGGCCATACGGTGACCCTGGCCCGGCCCGCCCTACTGCGCGCGTGGCCGCGCCTGCACGAGTGGATCGGCGCCGACCGCGAGTCGCTGGCCCGCCACCGCAGGCTGGGCGAGGCCGCCCGCCACTGGGCCGCGCACGGCCGCAACCCCGACGACCTCCTGCGCGGTACGGCCCTGCGGGAGGCCCTGTCCTGGACGCCCACGCTGCCGTCCCACCTCTCCCTGAACCTGGTGGAGCGGGAGTTCGTCGCCGCCGCCAAGGCCGAGGCCGACGCGAGACGCAGGCGCGGCGGGCTGGTGATCACCGGAGTGGCGGCCCTCCTGGTAACGGCCCTGGTGGCGGGGATGATCGCCTGGCAGCAGACCAGAGCCAGCGAGGCCAGCACCGGCCGCCTCGCCGACAAGCAGACCCAGGAGCGGGCCAGGCTCGTCGCGCTGCGGGCGGACGCCGTCCGCGAGGACGACCCGGCCAAGGCGATGCTGCTCAGCGTGGCCGCGTACCGCATGGCACCCGTCCCCGAGGCCGAGGCCGCCGTGCTCAGCTCGCTCGCCCGTCCCGAGCAACTCGTCTTCAAGGACCCGAACCTCAACAACACCGGCCGCGCCCTCAACCAGGACGGGTCCATCCTGGTCAGCGCGGGCGAGGACAAGGTGCACGTGTACGACGTGCGTACCGGCCGGGAGATCCGCACGTTCGGCGGCGTGGGCCCCGGACCGTTCACCGCGGCCCTGAGCCCGGACGGCGACACGCTGGCCCTCGGCTCCGACGGCAAGATCCGGCTGTGGAGCCTGAAGCGCGCCAAGCTGATCAGCGAGGGCGACATCATGGAGGCCACCGGCAGATACCCGCAGAGCCTGCGCTTCAGCCCCGCCGGCACCTACCTGGAGGCCACCGCGAACATAGGCGGGCCATGGCTCGGCTTCTGGAGCACCCGCACCAGGACCCTCCTGCCGCTCATCGACGACCCGGCGAACGACGTGGAGGTAAGTCCGGGGGACAGGCTCGTCCTGGTATCCACGGCCGGCCGCATCATCTCACGAAGGCTCCCCGGCGGCCCGGCGGCCGTCACCAGACTGCCCGGCGGCGGGCAACTCGGCGGCCTCACCCCTGACGGCAAGCACGTCGCGCTGCTGGAGGGCGCCCGCACCCGCCTGTGGAACCTCACAACCGGCAAGCCCGCAGGCCCGGAGCTCCCGGCGGCGGGCGGCGTCGAGTTCTCGGCCGACGGGAAGTACATGGTCACGTACGCGGGGCCGCCCGAGTTCGGCACCGTACGGCCGCCGTCCCAGATCGTGCTGGTGCGCGTCGCGGACGGCGCCCGCCTGATGACCCTCACCACCACGGCCGCCATCGCCGAACGGCCCCGCTTCAGCACGGACAACCGCCGCCTCACCCTCCTGGACGACGCCGGCCAGACCACCGTCTACGACCTCACCCGCCACACCGCCCCCGCGCGAGCGATCCCTGCCGGCTTCTCCTCTCCCCATCTCAGCGCCGACGGCGGCACGGTCCTCGCACTCGACGGCCACCGACTCACCACCTGGACGGGAACCGGCTTCGAGAAGAAGGGCAAGACCCTCAACCTCAAGGCCCTCGGCCTGATCGGCGGCGACACCGGAGACGAGGGAGACGGGGACGAGGGCGACGGGGACGAGGGAGACGGGGACGAGGGAGACGGGGACAAGGGCGGCGGCGGGAACAGGGGCGGCGGCGGGGACGACGGCGAGGGCGACTCGGACGAGCAGCTCATGACGGCGCTCAGCCCGGACGGCCGAACCGCCGCCGTAGCCAACAACACCGACCGCGGCATCCCCCTCGCCCTGATCGACACGGCGACCGGCCGCAAACTCGCCTCCTACAAGGACGCCATCGGCAACGACTGGGGCGACTCACTGTCCTTCAGTCCCGACGGCCGCCTGATCGCCCTCTCCTCCACCGCCCCGAACGACTACTACGGTCAGGGCAGCCTGTTCATCGCCGACACCGGCAAGCCCCGCAAGGTCACGATGCTGAACGACATCCACGCGGGCGCGATCTCCTTCAGCCCCGACGGCAGGTACCTGGTCACCGGCGACGCGTGGG
Source organism: Nonomuraea candida (assembly GCF_000725485.1). Lineage (GTDB taxonomy): Bacteria > Actinomycetota > Actinomycetes > Streptosporangiales > Streptosporangiaceae > Nonomuraea > Nonomuraea candida. The sequence goes on along the minus strand of NZ_JOAG01000069.1, from coordinate 11,128 downwards.
GCGTCGACGTGATCGACCTGGCAACCCGCAAGAAGCTGCCCAGATCACAGTCCCCCGGCACGATGGCCGCCTCCTGGATGGTCTTCGACCCCAAGGGCGGACGCGCCGTCTCCCCGTACGGGACCAGGGGCGTCGCCCTCTGGAACACCACGACCTGGAAGCCGGCCGGACAGGTGTTCAGGGTGGCAGGGGAGGTACTGGACGCCAGATTCTCACCTGACGGGGGAACGCTGGTGATCGCCCACGACAACCGCATCACCGTCGTGGACCTCGCGACCGGCAGGACGCGCGGCGAGCCCAGGCCGGTCTCGGCCGTCCAGCACGACCGGACGGCCGACGACCCGGCGCCCCGGCTGGCCTTCCTGCCGTCCGGCGACCTACGGGCGATCGGCCGCGACGGCACATACGCCGACCTGCCACTGACGGCGGGACGGGCGGTGGGGCTGGTGTGCACGCGGGCGTCGGGCGGCAGCCTGTCGGCGGCGGAGTGGCGCGAACTGGTCGGAGCCGGCGAACCGTTCACGGGCCCCTGCGGGAAGGGATGACTCCCTCTTGCCGAGAACGGAGACGGCCGGCTCGGAAAGGCGCTTGCCGGTTTCAGCGGTCGTCGTCGGCGAAGCCTGTGCGGTAGGCGAAGACCACGGCTTGGACGCGGTCGCGCAGGTCCAGTTTGGTGAGGATCCGGGAGACGTAGGTTCGGACGGTCTCGAAGCTGATGACCAGTTCCGCGGCTATCTCGGCGTTGGAGAGGCCACGGGCGATCAGCCGCAGTACCTCGCGTTCGCGGGGAGCCAGGACGGCCAGCGGGTCCTCGCCGGGGGTGGGGGCGGCCGGGCGGAGGCGGTCGGCGAAGCGACCTATCAGGGTACGGGTCACGGTGGGGGACAGCAGGGACTCTCCGCGGGCGACGGTGCGGACGCCGTTCACCAGTTCCAGGAGAGGGGCGTCCTTGAGAAGGAAGCCGCTGGCTCCGGCACGCAGGGCTTCGTAGACGTACTTGTCCACGTTGAACGTGGTCACCACCAGTACCTTCGGCGGCGCCGCGACACCGGGGCCGGCGATGCGCCTCGTCACCTCGATGCCGTCCATCAGCGGCATGTGGATGTCCATGATCACCACGTCGGGCTTCAGGCTGGTGACCGCCTCGACCGCGGCCGGGCCGTCGGCGGCCACGCCGGCCACCGCCATGTCCGGCTGCGCGTCGAACGCCGTCACGTAGCCGGTACGGACGATCTCCTGGTCCTCGCAGATCACGACACGGATGGTCATTCGGCACCGCCTGCGGGGATCGACGCGGAGACTCGGAAGCCGCCGTCCGGCTGCTCGCCTGCGGCCAGCTCGCCGCCCAGCGCGCCTATCCGCTCGCGCAGCCCGGCCAGGCCGCGGCCGCCGGACAGGCTGCTTCTCGCGCCGACGGGGAGCGCGGCGGCGGCGTTCGTCACCTCGACCTCCACGCGGTCGTCCCGGTAGCCGATGCGAACGGTGGTGGGGCGGCCTTCGGCGTACTTGACGGCGTTCGTCAGGCCCTCCTGCACCACCCGGTACACGGCCAGCCCCACGCCGGCCGGGAGCGCGGGCTGGTCGCCGTCCTCCACCAGCTCGACCGGCTGGCCGCCGCTTCGGGTCTGTTCGACCAGGTCTCGCACGCTGCCCGCGACGGGCGTGGCCGACTCTCCGGTCGCCTCCAGCACGTCCAGCAGATACCGCAGTTCGGCCAGGGCTCGGCGGCCGGCGCCGCCGATCGTGGACAGTGCCGTGACCACGCGCTCCGGCGACGTGGCCACGAACTGCGTGGCGTCGGCCTGCACGACGATGGCGGTGACGTGGTGGGTCACCACGTCGTGCAGCTCCCGCGCGATGCGCGCCCGCTCCGCGGCGGCCGCGGCCTCGGTGGCGAGCCTGCGTCGCTCGGCCTCCTGGAGCCGCTGCCCGCGTACGAAGGTGCCGACCAGCCAGCACGCGGCGAAAAGCAGGTAGAAGATCACGAAGTCGCTCTGCAGAACCGGTGAGCCGCGCAGGATCACGGCCGCGCACAGCACGACGTACGCGGCCGAGGCCACGACGGCGGTGACGCGCCGGAACCGCTCCTGGTGCGCGCCCGCCGAGTACAGCGCGATGTACACCGTCACGGTGCCGAACTGCATCGGGTAGCCGAGCGTCTCGTGGATCACGAAAGCCGTGCCGCTGATCGCCAGGCACGCGGCGGGCCATCGCGTGCGCACCGCCAGAGGCACCGTCTGGGCCAGGATCAGGACGATCTGGAACGCGTCGGCCGGGCGTCCTGACCGGTTTCCGAACTCGACGCTCATGATCGACAGCGCCGGCACGAACGCCAGCCCGGTGCACGCGACGGCCAGCCACCGGTCCCACACCGCGGCGTCGTGGACGCGCCACGCCTCCCACGATCTCCGGAAGCGGTCGCTGGCCCAGGTCCCCGACATGGCTGAGAGCCTAGCGAGGTCTGATGCCCGGTGTTGCCGCGCTTGTCCCTCATGTGAGCTACACGGAATGTCCGCAACGCAGTGATTCGCGACAGGGCCCTCCACTCCTACCTTTCTCATCAGCGGCTGACAACCGAGGTCAACGGCGAAGTCAGATCGCGGCACATCGGTAATTTCGGAGGACAGCACCATGGGAAACACCATCCGCGTACGCGTCGCCGTCGCCGGCGCCCTGACCGCGGTCGCGGCGACGGGGGCAGTGATCGGCGGGCAGCCGGCCGACGCCAGGGCCGTGGCGACCGCCGGTCACGCCCAGACGTCGATCAAGTGGGGTGAGTGCCCGGAACCCGCACCGGGCGCCAAACGGGACCCCCGGCAAACCTGCGGCACGGTCAAGGTGCCTCTGGACTACCGCCGCCCCGGCGGAGAGAGCATCACCGTCGCGGTCTCCAGGATCGCCACCGCCAAGCCCGGCAAGAAGCGCGGCGACCTGCTGTTCAACCCGGGTGGCCCGGGACTGCAGGGCCTGGACATGCCCGGCCGGATGGCACTCACGCTCCCGAAGGGGGTGCTGGAATCCTATGACCTGATCGGGTTCGACACGCGCGGCGTCGGCCACAGCACCCCGATGAGCTGCGGTCTGTCCGGCACCAGCCTGCTCACCATTTTCCCCTACCCCGGCGCCGGCGGTTCGATCGAGGGCAACGTCACCACCGCGCGCGCCGTCGCCCGGCAGTGCGCCACGATCGGTGCCAAGCTCCGCTTCTTCAACAGCGCGAACACGGCGCGCGACATGGACCGCATCCGCCAGGCGCTCGGGGCGCGGAAGATCTCCTACTGGGGCCAGTCCTTCGGCACCTACCTCGGCGCGGTCTACGCCTCGCTGTTCCCCCGCAACACCGACCTGATGGTGCTGGAGGGCAACGTCGACCCGGGCAAGGTGTGGGCGAAGATGCTGAACACCTGGAACCAGGGCATGAACGACCGGTTCCCGGACGCCGCCCGCGTGGCCGCGGCGAACGACGCCGTCCTCGGGCTGGGCGGCACCGCAGGCGAGGTCACCGACACCTTCCTCGCGCTGGCCGACCGCCTCGACCGGAAGCCGGCCACGATGCCGGGCACGTCGGCGGCCATCAGCGGTGCGCTGCTGCGCGCCGTCACGTACCAGATGTTGCAGCACAACGAGACGCTCGCCCCGCTCACCCAGTTCTGGAAGGCGGCGGCCGACCTGTCGGCCGGCAAGGCCCCGGCGGACGCGGACGTCGCTGTGGTCCGGCAGATTCTCGCCGACGCCCCGGCTGTGAAGGGCGTGCCGGCGGACAACCAGGCCACCATGGTCCTGGCCATGCTCTGCGGAGACACCACCTGGTCGCGAAAGGCGGACTCCTACGCCGACGCCACCGCGGCCGCCCGCGCCAAGTACCCGCTGAGCGCGGGCATGCCCAACAACATCCTGCCGTGCGCGTTCTGGTCGCAGAAGCCGATCGAGCCGGTGGTCAAGGTCACCTCGCACGGTCCGCGTACCATCCTGATCCTGCAGAACCGCCGTGACAACGCCACGCCGTGGGCCGGGGGGCGGGGAATGCGCAGGGCCCTGGGTGAGCGCGCCGCCTTCCTCGGTGTCGAGCACGGCGGCCACTTCGTCTACGGCACCGGCTCGACCTGCGCCGACAAGGCCACCGTCGCGTTCCTGATCAAGGGAACCCTGCCGGCCAAGGACGCCTCCTGCGACGGCCCCCGGCCCTGACGTCAAGCGCACGAAAAGCGCGTCCACCAGCATCGTGAAAGCCGATCAGTCTCGCGCCGCGGCCACGGCAGGGTTCGCCGGCGTATGGCTGGGCCAGCGCGACGGCAGGGACGCGCTGACCACCCTGGCGGTGGCGGCGAGTCAGGTGTCCGGCATCGAGCTCGGGACGGCGGTGGCGCCGAGTCACCCTCGGCATCCGCTGGCCCTCGCGGCGCAGGCGCTGACGGTCCAGGAGGCGGTCGGCGGCGGCTCAGCCTGGGACTGGGAGTCAGCCACCGGTGGGCGAGGGGCTGACGAGACCGTGCTCGTAGGCGAGGATGACCAGCTGCACGCGGTCACGGACTCCCAGCTTGGTGATGGCCCTGGTGATGTGGGTCTTCACGGTCAGCGGGCTGATCACCAGCGCGGCGGCGATCTCGTCGTTGGACAGGCCCGTCGCCACCAGCCGGACCACCTCGCTCTCGCGCGTCGTCAGCTCGTGCAGCGTCGCGGCGGGCCGCGGGCGGTGGGCGAAGCGCTCGACGACGCGGCGGGTGACGCTCGGCGCCAGCAGGGCTTCGCCCGCCGCCACGACCTCGACCGCCCGGCGCAGTTCGGCCAGGTCGACCTCCTTGGTGAGGAAGCCGCTCGCCCCTGCCCGCAGGGCGTCGAAGACGTGCTCGTCGGTGTCGAACGTCGTCAGGATGATCACCTTGGTGGCCGGCAGCTCGGACAGGATGCGGCGGGTGGCGTCGATGCCGTTCATCCCCGGCATTCTGATGTCCATGAGCACGACGTCCGGCCGCAGCCGGGTGGCCTGGCCGATGGCTTCCTCGCCCGTGGCTGCCTCGCCGACGACGGCGAGGGTCTTGGCGCGGGCGAGCAGGGCGCGGAAGCCCGCCCGCACGAGCGCCTGATCGTCGACGAGCAGCACGTTGATGGTCATGGCGCCAGGCCGCTCAGGTGAGCCGTCAGGGGCAGGACGGCCTGGACCGCGAAGCCGCGGCCGGCGTCGATGTGCAGGGTTCCCCCGAGGGCCGCGACCCGCTCCCGCATTCCGGTCAGGCCGTGCCCCGCGGTGAAGCCCGTCGCCGCGCTCCCGTTGTCGGCGACCTTCACCACCAGGTCCCGGGTCGTGGCCTGGAGCCGGATCGTGAGACGGCCGGCGTCGGAGTGGCGCAACGTGTTGACGACCGCCTCCTGGACGACTCGGTAGGCGGTGAGCGCCTGGGCCGCCGGGATGGCGGCGAGGTCGCCCTCCGGCTCGTAGCGCACCTCCAGCCCGGCGGTCCTGGCCTGCGCGACCAGGTCGGCGACGGACTCCAGCCCCTGCTGCGGGGTGTCGCGGAGCTCGCCCACGAAGGCTTTGAGGTCTCTGGTGGCCTGGTTGCGCACGGAGATCGCGGTGCGCAGGGCGGCCCGTGCCTCCTCGGGTGAATCGTCCAGGGCCGCGACGGCGACGTTCAGGTGCACGCCGACGACGGCCAGGGTGTGGGCGACCACGTCATGAACCTCTCGGGAGATGTGCAGGCGCTGCTCGGCCAGCCGCGTCTGTTCCAGTTGCAGGAGACGGGCCCGGTGTTCGGTCCTCCACCGGTTGTACTGGCGCGTGGCGCTCGCCGCGGCCAGCAGCACGGCCAGCCAGAGCAGCTCGACGCCACCGCGGGCGAGCGTTTCGGTGGCGCCCAGCCCCTGCCGGCTCATGCCGTACGCCAAGGTGAGGACGCCGACGCCGGCGACCCAGCCGGGCCGGGTGAGCGAGGCGGTGAACAGGGCGGCCGACAGCGGCCAGATCCAGCCGCCCTCGAACAGACCGGAGCTCTGGTAGCCGATGAGCACGAGCGCGGACAGGACGAGCACGAGCAGGGGACGGGACCGGCGAGCCAGCAGCAGTCCGCCCAGGAGAACCCCCAGGGCGGGCGCGCCGTGCCACGGCAGCGGCGCTCCCATCACGGCCGGTCCCGCGCCGACGCCCACGCCCGTCAGCAGGGCCAGCGCCAGATCCACCAGCCGGGCCTGGCGCGACCTGATCGTGCCTGCGCTCATGCCCTGTCGCCCACCGTCACGTGGCTCCGGGAACCCGTGGCCAGGGGCCGGGTCCTCGCCGGGCCGGTGGCGGCCAGGGCGAGCCAGACCAGGTTCAGGCCGAGCAGGACCCGCTCAGCCAGGCCCAGCGGAGCCGTGTGCGTGAAGGCCATCGCGTCCGCCATCGCCACCACGAAGAGCAGGAACGCCACCGACGACGCCCAGGCCAGCACGGTCAGCGCCCGCGCTCTCGGCGCCCACGCGGGCTCGCGCCGCCAGCGCAGGGTGAGTCCTACGATCGCGATCGCCAGCGCGAGAAGCCCCACCCAGGCGGCCACCCCGTGCACGCTCTCCGACAGGGACGGGTTGGACCAGTTGCCGGGCGGATCAGCCGGGAAGATCGCCGCGATGAGGGCGCATCCGGCCCACAACCACAGCAGCCCCCGGCCCCACCCGCTGCCCGCGGTCCGCGCGGCCAGCGCCGCGCTCCCGGCCGCGAGCCCCAGCAGGCCGACGGTCACGAGCCAGCCGTGGGGCAGGTTGACGTACCTGCTGATCGTCTCGTCCACCGGATCGTAGCCCCGGTTGATCACGTCGGACATCACGAAGGAGAGGATAGCGATCGCGAAACCGGTCAAAGAGAACTTCTTGCTCATAGCTCCCAACGGTAGATTTCAGGGACGGCCGGACACATCGTCCTCCACGCGTCACCTGGGCCTGCGCCATCGGAGTAGCCGCCTACACCAATCGATGTACGAGGCTCGCCTCCTGCCCCCGAACCAGAAGCGGCCCGGGTACGTCAACGCCGCGCCCGGATTCGCGCCCGAAGACCGGTCCGGCTCCTCACCGGTGCTGCCGCGCGGACGTGCCGAGCCTCGGTTTGCGGCCGGTCGCTTTCAGAGAATGAGGGCGACCTTTCCCGTCAGCCGGCCCCGGAGGAAGCGCTCGTGCGCTTCTCGCACGTTTTGCAGGCTGTATTGGGAGTCGACGCGTACCTTGACCTGGCCCGCGTCCACGATCTCGGCCAGTTCGGCGAGTCCTGCGCCGTCCTCGCGCACCTGGTTGACCGTGGTGCGGACCGCTCGGTGGGACAGATCCGGCACGGGTCCGGCTTGGGTGGCGATGGAGGCATAGCGGCCCCCGTCGGCCACGGCTTCGGTGACGAAAGCGCCGAAGGTGTCGAAGACGGCGTCATAAGCGGCTGCGGGAAGCGCGGCGCGCTCCGTCGTGGCCCATTCGGCCCCCAACTCCTTGACTGCCTCGACCTGGGCCGGCCCGGAAACCAGCGCGTCTACCCGGGCGCCGCGCCTCCGGGCCAGCTGTACGGCAAGGCATCCAACCGCGCCGGCCGCTCCCGCCACCAGAAGGCGTTCTCCCGCACGGATGTCCAGCCAGTCCAGCGTCTGCAAGGCGGTGAGCCCGGGCAACGGCAGTGTCGCCGCCTCCACCAGGCTGATCGTCGAGGGGGCGGCGGCGAGCGAGCCGACCGGCATGGCCACGAGGTCGGCCCAGGTCCCTCGTCCGGTTCCAAGCTGGTGGGACATCCCGAAGACCCGTTCACCCACGGGCAGTGCACCGGCCGGGCTGTCTACGACGATGCCCGCCAGCTCCCAGCCCAGGGTCATCGGCAGGGGTGGGGTGCCCTCTCCGATGGCCCCCTGACGGGTCTTGTCATCGACGGGATTGATGGCGGAGGCGACAACGCGTACCAGCACCTCGCCCTCCAGCGGGCGAGGCGCCGGCGCCTCGGCAATGGTGAGGACGTCAGGGCCGCCAAAGCGGTCGATCCGCACAGTGCGCACGTTCAACTCCCCTAGAGTTCGCTAGTTCGATCGGCATCTAACAATAGGGGGACTCTTAGCGACATCTCGGCCATCCGGACCCGCCTTCGCCGCCTGCTCGCGGTGAGACGGGGCCGCTGCTCCTGCGTTCGGGCAGGTGCTCGTCCCGGCCCTGACGATGCCGGCGCCGCCTGGCCTTCGACAGCGGCGCCGGTCGCGTCACGGCTCGAACCTGCCGAGCTGCCACTGCGCGAACGAGCGGACCTCTTCGTCCCGCACCCGCGCGGCGTGGCGCAGCAGCGCCGGGTCGTCTTCGGCCATGCGGGTCGCGATCGCCGCGGCGAACAGCCGGCTCAGCGGGTCGTCGCCCTCCAGCCAGGCGACGATCTCGCCGGCGTCGAAATCTTCGGTGTCAGCGGCGACCAGCGCGGCGGTGAGCTGCCCGACCTCGGGGTCGGCCAGGCGGGAAAGCCCGGCCATGAGCTGCTCGGTCGAGGCCATCGCCAGGAAATGCAGGACCTTCCACCGGATGGACGGGTCGGTGTCCCGGCTCAGGGAGAGGACCTGGGCGATGACGTCCGCGTGCTGCTCCTCGGCGGCGAGCAGCACGAACTCGATGGCGAAGAAGCGCACCTGACGCCGGGGATGGGCGAGGAGGGCGGGCGCCTCGCCCAGCATCGGGGCGGCCCGCTCACCCAGCTCCGACAGCAGCCAGGCCCCGGTCTGCAGAGCCGTGTCGTCGCCGCTGTGCAGCAGCGTGCCGAGCCGTTCGACGGGGTAGCCGTCGAACAGCTCGTTGAGCAGGTCGTTGGCCGCCTCGCCGAGGATTTCGTCGTCGGCTGTGTGCGTGAGAATGCGTTCCATCAGGTCATCGCCTGTTCGTGTCTGCATCTCGCGTCACTTCCCCTGGGCCTTGTTCTTGAGGTCCTGCAGAAGCGCCTGCTCCTGGTCCAGCCGTACCTGGTGCCCGCGGTCGCTGCCGAGACGGGCCTCGTTCATCTTCCGCGTGAGGATACTCTCCTCGACCTCTTTCGCCATCTTCTCCGCCTCCGCCGGCGACATCTTCTGCACATCGTCGCGGCTGGGCAGCCGTCCGTGCATCCGCTGCGCGGCGGGATCGTAGCTCGCCGAGGCGTTCGGGTTGTAGCCGCCACCGCCACCGCGCCTGCCCCTGCCTCTGCCGCCGCCCCCTCTCCCGCGGATCTGGAGCATGCCATCCCGGGCGTGCGGGCGTTTCTCCATCTCCTTCATGATGCGGCGCATGGTCTCGGTCACCCGGCTGCCGAGGGCGGGGGCCAGCCCCCTGGCGGTGCCTTCCGCGCCTTCGAGCGCCACCTTGCCCACCGCGTGGCGGGTCATGTACATGCGCGCGAGCGCGGCCATCCCGCCGGCGGCGCCGCCGAACAGCAGCGCCTGGGTGGTGGCGGTCAGCCCGAACGCGGCCTGCGTCCCCACGGCGACCTTGACGGCGCTGACCACGTCCGCGGTGCCGTCGAGTACGAGCGGCGCCGTCTTCGACGCGGCGGTGGCCTGGGAGATGTGGCCGCCGCCGTCGCCGACCTTGTTCCACCGGGCGGCCAGGGCCGTGGCCGATTCACCATGATGGACCTGCTGCGTACGGCGGATCGTCGTGTCGGCCGCCGCACCCTGGGCCGACGATCCGGCGAGCACGGTGCGCCAGGCGTCCGCATCCTTGCGGATCTCGTCCTCGTTGATCTTCGGCCAGGGGAAGCCGAGCAGGTTCAGGAAGCCCGACACCTGCGGGTCGAGCATCACCGCCACGTCAGGCTCGCGAAGCTCTCGGCGTTGGCGGCTTCCGTCGCCCGGATGTTCGCCGACACCGCCCGCAGGCCCTCGCCGGTGCCGGCGATCTCCTCGCCGACCCCCGCCAGCGCTTGGAGCGAGACCTGGAGGCATTCGGTGTACGTCCCCACGATGACGCCGAACAGCCCGTCGTCCTGCCAGTTGTGGCCGCCGTTGCCCCGTTCCCGAAGCCGCGCGAGTGCGGCGTCGTAGTCCGCCCCGTGGCCGCTGACGTACGTGCCGTTGCGTCCCACCGTTCCCGAGGCGATCTCAATTCCCGTCATGTCCGTGAAGCATATCCAGACATATTGGGACGCAGGAGGCGCTTCCGTCTAAACTGGGCCGCTCACCCACCCTTGACCGCCGGAGGCCACATGCGATCACCCGTGCCGGAGGATGACGCGGAGTACCTGCACCAGTACGTCGCCCAGAGCCGCCGCGCCGTCCGCGCGCTGCACGACGCCCGGGCGGCCATCGGCCGGCTGGAGGGCCGTGCGAAGAGCGACGACGGGCTCATCGAGGCGTTCGCCGACGGTCACGGCGCCCCCACCCGCCTGCGCATCGACCCGCGGGCGCTGCGGCTCGGCGAGGCCGCGCTGGGCAGGAAGGTCGCCGAGGTGCTGAGGTCGGCGCAGGACGACGCCGGGCGGCGGGCGCGGGAGATCGCCGAAGGGGCGCGTGATGTCGCCACGGCCCTGCCGGAGCCGCTCGACGAGACCTTCGTACGCGGCCGGGTCGACCAGGCGCTGACCCGGCTGGCCTGGGAGGGATAGCGTGCTCTGGCCGGACATCGATCCCGCGAACATCAGCGAGACGCAGCTCGACGAGGCCGCCCGTCGCGGCGAGCGCATGCTGGCCTGGCTGGAGTCGGCGCAGGAGGAGCTGCGGGCCGTCACCGGCACCGGTGAGGGGCCGTCGCGTCAGGTGAAAGTGACCGTGGACGCGGACGGGCGCGTCCTCGACGTCCGCTACGATGCGCGCGCCCTGCGGCTGGGCAGCCAGGACCTGGCTGGGGAGACGCTCGCGGCGGTGCGGGCGGCGTGCGCCGACGCCGAGCGGCGCACCCACGACCTCATGCGCGAGGCGTTCCCGGATTACGACCCTGCCAGGACACAGGCCGAGCTGGAACGGCTGCTCGGCGAAGGCTGAGGGCACGCCGGGGTGCCGACCGGACCGTTCCCGGGACCGGCGCACCGCCGGCCTCCACCCCGACGCTCGGTGTCCGTGGCCGCCCGGTCACGAAACGGGTCCTACGGGTCACGTCCACGGACGTGGTGTATGAATCGGTCTTCGAGTGATCCTGTTTCTGCAGGTTAAGCGGTAAGTGTCTGCGGGAGTGGGTTCGGGGTCGG
>NZ_JOAG01000068.1 GCF_000725485.1 Nonomuraea candida | reverse complement strand
AGGGGGAGGAGGTAGGGCTGGGGTGCCGGGGGTGGGGCGGGAGGTGCGGAGGATGGGGGGTGGGGGTGTGCGGAGGATCTCGGGGGGCAGGTCGCCGGTGCCCTCGCCGAGCAGTTCGAACAGCAGCTCCCTGCTGCTCGGACGGTTGCGGGCGTCCTTGTCCAGGCACGCCTCCACCAGCGTACGCAACCGCCCGTCCAGCCGCCCCAGCTCGGGTGGCGCGGTCAGGATGCGGTGCAGCACCGGCGCGACCGAGTCCTGGCCGAACGGGGCCGAGGCGTTGGCGGCGAAGCACATCGTCGCGCCCCACGAGAAGACGTCCGCCGCTCCCGTGACGGCCTCGGCGGTGATCTGCTCGGGCGCCATGTACGCCGGCGTCCCCACCCCGCGCCCGCTCACCGTGGCGGCGGCGTCGAGGGCGCGGGCGAGGCCGAAGTCGATCACTCGGGGGCCGTCGGAGCCGAGCAGCACGTTCTGCGGCTTGAAGTCCCGGTGCACGATGCCCGCGCGGTGGATGGCCGCCAGCGCCGTGGCCGTGCTCACGGCCAGCCGTTCCAGCGCGCCGCCCCGCCGGGGTCCGGTCAGGACGACCTCGCGCTGGAGGGAGGGGCCGTCGACGTACTCGCTGACGATGTACGGGCGCCCCTCGTCGAACCCCGCGTCGATCACCTGGGCCGTGCAGAACCTCGCCACCTGCTTGGCCAGCTCCACTTCCCGCAGGAACGCCGCCCGCTCGTCCCCGACGGGCCCGTGCAGCAGCTTGACCGCGTACGTCTCCCCGCCCCTCGAACCGAGGAACACCGCGCCCTGGCCGCCTTCGCCCAGCCGTCCGGAGAGCGTGTAGGCCCCGAGCCGGTGGGGGTCCCCCGTTCTGAGCGGCTGCGCCGTTGGCACGGGGCGCCTCCCCTCGCCGCCACCCTTGCTGCTCTCTACTGAAGGCAACCGCCCGCGAACAGTCAACGGCGCTCAGGGCAATCGCATCCGGACCGTGACACAGCAGGTCAGGATGTACGGGCGACCTTGCCCGAATACGTCACTTCGTCCTTACCCTTGCGTGTGACCTTGATGTCCATCTGGTTCACGTCCGAGGTGGGGAACATGCGCAGCGTCCCCGGGTAGCACTCCTCGCCCCCGACGCGGTCGAGGGTGAAGACCATGCCGTTGCCGTCCCGGGAGAGCCGTCCCGCGCAGTGCAGGTCGGCGCCCCAGCGCATCATCCCGCCGTCGCCGTTCAGGTGCAGCACGACCGGGAAGACGCGGCCGGCGCTCTTGTGCTCGGCCGAGCCCGACCAACTGCCCTCCAGGCCCGGGCCCTGCGCGCCGCGCAGCCAGAACACGAATCCGGCCACGGCCGCGACCAGCCCGACCACCGCCACGACGACCTGCCAGGGACGCACCCGCCGCCACACCGGCCCGGCGGTCTGGACCGGCGTGCCGGCGACGGGGGCCGGCGAGGTCCCGGACGGCGTGCCGGTGGCGAGAGCCTGCAAGGTCGTGCCGGCGCTCCTCGTGGTGTCGACGGTGTCGGCAGTATGCGACTTGGCGGTGTCGGGGGCACGGGAGGCGACCCCGACAGCGGAGGCATCCTGGGCGGCGGCTGCGTCCGGGGCGGCTGCGTCCGGAGCGGCTGAGTCACGCGCGGAGGCGTCGCGGGCGGAGGCGTCGCGGGCGGAGGCGTCGCGGGCCGCCATCAGCGGCGCCGTGATGGCCGGGAAGCTGGTCGTGGGGTCGGGATCGGTGATCACTCCGGGCTCGGCCTCGGTGGCCCCCAGCCCGACGACGGCCGCGAGCGCCCCGGACTCCCTGCGCTCGGCCCCCCGGCGGGAGCCGCCGCCGGCGTCGCCGGTGTCGGGCCCGATGGCGGCCATCGCGCCCGTGGACAGCACGTCCGCCCCCACGGCCTGCTGGCCGAGGAGCCGCCGCAGCACCTCCTCGGCGTCCGGCCGCTCCCCCGGCTCCTGCGCCAGGCACGCCTCGACGATCTCGCGCAGCCGCCCGTCCAGCGGGCCCAGGTCGGGCTTGCCGTACAGGACGCGGGCGAGCACCTCCTGGTGCGTGTCGGCCGTGTACGCCGTGCGCCCCGTCGCCGTGTACGCCACCGTCAGCGCCCACGCCCACATGTCGGCGGGCGGCCCGGCGCTCTCGCCCTTCATCCGCTCGGGCGCCATGTAGGCGGGGGTGCCCATGGGCAGGTGGGTGGTGGTGACGGCGGTGTCGACGAGCCGGGAGACGCCGAAGTCGATGACGCGGGGCCCGTCGATGCCGAGCAGCACGTTGCCGGGCTTGAAGTCGCGGTGCACGACCCCGGCGCGGTGGATGGCGCCGAGAGCCGTGGCGGTGCCGATGGCGAGGCGTTCGAGCGAGCCTCCCTGGCGGGGCCCCTCGTTGACCACGAGCTCGCGCAGAGAGGGGCCTTCGACGTACTCGCTGACCAGGTAGGGCCGGTCCCCTTCGAGGTCGGCGTCCAGGAGTTGCGCGGTGCAGAAGGCGGCCACCTTGCGCACCGCCTCGACCTCGCCCAGGAAGCGCCGTCGCGCGTTGGGGTCGCCGGAGAGGCTGGCGTGCAGCAGCTTGACGGCGACCGGCGCGCCCTGCGGAGATTCGCCCAGGTAGACGACGCCTTGGCCGCCCTGGCCGAGCCTGCGTGTCAGCCGGTACGCCCCCAGCCGCCGGGGATCATCGGCATTAAGCTCGGACATATACCGCCATTATGCCCGTCACCCGCTATATCCCGTTAAATTCGGTGTCTCAAAGCAGCAAAGCATATGCGTCCAGCACCGGCAGCACCTCGTCCGCCGGCCCGCTCGGCAACTGCGCCACCGCCTCCTCGATCCCGAGCTCCGCGAAATAATCGAGTTTCTCCCGAGTGGGCCGGGTCGCGAACGGAATAACCTTCGCCATCGGCCGCCCCGCCTTCTCGCACGCCTCGCGCAGCGCCGGCAGCGCCGCCTTGACCCCGTGCCCGCCGATCGGCATCCACCCCTCGGCATATTCGGCGACCTGCGCGAACAGCTTCGGCCCCGCCGCGCCGCCCACGTAGACGGGCAACCCGCCCGCCGGCTTGGGCCACGACCAGGAGGGCTCGAACCCCTCGAAGGAGGCCACCTCCTCCCGCCACAGGGCCTGCATGGCCAGCACGTTACGCCGTGCGACCGCGCGCCGCCGCCCGTACGGGACACCGTGGTTCTCGATCTCCTCGACGTTCCAGCCGAAGCCGACCCCGACGACCGCGCGCCCGCCCGAGAGGTGGTCCAGGCTCGCCAGCGCCTTGGCGGTGACGATGGGGTCGCGCTGGGCGGCGAGCAGGATGCCGGTCCCGAGGCGCAGCCGGCTGGTCGCGGCGGCGGCGAAGGAGAGGGCGACGAGGGGGTCGAGAGTGCGCTTGTACTCCTCGGGCAGCTCGCCGCCCCCGGCCGCGTACGGCGTGCGGCGCGAGACGGGGATGTGGGTGTGCTCCGGCAGGAACAGCGACGAGAAGCCGCGCTCCTCCGCCGCCCTGGCCAGCTCCTGGACCGGCATGGCCAGGTCCGTCGCGAACATCGTGACCCCAAGTCTCATGCGCCTCTCCCGATCGAGCCCGAACCAAGCGATTGCTCGGTTACGATTTCTCCAGTACCTTGCAGAAGACCGTCCCGCGGAAAGAGGTCCCCGGTGAAGTTTTCTATCTTCCTGAATCCGCAAATACCAGGCTCCGGTTACGCCGCCGAGGAGAACGCCAGGGCCAAGCGCCCGATCGGGCGGGACACGGAGTCGTACCAGAGGCTGCTGCACGAGGTACGGGAGATAGCCGTCCACGCCGATCAGGTCGGTTTCGACGCGCTGATGATGACCGAGCACCACTTCCATTCCGAGGGCATGGAGTTCTCGGTCAACCCGCTGATGTTCCTGACCGACCTGGCGGCCAGGACCGAGCGCATCCTGCTCGCCCCGCTCGGCCTCGTCCTGCCCGCCTGGGACCCGATCAGGGCGGCCGAGGACGTGGCGCTGCTCGACCAGTTCTGCAAGGGACGGCTGCGGCTCGGCGTCGCCCGCGGCTACCAGAACCGCTGGATGAACGTGCTGGGCCAGCGCTGGCACGCCGCCGCCGCCCGCTCCGACGGCTCGGCCACCGACACGCGCAACTTCGACGTCTTCGGCGAGGTGCTGAAGATCATGAAGATGGCGTGGACGCAGGAGACGCTCCGCTACAAGTCGGACGTGCTCGACTACCAGGTGCCCTACCCGTACGAGGGCATCGAGGGCTGGCCGGCCCAGGAGTGGACCCGCACATTCGGCGCCCCGGACGAGCTCGACGAGGAGGGCCGGGTCAGGGCCGTGTCGGTCTGCCCCCGGCCGTACCAGAACCCGCACCCCGAGCTGTGGCAGCCGTTCACGATCTCCGACCGGTCGGTCATCAGGGCCGCGCAGGAGGACATCCTGCCGTGGATGTTCACCCCCAACCCCGACGACCACGCCGCCAAGGCCAAGCTCTACCAGGAGGAGTCGGCCAAGCAGGGCCGCCACTACAAGCTGGGCGAGCACACCGGCATCCTGAAGATCGTCGGGATCGCCGACACCACCGAGCAGGCCATCGACACCTTCGGCCGCAGCATCCCCAAGGACTTCGCCGCCTTCTTCGGCCCGTTCGGCTACCTGGAGGTGCTGCGCAAGAAGGAGGACGAGAAGCACCAGCCCATCTCCCCCGAGAAGGGCGACGCCAAGCGCATGAACGACGTCGAGATGGCCCTGTTCGGCACGCCCGACGACGTCAAGCGCGGCATCCAGCGCATGCTCGACCGGATGCCGGACCTGGAGTGGTTCGGCCTGTACATGCAGGGCCAGCAGGGCGTGCTGCCGCTGGACACGGTCAAGCGCAACCTGGAGCTGTTCGCCACCAAGGTCGCCCCGGAGTTCCGATGAGGTTCTGGCTGGGGGCCTCGTTCTCCGACACCGGCCAGTTCGTCGAGCTGGCGCGGGTGGCCGAACGGTGCGGCTTCGACACCCTCACCCTCTCCGACCACCTCTTCTACGCCGACTTCGCGACGCCGTACCCGTACTCGCGCTCCGGCAGGCCGCGCTGGGACGCCGCGACGCACTGGCCGGACGTGTGGGTCACGATCGGCGCGATGGCGGCGGTCACCACGACCCTCCGCTTCTCCCCCAACGTCTACATCGCCCCCGCCCGCGACCTGTTCACGGTCGCCAAGCAGGTCTCCACGGCGGCGGTGCTGTCGCGCGACCGGGTGACGTTCGGGGTCGGGGTGGGCTGGTGCAAGGAGGAGTTCGTCGGCACCGGCCAGGACTTCCACACCCGGGGCCGCCGCCTCGACGCGATGCTGCCGGTGCTGCGCTCCCTGTGGTCGGGCCAGACCGTCACCCTGGACGGCCTGCCGCCGCTGTCGATCTGCCCCACCCCGGACCGGCCGATCCCGGTGTACGTGGGCGGCGACAGCGAGGCGGCCCTGCGCCGCGCGGCCCGGCTGGGCGACGGCTGGATCGGCAACCGCATCTACACCGAGGAGCAGTTCGACGAGGTCCTGGCCGCCCTGCGCGGCCATCTGGAGGCCAACGGCAGGTCCCTGGAGGGCTTCGACGTCATCGCCCCGCTGGCGGTCGTGCCCGACGCGGCCACGTACCGCCGCTTCGCGGACAAGGGCGTGACGGGGACGATGGCCGCCCCGTGGTGGCTGGCCACCGACGAGGAGAAGGCCCGGTACGGCGAGGGCACCCTGGAGCTGAAGATCGCCACCATGGAACGCTACGCCGACGAGATCATCGCCAAGATGTGAACGGCGCCCGGACGGCCACGGACCGGCCCTGAGCCCCGCGGCGCCGATCCACCGGCACGAGACGGCCGCAGCGTGCCGGCCGTGTCGTGCCGGCCCCCGAAGTCCCGCCCGGCAGGGCCCGCACGCGCCCCCGATCGCGTCCGGCCCGCGCCGTCTCCGGCCCGGCTCTCGCGATGACCTCCTCCGTCCCGGCCCTCCATCCGCAGCTTCATGGAGGTCCCCGGACGGGGAGATCACGACCCGGCCCAGTATGGTCACCCGGTCCCGGCCGCGACCAGCCTTTGCACGTGGGCGCAAAGGCTGGACGGCGCCGGCCGGAACACCCTGCCGGGCCGCCTACCGGGCCGCCGACAGCAGGGCCCGCCCCAGCGGGGTGATCACGTGCAGCACCGCCGTGCCGTGGCGGTGCGTCTCGATCAGCCCGGCGTCGCGCAGCACCCGGGTGTGGCGGCTGACGGAGGCGGGCGACGTCGCGGCCCGCCCGGCCAGCTGCGTGGTGGTCGCGCCGCCGTCGATCGCGGCGAACACCGTCGCGCGGGTCGCGCCGAGCAGGGCCACCAGCGACTCGGTGCGGTTCGCCGCCCAGTGGGAGTGGCAGTCGATCGGGTAGACCAGCGTGGGCGGCAGCTCGGGGTCGGCCAGGGCGACCGGGACGCGCCTGCAGAAGTAGGACGGGATCAGCAGCAGCCCGCGCCCGCCGAGGTGCAGGTCGCGGTCCACGTCGTAGTCGACCTCCAGCAGCGGCGGCCGCCAGCGCATGAGCGGCTCCATGCCGCGCAGCAGGCCGTCCACGCCGCCCTCGGCCAGGTCGCGCCGCCGGCGCGCGGACTCCGCCGTGACGGCGGCGCTGATCGTGTCGTGGTGGGGCGCGATGGCGATGGCCTGGTAGGCGCGTAACGTGGCCGCCAGGTTCATCAGCGTCGCCGTCTCCCCGCCGGCCAGCCGCCGGCCCCAGCCGGGCAGCGGCGACGTGCGCGCCAGCCTGGCCAGCTCGTCGCGCAGCCGCGCGCGCGGGGTGCGCAGGATGGCCTGCAGCCCGGCGTCGAGCCCCTGGAGCCCCTCGGCGGGCGTGATGAAGTCGGGAAAGTACGGCCCGAACGGCGTCAGCGCCGTCACCACCCGCTCGTGCCGGTGCAGCCGGCCCCGCGCCCGCCGCATCTCCGCCAGCCAGGGTCGCAGCACCGCCGGCGGGGCCGGGTCGGCGAGCCGATGCCTGCTGAACACCATCTCCCAGAAGGGATCGACCCCCTGCGCCACGCGGACGCGCCGGAGGTCGTCACCGGTGAAGTGAATCCTGAGCATCGATCGGCCGATCCTCTCGCCGGCACCACTCTACGGCGGCCCGCCCGGCCGCGGCGGCTCCGGCGTGATCATCCGCCGCTCCGGCGCGTCACGAGGTGCGGGCGGGGAGCGATAGCCTCGTCTCGTGCTGGAAAAGATCGCAGCCACCCGTTATGTGACCCCGTTGCGGGAGGGCGGGTCGCTGCCCGGCGTCGTCGAGGCCGACGACCTGGGCACCTACGTCGTGAAGTTCCGCGAGGCGGGGCAGGGCAGGCGGGTCCTGGTCGCCGAGATCATCGCCGCCGAGCTGGGCCGCCGCCTGGGGCTGCGCACCCCCGAGCTCAAGCTCATCGACCTCGATCCGCAGCTCGGCATCAGGGAGCCCGACGAGGAGGTGCAGGACCTGCTCAAGGCCAGCACGGGGCTCAACCTCGCGGTCGACTTCCTGCCCGGCGCGCTCGGGTTCGAGCCGCTGGCGTGGGCGGCCGATCCGCTCTTCGCGGCCAGGGTGGTGTGGTTCGACGGCCTGATCCACAACATCGACAGGAGCTGGCGCAACCCCAACCTGCTGATCTGGCACCGCGACACCTGGCTGATCGACCACGGCGCGGCGCTCTGGTTCCACCACAACTGGCGCACCGCCGACCCGCAGCGGCCCTTCGACGCCGGTGACCACGTGCTCGCGCCGTACGCGGGCGACGTCGGCGCCGCCGCCGCGGAGCTGGCGCCGAAGGTCACGCGCGAGCTGCTGGAGACCGTGACGGCCCTGGTGCCCGACGAGTGGCTGGCGGGCGAGCCGGGCTTCGAGAGCCCCGGCGAGGTGCGCGAGGCATATGTCGACCACCTGCTGCGGCGGGCGCACGGGCCGGGCGCATGGCTGGTGCGGGGCGAGAGCAAGGGCAGGAAGGCGGGCCCGGGCTCGGTCGGCGAGTTCTGGCGGGGAGGCGGCGACCGATGAGCAGGGACGTCTACGAATACGCGGTGATCCGCGTGATCCCCAAGGTGGAGCGGGGCGAGCAGATCAACGCCGGCGTGCTGCTCTACTGCCAGCCGCGCGGCTACCTGTGCGCGCGGGTCGAGCTCGACCCCGGCCGGCTGCGCGCCCTCGATCCGCAGGCCGACGTCGACGGGGTGCGGCGGGCGCTCAGCGCGTACGAGCTGGCCTGCGGCGAGAGCCCGGGGCCGCTGGCGGGCGAGTCGCTCGGCGGCCGGTTCCGCTGGCTGACCGCGCCGCGCAGCACGATCGTGCAGGCCGGGCCGGTGCACGCGGGCCTGACCGCCGACCCCGGCATCGAGCTGGCCAGGCTCTTCGACAAGCTCGTACGCCTCTGACCTCCTTTCATCCGGTCCGCCCGGCCTGCGGTGGCGGAACCGGTCGCTGGGTAGGACGGTGCAGAAGGGGAAGGAGAGCCTGACCATGAGCGTGCCGTCCGGGCCGTACACCGTGGAGGGCGGGCGTGCCTGCACGTTCGGCGACCTGTCCCACGCCGGGGTGTACGTCGTGGACGACCGCGGGCAGATTGTCGAGGTCAGCCCCCAGGCCGTGAAGCTGCTCCGCCGCGACCCGCCCGACCTGCTGGGCCGCGACGCCCACGACCTGCTGCACCGGGGGCGGCGCGGCGAGCCGCTGCCGCGCAGCCGCTGCACGATGCGCGAGCCCCTCCTGACCGGCACCACCTCCATCGGCGAGGGGGAGTGGCTGGAGCGGGGCGACGGCTCCCTGATGGAGGTGACCTGGCTGGTCACCCCGTGCGGGACGGGCCAGGGCGGGCCGCACGCCATGGTGATCTTCTACGAGACCGGCGACGTCGAGGCCGCCGGGCGCGGCCCGGTGTTCGGCTCCTCGTCGATGTCGGAGCTCGAACGGCTGGCCCTGCTCGCGGAGACGACCGCGACGCTCACCTCCAGCCTCGACGTCGGCGAGACGCTGCGCCACCTCGTCCGCCTGGTCGTGCCGCTGCTGGCCGACTGGGTGGTGGTGGACCTGATCACCGAGGAGGGCGGGGTGACCCGCTCGGTCGTGGTCCACCACGAGAACGGCGTCCTGACCCACCGCGACGACCTGGAGCGGGCGATGCCGCCGGTGCAGCGCGAGTCCACGATGCCCCTGTCGCGGGCGCTGCGCGGCGTCACGGCGACGCTGGTGACCCCCGCCGACTACCAGCAGCCGCCCGACACGCCCGTCGCGGTCATCCAGCGGGAGCTGTTCGAGACGAGCGGCATCGAGTCGGCGTGCATCGCGCCGATCCGCGGCGTGCGCGAGGTGGTCGGCGCCCTGACGCTGGGGCGCTCCCAGCGCGCCCGGCCGTTCACCACCGACGACCTGCTGCTGGTCGAGGACATCGCCCGCCGCGCCGGGCTGGCGCTGGACAACGCCCGCCTGTACGAGCGGCAGCGGCGCGTCGCCGAGACCATGCAGCGCCACCTGCTGCCCCGCCTGCCCACCCTGCCCGGCCTGGAGATGGCCGCCTGCTACCTGCCCGCGCCGCGCGCCTCGCAGGTCGGCGGCGACTGGTACGACGCCTTCCTGCTGTCCGGCGGCGCGGCCGGGCTGGTGATCGGCGACGTGGTGGGCCACGACCTCGACGCCGCCTCGGGCATGGCCCAGGTGTGCAACATGCTGCGCGCGTACGCCGGGGAGCAGGAGGCGCCGCCCAGCGCGGTGGTGGACCGGCTCGACCAGGCGGTGTCGCGCATGACCGAGACCACGATGGCCACCGCCGTCTTCGCCCTCGTGGAGCGCGCCGACGGCGGCTGGCGGCTGCGCTGGACCAACGCGGGTCACCCGCCGCCGCTGCTGGTCGGGCACGACGGGCGCGCCCGCTTCCTGGAGGAGGCGGCCGGCCTGCTGCTGGGCACCGGCCTGAGCTCGGTCCGCGAGGACGCCGTCGTCGAGCTGCCGCCGCGCTCCACGGTGCTGTTCTACACCGACGGGCTGATCGAGTCTCCCACCCATCCGCTGGACGAGGGCATGGACCGGCTGCTCCGCGAGGCCGCCACGCTGATCGACCAGCCGGTGAGCGCGTACTGCGACCGGCTGCTCACCCGCGTGCGCCCCGCCGACAACGACGACGACGTGGCCATGCTCACCGTGCGCGTCCCCGGGTGACGTCGGGCGTCTCCAGGCCGGGCGTCTCCAGGCCGGCCAGCTCGGCGCTGCCGCGCCACAGGTCGGCGGCCAGCTCCGGCGAGTACGACGCCTCCGAGGAGCGCACGGCGCGCAAGCCCGAGAAGTAGGCGCCGGTGACGGCGGCGAAGCGCGGGGCGGCCACCAGCGCGGCCAGGGCGGCGCCCGACCGGCCGGCCGTCCTGACGCCGAGCCCGGGCAGCAGGGCCAGCGCGGGCAGCACGTGCCGCCAGGCCAGCAGGTGCAGCCGCGAATAGTCCCTGGCCAGCCCGGTGCCGGGCATGAGCCCCGGGTCGAACGCGTTCACCCGCAGGTCGGGTCGCCTGCGGGCCAGCTCGTAGGCGGTCAGCACGTTGCACAGCTTCGAGGTCGTGTAGCGGCGTCTCCCCTCCCGGGGCGACTCTCCCCGCGGCGACCTGGCCAGCTCGGCCGGGGCGGCCCAGCGGGGCGCGGGCATGCCGGTGCGCCGGGCGGGATCGTGCGTGTCGCTGGCCACGAACACGATCCTCGCCTCGCCGGCCACGGCCGGCAGCAGCAGGTTGACCAGCAGGAAGTGGGCCAGGTGGTTGACGGCGAACGTGGTCTCGAACCCGTCCTCGGTGTACGTGATGCCGCGCACGACCTGGGTGCCGGCGTTGCACACGATCCCGCGCAGCGGCGGCAGCCCCCTGCCGGGGAGTTCCGCGGCGAACGCCCGCACCTCCGCCAGGGAGGCCAGGTCGAGCCGCGCCCCCACCACGTGCCCCCCGCTGCCGGCCGACAGCCGCCGCGCCGCGTCGTCCGCCCGCCGCGCGTCCCTGCCGGTGATCAGCACGGTCCAGCCGGGCCGCGCCGCGGCCAGGCGCCCGGCGGTCTCGTACCCGAGCCCGCCGGTGCCCCCGGTGATGAGCACGGTCCCGGTCCCGGTCATCGCACGCCTCCGGTGGCGGGCCGGGCGGCGGGGGGCAGGGCGGCGGGCAGGGCGGCGGGCAGGGCGGCGGGCAGGGCGGCGGGCAGGGCGGCGGGCAGGGCGGCGGGCTGGGTGGCGGGCAGGGTGGTGGGCCTCTCGCGTCTCCCGGAGGCGGTCCCGGTCATCCGGCGTCTCCCGCGCGTACCCCGGCCAGCCCGAGGTTGCCGATGACCAGCCGCTCGCGCAGCGCCACCGGCAGCCGGGTGAGGAGGCTGATCAGGCGGGCGTCCCCCGGCACCACGTACAGGCGCTTGGGCCTGCGGTCCTCCAGCGCCCTGGCCACCGTGCGGGCCACCGGCTCGACGGGGCCGGGCCGCTGCCCGGCCAGCGCCTTCTCGACGGCGGCCAGGTGGCCGGCGTAGAGGGCGACCCGGTGCGGCTCGGCCAGGGCGAGCGCGGCCTTCGCCGCGGCGCCGGCCTTGTCGAAGATCTCGGTGGCGGTGGTGCCCGGCTCGACGAGCACGACCGGGATGTCCCACGCGGCCAGCTCCATGCGCAGGGCCTGGGACATGGCGGCCAGCGCGGCCTTGCTGCCCGACAGCGCCGCGAGGAACGGCATGGGCTGCCTGGCGGTCGGCGCGCTGATGTTGATCACCCGGCCCGCGCCCGCCCGCAGCAGCGGCAGGAACGCCCGGGTGACGAACGCCGGCCCGAACGTGTTGACCTCGAACTGGCGGCGCAGCTCCGCCGGGGGCACCAGTTCGAGCGGGCCCTGCACGATCACCCCGGCGTTGTTGATCACCGCGGCCAGCCCCCAGTCGCGCACCTCCCGCCCGACCTGCCGGGCGGCGGCCTCGACGCCGTCGGGGTCGGTCACCTCCAGCCGCACCGGGCGCACCCCCGGCACGTCCGCCAGGCCCTCCCCGCCGTCCCGCACGCCGACGAACACGGTGTAGCCCCGGTCCGCGAGTGACCGGACCAGCGCCCGGCCGATGCCGCCGGACGCCCCGGTGATGAGGACGGCTTTCCGCTCGGTCATGGAGTTCCTCCCTGATAGGTCCTGAGGGCCGCGCGCTTCGCCGGGCAGGCCGCCCGCTGAGGGCGCGCGCCGCTCACCACGCGCTGGGCGGCAGGACACGGAGCCGCACGAACGGGTCGGCCATGCGGGCTCCTCCTGATGCGAGTAGCCACTCGCAAAAAAATACGAGTAATCATTCGCATTGTCAACGTGCGCGGCAGCACGCCCGCTCCGGGGAGGCGCGGGCGTGCGGGTGATCGGAGGGCGGCGATCGCCGGGTGTCAGAGCCCCGGGCGCCAGGCGCCGGAGCCGTGAACGTCAGAGGTCAGAACAGCACCGACATGAAGGTGTCGACCTCGTGGAAGCCCACCTTCCGGTAGACCGCGCGGGCCGCGTGGTTGAAGTCGTTGACGTAGAGGGTCACGACGGGCGCGAAGCAGCTCATCGCGGCCTCCACCACGGCGGCCATCCCCGCCACCGCGTGCCCCTTGCCGCGCAGCTCGGGCGCCACCCAGACGCCCTGGATCTGGCAGGCCTGCGGCGTCACGGCGCCCACCTCGGCCTTGAACACCACCCGCCCGTCATCGATGCGCGCGTACGACCGCCCGATGCGGATGAGCTCGGCCACCCGCGTCCGGTAGAGGGCGCCGCCGTCGCCGAGGTTGGGCGAGACGCCGACCTCCTCGGTGAACATGGCCACGCACGCCGGCAGCAGGATGTCGAACTCCTCCGGCCGCACCCGGCGCACCATCGGGTCGGCCGGCACCGGCGGCTTGCTGGAGGTGGCCATGACGGGCTGCGCCCAGCGGATCGCCCGCGCCCGCCCCCAGTGCGGCTCCAGCCGCTCCCACAGCAGGGACACCGCGTCGACCGGGCCCACGATGGACGAGCAGCGCCGCCCCTGCTTGCGCGCGCGGTCGGCGAAGGCGTGCACGGCTTCGGGACCGGCGTTGACCGGCACCATGTTGGCCCCGGCGTAACAGAGTGACACGAGGCCACCGCGCGGCCCGAACCCCCACATCTGCCCGCCCAGCCTCGCCGGGTTGAGACCGACGGCCCGCACCCGGGAGGCGACGAAGACGTTGGCGACCGGATCGGAGTCCAGCAGGGCGAGAACTTCGTCCCGGTCGTTGTCGTCGAGCACGCGCGACGCCGATGTACGCAGCATCACATGGTCAGACTACGCGAAGGGGCACCGAAGTCCGCGAAAAGCCTCGGCCGTTGACAACATCAGGTCAGAAATGAGTGCGACCTGTTATGTCCCGCCCCTCCGCCATTCCCCCCGCGCCCCTTCCGCCCGCCGGGACACAGCCGCGCCCGGCGGCCGCTCAGCGGGGAAGCAGCCCTTGGAGCACGCCCAGGACGCCGAGCAGATCACCCGCCTGCGACAGCGGCGAGGTCGGCGAGGTCTTCGAGGTCTGCGGCGTCCGGGCCTGCGGCGCCGCCTCCGGCGTGATCCGCGCGGCCGGCCGGGGCTCGGGCGCCGCGGCGCACACCGCGTTCCGCCTCGGCAGCGAGCCGTCCCTCAGGTACGCGGCCAGATGCCGGTCCAGGCACGTGTTGCCCGACAGCGACACGCCGTGGTTGCCCCCCTTGTCGAGCACCATCCGGGCCCGGGGGAAGAGCTTGGCCATCTGCAGCGCCCCCTCGTACGGCGTGGCGGCGTCGTCCTTGGACTGCAGCATGAGGAACGGCGGCAGCTTCGGCGACGCGTGCACCCGCACCGGCGTGCCGCCGCGCACCGGCCAGAAGGCGCAGGGGGCGTTGAACCAGGCGTTCGGCCAGGTCAGGAACGGCGCGCGACGGTGCATCGCGGTCATGTCCGCCCGCCACTTGGACCACTCGCGCGGCCAGCGCGCGTCACGGCACTGGACGCCGAGGTAGACGGCGTACCCGTTCTCGTCCTCGGCGTCGTTCTTGCCGTGCTTGTCGTAGATCTCGATGAGCCCCTTGGTGTCGCCCTCGCGCACGTACGACGACCACGCCTGGGCGAACTGGGGCCAGACCTTGTCGCTGTAGCCCGCCACGGTGAAGGTGTCGTCGAGCTCGCTCGGCCCCACGATCCCGGCCGCCGGCCGGGTGCGCAGCCGGTCGCGCATCGCGTAGTAGGCGAACGACGTCTGCTTGAGGGTGGCGCCCAGCTTGTAGACGTCGTGGTGCCTGGCCGTCCAGGACAGGAACTGCCGGTGGCGGCGCTCGAAGGAGCGGTCCTGCTTGAGGTTCGAGGCGTACCAGACGCCGGTCGGATCGACGCTGCTGTCCATGACCATGCGCTTGACCCGCTGGGGGAACAGGGTGGCGTAGACGGCGCCGAGGTAGGTGCCGTACGAGTAGCCGAGGTAGCTGATCTTCTCCTCACCGAGGGCGGCGCGCACCCGGTCCATGTCCCTGGCGGAGTTCTCGGTGGTGAGGTGGGGCAGCAGCCACCCCCAGAGCTGCCCGCAGCGCGAGGCGTACGCGGCGGCCCGCGCGAGCAGCACCCTCTCGTCCCCGGGCCGGCGCGGCACCGCGTCGGGCCGGGGCGGCTTGTAGTAGGTGGCCGGGTCCACGCAGCGCACGGCCGGCTCGCTGCCGCCGACGCCGCGCGGGTCGAACCCGACGACGTCATAGCGCTCGGCCACGTCGTCGGGCAGCGTCGTGGCCACGAACTCGGTCAGGTCCCGCCCCGACGACCCCGGCCCGCCGGGATTGACCAGCAGCGTGCCCAGATGGCCGGCGTCCCGGGAGACCTTCGCCTTGACCCGGTTGAGCGCGATCTTGATGGACTGCCCGGTGGGCTCGCGGTAGTCGAGCGGCACGCGTACGGTGGCGCACTCCAGCGCCGCCGACGCGGTCTTCCCCGCCACCTTCGGGCAGGCGCCCCACACGACCCGCGCCGGCGCCTCCCGCTCGGCCACCGCCGCCCCATCCACGCCCGCCACTCCGGCGATGAGCACCACCAGTCCGGCGACAACCCCCACTACCCGCTTCACCCGGTCCCCTTCCTTGTCATAGGCCTTGAGATGCTCCCGCGAGCAGCCACGCCATGACGCTGGGTATGGGGAAATGCTTGCCGTTCTGTAAGCTTCCCATGGCAGAGCGTAATCACGCCTGGGTCACGAGAGGCCCGTCGGAGCCGGGTCACCGCCGGAGCCGGGGTCGCCGTCCGGGCCGGGTCACCGCCGGAGCGGGAATCGCCGTCCGAGCCGGAGGGGCGCCGTTTCCCGGGTCAGAGCCCGATCGTGTCGGCCAGGAGATCCACCTGGGCGGGATCGGGGTCGTTGCCCATGAAGATCAGCTCGTCGCAGCCGATCCGCTCGAAGTCGGCGATCGCGTCCTTGATCCGCTCCGGTGCGGTGTAGGCGATGGAGATGCCGTAGTTCGCGAACTCCTCGCCGGCGAAGGCGTAATAGGGGCCGATGGCGGCCGACACCGCCTGCTCGGCGCCGGGGCCCAGCGCGTACATCACCGAGGCCACTACGCGCGGCGAACCGGCCCGGCCCGCCTCGGTCCAGGCACGCCGGAGCTCGGGGGCGAAGTCCACCACGTCCTGGACGGTCGCGTCCCCCGCGATCCAGCCCGTCCCGTGTGCGGCGATGCGGCGCAGGGCCGCCTTGGAGGTGCCGCCGAACAGCAACTCGGGCCCGCCCGGGGTGGCCGGCGGCGGGCCGACCGGGTCGCCGCCGGCCGAGATCGCCGCGAGCCGCTCCAGCAGCCGGTCGAACCGCTCACCCCGGCTGCCGTAGTCGACCCCGCCGAGGACGAAGTCGTCCTCCCTGACCCCGGGGGCGAGCCCCAGCCGCAGCCGGCCGGGGCCGGCGACCTGGTCCAGCGTGGTGACGGCCTTGGCGAACAGCGCGTGGTTGGCCCGCAGGGGCGCGAGGAGCACGCTGGTCAGCAGCCGGATGCGGGAGGTCGCGCCCGCCGCGGCGGCCAGCGCGATCAGCGGCTCCGGCGTCCTCCACGCCAGGCGGTCGCTGACGCTGAGGGTGGAGAACCCGCGCGCCTCCGCCCTGCGCGCCCACTCCACCAGCGCCCTGCCGTCGGTCCAAGGAGCATGCCCGGGCAGCCCGATACCGATGTCCATCGAAAATGCGATCCCTTCCACAAGAAGTCATGCAACGACCGAAACCCGCCCCCACCGGTCCAAGGCGTCCACCCTGACCGGCCCGGCAGATCGATCCACCAGGGCCGTCCTCCGGCACCCGGCGTGGCGGGCAGATCAGCCCGCCGGGGACGCCGTACGCGCCGCGCGCAGGCCGTCCTCCAGCACTCCGGCCAGGCAGATCAGCCGGCCGCGGACGCCGCTCGCGCCGCGCGCAGGCCGTCCTCCAGCAGGCGGTGCAGGTCCGCGACGGGCTGCACCCCGGGGACCGGCGGCCGGCCGTCGATCACCAGGGACGGCACACCGGTGACCCCGGACTCGGCGCCGCGACGCCGGTCCTCCCGGACCTCCGCCGCGTACTCGTCACCGGCCAGCACGCCGCGCACCCGCCCGGCGTCCACCCCGGCCTCCCCGCCGAGCGCCTCCAGCACCCGCGGGTCCGCCACGTTGAGCCCCTCGGTGTGGTACGCGTGCAGCAGCCGCTCCATCATCTGATCACCCAGACCGAGCTCGGCGGCCAGCTTGCCCAGCCGATGCGCGTCGAAGGTGTTGACCGGCCGCGCCCGGTCCAGGTTCAGCTCCAGCCCTTCGGCCGCCCCCAGGGACCGGATCCGCGCGACGCGGGCCGGCGCCTGCTCACCCCACCACCCGGCCATCGCCTCGGCCGCCGTCGGACCGGGCACCCTGCCCTCGCCGGGAGCGAGCTCGTACGCCCGCCACACGATCTCCACACCGTCACGGCCGTCGACCCGCGCCAGCGCCGCGTCCAGCCGCCTCTTGCCGATGTAGCACCACGGGCACAACACATCGGCGTAGATCTCCACCCTCATCAAAGCCCCCGGCCGTCGCACGACAGATCTCCACCCACCCGCCCGGAACGGGCGGATGCCGACCCAGAACGGGCCCAGGCCCTCATCCTGCAATCTCAACCACAGTTGAGGTCAACCACGGTCAAGCCGATCAGAGCAGAGGGCGGAGGGTGACGATGACGGCGGCAGGGGTGGGAACCGGGTTCGGGCCGCTCCGGGAAGGGGTCAGGCGACCGTGACGGTGGGGCCGGGGGTGTCGTCGTCGAGGTCGACCTCGACGCCCATCTCGTCGGCCAGGCGCAGCGCCTCCTCGATCAGCGTCTCGACGATCTGCGACTCCGGCACGGTCTTGATGACCTCGCCCTTGACGAAGATCTGGCCCTTGCCGTTGCCCGAGGCCACCCCGAGGTCGGCCTCGCGGGCCTCGCCGGGGCCGTTGACGACGCAGCCCATGACGGCCACCCGCAGCGGCACCTTCATGCCCTCCAGGCCCGCCTGAACCTGCTCGGCCAGGGTGTAGACGTCGACCTGGGCCCGCCCGCACGACGGGCAGGAGACGATCTCCAGGCCGCGCTCGCGCAGGCCGAGCGACTCCAGGATCTGGGTGCCGACCTTGACCTCCTCGACCGGAGGGGCCGACAGGGAGACGCGGATGGTGTCGCCGATGCCCTCGGCGAGCAGGGCGCCGAAGGCGACGGCGGACTTGATCGTGCCCTGGAAGGCGGGGCCGGCCTCGGTGACGCCCAGGTGGAGGGGGTAGTCGCACTTGGCGGCCAGCAGGCGGTAGGCGTTGATCATCACGACCGGGTCGTTGTGCTTGACCGAGATCTTGATGTCGCGGAAGCCGTGCTCCTCGAAGAGCGAGCACTCCCACAGCGCGGACTCGACCAGGGCCTCGGGGGTGGCCTTGCCGTATTTCTGGAGCAGGCGCGGGTCGAGGGAGCCGGCGTTGACGCCGATGCGGATCGGCACGCCGGCGTCGGCCGCCGCCCGGGCGATCTCGCCGACCTTGTCGTCGAACTTCTTGATGTTGCCGGGGTTGACCCGGACGGCCGCGCAACCCGCGTCGATGGCGGCGAAGACGTACTTCGGCTGGAAGTGGATGTCGGCGATGACGGGGATCTGCGACTTCTTGGCGATGATCGGCAGCGCGTCGGCGTCGTCCTGGGACGGCACGGCCACCCGGACGATCTGGCAGCCGGACGCCGTCAGCTCGGCGATCTGCTGCAGGGTGGCGTTGACGTCGGCGGTCACCGTCGTCGTCATCGACTGCACCGACACGGGGGCGTCGCCGCCCACGGGCACGCTGCCGACCATGATCTGGCGGGAGTGGCGGCGTTCGGCGAGCGGCTTGGGGCGGACCGTCGGGATGCCGAGAGCTACAGGAGACATTTCAACCCTTACTGTGACGACGCTTTCAGTCTAGGTAGCTAGCGGGACTGCCCGGCTGTGAGTTCGGCCGCACGGGCGCGTGCCCAGGCGTCGGCCGCCAGCACCTCTTCGATGGAGTCGGCGGGGGTCACCTGGTGCTCCTCGACGACCTTGGCCACGGTGTCGACGATGCCCAGGAACGGCAGCCCGCCCGCGATGAACGCGTCCAGGCACACCTCGTTGGCCGCGTTGTAGACGGCCGGCGCGGTGCCGCCCGCGCCGCCGACGTGCCTGGCCAGGGCGACCGCCGGGAAGGCCGTGTCGTCGAGGGGCTCGAACGTCCACGTGTGCGCCCTGGTCCAGTCGATCGGCCGCGCGGCGCCGGGGACGCGCCCGGGGTGGCCGAGCGCGAGGGCGATCGGCAGCCGCATGTCGGGCGGGCTGGCCTGCGCCATCGTGGAGCCGTCGACGTATTCGACCATGGAGTGGATGATCGACTGGGGGTGCACCACGACCTCGATGCGGTCGAACCCGAGGTCGAACAGCAGGTGCGCCTCGATCACCTCCAGCCCCTTGTTGACCAGGGTCGCGGAGTTGATCGTGATGTACGGGCCCATCGACCAGGTGGGGTGGGCCAGCGCCATCTCCGGCGTGACGTCGGCCATGTCGGCCCGCTTCATGCCCCTGAACGGCCCCCCGCTGGCGGTGACCACGAGCCGCCTGACCCGCGAGGGGTCGTGACCGCCGGGACCGGCGGCCCACAGGCACTGCTGCAGGGCCGAGTGCTCGGAGTCGACCGGCAGGATCTGCCCCGGCCCGGCCAGCCGCTTCACCAGCGGCCCGCCGATGATCAGCGACTCCTTGTTGGCCAGCGCGAGGGTCCGGCCCGCCTCGAGCGCGACGAGCGTGGAGGTCAGGCCCAGCGCGCCGGTGATGCCGTTGAGCACCGTGTCGCACGGCCAGCCGGCCACCTCGGCAACCCCGTCGGGGCCGCCCAGCACGACCGGCCGCGCGCCGTGCGCCGCCAGCGCCTCCTTCAGCGCCGGTACGGCCGAGGCGTCGGCCACCGCCACGGCCTCCACCCCGAACTCCGCCGCCTGCCTGGCCAGCAGCTCGACCCGGCCGCCCCCCGCCGCCAGCCCGGCGACCTTGAAGCCGCCCGGATTGGCGGCGATGACATCGAGGGCCTGGGTGCCGATCGAACCGGTGGAGCCGAGCACCACGACGGAGCGGAGGGTCTGTTCATGCACGTGTCCATTCTCCCCGCTGTCCGGCGCGCTCGGGACTGGCGAGTAATTCACCGAAAGTAGTCACAAGAACACATCTCGTGGTGCACACTCGGGGGACATGACCTTGAGCACCCCCCTGCTTGCGGCCGCTCCGCTCCTGGCCGGGCTGATCGGGCCCGCACTCCTCGGCGCGGTTCCCGTCCGCCAGCAGGCCGACCCGCCGGCCGTCGCCCCGGCCCCGCACGTCCGGCGCCTCGACGTGGTCGAGCACGTCGCCGCCCGCACGGGCGCCGACCAGCAGCGCGTGCTCGCCTACTGGACGCCGGAACGCATGGCCAGGGCCGTGCCGCTCGACCTGCCCGGCCTCGTGAAGACCGGCGGCAGGTTGCTGGACGGCGTGGCGGGGCGGGACGGCGTGCGGGCCACCCCCGACCTGTCGGGAGGGAAAGCGCTCCTGTCGATCCCGCCCCGGCTGACCGGCTCCCCGCGCCACCTGTCCGCCGGCCGACCGCGCACCAGCACGGTCGGCTCCCGCTGGATCACCGGCGGCCTGGTGGCCAGGACCACGGGCCGGGTGTTCCTGACCGTGGCGGGCAACGACTTCGTCTGCTCGGCCAGCACGATCCGCAGCGCGAACAAGGACGTCGTGGTCACCGCCGGCCACTGCGTGAAGGACGGCGTGGGCGAGTGGGCGGCGAACTGGACGTTCGTCCCGGGGTACGGGACGAACGGGCCCCACCCGTACGGCCAGTACACCGCCCGCCGCATGTTCGTCACCGGCCCCTGGTCGCGCAGCGGCGACGACAACTACGACGTCGGCATGGTCGCCCTGGCCACCTCGCGCGGCAGGCACGTGGCCGACGTGGTGGGCACGCAGGAGATCGCGTTCAACGCCAGGAGGGGCGGGCAGGCGTTCGGCTTCGGCTATCCCGCCGACCCGCCGTACGACGGGGGCCACCTGGTCTACTGCGCCGGGCGGCTGAAGAAGGACCCGCACGGCCAGACCCGCGACCAGGGCCTGGGCTGCGACATGACGGCGGGCTCCAGCGGCGGCCCGTGGATGACCTCGTTCGACACGACCACCGGCAAGGGCACGATCACGTCGCTGAGCAGCTTCAAGTACAGCGACGACAAGCGCACGATGTACGGCCCGTACTTCGGCGACTCGGTCAAGGCGCTGTTCGAGACGGCCCAGAAGGCCTAGCGGCGGGCGCCCGCGCGCCCGCCCGCCGCCGGAGGTCCGCCGAAGGGGTCAGAGGGTCAGCCCGGTCAGGACCATGACCTTCTCGTACGTCAGGTCCTCCATCGCCGAGTGCAGCCCCTCGCGCCCGATCCCCGAGTCCTTGACCCCGCCGTACGGCATCTGGTCGGCCCGGTACGACGGCACGTCACCGATGATCACGCCGCCCACCTCCAGCTCCCGGTTGGCGCGGAAGGCGGCGTCCAGCGACCGCGTGAACACCCCGGCCTGCAGCCCGTACCTGGAGTCGTTGACCATCGCGTACGCCTCGTCGATCGAGGCGGCCGGCTGCAGGATCATGACGGGCCCGAAGACCTCCTCGCACGCCACCTTGGCGTCGTGCGGCACGTCGGCGAGCACGGTCGGCGCGATCGTCGCGCCCTGCCTGGTGCCGCCGGCCAGCACCTTGGCCCCGGCGGCGACGGCCTCCTGGACCCACTGCTCGACCCGCTCGGCGGCGGCCTCGGAGACGAGCGGGCCCACCTGGGTCTTCTCGTCGGCGGGGTCGCCGGTGACGAGGGCGGACACGGCGGGCAGCAGGCGCTCGACGAACGCGTCGTAGACCGGCCGCTCGACGATCACGCGCTGCACGGCGATGCAGCTCTGGCCGGCCTGGTAGTTGGAGTAGAGGGCGACGCGCTGGGCCGCCCAGTCGAGGTCGGCGTCGGCCAGCACGACGGCCGCC
Organism: Nonomuraea candida; assembly: GCF_000725485.1. Taxonomy (GTDB): domain Bacteria; phylum Actinomycetota; class Actinomycetes; order Streptosporangiales; family Streptosporangiaceae; genus Nonomuraea; species Nonomuraea candida. The sequence continues at coordinate 22,660 of NZ_JOAG01000068.1, read as the reverse complement.
GCGTTGCCTCCCAGCTCCAGCGTGACGTGCTTGCGCGGCACCTGGTCGGCGATGGCGTAGCCGACGGGGGCCGAGCCCGTGAACGACACCACCGGCAGCCGGGGGTCGAGCACCAGGCCGGAGGCGCGCTCGTTCTCGATCGGCAGCACCGAGAACATGCCCTCGGGCAGCTCGGTCTCGGCCAGGATCTCGCCGAGCAGCAGCGAGGAGAGCGGGGTGGCGGGCGCGGGCTTGACGATGACGGGCGCGCCGACGGCGATGGCGGGGGCGACCTTGTGGGCGACGAGGTTCAGCGGGAAGTTGAACGGGGTGATCGCCAGCACGGGCCCGCGGGGCACGCGGGAGACGTAGGCCAGGCGGCCGGCCGCCGCGGGCTCGGTGTCGAGCCGCTGCACGCCGCCGGACCAGCGCCGGGTCTCCTCGGCGGCGAACCGGAAGGTGGCCACGGCGCGCGCGACCTCGCCCCGGGCCCACAGGATCGGCTTGCCGTTCTCGGCCGTGATCAGCCGGGCGATCTCCTCGGCCCGCTCGGCGATCCGGCGCGAGACGTGCGCCAGGGCCTCGGCGCGTACGTGCACGGGCAGCGCGGCGGCCTGCGCGGACACCGCGTGGGCGGCCGCGACGGCCTCCTCGATCTGGGCGTCTGCCGGCACGGAGTGCCGGCCGACCTCACGGCCGTCATGGGGGTTGGTGACAGTGAGCTCGGTGTCCCCGGTCGCGGCGCGGCCGGCCAGCCAGAAGGTACGCACGTCCATGCCTCCGACGTTATGCCAAGCGGTGGCATGGGGATTTACACCACGATGCACAACAGCCTCATGAGGGCTCACCGTTAAGTACAAGCCCCGTTGTATACCCATGATGTAACAGAAGTAGACCCAATTCGGGATGTTTACCATGCGGAGTGGTTTGAGCGATCTCCGCTATGGCTAAGTCATCGATGCGGGTCTCCAGCGCGGCGGGCCCCCGATCAGAAAGGCGTGGGCCCCGTGACCGAACAACGTGAGGTCACCAGGACGCTTGGTTCCCTGGCCACCAGGGAGGTCTCATGACCTCGGCGCCTCTGGGCCTCCAGGGCGCCTACCTCATGGGTGAGCGCGCCGGGCACGACGAGCTGCGCTCGCGCCTCCTCGACGTCGCCGTCAACCTGCTGCGGACGGACGGGCCCGACAGCCTGACCATGCGCAGGATCGCCGCCGAGGCGGGCTGCACGACGACCGTGATCTACACGATGTTCGGCAACCGGGAAGGGCTGGCGGAGGCGCTCTATCTGGAGGGGTTCGAGCGCTTCCGCCGCATCCTGGAGGCCGTGCCGCAGCGCCGCAATCCGCTGGAGCACCTGACGGCGCTCGGCCCGGCCTACCGGCACGCGTGCCTGTCCGAGCCGGGCTACTACAGCCTGATGTTCGAGCGCGCGATCCCCGGCTTCGAGCCCAGCGAGCGCGCCAGGACGCTGGCCCGCGCGGCGCTCAACATCCTCGACCGCGTCATCGCCGACTGCATCTCGGCCGGCTACCTGGTCCCGACCCAGCCCCGCAAGATCGCCGACGCGCTCTGGGCGGCGGCGCAGGGGGCGATCAGCCTGGAGCGCGCCGGGCACCTGCGCGACGGGCGCACCTACGAGGCGGTGACGATGGCGACTATCTCCTGCTATCTGGTGGAGAAGCAGGGATAGCCCGGGCCGCCTGCAGCGCCAGCCACAGCTCCGCGCGCACGCCGGGGTCGTCGAGGTCGCGGCCGAGCAGGTCGGCGACGCGTCTCATGCGGTAGCGCAGGGTGTGGCGGTGCACGCCCAGCCGCTGCGCCGCCGCGTCCCAGTGGCCGTTGCTGTCCAGGTACGCGCGCAGCGACCCGACGAGGTCGGCCCGCGAGCCGTACGTGGTCAGCGGGGCCAGGATCGCGGCCGAGAACGCCTGGGCGGCGGCCGGGTCGAGCAGCCCCAGCAACCCCTGCCCGGCCAGTTCCCCGAACCTGACGACCCTTCCGGCACCGCCGCCGCCCGCTCCCGTCGCCCTGCCGCGCCCCGTGCCGTCACTCCCCGCGCCGTCACCTCCCGCGCCGTCACCTCCCATGCCGCCGTTCCCCGCGCCCGCGCCTCTCGTGCCGGCCCGGTCGCGCGCGGCTTCCAGGGCGCGGCCGGCCTGGTCGAGCGCGTGGCGCAGGGCGTCGTAACGGGACGGCAGGCTCAGACCCACCGGAGCCGCGGCCCCCGCCGCCACCTCCTCGGCCACGCCCTCGGCCGCGCCCTCCGCCACGAGCGCGACGACCGTCCCGCCGGCGCCGGACGCGCCGGGAGCTCCGGAAGCGCCGGAAGCGCCCGAAGCGCCGCAGGCCCCCGAGGCGGGCTGGGCGGTGAAGGCGCGGGGCTCCAGGGCGTCCATGGCCTCGGGACCGGCCGCGAGCACGACCAGCGGCTCCTCGGGCAGCCGCGCGCCCAGCGCCCCCAGCACGGCGCGGGCCCGCGCCCCCTCCCCCGCCAGCAGCAGCTCCAGCACGGCGGCGCGGACCCGCCGCTCGGCGGCCAGCCGCGTCCTGCCCTGCTCCATGGCCAGCGTCAGCAGCGAGCCCGCGGCGTTGATCACGGTGTGGGTGACGGGCGAGAAGGGCCGCATGGACCCGACGGCGAAGAACCCGCGCGGGCGCGCCCCGCCGCCGCCCAGCGGCTGCACGACGATGTGCTCGCCGGGCGCGGACAGCGCCAGGCTGGCCGGGGGCTCGACGGGCCGGCCGCGGCGGCGGGCCAGCTCGGCGGCCACCGCCTCCGTCCTGGCCCCGCTGGTGGCGTGCCGGACCTCGCCCGACTCCTCCAGCAGCGCCGCCCAGCCGCCGACCTCCGTGGCCAGCCGGTCGATGACCGCGTGCGTGCCCTCCGGCCGCAGCGCGGCCCGCGTCAGGCGGCCCTGGGCGGCGAAGGCGCGGCTGATCTCCTCGTACTGCTCGGCGGCCAGCAGCTCGCTGACCGCCTTGCCGACGGCGATGAACGGCGTCTCGCGCGGCACCTCCAGCAGCGGCAGCCCGGCCGCCCGCGCCGCCTCGACGAGCGCGGGCGGGATCTCCTCGTGGGAGACGCCGACCCCGAAGCCCAGCCCGGCCACGCCCCGGCGCACCAGGCGGGCCACGTAGCCCGTCAGGTCGCCCTCCAGGCGCAGGCCGGTGGTGAGCAGCAGCTCCCCGCCCTCCAGGTAGGGGGTCGGGTCGGCCAGCTCGCTGACCGCCACCCAGCGCACCGCCGCCGCCAGCGCCCCGGGGTCGGAGGTCCCGGCGACCGGCCGGAGGTTCATGCGGCGCGCGACGGTCTGGAGCGAAGGCGGCATGCGAGATTTGTCCATTCCGGCAAAGACAGGTGCTCCCAGTGTGACATATCGACGTATCGGCGCAGGTGGGAGGCCGCCGTAGCGTCTGAGCATGAGCATTCCCCAGGAGCGGCGCGTCGTGACCGCGATCCCCGGCCCCAAGTCCCAGGAGCTGCTGGCCCGCAAGCAGGCCGCCGTCCCGCCCGGCATCGGCACCACGCTGCCGGTCTTCGTCACCCGCGCGGGCGGCGGGGTGGTCGAGGACGCCGACGGGAACGCGCTGATCGACTTCGGCTCCGGCATCGCGGTGACCAACGTGGGCAACTCCGCCCCCAGGGTCGTCGAGCGCGTCCAGCGGCAGGCCGCCGACTTCACCCACACGTGTTTCATGGTCACGCCGTACGAGTCGTACGTGCGGGTGTGCGAGAGGCTCAACGAGCTGACCCCGGGCGACCACGAGAAGCGCACGTTCCTGGTGAACTCCGGCGCGGAGGCCGTGGAGAACGCGGTCAAGATCGCCAGGCACGCGACCGGGCGGCAGGGCGTCGTGGTGTTCGACCACGGCTACCACGGGCGCACGCTGCTGACGATGACGCTCACGGCCAAGAACATGCCGTACAAGCAGGGGTTCGGCCCGTTCGCGCCGGAGGTGTACCGGGTGCCGCTGGCCTACCCGTTCCGCTGGCCGACGGGGCCGGAGAACTGCGCCGAGGAGGCCGCCGAGCAGGCCATCGACCTGATCACCAAGCAGATCGGCGCGGGGAACGTGGCCGCCGTGGTGATCGAGCCGATCGCGGGCGAGGGCGGGTTCATCGTGCCGGCCAGGGGCTTCCTGCCGCGCATCGCGGAGTTCTGCCGGGCCAACGGGATCGTGTTCGTGGCCGACGAGGTGCAGACGGGCTTCGCGCGCACGGGGACGCTGTTCGCCTGCGAGGACGAGGGCGTGGTGCCGGACATCATCACCACCGCCAAGGGCATCGCGGGCGGCCTGCCGCTGGCGGCGGTGACCGGGCGCGCGGAACTCATGGACAAGGTGCACGTCGGCGGCCTCGGCGGCACGTACGGCGGCAACCCCCTGGCCTGCGAGGCCGCCCTCGGCGTGCTGGAGACCATCGAGGAGGAGGACCTGGTCGCCCGGGCGCGCCGGATCGGCGAGATCATGCTGCCCCGGCTGGAGGCGCTCAAGGAGCGCTTCGGCGTGATCGGCGACGTGCGCGGGCGCGGCGCGATGATCGCGATCGAGCTGGTCGAGCCGGGCACCAAGGAGCCGAACCCGACCGCCGTGCAGGCGGTCGTCAAGCGCTGCCACGCGGAGGGGCTGCTGGTGCTGACGGCCGGCACGTACGGCAACGTGCTGCGCTTCCTGCCCCCGCTGGTCATGCCCGAGCACCTGCTGGAGGAGGGCCTGGGCATCCTGGAGAAGGCGATCGCCGAGCTCTAGACAAACCCTACGAAACGGGCATCCAGCTTGCGCTGGATGCCCGTTTTTGTGGTGTAAACGCCCTCACTCGGGTAGAGAATTCACCCTGACTTGACGCTCAGCTAGACGCTCACGGCCGCGGTCAGGGTTATAACGGTTCCGACGTACGGAGGGGCGATGGCCACTGGGAGCGTGATGAACTGGGGTCCGACCAGAACGGCGCGGAGTATGTTGACGTTCGACCCTGAGGGCCTGACTTCGGCCCAGCGCGACGGCGACGCCTGCGTCGTCTGCCACAAGCGGTGGCCGCGCCCGCGCGTGCGGGTGGGCCGGCTGCCCGACGACGCCGCCGTTCTGGCCTGCGCCGACTGCGCCGAGGCGCTCCTGCCCGCTCCCATGGCCACCGTGGTGGCCTTCCCGTCGCGCTGACCCGGCCGCCGCTCCCGGAGGGCGGCGGCGCCCGGCACGGGGAAAGGCGCGGGACGCCTCCGGCGGGCCGGGCCCGGCCGGGCAGATGGGCGGGCCGGCGGCGCGCTCACGTCGGTCCGGCGCTCCCGCTCACTTGACGAGCTCGTGCCACCTCTTCGTCCAGGTGGCGTAGTCGGTGCATTCCCCGTCTTCCGCCCGGCAATCCCCGGGGGGCCGTACCGCGAACTCCACGCGGTCGAGCCGTTTGTCCTCCCCCATCCCGTAGGTCCGGCACATCTCCCTGGCCCGCCCCTTGCACGCCTTGGCGTTGGCCGGCGCCATGCCCGTCCAGGCCGCCGCGTCGCGCTGGGCGTCGGCCGCGGTCACCCAGTTGATCCACCGGTAGGCGCAGGTGGTGTCGGCGACGTTGGCGCCCAGCATCCAGGAGTCGAGCCAGCCGGTGGTCCTGCGCGCCGGGACGGTCTCGATCGGCAGGCCGGCCTTCTGCAGCAGCAGCCGGTGATAGGGGGTGACCTGGGCGTAGTCGAGCCTGCCGGTGGCGAAGCCCTTGACCAGGTCGACCGGGTTGCGCCAGTAGACCCGCTCCCGGTTGCGGCCCAGCAGCGTCATGACCTCGCCCAGCTCGGCCTCGCTCAGCTCGTACGGCTCCTTCGCCGACCCCTCGGCCAGGGCCGCGTCGGCGATCGTCAGCGGGCTGTCCTTGAGCGCCGCCCGGTCGGAGGCGAAGACCTGGGCCACGCCGCCGCCCCGAACCTTCGAGGAGTCGTGCACGAACTCGTGGTAGGCCCACAGGTAGGGCACCCCGTAGGACTTGCCCGACACCGTGGTCATGTCGCGGAAGCGCTCGTCGAGGCTCTTGTAGTCGCCGACCTTGGCCGGGTCGATGGGCTGCACCTGCTTGGCCTCGATGAGCCGGCCGGCCAGCGCGGGCCCGGCGGTGACCAGGTCGTAGGGCCGCTGGCCGAGCCTGCTCTCCATCTCCTCGGCCGTCTGCACGGCGTCGAGGCGGGCGATGCGGCAGCCGGTCTCCTTCTCGAAGGTGCCGACCCAGTTGACCTTGGGGCTGACGCCGCCGTATTCGGCGTAGCCGCGGTAGGTGAGGATGTGCAGCGTGCCGTCGCTCTGGGAGGCGGTGGGCGAAGGGGTCGGCGTGGGAGTCGGGCTCGGCGCGGGCCGGGCCGCGCCCACGCCGGAGACCAGCGCCGTCGCGGCGAGCGCCACGGCGTATGCACGGCGGCGATTCACGTTGTCCCCCCTTGTCCGTCTGCTGGAGCTTACCGGGGACGGGACCGCGAGGGGCGCCGGTCCCGTCCCGGCCGGGATCGCCGCTTACCCGTTCGTGGGGAAGCCCAGGTTCACGCCGCCGTGCGAGGGGTCGAGCCAGCGCGAGGTGACGACCTTGCCGCGGGTGTAGAAGTGCACGCCCTCGGCGCCGTGCACGTGCGTGTCGCCGAAGAGCGAGTCCTTCCAGCCGCCGAAGCTGTAGAAGGCCATCGGCACCGGGATCGGCACGTTGATGCCGACCATGCCGACCTCGACCTCGTTCTGGAAGCGCCGGGCGGCGCCGCCGTCGTTGGTGAAGATGGCGGTGCCGTTGCCGTACATGCCGCCGTTGATCACCTGGAGGCCCTCCTCGTAGGAGGAGACGCGCACGATCGACAGCACCGGGCCGAAGATCTCCTCGGTGTGCGTGCGGGAGCCAGCCGGCACGTGGTCGAGCACGGTCGGGCCGAGCCAGAAGCCGGGCGTGCGCGCGGCCGTGCCACCGCCCAGCACGGGCGTCTCGCGGCCGTCCACGACCAGCTTGGCGCCCTCCTCGACGCCCAGGTCGAGGTAGGAGGCCACCTTGTCGCGGTGCGCCGCGGTGACCAGCGGCCCCATCTCGGACCTGGGGTCGTCGCCGGGGCCGACGGTCAGCTTGCCGACCCGCTCGACGATCTTCTCGACGAGCTCGTCGCCGATCGGGTCGACGGCCAGCACGACGGAGATGGCCATGCACCGCTCGCCGGCCGAGCCGAAGCCCGCCGACACGGCCGAGTCGGCGACCAGGTCGAGGTCGGCGTCGGGCAGGACGAGCATGTGGTTCTTGGCGCCGCCGAGCGCCTGCACCCGCTTGCCGTGCCGGGTGCCGGTCTCGTAGACGTACCGGGCGATGGGGGTGGAGCCGACGAACGACACGGCGCGCACGTCGGGGTGCTCCAGCAGCCGGTCCACGCTCGCCTTGTCGCCCTGCACGACGTTGAACACGCCGTCGGGCAGCCCGGCCTCCTGCCACAGCCGCGCCATGAGCAGCGAGGCCGACGGGTCGCGCTCGGACGGCTTGAGCACGAACGCGTTGCCGCAGGCGATCGCGATCGGGTACATCCACATCGGCACCATGGCCGGGAAGTTGAACGGCGTGATGCCGGCCACCACGCCCAGCGGCTGCCTGATCGAGTAGGAGTCCACCCGGGTCGAGACGCCCTCGGAGAAGCCGCCCTTGAGCAGGTGGGGGATGCCGCAGGCGAACTCCACGACCTCCAGCCCGCGGGCCACCTCGCCGAGCGCGTCGGAGTGCACCTTGCCGTGCTCGGCGGAGATGAGCGCGGCCAGCTCGTCGCGGTGGGCGTGCATCAGCTCGCGGAAGCGGAACAGCACGCCCGCCCGCTTGGTCAGCGACGCGTCCCGCCAGGCGGGGAACGCGGCGGCGGCCGCCGCGACGGCCGCGTCCACGTCGGCGGCCGAGGCCAGCGCGACGTGCCCGCTCACCTCGCCGGTGGCCGGGTTGAAGAGCTCAGAGGTACGGGCGGGGTCGCCGTCCGCGAGAGCCCCGTCGATCCAGTGCTTGACGTGCTTCACTGCGCCGCAGCCTCCGCGTTGATCGTTTCCAGGGCGGTGACGATGATGCCCAGGCCCTCGGTGGCCTCCTCCACGGTGAGCGTGAGGGGCGGGGCCATGCGGATGGCCGTGCCGTACAGGCCGCCCTTGCCCGCCAGCAGGCCCGCCTTCTTGGTCTCCTCCATGAACCGGGCGGCCTGCGCCGGGGTCTCCAGCTCGACGGCGAACATCAGGCCCTTGCCGCGCACGTCCTTGACGACGGGCAGCCGGCGCGCGGCCGACTGCAGCCCGCTGATGATGATCTCCCCGGTGCGTGCCGCGTTGGCCTGGAGGTCGTGATCGAGCACGTAGTCGAGGGTGGCGTTGGCGGCGGCCATGGAGATCGGGTTGCCGCCGAAGGTGGACAGGCCCACGGCGTGCGGCGCGTCCATCAGGTCGCCGCGCGCCACGACGCCGCCGACCGCGAAGCCGTTGCCAAGCCCCTTGGCGAACGTGATCATGTCGGGGGTGACGCCGTGGTTGCCGATGCCGAAGAACGCGCTGCCGGTCCGGCCCCAGCCGGTCTGCACCTCGTCGGAGATGAACAGGATGCCCTGCTCGTCCAGCACCTCCTTGTACGCGGCGAACAGCCCGTCGGGCGGCATGGTGAACCCGCCCACGCCCTGGATCGGCTCGGCGATCAGCGCCGCCACGTCGCTGGAGACCGACGTGGCCAGCACGTGGCGCAGGTCGTCCACGCACGCCTGGATGTAGTCGGCGTCCGACAGGCCCCTGAACTGGGTCAGGTGCCGGTCGGCGCCGTGCAGGAAGTGCACGTTCAGCGGGGAGAGGGAGTTGTTCTTCCACGACCGGTTGGAGGTGACGCTGACCGCGCCGAAGCTGCGCCCGTGGTAGCTCTGGCGCATGGCCAGCACCTGGTCGCTCTTGCGCGCGTACGTGGCCAGCAGCAGCGCCGTCTCGTTGGCCTCGGTGCCGGAGTTGGTGAAGAAGACCTTGGCGTCGGGGATGCCGGACAGCCGCGCGATCTTCTCGGCCAGCTCGACCTGGCCGCGCAGCAGGTAGACGGTGCTGGTGTGCACCACGCCGGTGGCGAGCTGGCGCTCGACGGCCTCGCGCACCTCGGGCACGTCGTAGCCGATCATGTTGGTCAGGATGCCGGCGAAGAAGTCGAGGTAGCTCTTGCCGTCCGCGTCGACGACGCGGTTGCCCTTGCCGCTGACGATCTCGATGGGCTCGGTGTAGTTGAGGGCCAACCAGTTGGGCATCACTGCCCGGTGGCGCGCGAGAAGCTCCGACATGATACCGAGTATCCCTTTTCAGGTGAGGCCCTCCTATGCACAACCTGTCGGGGAGACGGCGATTTGCCTTACAGCTTGCAAATCGCCGTCCCTCGTCAGACCTTCGCCGGCTCGGGGACGGCGACCGGCGCGGCCGGGCGCAGCACGCTGACGGCCAGCAGCGCGGCGGCCACGCAGAAGGCGGCCCCGACCCACGCCCCGAGGTGCATGGCCGAGGTGAAGGCCGCGTCGGCGGCCTCGGTCAGGCCCAGCGCGTGCGCGCCGCCGATCGACTCCCTGGCGGCCGCGGGCAGGCCGGCGGGCATCTCGGCGGTGTACCGCCCGGCCAGCACGCTGCCCAGGACGGCGATGCTCAGCGCCATGCCGACCTGCTGGACGGTGTCGTTGAGCGCCGAGCCGACGCCGGCGTGGTCGACCGGGATCGCGCCCATGAGCGAGGCGTAGGCGGACGGGCCCGCCAGCCCCCCGCCCATGCCCATGATCACCAGCCCGGTGAGCAGCGGCAGGTAGCCGGTGGTCAGGGCCATGACGACGAAACCGCCGGCCATCAGCAGCAGCCCGGCCCCGATCAGCACCCGGTTGCCGAGCCTCCTGCCCAGCCCGGCGCCCACGCCGTTGAAGACGGCGGCGGCCACGGCGTAGGGCAGCATCGCCAGCCCGGCCTGCATCTCCCCGTAGCCCAGCACGAACTGCAGGTACTGGGTGAGCATCAGCATCACCGCGCCCGCGCCGAACGACATGAGCAGGATCGAGAACGACGCCCCGCTGAAGTTGCGGCTGGCGAACAGGTGCAGCGGCAGCATCGGCTCCGCCCGCCGGCGCTCCCAGACCACGAAGGCGGCCAGGCTGACGACGGCCAGCGCGATGACGGGGAGGTTCCACTCGCGCTCGATGACCACGTAGACGGCCGCGGTCAGGCCGACGATCGACAGCACCACGCCGACCGGGTCGATCGAGCGCGCCGGGCTGCGCGTCTCGGGCATGAGGACGAGCGCGGCCACGACGGCGACGGCCGCGACGGGGACGTTCAGCAGGAAGATCGAGCCCCACCAGTAGTGCTCCAGCATGAAGCCGCCCAGGGTCGGGCCCGACACCATGCCGACCAGGGCCACCGCGCTCCAGGCCGCCATGGCCTTGCGCCGCTCGGCCTCGTCGGCGAAGACGGTCATGAGGATCGACAGCGTGGAGGGCATGACGAGCGAGCCGCCGACGCCCATGAGGAACCGGGCACCGATGAGCTGCCACGGCTCGGTCACCAGGACGGCGAGCAGCGACGCGCCGCCGAAGAGGATCAGGCCGATCACGAGGAGGCGGCGGCGGCCGTACTTGTCGGACAGGCTGCCCGCGGTGAGCAGCAGGCCGGCGAAGGCCAGCACGTAGGCGTCGATGATCCATTGGATGTCGGACGGGGTGGCGCCCATCTCCTGGTTCAGCGACGGGATCGCCAGGTTCAGCACGGTGTTGTCGATGACCAGCACCAGCAGGGCCAGGCACAGGGCGGCGAGAATCCACCATCGACGCGGGTCTCGTACGGTGTTCGAGTTCACTCGCACACCGTACGACAAAACTCGCACACTGTGCGAGTGAGTTTATTCTTGGCCCATGACAGGCAAGACGTTCTCCTCCGTGTGGCTGCGCGAGCCCCGCAAGCCCACCAGTCCGGGCCGCAGCCGAGAGGAGATCGTCAGGGCCGCGGTCGAGCTGCTCAACGAGGAGGGCCTCGACGGGCTCAGCATGCGCAAGCTCGGCGCGAAGCTGGGCGCGGGGGCCACCAGCCTCTACTGGTACGTCGCCAACAAGGACGAGCTGCTCGAACTCGTCTACGACGAGGTGTGGGGCGAGATGAGGGTGCCCGACGCCGACGAGGTGGGCTGGCGGGAGGCCGCCTCCGTCCTGGCCCACAGCATGCGCCGGGTGATCCTCGACCACCCGTGGGCGGCCGACCTCATCGGCCGCCTGCCCGCGCTCGGCCCCAACGCGCTCCACGTCGCCAACGAGATGCGCAAGATGTTCAAGCAGGCCGGCTTCACCGGGCTCGACACCGACTACGCCATCGCCACGCTGACGGGCTTCATCTTCGGCATGACGATCCCCGAGGTCGCCTGGAACTCCACGTCGGGCCACGAGCAGGTCGACCTCGGGGAGATGCGGTCGCTGCTCCTCCAGGTCGCCCGGAGATTTCCGCACATGCGGGAGGGCTTCGAGCTGGCCGAGATGGAGGATCCGCGCGTCGTGCGGGCGGTCGCGTTCGACTTCGGGCTCGTGTCGGTGCTCGACGGCCTTGAGCGGCGGCTGGCGACATAGCAGGATCCCAGGCATGAGCGATTTCCGTGCCGCCCGCGACTTCCTGCTCGGCGCCGACGCCGCCGTCGCCCGCCGCGACTTCCGCTGGCCCGAGCTCGACACGTTCAACTGGGCGCTCGACTGGTTCGACGGGGTCCTGGCCGCCGAGACCCCCGACGCCGTCGCTCTGCGCATCGTGGGCGAGAGCAGCGCCACCTACACCTTCGCCGCCCTGTCGGCCCGCTCCAACCAGGTCGCCAACTGGCTGCACGAGCAGGGGGTGCGCCGCGGCGACCGGATCCTGCTCATGCTGGGCAACCAGGCCGAGCTGTGGGAGTCGCTGCTGGCCGCGATGAAGCTGGGCGCGGTCGTCATCCCGGCCACCACGCTGCTGACCGCCAAGGACGTCGCCGAGCGCGTCGAGCGGGGCCGGGTCTCCCATGTCATCGCCAACGCCGCCGACGCCGGCAAGTTCCGGGCCGGCGCGTACACGAGGATCGCGGTGGGCGACGCCTACAACTGGCTGCCCTACCACGACGCGCGCCACGCCGGCGAGAGCTTCACCCCCGACGCCCCGACGCGGGCCGGCGATCCGCTGCTGCTCTACTTCACCTCCGGCACCACCTCCCAGCCCAAGCTGGTCGAGCACACCCACGCCTCCTATCCGGCGGGCCACCTGTCCACGATGTTCTGGATCGGGGTCAGGCCGGGCGACGTGCACCTCAACGTGTCGTCGCCGGGGTGGGCCAAGCACGCCTGGAGCAACGTGTTCGCCCCCTGGAACGCCGGGGCCACCGTGCTGGTCCACGACTACCGGCGCTTCTCCGCGCCGGCGCTGCTGGAGGTGCTGCGCGACGAGCGGGTCACCACGTTCTGCGCCCCGCCGACCGTGTGGCGCATGCTCATCCAGGAGGACCTGGCCGCCTGGAAGCTGCCGCTGCGCACGGCCGTGGCCGCGGGCGAGCCGCTCAACCCCGAGATCATCGACCAGGTGAGCAAGGCGTGGGGCCTGACGGTCAGAGACGGGTACGGCCAGACCGAGACCACCGCGCAGATCGGCAACGCGCCGGGCGAGCCGGTCCGGCCGGGGTCGATGGGGCGGCCGCTGCCCGGTTACGAGGTCGTGCTGATCGATCCGGTGTCGGGGGTGCGGGGCGACGACGGGGAGATCTGCCTGCCCCTGGACGACCGCCGCCCCCTCGGCCTCATGTCCGGATATGTCGGTGGATCGGGGGAAGCGATGCGTGACGGCTTCTACCACACCGGCGACGTCGCCACCCGCGACGCCGACGGCTACATCACCTACGTGGGCAGGACCGACGACGTCTTCAAGGCCTCCGACTACCGCATCTCGCCGTTCGAGCTGGAGAGCGTGCTGCTGGAGCATCCGGCCGTGGCCGAGGCCGCCGTGGTGCCCGCCCCCGACCCGGTGCGGCTGGCCGTGCCGAAGGCGTACGTGACGCTCTCCCCCGGATTCGAGCCCGGCGAGGAGACGGCCCGGTCGATCTTCGCGCACTGCCGGGGGGAGCTGGCGCCGTACAAGCGGGTGCGGCGGCTGGAGTTCGCCGAGCTGCCGAAGACGATCTCCGGCAAGATCCGCCGCGTTGAGCTGCGCGTACGCGAACCGCGGCAGGAATACCGCGAGGAGGATCTCAATCCGTGAAAAGGGTGCAAAGTGTAAGACGGCCTATGGCCCTTCTTACAAGATGATCGGCTAGGCTCTGCCCCGTGCTGCCCACCATCGCCGACGTCCTCGCCCTGGAGACCGTGCGCCGGGGCAGCCCGCGCGTGGTCGCGGGCGCCGACCGGCTCGACACCAAGGTCCGGTGGGTGCACGTCGGCGAGATCGCCGACATCGCCCACCTGCTGCGCGGCGGGGAGCTCGTGCTCACCACGGGAGTGGCCCTGCCGGAAGACCCCGAGAAGCTCGCCGACTACATCGGCGAGCTTTCTTCGGTGGGGGCCTCCGGCCTCATCGTGGAGCTGGGCCGCCGGTTCGTCCGCGAGCTGCCCCGGGCCGTGGTCAAGTCCGCGGAGGAGCACGGCCTGCCGGTCATCGTGCTGACCCGCGAGACGCCGTTCGTGCAGATCACCGAGTCGGTCCACGCGCGCATCATCGACATCCAGCTGGAGGAGCTGCGCGCCTCCGAGCAGCTCCACGAGGTCTTCACCGAGCTGTCGGTCGAGGGCGCCTCGCCGGCCGAGGTGCTGGCCCAGGTGTCCCGGCTGTCGGGCCGGCCGGTGCTGCTGGAGAACCTCGCCCACCAGGTGCTGGCCTGCGAGTCCGCCGGGCGCGACGCGGGGGCCCTGCTGGCGGGGTGGGAGACCAGGTCGCGGGCGGTCGCGCCGGCCGAGCGCACGGCGTACGATCCGGCCGCCGGCTGGCTGGTCACCATGGTCGGCGCGCGCGGGCAGGACTGGGGGCGGCTCATCCTGCTCTGCGACGCGCAGCCGTCGCCGCGCGACATGGTGCTGGCCGAGCGCGCCGCCACCACGCTCGCGCTGGGGCGGCTGCTGGAGCGCCACCAGGAGTCGCTGGAGCGCCAGGCGCACGGCACGATCATCACCGGCATCCTCACCCACGCCTACTCCGACCCCGAGGAGGCCGCCGCCCGCGCCCGCGCGGTGGGCGTGCCGCTCACGGGGCGCAAGCTGGTCAGCGTGGTCATCAGGCCGACCGAGCACATCGACCAGGCCCTCGACGGCCAGGCGCAGCTCGGCGAGCTGGCCGAGGCCACCGCCGCCGCCTGCCGCGACGCCCGCCTGCCCGCCCTGGTGGGCGCGCTCGACCAGGAGCGGGTGGGGGTGCTGCTGCCGCTGCCGCCGCGCACCCAGGCCGAGCCCGCGCTGACCTCGCTGGCCGAGCGGCTGCGCATCCTGTGGGGTCCCGGCTCGGCGTTCGTGCTGGCGGCCGGCTCGGTGGTCGAGTCCATCAGAGACGTGCGCCGCAGCTTCCTCGAAGCCGAGCAGGTGGCCGACGTGGCGGTGCGCCAGCCCGACGGCCGGCCCTTCTACCGCCTGCCCGACCTGCGCCTGCGCGGCCTGCTCCACCTGCTGCGCGACGACGCGCGGTTGCAGACGTTCGCCGAGCGGGAGCTGGGCCCGCTGCTGGCCCACGACGCGCAGCGCGGCGGCGACCTGACCCGCATCCTGCGCGTCTACCTCGACTCGGGCCGCAACAAGGCCGTCGCGGCGCAGAAGGCCCACCTGTCCAGGCCGGCCTTCTACGACCGGTTGCGCCGCCTCGAACGCATCCTCGACACCGACCTCGACGACGTCGAGTCCTGCCTGTCGCTCCACGTGGCGCTGCTGGCGCTCGAGTCCTTCCGCAGGGAGAGCCGCTGATGTGCTGGAATGGGCGATATGTCTGATGTGCTGATGCCCGACGTGGCCGACCTCGGCCGCATGCTCGCCACCGCGGGAGCCTTCGCCGTGCCCGTCCACGACGTCCGGCTGACCCCCGACGCGCTCGCCCCCGAGCAGATCGTCGCCGGCGACCCCGCCACATCGTCCCTGGAGCTCGGCGGGGGGCGGGGCATCTGGGAGATCACCCCCGGCGTGGTGACCGACGTGGAGAGCGACGAGATCTTCGTCGTGCTGTCGGGCCGGGCCACGATCGCCGTCGAGGGCGGCACCACGATCGAGGTGGGCCCCGGCGACGTGTGCCTGCTGGCCGAGGGCGCCAGGACGACCTGGATCGTGCACGAGACGCTCCGCAAGGTCTACCAGACCCGCACCCCCACGACGTAGCCCACCCGGGCCGCGAGCGCCGGGGTCACTGTCAGAAGCCCATGGCGGACCGCACCTCCTCCAGGGTGCGGGCCGCGCGCTCGCGGGCCCGCTCGTTCCCCTCGGCCAGGACCCGCCGCGCGTCCGCCTCCGACAGCTCGGCCCTGCGCTTCCTGATCGGCCGCAGGAACTCGTTGACCGCCTCCGTCACCACCCGCTTGAGCGTGGCGGCGCCGCCGTCGCCGATCTCCTCCGCCAGCTCGCGCGGCGTCCGGCCCAGGCACAACCCGCCCAGCGTGAGCAGGTTGGCCACCTCGGGCCGGCGCTCCTCGTCGAAGGTGATCAGCCGCTCGGAGTCGGTGCGGGCCTTGCGGATGAGCGCGGCGGTCTCGTCCTCGGTGGCCGAGAGCGCGATCGCGTTGCCGCGGCTCTTGCTCATCTTGCCGCCGTCGAGCCCCTTGAGCAGCGGCTGCGCCCCCATCATGGCCTCGGGCAGCGGGAACACCGGCCCGTAGCGCTCGTTGAAGCGGCGCGCGACCAGCCGCGCCACCTCCAGGTGCGGAAGCTGGTCCTTGCCGACGGGCACCAGCGTGCCCTTGCAGAACAGGATGTCGGCCGCCTGGTGCACCGGGTACGTGAACATCAGCCCGCTCACCGCCCGCTGCGAGCTGTGCGCGATCTCGTCCTTGACCGTCGGGTTGCGCCCCAGCTCGGCCACCGACACCAGGCTCAGGAAGGGCAGCAGGAGCTGGTTGAGCTCGGGGATCGCGCTGTGCTGGAAGATCGTCGCTCTGGCCGGGTCGATGCCGGTCGCGAGCTGGTCGAGCACCAGCCCGGTGGTGTGCCGCCGGATCTCGCCCGGCACGTCGCGATCGGTGATCACCTGGTAGTCGGCGACCAGGACGTACAGCGGAAGACGGCCCTGCAGCTCCACCCGGTTGGCCAGCGAGCCGAAGTAGTGACCCAGGTGCAGCGGACCGGTCGGGCGGTCGCCCGTCAGGACCACGTCGTTCATCTTTCCTCTCCTGAAGGGATCATGCCGTCCCGGGAGAGGAGCACCGCTTGGCAGGGCCGTCACCGGGACGGCCCATGCACGTGGAACTAGCGGCCGTCGAGCGGCCGCCACCACATGCGGAAGCGAGTCATACACCCACTGTACCGGTCCGTTGTGTCAATCTCGTAACCTCTTTGCTCCTTCGGCGCGTTCGCCTGCCCCGGCGACCATGATCTCGCCACTATGGTGCGGTCCCTTTTCCGCCCTCTGGAGAGTTCATGTCTCGACGCACCCTCGCCGGCGGCCTGGCCATGGCCGCGGCGCTCACCCTCACCGCGCTGCCCGCGACAGCGGAGCAGCGGTCGGTGGGGTTCCCGTCGGCCAGGTTCCCGCTGGGCGCACGGCCCGTGCCGGCCAAGACGACGACGACGGTCGCACAGGGCATCGACCTGTACGACGTGAAGGCGGGCACGTCGACCGACGGCTACACGGTGACCGTCCTGATGCCCAGCGGCCGCGACTACGGCACGCTGCCGACGGCCGAGACCAAGGCCGCGGAGGTGGAGGCCGCCGGGGAGACCGCCAGCCTGCAGAAGGTGATCCGGCCCAGCGTGGCCGACGCCCCCTCCCAGACCGTCTACATGGTCCGCGTCGGCCTGTGGCCCCTGAAGGACAAGAAGAAGGCCGAGGAGACCGCCGAGACGCTCAAGGAAGCCGGGCTGAAGGTCAAGGTCGACTACCTCGGCGACGACGGGCTCAAGACCACCGGCCCCTGGAACGTCAAGGTCGCCATGATCGACGCCAGGACGTTCCGCGGCTCGTACGCCGCCTCGCTCGGCGCCAGCGTCGCCAAGCGGGAGACCGTCTCCTCGATGGCCAAGGCCCGCAAGGCCCTGGTCGGCGTCAACGGCGGCTTCTTCAACATCCACACCGCGAAGGAGCTGCGCGGCGAGCCCCTCGGCGCGTCCGTGGTCGGCGGCAAGCTGCTCAGCGAGGCCGTGCCCGGCCGCTCGGCCGTGGTGCTCAAGGGCCGTACCGCCAAGATCACCGAACTGAAGACCGACGTCACCGCGATCTCGCAGGACGGCGAGCGGGCCGAGGTCAACGGCATCAACCGCGCCGCCGTCGCCGACGAGCTGCTCCTCTACACCGAGGAGTACGGCGCCAAGACCCCCACCGGCGGCACCGACGCCGTCCTCGACGCCAACGGCAAGGTCGTGGAGCTGCGCGCCTCGGGCGGCGCCGTGGCCGCCGGGACGCGGGTGCTGCACGGCAACGGCGTGGCCGCCGACTGGCTCAACGAGCACGCCTGGCAGGACTGGACCGTCCGGATCGACACCAAGATCGTGGACCTGCGCACCAAGCGGGCCGTCAAGCTGACCCCCGACCTGAACGTGGTCGCCGGCGGCGTCGGCCTCGTCCGCAACGGCAAGGTGAAGATCACCGCCAAGCGCGACGGGCACGACTCGATCAACATGATCCTGCGCCGCCACCCGCGCACCCTCCTCGGCACCACCAAGAACGGCAGCCTGATCCTGGCCACCATCGACGGGCGGCAGCCCGGCGTCACGGTCGGGGCGAACTTCGTGGAGGCGGCCCAGTTCATGCGCTGGCTGGGCGCCACCCAGGCGATCAACCTGGACGGTGGCGGCTCGACGGCGATGGTGGTCGGCGGCAAGCTGGTCAACCGCCCGTCCGACGGCGCCGAACGCGCGGTCGGCGACGCCCTCCTCGTCCTGCCCCAGTGATCCACCCCCAGGGGGCCCCGCACCGCCGTCCGCGGGCCCCCTGGGACTCCTCGCCTCTTACAGGGACCCGTGCCACCATGCGCGGGTCCCTTTCTCATCGGACCGGCGCCGGCGCGGGCGCGGCGGTCCCGGGTCAGGCCCGGCGGGCCCAGTGGTCGAGCTGCTCCCTCGTGGTGCGGGTCGCCGGATGGCCGGGGCCGAGCACCCGCTCGCGGACGGGCAGCAGCGCCGCGCACAGGTCGCGGGCCGCCGCCGGGTCCCCCGCCCGCCCGGTCCAGTAGGCCAGGTTCGCGCGGGCGGTCAGCGTGTCGGGGTGCTCGGGGCCGGAGGTGCGCTCGCGCAGGGGCAGCAGGGCGGCGTAGGCGTCCCTGGCCGCCGCCGGGTCGCCCAGCTCACCGATCCAGCGGGCCAGCTCGTGCCGGATCGTCAGCGTGTCGGGGTGCTCGGGCCCGAGCACCCGCTCGCGCACCTCCAACAGGGCCGCGTACTGGTCGTGCGCCGCCGCCGCGTCGCCGGCCCGGCCGCTCCAGTACGCGAGGTTGTGCCAGGTGATCAGGGTGTCCGGATGCTCGGGACCGAGAACCCGGCCCCTGACGGGCAGCAGCGCCTCGAACTGCTCCCTGGCCGACTCCGGGTCCCCCGCCCGGCCGGTCCAGTAGGCCAGGTTGTGCCGGGTGGTCAGCGTGTCGGGATGCTCGGGGCCCGAGAGGTGCTCCCGGCGGGCGAGCAGCTCGGCGTACTGGTCGCGGGCCGAGGCGGCGTCCCCCGTCTCGCCCGTCCAGCGCGCCAGCTCGTGGCGGGTGGTCAGGGACGCGGGATGGCCGGGGCCGAGCACCCGCTCGCGGACGGGCAGCAGCGCCGCGTAGTGGTCGCGGGCCGCCGCCGGGTCCCCCGCCTGCCCGGTCCACTGGGCGAGGTTGGCGCGGGCGGTCAGCGTGTCGGGATGGTCACGGCCCTGCACGCGCTCCCGGATCGGCAGCAGCGCCGCGTACTGGTCCCGCGCCGACGCCGCGTCCCCCAGCTCGCCGGCCCAGCGGGCCAGCTCGTGCCGGATCGTCAGCGTGTCGGGGTGGTCGGGGCCGGACACCCGCTCGCGGACGGCGAGCAGCGCCGCGTACTGGTCCCTGGCCGCCGCCGCGTCGCCCAGCTCGCCCGTCCAGCGCGCCAGCTCGTGCCGGTTGATCAGCGTGGAGGGGTGCTCGGGGCCCTGCACGCGCTCCCGGATCGGCAGCAGCGCCGCGTACTGGTCGCGCGCCGCCACCGGGTCGCCCGCCTGGCCGGTCCACTGGGCCAGGTTCGCCTGGGTGATGAGGGTGTCGGGATGCTCGGGGCCGGACACGCGCCTGCGGATCGGCAGCAGCGCCGCGTACTGGTCGCGGGCGGCCACCGCGTCGCCGGCCTTCCCCGTCCACTGCGCGAGGCTGTGGCGGACGGTCAGCGTGTCGGGATGCTCCGGGCCGAGCACCCGCTCGCAGATCGGCAGCAGCGCCGCGTACTGGTCGCGGGCCGCCGCCGGGTCGCCCGCCTCACCGGTCCACTGGGCCAGGTTCGCCCGTACGGTCAGGGTGACGGGGTGCTCCGGGCCGAGCATGCGCTCCCGTACGGGCAGCAGGGCCGCGTACTGCTCGCGGGCCGAGGTGGCGTTGCCGGCCTCACCCGTCCACTGGGCCAGGTTCGCCCGCGCGGTCAGGGTGTCCGGATGCTCCGGGCCCTGCACGCGCTCCCTGATGGGCACCAGTGCGGCGTACATGTCCCTGGCGGCGGCCGCGTCGCCCAGCTCGCCCGTCCACCGCGCCAGCTCGTGCCGGATCGTCAGCGTGTTGGGGTGCTCGGGCCCCTGCACCCGCTCGCGCACCGGCAGCAGCGCCGCGTACTGGTCCCGCGCCGACGCCGCGTCCCCCAGCTCACCGGTCCACCGGGCCAGCTCGTGCATGATCGTCAGGGTGATCGGATGCTCCGGGCCCGCCTGGCGCATCCGGATGGGCAGCAGCTTCGCGTACTGCCGCCGCGCCGACGCCGCGTCCCCCAGCTCGCCCGTCCACCGCGCCAGCTCGTGCCGGGCCGTGAGCGTGGACCGGTGCTCTGCCCCCAGCTTCTCGGTGAGCGCGTCGCAGATCTCCTGGAACAACCACCGCGCCGTACGGTAGTCGCCGCTCGCCCCCAGGTACTGCGCCGTCTTGTCCATGCCGGGCGCGATCGGGGTGAGCGCGGTGAGGAGGTGCGGCAGCAGCTGGGCGTACCGGGGCCAGGCCGCCGCGTCGGCCGGGTCGTCGGGCAGCGCCGACTCCAGCAGCACGGCGGCGGCGTCACGCCAGTGCCGCTGCTCGTGCGGCGCGAGCTGGTCGAGGGTGACGGCCTGGACGAGGCGGTGCACCGAGACCGTGCCCCGCACCGGCTGGCCGATCAGGCTGTGGTCGCGCAGCGCGCGGACGGCCGCGTTGATCGTGATCGGGTCGCCCGGCAGCTCCCGCAGCACGGCCAGCGCCCCCAGCCAGGGACGGAAGTCGCGCAGCCGCCGCACCGGCGAGCCCGGCAGCCGCCCGTACACCCGCCACCGCCGCACGTCCGCGCCCAGCACCTCGCGCGGCGTCCGCCACCCGAGCTGCGACAGCAGCAGCTGGTACGGGATCGCCTCGTCCGAATAGCAGGCCAGCACCCGCAGCAGCGCGATGGCCCGCGGATCGGTGCGCTCCACGTGCTTGAACGCCAGCCGCCAGGTCGTGGTGACCCGCTCCTCGTATCCCCACGCGTGCCCCTGGGCGAGCAGCTCGGCCCGCCGGTCGTGCAGCAGGTCGAGGTAGTCGGCCAGCGCCAGCCCGGTCTCCGCCATGAACGCCCCGGCCTGCTCCAGCGCCAGCGGCAGCGCGCCCAGCTCGGCCACCACGGCGGAGGCCGCCGCCCGGTCCGTCTGCCCCGACCGCGCCAGCACCAGCGCCACCGCCGGCCCCGGGTCCAGCACTGGCAGCTCCAGCCCCTGCTCGCGCGGCCAGTTCCCGGAGCGGCTGGTGATCAGCACGTGCCCCGGCCCCGCCGGCGGCAGAAAGGGACGCAGCGCGTCGGGCTCCGGCGCGTTGTCGAAGATCAGCAACCACGCCTCGGTACGGGCGGCGAGCGCCGCGTGCACCTGGTCCACCGGGTCGGCCGCGTCCACCGTCTCCCGTAATCCCAGCAACGCCGCCAGCCGGGCGAACCCGGCCGACAACACCGCCGGGTCCGCCGCGGGCACCTGCCAGACGAGCCGGTAGTCCTGCTGGTGGCGGTGGGCGTACTCCAGGGCCAGGCTGGTCTTGCCCACGCCGCCCATCCCGTACAGCACGACCACGGTCGGCCCCGGCCCTCCCCCGGTGAGGCGTGCCCGCAACTCGGCGACCATCTCGTCCCTGCCGAGCAGCCGGGGCGGCCGGGGCGGCAGCTGCACGGGGCGGGTGGACACGGGGGGACGCGGCGGCAGATGGAGGTCGCCGGCGACGTCGACCCGGCCGACGGTCACGGCGGTGGAGCTGTCCCCCGTCATCGCCACCCCGGTGTTGTCCCCACCGACCTCGATGGAACGCTCCACATCCCCCCGCGCCCGCCCTCTTCTCCCTCTTTCCCGTGCAGCGTCAGGCGTCCTCTCGCTGTCATCCTCCCTACGACCCCCACCCCCTTCACTCACAGACTCTCTGCCGCCCCCAGCTCCCTCACTCCCACCCGAACCATCCCCACGCCCCTCTCCAACCCCGCCGCGCGGCGCCTCGCCCTGTGGCGCCTCGCCCTGCGGAGCCGCGCCCTGTGGAGCCTCGCCCCGTGGATCGCCGCCGGGACCGCCCCCCGCCCCCGAGCCCGCGCTCCCACCGGAGCCTGTGTCCCCATCCGAGAGCGGGCTCCCGCCTACGCCGGTCAACGTGCCCGGACCGGCGCCCTCACCGGCTCCGCCCGCGATCCCAGGGTCGCGAGCCGGGTCGGGGCCGGTTCCGGTGAACGCAGCAGGCCCGTCAGGGGCGTGCGTGGGGCCGAGACCGCCCGGGGTGAGCGCGGAAGGCTCCCCCTGCGGCGTCTTCACCTCGATGCGGCGCCAGGCCAGCGCCAGTACGGCCGTCACCAGCAACCCCATGACCCCCAGCCCGACGCTGAACAGGCTGTCCTGCTCGTCCAGGATCACGAGCAGCGTGCCGGGCATGCCCAGCACATCGAAGAAATAGTCAGCCGCTCCCGCCGCGACCAATGTGAGCGAAACCGGCATGAGCGTCCAAGCCAGAACACGCGACCGCCGGCGATTACGCCGAGCCGGGCCGGAAGCCGAACCTGGTGAGGAGGGAGCCGTCACCATTCCAGAGTGGCGGCCTCACCTGACGGCTGCCACCGAAACATCGTCATGCCCGGTAAGCGCCCTATGCACCTCACCAGAAACCGAAAAGAATCCCCGACACGTGAACACCGAACACCGATGAAGCCGCCCGACACCTTCACCCGAAACGCAGAAAGCACCCCCGCACGCACGCCACAAACCCCCGCACGGCAGCACCCAAACGCCGAAAGCCCCCCCCCCGGAAATGCAGAAAGGCCCCGACGCGCGGCGTCGGGGCCTTTCCAAAAATTGTCCGGCGGTGACCTACTCTCCCACACCCTCCCGAGTGCAGTACCATCGGCGCAGAGAAGCTTAACTTCCGGGT
>NZ_JOAG01000067.1 GCF_000725485.1 Nonomuraea candida | reverse complement strand
CGGGTCCTGCACTGCGTGCACGGAACCGACAAACTGGTCGTGCCGTCCGGCTGCCCGACCTTCATCAACGACCTACGACGCGAACGCGCGCACATCGCCAACATGATCAGCCAGTTGCAGAGCTCACAGGGGATGCTGGACTCGATCCTCGACGCGGCCCTGCAAGAAGAGGCGAAGGAGACACCACAGCCCGCGACAGGCCGCACAAGACGGCCTGATCGGAATCCCGGCGGCCTTCACGTCAACAGTCGTACTGCGTCCTGGCGCTGAACTCGGCAGGGGAAAGCAGGGCATTGACTGCGGCAAGGGCGAGAATGGGCCGACCAGATCGCCTGCGCCCCGACCCGGAACTGCTGCGCCTGGCCGCCGATCCTTGAGGTAGTCGTCCAGCAGGGCGCCTCGGCGGCTACCAGTGGAACGTGGACGGCACCCGCGCGTCGCCGCCGACCTGCGCGCCCTGGCCGACGCCGCGGCATCTGCCGGAGCTGGCCTGCGAGAACGCCTGTGGGGCGCGGAAGGCGCGCAGGGCGCGCAGCCGCCTCCGGGAGCAGGCGAGTCGTGGGTCGAGCCCCTCCCCGGCCGGTCCGGCGAGGCCCGGTGGCTCAGGATGGCACGCACACCGTCTGGAAGGGCTCGCCGGGCAGGTACTGCTCCCACTCCTCGGCGCTGAGCGTACGACCGGCGCGAGCACAGGCGGCGGCCACCAGGTCCGCGGGTTCGGCCACGCCCCACACCCGGAAGGTGTCGTCATCGTTCACCGTGGCCAGCACACCGTCGCCGAACTCCACCTGCGAGACCCTGCTACGGCCAGGGAGAGCGGCGCCGACCTGCTCGTGCGTGGCCACGTCCCACAGCCGGACGCTCTTGTCGTCGCTCGCGGTGGCGAGGGTGGCGCCGTCGGCGCTGAAGGCCACGGCGGTGATCACGCCGGAGTGCCCGCCCAGGTCCCGGCCGAGCTGCTTGCGGGAGGCCAGGTCGATCAGCCGCGTTCCCGTGTTGCCGGCCACGGCCAGGGTCCTGACGTCGGGGGAGAAGGCGACGCTCTTCGCCCTGCTGATGGGCGGGCCGGCCTCGGCCCGGGTGGCCAGCTCCCACAGCTGGGCGTTCTCCCCGATGTCCACCGCGGTCAGGTATCTGCCGTCGGGGCTGATGACCAGCTGCGCGATGTTCTCGGGGCGGACGATGCGGTCGATCCGGCGATGGGTGCGTGTGTCGAAGATCCATATCTCGGGCTTCGCATCGGTCTGCGGGTCCGGTGTGAGCGCGATGGCCAGGGTCCGCCCGTCCGGGCTGTAGGCCGCCGGCCCGATGACGTGGCGAGGGGTTCGCACCGAGCTCACCTGGCGCCGGCCGGCGACGTCCCACCAGGTCAGCTCGGACTCCAGGCCGATCGCCAGCGTGCCACCGTCCGGGCTGCGCACCGCGGTGTTGATGGGCTGCCCCGGCCTGATGGTGAAGATCGGCGTTCGTGAGCCGAGGTCCCAGAGCCTGACGTGCCGCGCGTCGGAGGTCAGGAGGCTGCGCCGATCGCTGCTGAACGTCGCGGCGCGCGCGGTGGTGCCTGCCGTGGGCAGGGGAGCTCCCAGCTGCCGGTGTGTGAACGGGCTCCACAGCCGCAGCCCGTCCAAGCCGCCGGCGGCCAGGAGCTTCCCGTCGGGGCTGAAGGCCACGCTGTACAGGCCGATCGTGTGACCGGCGAGCCTGGGACCGAGCTCCTCACGCGTGGCCAGGTCCCACAGCCGGACCCGGCCGCCGTCGCTCGTGGTCGCCAGGACCGAGCCGTCGGGGCTGAACGCCACGCGGATGCCGCCGATCTGCCTGTTCATGAGCGGCTTGCCGATGGGCCGCCATGTGGCGACGTCCCACAGGCGCAACGCGTGGCTGCCGGTGACCAGCCGCTTCCCGTCGGGGCTGAAGGCGAGGTGGCTGATGCCGGCGGGGGAGAGGTGCGCTTCGAGCGAGGCGACCTGCCTGCGCGAGGCCACGTCCCAGACCCGGGCCTCGGTCTCGCGGGAGGAGTGGGTCGCCAGCAGCCTCCCATCCGGGCTGAAGGCGACGGCGCCGGCTCCGGGAAGCGCGTCACCGACCTGTGTGCGCGTGGCCACGTCCCACAGCCGCACCCTGTCGCCGCCGGTGGCCAGGAGCCTGCCGTCCGGACTGAACGCCACGGTGCCGCCGCCCCGGAGCGGCTCGCCGACCTGCTCGTGCGTGGCGGCGTCCCAGATCCGCACGTCCTCGGCCGCCGCCGCGACGAGCTGGCCGTCGCTGCTGAACGCCACCTCGGTGACCATCTGCTTCTGACCGGTCAGGGAGCCGGTCGGACGGTGAGTCACAGCGTTCCGGAGGGTCACGACGCCCTCGTCCCCGTTGGTCGCGAGGACCTCGCCGTCGGGGCTGAAGGCCAGCGCGAGCGCCGGGCCCGGCCTGGTGAAGACGGCGGGCCCGGCGAGCGCGTTACGGAGGCTGTGGCGGGCCTCCTTGGTCGGCGCGAGCCGCCAGGCGGTGACCGCGAGCAGGTGTCCGACCGTCGGCTCGGTGCCGACGAGCCGGACGCTCTGCGTCGCCAGTTGCCGGGACAACGCCTGCCGCTTCTGCGCCTCCGCCCGCTCCCGCTCCCTGTTGGCCTCGCCCGCGGCGGACACGGCCGAGACCGCGCCGGCGAGAGCGACGACGAGCAACGTGACCAGCGTGACCAGCGCGCCGCGCCGCATCTTCCTGGATCGGGCCAGCGCCCGCCGGCTGGAGTCGAGGAAGTCCCGCTCCAGCCTGGTGAGTGTCATGTGGCGGCGCTCGGAGCCGGCCCAGCTCTCGACCGCCTGCAGCCGGCTGCCGCGCAGCAGGTCGCCGTCGCCGCGGCCGTTGTCGTCCCAGTGGCGGGCGGCCTGGCTGAGCTGCCCGACGACCGCCAGGCCCGGTCTCTCCGCGCTCACCCAGCCGCGCAGGCGAGGCCACGCGCGCAGGACGGCGGGACGGGTCAGGACCATCTGGCCGTCACGCTCGGAGAGCACGTAGGAGAACGCCCGGAGGATGGCCCGCAGGTCCTGCCCGCCGTACTCCAGCTCGGCCACGGGCACCGGGCGGGTCGTCTCCATGTCGTACTCGTCCAGGGTGAGCAGCCGCAGGAACACTCCGGGCACCAGGCGCCGCTGCTCCTCCGGGAGCGCGGTGTAGGCGTCCTCGGCGATCGTCCCCAGCCCTGGGTCCAGGCCATCGTCCGAGGCGATCTGCCGCGCCCGCTCACTGCCCGCCCGCAACAGCCCGGTCGCCTCGCCGTTCCCGCTGACCAGGGCGAGCAGCAACTCCCGGGCGGTCGGCCGCGCCTGCGGCTCCTTGGCCAGCGCCGCCGCCACCAACGGGCGCAGCGCCGGCGGCAACCCGTTCACGTCGGGTATGGCCGACAGGACCTGGTGGATCACCGCGGCGGCGTTGTCCCCGGCGAAGGCGTCCCTTCCCTGCGCGGCGAAGAGCACCACGGCGCCCCACGCGAACACGTCGCCCGGCGCGCCCGCCCGCCGCCCGCTGAACGACTCGGGTGGCATGTAGGCGGGCGTGCCGGCGATCAGTCCGGTGGACGTCACCGACATCTCCTCGGTACGCGCGATACCGAAGTCGATCACCCGCGGGCCGTCCGGACCGAGCAGGACGTTGTCGGGCTTCAGATCACGGTGGATCACCCCTGCCTCGTGAACCGCGGCCAGCGCGGTGGCGATCGCCGTGGCCAACCGGTGCAGGTCGTCCCCCGCGAACGACCGCCCATCCCGTACGGCTGCGCGCAGGCTGGGCCCGCTGACGTACTCGCTGACGATGTACGGCCGCGGGCCCGCCAGATCGGCGTCCAGCACCCGAGCCGTGCAGAAGGAGGCCACCCTTCGCGCGGCCTCGACCTCCCGGGCGAATCGGTCCAGCTGCGTGCGGCCGCCGTCGGCGTGCAGGAGCTTGAGCGCCACCCGGGTGCCCTCACCGTCGTACGCCTCGTAGACGACACCCTGGCCTCCCTGCCCCAGGCGGCCGGCCAGCCAGTAGCCGCCGACCGTGTGCGGGTCCTCTCCCAGCAACGCTCTCATCGTCGCTGGGACGCGCACCTGCGGCCAAGGGCTCGGGCGTCCGGAGGCCGCCGGCGGCGGCGCGGCCCCTGCCCGGGAACTCGGGCCGGCGCCGGCTGTAGGTGAACGGACATCTCTCTTGCTCATATGGGGTCATCCGTGGTGGGTGGAGACGTCAACCGGCTGCCGCGGGTGATGAGGGAGGGCGGCGCCGACCACGTCATGATCTTCTGGGAGCGCGGCTCAGTAGTCGGCGACCGAGATCTTCACGCGGACGGCGCCGTCGTTGTCGCGCAGGCAACCGTCGGCGTCGTTGACGCGCAGCTGGAGGAAGCCCGCCTGGCGCGCCTCGATCAAGGCCCTGCCGCCGACCCTGTAGTGGTCGTTGTTGATCCTCGCGATCATCGAACCGTGCGGGTGCCTGCTGAGGATCTTGCACCCCTGGTGGATCCGGCGGTCGATGCGCCAGTCGTAGCCGGCCGAGGACACGTAGGGGAACTCGCGGTAGTCGACCGTCCACCGGCCGCTGGCGTAGTGGATCCGCACCATGTCACCCGGCTCGACGTAAACGCCCGCGTTCTGCCAGCCGCTCTCGGAGCTGATCACTTTACTTTTGCCGTAGTGCGTCGTGGCCGAGGCGGGCGAGGCGGCGGCGAGGACGCAGCTGCCGGCGGTGAAGGTAGCGAAGAACAGGGTGGCCAGCTTCGATTTCATATGATGAATGCCTTTTCCTGTCTATTCAGGTTCGCCGTACATGTGGGTTGGATAGCGTCCGGGGGAGGAAGGTTCGCAGCCTTGCGATCTTTTTCGCCTCGCTCAACGGGCTCAATGGGCTCAACGGGCTCAACGGGCTCAACGGGCTCAACCGCACGACCCGCGAGTCAGCTGGTCGTACGGGCCGTGCCGCCGCGAACTCCTCATGCGCGTGGGCCGGAAGCGTGGCTGGCAGGGGAGCGCGCGGCGGCAGTTGGGGGGATCCGGCGCTGCTCCATTCGGCTGACGGGCCGATGCGGGAGCGTAGCCGGGTGGAAGATCTCACCGAGCTGAGCCACCTCGTCCGCGGTGAGCGCGTCGAAGACCAGGTGTCGCACGGTGCGCACATGACCCGGCGCGGCCGGCTGGATGGCCGCCGCCCCGTCTCGGTGATGCGAACGAAGGCGTCACGGCCGTCGTCGGGCACCCTTGTCGAGACACCAGGTCGCGCTTCTCCATCCGGGTGACATGGTGGGCCACCCGGTTGCGTTCCCACTGCGACAACGCCGCCAGGTCGGAGATCCGGCTTCGTCCCTCGGCGGACTCGCTCAGCACGACGAGCACCTGGTAGTCGGGGTTGGACAGCCCTGAGTCGGCCTGCAGGTCGCCATTGACGGTGCCAGCAGCTCCACGTTGATTCCACTGCCGCCACATGTTCTGCTCGTCGTCATTCAGTTCCGGGATGTCGTTCGTCAGTGAGCATTTGATTTGAGTAGATTGCGGCTTATGTCCTAGTAGGTACCTCGCCAGGTTGGGTGGTTTCGTCTGTTATGCGCTTGGTGAGGTTGTTGATCGATGCGAGGTGGAGCATGGCCTGGGAGCTGGTGGGGAGGTTTTATATAGCGGGTTGAGCAGCAGGCGTAGGAACACCATAGAAGGCCCGGTCAGACACCATGGCCGAGTTTTGGCGCCGCAGGGTGGAGCAGGCGAGGGACGGGACGCCGGCGCCGTGAGCAGGCCGTTGACGTCGCGAGAAGTGAGTTGGTGGAGCGGGACCCGTCCCAGCAGCGGGACGAGGTAGATGCGGATGTGCGGGGCGTAGCCCTGCCGGGTCGACGGACGCACATCGTCCTTCGTGGCCAGCCAGCGTGCCGGCCACTGCCCGAGCGTGCATCCGGCCCCTGCCCCGTCGCGGTCGGCAGCGCCAGGGCCCGGCCCTCCGCCTGGGCTTCCTCGGGGCCGGCGTAACCACCTTGCCGGACGCGCTGCCGCTGCCCGTTCAGGCCGCGTACCTGCACCGCGAAATACCAGCTGCCGTGATCATCAACTACCGGCAGCCGCGGACACGTCGTGCCTCGCTGACCCGGACTGGTACTCGCGGGCCGGGCGCGATGCGTGGCTGGGCGAGGGCGACGAGCTGGTCAAGGCCGTCGGGCACCTTCGCGACGACGGGGAACCGGAGGTTCGAGCGGCACTCGGCGTCGTTCTCGACGGGATCGCGGCTCGTATGTGCTGAGCCGTGGAGGAGCCGGCGCCCACGCGCGGCCTGCTGAGAATCGAGGCCAATGGCGGCGTCGAGGACCGGTGAAAGCCGGGCCGTCTACATAACATCTACATGCCACTGGCAAGAACGATTCAGTATACGTTTTCTGCTCGCTGCGGAGTGCGCGAGGCCGATGGCGGCTCCGGGCGCAACGCCGTTCCATGGCGGCCGGCGAGGCCCGGCAAAATGTGAAGATGGGACCCAAAGTGCGCAGGCCCGCGCACCTGCTCCCAGCGGAGCCTGATTCTCCGCCATGCTTCGTGTGAAGACCGTTGCTCAGTGATTGACCCTGGCCGGTGACAACTTGACAGGATCAACCATTGCATATGAAATATTGGCCTAAGTGTACGGCCGCAACAACCGCTTCTGGTGCGGGTCTCGCCACTGCCTTTCTGCGGACTCTGAGGTGCTCTATGACCAAACGGATGGGCTTGGTCTTCTGTGCTGGTCGATCTGGACTCGACCGGAGGGATGTTCTGCTGACGCCATTCGGGACGGCGATTCCGGAACCGATGGGGCATTAGCAGCAGTGCTGCGGCAAACGTCAATTCACTGTAGGGGCGGCAGCTCGGGGGATGCTGCAAGGTCAAAGCTTCTGCGCCAAAGGGGAGAGCATTGGCTAACCGGGCTTCGACAGAGCCCTCGAACGAGCTCCAAACGGGGAACGCTGCGCTAAGTGAAAACTTCCACCCAGAGCTGACGGACGTCGTGGACGTCCCCATTCAAGACCTTTTGCCGGCGGATACGCCTAGAAGCGCTGGGGAGGATCTCACCCACATAAACCTTCTTGCCGGGTTGGACGCTGAACTGCCTTCGATTATCGTCCACCGGTCCACGATGCGGGTCGTGGACGGGATGCACCGGCTGCGGGCGGTAGCGTTGCGCGGCGATAAAACGATACCGGTTCGGTTTTTTGAAGGTGACGAGTGCGACGCCTTCGTCATCGCGGTCAGGGAAAACACCACTCATGGTCTTCCGCTTTCGGTGGCCGATCGCACTGCGGCAGCCGGCCGGATCGTACGATCGCACCCTCAATGGTCCGACAGGGCCATTGCCAGGATCGTCGGATTATCCGCCCAGACGGTCAGCAGCATACGCAGCGTCATCCTCCCGCGAGAGGCCCAGCCGTCTGCACGGCTGGGACGTGACGGCCGGGTCCGTCCGATGGACAGTACGGCGGGCCGGATCCGCGCCGCCGAACTGATAGAGGCCGAGCCCCACAGCTCGCTACGGAGGATCGCCAAGGAAGCGGGAGTCTCACCGAACACCGTACGCGACGTGCGTAACCGGCTGAGGCGAGGGGAGGGCCCCTTGCCCGGCTCGTCACGGTCAGTCGAGGTGACCGAGGGTTCCCTGCCTCCGGACCAGCCGGCCGCCGTGAGCGTTCAGCTCCAGGACATCGCCCTCGGGGCCGCCAAGGTGCCGAGGTCGATGGGGTCGCCGAAGCTCGACCAGAGTCGCAAGTCACCACTGAACACCCTGATCAGGGATCCGGCACTGCGGTCGGCGGAGCGTGGCCGGCTGCTTCTGCGCATGCTGAGCGCGAGCGCCACTCTCGTGCCGACCAGGGCGCAACTCATCGACGCGATTCCCGAGCACTGCGTCGAGCTGGTCTACCAGGTGGCCAAGGAGAGCGCCGCGGCTTGGGAGGAGTTCGCGGAAGACCTCCAACGGCGTACGGAGCGCGACAGAACGAGTGCTTCCGCGCAACGAGAGTGTTAGCGCCACGGACGGCCGCGGGCAGTTGCCTGCCCCAGGATGCAACCGGTTGCGACGCCGGGAGCGTCTCTGGTGAGGCGGACGTGCCGGCGACGGACCGGCCGTGAGCGGCCGGTCCTCGCGTCGGCTGAGGGTCTGATCGGGGCGCCACATCCGATCAGACCCTCAGCAGTCCCTGGCTCACCTCGTAGAGGTGATGGACGAGCCGGTACTCCTCGCCGCGGAAGAAACCGAGCCTGTTGGCGTGCATGCTTACCAGATGGGACAGGACGGGCGAGATCGCCCCTGTGGGAGCCGTGAACGCGGGCACCCGCGGGCGTGCCTGCTCCAGGGCCGCGAGGAAGTCCTCGCGCCACCGGGCGAGCCCTCCACCGGCGCCGAGAGCGGCATGGGTGCCGAGGAGCAGGGAGCGCAACCGCTTCTTGCGCCCGTTGAGCTCGCGGTTCAACAACTTCCTGTCGAGGTGCCGCAGCCCGGCGAACTCCTGTGCGCGGGCGTCGCGCATGCGGTGGAAGACCGCTGTGCGGACGTGACGCTCGACCCCTATGCCGGTGAGGAGAGTGTCCACGCTCAGGATCGCGAGGTCGCGGTCGTCCAGTGCTGCATGCTGGTCGGCGGCGCAGGTCTCGCCGGTCAGGCCGAGCAGCCGTACGATCATCGGGGTCTCGGTGCAGAAGATTCGCTCGCATTCCGCCGCGGCGGCTCCGCCGTACCACTCGATGTCGCGTTCGCAGCCGGTCACCTGGATGTCGGTGATGAGCCCTTGGTCCAGCAGGCCCGCGACAGCGGGTACGGGTGGACGCGGAGCGGCCCCGCCATCGGCGCGGACGTGAACCAGCAGATGTGGCCGAGGAGCGGGGCAGCGGGAGAAGTGCCACTCCAGACCCTCGGCGCCGAGCCCCCCGGCCAGGTGTTCCAGGGCGAGGTCCTGCAGCGAGGGCAGACCGTACAACTGGAAACACCACCACTCACTCTCGGGTGGCAGCAGCCGGGGGGAGAGGCGGCTCGGCCCTCTGTCGTGGCGTGGCGGAGCAGCGGGTTCCGGTCTTGGGGGGTCCGCCAGCAGGGAGACGACGACCTCGGTCATGAACGGCGCGCCGCCGGGACCGCGCGCCGCCGCGTGAGAGCGGCCGGGCAGCGGCTCCTCCACCGCCGTCACGCCCTGGCGCATCTGGTGGCGAAGCAGCTCGATGTCTCTGGGGGAATCCAGGTTGAGCAGCAGACGATTGTCGGATTCGTGCTCGCCCGCATAGACGTGCCGCGGCACGGACCAGTCGGTTCGCCACTGCCGCAGGTCGGCGTCCGGATCGGGAGCGCCGTCCCACCGCTCGGGCAGCCGCCACCGGGCCGGGGCGAGGACCGCTCTGCCGATGCGGACACGCGGAAGCGCGGGCCGGTCGATGAGTTCCCCCCAGCTCCAGGCCGGCCGCCACAGGTCCTGTTCGGACAGTTCGAGCAGAAACCGGATCGGGTTGGGGGCGACCGGCGGGACCACCATGCCGGGTGTCCGGGCGATCACCCTTGTGCCGAGCGTACGGGACCTCGCATAGAGGCGGCCGTGCTCCCTCCCCAGTCCGTGCTCCAGCCCCACGACCAGGTCGGACATCGGGAGCTGCCGTCCGAGGCCGGCGGGTGGGATGCCGAACGCGATTTCGGCGGCGCGCAGCCTGGGCGCCAGCATCATGTTGCTCACGTGCTCCTTCGCGTGACCGGCTGGATGGGCATAGCTGACGTCGGCGATCACCACGTCGGAGCCAGCGCTCTTCTCGTGTGCGGCGCACCTGCGCAGGTGGTCGTCGAATCCGGCGTTCAGCTGCCAGAACCGGCCGAAGGCGCTACCCGCGGGGACGCGGGCTCCCGTCGGGGACACCACGGCGAGCCAGCCGTCGTCTTCGGCGGCCCCTTGGGCGAGCATCAGGAACAGGTCGGCCGAGGGCGGGTGATGCGCGCCACGGGGCCGCAACGGCTCCAAGTCCCCGAGGGTCAGCACGACCTCTCCCCTCTCGGCGGCCAGGGCACGCAGGAAGCCGATGTTCCTGGTGGCGGGCTCGGGGGCCACTCGCGCCCGGGCGGGCGCAGGATGCTCGTAGGTCGCCGGCGGCCCCAGACCGAGGTGATCGTCGAGCAACTCGAGGATCGGCACTTCGCGGTCGCCGTAGCGGTCGGCGAACTCCCCGGCGTAGGCGTTGAGGTGAGGGAACCCGGGCTCCGCAGGGGAAAGGCAGAGGAGTGCCAGGAAGGCATCCTTCGCCGTCTCCGCGAGTTCGCGGGGGACAGTGCCCGAGATCGGCACGCTCATGTCGACCTGGAGACACCGCTGCCGGTCGAGCGTGGCGCCGTATACGGCGAAGAGCGATTTGAGGGGTTCCAGGCCGGCGCCCAGCGGTGAGGCCCGGTAGGCATCGACCCGCGCCGCGGTTTCGCGCACTCGTTCGGCACCCGGCGACGACCGTCCGGCGACCTTCTCGCGGAGCGTGGTCAGCGGATCGCCGCCGGACAGGGAAGGCCGCAGCGTGCTGAGGAGCACGCCCTCGCCGACCAGTTCATCCAGGAATCGGCCGCGTGCGTCCGCGGAGAGGTCCGGATACTCCTGCGCGAGCTTGTCCGCGATGATGTCGTATGCGACAGGCGTCCGCGCCCAGGAGAGGACCTTCTCCAAGGACTCGCTGCCGCGAAGGGAGAACGTCTCCTCCCCCTGCTTCGTCCTCAGCGGACCGCGGTCGGGCAGGTAGACGCGGCGGCCGTGGACGTGCAGCGCCGGGTTGGCGAACAACTCCAGCTCGCCTCGGTGCCGATCCTCTCCCTCGAGCTCCCGCGCCAGCGCCTGGACCTTGGTGAAGTCGAGTCTGGCCCACCGGCGGCAGTCCTCGCGCCGTCCCACTCGCAACTCCAGCCGCGAACCCCACGCGGCGACGCCGACCCCGCTGAAGAGACCGAAAGGAGTCGGTCTGGTGGTGGCCCGGCTGTGATAACGGGCGAGCGCATCGAAGAGCCTGCGGCGCCGGTTGACCGGCACCGCGGCAGGGGCGGCGGCGTACTCCTCCAGCTGCCGCGCCAGCGAGGGGCTGGCCACCCACAGCGCCTCCAGCAGAATCGGGTCGTCGACGAACGCCCGCGCAAGCTCATCCTCGCATGCCGTGCCCTCCGGCATGGGCATGAGGGGAGTCCGCACCATCACCGTGGGAGCCACTTCGTAGCGCGGGAGGTCGAGAAGGGCCGGCGGTTCCGCACGCCCTTCGGGGGGCGCCGGCTGCACACCCGGGCGCATGGTCAGTCTTCCGGCAGGAGGGCGGCGCCCGCGACGCGGGCGAGGGTCGCCTGGGCGGCCGGTGCAATGCCGAGCCGATTCCAATGGAAGATCACCACGTGGGTGAGGACGCCACGCAGGCCGCGGCCGAGGCGGCCGGCCGCGGAGGCCTCGCCGAGCCGGCGGCCGGCGGTTTCAAACGCCCTGAGCCAGGGCGCGGCGAAGGAGAGTGGCTTGCCGGGTGTGAACAGCACGCGGCTCGCGCCGGGGTCGGTCAGGTGGGCCCGCAGGCTGTCGGTCACCATGCCGTCGTGCGCGGCGTCGGGCCGTCCGGGCCGCAACTCGGCCACCCGCGCGAAGACGTCGCCGCGCTCGAACAGATCCAGCCCGGCCGTGGACAGCAGGGCGCTGAGAAGCAGGGTCGACAGCGTGGCCCGCCTCAGTCCGGGGTGGGTGCGACGGCAGTAGTCCAGCACCCCCCGGCTGTCGGCACAGAACAGCTCGTGGATGACGTCGATGCCTTCCAGACCTCCGAAGGCGGCTGTCTCCGGCTCGTAGAAGGCCGGCCACCAGCGCGTCAGGAGCCCGGCCTCGGCCAGCTCGTTCAGCGCCTTTTCCACGGGGGCGAAGTTCGTGTCAGGCAGCCGTAGCCGCAGCCGCCAGCAGGGCTGTTTGCGCAGAAACCACCATCCCGTGACTGCTCCGTCGGCCACGAGGTCGTCGAGGAGCGGTCCGAGCCGTACGGCGCCAGCCGTCTCCGCGGCATCCCAGTCGGAGAACTCGACGCTGACCTGGTACCAGTCGCGCTCGCTGCGCTGTTCCAGTGCGGAGAGCCCGGCCGCCTGATATACCTCCAGCGCTTCGCCCAGGTCCGCCGGCGGCAGGCTGTGCTCCGCGGCGGCTTGTTCCAGGTCGGTGCCCGCCATGACCGCGAGCACACCTGCCGCCAACTGGTACGGCCGGGAAGAGGTGAGGTGATCGGCAGACATGGATCCTTCCAAAATGCGGGGAATGACAGGAGGCATGGGGCTGCCCATGTTCCTGCTGCTCACTGGCCGGGTGAGCGTAACCAAGGCGTCGGCCTGTGCGGTAGATGCCTTCGCACTGTGCGTCGAACAATTTGAAAAGATTTCAGTAATCCATGCATATTATTTGTGCAACTGAATGATATGGGCAGTTGCACGCAAGCGCGTGCGCGGAACGGAATGCCGTTCCGCGCTCCCGGGCCCGGCCGCCACGGTTCCCCATGCCCTCTGCGCAACTGTCCAGAATGAGCAATTGAACGTCGCCCGCCTGGCGTGACCGCAGCCGGCGAGTGTGCAATTCAAGGATTTACGTCCCTGGGGTGCCGGCTGTTCGAGTGCGCCGTTATTGACTCTCTCCTGCGTCGAAACTAACTTCTGTATCGCCGGAGTTCGCCGGAGCTCGCCGGAATTCACGGGAGTCCGCCGGAGTTCAACGCCTAGCCCGGGATCGAGGGGAAATGAACGGTCAGGAGTCCGTGAGCGTCGAATGCGTTCCCGTTCTCACGAGAGACGAAGAACGCCTCCTCGACGCGGTGCTGGCGGCGCCTTTCTCCTATGTCTCGACCGATGGGCCGGTGTGGCGTACGGCTGCGATGCGTCAGCGGATCGTGCAGGACGAGCGGAGATCGCATCTGGTCGTCCGGCGGTCCGGGGTGCTGATCGGCGCTGTCAGCTGGTCGATGATGCAGACGCCTGGCGTGGCCCGCCTCGCTGTGACCTCGAACGACGACGAGTCGTGGAGCTCCGCCGTGGCCGCGCAGGCGATTCGGGGCGCAGTGGGCATCCTGTGCAGAACGCACGAGGTGGTCCGGGTGGAGTTGCTCGTCGCCACCTATAACCAGGTGCTGCTGGAATACTTGGTCGAGTACGACTCCTTCATCATCGAAGGCGTGCTCCGGGATCGGTTCTTCATCGACGGGAAATTCTGGCCGGCGGTCATCTGCCGGGCGAACCTCGAAAAATTCTCCGACCGTGATCGACATGTCCTGGAAAGGCGCGGTGATGTCATCAGGGCACTGCGCAAGAAAACTCTTGAAGATTTGACTCAGGGCAACGACCATGTGTCGTGGACAGCGTAATCACGCCATTTACTACCTTTGAGCCATCGCTGGAGACAGCGATGTTCCCATGGTTGAAACAAAAGTCAAGGAAGGAGTGATAGACATGGACCTCGCCAACGTGATGGACCTCCAGGGCACCGAGATCGTGGCCGACGGCATCGAGCTGCCGGCCAGCGCCAGCAGCGAGACCTGCTGACGCGGGTAGGTGGGCGGTCCGCCGTGCGATCTCGCGTGGCGGGCCGCTCACCGGCTTCCCATCCGTCCCAGACCACCAGACTGGAGAGGACCGTCATGCCTAGGTGGCAGCTCACCCCTGTTAGCCCGTTAAGTGTCAGCTTGGGCCTGCCGCGCCGGGTGGTTTCCAACGCCGAACTCTGCGAGACGCTCAACACCAGTCCAGCGTGGATCGAGCGGAAGACCGGCATCCGGGAGCGGCGTTACCTGTCCGGCGACGAGAGCATCGAGGACCTGGCCGTCGAGAGCGCGGACAAGGCGATCCGCCAGGCCGGCCTCACCCCCCGGGACATCGATGTGCTCGTCGTGGCCTGCAGCACGCCGGACTGGATCATGCCGTCCCTCGGCGTGATCGTGGCCGATCGGCTCGGCATTGAGACTCCGCGCATCGTGGACATCACCCAGCACGCGTGTTCTTCGTTCGTCTACGCCACCTACATCGCGGCAGGTCTTCTCCAGGAGCCGGATCTGAGCAACGCCCTCGTGGTGTGCGCGGAAGCCGCCTCGCGTGGCACCGATCCGGCGGACCGCCGCGTGCGCGTCTTCTTCGGTGACGCGTCCGGCGCGGCGGTGTTCACCAAGACTCCCGGGCCGCACGGAATGCTCAGCTACGACCTGGGCAACGCCTACTCTCCTGGTGTCGCGCTGGCGGGCCCCGCTCTGCTGAACCACCAGCGGGCCACGCCGGGGGGCGCAATGGACAGCCCCTATCTCACCATGGATGGGCCGCTGGTCTGGCAGGAAGCCGGCACCCGGGTGCCGAAATCCATCAACGCGGTCCTTGACGCGGCGGGCGTCGAGCTGGACGACGTCGACGGGATCGCCATTCACCAGGCCAATATCCGGCTCGTCGAGCACATCATCGAATCGATGGGTGCCGATCTCGGCAAAGTGGGCATCTCCGGTGACGTTCTCGGCAACACCGGCGCCGCGTCGCCGCTGACCTCCCTGTGGCGGCTGGCCGCCGACGGCAGGGCCAGGGCGGGAGACACCATCGTCATCGGAGCCATCGGCGCCGGATTCCTTTGGGGTTCCCTCTGTTTCCGTTTGCCCTTCGACATAAGCGTGGACGCGTGACCCATGGACGAACTTCGCAAGCTCTTCCTCAGCCTCTTCGCCGACCTGACGGCCGGTGAGACTCCTGATGACGACACCGTCGTCTTCGGCCGGGACAGCGAGTACGGCCTGGAATCGATCGACACCCTGAGGTTCGCCTCCGCCCTGCTGCCCGTCTACGGCGACAAGGTGTACGACCTGAAGGTCGAGAACGTCAGCTCCCTGCGGAGCATCTACGACCAGCTGCAAGCGGGATAGGCGCCCGCGTGAAGGGTCTCCTGTGTGAGGTGGTGCCCTTTGCCGAGGACTGTCTGGAGACGGTGGCCAAGTGGCTGAGCACCACAGAGTGCGAGGTGCTGCTGCGGGGCTCGTCGAGCAGCCTCGTCCGCAGCTCCCAGTACCTGGCACTGGAAGGTGAGGGGCGCCGCGCCGCGCTGGTGATCGATCGCCGTGGCACCATCGTCGGCCTGGCGCACTTCTGGCGGCTGGGCGAGGGCGTGTACGAGATCGGCGGGGCAACCGGTGACCAGCGTCTGTGGGGCACCGGCATCGGCATCGAGGCGGGCATGCTGCTCGTCGACTACCTCTTCGAGGTGCTGAACTGCCGGCGCGTGGAGTTCACCACCGGAGCGCACAACGACAGCACCGTCAAGCTGGGCCTGGCCGACGGCCTGACGTTCGAGGCGGTCTGCCTGAACTACTTCCAGACCCCGGACGGGCCGGCCCCCGGGGTGAAGTCCTCCCTGACCCGGGAGGAGTACTACCGGCCCTATCCGCACTATCAACCGCGCGTGGGCCGGCGTGTTGACGAAGACCTCCTGTCGCGGCTGACCGGCACTCTGGTGCGCGGCATCGACAGGAGCGGATCTGAGATCGCCCGAGCGGAGAACAGCCATGAGTGAGACGCGCTCACCGCAGTACCGCAATGTCCTGGTCGTCGGTGGCACCAGTGGGCTCGGACAGGCAGTGGCCCGCGAGTTCGCGCAGGTGGCACAGGCGGTGCACCTGACCTACCACGATCGGCGGGAAGAGGCCGAGAAGGCGGCTGCGGGCGTCGCGGAAGACGGCGGCGCGGCGCACATCCACCAGCTCTCTCTGCCCGCGGACGACGTCGGCGCGACCGCCATCCGGCGGTTGCTCCTGGACGTCTCCCCGTGTGACGTCGTCGTGAACTGCGCCGTCACCAATCATGTCGCCGTGGCCACCATCTCCAACGCCGAGGCTTTCAAGGCCGTCA
The DNA here is from genome assembly GCF_000725485.1 of Nonomuraea candida. Taxonomy (GTDB): domain Bacteria; phylum Actinomycetota; class Actinomycetes; order Streptosporangiales; family Streptosporangiaceae; genus Nonomuraea; species Nonomuraea candida. Next base: position 17,531 of record NZ_JOAG01000067.1, on the reverse strand, counting down.
TCGACGCGAACGTCTTCGGGGCCTACCAGGTCAACGCGATCAGCGCTCAGACCCTCGCGTCCACCGGCGGCGGCAGCGTGGTCAACGTGTCGTCGATCCTCACCCGGCGCTACGTGACCGGTGCGATCGGCTACATCACGAGCAAGGCCGCCATCGAGATGATGACGCGCGGCTTCGCCCGGGAGTGGGGTGGCGTCGGCGTGCGCTTCAACACCATCTCTCCGGGCCCCATCCGGGACACCCGCCTGCTGGCCACGGTGCCCCGCGAGGTGGTGGAGAACATCATGGGCCCCGGCTTCGAGGACCGGCTGATACCGCCAGGCAGGGTCGCCGCGGTCATCCGCCAGATCGTCGGCCCCGACTTCGCCGCCATGAACGGTGAGGTCCTCTTCGTCGACGAAGGGTGCTCGCTGTGACCGCCACCGGTGCCTACATCTTCCCCTCCCAGGTCTATCTGGATGACGACATCCGCGAGCGCTGCCTGCGGTCCCGGGAGATGCGCATCATGCTCGACCTGGCCAGCGACACCTTGTCGATGGACTTCAGGGCGATACTGCGCGACGGCGACGAGGCCGAGCTGAACGACCCCCGGTTCCGGCGTCCCCTCATCAACCTCATGGGCGTCGCCGGCTACCAGCAGGACCTGCGCGAACGTGACCTGCGTCCGGTGTGCGTGACCGGAATCAGCCTGGGCTTCCTCAGCGCCGCCGCTGCCACCGGCTGGGTGTCGCTGGAGGACATGGTCCGCATGTCGCACCTGATGGCCGCCATCGAGATCGACGAGTTCGAGGGCACGGGTTACGTCAGCGTCTTCTTCTACAACGGCGACCACCGGACGGTGTTCGACGAGCTGCGGAGCCGGCAGCTGGACCACCTGCTGCACCTGTCCGCCTATGTGTCGAGCAACCAGTTCCTCGCCGCCTGCCGCGTCTCCGACCTCGACGCGATGAAGCCGGCCCTGATCAAGGCCGGCGCAATGTACCGGGCGATCCCGTACAGCTATCCGGGCCACTGCGACCTGATGGGCACGGTACGCAAGAGGTTCGGTGAGGAGTGGCGGTTCAAGGACCCCTATCACAACACCGAGATCCCGCTGATCAGCATCAACGACGCACGCCCGTACACCAGCGGCGAGACGATCCGGCAACTGGCGCTTGAGCAGTACACCACAATCCTCGACTGGCGCGGTGTGCTGCGTTACCTCCAGGACCTGGAGCTGGACTGCTATGTGGTGCTCGAGCCCTCCGCGTTCGTGGTCAAGTCCATAGCGCTCGACCCGGACTGCGCCATCACCCCGGTGACGGGAGGTGTCGGCGGTGTCCGGTGACCGGGCACTGGTCTTCCCCGGCCTGGTGCCGCTCACCGGGCCGGAACTGGCCGCGATCCTGGGACATTGGGACGAGCACCTCGAACTCGCCGCGCGCATCTGCCGCTTCGATCCGGCGAAGGTGGAGATCGGGGGCGGCAGCGCGAGTCTGCCCTCCAACGTGCACGAGGCTCTGCTGGCGGTGGCACTGATCCGGCGTACGGCTGGGCGGACCGGGCGGTGGATCGCATTCGGCGGACTGAGCGCGGGCTGTCTCCCCGCCCTTCTCGCGGCTGGCGTGATCACGGTGGAGGCATGCTTCGAGCTCATCCAAGAGATCAACGTCCGGCAGATCGAGGCCAAGACGGCACGGCCCAACGGCGTGACCCTTGCCCTGCTGCCGGCCTCGGAGGGCGATGCACAACGGATCGCCGATGTGATGAGCACGCCGGACGACCAGCCGTGGCTCTCCGTTGACCTGGGCAACGGCCTGATCGCGCTCAGCTTCCGCAGCACGGACGTCGACCTGCTGCGGCGACGCCTGGCCCGGCTCGGCGTCGCCATCCTGGACGTGGCGGACCGGGCCGAGCACTGCCCGTGGGCCTACCCGGCGGAGCAGGAGTGGGGCCGCATCCTCGCCGGGGTCGATTTCCGGCCGGCCACCGCCGCCGTGATCTCTCCCTGCACCGGTAAGCGGGTGGATGACACCCCGGAGGCGTATCGGCTGATGCTAACCGAGCAGTGGTTCGGCACGGCGAGCCTGCCGCGGCTGGTGGACGGGCTGATCGAGGTCGGCGTCGCCGCCGTGGACCTCGTCGCTCCAGGCAAGTCCGTCTACGTGACCCGGATGAGGGCGCTCCTGTCCGACCGGGCAGATCATGACCTGCTGACCGTCGCTACTGGAGAAGGGCTGGCTGGATGATGGTGAATCCGGAGAGCATCCCCGTTGTCAACGCGTGGAACGAATGGGATCCACTGCGGGAGATCGTCGTGGGGTCGGCCACCGGCGCCTGCTTCGAGCCGACGGAGCCGGGCAACCGGCCCCAGGTGCGCGACGGGAGCGGCGCTCCTTTCCCCAAGGGGCTGAAGCCGGATGAGGCCATCGCCCGTGCCAATGAGGAGCTGGCCGGGCTGGTGGCGTTGCTGCAGGCCCAGGGGGTGACGGTGCGGCGCCCGGAGCCGCACGACTTCGGCCGTTCGCTGAAGACCCCTGCCTTCGAGGTCGAGAACCAGTACTGCTCCGTGTGCCCGCGCGACGTCATGATCACGCTCGGCAACGAGATCCTCGAGGCCACGATGTCGCGCAGAGCGCGCTATTTCGAGTACGAGCCCTACCGGAAGCTGGTCTACGAATACTGGGAAGCGGATCCGCGCGTCTCATGGACGGTGGCACCCAAGCCCACCATGGCCGACTCGATGTACCGCAAGGATTTCTGGGACTGGCCGATGGAGGAGCGCCATGCCCGCATGCACGCTCACGAGTACTGCATCACCCAGGACGAGGTCGTCTTCGACGCCGCCGACATGAGCCGTTTCGGCAAGGACGTCATCGTCCAGGAGTCCATGACCACGAACCGGGCCGGCATCCGCTGGCTCAAGCGAACGCTGGAGCCGAAGGGCTTCAGAGTGCATCCCGTGCACTTCCCCCTGGACTACTTCCCCTCGCACATCGACTGCACCTTCGTGCCGCTGCGTCCAGGGCTCGTCCTGGCCAACCCCGAGCGGCCCATCCGCGAGGACGAGCTGCCGATGTTCACCGAGAACGGTTGGAAGCTGGTCGAGGCGCCGCAGCCGGTGCTGTCGAACGAGGAGATGCCAGCCTACTGCCAGTCGTCCAAGTGGCTGTCCATGAACGTGCTGAGCGTCTCTCCCCACACGGTCATCTGCGAGGAGCAGGAAAAACCCCTGCAGGATCTGCTCTCCTCGCTCGACTTCGAGGTGCTCACCGTCCCCTTCCGCCACGTCTTCGAGTACGGAGGCTCCCTCCACTGCGCTACGTGGGACATCCGCAGGGAGGGGACACGGGAGGACTACTTCCCGTCTCTGCCGTACCAGCCGGTGGCCTAGGCCCCACGTCAGCACGTACACGGCGGACACCGTCCTAAAGAGGAACCATGGCGAAAGACTCTGCTGAACGCTTGCCGGTCACCGTGCACGAACTCGTCCGGCGGCATAGCCAGGGCCCCGATGGGGATACCGTCGCGCTGGTGCATGGCGCTGAGCAGGTGACTTATCGTGAGCTGGAGACGATGGCGGTCCGGGTGGCCGCCGGGCTCAGCCGGTCGGGCGTCAAGCGGGGCGACTTCGTCGGCCTTCGCGTGGCCCGCTCACCCCGGGCCCTGGCCGCGATGCTGGGCGTCATGCGCGTGGGCGCCGCCTATGTGCCGATCGACCTGGGCGATCCGTCAGAGCGGGTCCGGCATGTGATCCGTACGGCCGGCATCTCGCTGGTGATCACGGGAGACGAGGCCCTGCCCGCCGATCTCGCCGCGTCGATCGTGCTCGACGCGGACTGCCGGCCGGTCGGCCACCTGGGGGAAGACGGGAGCGGCGGGACGGAACCCGGCGCGCCGACGGAACAGGACGCCGCTTACGCGATCTTCACCTCCGGGTCCACCGGACTGCCCAAGGGCGCGGTGATGACCCACGGCGCTCTGATGAACCTGCTGCGCTGGCACGACCGATCGCGGCCCGGAACCTGCCGGATGCGTACCGCGCAGGTGTGCGCGCTCAGTTTCGACTTCTCCTTCCACGAGATCTTCTCCACCATCGGCTTCGGCGGCACCCTGGTCTTCGCCCAGGACGAGGTGCGGCGCAACGCGTTCGCTCTGGCGGACCTCCTGCGGCGGCAGCGCATCCAGCGGCTGTTCCTTCCGGTTCCGCTGCTCGATCAGCTGGCCCAGGCGAGCGCCGAGCTGGAGGAGGTCCCGCCGCTGCGCGAGGTGATCACTACCGGGGAGCAGCTGCGGGTGACCCGGCACATAAGGGACCTGTTCCGCCGCACCGGAGCCCGGCTGCACAACCACTACGGCGCGACGGAGTTCCAGGACGCCACCTGGCACACGCTGGACGGAGATCCCGCCGCCTGGCCGGCGGTCGCCCCCATCGGCCGTCCGATCGACGGGGTCCAGGTGCGCCTTCTGGACCGGCAGCTGAGGGAAGTGCCCGCGGGGGAGAAGGGCGAGCTGTGCGTCCTGGGGGCCGGAGTCTCGCCCGGATATCTCGGCAGGCCCGATCTGACGGCGGAGAGGTTCCTGCCCGATGTGGACGGGGGCGGGCGGCTCTACCGGACCGGGGACCTGGCCCGATACAGGCCCGACGGCGTCATCGAGCTGCTCGGCCGCATCGACGCGCAGATCAAGGTGCAGGGGGTGCGGATCGAGCCGGGGGAGATCGAGGCGCTGCTGCTTGACCATCCGCACGTCCGTGAGGCGGTCGTCCTGACGCACGACGTGACGGGTCACTCCCGCCTCGTCGCCCACATCGTGCCCGAGCCGGGGCTGGATCGCCATGAGGCCCCTCGCCTGCTCCACGCCTTCCTCGCCTCGCGGCTGCCGCCGGCGTTGCTGCCCGACGCCTACGACCTGATCCCGGAGATCCCTCTGACGAGCAGCGGCAAGACCGACCGCGCGAGGCTGAAGGCGCCCGAGGTCTTCCCCCGGCTCACCGCCCGGTCGGTCGTGGCCCCCGCAAGCGCCACCGAACAGGTGCTGATCGAGGCGTGGAGCAAGGTGTTGCGGCTCGATGAGATCTCCGTGGAGGATCGCTTCTTCGACCTCGGCGGCACCTCGCTGCTCCTGGTCGAGGTGCGGCGCGAACTGGTCCGCGCTCTCGGCCGGGACGTGCCGATGGTGGACCTGCTCCACTACCCGACGATCAGAGCGCACGCCGCCCACCTGGATCGGGAAGGCTCGCCCGCCGCCGCGGCAAGCACCGGGGCGCGGCGCGGCCCGCGACGAGCCGGGAAGCGCGAGGGCGCCGGCCTCAGCGAGGACGTGGCGATCATCGGCATGGCCGTGCGCTTCCCCGGAGCCCGGGACGTCGCGACATTCTGGCGGAACCTGCTCGAAGGCGTTGAATCAAGCGGTCCACTGCCTGATGCCGGCGCGGGGCAGCGTGACCGGGACCTGGCCACGCACCCGGACTTCGTCGCCGCCGGCGCGCCGCTGCCGGACATTGACCTGTTCGACGCCGGTTTCTTCGGGTTCAGCAGAAGAGAAACGGAACTCCTCGATCCGCAGCATCGCCTGTTCCTCGAGTGCGCCTGGGAGGCGTTGGAGAGCGCGGGCCATCCTCCCGGCGACGCGGCCGGGCAGGTCGGGGTCTTCGCGGGCGCCGGCATGAGCACCTACCTGTTGAACAATCTGGCGCCGCATTTCGGCTACGGGCACGGGAAGGCGCTGACCGAATCCGACCTGGAGCAGTTCCAGCTCAAGCTCGGCAACGACAGCCACTACCTCGCCACGCGCGTCTCGTACGCCCTGGACCTGCGCGGCCCCAGCGTGGGCGTACAGTCCGCCTGCTCGACCTCACTGGTGGCGGTGCATCTGGCCTGCCGCAGCCTGGCCGACGGTGAGAGCGACCTCGCCCTGGCGGGCGGCGTGCACGTGGTGGTCCCGCAGGACGCGGGTTACGTGCACGAAGACGGAATGATCATGTCGGCCGATGGTCACACCCGAACCTTCGACGCCGGCGCCAGCGGAACGCTCTTCGGCAACGGATGCGGCATCGTCGTGCTCAAACGGCTGGCGGAGGCCCAGGCGGACGGCGACCGGATCATCGCCGTCATCAAGGGTTCCGCCGTCAACAACGACGGCGCGGAGAAGATCAGCTTCACTGCCCCCAGCGTCACAGGCCAGGCCGACGTGATCCGCGCCGCATGGGAGCGCGCCGGGATCGCCCCGCCGGACGCGGGCTACATCGAGGCCCACGGCACGGCCACGGCCCTGGGCGATCCCGTCGAGATCGATGCGCTCAACCAGGTGTTCGCCGGCGCCCGCCCCAGGGCCAGCCTCCCGGTCGGCTCCGTCAAATCCAACCTCGGCCACCTGGACGAGGCGGCTGGAGTCGCCGGACTCATCAAGGCGGCCCTGTGCGTCCAGCACGGCATGCTGGTGCCGAGCCTGCACTACCGGGAGCCCAACCCCACGATAGATTTCGAGAGCTCTCCTTTCCGGGTGAGCACCGAGACCACGGTCTGGGAAACCCACGGCGTGCCTCGTACGGCTGGTGTCACCTCCCTCGGGGTGGGCGGCACCAACGCGCACGTCGTCATTCAGCAGGCGCCGGCGGAGGAGCGCGAGTGTTCCGTCAGCGAGCGGCAGGATGCGGAGCTGCTCGTCCTGAGCGCGCGCACCGAGCAGGCATTGACAGACCTGTCCCGCCGGTACGCCGGCTATCTGCGGGCCGCCTCCGATGACATCCGTCTCGCCGACGTGTGCTTCACCACGGCCGCCGGCCGCCGTCATTTCCCGCATCGTCGTGCCGTGGTCGCCATGACTCCCGCCGAAGCCGCCGCGCAGCTGACGGAGACACCCATCGCAACGGCGCCAGGAACGGGCCGCCTCGCGTTCCTCTTCCCCGGTCAAGGTCCTCAATATCCGGGAATGGGACGGCATCTGTACAAGCGGGAGCCGGTGTTCCGCAACGCGATGGACAGGTGTGACGAAATTCTGCGCGACAAACTCGAACGCTCCCTGCTGTCCGTGCTGTTCCCCGAGCCGGGCCAGTCGTCCCCCATCAGCGAGACGTGCTATGCCCAGCCCGCGCTGTTCGCCTTCGAGTACGCCCTCGGCGAGCTGTTCACCTCGTGGGGAGTGCGCCCCGACGTCCTGCTCGGCCACAGTCACGGCGAGTACGCGGCGGCCTGCCTGGCGGGCGTCTTCTCGCTGGAGGACGCGCTGACGCTCGTGCACGCCCGCGGACGGCTGATGCAGTCCCTGCCGGAAGAGGGCACGATGGTCGCCGTCGAGGCGGATGAGGACACCGTCGCCGGGCTGCTCGGGCCGCGCAGCTCGGTCGCAGTGGTCAACGGTCCTCGGTCCACCGTCATTTCCGGCGCCGCGGACGAGATCTCGGACGCCTGCGCCGCACTGGCCGAGCGGGGTGTGCGGCACCGGCGACTGGATATCTCCATAGCTTCCCATTCGCCGATGATGCGCCCCATCTTGGCGGAGTTCGAGAAGGTGGCCGCCTCAGTGCGCTACCACGAGCCGCGGCTGACCATCATCTCCACGGTGACCGGCAAGAGCATCAGCGAGGAGATCGCGGACTGGCGCTACTGGGTCGACCAGATCAGCAGGCCGGTACGGTTCTCCGACGCGGTGACGGCCCTGCGGGCGGCCGGAGCCCGCGTCCTGCTGGAGATCTCGCCGAAGCCGACGCTGGTGCAACTCGTCGAGGACCTCTTCGAGGAGGGGGAGGTCACGCTCGTCGCGGGAATGCGGCCGGGCGAGCAGGACGAGCAGGTGCTCCGGGCTCTCGGCACGTTGTACGAGTCGGGCATCACCCCCGAGTGGGAGGCGGTGTTCGCCGGGCGGGACGTACGCCGCCTCGCCCTGCCCACGTACGCCTGGCAGCGCGAACGGTACTGGATCGAGCCCTCCGGCGCGCCGGCGCGGGTCGCGGCGACCTTCCTCGGCGACAGAGTGGACCTCGCCGATGGCGGTGGAGTGCGTTTCACCTCCACGGTCGGCGCGTCCACTCTGTCGTGGTTGTCCGACCACCGGGTCTTCGGCGCCATCGTGATGCCGGGCGTCGCCTATCAGGCGCTCGCGTGCGCCGCCGCGAGCGAGGTCTTCGGGCCTGTCCCGGCCGTGGTGCGGGACTTCCACATTCACCGGGCGATGGTGTTCTCCGATGACGCTGACCAGCGCCGGATGCAGATCGCGGTGAAGCCCGACGAGGCCGGCACGTACGTCTTCGAGGTCTACTCCAGCCCGCCCGCGCCCGCCGGAAGCCCTGGCTTCGCGGATGACGGCTGGACGTTGCACGCCGCGGGGCACCTGGCTCCCGCCGGCCGGGACGCCCCCGCCCGCCCGACGGCTCTCGAGGACCTGCGGGCCACGTTCGCACCTCATGAGCTGCAACCGGAGGAGATCTACCGGCGTGAGCGTGAGCGGGAGATCGACCTGGGGCCGCTGTTCCAGGTCACCGACCTGCTCTGGCACGACGGCCCGCAAGCCCTGTCCCACATCGCGCTTTCCCCGCGGTTACGGGGGGAAACGGCTCGTCATCGCGTGCATCCCGTACTGATGGAAGCCTGTTTCCTGGCGCTGACTGTCACCTACCCAGAGAAGCTGGGCCGACGGACGTACGTGCCGCTCGGCGCGGACCGCATCCGGATCGGAAACGGGAGCATCGGCGCGGAAGCGTGGTGTCACGCGAAGTTGCGGCCCACCTCCGAGGAGGACCCGGAGGTGCTGCGCGCCGACATCGACCTGCTGGCTCCGGACGGCAGCCTCGTGCTGGCGCTGGAAGGGGTGCTGCTCAAACGCGCCTCGCGCGAGGCGATGATCCCGGCACACCACGCGGAGTGGCGTACGTGGCTGTACGAAACGCACTGGACTCCCGCGCGACGGCCCGCCCCGGCGGCGGCCGCCGGCCGCTGGCTGATCGTCTCGGCGGATCCTCTGGGGATCGCCCTGTCCGGGTTCGCCGGCGTGCACGGCGTGGACTGCGAGATCGTCTCCGACGCCGGGGCGCTGGAGGAGCTCCGGGACTACGACGTGGTGGTGTTCTGCCCGCGGGAAGGTGATCCCGCGCGGGACACCGGAGCCGAAGCGGTGGACGGGGCCGCGGCCCTGCTCCGGCTCGCCCAGCGGCTCGCCTCGTTCGACGACGCTCCGCCCCGGCTCTGCCTGGCGACCCGGGGCGCCCGACCCGCGGGAGGCCGCGGCGTCACCGCGCCGGCGGGCGCGGCGCTGTGGGGGCTGGGGCGCGTGCTCGCCACGGAACACCCGGAGTTGTGCTTCGCGCAGATCGACCTCGACCCCGCCACCGACGTCGACACCAGCGCCGCACTGCTGTACGCCGAACTGGCTCAGCTGGCCGCGGCGAAGGAACAGCCCGAGCACGGTCGCGTCGGTTATGACGGCACTGCGAGGTACGTCGAGACCCTCGCCCGCGCCGCCCTCCCGCAGCCGCAGCAGGCCGGAGTGCGTCCCGACGCCACCTATGTGATCACCGGCGGGCTCGGCGACCTGGGGTTGGAGACAGCGTGTTCGCTGGCCGAGGCCGGGGCTCGGCATCTTGTCCTCATCGGACGCCGGGCACCGGACGAACGGGCCAGGCACCGGGTGGAAGAGCTACGTGCGGGGCACGTCGTGGTCCGGGTGATCACGGCGGACGTCTCCGACCTGAACGATCTCTCCCAGGCCTTCGCCGCGCTGGAGGAGGATCCGGACCTGCCGCCGCTGGGGGGCGTGCTCCATCTGGCCGGGACGCTGGACGACGGGATCCTGCTGCTGCAGTCACCCGACAGGCTGGCCAGAGTCATGGCGGGCAAAGCGCGTGGCGCCTGGAACCTGCATGTGCTCACCGCAGGGAAGCCGCTGGACTTCTTCGTCATGTTCTCTTCCGTGTCGGCCTTGCTGGGGACGGCGGGCCAGACGAGCTACGCGGCGGCCAACGCCTTCCTCGACGGTCTCGCTTCGTACCGGCGGGGCCTGGCTCTGCCCGCCCTCTCCGTCCAGTGGGGCTCCTGGGCTGACACGGGAATGAGCGCCCGGGCCGGCGTGAACGCGAGCCTGCGAGCCGGCGGCGAGGGTGTCATCCCGGTGGATGCGGCTCTGGCCGTGTTCCGGGAACTGCTCGCCTCGCGGCCCCCCGACGGTTGTACGGCCGTGATGCCGATCGACTGGAAACGCTTCACCGGTCGCGACGCTCCCGCGCTGCGCGGCTTCCTGGTCGACATGCCGGGCAGAACCGAGGTGCGGGACGAGGCGGACTTCCGGACGGTGCTGGAGGGGGCGTCGCCCGAGACGCGCCGCACACTCCTGGCGGATCACATCAGGCAGCAGGTCGGCCGGGTGCTCGGCCACGTGGGATGGCAGCCGCCGGATGACGCGGACTTCTTCGCCTGCGGGCTGGACTCACTGACCGCCATCGAGCTCAGGCGAAATCTGTGCGGCACCCTGAAATGCCGGTTGCGGTCGTCAGCGATCTTCGATTACCCCACCGTCGAAGCCCTGGCCGGTCACCTTCTGGAAGTGCTCGGGAGGTGAATGTCCGATGACGATGCTGGTATGCCTGCACCACGCGGGCGGGAACCCCACGGTGTTCCGCCCCTGGGTCGTCTACGCCCCCGCCGGGATAACGGTCGTGCCGATCACCCTCCCGGGCAGGCGGGCAGGCGAGCAGCCGAGGCGGTACCACAGCCTGGACGAACTGGTTCCCGAACTCGCGCAGGCGGTGCGGAACGAAGTCGGCGAGCGCGACTTCGTCCTGTTCGGCAAGAGCATGGGAGGCCTGCTGGCCTATCTGCTCACCCGCCATCTCGGCGCGGACGGCGGTCCCGCGCCCAGAGCGCTGGCCGTGGCGAGCGCCGGCGCACCTCAGGTGCCATGGCGCGACTTCACCGCCGGGCTCGACGATCAGGCCCTGGTCGACTGCTTGCACCGGATGGGCGGTCTGCCGGACTGGCTGGCCGGTCACGCGAAATGGGTCGAACCCTATCTCGGGCGCCTGCGGGAGGATGCGCGCATGTGCGCCGCACTTCGCCTCGAGCCGCAGAAAAGCGCCCTGCCCATGCCCGTCCGGGTCTTTATCGGCGATCGGGACCCGCTGGTCCCGATCCAGGCGGCGCACAGGTGGCGGGAACTCGGCCCGGATATCGAAGTGAGCCTGCTGGCCGGTGGACATTACTTGGTCTCCGAGGACGCCGGCCTGCTGCGGCAGACGGTATTCAAGCTCGCGCTGGCAGGGTGACGACACTGTGCAATCGTTTCAGGCCGAAAGGCTGCGGAATGTACATTTCCCGTTGCCGTACTCGGCGATGAGGGCCGCCCAAGGAGTGGCGAGGGACCGGCTTGCCGACTTCGTAAGTGGATACTGACTTGTGGGCTTACTCGCCGAGACTTCTGTTATGCCGATTAGGATGGGACAAAGGCTCGGCTGTTCTCGCCCAGCTAAGAAGACTGGAAGGCGGCGCGATCGTGAAGAGGATTTTCGGACTGGCAGCAATTGCCGCGGGCGCGGTACTTTTCATCTTCTTCCGGGACCTCGAACTCGGTTGGTTCACCGGCGGTCCTCTCGGGGTGGGCCTGATGGTGCTGGGCGCCATCGAGTTGGTGGAGGGACGGGTGCGCCGCAGGCCCCGGGGACGGGGCATGCTCGACGAACTGCGCGACGACCTCAGCCTCAGGTCTTCCCGCGACCGGGACCGCGACCGTGACTACCGGGATCGGGACTACCGGGATCGGGACTACCGCGACCGTGACTACCGCGACCGAGACGATCGCGACCGTGACTACCGCGACCGAGACGATCGCGACCGTGACTACCGCGACCGAGGGCGTCGCTACCGCGACCGGCCGGACGACTGATTCGCGCGAAGGATGAGGGCGTCAAGATCAATGGTGCATTTCGACAAGAGCGAAGCCGCCCGGTCGAGGCAGGCGAAGGTGTTCCTCGTGACCACCGGCACGTTGTCCACCGCGCATCTGCCGTTCTGGCTCAACTGGTTGTCGACCAACCGCCCCCGCTACACCGTGACGGTGGGGATGACGAGTTCAGCGGAGAGCTTCGTGAGCGCGCCGGCGCTCGAGGCCCTGACCCGGTCGCCGGTGGTGCGCAACACCTGGAACGTCGATGGGCGGCTCCTGCCCGTCCACACCCGGATCGCGGCCGACTACGACGGCATCCTCGTCTTCCCCGCCTCGGTCGCCTTCATGTCCGCCCTGGCCGCCGGATCCGGTGACGCTCCCTTCTTTCTCGCGGCTCTCGGCACGAAGGTGCCCGTGGTCATCGCCCCCAGCTTTCCGCCCGGCGTCGCCGCCAACCCGATTGTCGCCGACATGCTCCGCCGGCTTGACAGTGTGCCCAACTATCACCTTGTCGAACCGCACAAGGGAATCAGCCGGTCGACCGGTGCCGAGGCGGAGGCGACCCCACCCCTGTGGGACGTGATAGCGATGTTCGAGGCCGCCGAGCCGGCGATTGCGGAGGACCTGGCAAGCCCGGTGAAAGCCGGGGACGCCTGAAACGGCAACGCGCACCACACCCGGAGACGAACCCGTACCTGGAACTGGAGCATGGAGCATTTCCTTTACACTTTTGCGGATTCCGATTCTTACGACGACATGGCGCGGTGGAGAGCGAGGGCGGACGACCCCAGGTTCACCAGGACCCGCCGTGGTCAGGCCGTCGTTCCCTACACGAAAGGCTGGCACTACACCCGGCACGGAGCCTGGACCGTGTGCCGCCCCGGCAGTGATCCGATCACCGGGCAGGGATGGAAGATTCACATCTCGGTGACCCCCGAGACATTCGCTTCCTTGCTGGAAACCGTCTCCGCGTTCTGTTTCGCGCGGGAGTTACCCTTCAAGTTTCTCGCCCGTCACGAATACGCATGGCTGGTCAACGCCAAGTACGCGCCGCGGCCGATCAGCGGCAAGGGAATCGTCCTCTACCCGGCCGATGAGCAGCGGTCCATCGCGCTGGCCGGAGAACTGGCCGAACTGCTGCAAGCATGGGAGGGACCCCGCGTCCTGTCCGACCTACGCATCGGCGAGAGCATCGTCCACGTACGCTATGGCGCCTACACGCGCCGGTACTGCCGCGACTCCGCGGGCAAAGTGGCCCTCGCCCTGGAGAATCCCACAGGCCGGCTCGTCCCCGACGACAGAGCCGTCCCGTTCCGGGCCCCGGACTTCGTCGAGGTACCCGAAGCCTTCAGACCCCGGCCCGGGACGGCCGACGGCTCGGCACCGCCCTACCGCATCGACAAGACCCTGCACTTCTCCAACAGCGGTGGCGTCTACCTGGCGACGGACAAGAGAACCGGTCGCCAGATCGTGCTGAAGGAGGCCCGGCCCTTCGCCGGATACGACCTGATCGGGGGCGACGCCGTACAGCGCGCCCTCCAGGAGTACAAGGCCCTGCAGACCTTCGCCGACCTGCCCGCGACGCCCGAGGTCTATGAGCAGTTCACCTGGCAGAGCCATCTGTTCACCGCGATGGAGTACATCCGGGGAACCACTCTCCAGGAGTGGTGCGCCGCCAAGCAGCCCTACCTGCTGCGATCCGATCCCTTCGCCGCGCCCACGCCGGACGACATCAGCAAGTACCGCGAGCAGATCGAGGTGATACTGGAGCAGGTCCGCGCGTTCCTGTCCGCCCTGTGGGAACGCGGCCACATCTTCGGCGACGTCCACCCCGGGAACATCATCGTGACCCCCGAGCTGCAGATCCGGTTCATCGACTTCGAGGCGTGCGTCGAGCAGGACGCCCCGCGCCCTCTCCCCGGAGCCGTCGGCTTCAGCGACTACACCCGGACCGGCCGGGCCGCGGACGAGTACGGCCTGGGCATGCTCGAACTGGCCTGCTATCTGCCGCTCACCGAACTCGTACGGATGGACCCCGGCAAGCTGCGCCACCTCGTGCGGACCAGCCAGGAACGGTTCCAGCTCCCGGAGGATTGGGCCGCGCGAGTGGGGCGGGCCTGCGCTCCGGCCACCGGCATGAGCCGCGGCCCGGTACGCACGGCCTCCAGCCACCTCGACGACGCTCTCGGCTTCGAGCTGTGGTCGGCGCAGATCGTGTCCGGGCTCACCTCGACCATGACCCCGGAACGCGCGGACCGGCTCTTCCGCCATGACTTCACGGGATTCTCGCTGTCCCCGGTTTGCCTGGCCACCGGAGCGTCCGGTGTGTTGTGGTCCCTGCTGGGAACGGACGGGCTCGACGCCCGCGACCTCGTCGACCCCGTGATCGAGTGGATCACCGAACGGGGCCGGACCGCCATCGACAGGCTCGAATGCGGCCTGTACGACAGTGAGCTGGGCGCCGGCTACACCCTGTGGAAGTACGGGTATCCGGAGCAGGGAAAGTGGCTGGTGGATGCCGGCCTGGCCAAGGAACACGGCGACGCCGGGCTGAGCGTGTTCAGCGGGCTCGCCGGCGTCTACCTGGCGGCGGCCGAGATGGCGGAGGGGCCGGACCCGATCGTCTCCACCGCGACCGTGGAGAAGCTCGGCGCACAGCTCGTCTCCCGTGCTCGGCCGCTGTTGTCCTGGCTCGCGGGAAGCGATTCCCCCAACGTGGCGCACTTCGGTCTGCTGCACGGGGTGGCCGGCATCGGGCTGGCGGCGCATCGATACGGGCTGCTCACGGGCGACGTCGCCGCCGTGGACCTGGCCAGGGAGCTGCTTGAACTGGAGCTGACCCGCTATGTCCGGTGCGCGGATGGATCGTTGCAGTTCAACGAGGCCGAGCGCAGATCACTCGGCTACGTCGAAGTCGGCTCGCTCGGCACCGCTCTCGTCCTGTCGGAGTTCGCCCGGCACGAGGGCTGGAGCCCTGCCCACGCCTCCGTGTCCGACCTCATGCGGGCGAACGGCCCCGAGGTGATGGTCCAGTGCGGGTTGTTCCGCGGCCGGGCGGGTTTCGCCGCCGGCCTCGCTTCGCTCGCCCAGGACGGACACGAACATCCGGCCCGGCTGTTCATCGATCGCCACCTGGCACAACTCGGATTGCACGAGATCCGGCCGAGAGCCGGCGAACTGCACTACCCGGGCTCCCGCAATCACAAATTGTCCAGCGATCTGCGATCGGGCGGCGCGGGGGTCCTCACCGCCGTTGCGTTCATTGAAGGACGCCGCCGGAACTGGCTTCCGGGAGTCAGATAGTGACCGACATCCTCATCGAGGTCCTTCCGCTAGCGCTGCTCGACACGCTCAGCGTGTCCACCATCGCCATCCCCGTGTGGTTTCTTCTGATGCCGCGCGGACTGCGGATCGGCTATGTCTTCGGTTATCTCTTTTTTGTCGCCATCGGATATCTGTTCCTCGGCCTGCTGTTGCTGACCGTGTTCTCCGCCGTACACGACGAGCTGCGCTCCGCGCTGAATTCTCCGGCCGGAGATCAGGCGATGTCCGTGGCCGGGGTGATCCTGCTGCTCATCGCCGTGTGGTACGGCCTCCTGCGGCGCGAGCGGCGTGGCTCGGGGCGGCTCGGCCGTTGGCGCGAGATAGCGGTCGGCGAGTCGGCCACACCACGCGGCCTGGTCATCGTGGCGGCCCTGGCCGTGCTGATCGAGGTGGCCACCATGTTCCCGTATCTGGCGGCCATCGGCCGCCTGGGACGCAGTGACCTTCCGTGGCACCTGCAGGCCGCCGTGCTGGCCGTCTACTGCCTTGTGATGATCGCTCCGGCCTTCGTGGTGACCGTGGCGCGTTTCATCGCGAAGAATCTCGTACGTTCGCCTTTGCGTCGGCTGGACGGTTGGCTCAAGAGAAACGCCCGAGAGAACACCGCCTGGCTTATCGCCCTGGCGGGTTTCATGTTGTTGTCGAACACGACGCTGTACGACCGCATCATGAATTTTGTCTCGTCAATGACGTGACCTCAGCGAAATAAAATTCGGGTGATAGGGGATGTTCGGGACGCCCGCGGTGGCGTTTCGAGCCTTTCGGGAGAAGTCGTCGAAGGCTGGAGACGGACGTGGAGCCTCCGGTAGATGAGTTCTCACCACAAGAAATCCCGTCGCCCGGAAGGCTCCACGTGATTGCTCATCGTGCCACGCTCGACGTCTCCCGCGCGCTGATTCACTATGTTGCCCGACTGCTGCACGACGAGCGCCGCCGGCTCGGCACCCCCCGAAGGGAGCCGCGCCCTGACCCCGTCCCGGCAGGCGGTCCTGGTGCTGCGGTGGTTCCGGGGCGAACGTGACATCCCCGAGCTCGGCCGCGATCACCGCGTCTCCCGGGCCACGGCCTACCGCTACACCGCCGAAGGGATCGACGTCCTCGGCAGCTCAAGCCCCTGATCTGCACGAAGCCCTGGACCGCGCCCAAGCCGACGATCTGCCCTATGTGATCCTGGACGGCACCCTGATCCCCGTCGACCGCTGCGCCGGGCAGACCATCAGCGTCAGGGGCGAGCCCATCGACGCCTGGTACTCCGGCAAGGCCCACCAGCACGCCGGCAACCTCCAAGTACTCTCGGCACCCGACCGACTGCCCCTGTGGATCTCCGAGGTTGAGCCAGGCTCGGTCCATGATCTGACCGCTGCCCGTGCGCACGTGCTGGGTGCGTTGTACGCCGCAGCCGCGGCGGGCCTGCCGACCCTCGCCGACAGCGGCTACGACGGCGCCGGGATCGGTATTCACACACCGATCAAGCAGCCCGACGGCAACCCGATTCTCAGCCCGGACAACCGCACCTACAATCGGCTCCTACGCGCCCTGCGTTGTCTCGGCGAACGCGGGTTCGCCCTGCTCGAAGGCCGCCCGCGGATCCTCCAGCACATCACGCTCAGTCCCAGCGCCATCGGCGGCATCGCCCGCGCGGCGCTCGTCCTCACCCATTTCGAGCACGACTACCTGCCGGCAATTCGCCGAGATCACGTCAATGTGACCTGTGGTTGTTCCGCTAAACGCTGGTCCTGGGCTGTGCAACCGCAGGAAATTGACCGAATGTCCGCGATCTTCTTTAATGATTTCGGTCAAGACTTCGCCGGAACGGTAAAGGAGAACAGGTCGATGAAGGTCAAGCTCTTAGCTTCCGCCGCCCTTGTCGCGCTCGCTGTCGCGGCCGTCTCTTCTTCGCCCGCGTACGCCGACCCGGGCACGTCGAGCGCTCCGGAAACGACGGAAAGGAGCGTAGAGGGGCTTTCGGGCACGGGACAACTCGCGCCGGAATCGCAGAAGGGTGAGGTGTCCGTCCAGGCTCTGCCGAGCGGCTGCTACGGCCAGACCGACGCTCCGTACAAGGGCGGCCTGACGGAGATCTTCGGCTACGCGAAGACCTGGTGCAACACGCAGGTTCCCGAGATTCACACGAGAGCCGAACTCGAGCGCTCCCGGTGGTACGGGTGGGAGGTCTTGGACACCGGCAGCGAAACCAATTTCTGGAGCAATTTCGCCGACGCCGACGTCAACGTGACGTGCTTCGGGGAAGGCACCTACGATTACCGCGTCTACACCTATCACGCGGCCGTCACCTCGGTGGTCAACCGCCTCTACACGTATAATAGGTCGAATGGCATCGGCTGCTGAGAGTTCAT
>NZ_JOAG01000066.1 GCF_000725485.1 Nonomuraea candida | reverse complement strand
GGCGGGCGGGCGGCCGAGGATGTCAGCGCGGGTCGATCCAGGTGAAGCCGCGCTCGTAGGTGCGCTCGGCCAGCACCCGCTGCCCGGCCGTGTTGGGGTGGAAGTAGTCCCATTTGCTGACGTGGTCGAGCGTGAACGGGTAGGAGAACACCGCGCCCCGGTCCGTACGGCAGTCGGGACCGTACGCGGCGCACGCCCCGGCCGCCGCGCGGTTGTAGGCGATGACCCGCGCCCGCACCCGGGCCCGCCGTTCGACGTCGGGGCGGCGGCCCGAGGTGGGCTCGGCCAGCATCGACTGGCACAGCCGCCCCGTCGTCCAGAACGTGCGAGCCAGCGCGTTGCCCTTGCCGATCTGCCACAGCCGCCGCAGGTCGGGGATGCCGGCGAAGAACACCCTGGCCCCCGGCACGCCCGAGCGCAGCTCGGCCAGCGCCGCGTCGAGCCGGGCCCGGTAGGTGGCGACGGGGGTCATCGCCTGCTCGGTGCGCGTGCAGGCGTCCTGCGCCCCTATGAGAATCGTCACGTAGTCGGCCTTGGCCGCGATCGCCTTGCGCATCTGGCCGAGCAGGTCGGCGCTGGTCGCGCCGGGCGCGGCGAAGGTGAGGTTGTTCTTCTGGAGCGTTCCAGAGATCGCCGACAGCCGGGCGTAGTGGCTGTTGACCTCGCGGCTGTCGCCGGTCGACCAGGAGCGGGCGGTGCAGGAGACGTACCAGCCGCAGGCGTTGAAGCCGGTGGAGATGGAGTCTCCGAGCGCGGCCATGACCCGCGGCACGGGCTGGGAGGCCGAGGCGGCGGCGGCCCGGGCGGCGCGGGGGGCACCGGGCATGGGGACGGCGAGCGCGGGGAGGGTCAGCACGGGGAGGGTCAGCACGGGGACGGTGAGAGCGGTGACGACGGCGAACGCCGGGGCGAGGCGAGCGAGCATGGGCTCCAAGGTAGGGAGCGGATCACCGGCCCACTATGGCCTCCGGGTCAGGCCTGCCAGTTCAGGACCGACTTAATATCGGCGCTTGACAGACCGTATCGAATCTGGGTGCTCCATATACCCATCGGCATCCTGTTTTTGCGGGTTCATTGCCCGTAACCACGCATTCACGGGGGTCAGAGTCGAACGTGTTCAGTTCCCGCATAGAGTGTCTTGGGTGAGTGTCGCGCTCGGAACAACCCGCCCGCTGCCGGTTCGCACCACCCCTGTTGGCGACCCCGGCGACCTGCTGGCATCCCTCCCCCGCACCGCCCCTTACGCGTGGATCAGGAACGGAGAGGGCCTCGTCGGCTGGGGAGAGGCCGCCCGTGTGACCGTTCCGCCCGGGCCGGGCAGGTTCGCCTGGGCCCGCCGGTGGCTGGCCACCGTCCTCGGGGACGCCCAGGTCGACGACGCCGTGCGCACACCGGGGTCGGGCGCGGTGGCCTTCGGCAGCTTCACCTTCGACGAGAACGCCCACGGCTCCGTCCTCGTGGTCCCGCAGGCCGTGCTCGCCCGCCGCGACGGCCGGGCCTGGCTGACGACGATCGGCGAGGCGCCGCTGGAGACGTTCACGCCGATCCTCGACCCGGGCCGGATCAGCTACGGCGACGGCAGCCTGACCGCGCCCGAGTGGGAGCACGTCGTGGCGCGCGCCGCGCGGCGCATCCGCGAGGGCGAGCTGGAGAAGGTGGTGCTGGCCCGCGACCTGGTCGCCACCGCCGAGCGGCCGATCGACGTGCGGCTGCTGCTGTCCCGGCTGGCCGCCCGCTACCCCGAGTGCTACACGTTCTCGGTGGCCGGGCTGGTCGGGGCCACGCCCGAGCTGCTGATCCGGCGCACCGGGCAGGAGATCGAGTCGCTGGTGCTGGCCGGCACGACGCCGCGCGGCACCAGCCCGGCCGACGACATCGCGCGGGGGGCGGCGCTGTTCGCCTCGCAGAAGGACCGCCACGAGCACGAGTGCGCGATCGCCTCCGTGCGCCAGACGCTGGCCCCGCTGTGCTCCTCGCTCACCACGCCGGAGCAGCCGGAGCTGCTGGTCCTGCCCAACGTGCAACACCTGGCCAGCCACGTCACGGGCCGGCTGGCCGACGGGGCCTCGGTGCTCGACGTGGTGGCGGCCATGCACCCGACCGCGGCCGTCGGCGGCACCCCGACGCCCACCGCGATCGAGGTCATCAGGGAGCTGGAAGGCATGGACCGCGCCGGCTACGCCGGCCCCGTCGGCTGGATCGACGCCCACGGCGACGGCGAGTGGGCCATCGCGCTGCGCTCGGGGCTGGTGGAGGGGCGCCGGGTCCGGCTCTTCGCGGGCTGCGGCATCATGGGCGACTCCAACCCGGCCGCCGAGCTGGCCGAGGCCCAGGCGAAGTTCCGGGTCATGCAGTACGCCCTGGAGGGGTGACGACCCCCGTACGACAACCCGAGACCGGGAACCAGCGCCCGGCTGGAACGGTCCCGGGCCGAGGGGGTCAGGCCGGGACGTGGAGGTTGTCGCCGGCGCTCACCCGCGCCCGCCCCGCCGTCAGCGTGGCCACCCAGTCGGTGAACGCCGCCACCTCGTCGTCGCCGACCGCGACCTCGAAGGTGACCTCACCCGCGTACGTCACCTCCCGCACCGCGTGGCGCGAGGCCCGCAGGTCGTTCTCCACCCGCCCGGCCTGGTCGTGCGCGACCGCGACGCGCATGAGCCTGGCCGGGACCATCCGCACCGGCTCCGCCCGGTCGAGCGTCTCGGTCACCGCCGACCCGTAGGCGCGCACCAGCCCGCCCGCGCCCAGCAGGGTGCCGCCGAAGTAGCGCGTCACCACCGCCACCACGTCGCTGAACCCCCTGCCGACCAGCGCCTGCACCATGGGCGTGCCCGCCGTGCCGCCCGGCTCGCCGTCGTCGTCGCCCTTCTGGACGCGCTCGCCGATCACATATGCCGTGCAGTTGTGGGTGGCCGCCGGATGCTCACGGCGGCGGCCGGCGATGAAGGCCGCCGCCTCCTCGACCGTGCGCGCGGGGGCCAGCGCGCAGATGAAGCGCGAACGCCGCGCCTCGGTCTCGTGCTCGATGACGGTCTTCAATGTGAGGTACGGGGCAGGCACACTCGACAGAGTATGCCCTCGCCGGCACACCGCTGAGAGCTACCATCTCGTCATTCCATCCAGACCTACGGGAGGGTCTCGTGGACGGACCCAGAGCGACCACGGACGACGTCATGCCCTTCGTCACCGCGGCGATCGACGCCTACGGCACGGGGGTGCTCGCCAAGACCAGCGAGCTGGCCGCCGACACGGTGGCCGCCCGCGGCTCGCGCATCCTGCAGCGGGTCTTCGGCCGCGGTGACGCCCGCTCCAGGCAGGTGATCGGGCAGGTGGCCGGCGCGAAGCCGGACGACGAGGCGTGCCGGGCCGCGTTGAAGCTGACGATCATGGAGGAGTTCCGCGCCGACCCGCTCCTGCGCCGCGAGGTGGCCGCGATGCTGCCCCGCGTGCCGGTGACCGCCTCCGGCGAGCGTTCCGTGGCGGTGGGGGGTCATAACAGCGGCGTGATCGTCACCGGCGACGAGCACCGGGTCGAGTTCCCCCGCTGACCCCGCCCCCCACCCCCTGCCGCCCGCCTGCCACCGACCCGCCCGCCGCCGGCCGTGCGGCACCGCACGCCCACCGGGCCGCCGGACCACCGGATCGCCGGATCGCGCGGGCGGGACCGGGTCAGGACTCGGGCAGCACGTCGCGCAGGAGGCGGCGGCCGACCGGGCGGGGCAGCCACTCGCGCGGGTAGCCGAGCGAGACCTCCTCGAAGCGCACGCCGTCGTACCAGGTGACGCGGGGGATGTGCAGGTGGCCGTAGATCACGGCGGCGGTGCGGTGGCGGCGGTGCCAGTCGCGCGTGGCGGTGGTGCCGCACCACTGGGCGAACTGCGGGTGACGCAGGATGTCGGTCGGCTCGCGTACCAGCGGGTAGTGGTTGACGAAGACCAGCGGCACGCCGTCGTCGCCGAGCGCGGCCAGCCGCCGCTCGGTCAGCTCCACCCGGGCCCGGCACCAGGCGTCGCGCGTCGGGTACGGGTCGGGGTGCAGCAGGTATTCGTCGGTGCACACCACGCCCGTGCTGTGGGCGTAGGCCAGCGCGCTGTCCTTGGTGTGGTGCCCCTCGGGCAGGAACGTGTAGTCGTACAGGAGGAAGAGCGGCACGATCCGCACCGGCCCGCCGGCGCCCTGCCATAACGGGTAGTCGTCCTCCGGGGTGAGGACGCCCAGCTCGCGGCAGACGCTCACCAGGTGCTCGTAGCGGGCCACTCCCCGCAGGTCCGGCGACTCCTGCGGCGGGGTCCACAGCTCGTGGTTGCCGGGGACCCACACCACCCGCTCGAAGCGGCCCGCCAGCAGGCGCAGCGCCCACGTGATGTCCGCCAGCCGCTCCCCCACGTCGCCGGCCACCAGCAGCCAGTCGCCGGGCGAGAGCGGTTTCAGCTCTGCCACGATGGCTCTGTTCTCGGCGTAGCCGACATGCAGGTCGCTGACGGCCAGCAGCCTGCCGTCCCTGTGCGGAGCGGGCAAGGGGTGCCTCCTTCGTGGGATGCCGCATACGAGCATGCCACGAAGGGACGCGGACCGCCCGCCCCGGGCGGCCCGCGCCGCCCGCTGGAGACGGCGGGAGTCGCGGCAGGCGTAATAACGGTCCCGGGGGCCTGCCGGGCCATGGCTCCACGCCGGGCTCCTTTACGTTGTAGATTCCGAATGCGGCCATCCGGCCCGCCCGCTCGTCATCGTGGTCATCGGCGATCCCCCGACCGGCTCGACACGTGCCCAGGAGGGTATGTTCCTGCTTCCCCCTCCCGGCGACCACCCGGGCAGGTCAAAAGTGCGCCAACATTGCCGGGCTGTTCACTCCCTGCGCAGCTCGTGGGCCAGCTCCTCCAGCTCCGCCCCGCCGGCCATCAGCGCGGTCAGCTCGTGCGCGGTGATGTCGCCCTTGCCGTACTCGCCGATGCAGGCGCCCCTGTTGAGCAGCAGGAAGCGGTCGCCCACCGGGTAGGCGTGGTGGGGGTTGTGGGTGATGAACACGACGCCGAGCCCCCGGTCGCGGGCGCGGGCGATGTACCGCAGCACCACGCCGGCCTGCTTGACCCCGAGCGCCGAGGTGGGCTCGTCGAGGATGAGGACGCGGGCGCCGAAGTACACGGCCCGGGCGATGGCCACCGACTGCCGCTCGCCGCCCGACAGCGTGCCGACCGGCTGGTCCACGTCGCGGATGTCGATGCCCATCGCGCGCAGCTCCTCGCGGGCCACCCGGCGCGCCTTGCGCACGTCGAAGGACAGGCCCATGCGGGGCTCGGAGCCGAGGAAGAAGTTGCGCCACACCGACATGAGCGGGATCATCGCCAGGTCCTGGTAGACGGTGGCGATGCCGCGCTCCAGCGCGTCGCGGGGGCTGGTGAGGCGCACCTCCCGCCCGTCCACCAGATAGGCGCCCGCGTCGTGCTGGTGGACACCCGACAGGATCTTGATCAGCGTCGACTTGCCCGCGCCGTTGTCGCCGAGCACGCAGGTGACCTGCCCGGCCGCCACGCTCATCGACACCTCGCGCAGCGCCAGCACCGAGCCGAACGTCTTGCCGATGCCCCTGGTCTCCAGGATCGTCGTCGGGGTCAATGCCTCATCTCCTCGGCGTAGCGTCGTACCAGGCGGTTGGCCAGCGTCGCCAGCAGCAGCATCGCACCGAGGAAGAACGTGAACCAGTCGGCGTCCCAGCCCAGGAAGACGATGCCCTTGTCGGCCATGCCGAAGATCACCGCGCCGATGGCGGCCCCGATGGCGGAGCCGTACCCGCCGGTGAGCAGGCAGCCGCCGATCACGGCGGCGATGATGTAGATGAACTCCTGCCCGATGCCGATGTTGGCCTGCACGGAGGTGTAGCGCAGCGCCAGGATCGAGCCGACCAGCCAGGCGGCGAACGCCGTCGTCATGAACAGCGCGATCTTCGTACGGGCGGCGGGCACGCCCACCGCGCGGGCGGCCTGCTCGTTGCCGCCCACCGCGAAGATCCAGTTGCCCGCCCTGGAGCGCATCAGCACCCACGTGGCCAGCGCCGTCACCAGGATCCACCACAGGATCGCCACCCGGAACGAGGTGCCGCCGATCTCGATCGTGCCGGCCAGCACGGCGCTCGCCCCTTCGTACCCCTCGGCCCGGCGCAGCCCGCTGACCTGCACCGACCCGGTGATCATCTTGGTGACGCCGAGGTTGATGCCCTGCAGCATCAGGAACGTGCCCAGCGTCACGATGAAGCTGGGCAGCCTCGTCCTGGTGACCACCATCCCGTTGGCGAACCCGACGGCCAGCGCCACCACCAGCCCGGCGAGCATGGCCAGCCACACGTTGAACCCGAACCGGGTGGCCAGCGTGACGAGGATCAGCCCGCTGGTGCCCGTCAGCACGCCCGCCGACAGGTCGAACTCGCCGCCGATCATCAGCAGCGCGACCGCGACCGCCATGATGCCGAGCGTGGCCGCCGGATCGAGCCAGTTGGCGATGCCCGCCGGCGAGCGGAACACCGGCGACTGCACGGCGAAGAACGCGAACACCACCACGAGCCCGACCACCGCGCCGAGCTCGGGCCGGATGAGCAGGCGCCGGGCCGTGCCGATCCTGGCGACCCGCTCGTCCGCGGCGACCGTCATCGCGTGCCCGCCTCGGCCAGCTTGGCCACCTGGGAGGCGTTGTCCTTGGTGACGAACCCGGGCCCGGTGTTGACCGGCAGGCCGCCGCCGACGGTGTTGAGGTTGGCCTTGTAGAGGTTGAGGAACGTGATCGGCAGGTAGCCCTGCAAGTACTGCTGCTGGTCCACGGCGAACAGGACCTCGCCGTCGTTGATCGCGGTCACCACGTCCGCCGACAGGTCGAACGTGGCCAGCTTCGCCTGCGACCCGGCGTCCTTGACGGCGTCCCTGGCGGCGACCGCGACGGCCGGGTTGAGCGCGAGCACGCCGTTGACCTGCTGGTCGGACTGGAGCTTGGCGGCGACCTTGGAGGTGACGTCGGCCAGGTTGCTCACGTCCACCTGCAGCCGCTCGACCGTGCCGCCCAGCGTCTGCTCCGCGCCCTTGCAGCGCTGGTCGAGCCCGACGTTGCCGGCCTCGTGGATCACGCACAGCAGCTTGGTGACGCCGGCGGCCTTGAGCTGCTCGCCCGCGCCGCGCCCGGCCACGTCCTCGGACTGGCCGACGTGTGTGATCGCGCCGAACGCCTTGGAGGAGTCGGCGCCGGAGTTGATCGTGACGACGGGGATCTTCGCCGCCACGGCCTTGCCGACGGCCTCCTCGAGCGCGTCGGGGTTGGCCATGGAGACCACGATGCCGTCCACCTTCTCGGAGACGGCCTGGTCGATGAGCTGCGACTGCTTGGCCGGGTCACCGTCGCCCTGGTAGGAGACCTTGACGCCGTACTGCTCGCCGGCGGCCTCGGCGCCGTTCTTGACCACGTCCCAGAAGGAGTCGCCGGGCGCGCCGTGGGTGATGACGGCGAAGCTCGCGCCGCTCCCGGCCGGGGCGGCGGGCGCGTCGGAGGAGGCGGGTGGGGCGCTCTGGGCCGCCTGCCCTCCTCCCGAGGAGCAGCCGGTGACGGCGAGCGCTCCCAGCAGGGCCAGCACGATCGGGGCACGTCTCATAGGACACCTCCAGGACCAACGGGCTCGCCCTGGTTCTACCTCAATGTCATCTGTTTGTATAGACATGCGGACTTATGCCGAGCCCGCGCGGCGGCCCACCCCCGGCCGAACGGAGTCCAGCACCAGGTAGTGCAGGCCGTCGCGCTTAGCTTTGCGCAGTACCTGGCCGAGCTTGGGCGATCGCGCCGACAGCAGTATCACCGTCTCCTCCACATACCGCCACGCCGTCGTCGTCGAGATCCCGAAACCGGCGCCGAGCTCGGGGAACGTCTCTCCCTTGCGCAGGTAGACCAGCACGAGCAGGGCCTGCTGTCCAGGGTTGAGCAGCCGCCAGATGGAGCCGATCGTCTTGCGGTGCCGGCGGATGAGGCCGGCGACGTAGTTGAGGGTTGAGCGCGACAAATCGACGGCGGCACGGTAAAAGCATGCGAGGCCCCCGGTTGTGGCGGACGTGATTGTGGTGATCAACCCGTCTACCAGGGGCTTGCCATGCCATCAGGCGAACGGCACTCTTGCGATCATGTTGTGATCAGCAGCCCGCCGCCCGAGGATGAAAACGGCGCAGTGTCCGCCAGCGGCCTTTGAGCAGGGCGAATCCGCGCTCGCCGAGACAGCGCAGGGCGCGTAGGCGCCGGTTGTAGGTGCGGTTGTTTGGGCTGAGGATCTGGTTTCGTCGGGCTGCTTGATCGGCGTATGAATGCCGGTTCCGGCGCCGTCGTAGCCGCTCTCGGCGAGGGCGGGCAGCCCACGTGCGGCTGAGGCGTACAGCGCGTCCAGCACCTGCGCGCGCGTTGGTGAGGTCGTGGACGGAGCCAGGTGCGACCTCGGCGATCCACGAGGGCAGATCAGGCGCTTGAGCTGCGAGAACTGCGATGCCTTCGTGGGTGTAGCGGTAGCGGGGCCCGGGAGATGCGATGGTCACGGCCAAGCTTGAAAACATCATGCTCGCCGCGGAACCCAGCGCACCGCCATGACCGCCTGCCGGAACGGGCTCAAGGCCCTGCTGCCGTGCGGGGTGCCACGCAGCCGGCGCCCTTGGCGCAGGAGTCGCGCGACGTACTGACCGAGTACGCGGGAGACGTCCAGCGTGGCACGATGAGCAATCACGTGGAGCCTGCCGGGCGGCTGAGGTTCTTGTGGTGAGAGTTCGTCTGCCGGGGGCTCCACGTCTGTTTCCGGCCTTCGGTGACTCCTCCGGAAAGGCCCGGAACGCCACCATGGGCGTCCAAGAAATCCCAACCGCCCGAACTATCTCGCTGAGGTCACCTCACTGAACCGTCGATTGTGAATTCGAACTATCACGATTCGTTCTTCCGCACTATCAAGAGGCCATGGAGATGCGGTCGATCTCCCGTTGGCCGGCATATACGTGCAGCGTTGCGCTCTCCTCACCCAGCGTTCCAGCGAGGCAGATGCCTAGTGGCGATATTTCTTGTTCGGTTCGCGATGACGTGGTTCGGCAGATTATCGACGTCACCGAGCTGTGCACCGCGAGCTCCAAGAGGCGTAGTCGCGCCGAAGCGCCGTCCCTGAAGGCCGCTTCCGAGATCAGCGTCTCCGTTATACCGAGAACCGCCGCACCCGGCCTTTCCTGGGAGTGCGAGAAGATGTCGGGGTAACCGCTGGCACCAGAAGTGAGATCCAAATCACACCATGCACCTGAACTTTCTCGCGCAGCGATGACAACTTCAGATGCGAGAACGCCATTACGTCTGCGGCGGATGAACAGCACCGCCCCGAGGCCTTCGACGGCGCGCCAGCGGGCGACTGCGGCGACTTCCCCCGGCCGGGGTAGTCGCCGCGCCGCGAAGCCTGCGCCGTCAAGGACTAGATGTACCATCTCTATCCTTGACACATACCTAATCCAATCAGGTCACGACATTAGCGGGCCCAACAAGAGAACCACGCTTGAGCATAGTATCCATTGTAACCTGCTACGATGAGAGCCCCGCTGTTTCGAACCTGAGAACCTGGTTCGACCTTGATGTTGTAATGCACTTCCCACTGCTTCTTTAGTGGTGTGGCCCACGAAGTCTTCTTTTGTATCCAGCGATACCTAGTTGCATTATATTGTTTACCCCACGTCTCCGAATAGACCCCTCTCGAGCCCTTACGATTAAGCCACCCATCTAGCGATGTTCCCGGGACTTGCGTCTCTACATAGTACGCTATCCATTTCTTTCCATTCGTCTCACCCCCGCCTCGCCGTTGCATTATTATTTTGATCTTGCCCGGAACTCCGTACGAGTACTTTTTTCCGCAATTCGGAACCTGCGTGTTACATGCCACTCGCGCGGAAAAGTGCCCCCCAGAAGGATCTCCACATTCGGGAGGCGGACTGCTCCCGCCATCGTCGCTGAAGTCACTCGAGTCCACCCAGCAGTCCATGGGCATCTCGATGTGGGTGATATTGCCGCACCGGTCAAATACCGTCACCGTAATAGTGAATTCTCCGGGCTCAACCTCTCCACTATCATCTGCCACGCCCTGAGAGCTTATCGCTGTTTGCCCTGCAGCCGTCAGTGTCTCCCAAGATCGTCCGATATTGGCGGCGACAATTACCGTCCCGTCGGGCCTGGCGCTCACCACCGCGTCCATGACGTCGACCGTGGAGTTGACGCGCGTCTCACCTGCTTGTTGCATCTCTGAGCGAGCGAGCTGAAGAGAAGCATTCAACAGCGACAGACTGGCTGTACTAGGAGAGCTGGCGGACACACCCGGAGCCTCCCAAATGTTTGCCGCGCGGCCTTCCAGTACGGCGTCTTGCGCTTGATAGTAGTTCTTGATGCGCTCAGCGTAGTCAGGGCTGGAATCGTTGACCACTGCGACGCGTGAAGTGGGGGACCGCTCAAGAACGCATTCACTTGAAGAAGGCGGTGGAGGCGGTACCGCTTTAGGCGTAACCGATACGCTTTCCCATTCACTGCTACCATATACGGTATTAGCTCGCACTTTTACGACGTAGCTCTCGCCGTTGCTTAGCCCAGAGACGGTTGCATAAGGGTCTTCAACCTTAAGACCTTTGACGACCGTATCACTGTTATCGAGGACATCTACGTCGTATTTCGCGATGGACGCGATACTGCCGGCGAACTTTGGTATCCCCCAACTGACAACGGCGCCGCCATCGCCCGCTTGCGCGCTGAGATTGACCACACTGCCGGGTGGCCCAGCGAGCACATATTTGAGCGCCAATGATGGTTGCTCAGCTGCGCCCTCAGCACCAAATGTGACGATTTCGTTGCTGTTGGAACTTAACATCAGCCACTGGTATATGGTGTCAGCGACGTTCGCTTGAGGCTCACTCAGTGGCAATGAGTACGGAGTTACTCCTGGCTCGATATCACTGAGAAGATCGAAACCTTTGGACTCTCCGGTGACTGGACTCACTAGCGGTTTCGCCGTGATGATCCCATCTGGCGAGCACGAACCTGCTGGACATATCGCATTACCAAGTTTGAGCTGCGCTTCCGACACAAGGGATCCTGCTGGAACTTCATCCAGCTTGAATCCGATTACCGTGGCGATGGCATCAATTCCGGTGCCGCCGACCTGAATGCTGCTGGAGTCGTTCACTACACACGGAGCTCCACCACATGCTGTGGGGCTGGTTTTGACAGTTTTGATAACAAAACTGTCCTTGCCCAAATTCAGCGGTTGAGTAACCACTGGCTGATCCGGCGGAGGCGTTCCCGGAGTGGTGAAGCTAACGGGGACGGTCTTGGAGGTGCAAACCTCATCAAGGGCAGTACCAGCCACTGTGGTGGTGTGGGTTCCAGCCTTCGGTGCTATGCCTGGGGAGGCGGTGCTGCCGAGGGAGGTGTTCATGTCAGTGGTGATTTCGGCGGCGGTCAAGGCGCGGTTGTAGATGCGGACGTCGTCGAGGGCGCCCTGGAAGTATTCGCCGTATGCTGTGTTGCCGCCGAGGTGGAGGGCGCCGCCATCATCGATGAGGGTGCCCGTGAAGGTGTTGTGGCCGATCTGCGTGCCGTCGAGGTACAGCTTGGCCGTGCTGCCGTCATAAGTGACAGCCAGGTGGGCCCAGGTGTCTTGAGGCAGGTTCTCGGTGCCGACCACCGTTGGATAGCCGGCATCAGTGGCGAACCAGCCCCGTGGAACAGCGCCGTCTGAGCCGTACAGCGCGTAGGACACGTCCCCCGCGGTCTCGTAGTCCTTCGCGATGACGCTCTGCCAGCCGGCGGGAGTTTCGCTCTTGACCCATGCGGACAGGGTCAGGGCGGTGGTCAATTTTAGCGACGGGCTGTGGTTGATGGTTACCCAGCTGGAGGTGCCGTCGAAGGACAACGCCTTGCCGTACTTGCCGTCCACCCAGTTCGTCGCAAGGGCGGTGCCGTTGTTGGTCCCGGTTATATCCCGGACTGTCGTTCCCGTGCCCTCGTCCATGGCATAGCCGGCCACCAAACCGGGAGGCAGGGTCGGTGTGGGCGTCGGAGTGGGCGTCGGAGTCGGTGTAGGTGTGGGATCCGGGGCTGAACTGCCGCCGTCCTGAGGGGCGGTGACGCAGGCGGTCATCTGCCACTTGTACGTGCGGCCGGCTTGTACGGTGTTGGCCGGGATCTGGAAGGAGGCACGTTCGCCGCCGTTGACGGTGCGACTGCCGAGCGGGGCGGAGCCGACGGGTAGCCCCTTGTCGTCGTACAGGTAGTACTTGGCGGTCACAAGGCCCCCCGAGGGGCGGTTGACCATGCCGGACAGGATCGGTTGGGCCGGGTCGGCCATGCCGGTCTCGGTGTCGGAGGGCAGCATCGGAGCGTCGCTGGTGATGCGGTAGGCCGGGCTCTCGTTGCAGGAGGGCGGGGTGACGCCGGTCCGGCACGCCTTGACGACGAACTTGAAGCTGGCCGGGTTGTCCATCGTGAAGGTCTTGTCGATGGCCTGGCCGGAGGGGATACCGGTGTGGGTGGTGGTGTTGGGTGAGACGGCCAGGTTCCGGATCTCCTGCGCCGTCAGGGCACGCTGGTAGACGCGGACGTCGTCTACGGCGCCATCCAGCTTCGCTCGGGAGGCGGCGATTCTTCCGCTGCCGACTTGGAAGGCCCCACGGGCGCTCCAGCCAACAGTGTGGTCGCGTTCGCCGACCAATTCCCCGTCCACGTACAGCCGTAGCTTGCGCGCTGTCTGGTCATACTGGGCGGCGAGGTGGGTCCATTGGCCGATCCTGGCGAGCTTCTCCGACTGCATGCCGACCTGTTGGATGCGGTCTGGGTTGTCCTCGGTGATCGCAGAGAACTCCCAGCGCCGGTCACGGTCGGCCAGGCTGGAAATCTTGTAGCCCAGGGTGAAGGCGGGCATGTGGGTGCCCATTTGGGACAGCACCGCTTGATCAGTGGTGCTGCTGTTGAGCCGCACCCAGGTGGCCACGGTATAGGTCCGGTCGGTGTTGAGCAGGGGCTTGCCCGCGCTGAGCAATGCCCCCGGAACGAGGTTGACCGCCTGCCCGAGCTGGCCCGGGACACGGGTGTGGGTTCCGGTGAGAGTGCCGGTGTTCCCGTTGCCGGACGAGTCGGTCGCGGTGGCGCCGGAGGCTTCATCAAGCTTCCACAGAGCGACCTCGCCAGAAGGAAGCTCGACGGGCGGAGGGGGCATGGTGGAGTCGTTGACGGTGACGGTGTAGTCCAGTGGTGTCGCCTCGGGGACGCTGGACTTGTAGGTCACCTTGACGTTGGTGGCGCGGGCGATGGCGTCGTTGCCGCTGATGGAGTCGATCGACTCGGCGGTCACAGTGGGGATCTCGGGGGGCAGTACCCAGTCCACGCTCAGCTTGGGCACATTCTGGCCGTACCGCTGCGGCCAGAACGAAAAGTCCTCGGCCAAGAACCTCGGAATCGGAGATTCCGAGGTCAGGGCCAGCATGAGCCCGTGATTGGGCGTTCCAGACGCCCAGAGCTGGGTCATCGTCGTCAGATCCCAGCTCCACACCGACCCGGCAGTCCGTGGAAGGACACAGGGGTCGATCAGTGACCGCCCCTCGCCCGTAACGCTGGGCTGGTTGCTCCAGAACGTGCGGTCAGCCACCCATGCTGAGGTGATTCGTTGCGCGGAGATCGCCTGAAACTCAGAGCATTGGGTGGCATCGGTGCGCAGCATCAACTGCATGGTGGATTTGACCACCTGCCGTCCCGCGATCGGCGCGGTGTCGAACGCCATCAGGGCCCGGCTGAACGTGTCGGGGGAGGTGGACGAGTAGTAGCGCCCGACGATGCCAGGGGCTGACTGGTAGGTAGGTGATTTGACACCTACTTCCTGCGTGATGCCGAGGGTGATGGTGGGATCGACTGTCACCGGATACTGGGTGGCCGGATCTGCCAGCCATGCGGGGTCGGGCTTGAGCACCAGGACGGTGCCGCCGTCCTCGGTCTTCACTTCGGTGTTGACCTTGGCCTCGCGGCCGGGCTGTCTGGCATCTTCTTTGGCGGCTGTCGCGTCCCACATGCGCGGTGCGGGCGCGGAAGCTACCTTCTTGCCCTTGGCGCCCGACAAAGTGAGCATGCCGGATTTCGTCTCACTCAACTTCAGATTCGGCGCGTGTACCGGCAGTCGGAACTCCACCGGTCCGGCGGGTCGCTCACGCAGCACCACGTCGTGCCGGAATCCCGTGGACAGCGCGGTCACCACCAAATCCGCCGACGGGCCGGCCGCGCCCACGTAGGTGGCCACGTTGCCCTTGACCTGCGGCTTGGGCAGCGTGGTGGGCCAGGACAGACCGAAGCTGTCGGTGCGTCCCACGCGCATGGTGGCGAACGGGCCAGTGCCCCCGGTTGACAGCCGTACGGCGGCCTTGGCCAGCCGAGGCTTCAGGACACCGTCCTCTTCGACCAGTGTGGTGTCGATCCACGCCCAAGAGCCGTCGGACTGCCGTAATTGCGCCGGGCCGGTATAGGACTGAGTGGATAAATGACCGTCCGGATACGCCCAAGTGCGGGAGGTTTCCGTGAAAGCGGCCTCCACGGCCACCGGTCTGTTCTGTTTTTTCGCCTCCGCGAGTGCCGCGCGTAACGGTGCGTCCGGGTCTTCTGGACGGGGAAAAACGGTGATGGAAGGTTCGGTGGGGGTGGCGGCCGGTTCAGGGTCCGCTTGTGCGACGCCGGAAACGCCTGCGACCAGCAGCGATGCTGTCACCGTGAGCACCGTCGCCATCGCAACCTGCCGCCTGGCGGGTCGACCGCGTTTCGGCGTGCTGACTAACTCGTTCACTGACTCCCTCGATCTGCTGTGGGTATGCAACAGCACTCAAGCTTCACTTCACCAAGATCGATAAGCAATATGACATAGATCACAGAATTGACTGCCAAATCACTCGTAACACGTGTGGCCTCCATCCGATCTCGTGATGCCCTAGGAGTGCCAAAATGCGAGTCATCATGACCTCTATTGGGGGCATTGCAAGGGTTCCTGCATATCTGGCCTGCATCTGACAATCCGCACGAACCAAAGCGAGAAGCACTTTGACCACCAATTTGGGCGCTCGCGTTGGATGGCAAGGCCTGCCGTTCATGAGCGTCGGGACATCGTAAGGTGCCGGTGTGCCCAGCCTGCGGACAGGTGGCATGGTGGATCTTCTACGGGTTGTTGCCGCAGCGGACGGTCTACCGCCACTGGTGTCCAGATGGCCGGCGCGCTGAGAACTCCAGAGGCTGCAGGCGAACGCGGCCTATGCATCGCCGTTTACGCAGGGGCACTCCGTTGGCTTCACTCGCTCGCTTCGCGTTGCCTCTAGAGTCCGCGTCCGGGTACTCGGCGAGCCACCTGGCTTCGGCGCCGAGGAAGGTGTCTCCCATCGCGTTCCGCAGCCCAGACAGGGCGATGGCCGCCCTTCGGCCTGGACACGTCCTGCGGGGAACAGGAGTGGCTGGTCAACGGGCGTCCTCAGCAGAATTGCCTCGTCTTTGATATCGCCCTCCGTGACACGGCGGGAGATGAATGGCGTCCACGCGCACAAGGGCAAATCCCTTTCTCCTTCGGTATGAGCGACTGGGGCCCCACCGGGCGGGATCTCCACCCTGGCCGCCTTGCCGTTCCCGGCGCTTGGCGGAGCGGGTTCGGGTGGTGGCCATCGGTTTGCCAGGAAATGATGGGATTAGGGCAAGCGGGATATTGAAGCTGGAGCTCCGGGTACGGGCGTCGGCGTGATGGTGATGATTATCGGTGCGGGGATCGGCGGGCTGACGGCCGCGCTCAGCCTGCACGCCGCGGGCATCGACTGCACGATCGTCGAGGCGGTGCCGGAGCTGAAGCCGCTCGGCGTGGGCATCAACCTGCAGCCGCACGCCGTACGCGAGCTGGAGGAGCTCGGCCTGGGCGAGGAGCTGCTGCGGACCGGGATACCGACGAGCGCCCTGAGCTACGCGACCCGGCGCGGCGACATCGTGCTGACCGTGCCGCGCGGGCAGGCGGCCGGATACCGCTGGCCGCAGCTGTCCATCCACCGCGGCAACCTGCAGATGCTGCTGCTGCGGGCGGTCACCGAGCGGCTCGGTGCGGACGTCGTCCGCACCGGCCTGTCGTTCGAGGGCTTCGGGCCCCGCGCGCTGGAGCCGGCGGCCCCGGGCCCGGTGACGGTACGGCTGCGCGAGAGCGCCACCGGCCGGCTGGTCGAGGACGGGGCCGACGTCGTGATCGGCGCGGACGGCGTGCACTCGGCGGTCCGGGCCCGGCTGCATCCGCGCGGCGACGAGCTGCGCTGGTCGGGGATCACCATGTGGCGGGGCATCACCGAGCGCGACCCGCTCTTCGACGGCGCGACCATGGTCGTCGCCGGCACCCAGTACGGCACGAAGATCGTGGCCTATCCGATCTGTCCCGAGGCCAGGGCGAACGGCCGGGCGATGGTGAACTGGGTGACCGAGGTGCGCACCGCCCCGGCCGGCGCGCCCGCCAGCGAGGCGGACTGGTGGCGGTCCGGGCGGCTGGAGGACGTGCGGCCGTACGTGTCCGGCTGGGTGCTGCCGTTCCTGGACGTGCCCGAGCTGATCGCCATGGCGGGCCGCATCCTGGAGTACCCGATGGTGGACAAGGCGCCCCTGCCGCGCTGGGGCGCCGGCCGGGTGAGCCTGCTCGGCGACGCCGCCCATCCGATGTACCCGGTGGGCTCCAACGGCGGCTCCCAGGCGATCCTGGACGCCCGCTACCTTGCCCTGGCCCTGGCCACCGAGCCGGACCCGGTCGCGGGGCTGGCCAGGTACGAGCACGAGCGCCGCCGCCAGACCGACGGCCTGGTCCGCTCGGGTCACCGCTTCGAGGTGGACGACCTCGTCCGGCTGGCCGAGCAGCGCGCCCCCGGCGGCTTCACCGACGTCTCCGAGGTGCTCACCGCGCAGGAGCTGTCGGAGATGACCGCGGCCCACCGGCGCGTGGCCGACATGGACGTACGGGCGCTGAACGAGCGCCCGTCGTGGAGTGTGCCCCGCTGACCGCCCCCCGCCGGCCTCGAACCGCCGGGCGGGCAGCGGCCGGGCCACTGGCTCAGGTCAGGGCGAGGAGGCTGACGGCGACGGCGGCGGCGCCGAGGCCGGCGAGCTGGGTGCGGCCGACGCGTTCGGCGAGCACGCCGCGGGCGAGCAGGACCGTGCCGGCCGGGTAGAGGGCGACGATCACCGCGACGACCGCGAGGTCCCCGCCGCGGGAGGCGAGCAGGAACAGCAGGTTCGCCACGGAGTCCAGCGCCCCCGCCGCCGCCGACATCGCGTACGCGGGCCGCTCGGGCCCCAGCCTGCGCCGCATCAGCCCCGCCGCGGTCAGGGTGAGGGCCGAGGAGACGGCGCGCCCCACGATCAGCGGGGCCACCCCGCTGTCGGACGGCGCCTGGTGCAGGAAGATCAGTTGCAGGGCGATGGCGGCGCCCGCGCCGAAGGCCAGCAGCAGCGCGGTGCGGGAGGGCCGGGCCGCGCCCGCGCCCGGCCCGGCGCTGACCAGCACCACCGCCAGCATCGCCAGCGGCAGGCCTGCCAGCCCGGCGGCGGACAGGTGCTCTCCCTGCAGCAGGCCCGCGCCGACGGGCAGCGCGGCGGACACCAGCGCGGTCACCGGCGACAGCACGTTCATCGGGCCGATCGCCAGGGTGCGGTAGAGCAGGGCGAACGCGGCGGCCGAGGCCACCCCCGAGGCCGCGCCCCAGCCGACGGCCCCGGCGCTGAACGAGGCGCCGAGCAGCGGCCACAGCACCAGCTCGACCGCGAGGCTGGCGGGCGCGGCGATCATCACGGTACGCAGCACGTGAGCCTTGCGGGCACCCAGCCCGCCCAGGAAGTCGGCGCACCCGTAGGCCAGCGAGCTGCCCAGGGCCAGCAGCAGAGCGATCACAGCACATCCTTCGTCGTCAGTACAACGACCAGAAAGTACAATAGATTGACCGGCTAGGGTTAATCCAACGACCGCACGGTGCACTGGAGTGGTCCACGGGTGAGGATGGTGATCGGATGGCCGAGACGGCCACGGCGCTTCAGGCGGTCGCGCGGAACGTGCGGGCGGCCCGCACCCGCGCCGGCCTGTCGCTCGACGAGCTCAGCCGGCGCGCCCAGGTCAGCAAGGGCGCGCTGGTGGCGCTGGAGAAGGCCCAGGGCAACCCCAACCTGGGCACGCTGGTGCGGCTGGCCGACACCCTCGGCATCTCGGTGTCCGCCCTGATGCAGGGCGCGCCCGAAGGCCGCGTCCGCGTCGTGAGCGCCGACGGCGTCACGCCGCTGTGGACCGGCGAGCGCGGCGGTCAGGCCCGGCTCATGCTGACGACCCCGGGCCCGGCCCCGGTCGAGGTGTGGCGCTGGCGGCTGGAGCCGGGCGAGGAATACCGCAGCGACCCCCACCAGGCCGGCGTGGTGGAGACCGTCAACGTCACCGCCGGCCGGATGGTCCTGGTCGTCGACGGCGCCGAGCACACGGTCGAGGCGGGGCAGACCGCCACGTACAACGGCGACGTCCCGCACGTCTACCGCGGCTCGGGCGGCGGGACCTGCGAGCTGATCATGACCGTCCAGCTCCCGCCCGGCCCCGCCTGACCGTCCGGCGTGCGCTCAGGCGGCGGTGTCGAGGTCCTGGTAGCGGACGCGGTGCAGCAGGGGCGCGCCGGTCACCAGGCGTTCCAGCTCGTCGGCGACCACGGCCCCCATCCGGGCCAGCTCGTTGCCCTGGGAGCCGGCGATGTGCGGGGTGAGGAAGACGTTGGGCAGCTCGAACAGCGCCGAGTGGGCGGGGAGCGGCTCGGGCGCGGTGACGTCCAGGACGGCCGAGATCCGGCCGGTCCGCAGCTCGGCGACGAGCGCCTCGGTGTCGACCAGCGAGCCCTGCGCGGTGTTGACGAGGACGGCGCCGTCGGGCAGCAGGGCGAGCCGCTCGCGGTCCAGCAGGTGGCGGGTCTCGGCGGTGGCGGGGGCGTGCAGGCTGACGATGTCGCTGCCGGCCAGCAGCTCCTCCAGGCCCACGCGGGGCACGGGCGGGTCGATGGCGTACGGGTCGTACAGGCGGACCTCGAAGTCGTGCCGGGACAGGTGGGAGATCACCTGCCGGCCGATGCGGGAGGCGCCGACGATGCCGACCCGGCGGCCGTAGTTGCCCGCGTCGGGCACCACCTCGGCCACCGTGAACGTGCGCTCGCCGCGGTAGCGCTCGCGCAGCCGGAACGCGCCCTTGCCGGCCAGCAGGATCGCGCCGAGCGTGTACTCCGCCACCGGGACCGCGTTGGCCTGGGCCGCCGACGTCACTACGATGTCCCGGTCCCAGACCGCCTTGGTGACGTGCGCCTTGACGCTGCCGGCGGCGTGCAGGACCGCCCTCAGACGGGGGGCGGCGCGCAGGAAGGCGTCGTCGAGCGGCGGGCAGCCCCAGCCGGTGATGAGCACCTCCAGCTCCGGCAGCAGCGCGGCGATCCGCGGGTCGTCCAGGCGCTCGGCGGCGAAGGCCGGGTCGAGGTCGGCGTGGCGCTCGATGCGGTCGCGGACGGCGGCCGGGAACAGCCTGGGCAGGTACACCTGGCGCATGGCGAGCAGCGCCTTCGGGCGGCGATGGGTCACAGAGAGGTCCCCCGGGTTCGACTGGTGCTGGTGAAGAGGTGCTGATGTGAAGAGGGCTGATGTGAAGAGGTGCTGATGTGGAGGGTGCGGATGTAGGTGGCGGTGCGGGTGGTGGCGGTTACCTGAGGCTGCCGAGTGTGATCCCCGAGCGCCAGTAACGCTGCAGCGAGATCATCAGGGCGACCATGGGGACGAGGGAGATGATCGAGCCGACGACGACCAGGCCGGTGAGGTCGGTGGAGTTGTCCACCTTGACCTTCAGCCACGAGTACAGGCCCAGCATGACCGGCCACTTGTGCTGGTCGCGGAGATAGACCAGCGGGCCGAAGAACGAGTTCCAGGACCCGACGAAGCCGAGCAGGAAGATCGTCGCCGCGCCGGTGGACATGAGCCGGGCGCCGACGGAGAAGAAGATGCGGTACTCCCCCGCCCCGTCGATGCGGGCCGCCTCCAGCAGCTCGGGCGGGATGGCGCCCTCGGCGTAGACCTTGGCGAGGTAGACGGAGAAGGCGCTGAAGAAGCTCGGCAGGATGATCGCCCACGGCGTGTCGACCAGGTTGAGGTCGGTGTAGAGCAGGAAGGACGGGATCGTCAGCAGCGCCCCCGGCACCAGGAACGAGCCGATGATGGCGCCCATCATGACCCCGCGCCCGCGGAAGCGGTACATCGCCAGGCCGTAGCCGCAGGCCACGCAGACCAGGGTCATGCCGGCGGTGCCGGCCACGCCGTACAGGAGCGTGTTGCCCATCCAGGTCAGGAAGATGCCGTCCTGGTAGGTGAACAGCCCGCGCAGGTTGTCCCACAGCCGGAACTCGGCGAACCAGAGCCCGTTGGTGGTGTAGAGGTCGGCCTGGCTCTTGGTGGCGGCTACGACCAGCCACCACACGGGCGCCACGGAGTAGACGGCGAAGGCGACCAGGCCCATGATGACGGCGATCCTGGTGCGGGGGCGGGCGGCGGTGGCGGTGCTCATGAGGTCGGCGCCTTGTTCGTCAGGCGGTAGAAGACGGCCGAGGCCGCGCCCACCACGAGGGCCAGGATGATGGACAGGGCGGCGGCGTAGTTGAAGTCGCCCTGCGCGAACGCCCAGTCGTAGATGGCCATGATCGGCGTGAAGTCGCGGGTGACGGTCTCGGGCGTCATCGAGCGGAAGAGCATGGGGTCGCTGAAGATCTGCAGCGTGCCGATGATGCTGAGCACGGTGGTCAGCACCAGCGAACGGCGGATCATGGGCACCTTGATGGACCAGGCGACGCGCAGCTCGGAGGCGCCGTCCACGCGGGCGCTCTCGAAGATCTCCCGCGGCACTGACTGCAGGTCGGCGTAGACGATGAGCATGTTGAAGCCGATGGCGCCCCAGGCCATGAGGTTGCCGATGGACACCCAGATCAGCTCGCCGCTGTAGAAGTCGGCGTCGATGCCGAGCAGCGCGAGGAACGGGGTGAGCGGGCCGACGTCGGGGCTGTAGAGGTAGATCCAGATCAGCGTGGCGACGATCCCGGGGATCATGTACGGGATGAGCAGCGGCAGCCGGAACCGGGCCGCCACCCGCCGCGAGGCGGCGTCCAGCAGCAGCGCCATGACGACGCTGACGACCTGGATGAGCGGGATGCTGATGGCCGCGAAGAGCCCGACCCGGCCCATGCCGGCCCAGAACTTGGCGTCGGCCAGGCCGCGCAGGAAGTTGTCCAGCCCGGCGAACTCGATCGTCTTGGGGCCGAAGCCGAGGCCGGAGCTGCGCTGGGTGAACAGGCTCTCCCGCAGCGCCAGCACCACCGGCACCACGCTGAACAGCACGAATCCGAGGAAGAACGGGACGGTGAAGGAGGCGCCCTGGAGCGCGGCGGTGCGCCGCCACGCCCGGGGGCCCGCGGTGATGGCCATGACGGTCAGCCCCGCACGTTGACGTTCTTCGACTTCAGGTCGTCGACGGTGAACTTCTGCAGGTGTTCGAGGGCCTGGCGGACGGTGATCTCCTTGGTGACGATCTTGGCCCACTGGTCCTGGAGCTCGGAGAAGACGCCCGTGTAGTTGGGGCCGACCACCCAGGGGTCGCGCCCGGCCTTGGTGGCCTTGAGGATCACGTCCTTCGCCTCGCCGCGGCGCTCGCCGAACAGCTTCTCCGGCACCGCCGAGTCGATCCACGGTGACGGGTCGGGCACGGCGCCGGGCCAGCTGTACTGCTTGGTGTCCTGCTGGTAGGAGGCGTCGATGGCGTCCTTGCTGGTCGTCATCCACACGCCGGCCGCGACGGCCTCCTCGATGTGCGGGCAGCCCTTGGGCACCAGCAGCGCGCCGCCGTGGGCGGGGGTCACGAACGCGGGCGCGTCGGCGAACTGGGGCAGG
This sequence comes from Nonomuraea candida, assembly GCF_000725485.1. Taxonomy (GTDB): domain Bacteria; phylum Actinomycetota; class Actinomycetes; order Streptosporangiales; family Streptosporangiaceae; genus Nonomuraea; species Nonomuraea candida. The sequence goes on along the minus strand of NZ_JOAG01000066.1, from coordinate 17,027 downwards.
TCGATGGGCTGCCAGTCGCCCAGCGACTTCTTGAAGTTGAGCTCGTAGTTGCCGAGCTGCCAGGTCTGGGTCGGCAGGGAGACCATCTTGCCGGAGTCGAAGTAGCTGATCAGGGCGGGCCGGTCCTGGTAGGTCTGGTTGGCCACCAGGTCGCCGTCGACCAGCCGCTGGACGACGTCGGCGGCCTTGAGCGACGCCGGTGACAGGAAGTCGACCTTCCAGCTGTCGCCCTCGATGGCGTACCAGGAGCCGCCGGCCTGCTGGACCAGGTTGACCAGGGTGGAGGGGTCCTCGCCGGCCAGGTTCATCACGTAGACGCCGTGCTTCTTGAGCTTCTCGCCCGCGGCGATCACGTCGTCCCACGTCTTGGGCACGGCGACGCCGTGCTTGTCGTACACGGCCCGGTTGATCATCATGAACGACGGCGAGAAGCCGGCCGGGATGCCGAAGAAGCGGTCGCCGGCCTTGGCGCCGGCGTAGGAGGCCTCGTTGTAGAGGCCCTGGGTGGTGTACGGGCGGAAGGCGTCGGTGATGTCGGCCAGCAGGCCCTCGCCGACCAGGCCCGGCACCTCGCCGAAGCTCTTCACCAGGCAGGGCACGTCCTGCCCGGCGGCCACGACGTTGCGCAGGTTGGCCGCGGTGCCGGGGTTGTCGGCCTGCTTGACCACCTTGAGCTTGATCCGGTCGTGGGTGGCGTTGAACTTGGCCACGACCGGGTCGAGGAACTTGCTCTCGTCCCACGACCACCAGGTGACGGTGACCGGCCCGGAGGCGGTGGCGGCCGGGCCGGCGGGTTCCTGGGCCCCGCAGCCGGTCAGCGCGGTGACCAGCGTCAGGCTCGCGGCGAGGGCGCTCACGTGTGTGCGGTTCAAGGCACCGCTCCTTCGCAGATGTAGGGGGGCGGCGATAGAAAGCGTTCGCTATGCAGACGGTAGAACCCGCTCACCGTCCGGGCAAGGTTTCCGCAGCATGAAATTGAGATTTCGGGTGAATTGCCTGGTGAGAGCGGCAGCGTGAACCGGCCCGCGAGAGCGGGCGGTGGAGAAAACGCTGTCTACGCGGAGGCGGGACGGCCGGCGGACTGACGGATGATCACGTGGGTGCCGAGCATCTGGTGCGGCTCCGGCCTGCCCGCGGGCCGCTCCAGCGCGGCCCTGACCGCCGCGCGGCCGAGCTCCTCGTAGGGCACGCGGACGGTGGTCAGGGCCGGGCGCAGGTCCGTGGCCAGGGGGATGTCGTCGTAGCCGACGACGGAGACGTCCTCGGGGACGCCGAGGCCCGCGTCGAAGACGGCGGCCATCGCCCCGGCGGCCACCACGTCGGTCTCGGCGAAGACCGCGGTGAAGTCGCGCCCGCCCCGCAGCCGGGCGCTGACGCGCTCGTAGCCCGCCGCGCGGGTGAACTGCGCGCCCAGCTCGAACAGGCCCTCGTCCACCGGCAGGCCGAAGTCCGCCATGGCGCGGCGGAACCCGGCCACCCGGCCGGCCGTGGTGGTGAAGGTGAGGTCGCCGCCGACGTAGAGGATCCTGCGGTGGCCGCGGCCGACGAGGAAGCCGGTCAGCGCGTACGCGCCGCCCTCGTTGTCGTACTCGACGGCGGTCGCCGGGATGCCGTCGCCCAGGGGCGGCCGGCCGCACAGCACCAGCCGCGAGCCGGCGGCGTCGAGCGAGCGGGCGATGTCGGCCATCCGGGCCCGGTAGGCGGCGCTGTCGGTGGCCCCGCCGATCAGGAACACCGCGGCGGCCCGCTGCTCGCGCATCAGGCGGATCGCGGCCAGCTCGCGGGCGGGGTCGCCGTCGGTGGTCGCCACCAGGCAGATGTGCCCCAGCCGCGCGGCCTCCTGCTCGACGCCGTGCACCGCCTCGGCGAAGGCGGGACCGCGCACGTCGTTGACGATGAAGCCGACCGTGCGGGTGGCGCCGCCGCCCAGCGCGCGGGCGTGGGTGTTGGCGACGTAGTTGAGCTCCTCGATCGCCCGCTGCACGCGCGTGCGGGTGGCCTGGGCCACCGGATAGTTGCCCGCCACCACCCGCGAGACGGTGGACAGCGAGACGCCGGCGCGCTCGGCCACGTCCTTGATCGTGCTCTGGCGGCGGTCGGGGTCGTCCGGCACGTCGCTCCTTCGTTTGGCCACCCCGCCAGTGTAGAGAACGTTGTCCGCCCGCGCCTCGGTGATCGGCGCGGCCCCGCGGAGGGCTGTGCGCGGGCGGGGAGTGGTAACGGTCCCACTGGCGCCGCACCCGGCGCATGGCGGGACGGGGTCGTGCCGCCCCAGCTCCCGGCCGGGAAGGCCGCCCAGTTCAGGGGGCAGGTGGCGGGGGGTGGCGCGAGGTGCGGGGAGCGGCCCGCTTTGTAACGCTGTCATAACAGCGGCTTGTACGGACGCGATGCTCGATCTAGGTTCCGGACAACGCTTTCTATCGATGTTCCGGACGCCGTGGCCACGAACGCCGGGCGTCCGGCGCCGTCGGGCGGGTCCCGGCCGGGCGGGCCCGCGAGGGGCCCGCGGCCGCACCGGCGGCGGGTCGCCCGCCACGCCCGGACCTCCACGAGGAGATGCCTGTGAGACCGCGTCACGTCCTGCCGGCCGTCGGCCTGCTGCTCCCCCTCCTGATCCCCTCCTTACCCGCCGCCGGGGAGTCCCGAGCCTGGGAATCCCGAGCCTGGGACGCCCCCGCCTGGGACGCCCCCGCCTGGGACGCCGCCGCCTGGGACGCCGCCGGGGACGCCGCCGCGTCCTCCGCCGTGTCCTCCGCCGATGTGTCCTCCTCTCCTGTGTCCGCCGCCGCCCGCCTGGACTCCGTCGTCTTCGGCGACCCCGCCTCCGAGGCGGCCCACGCGCTGAGCGCCGCGGCCACCGCCGTGGTGGACGGGGCGCTGGGCGAGAAGGCCCGGGTCGCCACCCCCACGGACCCGCCCGGCGTCAAGGGCGGTGAGCTGCGCTTCCGGATGAGGGTCGATCCCGTCGCCCAGAACTACTTCACGCTGAAGCTGTGGGGCGGCGACACGACCGCGTACAAGACGATCGCCTACGTCAACGGCGAGCAGATCGGCTATCGCAGCGGCGGCGACCACGAGCCCATCGCCTACGCCGCCACCCGGCCCGTGCCCGGCCGCTTCCACTACAACACGATCCTGCTGCCGCTCACCCACACCCAGGGGCGGCGCGTGGTGGAGATGACGATCCGCACGTACGACGGCGGCTTCAGCCGGCCCCTGACCGGCCCGTCGCGCGGCTACTACCGGGCCTACACCCACACCGGCGCCGAGCTGGACGTCTCCGGGGAGCGGCAGGGCACGCCGCCCGCGCCCACCCCGCCCGCCCCCGACATCCCGGAGGCGGCGCAGCAGGCGCTGGTCGACGGTTACCGTAAGAGCCAGATCGAGCTGTTCGACCAGCTCAGCACGTACGTGGACGCCGCGCCCGACCGCAAGCTGTCCATCGTCCGCTACCAGGACGACCTGCGCTTCTACGCCTCGGCGCTGCACGAGCCCTGGTGCCCGGCGGGCACCCCCGAGCTGCGCGCGGCGGCCGTCGCCCGGGTGCTCAAGGTGATCGACAACCACGTCAAGGACTACTACCGCGACACCCGGCTGCTGCTGCGCGGCGGTCACCAGGGCGACTGGGGCGGCTACTACGGCGCGCTCGGCGAGGCGCTCTACATCGTCGAGGACCTGCTGGGCGACGGCTTCCAGGACTTCCTCGACCGGCCGTTCCCCATCGGCACGCAGGACGGGCCGTCCTCGCTGAAGGACGTCGACTGGGACGGCGGCGAGCTGTCCAGGCGGGAGGCGTACGAGCGGGTGCTGAAGGCGAACTTCGACTTCGCCAGGTCGCGGCTGTCGTACATCCACAACCAGGTCATGTACACCTACGAGGGCGCGTGGGAGGCGCACGAGGGCCTGCGGGTCATCGGCTCGCGCTTCTACGAGGGCAAGGCGCGCGGTCACCGCATCGCGCTGGAGGCGCTGGGCGCGGCGCCATTCCTCGGCGAGGAGGTGCTGGTCGGGCCGGACGGCCGGGAGCTCGACCTCTACCACTCGCTCTTCTACCACGACACCACGGCCCGCTTCACCGAGGACACCGCGCAGATCGTCGGCAAGGGCCTGGCCAGGAGCAAGCTCGACGCCGAGGGCGAGGTGGTGCGCCGCCGGCCGTACGGCGAGCACTACACGGGCATCAGCAAAGCCGGTCTGACCAGGGAGAACACGTTCGTCGCCAACTACGGCGAAGCCGCCAACCACCTGCCGGAGTGGTTCTTCAGGACGCTCGGGCACAAGGGCGACGAGCGGCTCAACGACGAGATCCTCAAACTGGCGCTGCGGAACCTGCACGCCCGCGGCCACACCCGCCACTCCGGCGTGGACGACGACGGCCGGCGGGTGATGCGCGCCGAGATGGTCGTCGACGAGCGCAACGCCGCCCATCCCGGCTGGCCCGCCTACGCCCTGCGGGTCTCTGAGGGCCGGGTCATGACGTACGTGGCGCTGGCCCGGCATCTGGCCGAGCACCCCGGGCGCTACGCCGGCGAGCGGTGGGAGCCGTACCGGCACTACGCCCGCGAGGCGGTGGGCTTCGCCCAGCAGCAGCTGGCCGACAACCAGTACTTCAACGGGTTCGACGCGGTCCGCGCCAAGCTCAAGTACGACCTCTGGCTGCCGGAGACCTACGCCTGGCTGCGCGCGCGGCCGCCCACCGGCCTGCTGCTGCCGCAGACCGACCTCGACCGGTACACCGCCGGGGAGCTGGCGGCCCTGAACGTCGATCCCGCCGCGTACGAGCGGTTCGCCTTCGCCGACGTGGACACCATGTTCGTCTCGCTGCGCGACGGCGGCACGCGCGTCTTCGGCTCCCTGTACGAGCGGCAGCGCGGCTTCGCCGGCAACGGCCGGCTGCACGTCCTGCGCCCCGGCCACGAGGCCGTCGTGCAGGTCAGGACCGACGGGCTGCTCTCCTACCGGGACTACTACCTGCGGATGGACAACATCGACGCCGACTTCATGGAGGACCGGGCGACCGCCGACGGCACGCTGCCGCAGGCGCTGGCCGGCGAGGTCGCCCCCGTCGCGCACCAGCCCGGCGTCGGCACCGTGCGCAGGGAGAACTTCGCGTTCGACACCCCCTACTCCGGCTACGCCGACTTCCTGACCGCCCGCTACGGCCGCTACCTGTTCGTCTTCAACACCACCCGCCCCGAGTACGGCAACGCCACGACCCACCGGCTCGACGTGCCGTCCGGCGCCGTGGACCTGGTGACGGGCCGGCGGGTCGGCAAGGGCCTGACGCGGGTGCCGCCGGAGACGGCCATGGTGCTGCGGCTGGACTCCGCCGCCGAAGGGCCGGCCGCGCCGTACCGGGTGGACTTCGTGCAGGCGCTGCGCGACCGGCACGGGGTGGTGGTCGCGTGGAAGCCGGCCGCCGGGGCGGAGGCGTACCGGGTCGAGCGGGACGGCGAGGTGATCGCGGCCCGCGTGCGCGGCGCCTCCTTCACCGACCGCTCCGGCCGGGCGGGCGCGTACACGGTGACCGCGGTCAACCGGCACGGCTCCGGGCGGGAGTCGCAGGCCGTGACCGCGACCGCGCTCGACCGGGTCGGGGACGTCGAAGGCACGGTCAAGGTGCGCGGTGACCGGTTCGAGCTGTCCGGCGGCGACGGCACCGGGTTCGGCGAGGGCGACGACTACTACCTGGACAAGCGCGACATCCAGGACCGGCTGCTCTTCGCCAACCGGGTGCTGACCGGCAGCGGCGCGATCAGCGCCAGGGTGGCGGGGGCCGGCGGGCTGATGCTGCGGGCCGACGACCGCTACGTCTACTTCGGCGCGGACGACTCCGGCAGGCTGGTGCTGCGCAACCGGACGCGGGACTCCCGGCACGACTGGCAGGACCAGCGGCGCAGCCCGCTCCTGGCCGAGATCCCCGCCCTCGACGCGGCCGCGCATCCCCATCTGAAGCTGGTGCGCGACGCCGGCTCCCAGATCGTCACCGCCTGGGCCGGCAAGGACGGGCGGGCGTGGACGTACGTGGGCGAGCTGTTCACCCCGTTCCCCGGGGCCGTGCGCGCGGGCGGCGCGGCGCCGGTCGCGGCGACGTTCGACGACGTCCGGATCGACGAGCACCCGCCGGGCACCCTGTACGCCCGGGTCGAGCGCGCCGGCGACCGGGTGACGCTGCACTGGAGCAAGCCCGACGACGCCACCCGCTTCACCGTGCGCCGCAAGGACGGCGCCGGCGGCGCCTGGCGCGAGGTGCTCTCCGGCGCGCTAGCCTTCAGCTTCACCGACGAGCCGCTCCGCCACGGCACCCGCTTCTACCAGGTGACCGCGACCGGCGCGGACGGCCACCGGCGGACGGGCTCGGGCCTGCTGATGGCGGCCGCGGAACCGCTCGCCGCGGTGATCGCCGAGGCCGAGCGGCTGCCGGCCGCCGGCTACACCCGGGGCAGCTACCACGTGCTGACCGAGGCGATCGCGCGGGCGCGGGCGGGCGGCGACGAGGCGGCCCTGATCGACCTCCTGTATGCCGCCGTCGAAGGGCTGGTGCCGGCCGGGTCGCTGCTGGCCGAGGTGCCGGTGGACCCGGCCATGGTGACGGCCTCGACGCCGCCGTGGGGAGGCGGCGGGACCGCGGCGGACAACGGGCTGCGCGCGTTCGACGGGGACCTGACGACCTTCACCGACACGACCACGGCCGCCGGCTGGATCGAGGTGCGCCTGGCGGAGCCGGTCGCCCTGGACGGGCTGCGCTACCACCCCAGGCCGTCCCACCCGGCCCGGCTGAACGGCGCGGTCTTCCAGGGCTCGGCCGACGGCGGGGCGACCTGGACGGACCTGCACACGGTGCGCGGCGTCTCCGAGTCCCGCTGGTACGAGGCCGCCCTGCCGGAGACGCCCGCCTTCGGGCGGCTGCGCGTCTCCTTCGCCGGGGGCAACGCCAACGTGGCCGAGGTCGCGTTCCTCGCCCTGCGGGACGACCGCACCCTGCTCGACCTGCTCCTCGACGAGGCGGCGGCGGTCGAGCGCGACCGGTTCACCGAGGCGAGCCTGGCGGCGCTCGACGCCGCCGTGGCCGCCGCCGGGGGTGATCTCGCCGGCCAGGCGGAGATCGACCGGGCGGCGGGCGCGCTACACGCCGCGATCAAGGGCCTCACCCCGAGACCCTGACGGCCCGGGGCCGCCGCCCGCTCCGGCGGCGGCCCGTAGGGTGGGGGCCCGTACGGCGGGGGCCCGCACGGCGGGGACCCGGTCTGTCTCGTGGCACTGCGGGTGTGCCGGGAGCGCCGAGGAGCGTCGATGGTGGCACGATCCACAAGGGGCCGGTGACGGGTTATCGTGTGGATCGCGTGGGAGGGCCGGGAAAGGAGCGGGATGCCGGAAATCCGCCCGCTCCGGCCGAGCGATCCCGAACGGGTCGGCCGCTGGCGGCTCCTGGGGGTGCTCGGCTCCGGCGGCCAGGGCACGGTCTACAAGGCGGTCGGCGACGACGGGCGCGAGGCCGCCGTCAAGCTGCTGCACAGCCACCTGAGCGGCGACGACGCCGTCAGCCGGGGATTCCTGCGGGAGGCCGAGGCGGCGCGGCGGGTGGCGGCGTTCTGCACGGCGGCGGTGCTCGACGCCGGAACGGTGGACGAGCGGCCTTACGTGGTGAGCGAGTACGTCCCGGGCGACACGCTGCAGCAGGTCGTCCGGTCGGCGGGACCGCGCACGGGCGGGACGCTGGACCGGCTGGCGATCTCGACGCTGACCGCGCTGGCCGCCATCCACCAGGCCGGCATCGTGCACCGGGACTTCAAGCCGGGCAACGTGCTGCTGGGACCGGACGGGCCGATCGTCATCGACTTCGGCGTGGCCAAGGCGCTGGACGCGACGACGATGACGTCCGGGGTGGTGGGGACGCCCACGTACATGTCGCCGGAGCAGTTCGCGGGGGCGCGGGTCGGGGCCGCGTCGGACGTGTTCAGCTGGGCGGGGACCATGGTGTTCGCGGCGACCGGGCGGCCGCCGTTCGCCGGGGAGACGGTTCCCGCCGTCCTGAACGCCGTGCTCACCGGCTCTCCCGACCTCGATGGGGTGCCGGAGCGGCTGGCGGAGGTGCTGCGGGAGTGCTTCGCGAAGGACCCGGCGTCCCGGCCGCTCCCCCTTGAGCTGCTGAGACGGCTCACCGGCCGCCAGGGGCCGGCCACCGGCGCACCGCCCCCGCTGCCCATGCCCCCGCCGCGGCAGACGCCCCTCCCGGGGGAACCCGTCCCGAGCGCGCGACCCGCCGCTCCACCCCGGGCCCCGGCCGCGTACCACCCTTCGGGCGTCCCTGGCGGGGGCGCGCCCTCCACCCCGGCACAGCGACCGGCGGCACACGGCGCGGGCGCCCCCGCCACCCCGGGACGGGAACCGGCGGCACGCGGCACCGGCGCGCCCGCCGCCGCACGACAGCAGCCGGCGGCGCCAGGGACGGTCCCGCCCTCAGCCGCGCCGGCAACGGGCGGCGGCCGGCGGGTCAGCCGGCGGGCGGTGCTCAGCAGCGCGGCGGCGGCGCTCGCGACGGCGGGGGTGTCGGCGTTCGTCATGCTCCGGCCGGACGGCGGCACCGGGCGGCAGGGCCGGGTGCAGGACCGCCCGGCCTCCCCCACCGCGGGCACGCCGGCCGCCGGGACCCCGGCCGCGACGGGGACGGCGGCCGCCGCGGGGACGGCCACCCCGTCCCCCTCCGGGACCGCCGCGGGCGAGCCGTTCGGCACGCGGATCGGCAAGCCGCTGCAGCCGCCCGCCGGCACGGGCGCCCCGGCGGCGCTGGCGGTGACCCCGTCCGGCGTGGCGTGCGGCACGGGCGACGGGACGGTCCTGGCCTGGGACCTCGCCACGCTCACCGCCACCGTGCTCGGCGACGGCGGCGCGGGCACGACGGCGCTGGCCCACGGGGAGCACAGGAAGAGCGGGGAGAACGGGGGGAACGGCGGCGCGCCGGTGATCGTGTCGGGCCACGCCGACGGCGGGATGCGGGTGTGGAGCACGTCGGGCGAGCGGCTGAGCGAGCACCGGGCCGGCGATCCGATCATCGCCGTGACCGTCGCGGGCGGCCGGGCGATCGCGGTGTCGCAGAAGTACGACAGCCTGCGGGACCTGCACGGCACCGTGCGGTTGTGGGACGCCGCCACCGGCGAGCAGCTCGGCCCGGCCGACACCGGGCACTTCCAGGGCGTGCGCGGCCTGGCCTTCGGCGTCCTGGACGGCGAGGACGTGCTGGTGACGGGCGACGGCGCGAACCGCGTGCGGGTGCGCCGGCTCGCCACGGGCCGGGTGACGCGCACGTTCAAGACGGGCGCGATCGGCGGGATCGAGCGGCTGGCCTGCGGCGAGCTGGACGGCGCGCCGATCCTGGTCTCCACGCATCTGGACGGCACCCTGCGCGTCTACGACCTGGCGACGGGCAAGCGCAGGAGGAAGTGGCCGTTCAGCGACCGCAGCCCGGACGACCGGGGCACGGCGGGGCTGGTGGCGGGCACGCTGGACGGCGTGCCGGTCGCGCTCGTGGCGCACACCCCGCACGGCCGGGACGCGTTCGTGGGGATCAGGAGCCTGGCGGACGGGGCCATCGTCGGCGAGTTCGGCTTCGGCGAGGGCGGCGGCATCCGCCTGCTGGCCCTGGCCGGGCGGTCCGGACGGCCGGTCGTGGTGACGGCGGGCAAGGACCGGCTGCTGCGACTCTGGAGCCTCGGCCCCTCCTGACCCGGGCGATCCTCGACGGCCCGCTCCCACCGGCACCGGCTGACCGCCGCCTCTCCCCTGCCCCAGGCGAGCCTCGGCCGCTGCCGGTGGCGCTCGACGAGAGCCCGCGCCACCCGTCCGGCCCGCCCGCCGGGTGTGCGCATCCTGGCACGCTTGCGCAAGGGCCTGGCGCCCGCACGTAACGACGGCGGCCGGCGTGGGCGCGGCACTCCTGATGATCACCTCGGCGAGCCCCGCCCAGGCCCACTACTCCACCTACAACGTGCGCGCCTGCGGGCCCATCTCCATCCAGGAATGCGGCTACGGCTGGGTGTCATCGGACCACCGCCAGGCCGGCGCGTGCGACTCCCGCGACGACGGCCGCGGCTTCTACCTGGTCTTCGAGAAGCACGACGGCCGGCGGGGCGTCGTACGCGACACCAACGACCACGCCACGGGCTGCGGCCTGGGCCCGCCCGGGCTGGCGACCCCCGCGATCGCCCGCTACTACGTGTGCTCCGACCGGGGCAGCAACGCCCACATCTGCCGCCCCTGGAAGACCAGCTGACCGGCCGGGGCGCGCGACGGATCGAGCCCGTGACCGGCGGGGCACGGGCCACGGCCCAGGGGACGGTCCCCTTACGTCGGGCATGAAAGCGGCCTCCCGGAGAAGAGGAAAGACGACGTAAGCAGACAGTCTCCCGGGAGGAAACGGCGCACGTGGATTTCCGCGACGATGTAGATCTCGACACATCCCAGGTAGAGGATCGGGGCGGCGGCGGGTTGTCCAGGGGCGGAATCGCGATCGGCGGTGGCGCCATCGGCATCGTGGCCCTCGTCGTGGCGCTGGTCACCGGCGTCGACCCCAGCGCCCTCTTCGGCGGCGGCGAAGCGCCGGCGGTCGATCAGGGGCGCCCCGCCACCGATCTGAGCGAGCAGTGCACGAAGGGCAGCGACGCCGACCAGTCGGAGAAGTGCCGGGTGGTGGGCGTGGTCAACAGCGTCCAGCGATACTGGCGCGACGCCTTCACCGAGCGGGCCAAGGAGAGTTACGACGACGCGCGCACGGTGTTGTTCAGCGGCAGCACGCGCAGCGGATGCGGCCAGGCCGACTCGGCCGTGGGCCCGTTCTACTGCCCCGCCGATCGCCGCGTCTACCTCGACCTGGGGTTCTTCACCGACCTCCAGCAACGTTTCGGCGCCGAGGGCGGCCCGTTCGCCCAGGCGTACGTGATCGCCCACGAGTACGGGCACCACGTCCAGAACCTGACCGGCGCCATGCGGCGCGTCGGCGACGACCGGCAGGGGGCCGCGAGCGGCTCGGTGCGCCTGGAGTTGCAGGCCGACTGCTACGCGGGCGTGTGGGCGAAGAACGCCGTCGACACCGGCTTCTACGACAAGCCGTTCACCTCCGGCGACATCCGGCAGGCGCTGGACGCCGCGGCGGCGGTGGGCGACGACCGCATCCAGGAACGCACCCAGGGCAGGGTGGACCCGGAGGGCTGGACGCACGGCAGTGCCGAGCAGCGCGTCCAGTGGTTCACGGTGGGATACCAGACGGGCGATCCGGGACGGTGCGACACCTTCTCGGGTGACATCTGACCCCACCGGAGCCGGGACGAAGGCGGCGCCGGGCCGTGTCCCGGCCGTCCGCGACCGGAGGCGATCGGTTACCGTCCGTAGAGACGGGTGAGCGGACTGCCCGCCCGCACACCCGTGACGCCGGTCGTGGCCCGACCGGCACGAAGGACGAGGACGACAGGAGTGCCGGTGCCTGCGAACCCGAGCGAGCCCGCCCGCGTGATCGGCCGCCCGCCGCCGGGGAGGCGGGCCCGGTGAGCGTGGCCCTCGGACTGCCGGCCGTCTTCCTGCTCACCGTGGCCACCGGCTGGTTCGTCGCCCAGGAGTTCGCCTACGTCAGCGCCGACCGGCTCGCCCTGTCGCAGCAGGCCGCCGCCGGTGACCGCAAGGCCGCCCAGGCCGTCCAGGTGATGGAGCGGCTGTCGTTCATGCTGTCCGGGGCGCAGCTCGGCATCACCGTGACCGCTCTGGTGGTCGGGTTCATCGCCCGGCCGGCGCTGGCCGAGCTGATCGCGCCCGGGCTGACCGCGCTCGGCCTGCCCGCCGGCATGGTCGGCGCCGTGGCGCTGGCCATCGGGTTCGCCCTGGCCACGGTCATCCAGATGGTGCTCGGCGAGCTCGCCCCCAAGAACCTCGCGCTGGCCAGGCCCGAGCCGCTGGCCCGCGCGCTGGCCGGCGGCACGCTCGGCTACCTGACGATCGCCGGGCCGGTCATCAAGCTGTTCGACACCGCGGCCGGCAGGCTGCTGCGCGCCGCCGGCGTCGAGCCGGTCGAGGAGCTGCACCACGGCGCCACCCTGGAGGAGCTCGGCCACATCATCGGCGAGTCCGAGGCCCACGGTCACCTGCCGGGCAGCCAGGCCGACGTGCTGGAGCGGGCGCTGGCCTTCTCCGACCACACCGCCGGCGAGGTCATGGTGCCGCGCGCCGACGTCGTCGCGATCGCCGGCACCGCCACCGTGGCCGATCTCGACGAGCTGATCGCCGTCCACGGCCACACCCACTACCCGGTGCTCGGCGCCGCCTTCGACGACGTGACCGGCGTGGTCAGCCTGCTCGACGCCGCCGCCGTACCGGCCGGGCAGGCCGCCGCCACCCGTGTCGCCGGCATCGCGCGCGGCGTGCTCGTCGTGCCGTTCTCGCTCGCTCTGCCCGAGCTGGCGCGGCAGCTGCACGAGCGCGGCGAGGAGGTGGCGTGCGTGGTGGACGAGCACGGCGGCCTGGCCGGGCTCATCACCTGGGAGGACGTGGCCGAGGAGCTGGTGGGCGAGATCGCCGACGAGAACGACCGCGACGCCCCCTCCGCCGTACGCCTCGACGGCGGCGCCTGGGAGCTGGACGCCGGGCTGCGCATCGACGAGATCGCCCTGGCCACCGGCCTCGGCCTCCCGGACGAGGACGAGTACGACACCCTGGCCGGCCTCGTCCTGCACCGGCTCGGCCGCTTCGCCGTCCCCGGCGACACCGTCGAGGTCGAGCTGCCCGCCACCCTCGACCCCGGCGCCCCCACCCGCGCCCGCGTCGAGGTCCTCACCCTCGACCGGCACGTCCCCGAGCGCGCCCGCCTGACCCCCTACCGCCAGGACGGGCAGGAGCGGCCGTGAGCCTGACCACCGGCCTGGCCCTGACGCTGCTGCTGCTGGCCGGCAACGGCTTCTTCGTCGCCGCCGAGTTCGCGCTGGTCGCCGCCAAACGCCACCGCCTGGAGAAGGCGGCCGCCCAGGGCAGCCGGGCCGCCTCCGCCGCGCTGTCCGGCATCAAGGAGCTGTCGCTGATGCTGGCCGGCGCCCAGCTCGGCATCACGCTGTGCTCGCTCGGGCTGGGCGTGGTCTCCGAGCCGCTGATCGCCGGCACCCTCACCCCGCTCTTCCACGCCCTCGGCCTGCCGGAGCCGGCCGCGCACGGCGTGGCGTTCGTGATCGCGCTGGCGCTGGTGACGTTCCTGCACATGGTGCTCGGCGAGATGGCGCCCAAGTCGTGGGCCATCGCGCGCCCGGAGCGCTCGGCCACCGTCCTGGCGCTGCCGTTCCGCGGCTTCACGCTGCTGGTCCGGCCGGTCATCAGCGCGCTGAACGGCGTCACCAACGGCCTGCTGCGCCTGTTCGGGGTGCGGCCGCGCGGCGCGGACGGCAACCCCCGCACTCCCGCCCAGCTCGGGCACCTGGTGGAGGAGTCGCGCCGGCTCGGCCTCATCGAGGCCGACGACCACGCCGTGCTCAGCCGGGCCCTCCAGGCGCCGCACGCCCCCATCACGGGCCTGATCACCCCTCCCGGCCGGATCGTGACCGTGCCCGCCGATGCCGCCCCGCAGCAGATCATCGACGCCGCGGTACGCGCCGGCCGCTCCCGCCTGCTCGTCGGCCCCGCCAGCGACCCGGTGGGCGTCGTCCACCTGCGCGACGCCTACCTGGCCCGCCGCCGCGCCGCCGGGACCGCCATCGGGACCACCGGCGGGACCACCGGCGGGACCACTGCCGGGACCACTGCCGGGACCACCGGCGGGACCACTGCCGGGAGCACCGGCGGGACCACTGCCGGGAGCACCGCCGGGAGCCTCGCCTACCGTCTCCCCGACCTGCCGCCCGGCCTGCCCGTCTCCGAGGCGGTGGCCCGGCTCCGCGCCGCGCGCAGCCAGATCGCCCTGGTCCGCGACGGCGACGGGCGCGTGGCCGGGCTGGTCGCCCTCGACGACCTGCTGGCCACGCTGTTGATCCCGTCTGAGCGGTGACGTGCGACGGTCAGGAGATGGTCCACTGCTGGGCGTTGTTGCCGTTACAGGTCCACTGCCGCACCTCCGCGCCGGGGGCGGTGCCGAAGTTGTAGTTGTCCAGGCACAGGCCGCTGTGCCGGTTGGTCAGCGTGGAGTAGCCGCCTCCCACCGAGGTGATCCGCCACTGCTGGACGGCCAGGCCGTTGCAGGTCCACTGCCGCACCTCGGAGCCGGGGGCGGTGCCGAAGTTGTAGTTGTCCAGGCACAGGCCGCTGTGCCGGTTGGTGATCGTGGAGTAGCCGTCGGCGGCCGGGGTGATCTGCCAGTCCTGGGGGGCGAGCCCGTTGCAGGTCCACTGGCGCACCTCCGCGCCGGGGGTGGTCACCCAGTTGTAGTCGTCCAGGCACAGGCCGCTGTGCCGGTTGCTGATCCGCGCGTACGCGGGCATGACCTCGCCGGACGGACCCTGCAGCACGGTCGAGGTGGAGACGGGGACGCCGAGGTTGGGGGTGCCGTCGGCGTTCCAGGAGATCTTCTGCACCCGCGTCGTGCGGGTGGTGCCGCAGCCCTGGCTCGCCGAGGAGTTCGCGTGGTAGGCGATCCAGGTCTCGGTGCCGTCGGGCGAGGTGAAGAAGGAGTGGTGGCCGGGGCCGTACACGCCGTTGGCGTCGTTGCGCTGGAAGATCGGGTTGGGGAACTTGGTCCAGGAGGACGCGGCCAGGGGGTCGCCGCCGCGGTATTCGAGCATGCCGAGCTTGTAGTTGGGGCCGTTGCAGTGGCTGGCCGAGTACGTCAGGAACGTGCGCCCGCCGCGCTGCAACGCGAAGGAGCCCTCGTTGACCGCGCCGTCCTGGCGCTCCCAGGCCAGCGTGGGCGCCGAGATCCGGGTGCCGAACGCGCCGGCCGTCCACGGGTTGGTCATCGGCGCGATGAACAACGACTGCAGCCCGTCGGAGGCGAAGGCCGAGAACGTCATGTAGAGGTTGCCGTTGAGCCTGAGCAGGCTGGCGTCGATCGCCCATCCGTTGTTGGGCATCAGGTTGACGATCCCGCGGATGGTGTAGGGGCCCATCGGGTCGGAGCCGGCGCTCTGGGCGACGTGGGTGCGGCGGGGCCCGCCGGTCTGCTCCACGGAGTAGTACAGGTACCAGCGGTTGTCGACCATCTCCAGGTGCGGGGCCCACATGGTGGTGCCGCCGGTGCGCACCACGACCTGCTCGGGGGCGCTGCGCAGCCCGGCGATGGTGGCCGAGCGGCGCATGACGACGTCGGCGGTCCAGGTGGTGGCGACGTAGTAGTAGAAGCCGTTGTGGAAGACCAGCGTCGGGTCGGCGCTGTTCGGCGTCGGCACGACGGGGTTGGTGAACGACGGGCCGGGGGCCGCCGCCGCCCGGCCGGCCGTGACGACGACGGACATGGCGAGGGCGACGAGGGCGGCGACGGCGAGGATCAGGACCCGTCGTGCCGTGCCCGCGAGGGGGGCGGATGACATGTGTGTGCTCCTTGGGGGGTGAATCGGACCCCGGCGTTCCTGCCGGGAGGGCCGGTGGCGCCGGTCGAGGTGGTGCCGGGTCGGTCGTCAGTAGACGTAGGGCCAGCCGGCCGCGTCGTAGCCGAGCTTGTTGATGCCCAGGCGGGAGGAGTTGTCGCTCGCGTACCAGTGGTAGAAGAGGATGTCGCCGTCGGTGTCGGCGAGCACGGCCTGGTGTCCGGGGCCGTGGATGCCGCCGTGCCCGGCCAGGAGCTGGGTGCCGCCGCCGGAGGTCAGCGCGACGCCGTTGCGGTCGACGTACGGGCCGGTCACGGAGGTGGAGCGGCCGACCATGATGCGGTAGGTGCTGGCCGCGCCCCGGCAGCAGAGGTCGAAGGAGACCAGCTGGTAGTAGTAGGCGCCGCGCTTGTAGATGAACGGCGCCTCGATCGCGCCGCCGCCGCCGCGCCCGGCGATGCTGCGCATGGTGCCGTCCAGCCGCTTGCCGGTGGACGGGTCGAGCTGCACCATCTTGATGCCCGACCAGAACGAGCCGAAGTCGAGCCACCAGCGGCCCTGGTCGTCGATGACCAGGTTGGGGTCGATGGCGTTGAAGCTGTCGGAGGTGTTCGACTCGATGACCAGGCCATGGTTGGTCCAGGAGCCGGACGCGCCGGTGGTGCTGGTGGCCAGGAAGATCGCCGAGCGGTTGGAGCCGAAGGTGGAGGCCGAGTAGTACATGGAGTAGCGGCCGTTCACGTACGTGATGTCCGGCGCCCACAGCTGGTTGCCGCCGCCCGTGTACGGGTGGGCCCACGGCGCGCCGCCGGGGAAGGCCGCGCCCGCGTTGCGCCAGGCGGTGCGGTCGGCCGAGGTCTTCAGCGGGATGCCGTCACCGGTGTAGGCCAGCAGATACGTGCCGGACGGCGTCTTGGCCACCTCCGGGTCGTGCGCGTGCACGTCGCCCGTGACCAGGCCGGGGTTGGGGTACGACGCCGGCGGCGTGCCGCCGTCCGCGAGCTTGACGAGCTGCCACTGCTGGTTGGCGCCGCCGAGGTCGGTGTACTGCGACAGCCGCCCGCCGTCGGCGGTGGACCACTCCCACACCTCCAGCGCCTTGCCGCTGCCGCGGTTGATCAGCTTGACGAAGCCGTTGTCGGTGTCGACGACGCGGAACTGCTGGTTGGCGCCGTTGAGGTCGCTCCACTGCACGATGTTCGCGCCGTCGGCGGCCGAGTGCTGGTAGACGTCGAGGACCTTGCCGCTGTGGCGGGAGCGCAGGCGGTAGTGCCCGCCGCCGGAGTCGACGAACTGCCACTGCTGCCAGGCGCCGTCGTTGCGGGCCCACTGGACGATGGGGGCGCCGTCGCCGGTGGCCAGGTCGTAGACGTCCATAGCCTTGCCGCTGTGCCGGTTGACCAGCACGTACGAGGCGTTGGTGTCGATGGTGGCGGCGGCCGCGGGGCCGGCGGCCACGAGCGGGGGGCACATCGCCAGCAGCGCCGCGACGGCCGCCAGGACGGCGATCCCGAGGCGGCGGCGCCGGGGGGTGGGGTGGGGGGC
>NZ_JOAG01000065.1 GCF_000725485.1 Nonomuraea candida | reverse complement strand
GCCCCAGGCGTGCCCGGCGCGCTGCCCGCTCGGGAACGACCAGCGCAGGCTCCAGCCTTCCAGGGTCTTGCCGCCGGTGTTCTCGATCGTGACCTGCGCGGTGAACCCGCCCGGCCACGCGCCGTGCGCCGAGTAGCGGACCCGGCAGTCGGCGCGCTCGCCCCGGTCGGCCAGGAACGCCGAGATCCAGGCCAGCGGCGCGTTCCAGTTGATGGTCAGCTCGTTCGTCGCCCAGGACTCGATGTCGTCGATGTAGCAGAACTGCGGCTCGCAGCCCCGCAGCAGCCGCTGCGCGACCGGGTCCTGGATGGCGGAGTTCGGGCCGCCCGCGAGCGTGCCGCGCGGCGGGTTGGGCAGCTCGGGGTCGAGCTGGCGGGCGTACCAGCGGCTGTGCTGGTTCTTCGAGGCCACCTCGCCGTAGCCGGTGACGTACGACTGGTTGAGCGCGTTGCGGCCCAGGACGTAGTCCATCGCCTCACGCACGGCCTCCCGGTACTTCTCCTGCCCGGTCAGGTCGAAGGCCGTGGCCATGACGATCGCGTTGTTGATGATCAGGTGGTTGGAGCCCCAGTCGAAGTCCGGCGGGTCGTACGGGATGCCGTACGGGTGTGCCCGCTGGATCGCCAGATACTTCTCGGCCCCCTCGACCACCGACTGCCGCACCCGCTCCCGGTCGGGCAGCGCGTTCGGCACGGTCGCCAGCTCCAGGCGGCCGAGCTGGGCGACGTTGCCCCAGTCGAAGCCGCGCTCGCGCCAGACGTCGCCGGTGTGGTGCGGAGAGGCCAGCACGAAGTCCCTGAACTCCTTCTCACCCGTCGTCAGGTACAGCTCGGCCGCCGCCCAGTAGAACTCGTCGCTCACGTCGGGGTCGCTGTAGGCGCCGCCGCCGACGCCGTCGGCCGGGTCGGCGTACTTCTCGGGGTTGGCCCTGGCCGCCGCCCACGCCTTGCGGGCCGCCTTGAGGTTCGTGGCGGCGAACTCGGCGTCGTACGGGGCGTACAGGCGGGCGGCCTGCGCGGCCGTGGCGGCCAGGTTGAGCGTGGCGGCCGTGGACGGCGGGTGCAGCTCGCGCGGCTGGGGGTCGAGGTGCGGCATCAGGGGCAGGCCGGTCCAGTTCCGGTCGTGGATCTTGTGGTGCGCCATGCCCGCGAACGGCTCGCCGTCCGGCACCTGCATGCTCAGCAGGAACTCCTGCTCCCAGCGGGCCTCGTCCAGGATGTCGGGCCTGCCGTTGCCGCTCTCGGGGATGTCGAGCCGGCCATCGGTGAAGGCCGCCTTGTCACGCTCGTACGTGGCCATGAGCTGGTGGACCGAGATGCCGCCGTTGACGACGTACTTGCCGTGGTCGCCGGCGTCGTACCAGCCGCCCTTGACGTTCAGCGTGTAGTCGCAGACGCCCGGCTGGCAGGGCACGTCCACGTCGCCCTGGTTCGGCGCGACGCCCACATGACCGGCCGGCCTGCCGTAGCCCGGCCGGAGGTCGTCGCGGATCTCGATGCCGCTGCGCTGGGTGTAGTAGAACTTCAGCGCGTCCGCCGGGAGCCGGTCGTACAGGTCGGCCGCGATGTCGAACGGCCGGCTCGTCTCGCCGTCCGCCGTCAGCGTGTAGCCCTCGCCCGGCTCGCGGAAGCCGCCGAAGTCGAGCGTGTGGACGTTCTGGCCCGAGCTGTCGTCCACACCCCTGGGGACGGTCTGGCCACTGGCCACCGTCTCCTTGCCGGCGTCCTTCAGCTCCCAGGCCAGCGGCTCGGTCGCGTCCGTGACGAGCGTGGCCCGCTTCGGGCCGGTGGGCAGGTAGCCCACCATGTTGACGCGCACGCGGGGGCCGGTGTCCGGCTCGTACTCCTCGGGCTCGGCGCCGCCCTTGAGCGACACGTCGTCCATGCAGAACCTCCAGGGTTCGGCGCTGCCGCCCAGCTGGAAGACCGCCTGCGCGTTCGGCAGCGACACGGGGGCGGTGAACGTGTAGGAGTAGGAGTTGCCCGAGACGCTCAGCTCGGGGTTGGCGGCGAAATACTGCGTCCAGGGGTCCACCGGGAGCTGGATCAGCGCCCTGCCGATCTTGGCCGGGGTCGCGGTGGCGAAGAACCTGTAGGCATACGTCTCGCCCGCCACCAGGGGGAGGTCGTTCTGGCCGATGATGACGTCCCACGGGTTGGCGGTGCCGCCGGGGATGTCGGCGCAGAGCCGGCCCTCGTCCACGGTGAGGGTGGTGTTGGCGGTGGCCCACCAGGGGGCGGTGCCGGAGTCGAAGGTGCCGTTGACGATCTGCTCGGGTCCCTCGTCGGCGGCGGCCTGCGCGGCCGTCGCGGTGGCGGGGGACAGGGCGACCATGGTGAGGAGGGCCAGTAAGGCGGCCCGGCATCGAGTCATGGAGGTCCTTGAGAAGGGGGGTTGGGAGCGCTCCCAAAACAGCGCGGACCCCGATCCTCCTTTCCCACCACCACCCCCGTCAACGCCTGCGCACCGTCCCCCTCATAAGACCGTGAAACTTTCACGCCCGCCCGCCGCCCACCTGACGGTTCGCCGGCCCGCCCGCCGCCCGCCAGGACGGTTCGCCGGTCCGCTACGCCCGCCCGGACGGTTCGCCGGTCGGCTACGGCCGGCTCAGCGCGGGCTCCAGGTCCTCCGCGTCCTTCGGGGCGGCGGCGCCGGGAGCGTCGACGAGGCCGTGCTCCGTCAGCTCCCAGAAGTGCCGCCGGCCGGGCCGCAGGAGCTGGAAGAGCGCCTTGTAGGCGGCCACGCTCATCAACGCCCAGTACAGCGGGACGGACAACATCGTGCGGACGGCGGGGAAGAGCCCGCGCTCCAGGCAGCCGGCCATCATGCAGTAGACCATCAGGAAGTTGCCGACGACCATGGCGGCGGCGCCGCAGTAGAGCCAGAGCGGCGGGAAGAGCGCCTGGACGTAGCGGGTGCCGGTGCACAGGTAGAGCACGGTGAGCGCCCAGAAGAACGGGTTGGCCAGGGTCGTGAGCGTGGGCAGCCCCATGGTGAGGTGAAAGGCGAGGGTGCGCCCGGTGCCGAGCTGCCGCCACAGCCGCAGCGGGTGACGCGTGTGGACGAGCCAGGTCTGCAGATAGCCCTTGATCCAGCGGCTGCGCTGCCGGATCCAGTTGCCCACGCGGCTGTTGGCCTCCTCTTCGGTCACCGAGACCATCATGCGCACGTCCCAGCCGCGCCGGGCGATGCGGATGCCCAGGTCGGCGTCCTCCGTGACGTTGTAGATGTCCCAGCCGCCCAGGGCCAGCAGCGCGTCGGCGCGGAAGTGGTTGGAGGTGCCGCCGAGGGGGATCGGCAGCCGGTACCGGTCGAGGCCGCGCAGCACCAGGCTGAAGTGGGCGGCGTACTCGGCGGCGAAGCAGCGGGTCAGCCAGTTGGTCCACGGGTTCCAGTACTGCAGCTCGGCCTGGACGCACACGACCCGGTCGGGCAGGGTCCGGAAGGCGTGCACGGCCTTGCGCAGCTGGTCGGGTTGCGGGCGGTCCTCGGCGTCGTAGACGACGACGAACTCGCCCCGGGCGCGGGCGAGCCCGACGTTGCAGGCCTTGGGCTTGGTACGCGGCGGGGACGGCGGGATGATCACGACCTCGAAGGGGGCGTCCAGGTCCGGCAGCGCCGCGCGCGTCTCGGCGTCGTCCTCCTCGATCAACAGCATGATCTGCAACGATTCGGGCGGATAGTCCAGTCCGGCCAGGTGGTCGAGCAGGGCCGGCAGCACCGCCGCCTCGCGGTGGAGGGGCACCAGGACGGTGTAGACCGGCAGTGCCGCGTGCTCCGTCCGGATGGCGTCCGCGTCCAGCGCGATGACCGCCGCGTCCCAGGCGCCCAGGATGACGGCGGTCCTGAAGACGAGCGCGGCGAGGTAGGCGGCGGTGACGGCCGCGACCGCCGCCTGGGCCCACCACAGCGGCGAGGGCCCCCAGCCGAAGGCCAGGTGCGCGACGAGCGCGAGCACGACCACGGCGGGCGCCAGGGCGGCGAGAGCCGCCTGCCTGCGGTCGAGCAGCCGCCGGGCGCTCAGCTCGTCGTCGAGGACGCCGATGCGCGGTGCGGGCCCGCCGCCGGTGGTGGCGGCGTCGCCGGCGGTGACGGACGGGCCGGCCTGCTCGTGGTGAGACGGGCCGGCCTGTTCGTGGTGAGGCCGCGTCATCAGGGTCGCCTCCGGTAGATGTGCTGGACCTCGTCCTGGTAGACCAGGGTGAAGTCGCGGGTCAGCGCGGGCAGGTCGCGGAGCGCGCGCCAGGTGCGGTCGTCGCGGCCGGCGAGGGTGCGCGCGTAGATCCAGCGGATCCCCTGGCCGGCCGGGTCCTTCAGCGCGCGGTCCCAGACGCGGAAGCTTCCCTCGTAGACGATGCGGCCCAGCGGTATGCGGGAGCCGAAGGTGACCGTCTCGTTGCCGTGGTTCTCCATCAGCAGGAGCCCCCCGTCATAGCCGCGGCGCAGCAGGTCCACGGCCCGGGCGACGGCGCGTTCGTCCCGTCCCGCGTGCCAGTTCATCGGCTCGGTGAGGGTGGCGGTGCCGGGCACCGCGAGGACCGTGGACAGGGCGCACCCGACGAGCACGCTCCGCTCCCAGCCGGCCCGGAAGCGGAAGCCGAACCAGGCGCCGAGCCGGGAGCCGAGCCGGGTGCCGAACCAGGTGCCGGAGCGGGCGCCGGACCGGGTGCGGAGGGGCGCCAGCGACAGCAGGTAGCCGGTGAAGACGGCGGCCGCCATGGCCATGACCAGCCCGAAGCGCACGTTGTAGAAGCTTCCGTGCACCTCGGGCACGTGCAGCGGACGCTGCCCCATGGTCAGCGCCTGGGCGAAGAACGGCACGAAGATCAGCAGGATGTAGGGCGCCGGCGCCTCGGCGCGCAGCCGGCGCCGCCAGGCATAGGCCAGCACGCCCGCCGCACCGGTGGCGAGGGTGAGGGCGCCGAGGTCGTGGAGCATCGCGTGGCCGTACGTTCTCCAGGCGACGGCCGGCGCGCCCACGTTGGCGTCGTCCGGCGAGACCCACAGCGACGGCTTGGCGTACTCGCCGGAGTGCCAGTACAACCAGTCGCCGAAGATCACCCGGCTCCAGAGCGCCCAGCCGACGATCCCGGCGAAGGCCGCCATGCCGAAGAAGATCAGGTGGGCCTCCACCCGGGCGAGGTCGCGCCGGCGGCGGAAGGAGACGTAGCCCACGACCGCCGTCATGGCCACGGCCAGCACCCAGCCCTCGTAGCGGGTCAGAGTGGCCAGCAGCGCCGCCGCCGAGGCGATCGCCAGCTGCGTGTGCCGCGCGGTGCGGCACCAGACGTGCAGGTGGTACACAGCCGCGGCGACGCACGCGAACAGCAGCAGCTCGGTCATCGGGGTGCTCTGCAGGTAGAGCACGTTGGGGTTGAGCGCGAACAGCCCGGCGGCGGTGATCCCGGCGGCCCGGGCCCGCGCGCCGCCCGTTCCCGCCATGTCCGTGGCGAGGCGGTAGAGATACCGCACGGCCACCACGTACGAGATCATCGAGATCAGTGCGCCGGCCAGGCCCGAGTAGAACAGGCCGTCGTGCCAGACGAAGGGCAGCACCAGCAGGTGCGGCAGCGGCGGCCAGACCCCGCCGAGCTGGGCCAGGCCCGGGGTCGGGCTGTCGATCACCCGGCGGGCGATGAGCAGGTGCGAGCCGCTGTCGTTGTAGGCCAGCACGGAGCCGAGGCGCCAGTGGTAGGCGAAGGCCAGAGCCGACAGGACCACGGCCGCCATGGTCAGGAGGGCGAGCGTCCGGTCCTCGGGCCGGAGCAGGCGCATGGCCGGGCTCCACGGCCGGCGTCCGGGCCGTAGCCGGGCCGGCGGGATCGAGAAGGCCCGCCGGGCGGGCGGGCCGTCCGGCGCCCGTTCGCCGTGATCCGTGAGCGGATGCTCCACCACCCGCAGGCGGTCCCGCGCGCATCCGGGCGCCGGCCCGTGCGGCTCCTCCAGCAGCCAGCGGTCGAAGAGCCGGTACGGGCAGGAGGGGCCGGGGTCGCGCAGGTCCGACAGCAACCGGCCGGGCGGCCCTCCCGTCAGGCGGGCCCGTGGCGCCGCCCGCCCGGCCCGCCCGATCACCACGTCCGCCCGCTCGTCGCGCTGCGCGCGCAGGAGCGCGGGCAGGTCGGCGGCGGGCGCCCGCTCGCCAGCGCCACCCGCTCCGACCAGCACGATTCTGCGCATCTCGGTACGTTCCAGCGCCGCCTGGACGCCGGCCGCGGCAGCGTCGGCCTCTCCCTCGTGCCGTACGGCGAGGAGCCGCCCGGGATGCCGGACGGTCAGCGTTTCCACGATCTCCGCCGTCCTGCCACAGCCATCGTGGACGATGACGATCCGGTGTTCGTGACCGGCCCGCGCCAGCGCCTCCAGAAGGTCCTCGGCCGCGCGCTCCAGATCGTGGGGCCGCGGGCCCGCGTGCATGATCACGGCGACGCCTTCCACGCCGATCCGCCGGACACCCGGTGGGAGATCGTGGGGCGGCATGCCGGCTCACCGCCCCCGCGTCGTGGCCGCGGGGCCCGTCGCCGGGACGTTCCGGACGGGCCGGCGGGCGCGCCGTCTCCGGCGGAAGATCCCCCGATCGCAGACGAGGTAGGTCAGCCCGGCTCCGCTCAGCACGCCGAGCAGCGCGGCCGGCAACGATCCGGCGAGCTCGTAGGCCGCGGTGAAGACGACGGTGTTGATCACCAGGGCCAGCAGGGCGGTGCCGTTGTAGGCGATCCACCGGCGCCGCAACGCCTCCATGGTGCGTTTCACCTTGCGGTCGCCCCAGGTCCAGCCGGAGCTGAGGAGGAAGTTCGCCTGCGCGGAAAGGAGGAATCCGGCGGCGTTGGCGGCCGGCCAGGGCACGCCGAGCGCGGCACACGTGGCGGCGCACCCGTATTGGAACGCGAAACACGCACTTCCCACGACACCGAATCGCAGTACGCGCACCATGGTATGAGTCATGCCTCTCCAAAGCTGCGGATCGGTGATGTTGCCGCTTGTCACCGCATAGGGGAAGAGAATCCGGCTTAACGTCCAGCTCGGCATGATTATCGCTCTTGCCGCAGATGGAAGGCTCGAAGCCGCTGCCCAAAGCCTGGCAAAGAGCCGTTTCGCCCAGATAGTCGGGTCCGATTTATCGGCAAACGTCATAACTAATATCGTCGTGTCGCGCAGCCCTGGGACACGAGCCGAAAAACTGGGCGAGCGTGCGTAACACTGCCCGTGTTCGTCGTTAGCATGTGCTCGCGACACAAAGCCATCAGGTAATTGAACTTACCGGGCGTCGTTCCGTTTATTCATGACAAAAGGAACCATCATGAGGTTGCGCACCACCATTCGCGCGGGCCGCAGGCGGCTGCTGACGGGCGGCGCCGTCACGGCGATCGTCCTGACCTCCGTCTCCGCGCCCGCCGCCGCCGTGGAGCCCGGCATCCTGTTCGGCGACGAGCTCCTGGAGATCCAGACGCACGCCGACAAGTGCTTCGACGTCGCCGGCGTCAGCGCCGAGGACCGGGCGCCGATCATCCAGTTCGGCTGCGACGACGAGTCGCACCAGCGCTTCCGCTTCCGCCGGCTGCCGGGCGGCGGCTTCAGGATCGAGACCTTCGCCGGCAAGTGCCTGGACGTGCAGCACCACAGCGCCGAGGACGGCGCGCCGATCATCCAGTACCGCTGCCACAGCGACCCCAACCAGCGCTTCCACCTGGAGCCGCTCAGCCGCGGCCGGGTCCACATCCGCACGTTCAGCGGCAAGTGCCTCGACGTCGGTGGCGCCACGCTGAACGACAACGCGCCCATCGTGCAGTTCCGCTGCTGGAACAACGCCAACCAGCGCTTCCGCCTGGTACGCCCCGGATCGATGTTCGGCATCTGACGCCGCGCCGACGGGGGGAAGACGCCATCAAGGGAGACATAGGCAACATGGCCGATATGCGAGCCGAATCCACAATCGTCGACGCCGCGGCCGGTCAGGCCAGTGTGGACATCGTCGTCCCGGTGCTCAACGAGGAGCGTGCCCTGGCGGGCTGCGTCCGGACGCTGATCGCCCATCTGCGCGCGTTTCCCCTGCCGTGGCGCATCACGATCGTCGACAACGGCAGCACCGACGGCACGTGGCGGATAGCCACGGAGCTGGCCGGCGAACTGGCCGGGGTGCACGCCCGCCGGCTGGACATCCGCGGCCGGGGCGCGGCGCTGCGAGCCGCCTGGCAGGACAGCCCGGCCGACATCGTCGCCTACATGGACGTGGACCTGTCCACCGACCTGGACGCGCTGTTCCCGCTGGTCGCCTCGGTGGCCAGCGGGCACTCCGAGATCGCGGTCGGCACCCGGCTCGCGCCCGGGGCACGCACCCGCCGGTCGCTGCGCCGCGAGATCATCTCACGCGGCTACAACCTGCTGCTGCGGCTCGGCTTCGGCGCCGGCTTCAGCGACGCCCAGTGCGGCTTCAAGGCGGCCAGGACCGCGGTGGTGCGCCCGCTGCTGGCCAGGGTCCGGGACGACGGGTGGTTCTTCGACACCGAGCTGCTGCTGCTCGCCGAGCACAACGGGCTGCGCGTGCACGAGGTACCCGTCGACTGGATCGAGGACGTCGACTCCCGGGTCCGCATCCTGCGCACCGCCCTCGACGATCTGCGAGGGCTGGCAAGAGTGGCCTGGTCGATGCTCCGGGGACGCGCCCGCGTCGCGGTCTCCCGGCCCGAGCCGACGCCCACCCATCCCGACGCCCGGCCCGCCCGCCCCCGCCGGGTGTCGTTGACCCCGCTCCTGGCCGGCGTTCTCGGCTGCCTGCTGTACACGCTGGCCTACCAGCCCCTGCGCCAGTCCTGGGCGCCGGCCGCCGCCAACCTCGGCGCGCTCGTCCTGGCCGGCCTGGCCCTCGGCGGCGTCCGCCGCGCCGCCGGTCAGTTGCAACTGGTCACCCGCTTCGGCCCGGTCTGCGCCCTGACCACCACCGCCGTGCTCGCCGTCCCCGTCACCGCCGGCCCCTACGCCGAGGCCGGCGCCGCCGTGGCCATGTGCTGCCTGATCACGCTGATCCGCCGGGTCACCGGCGGACGTGGCGCCCAGCCGAGTTCACCGGCTCTGCTGAGCAGGTGAACGCACGCCCCGAACAGCCCGCCGCCCGCTCACGCCCGCCGGCTCACAACCGGCCGCGGGCGGCGCAAGGGCGTGGGTCTTCACCGATTCGCGGTGATCTGGGAGGGTTCGAGCGTGGTACGCCCCCTCACCCTGGCCGGGTGCCCGCTGCACGAGCTGCTCGATCGGCAGATCCCCAAGCTGGCCGACCAGCTCGTACGGGGCTTCGCCGAGCGGATCCCCGTCTACCGGCGGCTGCCGCAGGAGGAGCTCGACGGGGACATCACGGCCATCACCCGGCACAACCTGCGCCTGATCTCCCGCGCCTTCCGCGACCGCCGGCCGCCGGGCCGGAGCGAGCTGGCGCCGCTGCGGGAGTCGGCGGCCCGGCGGGCCCAGGAGGGCGTGCCGGTCGAGGCGCTGCTGGCCGCCTACCACCTGGGGGCGCGCCTGGTGTGCGAGCAGCTGTTCGCCCAGGCGGAGCCGGACGACCTCGACGACGTGCTGGAGGCCAACCGCATCATCCTGCGCTACATGGAGGCCGCCACGGCCGCCGTCTGCACCGCGTACCTGGAGGAGCGGGAGAGCCAGCTCAGCCAGGAGCAGCACGCCATGCACGCCACCGTCTCCGCGCTGCTCGGCGGCGATCACGCGGCCCTGGCCGGGGTGCGGCTGGCCCCGCGCTACCTGGTGCTGGGCGTCGCGGCGGGCCGGCATCCCGACGAGGAGGGGCCGGGCGGGGCCGTCGCGGCGCGGCGCAAGCTCCACCGCATCAGGGCGGCGTTGCAGCGGCGCGCGGGCGGGCCGGTGCTGCCCGCGTTCGACGCGGCGGGCGGGCTGGTGCTGGTGCCGCTCCACGGGGGCGGGCCGGCCGGGGAGCCGGACGTGGAAGAGCTGGCCCGGGCGGCGGGGAAGGCGGCGGGGGCGCCCGTCTGGCTGGCCGCCGAGTGCGCGCCGCCGCAGGGGGTGCCGGCGGCGGCGCGGCTGGTGGAGGAGGTGCTGGAGGTGGTGCGGCTCTTCGAGCAGCCGCCGGGCGCCTACCGGCTGGCCGACGTGCTGCTCGAATACCAGCTCACCCGCTCCAGCCAGGCCACGGCGCTGCTCGCGGGACTGCTCGACCCGCTGCTCGACAACCCCGACCTGCTGCGTACGCTGACGGCGTACCTGGAGACGGGGCTCGACCGGCGGCGCACCGCCGAGCTGCTCCACGTGCACCCGAACACCGTCGACTACCGGCTGCGCAGGGCCGTCAGCCTGACCGGCCTGGACCCGATGGACCCGGCCCACCTGCAGCGCATCGGCGCCGCCCTGGCCGCCCGCCGACTCACCGGGCCCCGCTGACCGCGACCGCCTCCAGCCGCGCCGCCCCGAGCAGTGCTGACCCGAGCAGTGCCGACCCGGCCGGCCCCGCGCCGGGCCGGCCGGGTCCCCTCGCCGCGCCGGTTACGCGCCGCTGATCGCGGCGGTCACCGCCGTGGCGAAGCCACGCATGCCGCGGGCGTTCGGGTGGAACGGCGCCGCCGGCGAGGTGGGGATGTACGGCTCGATCCAGCGGGTGCCCGACGAGGCGCACGGGTCGTGGCCCACGCTCGGCGTCTGCAGGTCGATGAAGCCCACCCCGGCCGCCGCGGCCTGCTCGGCCAGCATCTGGTTGAAGTACATCAGCGTCGCCCTGATGTAGTTGGCGTCCGCGCGGATGATCGGCACCCGGGGGTAGCAGCCGTCGGGCCGGGCGTACGTGGCGTAGCCGACCACGAAGATCCGTGCCTGCGGGGCGCGGGCGCGGATGTCGGAGACCAGGGCCGTCAGGCGGGGGCGCAGGGCGTCGGTGTCGACGCGCCACTTGTCCCGGCCGTCCACGACGTAGTCGTCGTTGCAGGCGTCCCCGATGGGCGGGGGCAGCAGGTTCAGGCAGTCCTCGATGAAGCCGGTCAGGCCGACGTCGTTGGCGCCGATCTGCACCGTGACCAGGGTGGTGTCCGGGCTGAGGGCGTCGAGCTGGGGCGGCACGTCGCCGAGTTCGGTGCCCTGCGGGGCGTACATGTCCTCGGTCTGGGCGCCGGAGCAGGTCACGTCGCGGAACGCGGTCGCGTCGATGGCCTCGGCCACCAGGTGGGGGTAGTTGCGGTCGGAGCGCAGGCAGCCGAGGTGGACCTGGTTCGGCACCAGGGGGCCGGCGGCGGCCGAGTCGCCCAGCGCCACGTACACCTCGGCCTGCGCCGCGTGCGCCGGCGGGGCGAGCGAGAGGGCGAGCCAGGCCGCGGTGAGCAGGAGGAGCGTTCGCCGGAGCATGGGGGAACTCCTTCCGAGAGGGGTGGGGGTGCGTCAGCGGCGGAAGGGGCCGGTCACCTCGTAGGTGACGCCTCCGGTGCCGGCCGGCTCGCCGCTGGTGCCGCGCTGGGAGGAGAAGTAGAGCCGGGTGCCGTCGGGGGAGAAGGCGGGCCCGGTGATCTCGGACTCGGCGTGCCCGTCGAGGCGTACGACGGGGGCCACGACGCCGTCCGGCGTGATGATGTTGATCTCCATGTTGCCGCCGTCCTCGGCCACGTAGAGGTCGCCCTTCAGGCCGGTGATGTTGTCCACGCCGTCGAGCGTGCCCGTGCCGTCGTAGATCGCGGTCACGGTCTGCCGCGCCACGTCGTACGCCCAGACCTTGCGGTCGCCCTTCGCGGTGAAGTAGCAGACCCCGGCGGCGTAGTGGCAGCCCTCGCCGCCGTCGAAGTGCCGGGCGGCGGAGACCTGGTGCCTGGTCTGGCGCTCCAGCACGGCGGGCGACGGGTCGGGGACCGGGCGCCACTCCACGCTGTCGCCGCCGGCCCCGCACAGCACGTCGAGCCGGCCGCTGGACAGGTCGCCCCAGGTGGTGGGCGTGAAGCGGTAGAAGCAGCCGTCGCTCTCGTCCTCGGTCAGGTAGATCACCCGGTGGTCGGGGTCGCAGGCGGCGGCCTCGTGCTTGAAGCGGCCCATGGCGTTGCGGGGCTGCGCGGCGCGGACGCCGTACGGGTCGGTCTCGTAGACCCGGCCGCGGAAGATCTCCTCGCACGACAACCAGGTGTTCCAGGGCGTCGCGCCGCCCGCGCAGTTGAGGTTGGTGCCGCTGAGGATGCGGTACGCGCGCTCCACCGACCCGTCGGCCCGGAACTTGATCGCCGAGGCGCCGCCGACCAGCGGCACCTCCGAGTTGGACACGTAGATCCACCCGGCGCCGTCAGGGAAGCAGGCGCCGCCGTCGGGGGCCGGATGCCAGAGCGTGCCGCCGACGCTGCGGCCCGTCCTGGCCACGACCCGGCCGGTGAACCCGGCGGGCAGCGCCAGGCCGTTGGCGTCCGGCGCGCCGAGCGGCCCGTACGGGCTCGCCCCGGCCCGCACCGACGCCGCCGCCTCGTGCCACACCGCCCCCGAGAACGCCACCGACGCGGACACGGCTGTCAGGAAGGTGCGACGGCGCATGAGGGCTCTCCCGTGGTCGCGAGGGGATTCGCATGCACACGATGAGCCATGCTCGTCATTCTGTGAACTGGACAGCGCGGTAAATGTCGGCGGTCAAATCTGTGACGCCTCACAAAGGGCGTCTCACAAAAGGCGTCTCACCAAGGGCGTCTCACCAAGCCCGCCCCACGCGGGCACACGAGCGGACCATCCTCACGGGGCGCCCGGCCGCCACATGGGCCAGAACAGCGTGCCGTCCGGCAGCGCGAACGGCTCGCGCGCCCGGTAGCCGTGGCGTGCGTACAGGTCGCGGTTGCGCGGGTCGCTGGCCTCCAGGTACGCCGGCAGCCCGCCCAGCCGCGCGTGCTGGTGGCGCAGCAGCGTCGTGCCGAGCCCCTGGTCCTGCCGGTCGGGATGGACGGCCAGGAAGGCCAGGTGATGGTGCGGCGGCTCCGGATGGTTCTTCTCGAACAGCTCGTCCAGGACCCGGAACCGGCCGGCCCACTCGCCCGTGGCCTCGGCCAGCCGCCGGTCGTAGTCGCGCGGCAGCGGCAGCGGCGTGACGTACGGGAACCACACGGCGACCGCCGGCCCGCTGTCGATCAGGTGCACCTCGCCGTGCTCCAGCGCATGCTCCACGAAGATCCGGAAGTTGGCCGCGAGGACGCGGTGCCGCTGCCTGCGCTCGGGCACCAGGTAGGACGTGGCCCGCAGCCCGGCGAACGCGGTCGCGATCAGCTCGGCCACCCGCCCCGCGTCCTCGGCCGTCGCGGCGCGCACCGCCGGCCGTAACGCGAACGTCTCCCCTGCGCTGGAGTCGAGGGCCGGCCAGGGCCCGAAGGGCTCCTCGCGGACGGCCGGCCTCGCCTCGGGCTTCTCCTCCATGAGACTCCTCTCGTCGGTCATGCGGTGCCCTGAGCGGTGTCGTCGTGGGCGGCGTTCTGGGCGGTGGTCTGGGCGGTGGTCTGGGCGGTGGTCTGGGCGGCGTTCTGGGCGGTGGCCGCCTTGGCGCCCATCCCCACCGCGGCGTAGACGGCGGGCTGCCGGGCGCGCAGCACGAGCGCCCAGCCAGCGCCCAGCAGCGCGGCGACGCCGTAGACGGCGGGCAGCACCCGGGCCAGCGCGTCGCCCTGGGGCACGCCGAGCAGCGCCCAGAAGTTGTCCAGCGCGAGCCAGACCATCACGGCCAGCGCGATCGCGGCGGGCACGGGCGCGACCAGCCGGCGGGAGAGGGTCTCGCCGTGCGGCTCGCGGGCGAAGAAGACGATGATCGCGATGGCCGTCACGAAGATCAGCAGCAGCACGCCGAGGCCGCCGAACGCCCCGCCGTAGAAGAAGAGCTGCACGAGCGGGTCGAGGCCGAGCAGCGCGTACAGCACGATCGTGGCCAGGCCGAGCGTGCTCTGCGCGATCGAGCCGGCCTTGGGCGCGCCGCTGCGGGTGTGCGTGCGGCCGAAGACGGCCGGCAGCACCCGCTCGCGGCCGAGCGCGAAGAAGTAGCGGGAGGTGGTGTTGTGGAACGAGATCATCGCGGCGAAGACGCTGGTGGCGAAGAGCACCCGGGCGATGTCCACCACGACCGGGCCCAGGTGCGCCTGCGCGAGCAGGAAGATGGTCTCCGCCTGGTCGCGGCGGGCGGTGGCGACGATCTGGCCGGGGCCGGTGGCGACCGTCATGGCCCAGGACGACAGCGCGTACACGAAGGCGATGATCGCCACGGACGAGTAGGTGGCCAGCGGCACCGTGCGCCGGGGCTGCCGGCTCTCCTCGGAGAACACCACGGACGACTCGAACCCGACGAACCCCAGCGTCGCCAGCACCAGCAGCGCTCCCACGCCGGGCACGAACAGCGCGGCCGGCGACAGCGTCTCCAGCGAGTAGCCGGAGGCGGCCGGGTTGATCAGGTCGGCCACGTCGAACAACAGGATGACCGCCACCTCGGCGGTCAGCAGCACGGCCAGCAGCCGGCCGTTGACGTCCACCCGCATCATGCCCAGGAGCGCGACCAGCGCCCAGGCGACCAGCGAGACCGCCCACCAGGCGGGCGTGATGCCCAGCCACCCTTCCAGCAGCGGCGCGGTCGCCACGCCGAAGGCGCCGTAGAGCGCCACCTGCAACGTGTTGTACGCCACCAGCGCCATCCAGGCCGCCGCGATGCCGGCCGGACGGCCCAGCCCCCGGGTGACGTAGGTGTAGAACGCGCCGGCGTTGGCCATGTGCCGGGCCATCGCCACGTACCCGACCGCGAACACCGACAGCACCACGCCCACCACCACGAAGGCGATCGGCAGCCCGGTGATCCCGGTGACGGCGTAGCCGGTGGTGATGACCCCGGCCACGACGGTGAGCGGCGCGGCGGCCGACAGGACGAAGTAGACGACCGAGGGCGCGCCGAGCCGGTTGGCGGCCAGCGCGCCGGCCACCGGGTCACGCCCGGCGCCGGTCCGAGTGGTGCTACGCGTCATGGTCCTTCCCGAGGTGTGCGGAGGATCGGGGGGGTGCGGGTGGGCGGATGCGGGGGAGGCGGGTGCGGGTGGGCGGATGCGGGGGAGGCAGGTGTGGGGGAGGCGGGTGCGGCGCGTCTTACGTGCGGTAGGTGAGGACGGCGTCGCCCGCGGCGGCGTACACCTGGTGGCTCAGGTCGCGCAGCGGCTGGGGCATGGTGGCCAGCAGGGTGGTCAGGTAGTCGCGGGCCGCCCGGCGGTTGCCGGGGTCGTCGAGCACGGCGTCGGTCAGGTCGCAGGCGTCCACGAGCGTGGCCAGCGCCATGTCCTGCGGCGCCAGCGGCCCGCACCGCGTCAGCGCCAGCCGCAGCCGGGTCACGGGCCACATGGCCCGGCCGAAGTCGGTGGCGAAGAACCGGGACCGGCTGCGCCGGAAGATCTTCCGATTTTCGGGTTCGAGCAGCCCGGAATTCACGAGTCGCCCGCTCACTTCTGCGACCGAGCGTTGCGCGAGATAGGCCAGCCAGGTGCGCACGTCGGTATGATGCGGCGAATTCCGCAGGTCGGCCAGCACCTTGTCGGCCACGCTCTCCCGTACCGCGTGGCCGTCCACCAGGTCGAGCCGCACGCCGCGCACGATCACCCGCTGGTGCAGCACCAGCTCCCCGATCAGCGCCCCGGCCAGGCCCAGCGCGAGACCCCGAACGTGCAGGCGGGGTTTGCCCGTGCCGGTCGTGTCCCAGGAGACCAGGAAGAAATCATCGGCTAACACGTGAATTGGTCCGATCGTTATCGGTATAAAGGGACGACCGGCTTTCGGCCGGCGGCTTGTGGCCGCAGCCGAAACTTCTATCAAGAAGATCTTCTCCGGGGAAGGCCCGTTTGTCCGCAAGTCGCAACGGTGGCGACATTAATGGCCAATATGATGATTTATCCGTATTTGGGGAATCAAAGGGCTGTGCCGCTGGTGAGAAGTCGTGTGAAGGGCCGCCAAGGCTGACGTGTCCCTTACGCGGTTGGGAGATCGACTTGTTCTGACCTGGGGTATCGGTGCCCCTGATCACGATCAGGAGGCACCCGGATGGCGGACTTTCCCATAGTCGTCGGCATAAATCGCACCCAGGATGGTTCCATCGCTGTCGCGGTGGGCGAGTCGGGCATGTACAGCCTGCAGAAGGAGCGCGTCACCCGCCGCAAGCACCACTGGGGGCGCCTCGGCGACCTCCCCGACCGCTACCTGCCCGCCATGCCGCTGCTGAAGGAGCCGGTGGACCTGGTCGTGGAGGGCTACTCCTCCGACACCGAGATCGAGCACGTGGGGGCGTACCAGGAAGAGGTGCGCGAGACGCTCGGGCTCAAGGACGGCGCCCGGATCGTGCTGGTCTCCCACCACCTCACCCACCTCTACAGCGCCTTCTACCCCTCGCCGTTCGAGGAGGCGGCGGGGCTGGTGATCGACGCGCAGGGCAGCCGGGTCAAGGACTTCACCGAGGAGGTCGAGCTGCCGCCGGGCACGGACGGCGAGCTGCTGGAGGTGTCCTCCTTCTACCGGTGCGCGCGCGGGCGCGTCGAGTGCCTGGCCAAGCAGCTCTGGGACGGCGACTGGGCGCGGCCGGCCGGGCTCGGCTGCTTCTACGCGCTGCTGACGAAGATGATGTGGCCCGAGGGCGAGGGCAACGAGGGCAAGGTGATGGGGCTGGCCCCGTTCGGCGACCCGGACGCGCTGGGCCTGCCCGACCTCGACGTGCGCGGCCACGAGGTGCACATCCCGCCCGCCTGGCTGGCCGTGTTCGGCCGCCGCGAGGACTTCGTCTACGAGCCGGGCGGCGAGGAGTTCCGCCGCGCCGCGAACCTGGCCGCCGCCGGCCAGCGCGCCTTCGAGCGCGCCCTGGCCGCGCTGGCCGCCTGGCTGCACGCCAGGACCGGCCTGGACGCGCTGGCCTTCGCCGGCGGCACCGCGCTGAACTGCTCGGCCAACGGCCGGCTCATCCGCGAGTCCCCGTTCCGCGAGGTGTTCATCCCGCCCAGCCCGCACGACGGCGGCACGGCCGTCGGCTGCGCCCTGTACGGGCTCATCGCCTGCCTCGGCGTCGAGAGCCGCTTCCGCTGGACGAACGACTTCCTCGGCCCCGACCCCGACGAGAGCGAGATCGAGGCGGCCGTGCGCGGCCTGCCCGACGGCCTGTCCGCCGAGCGGCCGGAGGACCTGGTGGGCGAGCTGACCGCGCTGCTGGAGAGCGGCCGCGTGGTGGGGCTGCACCAGGGCCGCAGCGAGTCGGGCCCCAGGGCGCTGGGCAACCGCAGCATCCTCGGCGACCCGCGCAGACCCGACATGCAGGACTACATCAACTTCGAGGTGAAGGGGCGCGAGTGGTTCCGCCCGCTGGCGCCGCTGGTGCTGGCCGAGCACGCCGGGCGCATCTTCGAGGTGGACCGCCCGGCCCCGTTCATGCAGTACGCCGCCGCCGTCCGGCCCGAGCACCGCGAGCTGCTGCCCGGCATCACGCACGTGGACGGCACGGCCAGGCTGCAGACCGTGGAGGCGGAGCAGACGCCGTTCCTGCACGCCCTGCTGACCAGGTGGCACGAGCGGACGGGCACGCCGGTCCTGATCAACACCTCGCTCAACGGGCCGGGGGAGCCGCTGACGGAGACGCCCGAGCACTCGATCGAGACGCTGCGGGCCACCGGCATGCACGCGCTGGCGATGCCGCCGTACCTGATCCGCAAGCGCGAGGAGCCGCCGCTGCCGGGCTGACCGGCGGGCCGCGCGGCGGGCAGGCGCCGAGGGCCGGGAGCGGCGGGTGGCGCCGAGGGCGGCGGCGGGTCAGGAGAGGCGGTCGAGCACGTTCACCGTGATGCGCGCGACGGGCGGGCAGGTGGCCAGGGCGCGGGGCCAGTCGGTGGTGGCGGCGGTGAAGACGGTGCCGCCGGACGCGTGCGGGCCCACCGTGTGCAGGCCCACCGTGTGCAGGCCCATCGTGGCGGCGCCGTTCCCGAGGCCCCAGCCGCTCGCCCTGGCGTCACCGACGGCGAGGATCGTGAAGCCGGCGGGCGTGCCGTCGGCCCCGGTGGGCGCGTGCGGCGGCGGCGCGGCGCGGTCGAAGGCGGCGCCGTCGCACTCGTAGCCGACCAGGTTCTCCGCCAGGCCGAACA
This sequence comes from Nonomuraea candida, assembly GCF_000725485.1. Classification (GTDB taxonomy): domain Bacteria; phylum Actinomycetota; class Actinomycetes; order Streptosporangiales; family Streptosporangiaceae; genus Nonomuraea; species Nonomuraea candida. Next base: position 20,983 of record NZ_JOAG01000065.1, on the reverse strand, counting down.
CCTCGCCGTCGGACAGCCCGGTGCCCTCGTAGACCCAGTGATCGGCGTGCTGCACCCGGAAGCCCACCGGGACCGGGTGCTCGTCGCGGTCGCGCTCGCCGCCGTTGCGGAAGCTCACCCCGGTCAGCTCGTTCTCGGGCCGGCCCAGCTCGTGCCAGGGCGCGACGCGGGAGAAGGTGACGGCGTCGTGGAAGACCACCCGCCACCAGCAGGTGTTGCCGCCGAAGAAGGCCACGTTGCCCCCGCCCGCGACGTGGCGGGCGACGGCGGCGCGCATGGCGTCGCTCCAGTACTCGTCGTGCCCGGCGCTCACCAGCAGCCGGTACGGCTCCAGCAGCGCCGGCCCCTCCCGGTGCAGGTCGAGGTCGGTGCAGTAGTCCACGGCGTATCCCCGGCGCGCCAGCCAGGCGACGAACGGGCCGTCCCAGTGCGCGAACGTCTGGCGCGGCGTCGGGTCGTAGGGGTCGAAGTTGAAGACGTCGTACGGCGTCGCCCCCGTCCCGCCGCCCGGCCGGTGCAGCCCCACCCCGGGGGACAGCCCGCCGGGCACCTCCTCCGGCCTGGGCATGTTGTAGAGGCACCAGTGCCCGTCCCCGCGCTCCGGGTCGTAGGCCCGGCCGTCGATGAGGTTGTAGGCGTGGTAGGTCAGCAGCGGCAGCTTGTAGAGGATCCGGGCCGCCGGGCGCGGGGGCCGTACCACGAACAGGGCCTTGGCCTCGCGCCCGTCGGCCGTGGTGCGGTCGGGGTCGGTCAGGTCGCCGCCGTTGTCGTCGCCCTCCACCAGCACCGCGACGTAGACCCCGGGCTCGGCCGGGACCGGCAGCGGATAGGCCGGCCACGGCTTGAGCGGCTCGCCGCGCAGCCCCGTGCCGGGCTCGCCCCAGTCGTGCCAGGGCAGGTGCGGCGGCGCGTCCTCGCCGGGCAGCCACGGCGACTTCTCGCACAGCGTCAGCCCGTCGCCGCAGCGGTGCAGCTCGACCCGGAACCACGGCGCGTCCGTCGCCACCCGCAACGTCATCCGCCCGCCCGCGCGCGGGCTCGGCTGCTCTGCGTAACCTCGGATCACACCGCCGATTCCTAACCCTCCCGGCGGCGCGGAAAACCCGGATCGCGACACGAAATCGCAGGTCACCGGGGTCTTGGGATTCGCGTCCCCGTCCCGGTACGGTCGGTCCCATGCGTGCTGACCGAGCCGGTCGCGTGGCCTTGGCCGCGCTCGCCGCGCTGATGTCCGGACTGTCCGCCGGATGCGGCGGCGGCGCCGTGCCCGCCGCGCGCGAGGCGGCGCTGCCCGCCTCCCCGACCGCCACGCAGCCGACCGGGGACCGCCCGCTGGCGGGCAGGACCGTGGTCCTCGACCCGGGGCACAACGGCGGCAACGCCGCGCACCCCGAGGAGATCAACCGCCAGGTCGACGTCATCAACGGCCGCAAGGCGTGCAACACCACCGGCACCCGGACCGACGACGGCTATCCCGAGCACGCCTTCACCTGGGACGTCGCCGCGCGGCTGAAGCCGATCCTGGAGGGGATGGGGGCGAAGGTCGTGCTCACCCGGCCCGACGACAAGGGCGTGGGGCCCTGCGTCACCGAGCGGGCCGCCATCGGCAACGAGGCCAGGGCCGACGCCGTCCTGTCCATCCACGGCGACGGTGCCGCGCCGGGCGGGCACGGGTTCCACGTGATCACGCCGGGGCTGCTGCCGGGGCACAACGACAAGGTCATCAAGCCGTCGCGCCGGCTCGGCCGCGACATCCGCGACGCCTACCGGGCCGGCACCGGGATGCCGTACGCCACCTACACGGCGCGCGACGGCCTGCAGAGCCGTACCGACCTGGGCGGGCTCAACCTGTCGAAGCGGCCGGCGGTGTTCATCGAGTGCGGCAACATGCGCAACGAGGGCGACGCCGCCAAGATGTCCGACGGCGCCTTCCGGCAGCGCATGGCCACCGCCCTCGCCGCCGGGCTCAAGCGGTATCTGACCTAGCGCCCGTCCCGGGGTCCGAGCCGGGCGCCGGTCTCACGTGCCGGACGGGCTCAGGGGCAGGCCGGGCTCACGTGCCGGCCGGGCCTGCGCCGGGGGCGGCGTAGGCGCGCAGGAACACCTCGACCCCCGCCTCCGCGAGGCGTTCGAGGTCGGCCTCGGTGTAGTGCGCGCCGCCGCCCGAGAACATCACCTTGTTCACCGGGATCCACAGCAGCAGGCCGACGAAGTGCTCGGCGGCCAGTCGCGGGTCGTCGGCGCGCATCAGCCCGCGCTCGGTCAGCCGGGCGAAGGTCGCGGTCATGGTCTCCAGCGAGCGCTCGAAGCCCTGCTCGTACCAGGTGCGGCCGAGGTCGGGGAACCGGTCGGCCTCGGCGATCACCAATCGGCGCAGCCGCAGCACGTCGGGGCTCATGATCCGGGCCAGGAAGCGGCGGGCCAGCTCGCCGAGGTCCTTCTCCAGGTCCTCGCTGTCGTCGAGGACCGCGGTGATCATCTTGGCCAGCTCCTCCACCTGGCCGGTGGTCTCCATGATGAGGCTGGTGAAGAGCTGTTCCTTGTCGGTGAAGTGCTTGTAGACGGTCTGCTTGGAGACCGAGGCCACCGCCGCCACCTCGTCCATGCTGGTGCCCACGTAGCCGTTGTGCAGGAAGACGGGGAGCGCCGCCTCGAGGATCTGCCTGCGCTTGCGTGCCGTCCGGCCGTCTTGCTCGTCTGCCATGACCGCCCTCTCGTTCGCTTGCCATAACAGTACTAGACAGTTCCGTACTGATACGAGTACTGTACCGTCTAGTTCCAGCGGTGAACAAGGAGGGAAACACCATGAGCGACCTTCAGCAGCAGGTGCAGGAAGCGGCCGACAAGCTCGTCGAGTCCGGCGAGGAGCGCGGCCTCCAGGTGGCCGTCTACCGGGACGGCGTCCAGATCGTGGACGTGGTGGCCGGCGTGGCCGACCCCGGGACCGGCCGGCCCGTCACGTCCGACACGCCCTTCTACAACTTCTCCATCGGCAAGGGCGCCACCTCGGCGGTCGCGCACGTGCTGGCCGAGCGGGGGCTGTTCGGCTACGACACCCGGGTGGCCGAGCTGTGGCCGGAGTTCGGGCGGCACGGCAAGGAGGCCGTCACCGTACGGCACGTGCTCTCGCACACGGCGGGCGTGCCCGGGGTGCCGCTCGACACCACGCCCGAGGACGTCTGCGACTGGGGCAGGATGACCGCCGCGCTGGAGGAGGCCGAGCTGTGGTGGGAGCCGGGCACCAAGATGGGCTACCACGCCTACACGTTCGGGTTCCTGGTCGGCGAGATCGTCCGGCGGGTGACCGGCAAGCCCATCTCGCAGGTGCTCGCCGAGGACGTGGCGGGGCCGCTGGGGATCGCCGACGAGCTCTACTTCGGGATGCCGGAGAAGGAGCACGCCCGGCTGGCCCGGCTGGAGGACGCCCCCATGGACATGTCCGAGTGGGGCGAGATGCCGGCCGACCTGCCGATGTTCAAGGCCGCGCCGATGGCGCTGATGCCCGGCGCCGACCTCGGCAACCGGCCCGACTACCTGTCGGCCGACATCCCCGCCGGCGGCAAGACCTCCGCCAGGGCCATCGCCCGCCTGTACGCGGCGCTGCTCGGCGAGGTGGACGGGACGCGGCTGATCTCGGCCGAGCGGCTGAACGAGGTCACGGCCGTCGTGTCGAGCGGCGTGGACGAGGTCTTCGGCATGCCGTCGGCGTGGGGGCTCGGGTTCAACATCGGCGCGCCGGGCTCGACCCCCGAGCAGACGCCGAACGTGTTCGGGATCGGCGGCGCGGGCGGCAGCACGGCCTGGGCCGACAAGGAGACCGGCACCACGTTCGCGCTCACCAAGAACCGGCTCACCAACGACTTCACCGCGGCCGCGACCTTCAGCGAGATCGTCAACCGCGCCTGACCTGCCGCCCGCCCGCTCACGCCCGGCCCGCGCGCGCCGGGGCGGCGGTCAGCCGTCGCGGCAGAGGGGCTGGCCCCCGACCACGCACGCGATGTCGTCGAGCCGGCAGCTCAGCAGGGTCCCGTCCATGCCGAGCACGAGCACCAGGTCGCACCGGGACGGATGGGTCAGCATGACCCTGCCGACGACACCGTTGTCCAGGACGACGGTGGGGCGGCCTGCCGTGTCGTTCATGCCCTCGCGGCTCCTCTCAGGTCCGGAACGAGGCCCGCACCGGACCCGTCCCCACCAGGATGCACAGGCTCGGGCCCCGAGCGCATCGGTCATGCGTCGGTAATTACGTCCGTCCTGGGAAGGAGCTTCCGGCCCGGTGGCCGGAGCAGCGCTCCCGCGAGCCCGGCGGGAGCGGTGGATGTTCACCCCCAGCGTCAGGGTGAGTCCCGTGACAGCGGTGAACCGGCGAGTAGGATGTCGCCTCAGTTCCCCTCGGTGAAGGAGACGGTTCGGTGACCGAGCCAGAACGCGTTCCACCGGGCGTGGACCCCTCCGTCCCCAGCTCGGCCCGGGTCTACGACTATCTGCTCGGCGGCAAGGACAACCTGGCGGTGGACCGGGCGGTGGCCGACCGGCTGCTGGCCGTCGCCCCCGACACCCGCCTGGTCGCGCGGGCCAACCGGCACTTCCAGATCGAGGCCGTCCGGCATCTGGCCGAGCTGGGCGTACGCCAGTTCATCGACCTGGGCACCGGCATCCCCACCACGCCCAGCATCCACGAGACCGTGCGCTCGGTGAGCCCCGCCTGCCGCGTCGTCTACGTCGACTACGACCCGGTGGTCCGCCTGCACGCCCAGGTGCTGCTGGCCGACGCCCCCGGCGTGGCCGGCATCCAGGCCGACCTGCGCCGCCCCGGCGACATCCTGGGCGACCCGCACGTCACCGGGCTGATCGACTTCGACCAGCCGGTGTGCGTGCTGATGGTCGGCGTGCTGCACTTCGTGATGGACGAGGAGGACCCGGCCGGCATCGTGGCCGCCTTCCGGCGGAGCATGCGGGGCGGCGGCTATCTGGTGCTCTCGCACGCGATGGCCGAGAGCGCCCCCGAGGCCATCGCCCAGCTCCAGCAGGCCACGGCCGGCTCGCCCGCGCAGGCCAGGTTCCGCGACCGGGCCGAGGTGCTGGCGTTGTTCGACGGGTTCGAGCTGATCGGGCCGGGTTTCGTGCCGGTGCAGGACTGGCGCGTGCGGCCCGACGACGGCCACCTCCCCCTGCTCGACGGCACCCCGCACCTCCACGTGTACGGCGGGGTCGGCAGGGCTGGAGCCTGACCAAGGTTCAGTACGACTTGAGGTGGATGTCCGTCGCGAACCTGTCGCCCATCCTCATCATCAGGCCGAGCAGGAAGCGGTGCTTGAACATCCGGTTGCGCATCCGGATGCGCATGGGGGTGGCCGGGGCGAGGAAGGGGCCGGTGTTGCCGTTCTGGGAGATCCTGGCGTACGGCCGGAACTGCCGCTCGTACTCGGCGAAGGCCCTGCGGTGATCACCGCCCGCCGCGGCCAGCTCGCCCGCCAGCACGTACGCGCCCACCATGGCCAGCCCGGTGCCGAAGCCGCCCAGCGTGTTGCCGAACGCGGCGTCGCCGAGCAGCACCGTCCGGCCCGCGCTGTAGCGGTCGATCCTGACCTGGCTGATCGCGTCGAGATAGACGTCGCGCGAGCGGCGCACCGCTTCCACGACCTCGGGGGTCCGCCAGCGCATGCCCGTGAAGACGCGCGCCAGGATCTCCGCCTGCTGCCGGGCGTCGTAGCGGTCGTAGTCGAGAGGCTCGGAGGCGAAGACGAAGAACGCCGGCGCCTTCGGCCCGCCCACCGCGACCAGCCGGCCCGGCTCGTTGTACATCCGCGGCACCGCGCCGAAGTCCTCCTCGACGTCCACCAGCGCGTAGTAGTGGCCGAGGTGGCGCACGTAGTCCCGCTCGGGGCCGAAGGCGAGGCGGCGCACGTTCGAGTGGATGCCGTCCGCCCCGACGACCAGGTCGAACGTGCGGGAGGTGGCGCGTTCGAAGGTGACCTCGACGCCGCCCGGGGTCTCGGTGAGCGAGGTGATCGAGTCGCCGAAGACGTACTCGCAGGAGGAGGCGGTGCGCTCGTACATGATCCTGGACAGGTCGCCGCGCAGGATCTCCAGGGCGCCGCCGGTGAACTCGCCGGGCATCACCGCCAGCCTGCGGCCGTTGGCGTCCACGATCTCCTGGTCGGTGCCGCCGGTCTGCAGGCGGCGCACCTCGTCCAGGATGCCCATGCGGCTCAGCACGGTCAGGTGGGTCTCCCCCTTGAAGTCCACGGCCTGGCCGCCGGGGCGCAGGTGAGGGGCCTTCTCGACGACGGTGACCGTGAATCCGTGGTGCGTGAGCCAGTGGGCGAGGGCCGGGCCGGCGATGCCGGCCCCGGAAATGAGCACGTTCGTGTTCCGCATGCCCGGCAGCTTCGCCACCCCCGCTGACAACCGGACGACCAGCCGCTGACAACGGGGCACGCGCCGGTCAGCGCGGGGGGCCGCCGTCGGCGGCGGCGCGCAGGATGGCCGGCGCCTCGTCCGGGCGCACGGCCGCGCCCCTGGCGTACGCCGCCGCGAACGCCTCGGCCCCGAGCACCCGGATGGCGCCGGCGGTGGTCGCGGCCACGTCCCGGTCCCCGGCCACGGCCATGCCCCGCAGCGCCACCGCGACCCCGAGCAACAACGCCGCCCGCTCGGCCCCCGCCATCACCAGCCGTTCGTCCGGGTGCGGCGCGCTCGGAAAGGTGGCCTCGAAGAGGGACTGGGCGGCCAGGCCCTCGGCGACGCCGGCGAGGTCGGCGGCCAGCGGGGTGCCGAGCGCGGCGGTCAGCGCCTCGGCGTGCCTGCGCGCGGCCCCGGCCACGTCGCCGTTCGCCTCGGCCAGCCGGCCCAGCGCCGTCAGCACCCGCGACCTCGTACCCTCGGAGGTGAACGCGCCGGTCACCGAGCCGGCCAGGGCGGCTTCGAGCCGCCGCACCGCCTCGTCCAGGTCGCCCTCGAAGCGGGCCATCTCGCCGAGCTGGAGCTGCACCCAGGCCATCAGCTCCGGCCGGCCCAGCCGCCGCTCCAGCTCGCCCGCCCGCTCGTAGTCGGCGCGGGCGGCCCGCGCGTCACCCGCCCGCCAGTGCGCGCCGGCCCGCCGGCCCAGCACGTCGGCCAGCTCGTCCAGCGCGCCGAGCTCTTCGAGCAGCGCGAGCGCCCGCTCCCACAGCTCGAACGCATGCTCCCAGTCGCCGCGCCAGCTCGCCGTCAGGGCCAGCCAGTCGAGCGCCTGCGCCGCGCCCCAGCGCTCCCCGACCGCGCCGAACTCCGCCAGCACCCGCTCCAGCTCCGGCTCGGCCTCGGTGACCGAGCCGTTGAGCAGGGACATCAGCGCGATGCTGAGCCGGCCGAGCGCGTGGCTCCACGGCTCCGGGCCCAGCATCCGCCGTCCCCGCGCCGCCGACACCTCGTCCTGGGGCGGGCCCGCGATCATGCCCCACAACGCCACGCCGAACCGGTAGCGCATCGGCCGGTCGAGCGACTCGACGATCTCCCGGGCCCGCGCCCAGTGCGGGGAGCCCGACTCGGGGACGGCGTGCAGCACCGCCAGCACGTACTCCTCCGCCAGCCCGCCTTCCGCCTCAGGCCCGCTCTCCCGCTCGGCGGAGTCGAGCAGGCGTACGGCGTGCCGGACGGCCTGGCCGCGCCGCCCGCTCAGCCACCAGTACATGGCCAGCGTCGCCACCAGCCGCCACGCCGTCGGCCGGTCGTGCGCCACGCTCCAGCGCAGCGCCGCCTGGAGGTTGGCGTTGTCGGCCGACAGCCGGGCCAGCCATTCGAGCTGTTCGGCCTGGTAGAGGTGGTCGTGGGCGCGGCGCGCGAGGTCGAGGGACCAGGCGGCGTGCGCCCGGCGCAGCCGCTCCTCCTCGCCCGCCTCGGCCAGCCGCTCCAGGCAGAACAGCCGGATGGTGTCGAGCATCTGGTACCGCTCGCCGTCGGTCTCGACGAGCGACTTGTCCACCAGATCCGCCAGCACCCCGGCCAGGTCCGCCGTGCCCGCGAGGGGATCGGTGGCGGAGACCTGCGGCGCACTCGCCGTTCCGGCCGGGGCGCGGGTGGTGACGGGGTGCGCTGCGACCGCCGTTTCCGCCGGGGGAGCGGGGCCGGCGCAGACGCGTTCCACCGCCTCCAGGGTGGCGCCGCCGGTGAACACCGAGAACCGCCGGGCCAGGGCCTGCTCCTCGGGGCCGAGCAGGCTCCAGCTCCACTCGACCACGGCGTGCAGCGTCCGGTGGCGGGCGGCGGCGGTGCGGTCGCCGCGCGAGAGCAGCCGGAACCTGCCGTGCTCGGCCAGCCGGTCGGCGATCTCCGCCACCCCGAACGTGCGCACCCGCGCCGCCGCCAGCTCGATGGCCAGCGGCAGGCCGTCCAGCGCGGCGCAGATCCGCGACACCGCCTCCAGGTTGCCGGCGTCGAGGGCGAACCCCTGCCGTACGGCCGCCGCCCGGTCGGCGAACAGCCTGACCGCCGGGTAGCCGAGCGGGTCGGCGGGCGGCGGCGCGCCGGGCGGTGGGGTGGGCAGGGGCGCGAGCGGGATCAGGCGCTCCCCGGTGAGGCCCAGCGGCTCCCTGCTGGTGGCCAGGATGGTCAGGCCGGGGCAGTGCGCGAGCAGGCGGCGGGCCAGCGCGGCCGCCTCGGCGACGACGTGCTCGCAGTTGTCCAGGATGAGGAGGAGGTCCTGCCCGGACAGCGCGGCCACGAGCCGGTCGGCGGGGTCGGGCCCGCCCGCGCCGTACGGCCTGAGCGCCGGCTCCCGCACCCCGAGCGCCCCGAGCACCGCCTGCGCCACCTGCCCACCCGACGGCATCCGGGGTCCGAGGCCGGCCTGCCCGCCCCCGGACGTCACGAGGCCGGAGCCGGCCTGCCCGCTCCCGGGCGTTCCGGTTCCCGGAGGGGGGTCGGGTGTGGCGGGGTCGGCGAGGGACAGGTCCACGAAGTGGGCCCCGGCGGGGCCGCGGGCCGTCGCCTCGATGGCCAGGCGGGTCTTGCCCGTGCCGCCCGGCCCGACGATGGTGACCAGGCGGGACGTGCGCAGGGCGGTCGCCAGCAGGGCCAGCTCCTCCTCCCGCCCCACGAAGCTGGTGAGCTGCGCGGGCACGCCGGGCCGGGCCGGGCGCTCGCGTTCCTCGCCCCGCAGGATCTCCAGGTGCAGGGCGGCCAGCTCGGGCGAGGGGTCGGCGCCGAGCTCGGCGGCCAGCAGCCGCCGCCCCTCGTCGTAGACGGCCAGGGCCTCCGCCTGGCGGGCCCGGGCGCGCAGGGCGCGCATCAGCAGGCCGCGGGCCCGTTCCCGCAGCGGGTGGGCGGCGACCAGCTCGCGCAGCCCGGCCTCGGGGGCGGTGCCGGGCAGGGCCAGCTCGGCTTCGTACAGGTCCTCGGAGGCGGTCAGGCGCAGCTCCTCCAGGCGGCGCGCCTGCGGCCCGGCGAACGGCGCGCCGGTCAGGTCCGCGAACGCGGGGCCGCGCCACAGCGCCAGCCCCTCCCGCAGCACGCCGGCGGCGACGCCGGGCCGGCCCGCCGACAGCAGCGCGCGCCCCTCCCCGGCCAGCCGCTCGAAGCGGTGCGCGTCCACGTGCTCCCGATCCACCGCCAGCAGGTAACCGGTCCCGTGGAACTCGATCAGCCCGTCGGGCAGGCGCCGCCGGAGCCGGGAGATGCCCGCCTGCACGGCGTTGGCCGCGCCCGCCGGAGGGCGGTCGCCGTACTGGCCGTCGATGAGGCGGTCGAGGCTCACCAGCCGTCCGGCGTCGAGCAGCAGCATCGCCAGCAGCGCGCGCGGGCGCGGCCCGCCGACGGCGACCGGGTCACCCTCGGCCGACCGGACCACGAGCGGGCCGAGGACGCCGAACTGCACGCCCTGATTGTCCCGCACCTCACCAGGCGAAACGGAATTATCGGTATCCCTACCGATGCACATACGTATTTCCCCGCCGGGAGCGAGCGCTTAGCGTCGGGCGGCAACAAGGCGAAAGGGCCCGCTCGCTTTCCCGTCACCCTCCCATCACCCCCCATTTCCCTGACGGACGCGAACCCAGGCGAACCCGGGTGACGCGCCGGCCGCCGCGCGCTCACAAGCGCCCGGCGGCCCGGGGAAACGCCGAAAGGAGCACCCCAGCGTGAAACGCAAAGCCCTGCTCGCGGCGGTCGTCGGCGTGGCCACGGCCGCGACGATGGCGTTACCCGCGTCATCCGCGCACGCGGCCCCTCCGGGGGCGGCCAGATCCCAGCAGCAGGCCGCCCAGGCGACCGCCGACCCGGCCGCGCTCGCGGCGGCGGTCGCCGACCGGGCCGTCTCCAGCCAGCTCGACGCGCTCACCAGGGGCCCGGACGAGGCGTACAGCCGCGTCTCGGTCACGCCGGGCGCCAGTGACATGTTCTACGTGGCGTACGAGCGCACGTACAAGGGCCTGCCCATGGTGGGCGGCGACGCCGTCGTGGTCACCGACGCGGCGGGGAACGTCAGGGACACGGTCGCGGCCTCCGGCCCGAGCCCGCGCGACGTGCCGACGAAACCCGTGATCACCGCGGAGCGGGCCACGGAGGTCGCCAAGGGCGTGCTGACGCGGGTGGACGACACCGCCAAGCCCCGCCTGGTCGTGCTGGCCTGGGGCGAGAAGCCCCGCCTGACCTGGGAGGCCGTGGTCAGCGGCATCGCCGGGGAAGGCAAGCCGAGCATCCAGCACGTGTTCGTGGACGCGCGCACCGGCAGGATCGCCGACTCCTACGACCTCGTACGCGCCGGCACCGGCAACGGCTACTACTACGGCCAGGTGACGATCAACACCAGCGGGTCCGGCAGCTCGTACTCGATGACCGACTCCACCAGGCCGGGCATCCAGTGCGGCGGCCAGAACGGCGCCGCCTACACCGGCCCCGACGACTCGTGGGGCAACGGCTCGGGCACCAACCTGGAGAGCGCCTGCGTGGACGCCCTGTACGGCGTGCAGCGCGAGTGGGACATGCTGCGCGAATGGCTGGGCCGCAACGGCATCAACGGCAGCGGCCGCGGCTTCCCGGCCCGGGTCGGGCTGAACCAGGCCAACGCCTACTGGAACGGCAGCTACACCAACTTCGGCCGCAACCAGGCGGGCACCCAGCAGGCCACCCCCATGGACGTCGTGGCCCACGAGTACGGCCACGCGATCTTCCAGACCACCCCCGGCGGCGCCGGCTCGGGCAACGAGAACGGCGGCATCAACGAGGGCACCGGCGACATCTTCGGCGCGCTCACCGAGCACTACGCCAACCACCCCAGCGACCCGCCGGACTACCTGGTGGGCGAGGAGGTCAACCTGGTCGGGCAGGGCCCGATCCGCAACATGTACAACCCGAACGCGCTGGGCGACCCGAACTGCTACTCGTCCGCGATCCCGACCACCGAGGTGCACGCGGCGGCCGGCCCGCTCAACCACTGGTTCTACCTGCTGGCCGAGGGCAACAACCCGGGCGGCGGCAAGCCGTCCAGCCCGATCTGCAGCGGCGGCCCGTCGTCGGTCACCGGCATCGGCATCCAGAAGGCCGGCAAGATCTTCATGGGGGCGCTCTCCCGGAAGACCTCGACCTGGCGCTACACGAACGTCCGCGCCGCCTCCGTCGCGGCCGTCATCGAGCTGTACGGCGCGAGCAGCGTCGAGTGCAACACCACCAAGGCGGCCTGGAGCGCGGTCAGCGTGGCGGCGGCGGCGAACGAGCCCGCGTGCGGCACGCCGGGCGACAGCGACTTCTCGCTCTCGCTCAGCCCGGTCTCCGGCAGCGCGGCGCCGGGCCAGACGGTCAGCACCACGGTCGCCACGCAGACCACCCAGGGCAGCGCCCAGACGGTGACCCTGTCGGCCACCGGCCTGCCCGCCGGCACCACGGCGACCTTCACCCCGCCCTCGGTGACCTCGGGCGCCTCCTCGACGCTGCGGCTGGCGGTCGGCTCGTCCACGGCGCAGGGCACGTACCCGATCACCGTCACCGGCACGGGCACGGCCACCCACTCCGCCACCTACACGCTGAGGGTCGCCCAGGGCCCCGGTGACGACGACCCGCCGGACATCAGCCTGACCAACGTCAAGGCGCACCTGGCGCAGTTCCAGTCGATCGCCTCCGGCAACGGCGGCAACCGCAGGTCCACCGGCAACGGCTACCTGCAGTCGGTCTCGTACGTCGAGGAGAAGCTGCGCGCGGCCGGCTACAACGTCGTGCGCCAGAACTGCACCACCGCCTACTGCAGCAGCGGCGCGGGCCCGAACCTGATCGCCGACTGGCCCGGCGGCGACGCCAACCAGGTCATCATGTCCGGCGCGCACCTCGACGGCGTCGCGGCGGGGCCGGGCATCAACGACAACGCCTCCGGCTCGGCGAACCTGCTCGAAGTCGCCCTGACCCTGGCCCAGCGCAACCCGACGCTGGCCAAGCACGTCAGGTTCGGCTGGTGGACCGACGAGGAGCAGGGGCTCAACGGCTCGCAGTATTACGTGGCCTCGCTCAGCGCCGCCGAGCGGCAGCGGATCCAGGTCTACTACAACTACGACATGACGGGCTCCATCAACGGCGGCTACTTCATCAACAACATCACCACGGCCGGGGCGTCGTACCTGAAGGAGTTCTACGACCGGCTGAACCTGCAGCCCGAGGAGAACGTCGAGGGCGCCAACCGCTCCGACGACGCCTCCTTCCGCAACGCCGGCATCGCCAGCTCCGGAGTCGCGGCGGGCGCCAGCGCCGTCAAGACCTCGGCGCAGGCCGCCAAGTGGGGCGGCACGGCCGGGCGCGCGTTCGACCCCTGCTACCACGCCTCCTGCGACACCACCGCCAACATCAGCGACACCGTCCTGGACCGGGCGGCGGACGCGGCGATGTGGGCGATCTGGAAGCAGGCCGTGACCAGCACCCCGCCCACACGCGACTTCTCGATCTCGGCCGGCCCGGCGAGCGGCACCGTGCAGGCGGGCTCGGAGATCACGTCCACGATCGCGACCAGCACCACGGCCGGCGCCGCCCAGACCGTGAACCTGTCCGCGAGCGGCCTGCCGAGCGGCGCCACGGCCACGTTCGCCCCGACCTCGGTCACCTCCGGCGGATCGGCCAGGCTGACGATCGCGACCACGCCCACCACGCCGGCCGGCAGCTACACCGTCACGGTGACCGGCACGGGTGAGACGGTCACGCGGACGGCGACGTACGCGCTGACCGTGCAGGGCACCTCGGGCGGCCGGACGTTCACCAACGACACCGACTACCCGATCAACGACTACGCCAACACCCAGAGCTCGGTCTCCTCGACGGCGACGGGCAGCGCGACCTCCCCGGTCCAGCTGTCCATCACGATCAGCCACACGTGCGCCGAGGACCTCGACATCTGGCTCCGCGGCCCCAACGGCACCTGGTACGTCGTCGACCGGTACGGCGGCACCACCTGCACGCCGTACGGCACCAGGACGTTCACCGTCCCGGTGAGCCAGCAGGCGGCCGGCACGTGGGTGCTCGACATCGAGGACGTCTACTCCGGTGACACCGGCTTCCTCGACTCGTGGAGCATCACCGTCTGACCGCCCACCGCCCCGGGGCGCCGCCGACCTGCCCGCCGGCGCCCCGGGGGAGCGGACCTCTATCCGCTCGACGACTCGGGGGAGCGGACCTCTATCCGCTCGACGACTCGGGGGTGACGGGCCCCGGCCGCTCCTGTGGCGGCCGGGGTTCCCGCACCTCGGCCCGGGTGCGCACGCCCAGCTTCTGCAGCACGCGCGCGACGTGCGTGTCCACCGTCCGCTGGGACAGGAACAGCACCTCGGCGATCTCCCTGTTCGTCCGGCCGAGCGCGACCAGCCTGGCCACCTCGCTCTCCCTCGGCGACAACACCCCGCCGCCCGCCCTCCTGGCCCGGCGCGGCACGGCCGGCCTGCCGGGGCCCAGCTCCCGCAGCAGGCGGCGGCAGCGGGCGGCGTCGTGCGTGGCCCCCAGAGAGGCGTACCACTCGCCCGCCTCGGCGATCAGGTCCCCGGCCCCGGGTCCGGCAGCGGGCCCGGGCCCGGGTTCGGGGGCGGGCCCGGGCTCGGGGGCGGGTGCGCCGGCCGCGAGGGCCAGCCGGGCGGACGCCTCGGACTCGGCCGCCCGCGCCGCCGCGTACGGGCGGGGCATCGCCAGGTACGCCGCCCGCGCCCGCGCGTACCGCCGCGCCGCCTCCTCGTACGCGCCCGCGTCCCTGGCCAGCTCGCCCCTGGCCACGTCGAGCCCGGCGTGCGCGGAGGGCGCGTTCCTGCCCTCGATGCCCGCCGCGAACTCGGCCACCAGCTCCGCCGCCTCCCCCGACCGCCCGGCCCTCAGCAGCGCCGCGACGGCGGCCGGCACGAGCTGGTCGCCCCACACCCACACGCCCTTGCGCCGCAGCCGGGTCACCGCCAGGTCCGCCGCCGCCAGCGCCTGCCGCAGCGCGCCGCGCGTCAGGTGCAGCTCGACCAGCCCGCTCGACCCGGCCACGGCGACCGGCAGGAACCCCGAGTCCAGGTCCCGTACGCCGGCCGCCTCCAGGTGCTCGCCGGCCTCGTCCCACTCGCCCCTGGCCAGGGCCAGCACGCCGAGCGCGAGCCGGGCCTCGACGGCCAGCAGCGGCGCCTCGTACGTCATCTCGACGGCCGCCGTCGCCCGCTCGCGCAGGCCGTCCCAGTGGCCGGTCAGCAGGTCCAGCCGGATCGAGGACATCTCCACCAGGAACGCCGGGTACAGCGCCCCGGTCTCCTCGGCGACGCGCCTGCTCTGGTCGCCGAACCGGGCGGCGGCGGCGTAGTGGCCGAGGGCGAGGGCGGCGTCGTACAGGTTGGAGTAGCCGCGCGCCACCTGCCTGCGCACGGCCGCCGACGGGTCGTTGACCGGCAGCGTGCCGGCCAGCTCGAAGGCGTCCCGCGAGCCGACGAGCATGGCCATGCTCACCTTGTTGGCCAGCACGGCGGCGGTCAGCTCCGGCTCCTGGTCCTCGACCAGCAGCTTCTCCGCCTGGGCCATCCACTCCTCGTGCATGGCCAGCGGCTCGCCGCCCCACACCGGCATGGCCAGCAGCGCCAGGCCGCGGGCGGCCAGGCAGGGACTGTCGGCCAGGTCGGGCAGGGCGGCCAGGATCTCCTGGCGGCCCGCGGTGATCGCCCCGGCCTGGTTGGACAGCAGCACGCCCAGGTTGAGGCGGGCCTCGCCGCGCACCCGGTGGGACAGGAAGTCGTCGGAGAGCAGGTGGCGCAGGATGCGCACGACGCGGCGGTGCGACAGTCCGACCGCGGCGATCCTGCTGAGCCGCAGCGCCAGCGGGCCCCGGGCGTCGCGGGGCAGCTTCGGGTCGGCGAGCAGCCCTTCGAGCAGCTCCACGGCCAGCGGGATGTCGCCGATCGCGGCGGCGTGGTCGGCGGCGGCGGCCCCGTGACGCTGCCAGGCGGCGAAGTCGCCGGCGCGGCGGGCGTGGTGGGCGAGCTGGACGAGGGGCGGCGGGTCGAGCGCGGCCAGCGCGGCCATGGCGCGCCGGTGGGCGAGGCGGCGCTCGGGGCCGGGGATGGCGTCGTAGACGGCCTGCTGGGCGAGGGCGTGGCGGAAGCCGTACTGGCCGTCGCGCTGTTCGAGCAGCACCCCGGCCCGCAACGCCTCCCCCAGCCCGGACCCCGCCGCCCGGGGTTCCGCTGAGGGGGGTGCCGGCCGAGCGGGATCGGGGGCCGGAGCCGGGGGCCGTGCCGCCGGCCCGGCGGGGTCGCCGCCGAAGAGGGCGGGCTCGTCGCAGGCGACGGCGTTGATCAGGGACTCCTCGGCGGGCAGGCCCAGGACGGCGGCGGCGTGGACGGCGCGCAGCGCGGCCGGCGACAGGCCGGTGAGCCGCTCGGCCATGGCCTCGCGCAGCAGCACCGGCACGGCCATGCCGTCGAGCGCCTCGGGCCCCGGCATCCGGCCCTCGCCCTCCGCCCGGGGCGGCCGGCTCTCTCCCTCCGGCCACGGGGAACGGCTCTCACCCTCCGCCCGGGGCGGCCGGCTCTCTCCCTCGGGCCACGGGGAACGGCTCTCACCCTCCGCCCGGGGCGGCCGGCTCTCGCCCTCGGGCCAGGATGAACGGCCTTCGCCCTCCGTCCGGAGGGGGCGGCCCTCGCTCTCGGCCCGGGAGCGGCGGTTCGGGCCGGGCGGTTCGGGGAGGCGGCCCTCGTCGTCGAGCAGGGAGCGCACCACCTCCTCGATCACGAACGGCACCCCGGCCGTGCGTTCGTGCAGCTTGGCCGCGAAGGCCGCGGTGGGGGCCGACTTGAGCAGCGCCCCGGCCAGGCTGCGCACGCCCTCGACGTCGAGCGGCGTCAGCGAGATCACCTCGCTGCGCACCCCGGGCGTGCGCCGGTACGCGTGCCCGAACGGCAGCCCCGCCACCGGCAGCTCCTCCCTGCGGAACGTCACCACCAGCGCCAGCCCGTCGGGCGGCTGGTCGGTGAGGAAGCGCAGCAGGTCGCGGGTGCCGTCGTCGGCCCAGTGCAGGTCCTCGACCACGAGCACGACGGCGCCGGCCGCGCCCAGCAGCGCGTGGACCGCGCGGAAGAGGTGGTGGCGCTCGGCCCGGGGGTCGCCCGCGGGCAGGGACGGGGCCGGGGGCAGGTGCCCGGCCAGCTCGGGCAGGTAGCCGCGCAGCGCCCCGGTGACCGGGCTGAGCCGGTCGCGGCCGGGCAGGGCCGCCGCGACGTGGCGCAGCGCGTCGAACACCGGCCCGTACGGGAAGGGCTCGCGGATCTGGTGACAGTGGCCGAACAGCACGGTCCGCTCGCCGTCGGGCAGCAGGTCGATCGCCGCCCTGACGAGGCTGGTCTTGCCGATCCCCGCCTCGCCCTGCACCTGGGTGACGGAGGGCGGGCAGGTGATCGCGCCGACGAGTAATCGCAGGTGGGTGTCGCGCCCGATCAGCGCAGGAGAAGCCAGGCTTGCCATCGGGGTCTCCGTAACAGTGGCAGGTTTTCTCCATTCACCTCGCGAGTGTGCTGGCTTCTCACTCATTCGTCCATCGCCTGTCGGGGACGGACGTCAAACCCCGGGCCGGAGTCCCGGCCCGGGGCACGGAAGTGATCATGTGAGAGATAATGATCTTGTGCGAGCCCTGACCGCAGCCGGGGCTCGCACACTCTCCACTCTGCCCCGCGTCAGGTGCGGCGGGCCGGGGTCTTGCCGTCCGCCACGGGGGCGGGCAGGTCGAGGCTGTCGCGGAGCTTGACCGGCTTGAGGAACAGGGTCGCGATCAGGCCGACGACCGCGATGGCCGCCGAGATGAGGAAGATGTGACCGGTGGCGTCGCCGTACGCGGCCCGGACGACCGCCGCGACCGGCTCGGGCAGGGCCGCGATGTTGAGCGTGCTGCTGCCGCCCGCCGCGCCGGCCGCGTCGATGCCCACCTTGGCCAGCCCCTCCTTGATCGCCGCGGCGACCTGGTTGGCCAGCACCGCGCCGAGGACCGACACGCCGATCGTGCCGCCCAGCGAGCGGAAGAACGTGACCGCGCCGCTGGCCGCGCCCAGCTCGCGCAGCGGGACGGTGTTCTGGATGGCCAGGACGAGGTTCTGCATCGACATGCCGACCCCGGCGCCGACCAGCACCATCGCCACGGAGATGAACACCAGCGAGGTCTCGTGGTCCATCGTCGCCAGCCCGAGGAAGCCCACCGTGAGCACGGCGGACCCGACCACGATGTACGGCTTGACGTTCCCGCTCTTGGAGATCATGCGCCCGGTGACGGTCGAGGAGACCAGCACGCCCAGCATCATCGGGATCGTGAGCAGGCCGGCCTCGGTCGGGCTGTAGCCGCGGCCGATCTGGAAGTACTGTCCGAGGAAGACCGAGCCGCCGAACATCGCCATGCCGACCGCGAGGCTGGCCAGGATCGCCAGCGCCGGCGTACGGCGGCGGACGACGTGCAGCGGCACCACCGGCTCCTTCACCCGCGTCTCGACCCACGTCGCCAGGGCGAGCAGGACCACCCCGCCGAGCACCATCGCGGCGGTCTGCCAGGACAGCCAGTCGAAGGAGTTGCCCACGAAGGTGACCCAGATGAGCAGCACGCTGACGCCCGCCGCGATGAGGGTCGCGCCCACGTAGTCGACCTTGACGCCCGCACGCCGCACGTCGACCGTCTTGAGCGTCTTCTGCAGCAGCGCGAAGGCCACCACGGTGAACGGCACCGCGATGAAGAAGCACCAGCGCCAGCCCAGCCAGGAGGTGTCCGCGATCAGCCCGCCGAGCAGCGGCCCGGCCACCGTGGCCACGGCCATGACGCCGCCGAG
This sequence comes from Nonomuraea candida, assembly GCF_000725485.1. GTDB lineage: Bacteria > Actinomycetota > Actinomycetes > Streptosporangiales > Streptosporangiaceae > Nonomuraea > Nonomuraea candida. The sequence goes on along the minus strand of NZ_JOAG01000065.1, from coordinate 2,717 downwards.
GTAGCCGTTGTAGCGCCCGCGCTCCTTCGGCGAGATCATCGCGGCGATGATCACCTGCACCAGCACCTGCAGCGCGCCCATGCCGAGCCCCTGCACGGCGCGGAAGGCGATGAGCTGCCCGGTGTCCTGGGCGAAGCCGCAGGCCAGCGAGCTGACCATGAAGATCACGATGGAGAGCTGGAGCAGCAGCTTCTTGCTGAACAGGTCCGCCAGCTTGCCCCAGATCGGCGTGGAGGCCGTGGAGGCCAGGAGCGAGGCGGTGACGACCCAGGTGTACTGGGACTGGGTGCCGTTGAGCGCGCCGATGATCTGCGGCAGCGCCACCGACACGATCGTGGCGCTGATCATCGCCACGAACAGCACCAGCAGCAGCCCGCTGAGGGCCTCCATGATCTGTTTGTGACTCATCTGCTGTGGTGGTGCGTTCACGCTGGTCCCCCCAATAGGTAAATAACTGCCCGGTGGGAAACTTTGCCCGATGAGAATATATTCCCTCCAAGGTAGGATGATTCTCACCATGGAGACCACGGTGGGGTTGCGCGAGCGCAAGAAGGCCGAGACCCGTCAGGCGGTGCACGAGGCGGCGCTGCGGCTCGTGGTCGAGCACGGGCTCGACGACGTCACCGTCGAGGCGATCGCCGACGCGGCGAACATCTCGCGCCGGACGTTCTCCAACTACTTCTCCTCGAAGGAGGACGCGCTGCTCTACGGCGAGGAGCAGCGCATCAGGACCCTGGTGGAGCAGGTGCGGGCGCAGCCGCCCGGGCTGACCGCCTGGCAGGCGCTGCGCGGCTCGGCCGAGGGGCTGCACCGGCAGCTCGGGGAGCCGGAGCGGGAGTGGTCGCTGCGCACCCGGCTGGCGCGCCGGCACCCGTCGCTGCTGGCCCGGCAGCTCGCCAACCACGCCCGGCTGGAGCGCGACCTGGCCGAGGCCGTCTCCGGGCGGTCCAGCGACGTGCCGCCCCGGGTGCTGGCGGCGGCCTTCCTGGTCGGGCTGCGGCTGGCCTCGCACGTGTGGGCGGAGGAACGCGAGGCCCGCACGCTGCGCGAGGTCATGGGCGAGACCCTCGACCAGATGTCCCGCCAGTTCACCTGACCCCGCGCGGGGACGGGCAGGTGACCAGGCCGGCGCCGGGAAGGACGCACGGCCCGCCGAGCCGGCTCGGTCACGTCAGCCTGCGGCTCACCCGTCGCAGAACACGTCCTTGACGAGGTTGTCCACCAGCTGCTGGAAGCTCGCCGCCGGGCCTCTGGTGGCCTCGTCCACCCAGGTCACCGAGCCGGTCACGGTCGTCCTGCCGTCGGGCGAGCTGTACATCAGCGCCCCGTAGCCGTGCGGGGGGCTGCCCTCGTGCTGGTACACGGTGCCGCAGCCCGGGCCCAGGTCCTCGACGAACAGTCCGAGGCCGTAGCCCATCTTGGGGTGCGGCGTGCGCATCTCGGCGAGCAGCGGGGCGGGCAGGAGCTTGCCGCCGTTCAGCGCGGAGATGAACGTGTGCAGGTCCTGGGTGGTGGAGATCAGGTCACCGGCGCCGGCCAGCAGGGACAGGTTCTGCCGGCTGATGTCGACCACCTGCTCCTGGCCGGCGGCGTCTCGGTAGCGGTAGTAGCCGCGGGCGTGCGGCCCGGGCAGCCGCGTCCGGTCACCCGGCACCGAAGTGCCCTTCAGGCCGAGCGGCCGCAGGATGCGCCGCCGCAGCTCCTCGGCGTAGGAGCGGCCGGTGACCTTCTCGATCAGCAGCAGGGCCAGGGTGTAGGTGGTGTTCGTGTACTGCTGGTCGCTGCCCGGCTCGAACCGTAGTGGCTTGGACAGTGCCACCCTGACCAGCTCCTCCGGCCGGTAGGAGCGGAAGCGCTCGGGCAGCCAGGCGTCGCCGTTGGCGGAGATGCCCGGCACCCACGTCCCGTCGGGGTCGAAGTCGCCGGTGTAGTTGAACAAGCCGCTGGTGTGCTGCAGCAGCATCCGCACCGTGATCCGCCGGTCCAGGCCGAGCTCGGGCAGGTAGCCGGCCACGGGGGCGTCCAGGGCGATCCTGCCCTCGGCCACCAGTTGCAGCACCAGGGTCGCGGTGAAGGGCTTGACGACGCTGCCCGTCCAGAACCGCCCGTCCGTGGGCGGCTTGGCGGCCTGGCCGAGCGCGCGCACTCCGGCGCTGCCGGTCCACTCACCCCGCTCGTCGTGCACGCGCAGTTGCACTCCGGTGAAACCGGCATCGACGAACGCCTGCATGGCCTCGCGCAGCTCCGGGCGGTCCTGACCGGCAGCCGCCGCCGGCGCGGTCACGCCGGCGGTCGCGGCGGCCGGGCCGGGGGTGGCCGTTCCGGCCAGCAGCGTGGCGGCCAGCGTCGTGACCGCCACGCGCCGCAGGGCCTTGGTCGCCGGTGAGGGTTGGGTGTTCATGGTTCCTCGTCTTCAGTGTCGTGCTCACGGCGAACGACTCGCCGGGTGCTGCGCGGGATGCGGGGAATGCGGGGGTCGGGGATGCGCAGGGTCGGGGATGCGCAAGGCCGGTGCCCGTCTACTGGGCGGGTGCGGTGCCGAAGACCGCGGCGACGAGGCGCTGGGTGGCCTGCTGGAAGGCGGCGCTCATGGAGAGGGTGGCGTCGTCGACGTAGTTGAGGGCGGCGGTCAGGGTGGTGCCGGCGTCGGGGGTGCTGTACATGAGGGCGGCGTGGCCGGCGATGCCGCCGTTGTGGGTGATGACGGTGCCGCCGCC
>NZ_JOAG01000064.1 GCF_000725485.1 Nonomuraea candida | reverse complement strand
CGAGGTGCTCTCCAGCGACGGCATGTCCATCGAGATGCGCGACACCGACGAGGACGTCTTCCGCGCCGCGGAGGAGCTCGGTATCGACCTGTCCCGGCGCGAGCCGAGCAGCGTGGAGGAGATCTGACGCATGGCGTGCGGCCGGGCGGCCGGGCTCCGGCCGCCCCGGCCGCACGTGGATGTGATCGCCGGGTGTGCCGCGTGAGATGCTGCTTTTGTGACCTCGACTGAGCATGCCGAACCGGCCCCGCGCCGCCGGCGGGGCCGTCCCGGCTATGACCAGTCGGCGATCCTGCGCGCCGCGATCGACCTGTTCAACCGCCGTGGCTACGACGCCACCAGCATGGGCGACCTGGCCAGGGAGCTGGGGCTGACCAAGCCGGCCATCTACCACCACGTCAGCAGCAAGGAGCAGCTGCTCGGCCAGGCGCTGGACGACGCGCTCGACGAGCTGACCGCCGTGGTGAGCGAGGCGTCGCGCGACGGGGCGGGCGCCGGCGCGTACGAACGGCTGCGCGGGGTGGTGCGGCGCAGCGTGGAGGTGCTGGTGGCGCACCAGCCGTCCGTCACGCTGCTGCTGCGGGTGCGCGGCAACAGCGAGGTGGAGCTGGCGGCGCTCGAACGCCGGCGCTGGCTCGACGACCGGCTGGCCGCGCTCGTCGCCGACGCCGTCGCCGAGGGCGCGCTGCGCGACGACGTGCCGCCGGGGCTGGTGAGCCGGCTGCTGTTCGGCATGGTGAACTCGCTGGTGGAGTGGTATCGGCCGGACGGCGCGTACGACCTGCGGATGGTCGCCGAGGCGATCACCTCCATCGCCTTCGACGGCCTGGCCCGTCACGAGACCGGTCACCTCGCCCGGCACGACACTTGACCCGCTCCCCGCGACCGGCCCGGCGTGCCGGACCCGGCGCCCGGCCCGCCGGCAGGGACCGCCCCGGCACCCCCTGCCGGGGCCGGTGTCACCAGGTGTAGAAGCCCTGGCCCGTCTTGCGGCCGAGGTGGCCGGCCGCGACCAGGTCGCGCAGGATGCGGGGCGGCTCGAAGCGGGGGCCCAGCTCGCGGGCCAGGTGCTCGGCGATGGCCAGGCGCACGTCCAGGCCGACGATGTCGGTGGTTCGCAGCGGCCCGGCCGGGTGCCGGTAGCCGAGGGTCATGGCGGTGTCGATGCCGGCCGCGTCGGCCACGCCCTCTTCGAGCATGCGCATCGCTTCGAGCGCCAGGCACACCCCGAGCCGGCTGCTGGCGAAGCCCGGCGAGTCGGTCACGGTGATCGGCGTCTTGCCGAGCGCCCGCACCCAGCCCTGGGCCCGGGCGACCAGCTCGGGGCCGGTGGCGGGGGCGGCGACGATCTCGACCAGGTCGCTGACCGGGACGGGGTTGAAGAAGTGCAGGCCGAGAAAGCGCTCGGGCGCGGCCAGCGCGGCGGCGAGGCGCGTCAGGGACAGGCTGCTGGTGTTCGTGGCGAGCACCGCGCCCGGCGCCTGCTTCTCGGCCAGGGCCAGCACCTGGGCCTTCAGCTCGGCGTCCTCGGGCACCGCCTCGACGACGAGCTCGCAGCCGGCCAGGCCGGCGGGGTCGGCCGTGGTCCGCAGCCGGGCCGCCGCCGCCTCCGCGGGCTCGCCGAGCGTGCCCTTGGCGGCGGCCTTGGCCAGGCTGCCGGTCACGCGGGCGCGGGCGGCGGCGGCCGTCGCGTCGCCGGTCTCGACGATGACCACGGCGCTGCCCGCGGCGAGGAACGCGTGCGCGATCCCGGCGCCCATCCGGCCACCGCCATAGACGCCCACGACGCGGGGCAGGCCGGCGTCCCCCTCGTCCGGGTCCGCGGAGCCGGCCGGGCCGGCGTTCAGCGAGTGGGCGTTCATCGGGTCGGCGTTCATCGAGGTCCTCCGGGACGAGGCGGGTGCGCGTTCATCGGGGTCCTCCGGGACGAGGCGGGTGCGCGTTCATCGGGGTCCTCCGGGGCGGCGCGGGTCGGCGTTCATCGGGTACGTCCTTTCCGGTCGCGGCGCTCCAGGAACGCCGTCATGCGCTCGCGCTTGTCCTCGGTCTCGAACAGGACCGCCTGCGCCAGGTCGTCGACGAACGGGTGCGCCGATCGCGGGGCGTGGAAGACGGCCTTCATCAGCCGGGTCGCCAGCGGCGCCTGCGCGGTGATCCGGTCGGCGAGCCGGTGCCCGGCGGCCGCCAGCTCGTCGGGCTCCACGACCTCGTTGAGCAGGCGTACGGCGTGGGCCTCCGCGGCGGTCAGGACGCGCCCGGCCAGCAGGATCTCCTTGGCCAGCGGCTCCCCCACCAGCTCGGCCAGCCGCCAGGCCGCCCCGGCGGCGGCCAGGATGCCCAGGCCCGTCTCCGGGTTGCCGATCCGGACGCGCGGGGTGCCGAGGCGGAAGTCGCAGGCGTAGGCGAGCTCGGCTCCGCCGCCGAGGGCGTACCCGTCGAGGAGGGCGATGGTCGGCATCGGCAGCCGGTGGACGCGGTCGAAGAGCGTGGAGTTGATGCCGCGCAGCGCGTCGTCGCGGCCGCGGTCGCGGAGCTGGGCGATGTCGGCGCCGGCCGCGAACGTGCCGCCCTCGCCGGCGATCAGCACGACCTTCGGCCGCTCCTCGACGGCGGCGCACGCCCCGTGCAGCGCGGCGACCAGCTCGCGGTCGATGGCGTTGCGCACCTCGGGACGGTTGAGCCGCCACACCACCCGGTCGTCGTCCTCCTCCACGAGGAGGCTGGGCCCGGCGCTCACCGGCACACCAGCGGGGCGGCCCCGCGGGCTCCATCGCGGACGGGCGCGCGGCCCTGGCGTCCCCTCGGAGCGGCGACGCGGACGCGAGCGGATGCGCGGCCGTGACGGCCGGTCGTCGCGGCGGCGCGGGCGTGGGCCGAGGCGCGGTCCTGCGGGCTCGTCGTCGTGCGCGGGACGGGCGCGGCCGGTGATGGTGGCACGTTGCGGCTCCTGTGATCGGTACGGGTTCAGGCGTCGTAGTCGACGGTCACGCTCTCGCCGACCGGGTACGTCTGGCAGGTCAGCACGAACCCGGCGGCCACCTCGGCCGGTTCGAGCGCGTAGTTGCGGCGCATGTCCACCGCGCCCGTGCGCACGACCGCGCGGCAGGTGCCGCAGACGCCGCCCTTGCAGGCGAACGGCAGGTCGGCGCGGGTGGCCTGGGCCCCGTCGAGGAGCGTGGTCCGGCGGGAGACGGCCGAGGTGGTGCGCAGGCCGTCGAGCACGGTCGTCAGCTCGGTGGTGGCGCCGTCCGGGAGGTCGTTCCCGGCGCGGCGCGGGGGCGGCGGCGGGGCGTCGGCGTAGAAGAGCTCGACGTGCACGCGCCCGGCGGGGACGCCGAGGGCGGCCAGGACCGGCCGGGCCTGCTCGATCATCTCCAGCGGCCCGCAGAGCCAGACGTGGTCGAACACCTCGACGGGGACGAGGGTGGTGAGCAGGCGGCGCAGCCGGTCGGCGTCGAGGCGGCCGGACAGCAGCTCGACGTCGCGGGGCTCGCGCGAGAGGGTGTGCACGACCTGGAGGCGGGGGCCGTAGCGGTTCTTCAGGTCGCCGAGCTCCTCGGTGAACATGACGGTGCGGCTGGTGCGGTTGGCGTACAGGAGGGAGACCTGCGCGGCGGGGTGGGTGAGCACGGTGGCGGCGACCGAGAGCATCGGGGTGATGCCGGAGCCCGCCGCCACGCACAGGTGGCGCTCGCCCCGGCCGGGGTCGGCCTGCCAGGCGCCGGCGGGCGGCTGGACCTCGATGCGGGTGCCGGGGCGTACCTCGTGGACGAGCCAGGAGGAGAACAGGCCGCCGGGGATCTCGCGCACGCCGATGCGCGGCGCGGCGCCGGCGGGGGCGCAGATCGAGTACGAGCGGCGGTGCTCGCGGCCGTCGATGACGCGGCGCAGGGTGAGGGACTGCCCGGCGCGGAAGGCGTAGGCGTCGCGCAGCTCGTCCGGGACGGCGAAGGTGATCGCGGCGGCGTCCTCGCACAGCCGGTCCACCGCCGTCACGGTCAGCGGGTGGAAGACGGCGGCCCTGGACGGCGCGGGCGCCAGGATGGTCATGGTCAGATCTCCTTGACGTGCTCGAACGGTTCCAGGCAGCCGGCGCAGCGGTAGAGGGCCTTGCAGGCGGTGGCGCCGAACTCGGAGGTGAGCCTGGTGTCCGGCGAGCCGCAGCGCGGGCAGGGCGGGGCCGTCCTGGGCGGGCCGAGGGTGAGCGGCACCGGGCCGGCGCGGCGGGCGGCCGGGCCGGGCGGCGACAGGCCCGCGGCGCGCAGGGCGGCGCGGCCCTGCTCGGAGATCCAGTCGCTGGACCAGGGCGGGTCCAGCACGACGCGCACCTCGACCCGGTCGAAGCCGGCGTCGTTGAGCCGGTGCACGAGGTCGTCGCGCATGGTGGCCATGGCCGGGCAGCCGGTGTAGGTCGGGGTGATCGAGACGACGACGACCTCCTCGCCACTGTCGCCCCGCACCACGTCCACGCCGCGCAGCACGCCGAGGTCGGCGAGGGTGAGCATGGGCATCTCGGGATCGCGCACGTGACCGGCCACCTCGGCCGCCCGCCGCCCGGCGTCCGCCGGGGCCCGGTCGTGGGGCCGGCCGGTCGCCGGGTGCCCGGCGTCCGTCCGGGGCTGGTCGTGGGGCCGGCCGGGCGCCGGGTGCGCGGGGGTCACCAGCGTCCCTCCGGGTGGGCGCGGGCGACCACCTGCATCTCGGCGAGCAGCAGGCTCAGGGCCTCGGTGTGCAGGCCGTCGCGGCCCGTGCGCCCGCCGACGCCTGCCAGGGGCGCCCGGTCCGGGCGCTCGACGCCGCTGACGGCGAGCACCTGGGCGAGGACGGCGTCCACCTCCTCGCGCAGGGACGCCGGGTCCACGCCGACGCCGGCCTCGGCGAGGGAGCGTTCGAGCGGGTGCGGGGCGACCAGCTCGGCCTGCAGCGGCCACAGGGCGTCGAGGGCGGCCAGCAGCCTGCGGCGGGACTCGTCCGTGCCGCGGGCGAGAGTGAGGAACCAGCGGCCGGACCAGTCGCGGTGGTAGGCGACCTCCTTGACGCCCTTGGCGGCGACGGCGGCCAGCACGTGGTCGCGACCGGCGCGCAGCCGCTCCAGCAGCGCGAGCCGGGCCGTGGAGAACAGCAGCAGGCGGACGACGACGTGCGCGAAGTCGCCGTTGGGGACCTCGGCCAGGCGCACGTTGCGGAAGTCGCGGTCGCCGCGGAAGAAGGCGAGCGCGTCCTCCGGCGGCACCGGCGATCCCTCGGGCAGGGCGGGCACCACGCCGGGGTCGGCGGCGGCCGCCCGCGCCAGCAGCAGGCGCGCCTGGCCGAGCAGGTCGAGCGCGATGTTCGCCAGCGCGATGTCCTCTTCGAGGTCGGGGGCGCGGCTGCACCACTCCGACAGGCGCTGCGACATGATCAGGGCGTCGTCGCCGAGCATGAGGCAGTACGCGGCCAGCTCGGCGCCGTCCACGCCGTCGGGCGTGGTGGTGTCCACGCCGGCCAGCGGGTCCTCGAAGTCGGTGCCGAAGGCCCACTGGGACGAGTCCCCGCCGAGCAGCCCGTCGAAGACGCTGCCGTGATCGATGCCCCCGTGTTCGACGCTGCCGGGTTCGACGCTGCCGGGTTGGACGCTGCCGGGTTGGACGCTGCCGTGAGCGATGCTGCCGGGTTCGGTGCTCATGGTGATCGGGCGTTCCTCACATGTGCGGGACGTCGTCGGGGATCTCGTAGAAGGTCGGGTGCCGGTAGACCTTGTCGCCGTTGGGTGCGAACAGCGGGTCCTTCTCGTCGGGGCTGGAGGCGGTGATGGCGTCGGAGCGCACGACCCAGATGCTGACGCCCTCGTTGCGCCGGGTGTACACGTCACGCGCGTGCCGCAGGGCCATCGCGTCGTCCGGCGCGTGCAGCGAGCCGACGTGCACGTGGTTGAGGCCGCGCTTGCCGCGTACGAACACCTCGTACAGCGGCCACTCCCGCCGGTCGGCGCTCATCGCGCGCCCTCCCCGGCCGGTCGCGTGTCCTGCGCCGCCTGAGCCTTCCGGGCCCCCTGGGCCCTCTGGGCCTCCCGGGCCTCCCGGGCCCCCTGGGCTTCCTGGGCTTCCTGGGCTTCCTGGGCCGAGCGGCGGGCGAAGGCCGTCGCGGCCTCGCGGACCCAGGCGCCCTCCTCGTGCGCGGCCCGGCGGTGGGCCAGGCGCTGGGCGTTGCAGGGACCGTCGCCCCGCAGGACGGCCGCGAACTCGGCCCAGTCGGGCTCGCCGAAGTCGTAGTGGCCGCGCTCCTCGTTCCAGCGCAGGCCGGGGTCGGGCAGGGTGACGCCGAGCGCCTCGGCCTGCGGGACGGTCATGTCGACGAACTTCTGGCGCAGCTCGTCGTTGGAGTTGCGCTTGATGCCCCAGGCCATGGACCGTTCGCTGTTGGGCGACTGGGCGTCCGGCGGGCCGAACATCATCAGCGACGGCCACCAGAACCGGTTCACCGACTCCTGCACCATGGCGCGCTGGGCGTCGGTGCCGCGCATCATCGTCATCAGCAGCTCGTAGCCCTGCCGCTGGTGGAACGACTCCTCCTTGCAGATGCGGATCATCGCCCGGCCGTACGGGCCGTAGGAGGTGCGGCAGAGCGGCACCTGGTTGCAGATCGCGGCGCCGTCCACCAGCCAGCCGATGGTGCCGACGTCGGCGTAGGACAGGGTCGGGTAGTTGAAGATCGAGGAGTATTTCTGCCGGCCCGAGAGCAGCAGCTCGGTCAGCTCGGCCCGTGAGACGCCCAAGGTCTCGCACGCGGAGTACAAGTACAGCCCGTGCCCGGCCTCGTCCTGCACCTTGGCCAGCAGGATCGCCTTACGGCGCAGGGACGGCGCGCGGCCGATCCAGTTGCCCTCGGGCTGCATGCCGATGATCTCGGAGTGGGCGTGCTGGGCGATCTGGCGAATGAGCGTCCTGCGGTAGGCGTCCGGCATCCAGTCGCGGGGCTCGATGCGGTCGTGCCGGGCGATCGTCGCGTCGAACCCGGCCTGCAGCCGGCCTTCCAGGCCCGGCTCCGCTGGGGTGGTCGTCATTCTTCCTCCGACACCTCGGGCTCATTTACTTATCGCTCGGTCAGTAATAAGGTCGCACAGGGAGGGGCGCCCGCGCAAGCAGGTCAGGCCCGGGGAGAGGAGACAGGATGAGCACGCTGCTGGAGAGCTACGCCGCCGGACGATGGTTCCGCGCCGCCGACGACGGGGAGCCACTGCTGGACGCGGCCACCGGCGAGGAGGTCGCGCGCGTCTCCAGCCGGGGGCTGGACGTCGCCGCGATGGTCCGGCACGGCCGGGAGGTCGGCGGGCCGGCGCTGCGGTCCCTGACCTTCCACGAGCGGGCGGGCCTGCTCAAGGCGCTGGCCAAGCACCTCATCGAGCGCAAGGAGGAGCTGTACGACCTGTCGGTGAAGACCGGCGCCACCGCCCGCGACACCGCCGTGGACGTGGACGGCGGCATCGGCACCCTGTTCAGCTACGCGAGCAAGGGCGTGCGCGAGCTGCCCAACGACACGATCGTCCTGGACGGCGGCCTGGAGCGGCTGGGCAAGGGCGGCACGTTCGTCGGCCGGCACCTCTACACCTCCAGGCCCGGCGTGGCCGCGCAGATCAACGCCTTCAACTTCCCCGTCTGGGGCATGCTGGAGAAGCTCGCCCCGGCCTTCCTCGCCGGGCTGCCCACGATCGTCAAGCCGGCCTCCCAGACCGCCTACCTCACCGAGCGGGCCGTCCGGCAGATCATCGCCTCCGGCCTCCTGCCCGAGGGCGCGCTCCAGCTCCTGGCCGGCAGCGCCGGGGGCCTGCTCGACGAGCTGACCGTGCAGGACTCCGTGGCCTTCACCGGCTCCGCGCACACCGCCGGCATCCTGCGCCGCCACCCGAACGTGCTGGACGGCGGCGTCGTGCTGGGCGTGGAGGCCGACTCGCTGAACTGCTCGATCCTCGGCCCCGACGTGCGGCCCGACGATCCGGAGTTCGACCTGTTCGTCAAGGGCGTCGTCACCGAGATGACGGTCAAGGCGGGGCAGAAGTGCACGGCCATCCGCCGGGTGCTCGTCCCCGCCCCGCTGGCCGGCCAGGTGGTGGAGGCGCTGGCCGCGCGCCTGGGGAAGGTGACGGTCGGCGACCCGCGCAACCCGGACGTGCGGATGGGGCCGCTGGCCAGCCTCGGCCAGCGTGACGAGGTGCGCAAGGCCGTCGAGGCGCTGACCGCGGGCGCCGAGGTGGTCTACGGCGACGGCGCGGCCCCGCCCGACGGCGACGCCGGGCGCGGCGCGTTCATGAACCCGCTGGTGCTGCGGGCGCGCCCCGGCGCCACCGAGCCGCACGACGTGGAGCCGTTCGGCCCGGTCAGCACCGTGCTCGCCTACGACGGGCTGGACGAGGCGATCGCGCTGGCCGCGCGCGGCCGGGGCAGCCTGGTCGCCTCCGTGGCCACCCACGACCCCGCCGTGGCCCGCTCCGTCGTGCTCGGGCTCGCGCCCTGGCACGGCCGCGTCCTGGTGCTGGACCGCGACGACGCCAAGGAGTCCACCGGCCACGGCTCCCCGCTGCCCACCCTCGTGCACGGCGGACCCGGGCGGGCCGGCGGCGGCGAGGAGCTCGGCGGGATCCGCGGCGTCCTGCACCACATGCAGCGCACCGCCGTGCAGTCCTCCCCCGACCTGCTCACCGCGATCACCGGCCAGTGGACGACGGGCGCCGCCCGCAGCGACACCGGCGTGCACCCCTTCCGCAAGTCCCTGGCCGAGCTGCGGATCGGCGACACCATCAGCTCCGCGCCGCGCACCGTCACGCTCGCCGACATCGACCACTTCGCCGAGTTCACCGGCGACACCTTCTACGCCCACACCGACCCCGAGGCCGCCGCGCGCAACCCGCTCTTCGGCGGCATCGTCGCGCACGGCTACCTGGTCGTCTCCCTGGCCGCCGGGCTCTTCGTCGACCCGGCCCCTGGGCCCGTGCTGGCCAACTTCGGCGTGGACGCCCTGCGCTTCCTCACCCCCGTCAAGGCGGGCGACTCCATCGCCGTGACGCTGACCGTCAAGCAGATCACGCCGCGTGCCAACGCCGACTACGGCGAGGTCCGCTGGGACGCCCTGGTGACCAACCAGGAGGGCCAGGCGGTCGCCACGTACGACGTGCTCACCCTCGTGGCCAAGACCTGGGAGCAGGCGTGAGCGGCGGCGCGGTCCTGCTCGAACGCGACGGCGCCGCGGCCGTGGTGACCATCAACCGGCCCGAGCGCCGCAACGCGCTGGACGGCAAGACCAAGACCGAGCTGCGCGGCGCGCTGGAGGACGTCGCCGGCGACGACGCCGTCCGGGCGGTGCTGCTGACCGGGGCGGGCGGGGCGTTCTGCGCCGGGCAGGACCTGGCCGAGCACGCGGCGGCGCTGCGCGCGGACCCGGCGCACGCGTTCGACACCGTCGAGGAGGACTACGCGCCGGTGGTGCGGCTGCTGGCCACGATGGGCAAGCCGGTGGTCGCGGCCGTCAACGGCACCTGCGTGGGCGCCGGGCTGGCGCTGGCGCTCGCCTGCGACCTGCGGGTCCTGGCCGAGGACGCCGTGCTCGGGACGGCCTTCGCCGCGATCGGGCTGACCTGCGACTCCGGCCTGTCGGCCACGCTCACGCGGGCGGTCGGCGAGGCGCGGGCCAGGGAGCTCGTCCTGCTGGCCGAGCCCTTCTCCGCCCAGCAGGCGGTGGCGTGGGGCATCTCGGGGCAGGTGGTGCCGCGCGAGGAGGTGGGCGCGGCGGGGCGGGCGCTGGCGGCGCGGCTCGCGGCCGGGCCCACCGCCGCGTACGCCGCGTCGAAACGGCTCATCGCCCAGTCGTGGGAGCGGGACCTCGGCGCGACGCTGGCCGCCGAGGCGCAGGCCCAGGCCCGGCTGGGCCTGAGCGGCGACCACGCCGCGGCGGTCGAGGCGTTCCTGGCCAAGCGCAGACCCACCTTCGAGGGACGCTGAACGGTCCTCCCCGCGCCGCCGGGAGCCATTCGTCCAGCGGATCGGGCACAATGAGCGACACTTGGACTCCCGGACGGCGCGAGGAAGGCCGGATGTCGACCGACGAGAGCACGGGCGCGAGCTGGCCCGGGCGTTCCGCCGCGCCGCTCGACGAGGTGGACCGCGCGATCATCGCCGAGTTGCTGCGTGACGGCCGCGTGTCGGTGCGCACGCTGGCCGAGCGCGTGCACATCTCCCGCGCCAGCGCCTACGCGCGACTGGGCCGGCTGCTGGACGACGGCGTGATCACGGGGTTCCGGGCCGAGCTCGCGCCGGCGAAGGCGGGGCTGGGCACCAGCGCGTACGTGTCGGTGACGATCGAGCAGAACGCCTGGCGGGAGGTGTCGGCGCGGCTGCGCGAGATCGCCTACGTCGAGCACATCGCCATGGTCGGCGGCGACTACGACCTCCTGGTGCTGGTCAGGACGCCGGACAACGAGGTGCTGCGGCACGTGGTGCTCGAACGCGTCCAGGACATCCCGGGCGTACGGGCCACGCGGACGTGGCTCGTCTTCGACGAGGCCCGCGGCCGGGGCGCGGAATGGGGCAAGGCCCGGGGCTGACCCCGGGGCGCGGAAGGGGCGCTGACCCCGGGCGCGGAAGGGGGCAAGGCCCGGGGCTTGTCCCGGGCCGCGCCTGCCGGGCAAAACGTCCGGTGTGTCGCCCGTCACTCCGTCCGTGGATCGACATTTGGCACCGGTAAGGCCACTCTGAGGCCATTTGTCGCCTATCGTGCCCGATGTCTTGAACAGGTGGCTCGCCGGGCGGACGCTTCTCTTGTCAAACGTCCAGCGAAAGCGAGCGTCGCCATGGTCCATCGTCAGGTGGTCGACGGTCTTCTCCCCGCGCCCGTCCCCGTGCGCTTCGTCGCCGAGGACGGCACCGCCGTCGACCCGCCCACCGCATACCGGGCGCCCGCGGACGAGCTGCTGGCAGAGGGCTACCGCCGGATGGTCCTCGGCCGCCGCTTCGACCGCCAGGCGACCGCCCTGACCAAGCAGGGCCGGCTGGCCGTCTACCCCTCCAGCCGCGGCCAGGAGGCCTGCCAGGTCGGCGGCGTGCTCGCGCTGCGCGCCGCCGACTGGCTGTTTCCCACCTACCGCGACAGCGTGGCGCTGGTGGCGCGCGGCCTCGATCCCGTCGAGGTGCTCACCCTGCTGCGCGGCGACTGGCACTGCGGCTACGACCCCGCCGCCACCCGCGTCGCCCCCCAGTGCACGCCGCTGGCCACCCAGACCATCCACGCCGTCGGCATGGCCGAGGCGCTGCGCCGCAGGGGCGAGGACGCCGTCGTGATGGCCTTCATCGGCGACGGCGGCACCAGCGAGGGCGACTTTCACGAGGCGCTCAACTACGCGGCCGTGCTGCGCTGCCCGGTCGTGTTCTTCGTGCAGAACAACAAGTACGCCATCTCGGTGCCGCTGGCCCGCCAGAGCGCCGCCCCCGCGCTCGCCTACAAGGGCATCGGGTACGGCGTCCGCTCCGAGCAGGTGGACGGCAACGACCTGGTGGCGGTGCTGGCCGTGCTGGCCGAGGCCGTCCGGCACGCCCGTGACGGTGGCGGGCCGTTCCTGGTGGAGGCGCACACGTACCGGATGGACCCGCACACCAACGCCGACGACGCCACCCGCTACCGCGACGCCGGGGAGGTCGAGCGGTGGCTGGCCGCCGACCCGCTGGCCCGGCTGGAGACCTACCTGCGCGGCCGGGGCCTGCTGGACGAGGCGGGCGTCGCCGCCGCCCACGAGGCCGCCGAGGAGTACGCCGCGCGGCTGCGCGACAGCATGAACGCCGAGCCGGAGACGGATCCGTTCGAGCTGTTCGAGCACGTCTTCGCCGTCCCGACGCCGCAGTTGCGCGAGCAGCGCGCGCTGCTGGCGGCCGAGCTGACCGCCACGGAGGAGTGACATGACCACGATCCCCATGTCCGCGCCCGCACCGGCAGCCGGACCGGCCTCGGCGTCCGGGCCGGCGTCCGTGCCCGCCGCTGCGACGGCGGCCCCGTCCGCGCCCCCGGCCCCCGCGCCCCCGGCCCCTGCGCCCCCGGCCCCGTCCGCGCCTCCTGCCCAGGCCCGGGCCGCGGCCGTGCCCGGCTCCATGTCGATGGCGCAGGCGTTGAACGCGGCGCTGCGCGACGCGCTGCGCGAGGACGAGCGGGTGCTCGTCTTCGGCGAGGACGTCGGGCCGCTGGGCGGCGTGTTCCGCATCACCGACGGGCTGACCAAGGAGTTCGGCGAGGAGCGGTGCTTCGACACGCCGCTGGCCGAGTCCGGCATCGCGGGGCTGGCGGTGGGCATGGCCATGGGCGGCTTCCGCCCGGTGGTGGAGATGCAGTTCGACGCCTTCGCCTACCCGGCCTTCGAGCAGATCGCCTCCCACGTGGCCAAGACCCGCAACCGCACCCGGGGCCGGGTGACGCTGCCGATGGTGATCCGCATCCCGTACGCGGGCGGCATCGGCGGCGTCGAGCACCACTGCGACTCCAGCGAGGCGTACTACGCCCACACGCCCGGCCTGAAGGTCGTCACGCCGGCCACGGTGGAGGACGCGTACTGGCTGCTGCGCGACGCCATCGCCGACCCCGACCCGGTGATCTTCATGGAGCCCAAGCGGCTCTACTGGGCCAAGGAAGCCTTCACCCCCGGCGCCCGGCGCGCCCCCGGCTTCGGGCGGGCGGTGGTGCGCCGCGCGGGCCGCGACGCGACGCTCGTCGCCTACGGCCCCGGCGTGCCGGTCGCGCTGCAGGCCGCCGAGACTGCCGCCGCCGACGGCCTCTCCCTGGAGGTGGTGGACCTGCGCACGATCGTGCCGTTCGACGACGAGACCGTCACGGCCTCCGTACGCAGGACGGGGCGGTGCGTGGTGATCCAGGAGGCCCAGGGGTTCGCCGGCGTGGGCGCGGAGATCGCGGCCCGCGTCCAGGAGCGCTGCTTCCACTCGCTGGCCGCGCCCGTGCTGCGCGTGACCGGGTTCGACATCCCCTACCCGCCGCCGAAACTGGAGCACGCGCACCTGCCGGACGCCGACCGGGTCCTCGACGCGGTGGACCGGCTGCAGTTCGACGACCGGCCCGACGTGCTGCACCTGGGCGGGGAGGCGTCATGACCGTCACGGCCACCCGCCAGGTGTTCCGCCTGCCCGACCTCGGCGAAGGGCTGACCGAGGCCGAGATCATCCACTGGAAGGTCGGGGTCGGCGACACGGTGGAGATCGACCAGATCGTGGTGGAGGTCGAGACGGCCAAGGCCGCCGTGGAGGTGCCCGTCCCGTACGCGGGCACCGTGCTGGCCCTGCACGCCGAGGCCGGCGCCGTCCTGTCGGTCGGCGAGCCCCTCATCGAGATCGGCCCCGCGGCCCCTGCGGACGCGACCACCGAAGACCCGGACCCCGCAGGCATCACCACTGAAGAGCCGAACCCTGGAGGCATCACCGCCGGAGACCTGGACACCCGAGGCGTCCCCGCCGGTGACCCGGCCGCCCGGAACGTGCCCGCCGAGGACCCGGCGGCGGCGCGGTACCGGGAGGAGGAACGCGCCGGCTCCGGCAACGTCCTCATCGGCTACGGCACCGGCCACACCGCCCGCACCCGCCGGCGCCGCCGCCCCTCGGCTGCGCGCCCCACCACGGCTCACCCGGCCGAATCCCTGGCCGTCGCTGAAGACCCGCCCGAGCATCCCTCCGGCGGTCCCCGTCCCGGGCGGGAGCAGGCGCCGGAGGAGGGGCAGGCGCCACGGGTGATCTCGCCGCTGGTGCGGAGGATCGCCCGTGAGCACGGGATCGAGCTCACCGGCGTCACCCCCACCGGTCCTCACGCCGTCATCCTGCGCCGCGACGTCGAGCAGGCCATCGCCGCCCGAACCCCCGCCACCTCCCCGACGGCCTTCCCCGCCGACTCGCCCGCCGACTCGCCCACCGGGTCCCCCACGGCCTTCCCCGCCGGTTCCCCCGCCGGCTCCCCCGCTGGGTCGCCCTCCGGGCAGGGCTTGGGTGGGGCGGCCGGGCGGGGCGGGGGGCTGGTGGCGGAGCGGGTTCCGCTGCGCGGGTTGCGGCGGGCGGCGGCCGAGAAGCTGAGCCGCAGCCGCGCCGAGATCCCCGACGCCACCACCTGGGTGGACGTGGACGCCACCGACCTGGTCGCCGCCAGGGACGCGCTCAAGCGCTCCCGCCCCGGCCTCGGCATCGGCCTGCTGGCCCTGCTGGCCCGCATCTGCGTGGACGGCCTGCGCCGCTTCCCCGAGCTGAACTCCACGGTGGACGCCGCCCGGTCCGAGATCGTCAGGTACGGCCACGTCAACCTCGGCTTCGCCGCCCAGACCGACCGCGGCCTGGTGGTCCCCGTGGTCCGCGACGCGCACCTCATGACCACCGCCCGGCTCGCCGCCGAGCTGGCCCGGCTCACCGGCCTGGCCCGCGCCGGCAGGCTGGGCCCGGAGGAGCTGACCGGCGGCACGTTCACGCTCAACAACTACGGCGTCTTCGGCGTGGACGGCTCCGCGCCCATCATCAACCATCCCGAGGCGGCGATCCTCGGCGTCGGCCGCGTCATCGACCGGCCCTGGGTGCGCGACGGCGCGGTCGTCCCCCGCAAGATCGCCCAGCTCTCGCTCACCTTCGACCACCGGGTCTGCGACGGCGGCGCGGCCGGCGGGTTCCTGCGCCACGTGGCCGACTGCGTGGAGAACCCGGCGATCCTGCTCGCCGACACCTGAACCAGACGCCTGAGCCCGGCACCACAGCCGGACAGCCGAACCCCGACGCCCCGGCCCGGCACCTGGGCCCGGCGCCCCGGCCCGGCGCATGGGCCGGGGCGCCACCGGCGTACGGGGCGTCCCTTGCGTCCCCTTACGGTGGTGCCCATGAACATCTGTGTCTTCCTGTCCGCCGCCGACCTGTCCGAGACCTACACGCGGCCCGCCCGCGAGTTCGCCGAGCTGGTCGGAAGGGGCGGCCACACGCTGGTGTGGGGCGGCTCCGACGTGGGCCTGATGAAGGTGGTGGCCGACGGGGTGCACGAGGCGGGCGGGCGGCTCATGGGCGTCTCGGTGGACTTCCTGGCCGCCAAGGCGCGCCGCGGGGTGGACGACATGGTGATCGCGGCCGACCTCGCCGAGCGCAAGAAGCTGCTGCTGGAAAAGGCCGACGCCGTGGTCATCATGGTCGGCGGCACCGGCACGCTGGACGAGGCCACCGAGATCCTGGAGCTGAAGAAGCACGGGCACACCGACAAGCCCGTCGTGCTGCTCAACACGGCGGGCTTCTACGACGGGCTCAAGGAGCAGTTCCGGCGCATGGAGGACGAGGGTTTCCTGCCGCGTCCCCTCACCGACCTGGTCTTCTTCGCCGAGGAGCCCGTGGGGGCGATGGCCTACCTGGAGGAGTCGCTCGGCATGCCCTGACCGCCCGTCCCCGGGTGCGGTGAGGTGGCGGCGCAGGAAGTCCAGCTCCAGCAGGAGCAGGTTCCCGGCGACCTCCTCCTGGGCGGCCAGGCGGGAGACGCCCGCGCCGCTTGTTCCGGCTCGCGCGTGTGATCGAAGATGGCATCCGGCACGGGACGCGGCGCCGTCCCCGGTGGAGAGGAGCGGCGATGGACGCGACGTTCTGGGACGAGGCGGACCGCCTCCTGATCCGCTACGGAGCCGCCTTCACCCCGCGCGTCATCGAGCGGGCGGCCGGCTCCTACGTCTACGACCGGCAGGGCAGGCCCATCCTCGACTTCACCTCCGGCCAGATGAGCGCCATCCTCGGCCACGCGCACCCGGACGTCGTGGCCACGGTCTCGGCCGCGGCGGCCACGCTCGACCACCTCTACAGCGGCATGCTCAGCCCCCCGCTGCTGGAGCTGGCCGCCGCGCTCACCGCGACGCTGCCGCCCGCGCTGGGCAAGATGATGCTGCTGACCACCGGCGCCGAGGCGAACGAGGCCGCGATCAAGATGGCCAAGCTCGCCACCGGCCGCTACGAGGTCGTCTCCTTCGACCGCTCATGGCACGGCATGACCCAGGGGGCGGCCTCGGCGACCTTCTCGGCCGGCCGGCGCGGCTACGGCCCGCCCGCGCCGGGCAACCTCGTGCTGCCCACGCCGAACGCCTACCGCTCGCCGTTCCGCTCCCCCGACGGCTCCTACGACTGGGAGGCCGAGCTGGACTACGGCTTCGCCCTGGTCGACCGGCAGTCCGCCGGCAGCCTCGCGGCCTGCCTCGTCGAGCCCGTCCTGTCCTCGGGCGGGATCATCGACCTGCCGCCCGGCTACCTGCGCCGTCTCAGGGAGCGGTGCGACGAGCGCGGCATGCTGCTCATCCTCGACGAGGCGCAGACGGGCCTGGGGCGCACCGGGACGATGTACGCGTTCGAGCGCGACGGCGTCGTCCCCGACCTCCTGACGCTGTCGAAGACCCTCGGCGCCGGGCTGCCCGTGGCGGCCGTCGTCACGACGGAGCGGATCGAGCAGGTCTGCCACGAGCGCGGCTTCCTCTTCTACACCACGCACGTCTCCGACCCGCTGGCGGCCTCCGTCGCGCTGACCGTGCTGCGCGTCATCGAACGCGAGAACCTGGTCGAGCGGTCCGCGCGGCTGGGCGGGCAGCTCACCGAACGGCTGCTGGCGCTGCGCGACGGCCACGAGGTCGTCGGCGACGTCCGCGGCCGGGGCCTGCTCCAGGGGCTCGAACTCGTCCGGGACAAGCGCGGCAAGGCACCCGCCGACGCGCTCGGCCAGGCGATCACCACGGCCTGCCTCGAACGCGGCCTGCACATGAACATCGTGCAACTGCCCGGGATGGGGGGCATCTTCCGCATCGCCCCGCCGCTCACGATCGCCGAGGACGACCTGCACGCCGGGATGGACATCCTGGAGGCGTCGCTCAAGGCCGTGCTCGACGCCGCCGCCGGGGGTCATTCCGGGTCCTGAGGCGGGATGGAGGCGAGCTTGTCGGGGTTGCTGACGACGTACACGTCGTGCACCCGCGCGCCGGCGGCGTCGAGGTCGAGCACCATCACCGCGAACGGCGCGTCCTTCGTGAAGACCACCACCGAGGGGTCGCCGTTGACCTGCCGGTACCTGATCCGCACGCCGTGGGTGGTGCGCGCGCCGGTGACGAGGGTCCTGGCGACCTTGTCCCGGCCGTGGATGGGGCGGGGCGCGCCGACCGGCGACTTGCCGCCGCCGTCGGGCCACAGGGTGACGTCGGGGGCGAGCAGGTCCATCAGCGCGGCCAGGTCGCCGCCGAACGCGGCCTCGATGAAGCGCTCGGTCACCTCCCGGTGGATGCGCCGGTCGACGCGGGCGCGGGGGCGGCGGGCCCGCACGTGCTCGCGGGCCCGGTGGGCGAGCTGCCGGATCGCGGCGGGGCTGCGGTCCAGCATGGCGGCGATCTCGGTGTGCTGGTAGGCGAAGACCTCGTGCAGGACGAACACCGCCCGCTCCAGCGGCGTCAGCGTCTCCAGCACGACCAGCAGCGCGATCGACACCGACTCCGCCCGCACGGCCGGCTCGGCCGCGTCGGACGCGGCGACCAGCGGCTCGGGCAGCCAGGGTCCCAGGTACGTCTCCTTGCGCCGGCGCAGCGCGCTCTGGTGGGCGAGCGCCTGGTTGACCGCGATGCGCACCAGGTAGGCGCGCGGGTTGCCGATCGTGTCCGGGTCGCGCCCCGACCAGGCCAGCCAGGTCTCCTGCAGCACGTCCTCGGTGTCGCCGACGGTGCCGAGCATGTTGTAGACGATCGAGAACAACAGCTCGCGGTGCCCGGCGAACACCTCGGCCGCCCCGGCCGCTCCGGCTGCCGCGCCGGTCTCACGCATGGCGGGCCGCCCGCGCCGGTCCCGCGCCGGTCCGGGGCGTGGTCGTCGCGTGGGTCATCGCGTGGGTCATCGCGCGGGTCGTCGCCTGGGTCATCGCGGGTCTCCTTCGCTCACGCCTCCTGAGAGCGCGGGAGCGCCCGGAGTGTGACGCGTCCGCCGGAATGTGAGCGGCATCACGTACGGGGTCGGCGCGGCCGGACGCCCGGGTGCGCAGGCGAACGCCCCGGTGCGCAGGCGGGCGGCCAGGTGCGTGTGCGGCGGCGCGGGGCGTGTGCGGGCGGTTCGGCGGGGCTCAGCCGAGGACGAGCGGGAGCCGCTTGGCCAGGTCGCCCAGCTCGGCCCGCTCGGCGAGGGTCGGGGCGCGCCGTCCCGTGCCGGTCAGCAGCGCGTCCCGGTCGGAGAACGACGCCCCGACGACCCGGCGCCGGCTCCCGGCGCCGCGGCCGTCCCCGCCGGGCCGGGCGGCGCCGCGCCGGGGCACGGCGTGTCGACGCCGCGCCAGCTACCCGCGGATGTGCCGGTGTTCGTGGGCCGCTCGGCCGAACTGGCGCTCCTGGACGCCATGGGAACGGAAACCGCCCCGGAGCCGAAAGCCGAGACCGCGACCGGGGGCACCGTGGAGACCGGGGGCACCGTGGAGACCGGGGGCGCCGTGGGTGCCGCCGGGGCCGGGAGCGGCCTGAGGGCCGCCGTGGCCGGGGCCGCCGTGGAGACCGGCGGGGGTGTGCGGATCATGGCGATCGACGGGATGGCGGGGATCGGGAAGACCGCCCTGGCCGTGCACGCCGCCCACCGGCTCGCGCCGCGCTTCCCCGGCGGGCAGGTCTTCCTCGACCTGCACGGCTGCCATCCGCGGGTCGAGCCGGTGGAGCCGGGGGACGCCCTCGGCCGCCTGCTGCGCGCCCTGGGGGTGCCGGGTGAGGAGATCCCCTCCCACCCGGACGATCGCGCCGCGCTGTACCGCAGCCTGCTGGCGGACCGGAAGGTCCTGATCGTCCTGGACAACGCCGTCAGCGAGGAGCAGGTGCGGCCGCTGCTGCCGGGCGGCCCGGCGTGCCGGGTGCTGATCACCAGCCGGCGGCGGCTGACCGGCCTGGACGGGGCGCACACGGTGTCGCTGGACGTCCTGCCGGTGGCGGACGCCATCACGTTGTTCGCCCGTACCGCGGGTGACGAGCGGCTGGCCGGCACGCCGGGCAGGGCGCTGGACGAGCTGGTGGGCCTGTGCGGGCTGCTCCCGCTGGCGATCCGGCTGGCCGCGGCCCGGCTGCGGGCCTTCCCCGCCTGGAGCGTCGCCCATCTCCTGGAGCGGCTGCGCGAGCAGGACGACCGCCTGGGCGAGCTCGAGGCCGGGCAGCGCAGCGTCACCGCGGCGCTGGAGCTGTCCTTCAGGCAGCTCACCGGCGAGCAGCGGCGGGCCTACCGGCTGCTGAGCCTCCATCCGGGCGCCGACCTGGCGGCCGGCGCGGCGGCGGCCCTCCTCGGCGTGAACGTGCCCGCCGCCCGGCGGGTCCTCGAACGGCTGATCGACGTGCACCTGCTGCAGGAGCCGGAGCTCGGCCGCTACCGCTTCCACGACCTCGTACGCGACCACGCCGGGCGGGCGGCGGCGGCCGAGGAGGGCGAGGCGGCGCGCCGGGCCGCCCTGACCCGCCTGTTCGACCACTACGGCCACGCGGTGACGGCGGCCATGAACGCCCTGTACCCCTACGAGGCCGCCACGCCCCCCGCCACCCCGCCCGGGACGACCGGCTCTCCCTTACCCCCGTCCCGTTCCCTGGACCGGCCCGCGCCCGCCGGCGCCGCGGCCTGGCTGGAGGCCGAGGCGGGCAATCTCCTGGCCACGGTACGGCTGGCGGCCGATCACGGCCGGCCCGATCACGTGCTGCGCCTGTCGGCGGCCCTGCAGCGCTGGTTGTGGAACCGGGGCCGGTACGACGAGGCGGCCTCCGTCCTGGGCCTGGCGCTGGTCGTGGCCAGGAGGGCGGGCGACCCGGCCGGGGAGCTGACCGCCCTGCTGGGTCTCGGCGAGGTCTACCGGGGCCAGGGGCGCAACGCCGAGGCCTTCGACGGCTTCACGTACGCGCTGGAGATCGCCCGCACCACGCGGCTCCGGGTGGGCGAGCTGCGGGCCCTGATCGGGCTCGGCCACCTCCACCGGCTGGGCTGCCGCTACGCCGAGTCCGTGCACTGCTTCGAGCAGGCCCTGGCCCTGGCCCGTACGGCGGGCCACCGGGTCGGCGAGATGGAGGCGCTGGCCGGGCGGGGCTGGATCGCCCGGGACCAGGGACGGCACGCGCAGGCCGCCGAGGCGTTCACCCGGGCGATGGAGCTGGCCCGCGCCATCGGCCATCCGACCGGGGAGCTGCGGGCGCTGAGCGGGCTCGGGCACATTCAGCGCCTGCGGGGGAACTACGAGGAGGCGACGGCCTGCTTCACCCTGGCGCTGAACCTGAGCCGCTCCATCGGCAGCCGCAGCGTGGACGTCGACATGGTCACCACGCTGGGCATCGTCATCTCGCTGGGCGCCATCCACCTGCGGTTCGGGCGTCACGAGCAGGCCGGTGAGGCGTACGGGGAGGCGCTGGAGATCGCGCGGCGGATCGGCAACCGCAACTGGCAGTTCGAGGCTCTGCAGGGGCTGGGCCGGCTGGCCGGGGCGCTCGGGGACCCGCGCGGGGCTCTCGGCAGGCACCGTGCGGCCCTGGACCTGGCCACCGGGCTCGGCCAGCCGCGGGACCAGGCGCGGGCGCACGACGGCCTGGCCCACGCCTACCACGCGCTCGGCCGGCGCGAGCAGGCCGGTCATCACTGGCGCCGGGCGCTGTCCGTCCTCACCGCCCTGGGACTGGAGCACACGGAGGACGAGGAGACCAGCGCCGCGGCGATCCGCACCCACCTCGCCGGCCTCCAGGAGACGCCCCCGGAACCCTCCTGAGCGGATCCCCGGCCCGGCCCCGGAGGCGCCGGGCCGGGGACGTCGCCGGCGTGCCGCGCATGACGCGGGCCGGCCGGCCCGCCGTACAGGACATGAGCCGTTCGGCCTGCCGCGCATGACGCGAACCAGTTGCGGGGCTATGGTTGTTGCAAAGAGTTTGCAACTAATAATCTTTGGAGGATAGTCAGCCATGGGTCAGTACACCCTCCCCGACATGCCCTATGACTACGCGGCCCTGGAGCCCGCGATCACCGGCGAGATCCTGGAGTTGCACCACGCCAAGCACCACGCGGCCTACGTCAAGGGCGCCAACGACACCCTGGAGCGGCTGGCCGAGGCGCGCGACAAGGGCGAGTTCGGGGGCCTGGTCGGGCTGGAGAAGACGTTCGCGTTCAACCTGTCCGGGCACGTCCTGCACACGATCTTCTGGCAGAACCTGTCCCCCGACGGCGGCGACCGCCCCGACGGCGAGCTGGGCGAGGCGATCACCGAGCACTTCGGCTCCTTCGACGCCTTCAAGAAGCAGCTCACCACGGCCACGGCGACCGTGCAGGGCTCCGGCTGGGGCGTGCTGGCCTGGGAGCCGCTCGGCCGCCGCCTGGTGGTCGAGCAGGTCTACGACCACCACGGCAACGTCGGCATGAACACCACCCCGCTGCTGGTGTTCGACGCCTGGGAGCACGCCTACTACCTGCAGTACCGCAACGTCCGCCCGGACTACGTGGAGAAACTGTGGGGCCTGATCAACTGGACCGACGTGATCGCCCGCTACGACGCCGCCCGCGGCGTCTAGCCTGATGCCGGCGACGCCCGCCTGACCTGAGCTTGGTCCGCGGGGCCAGGCGGGCGCCGCCCTCTCCCACCCCGCAAACGCCGCCTCTCCCCGCCGCACAGAACGGGCGCGGCCCCGTACGGCTCCGGCATCGCCACGGACACGCCTCCCAACGCCCGTGCCATCCCTTCACGCCCCGGGCGTACTGGGAGGCTTCATGCAATTTGCTGGCAATTGCGACGTATGGGCAGAATGGCGGTGCCAGTAGCAATCGTCCCACGTCGCACTTTCCGGAGACGCACCGCATGATCCGCCCGCCCCGCACCACCCCGCCCACGCCGCCCACTCGCGACAGCGCACCGTCACGGGCGGGAGCCGGATCATGAGGAAGCTGCTCGCCCTGGCCACGGCGGTCCTGACGCTGACGGCCTGCGGGCAGGCGCCCGCCGCCCGGCAAGCCGCCCCCGCCGCCGCGCCGCAGGCCGGTTTCCCCGTCACCGTCGAGAACTGCGGCCGCAAGCTCACCTTCGACAAGCCGCCCGCCAAGGTCGTCACCGGCTACCACCCCGCCCTGGAGACCCTGGCCGCCCTCGGCCTCGGCGACCGGATCAAGGGGCGGACGAACTTCTCCGAGAGCGCGTTCCTGCCCGGCCAGAAGGAGATCTACGACAAGATCCCCGAGATCTCCTCGACGATCATGCTGCCGCAGAAGGAGGTCATGCTCGCCCAGGGCGCGGACTTCGTCCTGGACAACGCGATGGCCAGCTTCGACGCCGGCGGCGGCTACGCCACCGTGGAGGAGCTCGACGCCGCCGGCTCGCCCGTCTACATCCTCGGCGGCTGGTGCAGCCCGGAGGAGACGCTCGAGTTCACCCTCGACGACACCTTCACCGACCTGCAGAACCTCGGCAAGATCTTCGGCGTCTCCGACCGCGCCGACAAGCTGGTCGCCGAGCTGCGCGGCAAGCTCGACGACGTCCGCGCCCGCGTCGCCGGCCGGCCGCCGGTCAAGGTGCTGGCCACCGACGGCGGCAAGGGGCCGATCAACGCCTACGGCGGCTCCGGCATCACCAACCAGATGATCACCGCCGCCGGCGGGCAGAACGTGCTGGCCGGCGTCAAGGGCGACTACACCGAGGTCAGCGTGGAGCAGATCAGCGCCGCGCAGCCCGAGGCCATCCTGGTCAGCGAGTACGCCACCCTGCGCGGCGAGACGATGCCCAGCATCGAGGCCAAGACCGCCGACGCCCTGTCCATCGCCAGGAACAGCCCCGCCGCCAAGGACAAGCGGGTGCTCCCGGTGCCGGTGGCCGCCCAGCACCCCGGCTACCGCAACCTCCTGGCGATCGTCGACATCGCCCGCTTCCTGCACCCCGACGCGTTCACGTCATGACCAGCGAAACCCGGCAGGAGCGCGCCCCGGCCAAGCCCGCGGGCGGCGCCCGGCCCCGCCGGCGCGCCCGGTACACCGCGCTCGTCGCCGCGCTGGCCGTGGCCGTGGTCGCCGCGACGTGGCTGGCCGTCAGCATCGGCGCGGTGCCCGTCGCGCTGCCGCAGACGTGGGGCATCGTCGCCGACCGCCTGGTGCCCGGCCTGGTCCCGCACACCTGGACGCCGGTGCAGGAGCAGATCGTCTGGGAGTTCCGGCTGCCGCGCGCGCTGCTGGCGCTGCTGGTCGGGGCCGGGCTGGCGGTGGTCGGAGCGGTGCTGCAGGCGCTGGTGCGCAACCCGCTGGCCGACCCGTTCCTGCTCGGCATCTCCTCCGGCGCCTCGTTCGGGGCGGTGCTCGTGCTCATCCTGGGCGCCGGGACGCTGGGCGGGCTGTCGTTGTCGGGCGCGGCCTTCGCCGGCTCCCTGCTGGCCCTGGGGCTGGTGTACGTGCTGGCGCAGCGCTCCGGCAAGATCACGCCGTCCCGGCTGGTGCTGGCCGGGGTGGCGCTGGCCTACCTCTTCCAGGCCCTCTACAGCTTCGTGCTCCAGCAGGCCCAGAGCGGCCGGGCGGCCCAGCAGGTGCTGTTCTGGCTGATGGGCAGCCTCGGCGGGGCCCGCTGGGAGATGCTGCCGCTGCCCACGGCCGTCCTGGCCGCCGGCCTGGTCTACCTGCTGCTGCAGCACCGGCAGCTCAACGCGCTGACCGCCGGCGAGGAGACCGCCGTCTCCCTCGGCGTCAACGTGCACCGCCTGCGGATCACGCTCTTCGTGCTGACCTCCCTGCTGGTCGGCGTGCTGGTGGCCACCAGCGGCGCGATCGCGTTCGTCGGGCTGATCGTGCCGCACGCGGCCCGCCTGCTCGTCGGCGCCGACCACCGCCGGGTGCTGCCCGTCACCGCGCTGCTCGGGGCGGCGTTCCTGCAGCTCGTGGACCTCGCGGCGCGCACCATCAACGCGCCGCAGGAGCTGGCGCTGAGCATCGTCACCGCGCTGTTCGGCGTGCCGTTCTTCCTGTGGCTGCTGCGCCGCCGCTCCGTGGACCGGGCGGTGACCGTCGGATGAGGCTCGACGTGCGGGGCGTGTCGGTGCACCTCGACGGCCGCCCCATCGTGCACGAGGCCGACCTGCTGGTGGACGACGGCGAGTTCGTCTGCCTGGTCGGGCCGAACGGCTGCGGCAAGTCCACCCTGATGCGCACGATCTACCGGGCGCTGCGGCCGGCGTCCGGGCTCATCACCGTGGACGGCGATGACGTGCACGGCCTGTCCTGGCGCGAGTCCGCCCGGCGCACCGCCGTCGTCGCCCAGGAGACGCCCGCCGAGCTCGACTTCACCGTCGGGGAGGTGGTGCTCATGGGCCGCACCCCGTACGAGCGCGCCGCCGCCGAGGACGAGGAGCGGTGCGCGCGGGCCCTGGACCGGGTCGGCCTGGCGGGCGCGCAGGAGCGCATCTACGCCACCCTGTCGGGCGGGGAGAAGCAGCGCGCCCTCGTCGCCCGCGCCCTGGTGCAGGAGACCCGCCTGCTCCTGCTCGACGAGCCCACCTCCCACCTGGACGTCCGCCACCAGCTGGAGATCCTGCACCTGGTGCGCGAGCTGGGCGCCGAGCTGGGCCTGGCCACGCTGGCCGTGCTGCACGACCTCAACCAGGCCGCCGCGTTCTGCGACCGCCTGTACGTCATGAGCGCCGGCCGCGTGCTGGCGGGCGGCCCGCCGGACCAGGTGCTCACCCCCGAGCTGATCTCCCAGGTGTACACCGTGCGCGCCGTGCGCCGCACCCAGCTCGTCTTCGAACGGCTCAAGGAGGAGGACGGGTGATTCCCCGGCCGTCCTCCCCGGCCGTCCTCCTCTAAGAGACCGATGACCGCCCGGCCGCCGCCCGTCACGGCGTGGCGGCGCGGGCGTTGAGCCGGTTCACCATCAACGCCAGGGTGACCCCGTACACCAGGTGGCCGGCGACCATGACCGCCTGGCGGCCGGGCCGGTCCCGCGAGGCCGGGGGCAGGATGCCCAGTTTCGGGACCCAGCCCTGATAGCTGGAGGCCCAGATGGCCAGCGCGTAGCCCGCCCCGGCCGCCACGGGGAGGCGGTGTCCCCTGCTCAGCGTGCCGTACAGGGAGCCGGCCGTGACGCCGAAGCCGAAGTGGGCCAGCGCGCCCGCGACACCCTCGCCGGTCTTGGGCCGGTGGCGCTGGCCGGGCAGGACCGCGCGGGCGATGCGCTTGGGCGGCTGGTCAGGCATGAGACCGGCACGGCTGCCCGCCACCATGACCGCGCTCATCGCCGCCGTCGCGACGGCACCACCGACTGCGCCTTTCAGGAGTTCACGCATCATGCAAGGCGGGTGCCCCGCAGCCCGCCGCGGAAACGCCCGCCCCCGCCGTCCTCGTTCCGTCAGCCCGCCACGCGGAACAACGCGATGGCCCGGGTGCCGATCTTGAAGGAGGCGCTGGGGCGCGGCCCGCCGTCCACCGGGACCTTGCGGCCCCGCACCGTCACCGCGATCACCGCGCCCGGCGCGAGCACGGCCGTCAGGGCGGCCGGCAGGCCCGCGATCCCGGCCGCCGCGCCCGGCCCGCGCCAGTGGGTCTGCTCCCCGTAGGGCACGTCGGTGATCACGATGTCGGGGGCAGCGGCCGGAGGGTCGCCGTCCAGGGCCCGGCGCAGCGCCTCCGCATCGAACACGTCGGCCCGGCGCACCGCGTGCGGCACGTCACCGCCGCCGGCCGCCAGAGCGGCGGCCAGCTCGCGGGCGGCCCGCGCCGCCGCCTCGTACGACGGCCGGCCGAACCGGGCGGCCCGCTCGTCGAGCTCGGCGGCCCGGCCCGCCAGGCCGGCCCCGGTCAGCAGCCCGAGATTGCGCCCGGCCAGCCGCAGCACCCCGGGATCGACGTCGGAGGCCAGCACCGAGGCGACCCGCCGGCGGTGCAGCAGCGCCAGGACGGTCACCAGGTAGCCGCTGCCGCAGCACGGGTCCCACAACACGGCGGGACGGTCGCCGCCGCGCAGCGCCAGCGCGCGCTGGAAGATCTCGCTGGCCGGCCGCACCGGGAAGGCGGGGAACCCGGGGGCCGAATGCAGCACCGCACCGCTGGCCAGCCGCTCGTAGTCGCCTCTGACGGTGGCGTGACGATAGGTCACGCCCCCGCCGCCCGGCGGTTGCGCTGGCGGGCGGCTTCGTACAGCACCACGGTGGCGGCGTTGGCGGCGTTGAGCGAGCTGGCCGAGCCGGTGATCGGGATGCGCGCCATCGTGTCACAGCCCTGCCGCCATCCCGCGCTCAGCCCGGTGGTCTCGTTGCCGACGACCAGCAGGGTCGGGCCGGTCAGGTCGAGGTCGGCGATGTCGTCGGCGCCGTGCTCGTCGGTGCCGACCACGGTCAGCGGCAGGCCCCGGGCGCGCAGCCGCGCCGCCCACTCCAGCACCTCGCGGTGCGAGTGGGTGCGGACCACCGGCAGCGCCAGCAACGACCCGGTGGAGGCCCGCACCGAGCGGGGGTCGTAGGGGTCGGCGGCGTGCCCCGTCACGATCAGGCCGGCGCCGCCGAACGCGTCCAGCGAACGCGCCATCGTGCCGACGTTGCCGGGGCTGTTGGGCCGGTCGAACACCACGCCCAGGAACGACGGCCCCACCTCGATCCTGGACAGATCGTCACCCGGCAGCTCCACCACCGCCACCAGCTCGGGCACGTCGTCGTCCTTGCCACCCAGCTCCCGCAGCAGCTCGGGGGCCATCGCCACCCGCTCGCCGCCGGCCGCCTGCAGCGTCTGGACCGCCCACTGCGACAGCGGCCGGTCGGCGTCGTAGATCAGCGCGCGCACCGGCCAGCCGAGCTCGACCGCCAGACTGATCGGCCGCACCCCCTGGACCAGGAACTCCCCGGCCCGCTGCCGCTTGGACCGGTTTCCCAGCAGCGCCTGCCACTGCTGGAACCGTGCGTTCGCGCGCGAGATGCGCAACTCCCCCGACACCGATCTCCCGACCTCACCACGGCCTGCACGACACGATCACCACCGCGCGAACGGTGACAGACCGCCCCTCACGTCCGCGTTCCTCCTAGCCTAGTGGGACGCACCACGCCGGACGATCGGCCGCCGCCCGCCTCCTCTCACGGATCAGGACCTCTGAGCCGGCACCTGCCCCGGCTCCTCGACCACCCCACGGGCCAGTTCGGCGCTGGCGTAGGAGGTGCCCTTCCTGGAGAGGATCTCGCCATCGAGGATGTCGTCTTGCAGGTTGTCCACGCGCCTGCCGAGGTAGCGGTACGTGCCGGCGTCCAGCACCACGTAGGACCGCGACACAAGCCGCCCTTCCGCGTCCCGCTGGTTGCCGCCGTCGTAGCTGATACCGATCCCGGCCCGGTCCGCCGCGTCATGCACACCCATGTCCACGCGAACGCCCGGGATCTTCGCGAACGCCCTGAAGATCGCCGCTTCGAGCTTGGGCGGCATGGGGAGCTGCTGGTCGAGGTAGACCGACAGCACCCGGAACGCCCGCGCGTCGGCGCTCTCCGCACCGACGGGGTCGTCTTCCGCCTTGACCTTCCAGTGCCGGTCACCCTTGACGTGGGCCAGCAGCGCGTCCGGATCGGTGGGCAGGCGGGCCAGCTTGGCGGCGTACTCCCGCGGGGCGAGGTCGTCGTCGTCCGGGTCGGGCTCGATGGCGTGCCCCTCCATCCGCCCCCCGTTCTCGCGGAACGCCTGCTCGGCACCGTCGTACCTGGTCCAGTACTCCTGGAGCGTGGGGGTGTCCTGGCCAGACTGCTTGACGACCACCTTG
This sequence comes from Nonomuraea candida, assembly GCF_000725485.1. Taxonomy (GTDB): domain Bacteria; phylum Actinomycetota; class Actinomycetes; order Streptosporangiales; family Streptosporangiaceae; genus Nonomuraea; species Nonomuraea candida. The sequence continues at coordinate 13,015 of NZ_JOAG01000064.1, read as the reverse complement.
CGATACATCCACTGGTCGGCACGTGGCGCGTCACCGGCCCGGCGCCGCTCGGCCACGAGAGCCGCCTGTCGCAGCACCACCTCGGCCCGCACGGGAACCGTCTCCACGATGACGGGTGGTGAAACGGCAGGCCGCTCGACACCGTTCAGAAGCGCGATCGTCCCGACGGCAGCCGTCGCCGCCGCCAGAATCGACGGGGCCACCCAGAACCGCCGCCGCGTCACCGGCCGCGGCACGCTCGCAACCTCGATGCGGCGACGCAGCCGATCCAGGCGGGCGGCGTCCGGCGCCGGGGCATCCGCCCGCAGCTCCCCCAGCAGCTTCAGATCATCCACGGGCCTTCCCCTTCTCCTCGACAGCCGACGGGTCGACCCCGCCCAAAGCGGCGCGGGTCTTCCTCCTGGCACGGTGCAACCGGGAGCGCACCGTGCCGACGGGGATTCCCAGCGCCCTGCCCACCTCCTCGTAGGTGAAATCCGTCCACGCGACCATCAGCAGCACCTCCCTGTCCTCCGCCGACAGCAGCGTCAGCGCACCGGCCAGGCTGCGGTGCGCCGCCCCCGCCGACACCCGCGCCTCCACCCGCTCCGCGTAGCTCTCCGCAACCTCGTCCACACCGCTCCTGGCCAGCGCCCGGTAGGCCCTGACCTCGGCGCGCCGGTGCTTGTGGATGAGGTTCGCGGCGATGCCGTACAGCCAGGGGCGGGCGTCGCGGTGGGAGGTGTCGTAGCGGCCCAGCCGCCGAAACGCCACCAGGAACGTCTCGCCGACGATGTCGTCGGCCAGGGAATCGCCCAAGCGCCTGGTCACGTACCGGTGCAGTTCGGGGGCGTGCCGGTCGAACAGCACCGAGAACGCGGCGGGGTCCTGGCGGGCACGTGCCATCACCTCCGCGTCGTCGGACTCCAGGTCTGTCATCAAGATCATGTGCTCCAATCGCGAATCCTCGTCACCCCCTATCCCCCGATGCGGGCAAACGGGTTCTCGCCGGCCGGCACCACCAGGGACGAACGCGCTGCCACGGGCGAGCACCGCCGGGGCGAGCACCGCCGGGGCGGCCCGGCGGCTCACGGCGCGTGCTCCTCCCCGGCGGCGGCGGTCGCGGCGCGGCAGGCGCGGACGAGCGCGACCACGGTGTCGGTGGTGCGCTCCAGATGGCTGCGGCCGTCGGGCAGCCGCGCCTCCGGGCTGATGTAGCTGTGCCGCCCGACATGGGTGGCCGGATCGAGCCGATGCACCGTGATCTTCCCGGCCCGGACGGCCCGGTTCCATCCGCTCCCCCGGAACCACCGCCGGCGCTGCGGGAAGATCCCCCACCGAGTGGACGAGCCGGGAGCCGGCCGGGGAGAATGGGGAAGGTGCCTTCCAAATCCGCCACGACCGACGAGGCCGCGAACCGGCAGCGCCTGCGCGACCTCGCGCGCCTGCGCCGCGTCCGCGACCGCATCGACAGGGAGTACGCCCAGCCGCTCGACGTCGAAGCGCTGGCCCGCGGCGTGAACATGTCCTCGGGACACCTCAGCCGCGAGTTCCGCCGCGCCTACGGCGAATCGCCCTACTCCTACCTCATGACCCGCCGCATCGAGCGCGCCATGGCACTGCTGCGCCGCGGCGACCTCAGCGTCACCGAGGTCTGCTTCGAGGTCGGCTGCTCCTCACTCGGCACCTTCAGCACCCGCTTCACCGAACTCGTCGGCATGCCGCCCAGCGCCTACCGCCGCGAGGCCGCCCGCGCCACCGCCGGAATGCCCTCCTGCGTGGCCAAACAGGTGACCAGGCCCATCAGGCACCGGGAACCGGCCACCGCCTGACCTCACCGACGCCGCCGGCTCCTGCCGGCCCGGCCGGCTCGGCTGACCACCCCCAGGGCGGCCACCGACCGCCCCTGCACCCACCTCACCGCTCGGGGCCGGCAAAACGCCGGCCCCGCCTGCCCAGGCCAACCTGGAACACCGGCCCGCCTCGCCGCCCTCGCCTCGCCGACCCCCGCCGGGAACACAGGCCCCGCCTCACCGACCCCGGCCGGGAACACAGGCCTCGACTCACCGGCCCCGGCCGGGAGCGCCGGTCTCAGCCTCAGCCGGCCGCCGGCCCCCGGCGGGCCGCGCGCCACTCCGGCGCGAGCACCGCCCACACCTCCACGTCGTGCCGCTCCCCGCGGTGCGGATAGCTCTCCCGCAGCACGCCCTCCCTCGTCATGCCCAGCCGCCGCGCCACCGCGATGCTGCCCTCGTTCCTCGCCGCGGCCAGCCACTCCACCCGGTGGATGCCCCGCTCCTCCACCGCCCAGTCGATGATCACCCGCGCCGCCCGCGTCACCAGGCCCCGGCCCACCGCCGACGGCTCCAGCCAGCAACCCGCCTCGGCCAGCCCCCGCGGCACGTCCATCGTCCGGAAGAGCACGCCCCCGACCAGCTTGCCGTCCGCCCAGATGCCGAAGATCCGCCCCGTGTCGGCCGCCGCCTTCTCCGCGTACGCCCGCAGGAACGACCGGCTCGACTCCAGATCCGTCACCGAGTCCGGCAACGCGATGTACCGGCCGATGAACTCCCGCCCCCGATCCATGTGCGCCAGGAGCTCCTCCGCCCGCCACGGCTCCAGAGGCCGCAACACCGCGCCGTCGTCACCCAGAGAAACCTCGAACATCCGTCACCTCACACCCGGAAACCAGGACAAACGCGGAAAGATCCTCGCACAAATCCCCACCACCGGGCATTCCAAAAACCCCGAGACCTCAGCACATCCAGGACACCGGCGCCACCCCGACCGGGCACACCCCCGTGCACCCACCGGTCGCCCCCCACCCCGCACCAACCGATGCGACCCGCGACCCCACAAGGACGGCGCGAGCACCCACGCCTTCCGCTTCGCCAACGCCTCCGACGACGCCATCGAGAACGCCACCGGCGGCTGGTTCTACCCCGCCTCATCGGCTGGAACGGCCACCCCGGCGTCTCCGGCGGCGACGCCGGCTTCCGCGACGCGTTCGTCCACCACACCGACTTCGGCAGCGCCCGCCTGGAGATCGGCACCGCCTCCATGGAGTACCAGCTCGGCCGCGCCAGCCCGGCGGCATCCCCTTCGACCCCACCGGCCCCCTGGAGCTGACGCCGCGAAGAGGCGCGCCCGGGAGAGACCATCGGCGCCTCTCTTGGGCGCGCCTTAGTTTTTAGTAGCTAAGTCTGAAAAATTATCTTATCGAGGTCCTTTACGTTGTAGATCATGACTAGTAGGACGAGTACATCCTCAGATGCAAGGGCCCGTGCAAGACGGGCAGGTCACGGGGGTGCCGGCAGCGGCCGCGCGGCGGGCGTACCGGCGGGAAAACCGGTGGACATCATCCGGCGGGCGCGGCCATCGTGGGCGCCATGCGTCAAGAGGAGATCTGGAACGCCGAGACCGCCCGGCGCTACGACACGCCGGGCACCGGCATGTTCGCGCCCGAGGTCCTGAATCCGACCGTGGACCGGCTCGCCGCGCTCGCCGAGGGCGGGCGCGCGCTGGAGTTCGCCATCGGGACCGGCCGCGTGGCCGTGCCGCTCGCGGCCCGGGGGGTGCCCGTCACCGGCATCGAGCTGTCGCCCCCGATGATCGAGCAGCTCCGCACGAAGGTGGACGAAGCGACCATCCCGGTGATCACCGGCGACATGACGACCGCCGTCGCGCCGGGCCGCTTCAGCCTCGTCTACCTGGTCTTCAACACCATCTCCAACGTGCTCACCCAGGCCGGACAGATCGCCTGCTTCCGCAACGCCGCCCGCCACCTCACGCCGGGCGGCCGGTTCGTGATCGAGCTGTGGGTGCCCGAGCTGCGCAAGCTCCCGCCGGGCACGCAGGCCACGGTCTTCCACAGCGAGCCCGGCTACCTCGGCCTCGACACCTACGACGTGCTGCACCAGCAGGTGGTCTCGCACCACTTCAGGTTCGGGGAGGACGGGCACGCGGCCGAGCTGTTCCGCACCCCGCACCGCTACATCTGGCCGGCCGAACTCGACCTCATGGCGCAGCTGGCGGGGTTCGAGCTGGAGAGCCGGCACGCGGACTGGTCGGGCACCGAGTTCACCGCCGAGTCCCGCTCCCACGTCTCCGTCTACCGCCTCCCCCCGGACACCATCCCGTCCTCCTGACTCCCGGCGTGATGGGTGGTTCCGGAAGGCGATAACCGGTTGCCCCGGGGGGAGGGCGTTGCCAGGCTCCTCACCATGCCTGCCTACTCCGCCTATGACGGAACCGCCCTCGCCTACGACGCCCACGGGTCCGGCGACCCCGTGATCTGCCTGCCGGGCGGCCCGATCCAGGACGCGGCCTACCTGGGCGACCTCGGCGGCCTGGCGGCGTACCGGCGGCTGATCCTGGTGGATCCCCGGGGCGCCGGCCGGTCGGCGGCGCCGGCGGACCCGGCCTCCTACCGCTGCGACCGGCTCGTCGACGACGTCGAGGCGCTGCGCGAGCACCTCGGCCTCGACCGGTTCGACCTGCTCGCGCACTGCGCCGGCGCGAACCTCGCGGTGCTGTACGCGGCCCGCCACCCGCACCGCGTCTCCAGGCTCGCCCTGATCACCCCGAGCGTCAGGGCCGTCGGCCTCGCGGTCACCGGCCAGGCCCGGCTCGGACTCGCCCGGCTGCGCAAGGACGAGCCCTGGTTCCCCGAGGCGTACGCCGCCCTTGAGGCGATCGTGGCCGGCGAGCCCACCGGGGAGAGGTGGCGGGCGATCACCCCCTTCCTCTACGGCCGCTGGGACGCGGCGGCGCGGGCCCACGACGCCGCCCAGGACGGCCACCGCAACGACGCCGCCGCGGCGGCATGGGGGGCCGAGGGCGCCTTCGACCCCGACGCCACCCGCGCGGCGCTGGCCGCGTTCACCGCCCCGGTGCTGCTGCTGGCCGGCGAGTACGACCTGAACACCCCGCCGGACGTGGCCGCCGCCTTCGCCGCGCTGTTCCCGGCCGCGGAGTGCGTCGTGCAGCCGGGGGCGGGCCACTTCCCCTGGGTGGACGACGCCGGCCGGTTCGCCGCGGCGACGGCGCGCTTCCTGGCCTGAGCACGCCTGGGCACGGAGCCGGACGGCCCGGTCACGACCGGCTGCGTGCCGCGGCGACCCATTCGTCCACCAGGGCGCAGAGCCGGTCCAGGGCCGCTTCCACGCGCTCGCGGTCGCCCGTGGTGAGGAGGTCGAGCTGCAACCCCGTGTACGCCGAGTTCGCCAGCGTCGAGACGCGTGACGCCTCGGGCTCGGGCACGCCCCGCTCGCGCAGCAGCCCGGTCACGAACTCCGCCCGGTCCGCCAGCAGCCGTGGCACGTGGCCGAGCAGCCTGCCGCTCGCCGCCAGGCCCTCGATCTCGTGGATCAGCCGGGCGACGGGCAGGTTCTCCTCCCGCGTCTGCCAGTCCCAGGCGCGGCGCATGACGGTGCCCACGCTGTCGGCGCCCGACCAGCCGGGCAGGGCCCGCATCCACGCCCGGTGCCGCTCGTCCAGCCGCTGCAGGGTGGCCTCCAGCAGGGCCTCCTTGTCGGCGAAGTGGTGGGTGAGCACGCGCGTGGACTTGCCCAGGTGCTCGGCCAGCGGGCGCATCGACAACGTCGAGAGCCCGTGCCCCGCCAGGTAGTCGACGATCTGGTCGAGCAGCTCCCCGCGCCGGTTCGGGTCGGCGGTCCTGGCCATGGCAACCCCTTTGACGTCATTCGGGTGACGACTGTTACCCTAAATGGGAAACGACTGTTACCTTAATCGGGGGGTGCCATGTCCCTGGAGGCCCCATCGCGGGTGCGTCCGCCCTTGTGGCTGCTCGCGCTGGTCTTCACCACGTTCACCTTCGCCACCGACGATTACGTGATCGCCGGCGTGCTGCCGGCCCTCTCGGCGGACCTCGGCGTCAGCGAGGCGGCGGCCGGGCAGCTCGTGACCGTGTTCTCGCTGGCCTTCGCGCTGGGCGCGCCGGTCGCGTCCGTGGTGACCGCCACCTGGCCGCGGCGCCGGCTGATGACCGGCGCGCTGGCGCTGTTCGTGGCGGCGAACTGGGCGGCGGCGTTCACCGGCTCCTACGCCGTCCTCATGGGGCTGCGCGTGGTGGCCGCGCTCGCGGCGGCGGCCGTCGTGCCGTCCGCGTACGCCGTCGCCGCCTCCCTGGCCCCGCCCGGGCGTCAGGGGCGCTACCTGGCGCTGGTGATGGGCGGGCTGACCGGCTCGCTCATGCTCGGCGTGCCCATCGGCACCTGGGTGGGCGGCGCGTACGGCTGGCAGGCCACGTTCGGGCTGGGCGGGCTGCTGGGGCTGGTCGCGCTCGTGGCGGTCGCGCGTACGCTGCCCGAGACTCCCCCGGCGGACGCCATGCCGATCCGCGACCGCCTGGCGCCCCTGGCCCGGCCCCCGGTGCTGCTCGGCCTGCTCGGCATCGCGGCGAGCACGCTCGGCAGCATGGTGGTGCTGACCTATCTGGCGCCGTTCCTGCGGGACGTGTCCGGGGCGGGGCCGGGCGAGCTGGGCTGGGTGTTCGCGCTGGCCGGGCTCGCCGGAATGGCGGGCGGGCAGCTCGGCGGGCGGGCCGCCGACCGCTGGGGCGCCGACACGGCGCTGATCACGGGCGTGGCCGCGTTCGCCGCGGTGATGGCGGCCCTGACGCTCTGCTGGCTGCTGCGGCCGTTCACGCTGCTCGCGCTGCTGCCGCTGCTGCTGGCCTGGGCGGCCGTGTCCTGGTGGCTCCCCCCGCCGGCGCAGACCCGCCTGCTCGCCCTGGCCGGCCCGGCGGCGCCGCAGGCCCTCGCGCTCAACAGCAGCGCCGTCTACGCCGGCGTGTCGGGCGGCGGGGCGATCGGCGGGCTCGTCCTGGAGAGCCACGGCAGCGGCCGGCTGCCCGCCGCCGCGGCCGCCGTCGAGCTCGCCGCCCTCGCCCTCTTCTGGCTGGCCGGCCGCCACGCCGGGTTGACCCGGAATCCGGCGCGGTGATAGATCTCTTGGCCAGCGTCGCGGTGCACCCGGCAAGGAGAACGCCGAGGGCATGGAGGCGCGGTGACCTCGGAATTCACGTGACACCATCCCACGATCGCCTGACGGCGTTCGGCAACCAGCTCGTCGGCGTGCACCTCTGGCTCCGCGAGGAGCTCGCCTCCCTCCGCGAGGAGCTCGACGCCCACCTCGCCGGCGGAGCCCGCCCCCGCGACCTGCGCGCCCACTGCCTGAGCTTCTGCTCGGCGCTCGACCGGCACCACACCGGCGAGGACGACGGCGCGTTCCCCGCGCTCGCCGCCCGCTTCCCCGAGCTGGGGCCGGTGCTGGAGGAGCTGCGCCGCGACCACCGGCTGGTCGAGGAGTCCCTGCGCCGGCTCCAGGCGCTCATCGACGGCCTGGACGAGCGGCGGGGCGACCCCGCGAAGGTCCGCCACGAGATCGACAGCCTCGCCGCGCTGATGGAGACGCACTTCGTCTACGAGGAGAAGCGCATCGTGGCGGCGCTGAACGACCTCGACGTGCCCGGCTGGCGCCGGTCCCGCCCCGGCTTCCTCCGTACCGGCGACGCCGCGCCCTGACCCGAAGCCCCGCCCCGTCGGGCAGCCGGTCAGGTGGGGGCGAGCAGGTCGAGGACCGCGCTCACGGCCGGGGTCGGCGTGCGCGCCAGCGCGTGCGTGGTGCGAGTGATCGCGGTCGTGGCGATCGGACGCAGCACGACGCCCTCGGGCACGCCGACCACCGTCGCCACCAGTTCCGGCACCAGGCCCGCCCCGAGCCCCTCGCGCACCATCCGCAGCACGAGGGCGTAGTCGTCGGCCGTGTGCACCACCCGCGGCCGGAACCCGGCCAGCGCGCAGACCCGGTCGAGCAGCTCGTGGTCGCTGGTCCCGCGCGAGCCGGCGATCCACGACTCCTCGCGCAGCAGCCGCAGGTCCACCGCGTCCGCCACCGCCGGGTGCCCCTCGGGCAGGGCCATCAGGATGGGCTCGGCGCCCAGGAAACGCCGTGAGACCCCCGGCGGCGGGTCCTCGGGGATCAGGTTGTAGGTGAAGACGACCGCCAGCTCGCAGTCGCCGCCGCGCAGCGCCTCGACCGCCTCGCGCGGCTCCAGCTCGCGGACGATCACGTGCAGGCCGGGGTGGCGGGTCCTGGCCGCGGCCATCGCGGGCAGCAGGCGGTGGACGGCCGCCGTGGCGAAGCACGCCACCCGTACGGGGCCGCGCGGCGTCGCGGCGGACCGCAGGTCCTGCTCGGCCGCGTCCAGCGCGTTCAGCACCGTACGGGCGTGACCGACGAGCCGCCGCCCCTCGGCCGTCAGCCTGACCCGGCGCCCGGCCCGCTCGAACAGCGGCACCCCCGCCTCCCGCTCCAGCGCCGCGAGCTGCTGCGACACGGCGGAGGAGGTCATGCCGCAGACCTCGCCCACGGCGGTCATCGTGCCGTGCTCGGCGAACTCGCGCAGCAGCAACAGCCGGGTCGGATCCAACATCAAGCCCAGCTTACAGATCACCTCAGCATTACTAAGTGGACGTTGCCGAAGTGCTCGCGCGACACTGCCACCTGGCATGGAGCCCGGGCGACGCCATCACCGGTGATCCGGCCCGGGCGACACCGCCACCGTTGATCCAGGAGGACACCATGCTGACCGTCGTCGAGATCCCCCAGTGGCAGGGATCGCTCTCCCCCACCGCGCCCGGGCTGGCCGAAGGCGCCTCCCGGCTGGCCGCCATGGTGCCGGGGGCCCGCCGCGTACGGGTCGAGACCGGCGGCACCCTCGCCGAGACCGCCGCGCGGGTCCGCCGGGCGCTGCCGCAGGACGGCTTCACCGTGACCGTCGGCGGGGACTGCGGCGTCGAGCTCGAACCCGTCGCCGCCGCGCTGCGCCGGCACGGCGACCGCCTGGCCGTCGCCTGGTTCGACGCGCACCCCGACCTGAACACTCCCGAGAGCTCCCCCTCGGGCGCCTTCCACGGCATGATCCTGCGCACCCTCCAGGGCGAGGGCCCGCCCGACCTGGTGCCCTCCCCCGCGCTGCGCCCCGGCCAGATCGCGCTGGCGGGCACCCGCTCGTTCGACCCGGCCGAGACCGAGCACATCCGGCGGGCCGGCATCGGCGGCCTGTCCGGCATCGACGCGGACGCGGTCGTGTACGTGCACGTCGACCTCGACGTCCTGGACGGCATCAGGTCCGTCGGCTACCCCGAACCCGGCGGCCTGTCCCCCAGGGAGCTGGCCGAGGCCGTCGCCGCGCTGGCCGCCCGCCACGAGATCGTCGGCCTGGGCATCACCGAGTACGCGCCCTCCGATCCCCGCGACGAGGAGCTGCTGCGCCGCCTCGTCCCCGAGCTCGTCCGGCTCTGCCACGCCTCCCGCCCCTGGCAGATCGAACGGCGCGCCGCCACCGCCTGGCCGGCCCGCCACGCGGAGGAGCGCGACGGCTGGCTCCTGCGCCACACGCCGGGCGTGGGCAACCGCCGCTCGAACTCCGCCCTCCCCCTGCCGGCCGTTTCCCCCTCGACCACCGCACTGCCACCCCTCACCACCTACCCCGCCTCCCCCACCGGCCCGGACACCGGTTCCGGACCAAGGGCCGACGCCGCCTCCGGTCCGAACTCCGCCTCCGCACCGAAACCCGCCCCCGGCCCCGGCGCCACTTCCGGACCGCGTGATGCCTTCGGTCCGGACGCCGGCCTCCACTCCTTCACCGCGTCGCCGCCGATCGCCTCGCCGGAGACGCTCGCCGGGATGGAGTCCTTCTACGAGCGGCGCGGACTGCCCGTGATCGTGCAGGTGAGCCCGGCCGGGCACCTGCGGGAGCTCGACGCGCTGCTCGCCGGACGCGGCTACACCCGCGAGGGCGAGACCCTCGTCATGACGGCCACCACCCGCGACGTGCTGGCCGCCGCCCCCGGCCCCGAACCGGCGGGGCGGGCCGAGGAGGTGGAGGACCGCGACCGCTGGGCCGCGCTGTTCGAGGCCGTGAAGGGCGACACCGCCGGCATGGAGGTCATCTCCCGCATCACCGCCAAGGCGGTGCTGCTGGCCAAGGACACCGCCGGTCTGGGCCTGGCGGTCACCGAGGACGGCTGGACGGGCCTGTTCTGCATGGCCACCCACCCGGACCACCGCCGCCGGGGCGTGGCGAGGGCGGTCGTGGCCGCCGCCGCCCGCTGGTCGGAACGCCAGGGCGCCACCCGCCTGTACCTCCAGGTCGAGGCGGACAACCCAGCCGCCCTCGCCCTCTACGACGGCCTCGGATTCACCACGTCCCACGAGTACCACTACCGCCGCCGCCCGTAGCGGCGCACGAGAGCCGGCACCGGTGGAGCCGGGCAAGCAGTACTTTCGGCCGGTGCAAGCACCCGCACCCCAGGCCCTAGCCTGGACCCCGTGCAAGTCCCCGACCGGTTCAAGGTGGTGGCCGAGGCCGGGCTCGGCCTCGGGCTGGCGCTGGCCATCGCCTTCCAGGCGCACCGGATCGCCGGCAGCTGGGGCGCCGCCCACTGGTGGTTCGGCGCGCTCGCCGGCGCCCAGGTCTGCCTGCTCGCCCTGTTCCGCCGCCGCGCCCGGCTGTGGACGGCCGTGGCGGGCCTGGCCGTGGCCGCGCTCGCCGTCGTCGTCTCCCGTCTCGCCCACCTGCCCACCGAACCGGGCCCCGCCACCGCTCTCGGCCTGGCGGTGCTCGTCGCCGGGGCGGTCAGGACGCTGCCCGCCCGCACCGCCGGCGCCGTCGCCGCCGCGGGGCTGGCCGTGCCGGTCGGCGCGCTCCTGGCCGCTCCGGCCTCCGCCGTGCCGGTGCCGGCCTGCCTGTCCTGGCTCGCCGCCCTGGTGATGGGGCTCGTCCCGCGCCTCCTGGCCGCCCGCCGCCACGCCGCCGCCGAGCGCGTACGGCGGGCAGAACGCCTCGAACTGGCCAGGGAGCTGCACGACGTCGTGGCCCACCACATCACCAGCATCGTGCTCCAGGCCCAGGCAGCCCGGCTCGTCACCGCCAAGCACCCCCAAAGGACGGACGACTCGCTGGCCGGCATCGAGAGCGCGGGCTCGGAGGCCCTGGCCGCGACCCGCCACGTCGTCGGCCTCCTGCGCGCCCCCTCCACCGGTCCGGCCGGCTGGGCGGTCCGCGCCACCGTCCCCACCGGCGGACGCCGATGACGGCCCCCGTACGGCCGCGCCACCGTCCCGACCGGCGGACGCCGATGACGGCCCCCGTACGGGAGCGGCCGTGACCATCCGGGTGCTGCTGGCCGACGACCAGGCGATGATCCGGGCCAGCCTGCGGATCATCCTGGAGGACCAGCCGGACATCGTCGTGGTCGCCGAGGCCGGCGACGGTGTGGCGGCGATCGAGCAGGCCCGCCGGACCCGTCCGGACGTGTGCCTGGTCGACGTCCAGATGCCCCGCCTCGACGGGATCGGGGTCGCCCGCGCGCTGGCCGGCGACCCGGCCCGGGTGGTCATGGTGACCACCTTCGACCTCGACGAGTACGTCTACGGCGCGCTGCGCGGCGGCGCCACCGGGTTCGTGCTGAAGGACGCGGGCCCCGGCCTGCTGGTGGAGGCCGTGCGGGCCGCGTACGCGGGCGACTCGCTCATCTCGCCGTCGATCACCCTCCGGCTGCTGCGCCACCTCACCGCCCGCGGCGACCGCGGCGCGGCCCGCGCGCCCGCGCAACCCCTGACCCCGCGCGAGCTCCAGATCGCGCAGGCGGTCGCCCGAGGACACACCAACCAGGAGATCGCCGACCACCTGTTCATCTCGCTCAGTACGGTCAAGGGACATGTGTCGGGCATCCAGGCCAAACTCGGCGTGCGCAACCGGGTCGAGATCGCGGCCTGGACGTGGGAGAGCCGGCTCGTGGGCCCGGACTGACGCCACTAACCGGACGAGTGCGGTGAAAGTGGCGGGAACCCACCGAGTCCGTACGACGTCCAACCAGAGCTAGCGTTCGCGCCGGGCACCCGCACCATGGACGGCGGTGCCGGCGCGGTAGTCCGACCTGTTCGCCTACGACGACAAAACGACGCCAGTATCAGCTGCCCCGCCCTCCACGCCCCGGCACACCGGCCGTGGCGCGAGCCGCCATGCGCCCGATTCGCCGCGTGGAGGGCATTGTCCCCCGATCCGAGCCCACCGATCCAGTGGAGGACCTGGTGACGCCCACGAGTTCCGGCCGATCGCAGGAACGACAGCACGCCCGCCCCGGGAGGGTCTCCCGGCAACTGCTCAAGGTGGCGGCCGTCACGGTCGTGGCGACGAGCGGCCTCAGCGTGACCATGACGGCCTCGGCGGCCACCGGCACGCCCGCCCCGCCGCCCGCGGTCACCGAGACCCCGGCCCCGACGACCCCGGCCCCGACGCCCACCGAGACCCTGACCGCCACGCCCACCGATGCCGCCACGCCCACCGATGCCGCGACGCCCGCGCCCCTGCCCACGCCCGTCGAGCTGCCGCCGATCAACCCCTGGGGCTTCATCGGCACCATGCACGGCGAGTTCGCGGTGACCGCCAAGGACGGCTGCACCACCGTCACCCTGCTCACCCAGACGGGCCAGGTGACCGCCGCCACCGCGGACTCCCTCACGGTACGCAGCCAGGACGGCTTCGAGCAGGCGTACACGATCGACGAGTCCACCCGCCGGCCGGTGCTCTTCCGCGACCGGAACCGGCAGGACGAGGAGAGCGCCGGCGACGAGGAGCTCGCGCCGGGCGACTGGGTGTCGGTGACGGCCACCGTCAGCACGCCGGCGCCTTAGTCTCGTGGGCTCGGAGATGTGTATAAGAGACAGCCACCTCCACCACCCCGCCGACGAGCCCCACCGACGCGCCGACGCCACCCGCCACCCCGGCGACCCCCACCGACGGGCAGACGTCTCCCGCCGGCGGGCAGCCGGCCACGACGGACGGGCGGACGGCGACGGCCGTCTACGTCCTCGACCTGTCGCAGCCCTTCCGGCTGCACCCGAAGAGCAGCAGGGAGTGGCGGCGGGCCAAGCAGTGGTGGGCCACCGTCGTGCCCAGGTGGCAGACCCCGGCCCCGACGCCCACCGAGACCCTGACCGCCAC
>NZ_JOAG01000063.1 GCF_000725485.1 Nonomuraea candida | reverse complement strand
CGCCTAGTGACACGCCGCATCAGCGTGCCCGCAAGCGTTTCCGCAGCTCACAGCCCAGAACTGTGTGCTTTTCTCGCTACACATCTGCGGAACGCAGGTATTGCGCTGCTGCCCTAATCGCAGAGGCCATCTCCTCATCACGGGAGGTGGCCTTTGAGGTGGCGTGAATCTGGCCGAGACGCTCTTCTCCTCCCATGTGTGGCGGTTCTCCTCGAATGCGTGGCGGGCGCGGACAGCCTTTCGGCGGAGATCATCGCCGTTGACACGAACTGCCTCGTCTGCTGGAGTTCAGGGAAACTCCGCGAGCTTCGCGTGTTTTCGTGTCCGGCTCGGAGGAGGAACCTCCGGCTCCGTACGTTACGAACGGCGAATGATCGAGAACAGGAGCAGAACTCTGGCGCCGCGCACACGATCCCTGCTGCTCCACCCGAACTTCCGTAACTACTTCGCGGCGCGCACGATCTCCCTGCTGGGCGACACGGTGCTGCCGATCGCGCTGATCGCGGCGGTGCTGGCAGAGGGCTACGGGGCGACCGAGGTGGGTTACGCGCTGGCCGCCTCTCTCGGCCCCACGATCATCCTGATGCTGTTCGGGGGCGTGCTCGCCGATCACTACCGGCCGAAGCCCATGCTGGTCATCGCCGACATCGTGCGCTTCGGCGCGCAGGCCTGGCTGGCGGCCGACCTGATCACCGGCCAGCCGAGCCTCACGACGATCCTCGTGACGCAGGCCGTCTTCGGCGTGGCGACGGCCCTGTTCCAGCCCTCGATCTCCGGCATCGTCCCCGAGATCGCGCCCGGCCAGGTGCAGGAGGCCAACGCCCTGCTGCGGATCGCCGAGTCCACGGTCACCCTGTGCGGCCCGGCGCTGGCCGGCGGCATCCTGGCAGTGGCCGGGCCGTCGCCCGCGATGGTGTTCGTGGCCGGCACGTGCCTGGTCAGCTGCCTGCTGGTCTGCCTGCTCAGGCTGTCCGGGGACGCGGCGATCGGCCGCCCACATGTGCTGCGCGACATCCGCGAAGGCTGGCACGCCTTCGCCTCCCGGACCTGGTTGTGGTCCGTCATCGTGGTCTTCGTCGTGCTGGGGCTGACGGTGTTCGGGCCGTACCACGTGCTCAGCGCCACCGTGCTCACGCAGGCGCACGGCGCCTCCGTCTACGCCCTGCTGATGTCCGCCTTCGGTGCGGGCGCTGTTCTGGGCGGGTTCCTGGCGTTGCGGCACAGTCCGTCCCGGCCGCTGCTCTTCGGCGCCATCGCCCTTTTCGGGTTCGCGCCGCAGTTCCTCTTCATCGGGCTCGGCGCTCCGATCCCCATCGTCGGCGTGAGCATGTTCGTGGCGGGCGTCGGACGTTCCTACTGGGGCGTGATGTGGTCGGCGTCGGTACAGACGCAGGTGCCCCAGAACCTGCTCAACAGGGTCCTCGCGTACGAGATCACCGGCTCGATGATGCTGGTCCCGGTCGGGCGCGCCTTGTCCGGCCCGGCCGCCGAGGCCGTCGGCGACTCGACCGTCCTGCTGACCAGCGGGCTGATCATCACCGTCGGCTGCGCGGTCCTCATCGCGGTACGCAACATACGCGACCTTCGGGGGAAAGCCGAGGTGTCCTCATGAACAACCGGCCACCCACCTGCCCGCTCTGAACGCGCTGCCGGACTTCGAGGTCTCGGCGGTGGCGACGATCACACCCCTGGGTGTGGACGTCCGCCACCGGGAGATTCAAGGTCACACACGGGGACATGGCAGGCGCATCGGCAGGGGCGGCGGCTGCCGGCGCCGGGTCAGGTCATGGTGGTGAGGGCTCTTCGGCAGTGGTGGAGCAGTTTCTCGTCGGCGGCGATCTGCCCGCTGCCGTATCCGTCGTCGGACGCGTTGTGTCTGCGCACCCGTCCCAGCTCTGCTTCCAGGAGCGGCCGGGCCTGCGCCGCGGCCTGCCCGAGCTCCGTGCACAGCTCGGCCACCTCCGTCCGGGTGTACTTGTTGAGGTCCCACACGCGCGTCACCACCGGCAGCACCGGCTCGGGGTCGCCGGTCAGCCGGTACAGGGTGCGGGCGGCCGCCAGCGGGACCCAGCCGTGCGGGTCCTTGCGCCTGGCCAGGCGCCGCAGCAGGGCGATCCTGGGCTTCGCGGCCCGGTCTCGCTCCGCCAGCGCTGGGGCCAGGTCGCCGAGGAGGTCCACCGCCGCGTGGATGGCGTACTTGTCGTCCCCGCCGAGGTAGCGGTCCGCGACGGCGGCGGCCGCGTCCACGTCGCCGGTGACCAGCCACAACGCCTTCGCCGCCCGGAGGGCGGGGCCGCGCCGGGGTGAGGCGGCGGCCTCCCGCAGCAGCGGCGCGCACGCCGCGGCCGCGGGCCCGATCGCCGCGAGCGCCGCCAGCAGGCCCTCGGTGACCGGCCGTCCGGGCAGGCCGGGCCGGTCCGGCCGGTCGGGCAGGTCGGGCAGGTCGGGCAGGTCAGGCAGGTCAGGGAGGTCCCCGGTGGCCGGCCCTCCGAGCAGGTCGGGCAGGGCTTCGGCGGCTGCCGGCCCGATCCTGGACAGTGCCCAGGCGATGCTCTCGTGGCGGTGGTCACCCGGCTCGCCGGCGGGCAGGTCGCGCAGGCGGCGGCGCAGCAGGGGCAGCAGGGGTGCGGCCCGCGGACCGTACCCGCCCACGAGCTGGGCCACGTCCCTGGGCATACGCTCGCGCTCCAGCGCCCAGGCCAGCATCGGCAGCGCGCGATCGTCCCGCATGCCGCTCAGCGCCCGCAACGCCGGGCTCATCGTCGGCTGGTCGCGCGGCCATTCGATCACCCACGGCAGCTCCTCGTCCTCCTGCGCCGTGTGGTCCGCCACGCGCCGCTCCGTGACGGCCAGGACCTCCGCCAGGTCGTCCGCGGCGGGCGCCGCCAGCTCGCCCAGATCGTCGAGCACGCCGACCGCCCGCGCCATCACGACCGCGCCCGGCCGCCCTCTTCCGCACCCGTCGCGTACGCGTTCGCCGAGGACGGAGACGAGCCCGGCGTAGTCGCCGCGCCAGTTCGCGAGCAGGACGTGCGCGGGGCCCATGGCGTCCACCTGGCACTCCCAGTCGGGCGAGCGCAGCAGGGCCGTCAGGAGGTGTACGCGATCGTCCACGCGGTCGCCCAAGCCCTTGGAGATGGCGTGCACGAGCTCGCCCGCCCGTGGCGCGAGCCGGCCCGCGTCGCGTTCCTCACGTCCCCGGCGCAGCGCGCCGATCAGGGTCGGGGTCTCGAAGCCGGCGGGCGGGGAGACCGGGGGTGTACCGGTCTCGTAGAGGGCGGCGAGCAGTTCGAGCGCCTCGCCGACCTCGACCGCCGGGCCGCCGCCCAGCGCGGCCAGCTCCGCCAGCGCCACCAGCCTGACCTGCGGGTCCGCCTCCACCGCCAGGACCCGCCCCAGCCAGTCGCGTACGTCCGCCGCCCCGCCCGGCACGCCCTCCCCGCCGCCCGGCACGTCCGCCGCCCCGCCCGGCACGCCCTCCGCCCCACTCTGTACGTCCTCCGCCCCGCCCTGGCGGCGGCCCAGTGCGGCCACGGTGCGCACGATGGCCTCCCGTACGCGCGGATCGCCCTCGCTCCCCAGGCGGCCGGTCAGGCTCGTCACCGCGGCCCGCGCCCCGTCCACGCAGGCGGCCAGGAGGCCGGCCACGGCCTCGCGCACCTTCGGATCGGGGTCGCCGAGCAGGCGCTCCCACAGCGGGAACGCGGCGGTCACTGCTTCGTTGGCCTTCTTGTACGGCCCGCTCAGCTCGGTGGGGTCCTCGGCCGAGGCGATGCTCGCCAGCAGCCCCACCACCTCCGCCCGGCCCGGCAGATCCGGGGCTTCGGCGACGCGCAGGAGGAAGGGGATCGCCGCCAGGGTGCACGGGTAGACGTCGCCCTGGTGGTGCACGGCGCCGTACATGCCGTCGAGGGCCGTCTCGCGTACGGCGGGGTCAGGGTCGGCCAGGTCGCGCAGCAGGCCCGGAACCTCCGTCGCGGGGCCGTAGGCGTGACGCATCCGGCTCCACCGCACGTCGCCCAGCCCGGCGAACGGGTCCAGTTCAGTCGCCATGGCGGAGATCCTGCCGCAGCCCACCGACATTCCGGCCGGCGGCCCCACGAGGCACGGCACTCCCGCGCCCTGACGCCGTGGCGCATGTGGACGAATCCCGGCGTCCCCGCCGGGAGCCCGGGGAGCCCGGGTGCCCGCCGCTGGGGAGGGCGGGCACCGTAGCGTTGCTCAGCTCGCCAGGGCCGCGTCGTCGGCGGCGGCTTCCTCCTCGCTCCAGGGCACCGGTGAGGGGTTGGCCAGGTGCCACCGGACCGATTCGGCCACTCTGACCGCCGGGTCGCCGGCCGTCCAGCCGAGCAGGGCGGTGGCCCGGGCGGAGGAGACGAGGATGTGCTGGGCGGGCGCGCCGGTGAGCGCCAGGGCCGGGGGCAGGGCGTCGTCGGGGACGCGGACGAGCTGCGCCGGCGACCCGGCGGCCGCCAGGATCTGGCGGAACCAGCCGCCGACGGTGACGGTGCTGGACTCGCCGATGGTCAGCACCTGCCCGTCGGCCGCGCGGTGGTCGAGGGCGGCCAGCACGGCGGAGGCCAGGTCGTCGACGTGCAGGCGGGTCCAGAGCAGGTTGGCCGCGCCGACGGGGATGCGGTCGCGGCCGGCGCGGACGCGGCGCAGGATGATGTCCTCGCGGCGCTGCCCGTCGTGCGGGCCGTAGATCATGGGCAGGCGCAGCACCACGGCGCCGCGCGGCAGCCAGCGCTCCTCCACGTCGAGCTTGTCGTAGTCGGCCGGGATCCCGGGCAGGTTGGCGTCACGGTAGGGGTGGCGGTCGTGGCGCAGCTCGGAACTCTCGTCCAGCGGCACGGGCGACAGCTCGCGGCCGGTGTTGAGCCCGACGAACGCCTGGTAGACGTCCACGCTGGACAGCACCACCGTGGGCACCTCGGGCAGCACGGGCAGGACCGCGTCCACGTCGGCCGCCGTCAGCGCGTAGGCGTCGACGACCGCCTCGGGCGCGAACTCCTTCACCCGGGCCGCATGATCGGCCAGCGAGCGCCTGTCGGTGTGCAGGAACCGCACTCCGGGCGGCAGCTCGGCCCGGGTGCCTCCCCGGTGCACCACCAGGACCTCGTCACCGCGCTCGGCCAGCCGGTGCGTGATGCGCCGCCCCGTGAACCCGGTTCCTCCCAAGATCAAGACACGCATGTCAGCAATCCCTTCATCGTCCTTCCCCTGAATTTCTACGGCCTGCCTCCTCCGGCGCGGGCGAGTACGGGTTGCGCTCACAGCGATCACAGGGAACGGCCGGCGCGCTGCGCCAGACCGCGGCTTTCATTCGGTTCCAAGGCGGTTCCAAGTCGCCGTGCCTATACCTGGAGTCGGCCAGGGGGCTGGCCAGCCGACAACGGCAGCGCCAACGGCAGCGGCAGCGGCAGCGGGTTCACGCTGATCGGCCGGCGAGGCACGCCAAGGGGAGACGCTTGTGGGGGAGTTCGGGATGGATGGGCGCGAGGTGCGTGACGACCGGATCGACCTGGATCGGCACGTGCTGGAGGACATCGCCGGAGCGGCCCTGGCGCGCGCGGACCTCGCGGCCAACGGCGCAGAGAGCGTCACCACGTGGGAGTTCCGCAACCGCCGGCCGTGGACGTATGTGACGCCGGTGGGCGTGGCGCGCCAGGCGCAGGGCTGGAAGTTGCACGTCTCGGCGACGCCGCTGTCGGCGCCCGTGGTGCTCGCCCGCGCGGTGGAGGTGCTGGCGCGGCACCGGTGCCCGTTCAAGTTCGCGGCCACGCTGGCCGAACTGTCCGATCTGGTGGCCAGGGAGCAGGACCGGGGGGCGATGGGCAAGTTCATCACCGTCTATCCGCCCGACGACCGGGCGGCGACCGCGATCGCCGAGGAGCTGCACGAGGCCACCATGGGCCTGCCCGGGCCGCGCATCCTGTCCGATCGCGTCTACAGGCCGGGCAGCCTGGTCCACTACCGCTACGGGGTGTTCTCCGCGCCCTTCGTGCTGGACAACGACGGCTCCTACGCCTCGCGGCTGACGGCCCCCGACGGCACGGCGGTGACCGACAAGCGCAACGCCTGGTACTCGCCGCCGCCGTGGGTGTCCTGCCCCTTCGAGCCGGGCGAGGCCCCGGTCAGGGTGGCCGCGCCGGAGGCCGTACTGCTGGCCGGCCGGTACGTGGTGCGCCAGGCCGTCCGGCACAACGCCAAGGGCGG
Source organism: Nonomuraea candida (assembly GCF_000725485.1). Lineage (GTDB taxonomy): Bacteria > Actinomycetota > Actinomycetes > Streptosporangiales > Streptosporangiaceae > Nonomuraea > Nonomuraea candida. Next base: position 81,241 of record NZ_JOAG01000063.1, on the reverse strand, counting down.
GGTCTTCCTGGCCGAGGACCGCGACACCGGCGGGAGCGTCGTCGTCAAGCAGGCCCGGCCGCATGTGGGCGCCAAGCTGAGCGGGCGTGACGAGCGCGACAACCTACGTCACGAGTGGCGGATGCTCGGCCTGTTCGGGCCGCTCGGCGTCACCGCGCGCCGGGTGGCGCTCTTCGACCAGGACGACAGCCTGTTCCTGGTGCAGGAGCAGCTGGAGGGGAGCGTGCTCACCGCGTGGACGGCCGAGCGCGCCGCCGGCGGCCCGAGCCGGCGGGAGACGGTGCTGCGCCTGGTGGGGCGGCTCGTCGACCTGGTCGCGACGGTGCACGAGCAGGGCTACGTCGTACGCGACCTGACCCCGAACAACGTCATCGTCACCGGGGACGGCGACGCCCGGCTGATCGACCTGGAGACCGCGGCGATGCCCGGCACGCCGGTCGGGCGGGCCCGCACCCGCGGGTACGCGCCGCCGGAGCAGGAGCGGGCCCCCGTCCACGGGCCCTGCCCCGGTGTCGAGGTGGACCTGTACGCGCTGGGCGCGACCGTGTTCCACCTGGTGACCGCGTGCCAGCCGATGTTGCCGCCCGACGAGGGAGAGCGGGCCAGGCCGTGGGACTCCCGGGTCCGTACGCTGGTCGAGGTCGCCGCCTCCGGCGATTCCCTGGCCACCGAGCTGGCTCCGCTGATCCTGGGCCTGATGGCGGAGGATCCCGCCCGGCGGTGGGATCTGGCCCGAGTCCGCGCGTTCCTGTCCGGCTCGGAGCCGCCCGCGCCGCCAGGCGCCCACCGCCTCGGCGCCGCCGAGCAGGACCGGTTGCTGCACGACGGGCTGGCGTACACCTGGCGCGGCATGCGCGCGGGCTCCCCCGACGACACGTGGCTGTGGCCCGGCGCCGCCGGGTACGGCGTCACCGCCGATCCGTGCGCCGTCCAGTACGGCGCGGCCGGCGTGCTCCACCTGATGGCCTCCGTGGTGCGGCCCCAAGCCGCGCCCCTGCCGCGCGAGCTGCGCGCCCGGCTGATGGCGGGCCTGCGCGACGGCGCCGGCTGGATGATCCGCCGGCTCGCGACCGAGCGCCGCCCCTCACCGGGGCTGTACTTCGGCCGGGCCGGCATGGCCTGGGCCCTGCACGAGACGGGCACGGCGCTCGACGACCACGAGGTGCGCGCGGCGGGTCTCGGCCTCGCCCTCGGCCTGCCGGTCAGCTGGCCGAACCCGGACATCTGCCATGGCCTGGCGGGGACGGGGATGGCGCTGCTGCACCTGTGGCACGTCACCGGTGACGCGACGTTCCGCGACCGGGCGGGCCTGTGCGCCGACGAGCTGCTCAAGGTCGCGCGGCGTACGCCGGACACGGTGTTGTGGCCCATCCCGCAGGATTTCGACTCCGCGCTGGCGGGGGTGGTGCACTACGGGTTCGCCCATGGTGTCGCCGGGATCGCCGCGTACCTGCTGGCGGCCGGCGTCGCGCTCGGGCGCGAGGACTGCCTGGACACGGCCGCCACCGCCGGTCGCACCCTGATGGACGCGGCCGTCCGCCAAGGCGCGGCGGCCTGGTGGGCGGAGGGCCCGCACGGCGGGGCGAGGCTGCCCCACTGGTGCAACGGCTCCTCGGGAGTCGGGACGTTCCTGGTACGCCTGCACGCGGTCACCGGCGACCGGCGCGCGCTGGAGCTGGCGCGGGCCGCGGCCGTCGCCGTGCACGGCCACCGGCTGCGCTCCGGCACCGCGGCCTGCCACGGATTGGCCGGGGACGGGCAGTTCCTGCTGGACCTGGCGGAGCTGACCGGCGAGCCGGTCCACCGGGAGCAGGCGAGGGAGCTCGCGGGCCTGTTGTGGGCGCGCGCCGCCCTGCGCGACGGGCTCCTCGTGGTGCCCGACGAGAACGGCCTGGAGGTGACGTTCGGCTGGAACACCGGGCTGGCGGGCGTGCTCGCCTTCCTGTGGCGGCTGCGGCACGGCGGCCCCCGCCCGTGGATGGCCGACGCCGCGATCGGCACGGTGTCCGTTCACGACGCCTCCGTTCACGACGCCTCCACTCCCGACGCCTCCACTCCCGACGCCTTCGCTCCCCACACCTCCGCGGCCGTCCTCGGGAGGGCGTCATGAGCACCCTCCGGACCCTGCCCGTGGAGCTCCGGCGGATCAACTTCCGGTTCTCCGCCACCGGCGAGCACGCCGCCTGCCTGGCCGCCCATGGCCGCGCCCGGCTCATGCCGGAGCTGTGGGACCTCACCGGCCCCGCGCCCCGGCCACGCCTGGTCCCGACCGGGGACGGCGAGGACTCCTGGACCTTCCCGCTCCCGGTCCCTCTTCCTGTCGGAGACGGCGGCGTGCTGCTCTGCCGCCACGGCCGGGGATCCGCCCGGCTGCTGCTCGCCGTCCCCGGAACGGACGGCGCGGCGGCCGGGGAGCACGTACTGCTCACCTCGCGCGGCAGAGGGTTCGGGCTCGTCGGCGGCGTCACGCCGGGCACCGCCGCCCTGCTGTTCGAGAGCGGCGAGCGCACCAAGGTGTGGCGGGTGTCCGGGCAGGCCGAGCCTCCCGAGCCGGTCACCGAGCTGCCCGGCGCGGCCGGCGGCGGCGTCTGGCTCGACGCGGACGGCCGGCGGCTCGCGCTGGCCCGCCCCGAGCCGGGCGCGGGCGGCACGATCGTCCTCGACCTCGCCACCGGTCTCGCGGCGCCGCTCGAAGGACTGCCGGACGGCGAGCACCTGCTCATGGCCGCGCCGCGTACCGGGGTGCTCCTCACCGCGACCCGCCGCGATGGCACGTTCCAGCTCGGCGTACGGCACCGCGACGACCCGGCGCCGACGCTCTTCCCCGAGCGGCTGAACCGCGTCGAGGGCACCGTCACGCCCCTGGCCCTGGACCCCGGCGGGCGGCATCTGGCCCTGTCGGCCGTCCGCCGCTGCCGTTCCCACCTGCTGCTGCACGACCTCGTGGCGGACACCACCGTCGAGGTGGAGCTGCCGGCCGGGACGTTGCAGCAGACGGCCCGCTGGACCGCCGCCGGGCTGCACCTGCTGCACGCCACGCCGGAGCGCCCGCCGGGCGTGCTCACCCTGCCCGATCCGCTCCGGTCCCCGGCGCGAACCGCCGCCGGGGAGCACCCGGAAGGCTGGACGCCCGCGCGGACGGTGGACTATTCGGGCCCGGCCGGGCCCGTCGAGGCCATCGTGTACGGCGATCCGGTGGCGAGCGAGCAGGTCGTGCTGGCGTTGCACGGCGGCCCGGAGGCCGCCTGGCACTTCGGGTTCGAGCCGTTGTTCCAGCGGATGGCCGCGGCGGGCATGGCGGTGGTCGCGCCCAACCAGCGCGGCAGCACCGGGTACGGCGCCGCCCACCGCGACGCCATCCGCGGCGCGTGGGGCGGCCCGGACCTGGCGGACATCCTGCGGCTCGGGCGCGCGCTGGCCCAGGCCCGTGGCCCGGCCCGGCAGCGGCCGATGCTGTACGGCATCAGCTACGGGGCCCACCTGGCGCTGCTGGCCGTCGCCGCGGAGCCGGACCTGTGGGCCCGTGCCGCCGTCGTCGCGCCGTTCCTGTCCGGCCCGGAGCTGTACCGGGACGGGCCGCCCGGCGTACGGGCGCTGCTCGACCGCCTCGGCGGCCGGACGGAGCTCGGCGACGCGCTCGGCCCGCGCGACCTGGCCCGGCTGGCGGGCCGGATGCGGCGGCCGATCATGATCGTGCACGGTGCGCAGGACCCGGTCATCCCGGTCGCCCACTCCCGGCGGCTGCACAACCGGCTGCTGGCGGCCGGCCACCCGGTGGCGCCGGTCTACCTGGAGATCCCCGGGTCCGGCCACGACCCGCTGGTCTCCCGCGAGGGACACCTGGTCGCCGACCGTCTCATCGACTTCCTGCGCGCGGGGACGTCCGTACCCGCCTAGCAGGAGCCGGTCCGCCCGCGCGCGGACCCACAGACTCCGGCCCCGTCATTGCCGGCGCGGGCCGGTGGCAAGGCCGTCTCGGAGCGAGCGGCACAACGGTCAACGAAAGGACATCATCATGGAGCTCGACATCAACGCCCTGGACATGCTGCCCGCCGCCCAGGAGTCGGAGCTGTACCCCTGCGTCAGCACCTGGCTCTGCGACTGGACCTGCTACGCCACCTTCACCTCCTGACGCGTGGCCGTCGTGATCATCGTGCCCGGCCCTGACCGGGGCTGAGCACCGGAGGTGGTCCCGTTCCGGTACGACCCGGAACGGGACCACCGTTCACCGCCCATCACGGAATCGGCGCCTCTGGCGGAGGCCGGCCCGCGTGCCAGGAGAAGCCGTCCGTCGCCCCACGCGTCCGGCAACGAGGAAAGGACCAAGCCATGAGCACCCCGCAGGGGCCCAGCGACGTCATCTGGGACATCACCTACGCCTGCCCGCTGCGCTGCGTGCACTGCTACTCCGAGTCCGGCAGACGTCCGGCCCGGCAGCTCGGCCACGACGAGATGCTCAGGGTCGCCGACGCGATCAGCTCGCTGCGCCCGCAGGCGGTGGAGTTCGCCGGCGGCGAGCCGCTGCTGGTCAAGGGCCTGCTGGAGGTCGCCCGGCGGATCGGCGGAGCGGGGGCCGCGGTCAACCTCTACACCGGCGGATGGCTGTTCGACCGCGGGTGGGCCGAGGAGGCGTGCCGGGTCTTCTCCCGGATCACCGTCAGCGTCGACGGGGCGAGCGCCGGGGTGCACGACCGGATCCGCGGCCGGGCCGGCTCGTTCGAGCGGGCGATGCGTACGCTGGCCATCCTCGACGACCTCTCCGGGGAACGGGTGGCGCGCGGCGGCGACCCGATCGAGTTCGGGGTCGACTACGCGGTCCTGCGCGCCAACCTCCACGAGCTGGAGGAGTTCTGCCGGACGGTCGCTCCCCGCTTCCCGAACCTGCGCTTCCTCACCTTCGCCGCCGCGGTGCCGTCCGGCCTCGCGAGCAGGCAGGGGTTCGCCGAGCACGAGCTGCTGGGCTTCGACGACCTGCGCGCGCTGGTGAGCCGCGAGCACGCCGAACGCCTGCGCTCCCTCGCACCCCGCTCGGTGCGGGTCATGACGTCGGACAACATGGTCCTGATGATGCATCCGGACCTCGTGTGGCGCTACGGCTTCCCCATGCTGCAGGTGGAGCCGGACGGCGAGGTCCGCGCGATGCCCATCTACGAGGGCACCGTCGGCAGCCTCCTCACCGAGGACGCCGGCACGCTGTGGGAGCGCGCCAGGGAGAGGTGGCGCGACCCGTTCGTCGTGGAGGCCCTGTCGGCGGTCCGCTCGATGGAGGACTGGGCGGAGGCGACCCGGCGCATCGACCGCCACTTCGGCACCCCCGAAGTCCGCCACCGCATCGACCACCGCCCGCCGTACGTCCCTCGGCCCCGCGCGGCGAGCGCTCGATGAGTCCTCCCAGACGTAGGCGACGCCTCTGACGCCGCCGGCAGGCCATGATGCGCGGAGCGGCCGAGGTTCAGTGCTTGCGCTTCTTCCGGCGGCCCCGGGCGCCCGGCGGCCGGGTCGGGACGAGGCGGAGAGGATGGCGGGCGGTCCTGCGCAGTGGCTCGGCCACCAGCTCGCGCAGCTCCCGCAGCCCCACGGCGTCGTGGTGCCCGGAGGCCAGGATCGCCGCCACGAACTCGTACGCGTCCCCGCCCCCCATCGTCCTGAGCTGCTCGACCAGCCCCTCGGGCCCCGCCAGCTCCAGCACCGACAGGAAGTTCTCCGCCCCCAGCAGCAGGTGCTCCCGCTCGCTCAACGACCCGGGATCCAGCTCCCCGGCATCGACGAGCTGCGTCCACACGGCCGGCCCGAGGACCGGGTCGTCACGCAGGTCGTGCGGCAGCCGCCTGCCGGGAAGGGCGTCGGCCAGGACGCGCAGCATCGCCGCCACCCGCGTACGGAACGGGCAGTCCCGCACGGCCTGCAGCAACGTCTCGACGTCCTGCCCCGGCCGGGCCAGCCACCCCTGGATCTCCGCGGCGGCGTCCTCCGGCGGATAGTGCTGGGCGAGCACCCCGAGCAGCCCGGCGGGCGGGGCGGTGGCCAGCTCGCCGACGAGAGGAGCGTCGCGCCCCTCGGCGAGGAGGCGGTCGCGGACGCCGCGCACGCCGAGCGGGGTGAGCCGGACCAGCGGGAGGTCGGGCTCGGCGAGGGCGGCGCGCAGGCGTTCGACGGCGTCCGGCGGCAGGGGCTGGTCGTCGTGGTCGAGGTCGCTCGCGTAGAGAGGGTCGGCCGGTCCGCGGATGAGCTCCACGGCCCCGAGGTCGGACAGGACCTCGAACACGCGCCCCAGGTCCCGGGCGACCTCGCGGCGCCAGAGATCACGCAGGCGCTCCTCCTGCTCGTCGAGAACGAAGTACTCCTGGCAGGCCAGCCACACCGTCTCTTCGAGCCGGACCACCGGCAGGTCGTCGAGCCCGTACATGGTGTTGAGCACGTCCGGCAGGACCTCCTCGAAGACCTCGGCCAGGAGGGGCACGGGCCGCCACGTCCCGACAGGCACGGTGACCTCCCGGCCCAGCTCCGGCAGCACCTCGAACGCGCGCCGCCACAGCGCCTCCGGGTCGCGCAGCAGGGGCGCGGCCTTGGCCACGCGGTAGATCCGGCCCTTGGCGGTGCGGGTCAGGCGCAGCTTCCCGGCCCAGGCGAGCAGCAGGTTGAGCTGCGGCAGCTCGGTGGCGCTGCGGACACGCAGCCGCTCCTCGCCGGTGCCCAGCAGGGCCGACACCTCAAGGGCGTCGGCGACGCGGAGGTTGCCCGCGCTGGTGAGGGTGCGGCCGTCCTTGCCCACCCAGTCGGCCAGGGTGACCAGACGCCGGACGCTCCGGCTGCGCGCGGCGGCCTCCGCCAGCTCCGGCGCGGGAGGCAGGGAGACGGGCGGCTGGGGGAAGGCGCGCTCCTCGGTGACGCCGCCGTTCAGGAAGCGGTTCTGCACGATCTGGTCGAGAACCTGCTCGTCGTACGGAACGCGCCCGGCGTCGAGCTCGCGCTGGAACCGCTCGAACGCGCCAGGAACGGTCAGATCGACGCCCTGATCGAGGGCTGTGTGCGCCCAGAACGTCGCCACCCCGCGCAGCGTGGGGTCGTCGAGCGCGGCCGCGTACTCCGTCCGCGCCCCATCGATGATCTCCTCCGCCTCCGCGAGCGTGGCGCCGCGCGGGTCACGCAGCCCCGTGACGTCGAGATAGCGCAGGTACGTGCGCAGCACCTCCGGGGCGAGGTCGAGCTCCTCGCGCGGGGCCGTCACCTTGTACGGCACGTACCGCAGCAGGAAGAACCTGATCCGCGCGGCGTCCCAGTACGCCAGCCGGCCGTCACGGCTCTCGTGCCGCGCGTCGACGGCGGCGGAGAGCAGCAGGTCGTCGACCGGATGCCCGCGCTCCTCCGCCCAGGTGACACACCGCCGGATCAGCAGATCCTTGGCCGCCTCGAACTCCTCGGCCTCTTCAAGCTCGAACCAGGTACGCACCACCCAAGCCTCCCACTCCTGCCGAGTTCGGCAACCCGCTACCGCCGCCCGGCCATCAGCAAACGCAGGAGTGTTTGAGCTCGCCTATTCGGGGTCGGGGTCGTTCAAAGCGGCCGAGAGGTTTCCCGTACGCAGCTCCTGCTGTTCGACCCACCTCTTTCCCTCGGCGGCGATTCCTTCCAGAACGTGCAGGGTGTGCGGAATGCCTGCCGCGTCCAGGGACACCTTGGACACCGCCCCGGGGCTCTCGCCCAATTGCAGCTCCTCGAACCCGGAACTCACCTCGACGCTGATCTCACGGCCGTTGACGAGCGTGAGCTGGAAGGTGTGTTCGTCATTGTCCGACTGGCTGACCCCTACGGAGGCGACCGCTTCGAATCGGTAATTGAGCCTCTGCCAGTCGTGGAAGGTTCCGTTCAAGAAGTCGAGCTTGACGGTGATCTGACGAACGCCTTCCTGCGTGATGAGGAAGACCAGGAGCTGGTACTTCTTGTAGCGCCACGGACCGCCACGCAGCCGCGCACGCTCGCTCGATCGAACGGGGGCCTCGATGAAGGCGTGCGCGATGACGTCGCTCATGGTCAGCCTGTAGTGCCGCAACGCCTCCTCAAGGAGGACCTTTCTGTCGCAGTCCAGCCATCCGGCCATCTCCGCGTCACGGGGCTTGTCCGCCATCCTTGCGCACCACCGGGTGAAGCCCTCCAGGTCGGACTCCAAGGTTTCCTCGCTCTCGGCCGCGTCCGCGGCGTACCGGCGGCGCTCCAGAACGAGGTGCAACCACGTGTGGGCGCTGATCCATCCAGAGATCAGCAGCAGGAGGATCGTGACGATAGCCGGCGCAGGCTCGACCGGCACGGCACCGACCGCTGCCCAGCCGCCTCCGCTCGCGAGGGCCAGGAGTCCGAGGATCGCCAGCGCTCTGGTTCGGCCGGGAGTGGCGAGTTCTGTGCGGTAGCTCCACAGGGTGCCCTTCCTGCGGCCGACCGCGGCTTCTTTCGCGCGATGCCGGATGAGCCAGGCGATCTTGTCGACCCCGATCCCTGCCTCTCCGTAGACCGCTGCCACCTCGTCGCGCAGGCTTCGGCGGATTCCCTCCGTTTCGGCCTGCCACCTGTCACGGTCCACCCCTGAGGGGAGGTACTTGGCGAAGTAGTAGTCGATTCGGTGCTCGACTCTCTTCGCGTAGCTGCCGCGCTCGGCCTTGGTCCTGGGGCCCAGATACTCCCTGTCTTTGGCATGACGGCGTACGACTCGGAAGCGCCAGTCCGCGGCGTTCCGTCCGCCGACATAGGCGCCGACGATGCCCAGGAGATAGGCGAGCACGAGGAGGATGCGACCGCTCTGCAGGATCAGGTAGCCGAGGTGGGCCACCGCCATGACCAGCACAGCCGTGGCCGTCCCGGCTCGGGCCCAGATACCCGGAGGTGTGTCAGCTGGCTGCGGGACACGGCGACGAGGCTCCGCCGGAGCCGGATGGAAGAACTTCCAGATCCGGTCCTTCCGGTCAGCGGCCATCTGGTCCGTCAGCGCCTTCGTCAGCGCCAGATGCCACAGATGGTTCTCGATCGGCCCGTCGAGGTACAGCTCCAAGTGTTCCAGAATCAGACTGCGTTGCGGTTCGCGGAGCGCGTCAAGGTCTTTGACGACGACTCGGATGTCCTCCTCGGCCTTGCCCGCCGTCTCCAGGAGGCGGTCGATGATACGAACGCCGTCGCGCCATGGGTCCTCGCCCCAGAGCCGCATGATGGCACGCCGGTCCCGGAGCTGAGCCGTCTCGTCCTTGGTCAGCTCGTGGCGTGTCCGGCCACTCACCATTGCGAGCAACCAGTAGAAGTAGACTTCGTTGGTGGCGTAGCTCGCCATGGCCTCGTTGATGAGTTGCCGGGCAGGCTCCGGCATGCGGCCTTTCAGGAAGTACACCCCGGTCCGGAACCTGGCCTCGGGCGGGTCCTGCGGTGTCGTCATGTAGATGGCATCGACATGAACTGTCCCCGCTTGCACCCCAACGGGAGAGTCGACTGCCACGTTCTCGACGCGGCGCCCCGGATCGGTCATGACAGGGCCTGAGCCAGGGCGATGATGACGGTGAGTTCGGCCGCCAGGTCGGCCACGTCGCCGACGAGCCCGCGCAGCTTTTTCAGCGCCACCGTCAGCGTGTTCTTACGATCGGGCGCCTTCGTCTCCAGCGCCTGGTCGGCCGTGACGAGCTCCGCCTCGGCCGCCTTGTACGTCGCCTCATCCAGGCGTCCGTCCGCCCACGCCTGCCACAGCCGGGAACGGAACCCCGCCAACGCCTCCGGCAGGTCCGCCGGACGGGGGGTGTCAGGGGTGATCCAGATGCCGCCGTGGACAGTGCCTGCCTGCACTCCCACGTGGGCGTTTCCGGTGGCGATGTTCGTGTTCGTCTCAGGCATGACGGGACTCCTTGTCGTGGGCCCTTCTGTGGACAACTCCTCGGCCAGAGCCGCGGCGAACGTGGCCGCGTTGGCGACAGCTCTCGGCTGCCACTGCTCGCGGTCCGTGGCTTCCTTGGTGCCGTCAGCCCGGTCGCTGATGCCCCGGATGACGACGACGGGCACCTGGTTCAGGTGACCCGCCTGTGCCACGCCGGCACCCTCCATCTCGATCGCCCGCGCGTCGTTGTAGTGCTCGCGAATCCACCGGGCGTGCTCGGAAAGCCGGGAGTTCAGCACAACCTCCCCCGCGGCGATCGGCCCGAAATGCACCTGCGGACGCGGGTCGAGATCCCTGGCCCAGGAGCCAGTGCGATGCAGGTGTTGAGCGACCTGGTCAGCGGCGTGCGAGGTCTCCCAAACCCGGGGACGGCTCTTGAAACCATCGTCTTCGCTGGTGCCGCCGTGAAACGCGTACACGTGGGTGGCCACCACGACATCGCCGAGAGCGATGTGCTCGTGCAGCGCGCCGGCCACGCCCACGAAGAGCAGCGCGGCCGGCCGGAACTCGGCGATGGCGCGTTCCGCCAGCACTCCTGCGGAAAGGTTGCCCTTGCCGACGTGGGCCAGGACGACCTGGCCTCGCCCGGCTGCCAGCCGTCCCACCTCGAAGAGAGTGCCTTGGGGATGCCGGTGCAGGCGTACGCCCACCAGCCTTTCGCGGACGGCCTGGTATTCCAGGTCGAGTGCGGTGAGGATCACAACCGGGCTCACTGCGCCGGCTCCTTTCCGTTCGGCGATTCGGCAGGACGGATCATCGGGGGGTACAGAACCTCGCGAGGGCCGGCCCTGAACAGCCGGGCTGGGCGCCCGGTCGCGGCCTTGCGGCGTGCCGAACCGGCCGGGAGGATGAAGCCGTCGGTCTTCTTGATCTTTCGGTAGAAGTTCCGGGGATCGAGCGACATCCCCCACACCGCCTCGTACACGTCCTGAAGATCAGTGATCGTGAACGTCGGCCCGCAGAAGGCCGTGGCGAGCGCGGAGTGCTCGAGCATGGTGCGGGCGCGCTCGATGCCGTCCGTCACAATGCGCCGGTGGTCGAAAGCGAGCTCCAGCTCACCGGAGAGCACCAGGTCGGTGGGCTGCCAACCGGCGTCGGCGGCATCGGTGCCGGCAGTCGGCTCAGGCAGCCGGGGGGCGATGGCCAGGAAGGCGACGCTCACCACCCGGCCCCGCGGGTCGCGGCCTGGGTTGTCGTAGACACCCAGTTGCTCCAGCCGGAGTGTCTCGACGTCCAGGTCGGTCTCCTCCGCCAGTTCTCGGTGAGCCGCGGCGACGAGGCTTTCCTGGGAGTGCTGCAAGAAGCCGCCCGGTAACGCCTGGGCGCCTTCGTACGGCTCGACGCCGCGCTCGACGAGCAGCACATGCAGACGAGAAGCGCGCAACGTGAGGATCACCAGGTCAACGGCGAGCAGAATGGCGGGCGGCTCCCATCGATCGTCGCTCATGCGCCCGACTTTATGTTTTTGTCAAACTGACAAGAAGTAGCGTCGTGGTTAGCTTTAGCCATCTACAGGTGGTGCGCGGCCGTCGCGCTTCCCGTGCCGCAGAGGCTCGCCAACTTCACGCCTCGTGTGCCGCGTTCCAGGGCTGGCATGCCGGAGACGGTACGCCGCCCTTCCGACAATTTCCGTGTCAGCCGCGCTGAGGATCGTCCAGCCGGTCGTGGGGTGACGGGTTCAGGAGCTCGCGGGCCAGGGCTTCGCCCCACCACCGCTCGACCCGGTCGGGCGACCAGCCGCGTTCGGCGGTGAGCGTGGTGTAGACGTCGATGCTGCACAGGCCCGCGTAGATGTCGGCGGCGGCCGGCACGTCCAGGCCCGGGCGCAGGGTGCCGGCCGGCCACGAGGAGAACACCGCCACGCGGGTCTCGTCGGCGCGGGCGCGGCCCTCGCGGTAGAGGGCGGCCAGCTCCGGCTCCGTGCGGGCGGCTTCGCGCAGGGGCACGATGACGTCTCCGGCGTGCTCGAACAGCCGCCGGTCGAAGGCCGCCATGACCGCGAGCTGCCGCTCGGGCGTGGCCTCCGGCGCCTCCAGCTCGGCGAGCTGCCGGGGGAGGTCGGCGGACAGGCCGGCGGCGTCCGCCAGGGCCCGGGTCAGCCCGACCTTGTTGCCGTACACCGAGTAGACCGTCGGCACGGAGACCCCCGCCTCGCGCGCGACGTCGCGTACGGTGGTCGCCGTCCACCCCCGCGCCACGAAGAGCCGGCGCGCGGCCTGGGCGATCTCCGCGCGGGTCTCCATCGCCTGCGCCGTGCGGCGGAGCGAGTCGTAGCGGCGCCGGGTCCCCTCTTCGCTCATGAGGAGGAAGCTATCGCAGCAGCAAGGAGATGCTGTACGCCACTATCCAGGTGACCCAGCCCAGCCACCCGATCAGCCCGGCCGGCCCGAGACGGTTGCCGCCCTCGGCGTTGTACGGGGCGGCGAGCGAGGAGACGAGCAGCAGCGCGGCGCTGAGGTAGCCGAGGCCCGCCTGCCAGCCGGGCACGAGCCCGCCCCCGACGCCGGCGGCGGTGAAGCCGAGCAGCGCCATGGCCAGGAACGCCTGGTTGAACCCGAACAGCACGTTGCTCATCCCCCACACGCCGGCCATGGAGCCGCATCCGTGGCGGGCGGCGGTGGCCATGCCGAACCGGAGCGCCTCGACGCAGGTAAACGTCGCGTTCTGCAGCAGCACGCCGGCGAAGCCGACCAGCGCCCACGCCCGCTGATCGGCGCTTCCGTCCCACAGCAGCGACAGCAGCCCCGCCGCGAAGAGCGTGAGGCACAGCCATGTCAGCGGCACGAGCACCGACGGCTTCTTCAGCGCGTCCGCGATCTTCTCGTACGAGGTGGTGGCCGCGTCCAGGCCGTCGCCCGAGGTGGGCAGCGGGAGGCCGGAGCGGAGGTAGATGACGTTGACGACGACTCCGAGGAGCACGAACCCGATCCCGCCCAGCCCTGACAGAACGATGAACTCCATGCCGGCACTCCCCCACCCTTTGAATTAACGCCACTTATATTGAATATATAGCACGTCATTCGGAAACCGTGCTGCCCGGCACGAAGGGGGACGACCAGGTTCGGCGGGCGGTGCGCGGGCGGTGGGCGGCCGCTCAGCGGGGCATCGCCCAGGCAGGCGGCTCAGCGGGGCATCGCGCGGGCGTGCCGTGCCACGAGCTCCGCCCATCGCCCTGCGGCCCCCACCGCGGGCAGCTCGGTCGAAGGCCCGCTCACCCGCACGTCCCGCCACCCGTCGCCGCCCGATCGGACCGGCTCGCCGCCCCCGCGCTCGACCAGCACCAGCGCCGTGGCGATGAAGCCCTCCATGAGAGCGTGCAGGACGGGATGGTTCGACCGCTCGTACCGATCGACCAGCGCGCTCACGAAAGCGGTAAAGACCTTCAGGTCGATCTGGCACTCGTCGTCCCGCATCGGCCCGAGCCCCGTCGGCAGGCCCGCCTCCGGCGCGAGGGCCTGGGCGGATCGCAGGAACAGCGCCGAGACCCCGTTCGAGGGGTTCCACAGGACGTGATCGCCCACCTGGTAGTACTGACTCACCGCACCTCCTGAGCGTCAACCGGGCATGCCGGCCCTTCGGCGCCGACGGGGCGGTGCCGTGTCAGCGACCGCGTCAGAACGGCGACAGCCCGGTATCAGCGCGAGCGGCGATCGTAGACGCATGAACGGTTCAGCAAGAACCGTCGCCACCCCGCGAAGGAGCACATCATGTCGATCATCCTCACCGCCCAGGACGCCCAGACCCTGCGCATCGCCGGCTGGGGCGCGGTCTCGCTGATGTCCGCCGCGGGCGCCGCCGGCTCGGCCCACAAGGTCGCCACCGAGGGCTCCATGGCCCTGACCTCCGCGACCGGCCTGGTCGGCCACGTGCTGGCCAAGGCCCCCAAGGGCGTCACGTACGGCAGGACCGTCGCCACCCTCGCCGACCAGGTGCTGCCCGCCCTGGCCGCCTCCATGAGCCTGCTCCGGCAGCAGGACCCGGCCGAGGCCGACAACTTCCGCCGTACCGTCACCGTCGCCCTCGAAGCCGCCACCCGGAACCAGCAGGGTCAGCCCAGCCCCACCCTCGCCGAGATGGCCCGCAAGATCACCGAGGCCCTCGACGCCGCCTGATGAGCTGCCGGCTGACGACATGTCCGTCACGGGGTCCTTCGCAGGGACCCCGTGACACCGGCTCATCGACCTCCCCGGACCGGCTCACCCCACCGGCGGGACGTTCCCCCAGTACTCGTGCAACGCGCTGATCCGCTCGCCCGCGACCCTGACGATGATCGTCTCCCAGTTGAGGTACCCGGCCGTGGAGGCGGAGGCGCCGCGCGAGTCGTACTCGTACAGCACCCGATCCCCCATCACGGTGACGCCGCGCCGCAGCCCCTCGACCCGGTTGCCGTTGTCAGCGTGGAAGCGCGCCCACGCGGCGATGGCCTGCCGCCCGGCCTCGCCCTCGTGCCGCCCGCGCCACTGGCCGTCGGGGAACCAGAAGGAGAAGCGCGGCGTCAGCATGGCCAGGAACGGCTCCCACTCCCCCCGTACGCCAGCCCTGGTCGAACCGGTCCATCGCCCGGTCGGCCACCCACCTGACCCTGCCCGGCCCTCCGGCGTCGGCCGCCGCACGGGAGGCGGCGCCCAGGACGGCCGCGCCCGCGAGTGCGCCGGCGGCGGCCCCGAGCAGCGTCCGCCGCGACCCGGCCCTGGAATGATCATCGGCCATCCGGGTGTCGCTTCTGTCGATCATGAGATGGGATTAGAGCAGGAGCACCCGAAAGATGGTGTGAACGGCCGTCGGCGGGACCGCCCGATTTCCGGAGGACGAGGACAGATGACTGATCGCCAGGCGATGGAACGCATGTGGGACGAGCACACCGCGGCCGAGTTCGTCATCCGCGACGTGGACGCCACGATGCGCACGATGACGGACAACCCGAGCGTCATGCACGTGCCGACCGGCATGGGAGGAGTCGGGTATGACGGCGTACGCGACTTCTACCGGCAGTGGTTCGTGGGGCGGAACGCGTCCGACATGTCCATCGAGTCGCTGAGCCGCACGGTCGGGGAGGCGAGCATCGTCGACGAGATGATGCTCACCTTCACCCACGACCTCGAGATCCCGTGGATCCTCCCCGGCGTGCCGGCGACGGGCCGGCAGGTGCGGGTGCCGGGGATCGCGATCGTGGGCTTCGAGGGGACGTCCGTCGCCAGCGAACGCATCTACTGGGACCAAGCCTCCGTACTCGCCCAGGTGGGCCTGCTCGACCAGGAAACGGTGAACCGACTGCCCATCATCATCAACCCCCACGGTCTGCTGACCGGCACCGTACCCCCGAACCAACTGGCCCAGCCTCGGTAGCCCGGGTTGCCGGGCGGCTCACGTACCGCCCGAAGGTGCCCACGCTGTCCGGGATCTTGCCGGTCAACGCCCAGCCAGCCGCCCACACATGTGACCGCCTGCCCATGGAGGTGAACCTGCGGGCCGCCCGCCGCGTACGTCCTGACATCTCAGCATCTGCGAGCCGCGGTGAGAGATGCGGGAATTCTGAGCGATGTATTGGAGTCGGGTTTCAACACGGACAGTCGAGGCACAACCAGCCATGCGAGAGCGTCTTGCCGTACCCCTCGTAGCGTTGACCGCATCAGCACTGGCGAGCGCATGCCAACAACAGGACGGCACTCCCGTCGACACGACACCCCTCCCGTCGATCGCCTCCCCGCCGTATGTCTGCGACTACATCCCCCTTGACGCGGTACGCCTGATGACGGGCGTACAAGACCCCATCGTCGACGGGAAGTTCGACATGAAGGCCGGCGAGAACGTCGGGAGCTCACAATGGGGCAGTGGCGGATGCTTCGTCTACCAGCCAACCGGCGACAAGCCGAAGGTCCTGAACGTCAGCCTGTCTCCCGACGGAACCGAGGAAGAAGTCGTTTCCCGTATCCGCAAGGGCGCCGGCCGCCTGCCTGAGATCGTCCCCGGTTCGGTCGGCTTCTACTTCCAGGATGGCAGCGCCGACAACACCCAGGCAGCCGCGGTGCTGGTCCACGGCCAGGACCGCGTGACCGTAGAACTCGTACGGGGCGTCAAAGGCCGCGACAACGCCGCCGACGCGGTGGCACTGATGACGCTGATCGCCCCCAACCTGATCCTCGACGCGACACCCAGCACCAGGAAGACCACGATGACGTATCGACGGCTTGCAACGCAGCGAAGACAGCGCATCCATTGCCATCGAGCTGCAGGACCCTTCTCCGTCCACCTTGCAAAGTCTGGGCAATGCGAAGGCCAGAGACCGGGGAGCAGATCTGCCGAGCAGCCTCGCTCCTGGCTACAGCGCCCTCATAAAAGGACACAGAAGGAAACACCGTTGGAGCAAAAGCACTGGCTTGGACGACGGACGGCATGAAAGTGCTGACCATCAAAATCGCCAGAGGAGCCCCAGGCCGAGAACACCGAGCCGACGCCGTCGAGTTCATTCGCCAACTGCGACCGATTCTCCTCCCCTGAGCGGCAAGGCAGGAGCACTAAATGGGAAGGACCCGACAATGACTGACGCCCCTAATCCCCGCTTCTACGATTATGTCACCCCCATCACCGTCTCACGAAAGCGACTCCTAAGACTTCAAAGCCGACAGGCCGGTCAGGCGGGAGGAGCTGCGCGACCTGAACGGACGACTGCTCGGACGTGTGTGGACCGACGATCGCCGAGCTGCGAAATTCACTCGCATCGAGAATCCGAGCCCGGACATGGCCTATGTGAGGGGCCGGGTCAGCCAAATCCTCGCGGCAGCGCATGAGGCGGGGATCCTCGCCCGCCAACTCCTGGACCCCTCGCGGTACGCACCGGACTTCGAATTGCGTGTAGCACCGTAATACATAATTGGCGGGGACCAGGCCACCACATGTCTGCTTCTTCCAGCCGGGCCGGCGGCATCCGAGCGTCCAATCGACCTCCTCCGAACCGCCTCTCGTGGGATCTTCATCGCTCCGCCGACACACGCCCCTCGTCTTCGCGTGAGCAGTCCCCGGTAGAGAGCGCGCCGGGAAGGTACGCCTGCCGTACAGCCGTAGCGGATCGTAGGCGTGACAGCTCCTCGCGGATGTACGCACAGAGCCCGCGGCTCAGCTCAATCGTTTCCCTGGGAAATGTCAAATAGGTTGGCTTCGCTAACAATCGACTCGATTCGGGCTATCGTCGTTGGGGGGCCGTGAGAGCCGTACGAGGAGATCCGGGATGCCTGGTCTTGATCGCGAGGCGATGCAGGCGGCAGCAGAACGCATCCAGAAGTTATCTGATGACAACTGGTGGACGCTGCACCCTTCCTGCAGCTTGATGGCTGCCCGGGCCTGGGTGGGTGAGAGCGGGAGCCGCTTCGAGCAGAACCTGCACAATCGTCAGCGTGACCTACGCGCGATGCTGGCCAGAGCCGTCGCGGCCGCCAAGGACGAACTGGCGAGCATGCGATGAGCTACAGCGGAGTCAAGCAACCCGAGTTCGACACCCTGGTCGCCCGCCACGCCACTGCGGCGCTGCAACTGGAGGATCTGGCCGCGACATTGCACGGCGAGCTGACCGCAGCAGGGCTGAGCACCGAACCGGCCTTGCGCATCCGTGCCATGGCCAAGGAGGTCAGTGCGGAGGTCGACGATCTGCGGCGGCGCCAGCGCATCATCCAGGAGATGGAACGCATGAAGGTTGTTTACCGCGATGTCACGCCGAACGGAACCATGATCGCCGTCCCTGACTCAGTGGCAGCCGCGCAAGGGCTGCTGGATGGCACGCTGGCCGCGAATGCGGTGGCCGCCGCCGGCCGCGGGGACAAGGCGGCGCTGGCCAAGCTGCGAGGGTACGCCGACAAGACCAAGGACCCGGAGTTCGTGAAAGCGTTCCTGGCCAAGCTGGGCGCCAAGGACATCACTGAGCTACCGGCTGCGCTGGGGCTGCAGGTGCGGGCCAACGTCATGTCGCAACGTGATCCGCAGCAGATGGAGCAGATCAAGCAGGTGATGAAACTGCTGTCCACGGCGCTGGCGAAAGGCACCGATCCCGACGATGAGGCCTACATGGGGCAGGCGTACCTGGACCAGCTCGTGAAGGAGGGGCGGGCGGAGCACAAGGCGCTTGAAGTGACCTACGTCGGTTACCAGGCTCAGGCGCTCATCTGGCGGGCCAGCGAGGGCAAGCCGCCCTTTTCGAAACGGTTCATGGAGGTCGTGGGCCGGGACGTGATCGTGCATCAAAAGGAGCTGTCGGATTCCCGTACCCCGTACGCCAACAGCATGGATCTGGCCACGGTGCTCGGCATTAGCGATTCCATGCAACCCGGCGGGCCACGCATGGGACAGCCAGGAGAGCCGATCAAGGCCAGCGTCATCGACGACCTCTCGCAGGCCGGGAAGTATTCGCTGCCGGCGGCGCAGGCGTTGCTCTTCCACACCCCGAAGGGCTGGAAGAAGTCCGTCATGGAGCACCTGCTCACCGACCGGCTCGGCGGCTTCAACAACACACGCAACCAGGGCCCGTTCGCCGGGCTGCTGCAAAAGGCCCTCAGCGGCAAGGACAAGGAGTCGCTCAAGTACGCCAACAACGCCCTGATCATCCTCAAGAAGGAGCTCGACGGCGTATTCGGACGAGGCTCGGACGGCAAACTCGAAGTCCGCGATCAGAAGAAGCTGGATCGGCTGTCCTTCCTCAGCGGCCCGATGGGCAGGATCATGGCCGCCCACATCGACATGGTCTTCGGCGTCTTCGATGACGAGGCGCCCGCGCTGAAAGGCATGGACCGTGCCGAGATGGATCGGCTGCTGCTCTTCGCCGGCCGTGACGAGGGGGCTACCAAAGCGCTCTTGGGAGCAGAGGCGCAGAGGATCCTTGCGAAGATCCAGGAGTCCTACCGGCGGGACGGTGGAGAGAGCCTCAACGAGGTGTTGATCCCCGAAGCCCGTTTTATGGGACACCTGCTCGAAACTCGACGACTGGCCCTGCTATCGCAGGCCAAGACTGACGAGCAGGCCAAAGCGGAGATGAAGAGCCTGGTTGGAGGCGTGCTCGGCGAGCTGACCGGACCCGTGGGCAAGATCGCCACACGGTTCGGCGCCTGGGGTGACAAAGCACACGAGAAGCTCACGCCGATGGCGTTCGAGAAGCTCTCGGCCTTCCTGGCCGACCGGCTGCTAAGAGAGGGCCTGTCCATGGACTCAGCCCTGCGGGAGGCGGCCAACGACCGCGAAATGGCCATGTGGATGACGCAAAAGATGATCTTCGGCACCAGGATCGCGTTCGGTCGTTGGAGCCGCAGCTCGCTCGAAGACGCCAAGGGCAGGTCGTTCGTCACGGACAGCGATCCGCCTGAGCTCAAACCGATCGACGAGATCCTGGCCGATCGGAAGACCTTCGACGAGTTTCTCGATTGGGCGCGTTGGCACACCAAGGTCGAGAGCAGCACACAGACCGCCAAGGAGGCCATGGACAACAGCGCTCTGTTCGACGTCCACAGCAACCTCGGCATCGAGCGGTACTGACATGGTCACGCGCGCCACGGCCACCGCCCTCGCCGCCCTCTTCATACTGACGGTCAACGCCGGCTGCGTCCAGCAGAGCAGCCCACCACCGACCAAGACGACCGCCGCGCCGCAACCGGTGACCGACTCCAGCCCTTACTGGTGCGACGTCATCCCGCAGGAGGCCATACGGACGATCAGTGGTCTCGCCATACCGCTGGACGAGAACAAGGACGGCGTTCCCACCACGCATGGCGCCTGCTCGCTGCGGAACGAGTACAACCGCTTCTCACTCAACTGGTCCATCCGTGACGGTGAAGGAGCGCTTGATCGCGCCCGCGCGAACTTCGGACGAAAACAACTTTCGGAACTACCGGCAGACCTGGGAAGGGGGTTGATCGCGTACACGGGGAACAGCCCCAGGACGAAGCCGTACGTCGCGTTCATGCTGTTCCGCTGCGACGATAACCGGCCCTGGATGGGCATGGACGTTTCACAGGTGGCGCAGGGGCGGGACCCGGTCAAGGACTTCACTGCCCTGCTCCGGATCGCCCGCGAACGCTACGGCCGGCTTCATGACTGCGTCCCAGAAGCGGCATGACCAACCCTCGCAGTGCATTCCGGCTCGGTCGCAAGGGAGCACCCGCGTTGGTCATGTACGGCCTCGCAGCCGCTGCGGAAACGGTCATACGTGCAGCCCTACGATAAGCCGCACCGGGTGTGCGGACGGCGCAGTCCGAGGTGTCCTCACCTCGCCTTGCCGTCGATGAGCTGTCGCCACAGCGTCTCGGCCGCGCTGACGTTGATGCGCGGGCTGTCGGCGACGGCCCAGGGAACGACGGACCGGTCGTAGCGCCGGATGAACCCCTGCCCGCCGGCCCGGCAGTCCTCGAAGACCACGGGCAGGCATTCGCAGGTGTAATCGCGGATGCGCGCTCGATCCGGGTGCCGCAGGACCGGCGTCCACCTCACGGGCACCGCGTCCGGATCAGGGGCGGCGGGGTGCGTACCGTGGTAGTCGAAGTCATCGTCCACAGAGACTCACCGTCCTTCGTGACGCGCGCTCCCCCGTGAGATGCCCTCGGCGGCGCATGCGGATGAGGCGATGGAGGTCGTGGTGGTCGAAGTGCGAGGGCGGGCGGCTCACGTACTCACCACCATCCGGGACTGTTCCTCCAGCATCGACACGAACGCCTGCGCGTCGTCCGCGCTCACCGTCTGGCACAGCCCCTTGTCGATGTCGGCGCCCCGAAGCCGGACGCCCCGCCGGGTCGCGTAGAAGACGCCCGCATCGCTGCGGAACAGCGACCAGTCCGGGAACGCCGCACGGAGGATGTCGACGTCATAGGGCTCGCGTGGAATCTGTCCAGGTGACATACGACGAACGTAGAAGGCTGAACGTAAGCGAGGAGATACGCTCTGTACCCCCCTCGCTCGCGTCAGAGCATCAGACCGATCTGGCCGGCGAGTTCCCGCGCCGGCGACCGCACGGGCGCCGGCCCCGTTTCATGCAGATCGAGGATCATCCTGCGCGCATAGCCGTTGTAGCGGACGGTTTCCGGCGCCGCCTGGTACGCGAGCTGCAGCGTCCCCAGCACCGCCATGTGGTCCCGCTGCAGCAAGTGGGCACGCGCCACCTCGACCAGATGGCGGGCACGCCTCGGTCGGGACGGAATGGGCACGGACTCGGCGTGATCGCTCTGCCGCGCCGACTCCCCGCCTTGACGAAGCTCGACAGCGACCGTGACCGCGTGCGGTTTCATGATGACCTGCGAGAACGACGTCCACGGCTGGTAGTAACCGACGGGCAGCCGCTCCGCGACCTGCGCCGCCTCGTCCCAGTGCCGCCACGCCTCGCCGATGTCGCCGGTCCGTGCCGCGGTGAACGCCAGCTCGAACGACAGCGCCCCCCACATGGCGAGCAGTTCCGTGCTCGGATCGTCCATGTACGGCTCGATGGCCGCCATCCCCTGTCTGTTGATCTCGTGGGCGGCGTCGAAGTCGGCGGCCTCACGGTGCGCCTGGGCCAGGAACCACACCGCGCACGACAGGGCCAGCGGATCCTCCGACTCCCGCGCGGCGATCAACGCCCGATCAGCCACCCGCCACAACAGGTCAGAGGCAGGCTGATAGGCCACGAACATCTGCGTCAAGCCGTAAACCTCCGCCAGGAGCGCCTGCGCCGCCCGCCGCTGCTCCCCCCGGCACAACCCCGCGGCGAGCTGGGCATCGCGAATCAGATCCGGCAACAGCTCTCCGAGCGCGGTGCGGTGATCGGGAGAGGCATGCCTGACCCGCCACGCGGCATCGAGCCGCGCCCGCAGCGTCGTGAGCGGCTGCACGGTGCCACTCGGTTGGATCGGTACGGCGTTCACCGCCTCCCGCACTGCGCTCAGCGCCGGATGGCCGGAACCGGTGAACATCCGAACCGGCAAGGACTGATCACCGGTCAGCTCACGCAGGTCACGAACGCGTAGAGCCTCGGCGAGCTGCAGCAGGATCGGCAGCCGGGGATTCTGCTGACGGCGACCATGCTCAACCGCCTTCAGCCAGCTCTCGGACTTCCCGACCAGGCCGGCCAGCACCTCACGAGTCATCCCCCGACGCTCACGCAGATACTGAATACGCTGGCCAATGGTGCGCACTGATGCGCCAGGAGCGCTTGCCTGGTCGTCCACAGCCCGCCTCTCGGAAGGTGACGTCTCCAGGCTACGACGCAGCCCTTCAACCTGCCAGTAAAGCGCTGACCTGCATGTCCCGAAGTAGGACACCCGCGACAAGCCAGCCAGCGGCCGACTTGCGCGGCCGCTGGATGAGACCTTTCTCTACGTCTTCAAGGGCAGCCCGCCTGGGGCGGCCTGCCAAGCGTCGGGCGGTCGCTGGCCGCGCTGCGGCTCTCCGGCCGGTCGCGGCCAGCACCGCCCATGCGCACATGCCGGCAGGCGCGTAGGCAGATAAATTGTCGGACCTGGGTTCTATGCTGCATCGCGTATCTGTCAATCTGACTTGGCGCAGGGCAAGGCTCATGGGCAAAGATCACATTCAATCGGCTGTCCAAAAAGCGCTCTTTTATCTCAGTCGCAATCAGTGCTACGCCCCTGACCGTCCAAGGCCGGCCTTGCAGATTATCGACGACTCTCCTTCCGTGTTTGCTGATATCGCGCATATCTGCGCCGAGGAAAAGGGAGGAGCTCGGTACGACCCGCATATGCCACGGCCGGGTACCTGCATAAAGAATCTCTGAAGCAGGCCGGCCAGCCGCGAAACTATGCGAGGATATGGTCATGCCCCAGCAGGTAATCAACCACTACGAACGACTGTTGGACGAGCACGTATGGATGCAGACTGGATTCCACTGGACGGTGGTTCGGACCGGTGCCCTGCCTCCATCCATAGAGGAGATCGGCGCGAGGCTGTCGCGATCAGCCGAAGCCGGTATCGAGGAAGAGGTCGACGTCGCGTCAGGCACAGACCTTTTCATTCCCAGATCGGTGGTGTCAGTGGACAGGCAGAAGGAAGGATATTTCCTCTTCCAAAACCACGACGGCGGGGTCGATGAGCCCCCTGTCCTGCGGGAGCTCAGTGAGGAGGGCGAACGAGTATGGAGCATTACATCCATACTCTATAAGCATCAACTTACATATGCCGTCGACGGCGAGATCCGATTGATGTGGTGGCAAATCCCGCACGGCGACCGGCCGATCGCGGACGACCCCGTGGATGAAGACCTTTCATTCGTTCTGGATGTATGCAAGGAAGCTAACATCCGCTTCGGTCTTGCCGCGCTTATGGCCGCGGTCGACATCGGCAGCGGCGTGCGCATGGATATTAACTGGCCGCACGCACCGAGACCGGCCGTCATCATCGACGATCCCATCTGGTAACGGTCACTGTGGTCGGTAACCGGTCCCTGCGCCGCGGTCAAGACCGCCAGGCACAGGGCCATCGCTGCGGCGAACGCGCCGCCGCTCACCAGCGCCGATTCGGCGAGCTCCGCTCCGGTCTGGCTCTTCAGTATGCCCGCGACCAGGGCGATCATCAGGGAGAAGAGCCCGGCGACGGCCAGACACAGGGACCGGGCGGCACCCGGGCCGGCAGGAGGTTGCGTGTCCATGTGGAGTTTCCTTCCTAAAGATGGGTTCGTGCCGCGTCGAGCGTGAGCGCGCCGCTCATGAGGCCCTCGGTCAGCAGGGTGCGGGCGTCCGTGGCATCCGTGACCAACTGCCGGTGGAGTGAGATCTGCAGATTGAGGTCGTGGAGCAGAGCGGCGACGCGCCGCTGTACAGCCATCGGGGGCAGCACCACCGGTAGTTCCCCGAACGAGCGGCGCTGATGGAGGGCGCTCCCGCCGAGACCGAGCGGTTGCGCACCCAGTCGAGTGCGTACGGCTGCGACAAGCAGCCCAGCAGGTAGGGCGGATCGAAGACCTCCGACCGGCGCGCACGCAGGCGAAAACATGTTGTGGTGCGGCCGCCAGCCCTGCTGCCCGTCGCGCACCAGCGCGCTGCTCCATTGCGCGAGCTGGCGGCCTTGCGCCCTCCTGCGTGCCCCGGCACCGGCTGACGCGTTACATCGACGGACGTGGTGCTCTCGCATGCGGGATGGGGACATGCGCGGGATGATCTTAAGTAGTCCACGCGGCGCGGAGGACCTTTGCACAGCTCACAGCATCCGAACAGGCTGAGTAGCCTCCGCTCTCCTAAAGCGGGTGCCGCAAGTTTGTACCTGGTCCGGGGCGCGGCAATTGTGGAGCTCTAACCATCCGACCTGCCGTTTCTCACGAGCGCTCCTGGGTCAATCAGGGTGGCTGGTTCGGTGTACCAGATGATCGGTGCCAGCGGCTGGGCGTTGCGGATGCGGTTCCGGGTGGCCGGGTCGGTGGCGTCCGATCGGTTCTCGTCCGCGTCATGGGGAAGGTCCGCGATCGGAGCGGGGAGCGGGGTTCAGCGGTCCGAGGGCCAGTGGGGTGTGGTTGGGGGTGCCTGATCGAGGGTGGCCCAGTCGTCTCGGGGTGGGGCGAAGGCCTCCACCACGACGGCGCCTTCCGGACCCGCCTGGACCTCGTGGGGGACGTTCGCGAGGATGCGCCAGGTGCCGCCGGGGCCGAGGTCGCGGGTTTCCTGGCCGACGCGGAAGGTGAGCGTGCCCTGGAGGCACAGGCCGAGCTGCTCGTTGGCGTGGCGGTGTTCGGGGACCAGGCCGCCCGGCGGGAGCTCGACGACGGCCAGGGTGAGCTGCTCGCCCTGAATGACGCGGGCCAGGACGTCTTTCCAGATGCGGGTGGGCGGGATGGCGTTCAGGGTGGTCAGCATCGTGCGGCTCCATAGATGGTTGTGGTCCGTTCGAGGTGGCCGAGGCAGGTCCGTAAAGGTGCGGTCGTTCGAGGTGGCCGAGGCAGGTTCGTAGGAGGGTGCGGTCGTTCGGGGTGGTCGGCACCAGGCGCGTCCGTAGACGGTTGTGGTCCAGGCGGGATGGTCAGAACCAGACAGGTCTGTACACGGGTGCAGCCCAGTCAGGGTGATCAGGTCAGCACCAGACCGCTCCGTAGACAGGTGCGGTCGAGATGGTCAGCGCCGGACAGGTCCATTCACGGGTGCGGGGCCCTTCAGGGTGGGCAGTGTCAGGCTGCTGCGTACACGGGGGTGGTCCAGGCGGGGTGGTCAGGGGTTTCGCGGTGGCTGATTGCCTGCAGCAGGTGCTGGACGGCGAGTGTGGCCTCCCCCGGCCGTCCGTCGCCGACGCGCCGGCAGTCCACCTCCACGATCGGGGCGACCAGCACGGCCGTGCCGCACAGCAGGGCCTCGTCGCAGGCGTAGAGTTCCGAGCGGTGCACGCGCCGCTCCTCCACCACGGCCCCGGTGAGCTCGTGCAGGAGGTGCATGACCTGCCCGCGCGTGATGCCGGCGAGGATGTCGTCCGTGGCGGGCGGGGTGGCCCAGCGGTCGCCGGTTCTGATCAGGATGTTCGAGGTGGTCGCCTCGGCCACGTAGCCGTCGCCGGTCAGCAGGATGGCCTCGTCGAAGCCGTTGCGTACCGCCTCCGTTTTGGCCAGGGCGGGGCCGACGTAGCCGCCGATCACCTTGGCGCGGTTGGGCAGCGCGGCGTCGGCGGTTCTGCGCCAGGCGCTCACCATGCAGCGCACGCCGCGCCGGTCGATGTAGTCGCCCGGCATGGGCGTGGCGGCCAGGTACAGGCGGGCGCCGGAGTCGTGCATCCGGACGGCCAGTTGCTCGCCGGCCTGCAGCAGGAGAGGGCGTACGTACGCGTCGGCGCGCACGCCGTTGCGGCGCAGCAGCTCGGCGGTGAGGCGGGCCAGGTGCTCCGGATCGTACGGCAGCTCCAGCCCGAGGATGCGGGCCGAGCGGGCCATCCGCTCGTAGTGGGCCCGCGCCTCCAGCAGGTAGAGCTCCTGGTGATCCGG
Source organism: Nonomuraea candida (assembly GCF_000725485.1). Taxonomy (GTDB): domain Bacteria; phylum Actinomycetota; class Actinomycetes; order Streptosporangiales; family Streptosporangiaceae; genus Nonomuraea; species Nonomuraea candida. Next base: position 55,424 of record NZ_JOAG01000063.1, on the reverse strand, counting down.
GTTCCAGCAGGCCCTGATGCCTTCGAAGGTGCCCGTGCCGTACGAGACCGCGTTGGCCAGGACGCTGAGCCTGGACTCCTGCTCCGGCACGAACGCGCTTTCGGCGTAGACCTCGGCGTAAGGGGTTCCGAATCGCATGCCGCCAGGATGAGCGCCCTCGTCCGTTAAGCACAATCGACAGCTTCTTAACGAAGGGTTTAGCGTCTTCGTATGCTGGACCTGGCCAGGCTCCGCGTGCTGCGGGAGGTGGCCCGCCACGGGTCGCTGACCCGGGCCGCCGCCGCGCTGTCGTACACCACCTCGGCGCTCTCGCAGCAGATCTCCGTGCTGGAGAGGGAGGCCGGGGCGCGGCTGTTCGAACGGCACGCCCGGGGCGTGCGGCTGACCGAGGCCGGCCGGGCGCTGCTCGACCACACCGAGCGGATCCTGACGGAGCTGCGCGCCGCCGAGAGCACGCTGGCCGCGATCTGCGCCGGGGAGGGCGGGCGGTTGCGGTTCGGGTCGTACACGACGGCCAACGCCACGCTCATGCCCATGGCCGTGCGCTCCTTCCTGCGCGAGCGGCCGGGCGTCTCGGTGGAGCTGGTCGAGGCCGACCGCGACGAGGCGGTGGCCGCCGTCGCCGCGCACGAGCTGGACCTGGCGCTGGTGTACGAGTTCCCCGCCGTGCCCCTGGTGCGCCCCGCGAACGTCGAGGTGCGCCCGCTGCTCGTCGATCCGCTGCACATCGCGCTGCCGCCGGGGCACCGGCTGGCCGGGCGGGCCCGGGTCCGGCTGGCCGAGCTGGCCGGGGAGCGGTGGATCCAGGGGGTGCACCGGGGGTCCACGGTCGACGTCCTGCCCCAGGCGTGCCGGCAGGCGGGGTTCGAGCCGGTGATCGCGTTCAGGACCGACGACCAGATGACGGTCAGAGGGCTGGTCGCGGCGGGGCTGGGGGTGGCGCTCGCGCCCTTCCTCACCCTTCCCGCGACCGCTCCCGACCTCGTCGTACGCCCGCTCAGCGAGCCGGCGCTGACCAGGACCGTGATGACCGCCACGCCGGCCCAGGCGCACCGGCTGCCCGCCGCCACCGCGATGATCGAGCACCTGCGCGCGGTGGCCGCGGAGCTCCGGGCCGGCGGCGGGCGCGGACGGCGGCGGGCCTGGACGGGCACAGGGCCTGGACGGCGGCGGGTCTGGACGGCGGCGGGTCTGGACGGGCACCGGGGCGTCCGCTTGACTGAGTGAACGCGGCCACCGATCAGGCCGACGGCGGCCGTGACGGCTGGGGGTGCCGATGACGAGCGAGCTGGTCGCGTTCGCGGTCGCGTCCCTGCTGGTCTCCATGGCGCCGGGGCCCACCACCGTGGTCATCCTGCGCCAGTCGATCCGCTCCGGGCGGGCCGCCGGGGCGGTGACGGTCCTGGGCAACGAGACGGGCTGGTTGTTGTGGTGCCTGGCCGCGGCCCTCGGGCTCTCCGCGCTGCTGCTGGCCTCGCAACTGGCCTTCGACGTCATGCGGATCGCCGGCGCCGTGGTGCTGGTCTGGATCGGCGCCAGGACGCTCTGGCAGGCCCGCTCCACGGCCGGTCCTTCCGGAGAAGTCCCTGCCGTGCCGGGCGGGGCTTCCCTGTGGGGCTGCTACCGGATGGGGCTGCTGACCAATCTGGCGAACCCGAAGGCCGGCGTGTTCGCGCTCTCCTTCCTGCCCCAGTTCGTGCCGGACGGGGCGCCGCCGCTGCCGACGTTGCTGCTGCTCGCGCTGGGGTCGGCGGTCATCGACCTGGTGTGGTACCTGGGGATCGTCCGCCTGGTCTGGGCGGCCCGGCGGCTTCTCGCGAGAGCGGCGGTGCGGCGGTGGCTGGAGTACGTCTCGGGCACCGTGCTCATCGGGTTGGCCGTGCGCCTGGCTCTGACGAGCAGGTAGTGAAGGGCCTCTCCCGCGCGGGCCCGCCCCCGTAGTGACGCGTTTCACGGTCGGGAAAGCCCTCGCCGATGTCACACCCGCCGGCCCGTACGCGTCTTGAGTTCAGAAAGGTTAGGGGGCCTCAGATGCGTACCTTGCCGGCCATACGCCGCTCGTTCCAGTTCTCCCACTGGTCGTTCATGTTCGCCGAGATCGCCGTCTGGTCGTTCGTCGTCCTGCTGGTGACCGGGGCGATGCTCATGCTGTTCTACGACCCCGGCATGGCGCAGGTGACCTACGACGGGTCCTACGGCCCGCTGCGGGGGCTTCTCGTCAGCGAGGCGTACGACTCGACCATGCGCCTGAGCCTGGAGGTGCGCGGCGGGCTGCTCATCCGCCAGATGCACCACTGGGCGGCGCTCATCTTCGTCGCGGCCGTCGTGCTGCAGCTGCTGCGCATGTTCCTCACCGGCGCGTTCCGCCGCCCGCGCACCCGGCAGTGGCTGATCTGGGTGGCGCTGCTGGCACTGGGCATGTTCGCGGGCGAGACCGGCAACGCCCTGCCCGACGACATGCTGTCGGGCGGGAGCCTGTGGCTGATCCTGTCGGTGGTGCAGTCCATCCCGGTGGTGGGCGCGTGGCTGACGTCGCTGCTGTTCGGCTCGGGCTTTCCCGGTGACACGATCATTCCGGTCCTGTACGCCGGGCACCTGCTGCTCTCGGCCGTCGTGGCCGTGCTGCTGATCGGGCGCGAGCTGCTGGTGCGGCGGAACGATCACTCGCGGTTCGTCGCCTCGCTGCCGACGCGGCGGCGGGCCCGGCCGCTGATGGCGGGCGCGACGATCGGCACGCTGATCATCCTCGGGTTCGGCTTCCAGATCGCCCCGATCTGGCTGTACGGCCCGGCCAAGCCGACGCAGATCTCGGCGGGCTCGGTGCCCGACTGGTACATGGGCTTCCTCGACGGCGCCCTGCGGATCATGCCCGGGTGGGAGCTCACCCTCGGGGACTACACGCTCAGCCTCGCGGTCCTCGTGCCCACGGTGGTGGTGCCCGGGGTCTTCTTCACCGCGCTGGCCGCGTACCCGGTGGCCGAGCGCTTCGTGCTGGCGCGGCGCGGTCGCCGCGACGCGCTGGGCCGTCCCAGGAGCGCGCGCCGCACCGCCCGCGAGACCACCGCGCGCGAGCTGCTCGACCGGCCGCGCGACACGCCCGTGAAGACCGCCATCGCCGCCGCCGGCATCACGTTCTACGGCCTGCTGTGGGCGGCCGCGGCCAACGACCAGATCGCCCACCAGTTCCAGCTCACCGTCAACGCCGTGACGATCTTCTTCAGGTACGCCGTGGTCATCGCGCCCGTCGTCGCCTTCGTCGTCACCCGGTGGATCTGCCTGGCGCTCCAGCAGTCGGACCGCGAGGTGGCCGAGCACGGGGTGGAGACCGGGATCATCACCCGGTCGCCGGACGGCGGGTTCCACGAGCGGCTGGCGCCGCTGGGGCGGGAGCACGACGGCCGCCGGGAGCTGAGCCGGTCGTCATAGGTCCGCTCGGCGCCGGAGGACGGTGAGCGGCCGATCGCGCCTCCCTGACGGCCGCGGCCCGCAGACTGGAGGCATGGACATGACGGGTGAGATCGGCGAGGTCGTGGCCGAGCGGCGGCTGGAGGCCGTGGCGGCGGACGGGACGCGCACCCCGGTGACGGTCAGGTTCGGCCGGCCGCGCCCCGACGAGCTGAGCGAGCACGGCGACTGGCGCTGTCCCCACCGCATCCGGGGCCTGGGTGAGGAGGTCACCGGCGCGGCCTTCGGCGTCGACTCGCTGCAGGCCCTCCTGCTGAGCGTGTACAAGGCCCGGCTGGTGCTGGAGGAGCGGGCGCGGGCCGCCTCGGCCCGGCTGGAATGGCTGGGCCTGCCCGGCCTCGGGTTCACGGTGGACCCGCAGGCCGGGGTGGGCCTGCCCGGCCCCCAGTTCGCGGTGGACCCGCCGGCCACCCTGCCGGACGGCGGGCGGGTCCTCCCCGCGAGGGGCGCCCCGGGCGAGCAGTAGCACGCGAGGGTCCGGGTGACGGATGGCCGGGGAGCGCGGCCACGGCGCCGAGCTCCCGGTCGGCGCGGCGTCACGCGGTGGCGGCTGGCTCCTTCCGGGGGAAGAAGGGCAGTTCGAGGCGGACGTGGTCGGCGGCGGCGAGGATCCGCTCGGCGTCGTCGACCGGCGGGTGGATCCGCTGGTTGATGTGCTTCTTGATGCTCGCGCCGTCGGCTCCCGAGGCCATCACCTCACGGTCCCAGCCACGGGTGAAGATCGCGCCGGCGCCGCCCAGGTCGAGGCAGGTGACGTACGGGCCGGGGGTGAAGTCGCGCGGCGGCAGGCCGAGCAGGTCGGCGGCGGCGTTGTACCCGGCCACCTTGCCCAGCGGGGTGGCGTGCTGGCAGGCCTGCATGACCGTGTGCTCGGCGTCGAACGCCGCCGCGGCCGTGTCCCCGGCGGCGTACACCTCGGGGGTCGCGCGCAGCCACCGGTCCACCGGCAGCCGGCCGAGGTGGTCGAGCCGGCCGGAGATCTGCCGGGTCAGCTCGCTGGCCCGCATCCCCACGGTCCAGACCACCGCGTCCGCCTCGGCCTTGGTGCCGTCGGAGAGCGCGGCGTATCCGTCGCCGACCTCCGTCAGCGTGGTGCCGAGGCGGCGTTCAACGCCGAGCGCGTCCAGCGCCGCCTCGATCTCCGGGCGCGGGCCGGGGCCGAGCTGCTCGCCGACCGCCTCCGCCCGGTCCACCAGCAGCACCCGGCCCCTGGCGGCCAGCGCGGTCGCCGCTTCCAGGCCGGTGAACCCGGCGCCGACGACCACGGCGCGGAAGCCCTCCCGGCCGCGCAGGTGCTCGGTGAGCCGCCGGGCCCCTTCCAGGGTGTCGATGTCGAAGAGGCGATCGGCGCCGGGCAGGTCGCGCGGCCTGACAAGTTCGCTGCCCGTCGCCAGCACCAGCCGGTCGTAGCCGACCTCCGTGCCGCCGGCCACCACCACCCGGCGCGCGGTGTCGATCGTGCCCACCCGGGCGCGCAGGTGCTCGACGCCGATGGGCCCGAGGATCCTGCCCAGCTCGACCTTGGCCAGGTCCGGCTCCGGCTCGTACAGGCGGGGCCGCAGCACCAGGTGCTCGCCGGGCGCGATGAGCGTGATGCGCAGGTCCGCCTTCCCGCGGGCCAGCGCCGCTCCCGCCGCGCTCCACACGCCCGCGAAACCACCTCCGACGATCACAACGTGAGCCATCGTTCATTCCTCTCTCAGCCTCGCTCCCCGGGGGATCGGGGAGGTCGGCAGGGAGACAAGACGGCGGGGTCAGATGTGACCGGGGTGGGCGAGGTGGGCGAGCTTGTCGGGGTTGACCAGGCGCCTGAACACCGTGATCCGCCCGCCGGCGACCTCCACCGTGTCGAGCCAGACCAGCTCGCCGCCGTCGTAGGTGGCCAGCGCCGGAGCGCCGTTCACCTCGATGATCCGGACCGCCTCGGGGCGTCTGAGCTCGACCTGGCGGACCAGCAGCAGGGCGATCCGCTCCGCGCCCCGGAGCGGCCGGCGCGCGGCGGTCGCCTTGCCGCCGCCGTCGGCGACATAGACGGCCTCGGAGTCGAGCAGCGCGACGAGCCCGGCGATGTCCCCCGCGCCGGCCGCCGCCTTGAACGCCCTGAGCACGCGCTCGGTCTCGGCCCTGGACGCGCGGGGCCGCTCCCCCGCCGTCCGCGAGCTCGCCACCCGCGCCCGCGCGCGTGAGGCGAGCTTGCGGACCGCGACCGGCGTGCTGTTCAGCACCTCGGCGATCCGGGCGAACGGGAGCCCGAAGACGTCGTGCAGCACCAGCGCCACCCGCTCGGCGGGGCTCAGCCGCTCCATGACGACGAGCATCGCGGTGCCGACCGACTCGTCGATGAGCACCTCGGCGGCGGCGTCGGGCCCGGTCAGCAGCGGCTCGGGCAGCCAGGGCCCGACGTAGGACTCGCGCCGCACCCGCGCCGACTTCAGCACGTTGTACGACGTGCGGGCCGCCACGGTGACCAGCCAGGCCCGCAGGTCCCGCACCCCGGACAGGTCGGCCGCCGAGGCCGACAGCCAGACCTCCTGCGTCACGTCCTCCGCCTCGGCCACCGTGCCGAGGATCCGGTAGGCGGCGCCGAAGACCGCGGCACGATGCGCCTCCCAGTCGGCCTCCGCCAGTGAACCGGTCACGCGCGCCCCCGGTCTCTCCCTCGATCGACGATCGGCCACCGATCCTACGACCCCGCCCCGCTCGCCGTGCCGGCGGCCGCTGCCGGTCCTCGCGAACTGATCGGGGAAGTGCGCGCGGCGGCCCGGCATGCGTAGGCTCGCCCCAGGATCACCGGCCCATTGGAGGGAATCACGTGGCATCGCACAGGGATCTGCCCGCCGGCTTGGAGAAGCACCTCTTCCAGAACACCGGGAATTCCTCGTTCACGGAGTTCGTCAGCTCGTACGCGCCTGACGTGCTGCCACGGCGTGACACGGTGCTGGCCACCCCGATCGGCGACCAGGTTCCGCACGCCACGACGATCGTGGCCGCCACCTTCGCCGGGGGCGTGATCATGGCGGGCGACCGGCGGGCGACGTCGGGCAACGTCATTTCCCAGCGTGACATGCAGAAGGTGTTCCGGGCCGACGACTACTCGGCCGTGGGCATCGCGGGCACGGCCAGCATGGGCATCGAGATGGCCCGGCTGTACCGGGTGGAGCTGGAGCACTACGAGAAGATGGAGGGCCGCGCGCTGTCGGTGGCGGGCAAGGCCAACCGGCTGGCCACCATGATCCGTGGCAATCTCGCGATGGCGATGCAGGGGCTGATGGTGGTGCCGCTGTTCGCCGCGTACGACCCGGACCGGGACGAAGGGCGCATCTTCAGCTACGACGTGGCGGGCGGGCCGTACGAGCGGGAGAGGTTCGACGCGATCGGGTCGGGCTCGATCTTCGCACGCGGGTCGCTGAAGAAGCTCTACCGCGACGGCGCGTCGGCCGACGACATGGCGATGACGCTGATCCAGGCGCTCTACGACGCGGCCGACGACGACTCGGCGACCGGCGGGCCCGACGTGACCAGGAAGATCTGGCCCATTCTGGCGGTGGTCGACGCCGACGGCTTCCGCCGGCTGACCGATCAGGAGGTGGCCGGCCACGTGGAGCAGATGCTCGCCGCCCGCCGGATCACGCCCGACGGCCCCATCGCCCCGCTGCGTTGACAGGACCGCTGCCCGGGTCCGCGCTCTCGCGCGCGGACCCGGGCGGCGGTGACGGTCCCCTCCCGGTCGGGGCGGCTTACGCGTCACCGGCGGTCGCGGCGCCGAGCGCCGTCAGCGCGGCGGCCAGTTGCGGGTCGGTCTGTCCCGCTTCCTTCAGCGCGGCCCGCAGGGTCTCCTCATAGGTACGGCTCGCCTCGGCGTGCCTGGCCCGGCCGGTCTCGGTGATGACCGTGTAGACGCCGCGCTTGTCGTCCGGGCACAGGTCGCGGTAGGCGAAGTCGGCCGCGTTCAGCCGTGCCACCAGGCGGGTCACCGAGCTCTGGTTGAGCCCGACCTTGTCGGCCAGCTCCTGCATGCGCAGCTCGCTGGTGGGTGAGGCGGCGAGATGGCCGAGCGCGCGGAACTCCGACAGGCCGATGCCGTGCCTGCGCTGCAGCGCGGTGGCGAGTTTGCCCTCCACGTGGGAGTGCAGCAGGAGGATGCGCTGCCAGGTGGCGGCGACATCAGCGGCGGGAACGTCAGTGGCGGCGGCGCTGTCGGTGGCGGCGCTGTCGGTGGCGGGCGGCGCGGATGCGGTACGGGCCATGGGAACCTCTTCGTTCTCGGAACCGGCTTGACAGAAGAATACATGTACATGCAACATCTGTCTTGTCGCCGCAGACATTTGCACGTACATACATATAGGAGTGTTCCCATGGCCTGGATCTACCTGCTCATCGCAGCCGTCTTCGAAGTCGTCTTCGCCCTGGCCACCAACGCCACCGAAGGGTTCACCCGGCTGGGGCCCTCGCTGCTCACGGCCGCCGCCGCGGGCGCCGGGATCTTCTTCCTCAGCCTGGCGCTGAAGACCCTGGACGTCGGCGTCGGCTACACCATCTGGACCGGCATCGGCTCGGTCGGCACCGTCGTCCTCGGCACCCTGATCTTCGACGAGGAGATGACCCTCTGGAAGGCCCTGGCCTTCGTCCTGATCATCGGCGGCGTGCTGGGCCTCAAGATCGCCGACCGGCTGACGACCGCCAAGCCCTCGACCGAGCCGTCGACGGCCTGACGACCGCCACCTCGCCCCCAGGGCCGTCCACCACCTGCCGGCCACCTCGTCCCTGGGCCGTCCACCACCTGCCGGCCACCTCGTCCCTGGGCCCTCCACCACCTGGCGGCCATCGACCCGTCCCCCGCCTGACTCACCTCTCAACCTCAAGGAGCTTCATCATGGCCTGGATCTACCTGTCCATCGCGATCGTCTTCGAGATCGGCTTCGCCCTCGGCACCAACGCCACCAAGGGCTTCACCCGCCTGTGGCCGTCGGTCTTCACCCTGCTGTCGGCCGCCGGCGGCATCTTCACCCTCAGCCTGGCCCTCAAGACCCTCGACGTCGGCGTCGGCTACACCATCTGGACCGGCGTCGGCTCCATCGGCACGGTCATCCTCGGCGCCCTCATCTACAAGGAGAAGATCACCCCGGCCAAGGTCGTCTCCTTCGCCGCGATCATCGGCGGCGTCGCCCTGCTCAAGATCGCCGCCGGGATCTGACCCCGCCATGACGAACCACGCCGAGCCCGCCTGGCTCACCGACCGCCTGACCCGGACCGTCGCCCTGGCCACCGCCGAGGTCGAAGCCGGCGGCATCCCGTTCGCCGGCCTCGTCACCGACGCCCGCGGAACCGTGCTCGGAACGGGGGTGAACCGGGTCCGGGCCCACCGCGACCCCACCGCCCACGCCGAGATCGTCGCCCTGCGCGCGGCGGCCCGCGACCACGGCCCCCACGCCCTCGCCGGAGCCACCCTGCTCGCCTCGGGCGAGCCCTGCCCGCTGTGCTACGTGACCGCCCTGTGGTCCGGCATCGGCCGGATCGTCTTCGCCGCCGACCGGCACGCCGCCGCGGCCGCCGGATTCGACTACGCCTCCTCGTACGACCTGTTCGCCGTCCCCGTCGAACGGTGGCGGCTGTCCCCGCTGCACCTGCCCGTCGACAGCGCCCAGGAGCCGTTCGACGCCTGGCTCACCCGCCTGAACAGGAGCATCGCATGACCGTGCACATCAAGGTCTGGTCCGACTATGTCTGCCCCTTCTGCCTGCTGGCCAAGCAGCCGCTCGCCGAGGCCACCGCCGGCCGCGACGTCACCGTCGAATGGATGCCGTTCGAGCTGCGGCCCGAGCCCACCCCCACACTCCGCCCGGAAGGCGACTACCTGCGCGGCACCTGGTCACGCGTGGTCTACCCGATGGCCGCCCGCATGGGCGTCACCATCCGCCTGCCGGACGTCTCACCCCAGCCGTACACCCGCCTGGCCTTCGAGGGCTACCAGTTCGCCAAGCGGCACGACCTCGCCGACGCCTACCAGGACCGCCTGCTGCGCGCCTTCTTCGAGGACGGGCTCGACATCGGCGACCTGGACGTCCTGGAGCGGCTCGCCGCCGAACTCGGCCTCCCCGCCGCCGACTACCGGGCCGCGCTCGAAAGCGGCCGGCACGCCCAGGACCACCGGGCGGCGCTGGCCGAGGCCGCGGCCCACCGCATCCAGGCCGTTCCCACGATCCTCGTCGAGGACGTCAGGATCGAGGGCATGCCCCGGCCGGACGCCCTGCGCGAGGTCATCGACCGGGCCGAGGCCGGGCAGGGCGACCGTGGATGAGCTCAGCCGGAGAGCGATTCGTGGTGGTTCGCCAGCCTCCACACCTGCAGCCCCTCCGGCCCGTCGTCCCGGACGAAGCCGGCCGTCCCCAGCTCGGCAGCCAGCCGCTCCGCGGGCGGCCAGTGGTTCTCGCTCACCACCTCGTCCTCGCTGAGCACGGCGCCACGGTGCTTGATCCGGTAGACGAAACGCGAGGTGACCGTCTCGCCGTCCGTGGCGAGCACCTGGGCGGCGATCTCGTACGCGTGCCGGCCCACCTCGTACGACGCCAGGACCTCCAGCTCCCCCGGCGCCGGCGCGGACCGCTCCCGCCAGTTGAACACCAGCCGCCCGCCCGGTTCGAGCTGCCCCGCCAGCACCCGCCACAGCGCGGCCCGCTCCCCCGCCGGGAAGCTCTGCAACACCGAGATCATCACGATCAGCTCGACCGGCTCGTCCACCCGTACGTCCAGCGCCCCGCAGGGCAGCACGGTCACGCGCCGCCGCAGGGCCGGGTCGGCGGCCAGCCGGGAGAGCAGCACGGAGCGCATGCCGAGCGAGGGTTCGAGCGCGTAGATCTCGCCCGGCGTCTCGCGGGCGATCAGGTCGGTGATCAGCCCGGTGCCCGCGCCGATCTCCAGCACGCCGCGCTCGATCCCCTTCAGCACGGCGGGCAGCGACTCGCGCACGCCAGGCACGTGGCCGTCGAGGTGGAAAAGGTCATAGAACGGCACGGCGGCGGAGTAACTGTCCCGATGCATGATCCTCATCGTAGGCGCACCGGGCCGGACACCGGGCACCGCGAAACCCGTTGGACACGGCCACGAGCGCTCCGCGATCATCTGTCCCTGTGACAGACACCTCCGGACACCCGTCCTCGGCCCCTGCCGGATCGAAGTCGGTGCGATTGGCCGAGCTGACCGGCCCCGCCATGACCGCCCTGCTCGACGACGACCTGGCCCGGGCCAGCGAGGAGATGGGGGTGCGGCTCACGGACTACTTCCTCACCGATCGGGCGAAGTGGGTCTGGCGGTACCGGCTCAATCAGCTGGCCTCCGACCCGGGCAGCGCGGGGTGGCTCACCCGAGCCGTGGTGGCCGAGCCCGAGGGCGTCGTGGTGGGATATGCCGGCTTCCACGGCCCGCCGGACGAGTCGGGCATGGTGGAGATGGGCTATTCGGTGGCTCCCGCCCACCGCCGCCAGGGATACGCCCGGGCGATGCTGACCGCGCTGCTGCGCCGGGCCGCGGCCGAGCCCCGGGTCAGGACCGCGCGGGTGACGATCAGCCCCGACAACACCGCGTCCCTGGCCACGATCGCCGGATTCGGCTTCGTCGAGGTCGGAGAGCAGTGGGACGAGGTGGACGGCCGCGAGCTCATCTTCGAAGTGCCCGTCTGAACGAGCGGCACGACGGAGGCTGATCATCCAGCTCTGCGCACCGACTAGTCTGAGGCCGTTCGGCCCCGTGTCCTTCTGCTCTGGAGCATCCCGATGAACTGGCTCTACGTCGCAGGGATCATCGTCTTCCTGCTGGGGCTGATGGCATCCATCGCGCTGCACGAGCTCGGCCACCTGGTGCCCGCGAAGCTCTTCGGCGTCAAGGTGACCCAGTACATGGTCGGATTCGGCCCGACCGCCTGGTCCCGGCGCAGGGGCGAGACCGAGTACGGCGTCAAGTGACGAGGACCGCGTCTTCTACCGCAAGAAGTGGTGGCAGAAGGTCATCATCATGGCCGGCGGCCCGGCGATGAACTTCGTGCTCGCGTTCGTCTTCTTCGGCATCCTGCTGGTCGGCATCGGCCTGCCCACCGAGGCCCCGATCGTCGCACCCGACACTCAGACGTGCGTGATCCCCAGCTCCGAGCAGCGCACCGACTGCCGTCCCGGCGACCGGCCCACCCCGGCCGCGCAGGCGGGCCTCAAGCCGGGCGACCGCCTGGTCTCCTTCGACGGCGCCGCGATCGGCTCCTGGGACGACGCCCTGCGCCTGGTCCGCTCCCACGGTCCCGGCCCGGTCGAGCTCGGCGTCGTCCGCGACGGCCGGGCGATGACGTTCGACGTCACGCTCATCGGCCAGGACCGGCCCGGACTCGACGACCCCGAGAAGATCGACAGGAACGCCGGCTACCTCGGCGTGCGCCCGGCCATGGTGCGCGAGCGGCAGAGCGTCGGCCAGGTGGCCGGCTACATGGGTGAGCTGACGGCCAGAGTGGCGGGTTCGTTCCTCAACCTGCCGGAGAAGATGGCCGGCGTCTGGCACGCGGCCTTCTCCGGCGAGGAACGCGACCCGGAGGGCCCGGTGGGCGTGGTCGGCGCGGGCCGCCTGGGCGGCGAGATCCTCGCCTCCGACCTGCCGGACCAGGAGAAGCTCGCCACCTTCGTCAGCCTGCTGGGCGGCTTCAACCTGGCGATCGGCCTGTTCAACCTGATCCCGCTGCTGCCGCTCGACGGCGGGCACATCGCGGGCGGGCTGTGGGAGGGTCTCAAGCGGGCCTACGCCAAGGTCATGCGGCGGCCGAAGCCCGCATACGTGGACATCGCGAAGGTGCTGCCCCTGACGTACGCGATGGCGCTGGCGATGATGGTCATGGCGGGCCTGCTGATCTACGCCGACCTAGTCAACCCCCTCACCCTCCCCAACTGACACCACGACCACCGACGCCTGCCGCTCCCTGTCGTAGAGGTGCCTCCACTCCCAGGGCCAGAGCGCCTGCTGATCTCCTGGTCTTCATGGAACGGAGAGGCTAACTTTGGGTAATCATTCAGCTTCTTCGAGTATCGGATGGTCATGAAGCGTCCCCTGGTGATCCGTTGGCAAGCATTCATGCAGCGGCGAATCCGGCATGCCCACACCGCCCCGGACCGGGGCGCGTCAGCAGGGGAATGGGTGATCATTACCGCCATCATCGCCGGGGTGGCGTTCGGCCTGGCGACTTGCGCAGGTTCAGCCGGTTCATGATCGGTTGAAGCTCGTCAGGCGCAAGGGCGTTCACAGCCTTGCTCACCTCCGTGAGAGGGCCTTCTCTCTGACCCTCGAAGGCGATTCGCTCCTTACCCTCCGCGGCGACGCCCTCCAGGACGTGCAGGGCATGTCCAAGCCCTGCACGTGTCCGAGGGTCCGCTGAGACATGCCCTCTGGTCCTTGTCCTCCTCAGTGCCACCGGTGAATCGGTCACCTTGAGTGGTGGCCCTGTGAAAAGTCGAGGTGCTGAGTCAGCTACCGCACACCGCCCTGATGCCGCATCTCAGTCTGCTCAAAGGCGGACACAGCAGGGCGCTCAGTTCCTCCGCCACCATGCCCGCACCACTGATTCGTTACAATCTGGCGCTGGTATCCCCTATAACGAGGAACTCGCCAAGGGCGAAGCTTGTAGAGCAGCCTGAAGTTCAGGGTCAGTGAAGGATAGTGCAGCATCGAAGCGATGCTGGAGGTTGCTGACTAGACGGGCGATCGTATTACCACAGCCGCCGCTCCTGAGGTAGACGCGCATCCATTGCTCGCCGATGTCGAAGGAGAGCTGCTCGCCTACATGCAGGTCAACGGCTTCCACTTCAGCCTCGTCGCCGGAAACCTTGGCAATCCCCCACAGCCGGAACGGGTCACGAGAAGAGAACAGCTCATCGATGAACACCTCGAGATCCGGTATCGATCGAGAGAACCGGATACCGATCGGCCCGCCCGTGAGCCGTGCGCCGGCGTCCGGATCGTCCTCGTTGACATGACGCCAGCAAATGGACTTCTGTTCTGCCAGCGTCACCAGGCTTCGATATCGATCGACGATGTTCTGCACGAACTGGAAATGCAACTCAAGCGAGTCTCCGGACACGGCAAAACGCCCTCTTCGATTCACGCCTTCCCGAATTATCCCGTATATATCGTCTTCGACCACGACCTCGACGGCATCGTAAGCCGCAGCCGCCCGCAGACCCTCTTGGTGCAGAAATCTGTCCAGGAGTACAGCACCCTGCCCCGAAGCCTGCAGTTTGAGGTCGTCGAATTCTGATGATGTCCCACCCAGCAGCTTCGTGCCCTCGAACTTGGTCCGAGTCTTGCGTCTCTGCGCCCCCGGCCAAGGATCACGCAAGTGCTCGGAAGGCAGCCACAACCAGTCGAGATCACGGCGGTTGCTGACCTGCTTGTTCAGGTATGACCCAGCCGCATCTGTTGGCATATCAGTATGGAAGCTCCAGAACCGTTCATCGAGCTGATCCACCCAGAAGACACCTTCAGCCGTACTGAGCTTGAACAGATACGCATCATCGGTGGCAGTAAGGCTCTTCACGTCAGAGAAACCAGCGAGAAGGGCAGCCGGCTCGCCCTTTGGGTGCGCTTCCAAAACAAAAGTCTTCGTCGGCGAACTCGCATTCATAGCGAGGAACTCAGCCATCTGTGCACGGGCGGTCATGGAGTCTCCTCAGCTTGCTCTTCGCGACTGTTGCGCGCCCCTTCGTCCGCCTTGTCCAGCTCTTCCAGAAGGTTCATCTGGCCCTCTATGATAACCGACCTTCTACGACTACGTCTCGACTGACCTGGGCGAACGAGGGCCTGGTAGCCCTGAGTACGCCCTCGAGGGTCGTTGGCCTCCGGGGTTTTCAGCAACGTCACCCAGCCATCACGGTTGGGGGGAGGGCCGTGGTACTCGAACGTTGAGGCGTCCCGCTCGGCGATGCGCCTCGCCGCTTCACCCACCTTTCGCTTGAGGGCAGTCTGGGCTGGCCGGCTGAACAACGCGAAGTGTCGGATGGACTGCTCGGCCAGGGCCGCAAGACTGATCTCTGTCCGGCTTTGCGCCAAGGCTGCGACCAGAGCGGTCTGCACATACGGCTCGATGATCTCTACGCTGGATTCCGCGTCGAAAGGCACATGGCGCGAGGGAGATGCCATCAACTTCACTGGCGTTCTGAAGATGGAGCGCAATGGCTCCGGAAGTGCACTTCCTTCTAGCAGAATCTTATCATCGTGAACCGCCAGTATGGGGAACGGCACCCCGGCGGTCTCCAACCCTAGGCGTATGCGATCGACATGTGCACCAAGGCAGGCATAGATCACATCGAGTGTAGGTGGCACCCGACGGTATAGATCAATGTAGGCGTTGCGAACAACATCAGCGGGATCAAGCGCGGCATACCTGACACACTGTGCGTCTTCTACGTTTCCCCCACACTTAGCCTCAATCGCCAAGACGTGACCGGTGTCTCCGTTTGCCAAGACCACGTCCACGACTACCGAGCTTCCCGACTTCCCCACGGGCACCTCGAGACCCGCCACACGATAACCCTGATCTGCAAGAACGGCGGGGTTGATACCGTCCGGCGTCGCAAGGCTGATCACTGCGTTGATCGGTATGAGCCGACTCTCCACCAAGTCCTCTCCCATGTGACGCCGGGTGCGAGAGAGACAATACGCGCAACTGCCAACTTTGTCCCTACCTAGATCGTCTCATAACTCGTCGACGTTTCACGCCCACAGGTCATGACCCACCCACTTGCTGTTCATCTGCGCTTTGGACATGTAGGCGTCAGCCCTGCAAGCGAAGCGCCACCTACACCCGGGCGTCTCATGTTTGCGAGCGCCAGCCGCCTCATGAACGAGTCACCAAACTAATTTCGGACAGTCTGCCACGAAAGGCGACAAAAACCCGAAAGGGTTACTTGTGCGAGAGGGAGCCGCCCGCAGTTGCCGCCTGAACGTCAGGATTGATCCGGGGATCGTCGTCCAGCCCGTACAGCGCGGCTTGACAGAATCACAGGCTCCTGGAGATTGTCAGGAAGATCTTTTGGGCTTTTCCTGACCGGGCGTCTGGGGAGCCCTCAGACTGAGGGCCGTGACGAAGGATCTCACGGATGTGCGGGACCGTCTGGTCCCTCTCCGCAGGCTCCATCAGGTGGCGGCGCTGCTCAACATGCCGCACCTGGACGAGACCGCCACCCACCACGACGCTCCGCCGGCCGGGCGGCGGGCGGCGTTGTACGCCGGGATCGCCGACTGGGCTCGGCTGTCGGCGCAGGCGGCCGAACAACTCGGTGAGTTCGACTCGCCCGAGGTCGCGGACCGATTCGCGTACCTCATCGAATACTGCGACCAGCACTCCAGAGGCTGGCACCGGGCGCCCGGCGAGCACTCCGACGGCACCGCCCTGGGCGACACGGCCGAGACGGTCGCCGAGACCGTGCTTCCTCACTACATCACCCACCTTGCCGAGCACCGCGACACCTACCAGCTGTGGTTGGTGGAGTCGCTGTCACTGCGGGCGAGCGTGTGGCACGTGGACAGCGCGGAGGCGCACCGCCGGAGCCGTCTTCCCAACCGGCCCTCATCGGCGTGCACCTACGCAGAGGCCGGGGTCCCTCCTCACGCCGTCGAGATCCGCACACCCAGCCAGGTCCACCGGATCCTGAACCTCCACACCGACGCGGTGGTCAACGGCCGGGGTTCGTAGACGGCCGGCCCCTGCGCGTGCGGCGGGAGGTGGTGGTGGTGGAGCGTCCTGGCGGTCTGGTGAAGGTGTTGAGGGTGTCCCACACCGGCGTGATCGCGCCGCCAGGACGCTGATGCGCAGCTGCCAGTAGCTCTCGTCGCTGCTCGGCTGCGGCTCCGGCAACGGCTGCGGCTCCGGAGGCTTGAGCAGGTTTCTTTGGCGGGGCGGACGGGGCGAGCGATGCCGGCGGAGGCGGGTCGCTCAGCTTCGCGGCGGGTTGCCGGCGCGGATGACGGCCTGGCTGCTGCGGAGGAATGAGGCGGCGACGGTTGCCGGCTGGTCGAGGTATCCGGCGACCATGGCTCCGTCGCGGATCAGCATGAGGTCGTCGGCGACCTCCACGGGGTTCGGGATGCCGAGTGGAGCGATGAGCTGCTCGAACGTCGCCTTGTTCCAGCGGCGATGCGCGTCGACGGCCCTGCGGATCGGGCTGTCCGGGTCAGGATATTCGGCGGCCGCGTTGATGAAGGGGCAACCGCGGAAGCCGGGCGCGCAGGCAAGAGCCCCGATCGCCTCGGAGATCACGCGCAGGGTGGCGTCGACGTCACCGTCGCCCTGCTTCATCGCTCCGCCGATGCCGTCCCGCTCCAGCGCGGCGCGGCGTTCGAGGTATGCGACGACCAGCTCGTCCTTGCTCTTGAAGTGCCGATAGAACGTCACCTTCGTCGTGCCGGCCAGGTCGATGACCTTGTCGACGCTCACCGCACGCAGCCCGTGCGCGTAGAACAGCTCGCTCGCCGCTTCGAGGAGTCGCTCGCGCATGGGGCTGGTCATGCCCGAGATCATACGCGTCCTTCCTCATCGCCCCTTGCGCCGGACCTCACCGCCGGGCTAACGTCAACGCCGGTAGAGTTACTAGTCATTCTACCTATCTGGCCTGCGGAGTCCGTCCCGCGAGAGCCGTACTGCGAGATGAGAAGGACGAGAATGAACGCCCCCTCCGACACCGGCGCCGACGCCGCCCCGAACGCCCGTCCCGCCGCTGCGGCGTTGCGGAATCTCTATGTGATGCGATTCGGGTTCGCCCTCGTCTGGGCGGTCCTGCTGTTCCTGACCGGGCCGGCCACCGGTCCGGTGAGCGTGGTCCTGCTCGTGATCTATCCGCTGTTCGACGTCACCGCGGCCGTCATCGACCTGCGCTCCTCCGGAGCCGCGCGCCCCGCCGCGGCCCTGTACGTGAACCTGACCCTCAGCCTGCTCGCCGCCATCGGCCTGGCCGCCACGGCCGCCACGGGCGTGCCCGCGGTGCTGCGCGTCTGGGGCGCCTGGGCCATCACCGCCGGAATCGTGCAGCTCATCGTGGCCGTCAGCCGCCGCACGCTCGGCGGTCAGTGGCCGATGATCCTCAGCGGAGCGATCTCCACGATCGCCGGGACGACGTTCATCCTCCAGGCCGGTACGCCGGCCGCGGCGCTGACCAGCCTCGCCGGGTACGCGACCGCCGGCGGCGTCTTCTTTCTCATCTCCGCCCTCCGCCTCCACCGCACGGCGAAGCGCTCCTGACCCCCGCCCCGCTGCCGGGAGGCCGCCCCCTCGATCACCGGCGTCCCCGTAGCTCAGCATTCCCGCGACAAACCAAGGGTGACGCGACAGAACATCACCCGAAGCTCCTCGTGAGGACAGTGATCAGTCCACTTACCAGGAACTACTTCACATGGTCCCCCGAACGCCGGCATCGCGAGCGTGCGCGCCGGACCGTGCGCCAGGGCGGGTCACTCAGTGGACGGCGGGCCGCCGGGTTCGCAGGTGAACATCTCGGCGAACCGCCGCTGAGCTATCTCCATGAGCTGAACCAGGTCGTGGTCCTGGTCCCGTGCCGGATTTCGTTTGACGGTGATGGCGATGAGCGAGTCGTTGGAACCACAGCGGAACCAGGCTTCCACCGTCCGGTACGGATTGGCGCGGATCTCGAAGTCGGCGATCAACCCTCTGCCCAGCTTCTCGGGAAGCTCGGCCGGGTTGCTCTCCTTCGCCCACTCGAGATAACGATCGATGGTTTTCCGAGAGCGTGTGACGTCGTAGCTCGTGATGAAGAGGCTCTGCTCTTCGTTCGAGATGACGCAGTCGTGCCCGACGGGATCGCGTTTGTCGTCACCAACCCTGTACGAGCCGGTGTAGCCAGTGAGGTCGGCCACCGCCGCCTGGGGAATGAAATAGCAAAGGTAGGGGGGCCGGTCGGCCACGGAACCACGCTCGGGCCGGGCAGGATCGGGCAGCGGATCGGCCACGGGCTTGTCCGGCGTGCATGCGGCGATCACCATCACGGCAACGGCCACGCGGAGCCAGCCTGGCAGCCTGCTCATTTGACCGCGGCTTTGAGGTTGTCGCGGAATTCCTCGCCCCCTACCGAGGCGCTCTCCTGCGCCTCCGTGAAATCGGCCGGCATCGTAGTGTTGTCGGCCATCCAACGGAGGAAGCTCTCGTACTCCGCTTCGGTCATGTCACGAGGATCTTTCACCCGCGGCGGGTCTCCGATCACGAAGCTTCTCTTGAGATCCTCGCGATCATAAGCGCCATGAGCCACCGTGGAAGATGCGAGCATCTGCTTCACCAACTCCTGGGCGGCGATGTCGTTCGTTGCCGCCTCACTGAATGCCTTGGATGCTTTCTTGCCGGCATGGCCGCTGTTCTTTGCGAGCCAGTCGCCGGCCTGCTTGTAACCGCCCTGGACGAAGCTCTCATAAATGGTTCCGGCCGCTTTTACCCCGAGCTTTCCGACCCTTTCAGCGAAAGGAACCGGAACGAGACCGATGCCGTTCTCGATCAGTTTCCGCAACTCCTCATCGGCGGCATCTGCCTCCTTGCCCCGGCTGACGAGCGCTATCCTGCGCGCCTCCAGCAGATGCCCCATCGCTTTGGAGTTGAGCGCGATGACATTATCCAGCTTCTTTCCGTTCCCCGTGGCCATCGCTTCATCGATCTTGCCCCGCATGTCCGCGATCTCGCCGCGGAGCAGGGCTTCGTAGCCCTGATCGTCGATGGCCACGTCCAGCATGACGAGATCGAGGTCGGTCGGATTGAAACGCGCGGTGGTCTTTCCTTCGACATCTCCCGTCGGCTCGCCTGCTGCTCGCTTCGGGGCGATGAAGTAAGAGAACACGATGTCGTCGGAGTGCTCGGCCATGATTCGGCCCATGTTGTCACGAATGCCGGAGAGCCGGTCGAACTCCGATGGATTCTTGATCGTGACATCTCCCGTGTCACTGACCGAAATCCCCGCCTTGATCTGGTCCGCGAGTATCTGACCGGCCCACACCGCCAACCGCTTGGAATCAGCATCCGCTTCTTTCATGGCGGCTTCCATGGTGGCGCCCAGCGACTCGCCTCGATCCCCCATTTCCCACTGCGCGCGACGCTCACCCAGCAGGTATTTCATCAGGTCCTTGTCGTCGAGCAGGGCCTGGGCACGCTCTCTCGAGGTGCTCGCGATATTCATCAGCGCGGCGATCGGGTCGGCGGCGCCCACGACGGAGGATCCCTGGAACGGCCGGGTGTCGATGGGAGCGGGCAAGTTGTAGACGTCGGTGTCTTTGGGCAGGAAGCGTGTGCGGTGCGCTCTCAGATAGTCGCGATCCCAGCGAATCATGTCCTGGCCGACGGTTCTCATGAACCACTCGCTGTAAGCCTGGTCGGGTGCCGCCGCGAGGACCTGACCGAGTGACCAATAACCGGGGTTCGTCAGCCCGCCCATGTCGGGAGCCGGTATCTCCGCACGCCCCTGCCGCTTCAACTCCTCCGTGAATTTCCGGCCCACGTGCACCGTATTGTTCACGTTGGTGGCTGTGGCCAGCGCCCTGCTCAGCATGGACAGGACATCACGATTCTGGCGCCGGACACTCTCCGCCGAATCAGGATCGGCATCGAGCGTCTTGCGCACCCGCGTGCCCATGATGGCGGGGATCTCAAGGAGGCCTCGCGGACCGAGTTGTTCGATGAGAGCCGTGGCGAATTGCGGGTCGGACAGCCGCCCCTCATAAGCAGCCAGATTCTCGCGCGCCCTTGCGTCGCCGCGTGCGGCGGCGGCGACCAGTGAGGCCACATGCCGGGCGTCGGCACGCACCTTGCCGGAGATCATTCTCGACTCGTCGATCCTGGTCATCCCAGGAGGGACGACTTTGCCGGGGAGCGGATTGCCGAAGACGTCCACATCGATCTTCTCGGCCTCGTACGCGAGGTCGCGCCGTCTGTAGAGGTCAGGCGCCTGCTCGGTCAGCCACTGCCCTGCCCGGCCGATCGCCACCACGCCGGGGTGCGTGAGCTCGACCTCGTTCAGAATCACCCGGAGTTGTGCAGCACATTCGGCCAGCCCTTTTCCTGCATTTTGCACGCTGGATCCAAGTTGGTGCATTTCTCTGGGGTCGATCGATGAGAAGGTCATTCGTCTCTTGGCCCCATCACAGTCAGAGTAGAGATTGTCTCGTTGAGATGTTCGATGATCCCGCGAAGCCCTCTCCACACCTCCGCACGCTGATGAGCCAGATCATCGGCGAATCTGTCGGCGGCCGGACCCGTCCATGTGCGTCCGCTCGACATTTGCAACAGCGGCCGATCCAGGGAATGCCAGTGCTGGTCCGATATCTCCTGTACGCGACGCAGTACGTCCAGCAACTCGGCACGAGTAGGCATGAGGACCTCCACCGAGGTGGTACGTGAGCCGTGCCCCGTCAGGCTCGGGTTCTTACTCCTTCACATTGCCACGCCACTGTTCCTCACGTCATGCTGTCGGATGAAAACGGTATTCCGGCCACCCCAACCGTTCGATCGTCAGGATCGGCATGAAACAGCTCGGCGGACCTGTTCACTCCGATTCCTCTCAGCGCCCGCCGAGACCGCACGCGCTGACGACCGGCATGGTCGGCCGGGCTGGCATGCCACGGCCCTGGCGAGGTGCAGCCGCCCCGCAGCGCCTGGGCGAGGTGTACGACTCAATGCCACGTTCGACGAGCACCACATACGAACGCGATCACGCAACGCAAGGATCACCAGGTCAACGGCGAGCAGGATGGCGGATGGCCCCATCGGCCGGCGCTCACGGGCCGGCTTTCTTCGTCGGCTTGGGAAAGAGGAGGCAGGGCCAGCCATGGTGAGGGGCGGGCAGCGACCGTCGCGCATCTCGTCTCAGAATCAAGTCTCAGAATCTTTGGTTTTGAGATAGCGGTAGATGGTGGCTCTGGAGACGTTGAAGCGGGTGGCCAGGTCCTCGGCGCCGTGGCCCTCGGCATGCAGGGTGCGGGCCTGTGCGGCCTGCTCGTCGGTGAGGATGGCGCGGCGGCCGCCGTTCCGGCCCCTGGCCCGGCCGCGGGCCCGGGGGGCCGGCGGTTCGCCCAGCAGCGCCCTGGCGCCGTCGAGGATCAGGTCGCGCAGCCGTTCGGCCGGCTCGTCGCGGAACAGCACCACCGGGTCGGCCAGCCCGGCGACCACCTGCGAGGCCCGCACCCGCTGCGCGAGCCCGCCGCCCGGGCCGGCCACCAGGTCGTTGGCCAGCGCGATCGCGGCGCGGAAGCGGTCGGCGACCGGGGCCTGCACCAGCAGCGTCATGTCCTTGACCAGCATGGTGAGGGTGTGCCGGTGGCGCAGGTGCACGTCCACGTAGCCCTCGATCGCGCGCCACCGGACCTCCTCGGCACTCTCGCAGGACTCGGCCCGGGCCAGCACCGACTCCAGCTCGTCCAGGAGCGGCAGCGTGAGCCGGTGGAGGATCTCCTCCTTGGAGTCGAAGTGGTAGTAGAGGGCGGCCTTGGTGATGCCGACGTCGTCGGCGATGGCCCGCATGGAGGTGGCGCGATAGCCGCGGGCGGCGAACAGGGCGCGCGCCGCCTCCAGAATCCGCTCGGATGTCATGGGCCTCACTTACCTGCGGTCAGTTTCTTCGCTACAGTGCTTACCGTCGGTAAGTCTATGGCCGTGGGGATGATCTGTATGCGGACCAAGGTGTCCTTCACCTCGGACGGTGTCCGGTGCGCCGGCTACCTCTACCTGCCCGCCGGTTCCGGGCCGGCCCCGTGCGTGGTGCTCTGCCACGGTTTCAGCGGGACGATGGACCGGCTCTTCGACTACGCCGAGCGCTTCGCCGCCGAGGGCTTCGCGGCGCTGGTCTTCGACTACCGGAGCTTCGGCGAGAGCGACGGCGAGCCGCGCCAGCTGCCCGACATGGGCGGCCAGCTCGCCGACGTGCGGGCCGCCGTGGCGTACGTACGGGGGCACGAGCGGGTCGATCCCGGCAGGGTGCTGCTGTGGGGCAACTCGCTGGGCGGGGCGCACGCCATCACCGTGGCCGCGGACGACCCCCGGATCGCCGCCGTGGTGGCGCAGATCCCGTTCAACGGGTTCCCGAAGAAGGTCGAGGGCCGCTCGACCGGCGAGACGCTGCGGCTGCTGGGGGCGATCGTCCGGGACGCGTTGCGGGGCGGGCTGGGCATGAGCCCGTACTACATCCCCATGGTGGGACGGCCGGGAGAGCTGGCCGTGACCGCGACCCCCGAGGCCGACCGGCACATCCAGACGCTGACGGGCGGGCAGACGACGTCGTGGCGCAACAGCGTCGCACCCAGGGGGCTGCTGCAGATGATGCGCTACCGGCCCGCGGCGGCCGCGGCGCGCCTGGCCTGCCCGCTGCTGGTCTGCGTCGCGGCCGAGGACCGGGAGACGCCGCTGGAGACCACCCGGGAGCTGGCCGACCGGGCGCCGCGCGGGGAGCTGCGCGCGTACCCCGGGAACCACTTCACCTTCTACACCGACCCCGCGCTCCGGGACCGCGTGGTCGCCGACCAGATCGGCTTCTTCCGCCGGGCGGCCGCGACGGTGTGACCCGCCGGCGCCGGACATGCCAGGTGGCGGCGCTCCGGGGCCCGCTCGTGCCGGCAGGGAAGGCGGCCGGGCCCTCGGACGGGGGGTGACCGCCGGGAAAATCGGTTGCCCCGGGCGGTGGGGCTCGGGGAACGTGGTGGCCATGAGGCTCTGAGGGACCGCACCCGCCATTCCGTGATGCCACGGCGCCCGCTCGCGCCGTGATGCCGCCTGCCCATGTGCTGCTCGTGCCCTGTCCAGGGCCCGGCGTGCAGCGTTCAGCTTTTCAGTGAAGAGAGCGTCCTTGTCCCGTCATCACTCTCCGCCGCCTGCCACGCCCGCCGCGCCCGCCACGCCTGCCACGCCCGCCACGCCTGCCACGCCTGCCACGCCTGCCACGGTGACCGTGTTCGCCTCGGCCGCGAGCTGGATCGAGTCCGACGCCGTCGCGCAGTGCCACCAGGTGGCCGCGCTCGACGGCATGCGGCACGTCGCCGGCATGCCGGATCTGCATCCCGGCAAGGGCGCCCCCATCGGCGCGGCCATGGTGTCGTCCGTGCTGTACCCGTTCCTGGTGGGCTCCGACATCGGGTGCGGCATCGCCGTGTTCCCCGTCCGGCTCAAGCGGGCCGTGCCGGAGAAGCTCGCCGCCCGGTTCCCCGATCTCGACCGCCCGCTGCACCCCGAGCAGGACGCGGACGATCCCGCCTGGGACGCGGTGCAGGAGGACATTCCCGGCGGGCACGTCGAAGGGCTCGGGACGGTCGGCCGCGGCAACCACTTCGTGGAGCTGGCGCGGGTCGGGACCGTCTTCGAGCCGGGCCACGCCGCCCGGCTCGGGCTCGACGCCGGCGACCTGGTGCTCATCGTCCACAGCGGTTCGCGGGGGCTGGGCGAGCGGATCCTGCGGGCGCACACCGAGGTCCACGGCGCGGGTCCCGCACCCGACCCCGGCGCCTACCTGGCGATGCACGACGACGCCGTACGGTGGGGGTCGCTCAACCGGCGGCTGCTGGCGGCCCGGGTCGCGCACGCGCTGGGGTTCGAGCCCGCCGAGCCGATCGTCGACCAGTGCCACAACCTGGTGGAGATCCGCGACGGGAGCTACCTGCACCGCAAGGGGGCGGCGCCGGGCGACGGATGTGACGTGCTCATCGCCGGCACCCGGGGCACCCCCTCCTACCTCGTGGCCGCCCACGCCGGGCCGGAGGCCGGCCATTCCGTGGCGCACGGCGCGGGCCGCAAGATGTCGCGGGCGGACGCGCTGCGCCGGGGGCGGGCCAAGCACACGGTGGAGGAACTGCGGCGTACGCCGGTGGGATCGCTGGTGGTGTGCGGCGACCGGCAGCTGCTCTTCGAGGAGGCGCCGGGGGCGTACAAGCGCATCGAGCAGGTGATCTCCGACCTTGTCGGGCACGGCCTGGCCACGCCCGTGGTCACCACGGTCCCGCTGGTCACGTACAAGACGCCCGAGCTCGGGCCGGCGCCGCGCGGCCGGCGCAAAAAGGACGCGCGTGAGCGGGGGCGTACGTGAGCGGAGGGGTGCGTGAGCGGGAGCGTTCGCGTCAGAGGGGGGCGGGCGTGAGGGTTCACCTGCTCCTGTCGGCCGGGCGGGGGCCGCAGGAGTGCGCCTGGGCCCTGGCCGAGCTGCTGCGGCGTCTGGAGGCCGAGGCCGTCCGGCGGAAGCTGGAGACTCATCGGGCGCACGCCGTTCCCGGTGACCGGGCCGGCACCTACCGGTCGGTCCTGGTGCGGATCGACGGCGCGGGCGCGGAGGAGTTCGCCGCCTCGTGGACCGGCACCCTGTGCTGGCAGGCGCCCAGCCCGTACCGGGCCGGTCCCGGCAGGAAGAACTGGTACGTCACCGCGCAGCCGTGCCAGGTCGACGCCCCGCGCACGCCGTTCGCCGAGGCGGACGTGGACATCGTCGCCTGCCGCACCGGCGGGCCCGGGGGCCGGCATCGCGACAAGGCCGGCACCGCCGTGCGCGCGACCCACCGGCCGACGGGGCTCGTCGTCGTGGTCGACACCGAGCGGCAGTTCAGCCTCAACCGCCGCATCGCCCTGCGACTGCTGCGGCAGCGCATCGAGCACGGCGATGAGGCGGCCGAGCGCGCCGTCACCGCCGCACGGTGGCGCGTCCACGACGAGCTGGTACGCGGCGATCCCATCCGCGTCGAACGCCCGCGATCGCCGGCCCCGCCGGCCCCGCCGACCCGGCCGGCGGTCGGCGCTCGGCGTAAGAGGTGAGGCCGAGCGCCGACGCGGGTCAGCGGGTCAGACGCGCTTCCACAGGGCGCCCACGTTCGGGGGTTCCCAGCCGGCCAGCGCCGTGTGCGGCTGGATGCACTCGTACGTCTGGCCGCCGTACGTCACCCTGTCGCCCGCGCGGTAGGCCGTGCCCGCGCTCCACGTGCCGCCGGGCTGGGTGGCGGTGGGAGTGGGCGTCGGGGTCGGGGTCGGGGTGGGAGTCGGCGTGGGTGTGGGGGTCGGGGTAGGCGTCGGGTTGGCGCCGCCGCCGAAGTCCACGTCCGAGCAGGTGTAGAACGCCTCGTTGCTGCCGACCACGCGCTGCCAGATCGAGTAGAGGATGTGGCGGCCGGTGCGCTGCGGCAGGTTGATGGTCCAGTTGGTGAAGGTCGTCGGGTTCTGGTTGTTGAACGTCTTGATGTGGACCAGGTCGGACCACTTGAGGGGCATGGTCGGGTTCCAGCCCTCGCGGGTGATGTAGAACTCGAAGTTGCTGTTGGAGTGCGGGGCCGAGGCGTGGTAGGTGAGCGTGAAGCTGCCCGGCCGCACCGAGGTCGCGGGCCAGTCGGCGCGCTGCAGGTCCAGGCCGCGGTACTTCTCCCGGCCGGCGCTGCAGAGCTTGCCGTCGGGGATGAGCTCGCGGTGCCGCCCGCCCGCCTCCAGGAGGGAGACCTCGTTCCAGTCGTAGTAGGCCTGCGTGCCGCCGGCCGCCACGGCGGCCTTGCAGGCGGCGGACTTCGGCGTCTCAGGGCCCTCGTTCTTGCAGACGTAGACCCGGCTGGGCGGGTTGGACATGGTGCCGTGGGCGTTGGCCGCGGACGCCGGCAGCAGGGCCAGCACTCCGGAGGCGGCCACCGCGGCGGCGATCGTGCTCTTGCGCATCTCGTACTCCTGGGGGGTGGGAGGCCGGAAGAAGCAAAATAGAAAGGAAACCTTCTTAATAATTAACTGTTTCGGACGGGTTCCGCAACAGGTTCGGGCCAAAAGTCGTCCGGAACGAGGGATGGAGGGACGGGCGCTCCGCGGTTCCGCCGCCCGGCCTCCGGGGCGCGGGGTCGTACCGCCGGGGCATGGGGCGAGGACCCGCGCGGGGCGGTGCCCGGCGCGCGGGTCCTCGGTGTCTCCGCGGCTCGCGGCGGTCGCGGCGTCAGCAGGTGAGGTTGCCGCCGGGGCTCACGCCGAGGATCTGGGTGAACCGCTGGTAGGCGTTCACCCGGCTCTGGACCTGGCCGGGGTTCGCGCCGCCGCACTCCTTCTCGCCGTTGATGCTGCGGATCGTCTCGCCGAAGCCGCGGCCGTTGACCATGGCGTTGTGCGGGGTCATGGTGCCGGGGCCGTGCTGCGTCATCCAGTACCACAGCGCGGTCTTCCAGGCGATCGCCGAGTCCCGTTCCACCTTCCACGGGTCGTTCAGCAGGTTGACGCCGAGGGCGTCGCCCGCCGCCTTGTAGTTGAAGTTCCAGCTCAGCTGGATCGGCCCGCGGCCGTAGTAGGCGGCCTGGCCGGCGGGGCAGCCGTAGGGCTGACCGGCGTCGCAGTAGTGGGGGTAGTTCGTGGTGTTCTGCTCGACGATGTGGACCAGGCCGCCCGTCTCGTGACTGACGTTGGCCAGGAAGGCGGCGGCCTCCTGCTTCTTGACCGTGTCACTGCCGGTCTTGGCGAACGCCGGGAAGGCGGACATGGCGGCGGTCAGGCCGCTGTAGCTGTAGAACGAGTTGCGGCTCGGGAACATCTGGTTGAACTGGGCCTGGCTCACCACGAACCCACCCGGGTCGGGCGGATCGGTGGGGGTGGTCCCGCCACAGGTGTACGGGTCCCAGTACCAGTGGCTGATCACCGGGTCGTAGCCGGGGTTCTCGTGCACGGCGATGTAGTAGTTGCCGTCGGTGTAGCGGACGATGCTGCCCACGGCGTACCACTGCCCGGCGACCCAGTTCGGATGGGCACAGGACTGGCCGGGCGTGCCCCCGCCTCCGCAGACCCCCTGGTCGGCCCACACGCCGGCGGTGCCCGGGGTCTCGTTCTGGGACCACCACTTGGCCGACCAGTTATGCCCGTTGTAAGAGACCACGGCGCCGCCCTGGTAGGCGGTGGCGGCCTGCCAGGCCGCCGCGCAGTCCGCTGCCGAGGCCGGCGACGTGGGGAGGATGACTGAGATCGCGCCTGCGGCGAGCAGCGCGGCGGCCGACGATGTCAGGCTTCGTCGCACCCGACACTCCCTTTCACCAGGAATTTCTCTAAAGAAAGTTTCCTAAGAGTTGTGGCGATGGTGACACGCCCGAACCCACCCCCACAAGACCCAAAGTCAAGCCCCCAGTCAGTGAGCCGCCCGTCCGTTTCCAGCAGCCGGACTCCTCGCCCGCGAGAGGTTCAGAGGGGGGTGCCCTTCGTTACTTACCACGTGGTAGAAATCTGGCATGAACGTTGTTCCGCTGCCCCGTGACGTGTCCCTTGATGGCTCCGGTTTCCTGCGGTTGGGGGCGGTGCCTCGGGTGTCGGGGGTGGGCGGGTTGGGGGAGGTCGTCGCCGGGCTGCTCGGTGGAGCCGTGCAGGTGGGCGGGGCGGCGGAGGTCGTGCTCGAGCTCAAGGGCGGCACGGGGGCGGAGGAAGAGTACGAGCTGGTGGTGACCGAGGAGCGGGCCACCGTCAGCGCCTGGTCGGCCCAAGGGCTCTTCCGGGGAGCGACGACGCTGGCGCAGCTCGTCACCGAAGAGCGCACGGTGCCGTGCGTGCGGGTGACCGACGGACCGGCGCTGCCCTGGCGCGGCCTGTCGCTGGACGTGGTGCGGCACTTCTTCACCGTCGAGCAGGTCAAGAAGGTCATCGACCTGCTGGCGATGTACAAGTTCAACGTCCTGCACCTGCACCTGACCGACAGCCAGGCGTGGCGGCTGGAGATCAGCGGATGGCCGCGGCTCACCGACGGGGAGCACTACACGCACGACGACTACCGCGAGATCGTCGCGTACGCCGCCGCCCGGTTCGTCACCGTCGTGCCCGAGATCGACCTGCCGGGGCACGTGCTGGCCGCCGTACGGGCCTATCCGGAGCTGGGCGGCGAGGAGCCGCCGGCGCATCCGCTCATCCCCTTCCTCGACCCGCGCGCCGAGGTGACGTGGACGTTCGTGGCGGACGTGCTCGGCGAGGTCGCGGCGCTCACGCCGGGGCCGTTCCTGCACATCGGCGGGGACGAGGCGTTCGGGATGCCGCACGAGCTGTACGCCGCGTTCGTCACCCGGGCGCTCGACG
This sequence comes from Nonomuraea candida, assembly GCF_000725485.1. GTDB lineage: Bacteria > Actinomycetota > Actinomycetes > Streptosporangiales > Streptosporangiaceae > Nonomuraea > Nonomuraea candida. Next base: position 26,917 of record NZ_JOAG01000063.1, on the reverse strand, counting down.
TGGCCAGGGCGACGGGCAAGCGGGTGGTGGGCTGGCAGGAGGTGAGCCGCTCGGGGGCGCTCACGCCCGCCGACATCGCGCAGTGCTGGGTCGGTGACGGCGACGCCTTCGATCCCGAGGCCGCGCGCAGAACCGCGCCGCCGGAGTACCACCCGCTCATCGACATCGCGGCGCGCTCGTTCGAGCAGGCCCCGCACGACGTGCCGGCCGCCGTGGCGGCGGGGGCGGCCGTGCTGGCCTCTCCGAGCCGGGTGCTCTACCTCGACCGCAGGTACGCGGAGGAGTCGACGCTGCCGGAGCAGAACGAGCGGCGCGAGCGGGTCGGGTTCGCCTCGTACCGGCCGTTGTCGAGCCGGGAGTACTTCGACTGGCAGCCGGGCGCGCTGGTGGAGATCCCCGGCGGCGCCCGGCTGGCCGGGGTGGAGGCGGCCGTGTGGTGCGAGACGGTGCGCGGTTTCGACGACCTGGCGTTCCTGCTGCTGCCGCGGCTGGCGGGGATCGCCGAGAAGGCATGGACGGAGCGGCCGACGGAGTGGGAGGACTACCGGCGGCGGGTGTCCGCCCACACCTCCTGGTGGGAACGGCTGGGCTGGGGCGGCTACTACCGCTCCACCGAGCTGTTCGCATAGACGCGGCCCGCCCGCTCCACCGGGCGGTTCAGGCGGCCGCTCACCGTTCCGCCGGGCGGTTCAAGCGGCCGCTCACCGTTCCGCCGCGCTGCTCGCGTAGCGTTCGAAGGCCTCGCGGCGGGCCCGCTGGGCGGCGACGTCGGCGACCGGGGCGGCCAGCAGCAGGCCGCGCGTGTACGGGTGGCTCGGCTCGGTCGTCACGGTCGCCGCGTCGCCGGTCTCCACGATCCGGCCGCGGTGGATGACGGCGACCCGGTGGGCCATGAAGCGCACCACCGCGAGATCGTGGGAGACGAACAGGTACGACACGCCCGACTGCTCCTGGATCTCCAGCAGCAGGTCGAGCACCGTCCGCTGGGTGGTGAGGTCGAGCGCGGAGACCGGCTCGTCGCACACCACGAGCTTGGGGTCGATGGCCAGCGCGCGGGCGATCGCCACCCGCTGCCGCTGCCCGCCCGAGAACTCGCGCGGCAGCCGGTGCGCGGCGTCGGCGGGCAGGTGGACGCGGTCGAGCAGGGTGGCGACGCGCTCGCGGGCCGCCCTGGCGCCGAGTCCCAGCAGCGGTTCGGCGAGGGTGTCGCCGATCGTGCGGGCGGGGTTGAGCGAGGTGTACGGGTCCTGGAAGATGACCTGCAACTCCCGGGCGAGCGCCCGGCGGCGGCGCCCGGCGAGGCCGTCGATGCGCCGCCCGCCGAACGTGATCGTCCCCGACGCGACCGGGACGAGGCCGAGGATGGCCCGGCCGATCGTGGTCTTGCCCGAGCCCGACTCGCCCACCAGGCCCAGGGTCTCCCCCGGGCCGACGTCGAGCGACACGCCGCGCAGCACCTCCGTCCTGGGCGCCCGCCGGCCCTTGCCGGGGAAGGAGACGTGCAGGTCCTCCACCGTGAGCAGGGCGTTCACGAAACCTCCAAGGTGATCACGAATTCTCCGCGTCCCACGCGATCTCCGCGTCCCACGTGATCTCCGCGTCCCGCGGAGCGGCGGCCGGTCACGGGAACGCCGCGTCTCGCGGAGCGGCGGCCGGTCACGGGACCTCCAGGACCGCGCCGATGAGCCTGCGGGTGTAGGGGTGCTCGGGGGCGTGCAGCACCTGCTCGGCCGTGCCGGTCTCGACGATGCGGCCCTCGGACATGACGGCGACCCGGTCGCACAGGTCCGCGACCACGCCCAGGTTGTGGGTGACGAGCAGGACGCCGAGGTCGCGTTCGCGCTGCAGCCGGCGCAGCAGGCCGAGCACCTCGGCCTGGACCCGCACGTCGAGCGCCGTGGTGGGCTCGTCGGCGATGAGCAGCTTCGGGTCGCACGACATGGCGCCCGCGATCAGCACGCGCTGGGCCATGCCGCCGGAGATCTCGTGCGGGTAGGAGCGGAAGGCCCGCTCCGGGTCGGCGATCTCCACCCGGGCCAGCAGGTCCAGCGCGCGTTCGCGGGCCTCGGCCCTGCTCAGGCCCAGCTTGTGGCGGATGGGCTCGACGAGCTGGCTGCCGATTGTGAAGGCTGGGTCGAGGTTGCTCATGGGCTCCTGGGGGACGTACGCGACGACGTTCCCCCGCAGCGCCCGGTGCCGCCGTTCGGGCAGGCCGACGATCTCCTGCCCGTCGATCGTGACGCTGCCGCCGGCGATGCGGCCGGTCTCGGGGAGGATGCCGAGGATGGCGAAGGCGGTCTGGGTCTTGCCCGACCCGGACTCGCCGACCAGCCCGACGATCTCCCCGGCGTGGACGTCGAGGTCCACGCCGTGCACGACCTGGCGTTCGGGATAGGCGACGGCCAGGTCCCGTACGGACAGCAGCGCCGCGCGCGGCTCGTGCGGCTGGGCGGCCCGGGCGACGGCGGCCGCGCGGCGTGACGGGCGGCGCGGCGGGCGGCGGTGCGTGCCCCTGTCCTCCAGGACGTCGCGCAGCGCGGCGGCCAGCAGCACCAGCGCGCCGCTGGTGAGCCCGAGCGCCAGGCCGGGCCAGAGCAGCAGCGACGGGGCGCGCTGGATGTTCTTGAACGCCTCGTTCAGCATCGCGCCCCAGGTCGGCGCGTCGCCGCTGCCGATGCCGAGGAACTCCAGCCCCGCCTGGAGGCCGATCGCGATGCCGGAGACCAGCGCGACCTGGATGATGATCGGGGCGCGGACCACGATGAGGATGTGGCGGGCCACGATCCTGGTGTCGCTGAGGCCGGAGACGCGGGCCGCGTCGACGTACAGCTCGCCGCGCACCGCGGCGACGATGCCGCGTACCAGGCGGAAGAAGGCCGGCGCGACGAGGAAGCCGAGCACCACCATGAGCACCCACACCGTGGGGCCGAGGATGGCGCGGGAGGCGAGCAGCACCACCATGGCCGGCAGGGCCATGATCATGTTGACGACCCAGCTCGCCGCCGAGTCGAACCAGCCGCCGTAGTAGCCGGCCAGCAGCCCGGCGGGCACGCCGAGCGCGAGCGCGACGGCGAGGGCGAGGGCCGCGCCGCCCAGCGTGTTGCGGCCGCCGTGCAGCAGGCGGGACAGGATGTCGCGGCCGGCCGAGTCGAAGCCGAGCGGGTGGCCGGCGGCCGGGCCGCCGAAGGCGTCGCGCAGGCTGGAGACGTCGGGCGGCTGCGGGCTGAGCGCGGGCGCGAACGCCACGGCCAGCAGGATCGCGGTCAGGAGCAGTGCGGAGACCAGCCCCAGGGGGTGGCGCGCCACGCGGGCCGGCACGCCCCGCGACCTGCGCGACGGCGCCCCGGGTGGTGCGCCGGGTGGCTCGCTGGGCAGCGGGCCGGGCGGCGCGTCCGGCGAGGTGCCGGACGGTGCGCGGGGCGGCGTCCCGGAGGGCGTGCTCATGCGATCCTCCCCTTCGGGTTGAGCCAGCCGATGAGGATGTCGACGACCAGGTTGATGGCGATCACGCCGATCACGGTGAGCATGACCAGCGCCATGATGATCGGGATGTCGCCGCGCGTGGTGTAGGTGACGGTCATGCTGCCGATGCCGGGCAGGCCGAAGATCTGCTCGACCAGTACGGCCCCGCCGAGCAGCCCGACGAACTGCATGCCGAGCACCGCCAGCGCCGGGGCCGAGGCGTTCCTGAGCACGTGCCTGAAGACGATGCGCGACGGTGGCAGCCCGCGGGCCCGCAGCGTGCGGACGTAGTCCTGCCGCAGCACCTCGATCACCGAGCTCCTGACCTGCTGGGCGACGCCGGCCACGGCTCCTACGGACAGCGCGGTCACGGGCAGCGCGATCGTGGACAGCCAGCCGGGGAAGGACTCGCCGAGCCCCACGTACCCGATGGCGGGGAACCACCGCAGGTGCACGGCGAAGACGAGCACGAGGACCAGCGTGACCAGGAAGTTCGGCAGGGCGTAGCCGATGACGGAGAAGATCTGCACGAACCGGTCCACCGCGCCCCGCCGCACCCCGGCCCACACGCCCAGCAGGAACGACACCACCGCCGTCAGGAGCGTGACGCCGACCATGAGGCTGAGCGTGACCGGCAGCCGGTTGGCGATCGCCTGGAGCACGTCCTCGCTGGTGAACCAGGACGTGCCGAGGTCGCCGCGCACGGCGTGGGCCAGCCAGTCCAGGTACTGGACGAGGGCGGGCCGGTCCAGGCCCAGCTCGGCGTTCTTGGCGTCCACCAGCTCCTGGGCCGCGTTCTGCCCCAGCAGTTGCCTGCCCACGTCGAGATCCGGGATCGACAGCAGCGTGTAGGAGAGGAAGGAGATCACCAGCACCAGGAAGGCCCCCGCCGCGGTGCGGCGGGCGACGAAGGCCGCCATCACCGCGCCGGCGCGTAGTTGTAGATCGCGGGCACCGCCATGCCGTCCTGCGGCTTGATCGTCACGCTGCCGTCGGAGACGTGCAGGTACGTCATCCGGTAGAAGGGCATGAACCACCCCTCGCGCACCAGGTGCTCGTTGAGCGCCTCGAGGTCGGCCGCGGCCTCCTGGGCGGGCCGGCCCTGGATCGCGGGCAGCAGCTTCTTCACTGTGTCGTCGGTGTAGCCGAACATGTTGAACGCGCCGGGCAGCACCGCCTCGCCGATCGCGACCCAGTCGGCCGAGGGCTGCCCCATGTTCATGACCATGGCGGAGTAGGCGCGGTCGCGGAAGATGCGCTGCACGGCCGAGCCGGGGTCGAGGTTGTCCCAGACCAGCTTCACGCCGACGGCGCCGAGGTCGGACTGGAGCGAGGCGGCCAGCGCGTCGGAGACGATGGCGGGGATGCGCGGCAGCTTCAGCGTGAAGCCGCTCTCGTGGCCGGCCTCCTTGAGCAGCGCGCGGGCCTTGGCCTGGTCGAAGGTGTAGTACGTGTCCAGCTCCGGCTTGTAGGCGGCCGTGGCGGGCCCGAAGACCTGGCTGGTGACCACGCCGCGCCCCTGGCGGATCTTGGCCAGCATCGTCTGGCGGTCAATGGCGTGGTTGAGCGCCTGCCGTACGCGGGGGTCGCGCAGCTCGGGGGTGACCACGCCGGCCCGGTCGAACAGGAACACGCCCTGGAAGTCGAACTCCTGCTTGACGGTCTTGACCTTGGGGTCGCTCTCGACGCTGATCTGCTGGTCGGCGTCCTGGATGAGGGCGGCGTTGAGCTGGCCGGTCTTGATGCCGTTGACGATGGCGGTCTCGTTGTCGAAGTAGCTGATGGCGATCGTGTCGTACGGGAGCCTGGCGCCCCAGTAGGACGCGGCGCGTTTGAAGACCCACTTCGTGCCGATGACGGTCTGGCCCGGGTCGAGCTCGTACGGGCCGGTGCCGCCGGGCTTGGTCTTGAGCGCCTCGCCCTTGGCGAAGTCCTTCGGGTTGGCCATGAGCCCGGCGGCGTCGCTCAGGTAGTAGAGCAGGGCGGGGTTGGGCCGGGACAGGACCAGCGTGACGTGCGTCGGGTCGACGACCTTGATGCTCTTGACGTCGTCGAGCGTCTTGGCCTGGCCGCCGCCGCCCTCGCGGAAGCGCTCCATGTTGGCCTTGACGGCCTCGGCGTCGAAGGGCGTGCCGTCGTCGAACTTCACGTCGCCGCGCAGGGTGAGGCTCAGCTCGGTGCGCTTGTCGTCGTACTTCCACTCGGTGGCCAGCATCGGGCTGTAGGTGCCGTCGGGCTCGCGCTTGATCAGCGTGTCGTAGACCGCCTGGAAGAACGGCATCGCGCTGCCGTTGGCGTCCTTCGGGTCGAGGCTCTGCGGCAGGGTCATGGTCGCGACGTTGAGCGTGGCGCTCGCGGGGGCCGCCGCGCCGCCGCCGGGGTCGTCGGCGCAGCCGGCTAGCAGGCTCGCCGCGACGAGGAGGGCTGCAGTGGCGGGGACGACCCTGGCGGATTTGTTCATGACGTGACTCCGTCTCCAAGGCTGAGAACGCCTGTCTCGGCCGGTTGTTCGGGCGAGCATACACCGCAAAACTAACCACATGGTAGGTTTATCCGCCGCGGGCTAATCTCGCCCTACCGCGCACGTCGTCGCACGTGCCCATGACCGCAGAAAGGGCCGGTCGGTGAGCGAACCCATGCCACGACGAGGGCGCAAGGGCGAGCGCACGCGCGCACGCATCCTCGACTCCGCCACGGAGCTGTTCTCGCGCTCCGGCTTCCACGCCGTGTCGCTGCGGGACATCGCCGCGCACGCGGGACTGACCCACGCGGGGCTGCTGCACCACTTCCCGGGCAAGGAGAGCCTGCTCATCGAGGTGCTCGGCCGCCGCGACGAGGTGGACGGCGAGCTGATGCACGGCCGCGACGTGGAGCTGTCGCCCGAGGAGCTGCTCGACCGCATCGTCGACCAGGTGGCCAGGAACATGGGCGCCCCCGGCCTCGTCGAGCTCTACGCGAAGATCTCCGGGGAGGCCGCCGATCCCGGCCATCCGGCCCACGACTACTTCGTCAAGCGCTACCGCAGGCTGCGCAGGCAGGCGTCGTGGCTGCTCGGCATCCTGTTCGCGCGCGCCACGCCGCCGCTCCCCCACGATCCGGGCGTGGTCGCCCAGCAGCTCATCGCGCTGATCGACGGGTTGCAGATGCAGTGGCTGCTCGATCGCGACCAGGTGGACATGCGCGCGGCGGTGATCGCGTTCCTTCGGCAGCTCGGACTGGATCCCAAACACTGATCAATCGAGGTATTTCATGACATTCACCCTGCCGGAGAAGGCGTCGCTGACCTCCGGAAGCGACACCTGGCGGACCACGGCGGTCAGGGACGTGCTGCCCGCGCTGACCCTCTCGGACGGCCCGCACGGGATCCGCCGCCAGCGCACCGCCTCCGACCGCCCCTCCGGCTCCCGGGACGCGCCGGGCTCCTCCGCCTCCTCCGGCTCCCCGGCCGCGGCGGGCTCCTCCGGCTCCTCCGGCTCCCCGGCCGCGGCGGACTCCTCCGGCTCCCCCGAGTCCTCGGGCTCCGGGGACGCGCTGGGCCTGCGCGACAGCGTGCCCGCCACGTGCTTCCCGCCCGCCGTGGCGCTCGGCTCCTCCTGGGACCCGGCGCTCGCCCGGCGCGTGGGCGCGGCGCTGGCCAGGGAGGCGAGCGCGCTCGGGGTGGACGTCGTGCTCGGCCCCGGGGTGAACATCAAGCGCTCCCCGCTGTGCGGGCGCAACTTCGAGTACTTCTCCGAGGACCCGTACCTGACGGGGGTGATGGGCGCGGCCGTGGTGACCGGCATCCAGTCACGCGGCGTCGGGGCGTGCGTCAAGCACTTCGCGGTCAACAACCAGGAGACCGACCGCATGCGGGTCAGCGCGGACGTGGACGAGCAGACGCTGCGCGAGATCTACCTGCCCGCCTTCGAGCGGATCGTCCGCGAGGCCCGCCCGTACGCGGTGATGTGCGCCTACAACCGCGTCAACGGCGTGTACGCCGCCCAGAACCGGTGGCTATTGACCGGCCTGCTGCGTGACGAGTGGGGCTTCGACGGGCTGGTGATGTCCGACTGGGGCGCGGTCAACGACCGGGTGGCCGCCCTGGAGGCGGGCCTGGACCTGGAGATGCCGCCCACCGGCACCGACGAGGAGATCGTCGCGGCGGTGCGCGCCGGCCGCCTGCCCGAGTCCGTGCTCGACGTGGCCAACGCGCGGCTGCTCCGCCTGGCCGAACGGGTCCGCGACCGGGAGCGGCACGACGGCTGGGACGAGGAGGCGCACCACGAGCTGGCCCGCGAGGCCGCCCGCGCCGGCGCCGTGCTGCTGAAGAACGACGGCGTGCTGCCGCTGGCCCCCGGCCCGCGCGTCGCCGTGCTGGGCGAGCTGGCCCGCACCCCGCGCTACCAGGGGCACGGCAGCTCCCACGTGGTGCCCACCCGGCTGGACGACGCCCTGGAGCCGCTGCGCGCGGCGCTGGACGCCGCCTTCGCCCCCGGCTACCGGCTCGACGGCGCGCCCGACGCCGAGCTGGCGCGGGAGGCGGTGGAGACGGCCGCCGCCGCCGAGGTGGCGGTGCTGTTCCTGGGCCTGCCGGAGTCCGCCGAGTCGGAGGGGTTCGACCGCACGAGCATCGAGCTGCCCGCCGTCCAGGTCGAGCTGCTGCGCCGGGTGGCCGAGGTCTGCCCGCGGGTCGTCGTGGTGCTGTCCAACGGCGGGCTGGTGTCGGTGGCCGAGTGGCAGGAGCACGCCTCGGCCGTACTGGAAGGGTGGCTGCTCGGCCAGGCGGGCGGCTCCGCGCTGGCCGACCTGCTGCTCGGCACGCACAGCCCGTCCGGGCGGCTGACGGAGACGATCCCGCTGCGCCTCGCCGACGTGCCGAGCCACCTGCACTTCCCCGGCTCCGGCGGGCACGTCCGGTACGGCGAGGGCCGCTACGTCGGCTACCGGCACCACGACACGCTGGGCACCGAGGTGGCCTACCCCTTCGGCCACGGGCTGACCTACTCCCGCTTCGCCTACTCAGGGCTGGAGGTGCGCGAGACCGGGACGAACGAGTGGGCCGTCGAGTTCACCGTCACCAACACCGGCGACCGCTTCGCCGAGGAGGTCGCGCAGCTCTACGTGGGGTTCGCGGAGGAGCACCCGTCCCGGCCCCGCCGCGAGCTGCGCGGCTTCGCCAAGGTGGGGCTGGAGCCGGGGGCGGGCGAGCGCGTCCGGCTCACGCTCACCGGGCGCGACCTGGCCCAGTGGTCGGTGGCCGACGGCGGCTGGCGCGTCACCTCCGGCTCCTTCCTCGTCGAGGTCGGGGCCTCCTCCCGCGACATCCGCCTGACCGCCGAGGCGCACACGCCCGGCGACGGTCACGTGGCCGAGCTGACCGAGATGTCCACGCTGGGCGAATGGCTGGCGCACCCGGTGGGCGGGCGGGTGCTGCGGGAGCGGCTGGCGGCGGGGCTGCCGGACGCCGGGAAGACGGATCCGGCGCTGCTGAAGCTGGCGCTGGGCATCCCGCTGATCAAGTTCCGTACGTTCGGGCTCGGGCTCACGGCGCAGACCGTGAACGACCTCGTCACCGCCGTCCGCTCCGAACGTCCTTAGAACCGGCCGGGCTCGGAGGCGCACCTCAGGACCGGCGGGCTCAGGACCGTCGGGCTCGGGGCGCACCTCAGGACCGGCGGGCTGGGGGGCGGCGCCGTCGTCGCCCCCAGCCCGCTCCCGGGCCGCTCAGAGGGCGTTGGCCCGGGCGACGTCGCCCAGCCAGCGGGCGCTGGGCTTGACCGTGCGGGCGAACGTCTCCCGGTCCACCTCCACCAGCCCGAAGGTCGGCGCCCACGACCCCCACTCGTAGTTGTCCAGCAACGACCAGTGCAGGTAGCCGCGCACGTCGGCCCCCTCGGCGATGGCCGCGTGCAGCCCGGCCAGCGCCGCGCGCGTGTACTCCACCCGCTCGGCGTCGTCGGCCGTGGCCACGCCGTTCTCCGTCACCAGGATCGGCACTCCGGGCAGCAGCCGCGCGGTGTGGCGGACGGCGTCGGCGAGCGCCTCGGGGTAGAACTCCCAGCCCATCAGCGTCCGGCGCGCGCCGTCGGGCACCGGCAGCGCCCCGTCCCGCCCGATCCGCACCCTGGTGTACGCCTGCACGCCCACGAAGTCGTCCCCCTTGGCCGCCTCCAGGAACTGCTCCTCCCGGGGCCACGCCCAGGCGTCCCGCTCGGCCCGCGCGCCGTCCACGGCCTCGAAGTTCTGGTTGGCGATCGTCCAGCCCGACCTGAGCCCGGCCGCGCCCAGCTCCTCCCTGGCGGCCCGGTGCGCGGCGATCAGCGCGTCGGCCAGCGCCTGGTCGGGGGCGGCCATGGCGCCGGCCACGCCCTCCTCCCGCCGCCCCTCCTTGATCGCCTTGGCCGTCATGGCGACCATGTTGGGCTCGTTGATCGTGCATACCCAGGGGACGCCGTCGAGGATCGGCAGCACCGCCCGTACGTACCGACGGAACCGGTCGACCGCCGCGTCCGCCAGCCACCCTCCCTCCCGCTGAAACCACAGCGGGCTGGTGAAGTGGTGCAGCGTCACCACGGGGACGAGCCCGCGTTCCAGGCACCCGTCCACGATGCGGCGGTAGTGCGCGAGCTGCGCCCGCGACACCTCCCCTTCGACCGGCTCTATCCGCGCCCACTCGACGCTGAACCGGTAGGCGCCCAGGCCGAGGTCCCGCACGATGTCGAGGTCCTCGGGCCAGCGGTGGTAGCTGTCGCACGCGTCCCCGCTCCGCTCGGGCAGCCGGCTCTCCAGCGCCCACAGGTCACTGGCGACGTTGTTGCCCTCGATCTGGTGCGCGCTGCCGGCCGCACCCCACAGGAAGCCCTCAGGAAACGAGATCCCCATCCGCGCCGTCCTTCCATCCTTGAAGTAGACGCAAAACCTACCAGGTGGTTAGTAACCGCGCTCGCGATCCGACTCGTACCGGCTCGCGATATGCAGCGAGCGGACCATGAGCCCCGCAGACCGCCAGCCGACCTTCTACGGCAGCTCCGAAACCCCGCCCCGACCGGCTCCAGGTCGTACCGCCGGCTGAGCTCCACCGCCTGCCGTTCGCTGACCTCCGCCGCCCGCCATTCGCTGACCTCCGCCGCCGTACGCGTGATCTGCCCCGCCCGTCCGGCCGACCGCCGCCTGGTGGGGTGACGAGCCTCCGGCCGGCGGCCGATGGTAGGGACGGCCTCACCGGGACAGGGGGGTGGGCGGCAATGTGCCGGGGCCGGTGGGCCGGGAGTCTGGGGCGTAGCTCCTCTGGCCGGTCGTTCCCTGGAGGTTCCGTGTCCGCCGTTCTTGGTGCGTCTCTCGGCGCGTCCCTTCGCCGGGTCGCGCGGTGGCATCGGCCGCTGATGCTGATGGTCGCCTCGATGCTGATCCTGCTGGTCGTCTCGGTGGTCGGGCTCCTGGTCGACGACCGGGTGCTGCTCGGCGCGCCCGTCTGGCTCAAGCCGTTCAAGTTCGCGGTGTCGATGGCCGTCTACGGCACCACGCTCGCCTGGATGTTGTCCCTTCCGCACCGGGGCAGGAAGTGGACCTCCGGCCTGGCCACCGTCTTCGCCGTCACCGGGTTCGTCGACACCGTCATCGTCGCGATCCAGGCCGCCCGCGGCACCTACAGCCATTTCCACAAGACCACCGTCGTGGCCGAGAAGGCCATGCTGGCCGTCTTCGGGAACGCCGTGATCCTCATCATGCTGGCCAACCTCGCGCTCGCGGTCATCCTGGCCGTCCAGCGGGTCCACGCCGACCGGGCGGTGAGCCGGGCGATCCGCACGGGGCTGGCCCTGGCCGTCGCCGGCATGGCCCTGGGCTTCCTGATGCCCGCCCAGGGCAAGGCGGAGACCGCGCTGACCACCACCGGTGAGCGGGTGTCCCTGAGCAGCGGTCACAGCGTGGGCGTGCCCGACGGCGGGCCCGGCCTGCCCGTGACGGAGTGGAGCACCACGGGCGGCGACCTGCGGGTCCCCCATTTCGTCGGCCTGCACGGTCTGCAGGTCATGCTGATCGTCGCGCTGCTGCTGACCGTGGCGGCGGCGCGCCGCCCGCTCCTGCGCGACGACCGCACCCGGGCCCGCCTGGTCGGCGTGGCCGCCGCGGGCTACGCCGGCCTGATCGCGCTGGTCACCTGGCAGGCCCTGCGCGCCCAGCCCCTGCTCCGCCCCGACGGTTCGACCCTGGCCGCCGCCGGCCTGCTGGTGGTGCTCACCGCCGTGGCCGCCGCCGGGGTCCTGGTGGCGGGCCGGCGGGCCACGGCCGGCGGGCGGGGGGACCCGGCGGCGGCCGGCGGCCGATCGACGGGTGTGACCTCGGCTCAGTAAAGTGTCGGGGTGGCTGGTGAGCAGGCGAGCGCGCGGGTGGACAGCTGGCTCTGGTCGGTGCGGCTGACCAGGACCCGGTCGATCGCGTCCGACGCCTGCCGGGGCGGCCACGTCCGGGTCAACGACGTGCGCGTCAAGCCCGCGCACCTCGTCCGGCCGGGTGACGAGGTACGGCTGCGGCACGAAGGGCGCGAGCGCGTCGTGGTCGTCTCCAAGATCATCACCAAGCGCGTGGGCGCGGCCGTGGCCGCCGAGTGCTACGTCGACAAGAGCCCTCCGCCTCCTCCGCGCGAGGAGAGCGTGATCGTGGCCGTCCGGGCCCGTGGGGCGGGGCGTCCCACCAAACGCGAGCGCCGCAGCCTCGACAAGCTGCTCGGCCGGCCGTCCGCCGAGGGCCGCACCCGCCGGCCCCGCCCGGAGTGACCACGGCCGGCGGCTGCCCGGGCGCGCAGCCGCGGGGGCGCCCGGAGTGAGCAGCGCCGCCGGGTGACCGGAGTGACCACGGCCGCCTTCCAGGGGCCCGGCCGCCCGCTGGTGGGAGGCGGGTGCGGCGCCGGGGAGGCGGATGCGGGGGAAGCTGCTCCTTCCTTTCCGCTGCACTGCATATGCCCAGGTACAAGCGGGTATGGAGACCTACGACTTCCGGTCGGCACGGCCATCACACGCCCGGTGGCCGTCCGACCGCTTCCCCCGAAGGACCGTCATCGCCGCGCCCGGAGGGGATCCGTTCACGTGACCATCCAGAAACAGCGCTCGGATGCGACGCCGCCCAGCCCGCCGGCGCAGCGGGAGCGCGCGGGCCGTCTCATCGTCTCTTGGCTGACGTCGACCGACCACAAGGTGATCGGCTACCTCTACCTCATCACCTCCTACACGTTCTTCCTGCTGGCGGGCCTGATGGCGCTGCTGATCCGCAGCGAGCTGGCCGGGCCCGACCTGACCCTGGTGAGCAACGAGCAGTACAACCAGCTCTTCACCATGCACGGCACGATCATGATGCTGCTGTTCGCCACGCCGCTGTTCGCGGGGTTCGCCAACGTGGTCATGCCGTTGCAGATCGGCTCGCCCGACGTGGCCTTCCCCAGGCTGAACGCGGTCAGCTACTGGTTGTTCCTGTTCGGCGGGCTGATCGTGGTGGCCGGTTTCGTCTCCTCGCCGGGGGCGGCCAGCTTCGGCTGGACCGCGTACACGCCGCTGTCGGACTCGGTCTTCTCGCCGGGCACCGGAGGGTCCCTGTGGGTGATGGGCCTGAGCCTGGCGGGCCTGGGCACGATCCTCGGCGCGGTCAACTTCATCACCACGATCATCTGCATGCGGGCACCCGGCCTGACCATGTTCCGCATGTCGATCTTCACCTGGAACGTGCTGCTGACCAGCATGCTCGTGCTGATGGCCTTCCCCGTGCTGGTTCTTCGGCCATCCCGAGGTCTACATCATCGCGCTGCCGTTCTTCGGCATCATCACCGAGGTCATCCCGGTCTTCAGCCGCAAGCCCATCTTCGGCTACATCGGCCTGGTCGGCGCCACCATCGCGATCGCCGGCCTGTCGATGACCGTGTGGGCGCACCACATGTTCCCGACCGGGCAGGTGCTGCTGCCGTTCTTCTCCTTCTTCACCTTCCTCATCGCGGTGCCGACCGGGGTGAAGTTCTTCAACTGGGTCGGCACCATGTGGCGCGGGCACCTGACGTTCGAGACGCCGATGATGTTCGCGATCGGGTTTCTCATCACCTTCCTGATCGGCGGGCTGACGGGCGTCATCCTCGGCTCGCCGCCGCTCGACTTCCACCTGCACGACTCGTACTTCGTCGTCGCGCACTTCCACTACGTGGTCTTCGGCACGGTGGTGTTCGCGATGTTCGCCGGGTTCTACTTCTGGTGGCCGAAGATGACCGGCAAGATGCTGAACGACCGCATCGGCAAGTGGCACTTCTGGCTGCTGTTCATCGGCTTCCACACCACGTTCCTGGTGCAGCACTGGCTGGGCATGCTCGGCATGCCGCGCCGCTACGCCGACTACAGCTCCGGCGACGGCTTCACCCTGCTCAACCAGATCTCGTCCGTCGGCGCGTTCATCCTGGGCGCCTCGACGCTGCCGTTCCTCTACAACCTCTGGTACACCTGGCGCTTCGGCAGGAAGGTCACCATCGACGACCCCTGGGGCTTCGGCAACTCCCTGGAGTGGGCCACCTCCTGCCCGCCGCCCCGGCACAACTTCACCAGCATGCCGCACATCCGCTCCGAACGCCCCGCCTTCGACATGCACTACCCGCACAGCAGGGCCGCCGCCGACACGGAGTGACCCGGCCGGCCGCGCTACGGCGGGCTCTCCTTGGCGTTGAGCTCGGCGAGCGTGATGATCCCGTCGTCGAGGGCCCGGCCGACGAGGTCGCTCTTGGTGGGGGCGGCCCGGCCCGCGTTGGCGTACTTGACCCGTACGCGGGTGATGTAGGTGTCGACGGTCTTGACGGCGATGTTGAGCTTGGCCGCGACGAGCTCCTTGGAGGAGGAGACGAACCACGCCCGCAGCACCTCGATCTCGCGCTGCGACAACCGCGGCCGGTCGGCGGCGGTGTCGGCGATGAACGCCCCCGACAACGAGGGCGTGGTGTACGGCTCGCCCCGGGCGGCCGCCCGGATGGCGGGGACCAGGTGGTCCGGACCCTCCCGCTTGGTCAGGTACGCCAGCGCGCCGAGGTCGACGCACTTGATGGCGATGGCGTCGTCGATGTGCTGGGAGTAGACGATCACGCGCCGCCCGGTGTCGACCAGCCTGCGCAGCTCCCCGAAGTCCGGCCGGCCGGGCACCAGCTCCAGATCGAAGATCACGACGTCGGCGGCGGCGCCAGGCCCGGTCCAGACGTCGGCGAGCCGGTCCCCGGCGTCGATGAGGGCGATGGGCGGCACGGCGCCGGCGCACCAGGCGCCGACCCCGGCGGCGATGGCCGCGTGATCGTCGACGATCACCGCGGTGATCAACTCGTCGGCTGCCATCGGGCCTCCATCCAGACCATGTCGCCGTGGTACAGCGCCTCCACCCGGACCCCGGCCGAGACGGGTTCCGGCGCGGTCACCTCGTCACAGTCGGCGACGACGCTGACCGACACCAGGTCCTCGCCGCCCACGACGGTGACGCGGGCGCGGGAGGCGGCCGTGGCGAGCACGGTCAGCACCGCCTCCGTCAGGTCGCGCCGCACGGACACCGGCGGCACCGGCCACCGGCCCCGGACGTCCAGCTCGACCGCGACGCCCTTGCGGTCGGCCACGTCGGCGCAGTGCCGCAGCTCGTGCAGCAGGGGGTCGGCGACGGTGTCGGCCTCGGCGAACAGCCGCCGCATGCGGGCCGCCTCGATCGCGCAGCGCCGCTGGACCCGCGGGTCCTCGGGGTCGAGCGACCCGTCGGCGAGCCCCTCCAGCAGCGGGATCGTGCCGGCGGACAATTCGCCGTACCGTGCCAGCCTGCGCCGGTGCGCCTCGGCGGTCGCGGCGTCGGCGGCGCGCACCCGTTCGATCTCCAGGTGGGCGTCCGCCGCCATCGCGCCGAGGCGGTAGAGCACCGCCGCCATCACCGCCAGGCACAGCGGGAAGCCGACCACGCTGACCGAGCCGGTGGCGAACCGGGTCAGCGTCTGGTGGGTGGGCTCATCGAACAGGAGCAGGTGCAGCAGCGCGATCAGCTCGTGGGCCAGCAGGAACGCCACGCTGTCACGCAGCGGCCGGTCGAGCAGGACGACGACGCCCACCCAGTTGGCGGCGCCGAACACCCAGTCGATCGTGGTCGAGGTGCGCCCGTCGGGCAAGGCCGCGTACGACAGGGCCGACGCGGCGAGCACGACGGCGACCGCGACGCGGCGCAGCCGGTGCCACGGCCGTCCCCTGACGAGCAGGGCCGCCTCGCCGGCGAGCACGGCCGCGAGCGCCGCCATGGCGCCGAGCTGTGCGAGCGCGGGCTCGTAGCGCTCCAGGTGGTGCAGCAGGTTGGCCAGGCCGAGCCCGAACACGATCGCCGAGGCGGCGACCAGCGCCGCGACGCGCAGGCCGTGCCGTAACGCGGCCTCGATGAGGTCAGCCATCCCCGGCCCGCCACTCCAGCCGCACCGACGTGCCCTCGCCCGGCGCGGACGTGATCACAGCCGTGCCGCCGACGCGGGCCATCCTGCCCCGCACGGACTCGCGCAGGCCGTACCTGGTGGCCGGCACCTCCTCCGGGGCGAATCCCCGGCCCAGGTCGGTGACGTCGAGCCGCACCCCGCGCCCGTCACCGCGCAGCCGCACGGTCGCGCGGGTCGTGCCCGCGTGCCTGCGCACGTTGGTGAGCGCCTCTCCGGCCGCGCCGGCGATCGCCCGCGCGACCGCGTACGGCACGCGCACCTCCTCGGGAGCGTCGAACTCCACGGTCAGCGGCACCCCGTCGACCCCGGCACGCACCAGGGCCACGACGTCGGCGTCCGCCTGCTCCCGACCATCGGGCCGCGCCTGCTTCCGGCCGTCAGCACGCGCCTGCTCCCGGCCGTCGCCGGAGTGGAGCCGGTCGAGGTCCCGGCGCGTCCGAGTGGTCGGCCGGCCGGCGTGGAGCCGGTCGAGATCTCGGCGCGCCTGGGCGGCCAGCCAGCCGGCGTCGGAGCGCACCTGCCCGATGCCGACCATCAGCAGGGTCGTCGCGGCCGTGTCGTGCAGGGAGGCGGCGAACTCGCGCTCCTCGGCGCGGACGGCCGCCGCCACGAGCGACTCGCCGCGCGCCCGCGCCGCCTCTGCGGCCGTCAGATCGGCCCGGCGGGCCGCCCGCCGCAGCAGCGCCCAGCCCACCCGGGAGAGCGCGGCCGCCGCCGGCGTCCACAGCAGCCCCCGGACCACGCTGGACTCCGCGCCGGCCGCGGCGATGACGAGCACCGTCCCGCAGCCGGCCGCCAGCGCCGCGGCGGCGCCGACGGGCAGGGGCGTGTGCCACTGGCAGGTGACGCACATGAACAGGACCAGCAGGCGCAGCCAGCCGGTGTTGGTGTCGTCGAGCGCGCCCGTCCACCAGACGGACGCGGACAGCCCCACCAGGACGAGAACGTCGAGGACGACCGCGCCATCACTCCGGCCCGGCCGCCGGCCGTCACCCCGGCCCCCGGCCGGCCGCCGGCCGTTGCCCCGCCCTCTGGCCGGCCAGGAGCCGTCGCCCTGGTCCCTGGCCAGCCACCAGGCGTAGCCGCAGGTCCAGGCCGCCGCGACGGTGACGGCCAGGGCGGTGCGGGGGAGGTTCTCCGGAGCGGCGCGGAACAGCGCGATCGCGACGATCGGGGCGAGCGTCACCAGGCGTACGACGGCGGCGTACCGGCGGCCGAAGCGGCCCAGCAGCCGCGCCGCCTCCTGCGCCACCCCGCCTCCTCGCCCCGCTGCTCAGATTCGCCGTATGGTCCAGCCGAGTTCGCCGGTTTGGTTCGGACGAAAGCCTAACGATTGACGGAACCGTAATCATCGTGAAGGGCGATCACCTGACACACCTTCGTGCCTTTCCTCCATAGGCTCCCCGGCGGGGGCGTGAGGGGCGGAGCACGCCTTCCCCCCGCTCGCCTGCCAGGTCCTGGCCGGCGGGCTCGGCTGCTCAGGAGGTCCTCCCATGTCCACCCCTTACCCGCCGGCGCACGGGTCCGGCGCCTCCCGGCCTCCGGGCGGCGGGCCGGGCGGGCCTCCGGGCGCCGGCCTCCCGCCCCGCGTCCCCGGCGCGCGAACGCCGGGCGGGGCGGGGCCGGGGACAGGGGCGGGGTGGCCTCCGGCTCCGAGCGGGGCGGGAGCGGGACCGGGGGCGGGGTGGGCTCCTGGTCCCGGTGGGGTGGGACCAGGGGCGGGGTGGGCTCCTGGTCCCGGTGGGCGGCCGGCCGGCGGAACCGGCGGCCAGGGGTCTCCCTCCCCGTGATCGGCGGAGTGGCGGGCGCCTGGCTGCTCCTGGGTCGCGACGAAGCCCGCCCGGCCGCCGGGCGCGGGGAGCCGTCCCGGGCGACCAAGGCCGGGAAACCGTCCGCGGCCGGGAAGGGTGAGCCCGCCGGGACGGCGGCGCTGCGGGCGATCAGCGGGGACCAGCTCTGCGCCGCCGTGCCGGACGGTCTTCGCAGGAGCCTGGTGGCCGACGCCGAGTACGGCGGGAGGGACGCCTCCACCGGGGCCGCCACCCGTACCGAGAAGCGGGCGGCCTGTAGCTGGACGAACAGCAAGATGGACGTCGGCGGCGGCGTGCTCGGGCACCGTGCGCTGAGCATCTCGGTGGCGGCCGGGAGCGCGGAGGGCCGCGACGCGGTCGCCTACGCCGAGGAGCGCTTCGAGCGGGACAGGAAGGCGCACGAGCGGCGCGTCAACGTCCGCGACGGCAAGCGGGTGGACGGCAGGACCTCGGGCTCGGCCTTCGGCGAGCTCAGGAAGCTGGATCTCGGTGACGCCGCCTACAGCCAGACCTCGATCGGGCCGAGCGGGCTCAAGGCGGAGGTGTACGTCCGGCAGGGCCCCTGGCTGATCAAGGTCTCCTACGGCGGCGACAACCGCAGCGGCGTCAAGTACCCGTCCGGCGACGCGACGCGGGCCTCGGCCGGGAAGGTCGCCCGGCTGGTCACCGCGGAGATGGCCAGGAGCGCCGGCGCGGTGAAGGTGCCCTGGCCCTGCGGGACTGTCACCGCGCGGCAGGTCGAGCAGGCGTTCTTCCCCGCCGCGACCGGGCCCGCCGTCACCACCAGCGACGGCAGGATCGGGCAGACGACCTGCATCTGGTCGGTCAGGGAGGACGTCGCGCACCGGCCCGGGCAGGAGTTCACCGCCCGCGGGGGTGAGCTGCGCCTCCACGTGGTGGACTGGGGCAGCGCCGGCGCGGCGGCGTCCCAGTTCGACCGCGAGGCCCGCAAGTACGACCGCTACCACGCCAAGGGCGGCCTCGCCGACGACCGCCTCCGCATCACCTACGAGCCCCGCCAGGAGGTGGGCGGGCTCGGCGGGAAGGCATTCGCCGTGGTCTCCGGCACCACCAGGCTGTACGACGAGAGCGCGCCCCCGATGATGGAGATCGTCATCAAGGTGCTGGCCGGCAGCCGGACGGTCGAGGCCGCGTTCCGGGGCACGACGACCGGCGGCGGCCTCGCCGGGGAGGCCGGCCACCGGGCGCCGTTCTTCGAGCCGGAGGTCGCGCGGCCCGCCCTGACGAAGGTGACCGATGCCCTGCTGGACGGGCTGAAACGCCGTTAGGACGAGCCACCCGGCCGGCGACCGCGCGGCACCCGGCGCCCCGGCCGGAGGAAGTGCCGGCGCCGGCACGGCACTCGGCCGGCACGCGTCAGGTGGCGGGCCTGGGGCAGGTGGCGCCGGGCGCCGGGAGGCGCAGGCTGATCAGGTAGCGGTTGACGTGGGCGATGACGCAGGAGATGCCGGCGTTGTAGAGGCCGTGGCCGTGCCACTGGTACTGGAGCGTGGCCGAGCCGGGCACCCGCCTGACGATGTCCGCCGACCCCTGGAGGTCCGTCCACGAGCCGACACCCAGGTAGGGCGGCAGCTTCCCGCCTGGCAGCGGCGCGGGCGGGTTGGTGGCCGGGACCGGCCAGCCGACGCAGGCGAGCTGGTGCCAGAGCTCGATCCCGGCCAGGTTCGGCAGCAGGCGCTCGCCCTTCCGGCGCGCGGCCCGGTACTCGGCGTAGTCCCGGAAACCGTGGCCGTCGAGGCAGTGGGTCATGTTCATCCCGGTGAACGCCGGCACCTTCGCGCTCTTCGTGATCTGCCGGACGTAGCGGGCGAACCCGGAGGCGTCGCCGGCGTCGGCCCGCGCGATCGCCTCGGCCAGCTCCACCCAGCGGGGGAACTCCGGCTCCGGCCCCGGTGAGACGATGCTGGGCGCGGCGGCCTCCTTGATGTCGAGCCCGCTGTAGGCCACCGGCGGCGACTCGCCCCTGACCGGCACCGGCTCGCGGTCGGCCCGGGCGACCAGGGCCCGCCAGACCTGGCCGACGTCCCGGCCGTGCAGCGCGCAGGTGGTGCTCGCCGCGCACCAGTCGGCGAAGCGGGCGAAGGACTCCTCATGGGGGAGCCTGCTCTGCGCGCGGTCCAGGTACGGGCTGGCCGAGCCGTCGATCGCCATCGCCCGCACCCGCTCGGGGAACAGCCGGGAGTAGGCGATGCCGGGCACGCCGCCGTAGGAGTTGGTGAGGAAGCTCAGCCGCTCCTCCCCCAGCGCGACGCGGATCGCCTCCATGTCCCGCGCGACGGAGGCCGAGTCCATGTGGTCGAAGAACTCGGGGTCGGCGGCGCGGCACCGCTCCGCCGCCGCCCGGTTGCGCCGGCCCAGCTCGGCGTACTCGGCGGGGGTGTCGGGCCAGGTGATCCAGGGGCCGGAGAGGAGGCAGTCGTACGACAGCACGCCCTTGTCGATGGTGTTGCGCGGCTCCACGGTGACGACGTCGAACCTGGCGCGCAGCTCGGCGAAGCTGCCGGCGCTCGTGCTCAGGTCCGCCACGCCCGAGCTGCCGGGACCGCCGGGGACCGCGAAGACCGTGCCGATGCGGCGTTGCGCGCCGGTGGCCGGCAGCAGGCCGACGGTGAGCTCGATCTTCCGTCCGGCCGGCTTCGCCCAGTCCACCGGCACCGTGATCGAGGCGCAGCGCAGCTCCTTGACCAGGCTCCGGTCCGCGCAGTCGGCCCAGGCCAGGGTGGACGGCCCGGAGTCCGGCGCGGCGGTCGCGGCGGCGGGCGCGGCCGGGACCAGGACGGCCACCGCCACCCCGGCCGCCAGCACCCTGAGGCGCCGCCGGGCCGGCGCGATCACCGTGGCGCCCGCCGTCAGCGCGGCGGCCACGTACCCGGCCAGCAGCCCCGCCGCCACGGCGGGCGGCAGGACGCCGCCGCCGGTCCCGGCGATCTGCAGCGGCAGGTTCTCGACCATGAAGGAGCCCAGCTGGGCGCGCAGCGGCATGGGCAGCGTCTTGGCCACCACCGGCAGCACCACGACGATCACCGCCAGCACGGCCAGCGCGCCGGCGGTGGAGCGTACGGCGGCCCCGACGCCGAGCCCGATCAGCGCCACCGCGGCCATCGACACCCCGGCGGCGACCACGGAGGCGAGCACGCCCGGCTCCGAGAGCGACGTGCCCAGCGTCGTGCCGTCGCGCAGCAGCCGGCCGGCCCGGTCGCCGAGCACCGCCATGGAGGCCGCGTGCATGGCGAACGCCAGGACCTGGCCCGCCACCAGCGCGATCGCGGCCAGGCTCGGCACCTTGGCCAGCAGCAGCACCTGCCGGCGGGGCACGGCCACGAGGCTGGTCTGGATCATCCTGGTGCCGTGCTCGGAAGTGATCGTCAGGGCGCCCAGCACGGCGAAGACGATGTAGGCGACCGCGATGCCGTTGCCGAGGCCGTCCCCGTTGCCGGTGAAGGCCATCCGCTCGTCCGGCGTCTGGTTGTCGAACCCGCGGCCGATCATGAACGCGATCCCGGCGCAGGCCCCGACGGCCGCGAGCGAGCAGGCGAGCAGGTAGAGGTTGGAGCGCAGCGAGCGGAACTTCAGCCACTCCGCGGCGATCGCGTCGATCATCATCGCCCGGCCTCCTTCGCCGCGCTCCGACGCCCGGCGGTGCGCTCATTCGCGCTCCCGCGCTCGTTCTGGGTGCCGGACGCGGGAGCGGTGTCGGACGCGGGAGCGGCACCGGACGCGGTCCGGTACTCGGTGGTGTGCTCGGTGAGCCGCATGAACGCCTCCTCCAGGGAGGCGCTCCGTGGCGACAGCTCCGCGAGCGCGATCCCGCCGGCCAGCGCCAGCTCCCCGATCCTGGCCGCGCTCAGCTCCCGCACCGACAGCGCCCCGTCCTCCTGGGCCGCCACCGTCGCGCCGTGCCCGCGCAGGAGACCGGCCAGCCGCTCCGGATGCGGCGTGCGGACGAGCACGTCGCCCTGGAAGTGCCCGGCCAGGTCCGCCATGGCCGTGTCGGCGATCAGCCGGCCCCGCCCGATGACGATGACGTGATCGGCGCTGAGCGCCATCTCGTTCATCAGATGGCTGGACAGCAGCACGGTGCGCCCCTCGCCCGCCAGCGACCGCAGCAGGTCGCGCAGCCAGCGGATGCCCTCCGGGTCCAGGCCGTTCAGCGGCTCGTCCAGCATCAGCACCCCCGGGTCGCCGAGCAGCGCCGCGCCGATCCCCAGCCGCTGCCGCATGCCGAGCGAGAAGCCGCGGATCCGCTGCCCCGCGACGTCGGTCAGGCCGACCTGGTCGAGCACGGCCGCCACGCGGGCGCGCCCGATGCCGTTGCTGCGGGCCAGCCAGGCCAGGTGCGCGTACGCGGTGCGGCCCCCGTGCACCGCCCCGGCGTCGAGCAGCGCCCCCATCGACCGCATGGGCCGGGGGATGGACGCGTACGGGCGGCCGTTCACCAGCGCCAGGCCCGCGCTGGGCGGGTCCAGGCCGAGCACGGCGCGCATGGTGGTGGACTTGCCCGCGCCGTTCGGGCCGAGGAACCCGGTCACCAGCCCCGGTTTCACGGTGAACGTCAGGTCGTCGACGGCGACCTTGCCGCCGTACCGCATGGTCAGCTCTCGTACTTCGATCACGTCCGCCAGCCTCGCGGCCCGGCCGCCGGACCTCGATGGGGCTGCGCTGACCACGCAGGTCGGACTTTCCCACCTCGCGAGGTAGTGCTGGGCCTACCCCCTGGCGCGTTTGCCGCCGGGCGGACGGGTAGACGCCTGCACCAGGAACGCGGCGAGGGAGGCAGGATGCGCCGGTTGCTGGCGATCGTCAACGCGACGGCGGGAAGCGCGGACGAGGAGGTCGTGTCCCGGGTGCTGACCGTGCTGGCCGAGCACGCCGACACGGTGGAGGTCCGCGTCGACGATCCGGCCGACCTGGCCGCGGCGCTGGCCGGGCATCCGCAGCGGGACCCCGTCGTCCTGGGCGGGGACGGCACGCTGCACCGCCTCGTCGCGGCCCTGGCCGAGCGGGGCGAGCTGGGACGGCGCACCGTCGGGCTGGTCCCGCTGGGCACCGGCAACGACCTGGCGCGCGGGCTGGGCGTGCCACTGGACCCGATCGAGGCGGCGCGGGCGGCGGCGGTGGGCCAGCCGCGAGCGCTGGACCTGCTGCGCGACGACGACGGCGGCATCGTGGTCAACGCCGTGCACCTGGGCGTGGGGGTGGAGGCGGCGCGGGCGGCCAAGCCGCTCAAACCGGTGCTGCGGCGCTTCGCCTACGGGGTGGGGAGCGTGATCGCGGGGGTGCGTACCAAAGGGGTGCGGCTCAGGGTGGAGGTGGACGACCGGGTCGTCGCGGACGGGCGGCACCGGGTGCTGATGGTGGGGATCGGCAACGGCCGGTCCATCGGCGGCGGCACGCCGCTCGCCCCGCGCGCCCGCCTCTCCGACGGGCTCGCGGACGTGGTCGTCTCGTTCGCCACCGGCCCGCTGCAACGGCTGATGTACGGCGTGCTGATGCGGTTCGGGCGGCACACCGCCAGGCTGGACGTGGCCACGGTGCGCGGCGCGCGCATCCGGATCTCGGGCCCGGCCGTGCGGCTGAACGCCGACGGCGAGCTCACCGGCCCGGTCACCGGGCGTACGTGGACGGTCGAGGCCGGCGCGTGGCGGCTGTCCGTTTGAACAGATTGTTCACAACGTGGAGTTGACGCCGTCCCGTTCCTTGCGGCATTGTGGGCGTCATGTCCGCGAACGTCGATCACCACCCCGACCCCTTCACGCCGCCGGACCCGGAGCAGGCGCGCATGGGGCGCGTGCACGCGTCCCTGTTCCGGATCGCCGAGCGGCACGCGGCCACCGGCGAGCAGCGGCTCCGGCAGGCCCACCCCTCGGCCATCGGGCCGCACGAGGCCGTCAGGCTCGTGACGTTCCTGCTCAGCGGGGCCGCGAAGCTCGACGACGGCGAGCCGGAGGTGGACCACGCCGACATCACCGCGGCGCTGAGCCTCGTCCCGCTGGTGCGCGGGGAGCTGGACGCGCTGGAGGCGGCGCTCCTGCAGATGGCGCGCGGGCGCGGCATGACCTGGCAGGAGATCGCGTTCGGGCTGGGGCTGGGCACCGCGCAGGCCGCCAGGCAGCGCTGCGAACGCCTCACCGACCGCACCGGCACCGACCCGGAGTAGCCCCGGCCCGCCTCTCGGGGGAGTCCCCGGCTTTCTTAGTGCCGGGGTTCCCGAGGAGCCACCGCTTGCCCCTCCCGGTGGCCGGCACCGGCGCGGAGGCGATCAGCCCGGACCCGGGCGCTTCCGGCGATGGACATGAGAGCCGTTCACGTCGAGATTGGTCAGCAGGCGCGGTCATCGCCCGGCCGGCGCCGATCGGACGACGTGAGGAGCGCGCATGAGGATCGTGGAGCTGGCCTCGGTGGACGGGTACATCGCCTTCGACCTGGACTGTCCGACCAGCGCGGGCGGCACCCGGCTCGCCCCGGACGTCACCCGTGCCGAGGCCGGGCTGCTGGCGCGGGCGATGACGTACAAGCTGGCCGTGCTCGGCGAGCGGATCGGCGGCGCCAAGGCGGTGCTGCGGGCCGAGGCCGCCGACCGGGCGGCCACCGTGGCCCGCTACTGCCAGGAGATCACCCCGCTGGTCGAGAAGGGCGTCTTCCTCACGGCCTCCGACCTGGGCACGCGGACGCAGGACTTCGCGCCGCTGCCCGGCTACCGGGCCGACGCGGTGATGCACCAGGAGCTCGGCGGCGAGCTGGTGGACACCATGGTGACCGGCCTGGGCGTGGTCGTGGCCGCGCAGACCGCGCTCGGCGGCCTGGACGGGCGCACGCTCGCGGTGGAGGGCTTCGGCAAGGTGGGCGGCGCGGTCGTGCGGGAGGCCGCGCGGCGGGGCGCGCGCATCGTCGCCCTCTCGACCCTGCACGGATGCGTGACCGACCCGGACGGGCTCGACGTCGCCGCGCTGGAGGAGCTGCGCGCCGCGCACGGTGACGCCTGCGTGCGCCTGCTCGGCCTGCCCGTACGGCCGGCCGAGACGCTGTACGAGGCGGACGCCGACGTGCTGGTGCCCGGCGCGCGGACCGGCACCCTGAGCACCGATCGCGCCGCCCGGGTCCGCGCCCGCGTGGTCGCCCCGGCGGCGAACGTGCCCTACACCGAGGCCGGGCTGCGCACGCTGCGGGAGCGCGGCGTGGTGACGCTGGCGGACTTCGTCTGCGGGGCCGGCGCCACGATCGGCTACCTCGCCGAGCGGGCCGGCCAGGTCACCGGCGCCGATTCGGCCCGCGCCCTCGTGGCGGAGCGGGCCGGCCGGCTGGTGGGCGCGGCGCTGGAGCATCCTGACGGGCCGTACGCGGGCTCGTGCGCCGTGGCCGAAGGCTTCCTCGCCACCTGGCGCGACCCGGACGCCCTCCCGGACGGGCCGCCGCTCGCCCCCGAACCGCCCCGGTAGCCCCCGCACCCCGGCCCGCGTCACCTTCACCCCACGATCCGCGACCCGCGGCACCTTCACCCCGCCACCCGCGGCACCTTCACGCCCCGGGCCGCGGCACCTTCACGCCGCGACCGGCGTTACCTTCACCCCGCCACCCGCGTCACTTTCGCTCCCGGCCAGGGTCACTTGCGGCCTTTGGCGTGGCCCTTGCCCGGGTGTGCGGCGCTGTGGCCGGGTGGCGTCTGGCCCTTGCCGACCCTCGCCTTCCTCGCCTTGCCCGGCGGCGCGGCGGCCCCGGCCCGGGACTCGGACCTGGGCTCGGACCCCGACCCGGACGCGGGCTCGCGCCCGGATGCGGATTCGGATTCGGAGGCGGATCTGGAGGCGGGTTCGGAGGCGGGTTCGGGCGGCGTACCGGCTTGGGGGCGGGTCGTCACCTGCTCCGCCTGGAGCACCCGCAGCGGCGCCGGCGCGAGCCCGTCCGTGGGAGGCGCGACGGGGGAGTGGGTGACGGGCCGGCCTGCGGCGGTGGGCGGCCGGGGGGACGAGCCCTGCCAGAAACCGGCGACCAGCACGGCGAGGATCAGCGCGGTCACGACGGACGCGTGCCGCACGTACGGTGATCTCCCCCGCCCGGCGGCCGGGCGGCGGGCGGGGGCGGCGGGCGCCGGGCGGCTGCCCGTCGGCGCGGTCGTCGAGACCGGGGCGCACACGATGTCGCCCGTCTCGGGGACGGCCGCGCCGCCGGACTGCGTGACGATGCGCCGCAGGTGGCGGTGGGCGTCGGCGGTCGCCGTACGGTGCGCGGGGTCCTTGCGCAGCAGGCCGGTGATGAGCGGCGCCAGCGCGCCGGCCCGGCGGAAGGGGGCCGGGTCGTCGGTGAGGACGGCGCTGATGGTGGCCAGGGCCGTGCTCTGCTCGAACGGGCAGCGGCCCTCGACCGCGGTGTAGAGCGTGACGCCCAGGGACCACAGGTCGGACTGCGGGGTCGGCGCGCCGCCGCGGGCGCGCTCCGGGGCGATGTACGCGGGGGTGCCCACGACGATGCCGGCCTGGGTGAGCCCGACCGGCTGCTCCAGGCTGGTGGCCAGGCCGAAGTCGGTGAGCACGGCATGGTGACCGGCGTGGTGGGCGGGGTCGTGACCGTTGGTGTCGAGGAGGATGTTGGCGGGCTTGACGTCGCGGTGCACGATGCCCGCCGCGTGCGCGACCTCCAGCGCCTCCAGCACCTGCAACCCGATCCTGGCCACCGCGACGGGCGGCAGCGAGCCCCGTTCGGCCAGCACGTCGGCCAGCGTGGGCGCGGAGACGAGTTGCAGGACGATCCACGGGCGCTCGTCGGCGACCACCACGTCGTAGACGGTGGCGATGTTCGGATGGCTCAGCCGGGCGGCCAGCCGGGCCTCCGTCATGGTGCGGCCCAGGAGCACCTCGCGTTGCGACTGCGGCTGGTGCTCCAGCGTGACCTCCTTGACGGCCACCGGGCGGTCCAGCAGCTCGTCGTGGCCCTGCCAGACCCGGCCCATCCCGCCCTTGCCCAGCTGGGACTTGAGCCGGTAGCGGCCGGCCAGCAACCAGCCCTCGTAACGCGAAGGGGACATGGCGCCTGGCCTACCCGATCAACGCTCGCTCATGCAAGGCGATCGGATCCGGTACCACACGGTGATCAGTAGATGCGGTACTTCTTGCCGCAGTTGTCGAACTTGCCGGCCCAGCAGGTGAAGGTGTAGACCTTCTTGATCCCCCGGCCGCTCCAGGCGCCG
>NZ_JOAG01000062.1 GCF_000725485.1 Nonomuraea candida | reverse complement strand
AGATCATCCGCTGCCTCAAACGCTACATCGCCCGGGAACTCTACAAAGCGATCACCCAAAACGATCAAGAAAACACCGATTGACATCCATAGGAGCATCCGCCGCCCCGGACTTTTCCGTGGTCACCGGCCGCCGACGGCAACGCGGCCAGGAAGATCACCTACTGCAAGTGGATCGCTACCAGTCGTCAATGGACGGAGATGAGACTCATCGAAAACTTCTCCGGAGGTGTGCAATGCCCTTCCTGACGCAACTAGCCGACGTCGCCCGCCGGACCGGTCATCCCGTGACCGAGGTCGACGGGTGGAAGAGCCGGGGGCATGGGCCGCAGCCCGAGGTGCGCGGCATCGTCTGCCATCACACCGCGGGGCCCGCCGGCGGCGGCGACTACCCCTCCCTGCGCGTCGTGCGCGACGGGCGGCCGGGGCTGCGCGGGCCGCTGTCGCAGTTCGGGCTCGGCCGGTCCGGGCAGATCTACGTGATCGCGGCCGGCCGCTGCTGGCACAACGCCCCCTCGACCAGCTCCCTGCACACCAACTCCCGCTCGCTCGGCATCGAGGCCGAGAACAACGGCTTCCAGCCCTGGCCCGAGGTGCAACTCGACGCCTATCGGAAGCTGTGCGCGGAATTGTGCCGCGAGTTCGGGCTGCCCGTCTCGCGGGTCAAGGCACACCGGGAGGTCAACACCGCCAAGCCCGACCCCCACTCGGTCGACATGAACGCCTTCCGGGCGGCCGTGGCCGCCCTCATCGCCGGCACGCCCGGCTCGTCGTGGACAGAGGACATCGTGAAGCAACTGCCCCTGATCCGGCCCGGTGACGACAACCTCGACGTCAAGACGGTCCGGGGGTGCCTGTTCGCCCGAGGGCACGTGCCCTCGACGGTCTACGCCGACCTGCCCGGCGGGCTGGAGGGATGGCTGACCTCCAGCCTCTGCGACGACGGGCTGGTGGAGCTGGTCCGCTCGTTCCAGCGGGCTCAGGGCCTGGACGCGGACGGCCTCGTCGGCCCGAAGACCTGGCCCCCGCTGCTGCGCGTGTGACAAGACCGGCATGAGGATCGGCGCGTACGGGGGGCCGGCGCGCACGGGGCCCGGCACACGGGAGTCAGGCCACGCGGGGATCAGGCCGCACGGGGGTCAGGCCCGCGCCGGGCCCGGCGCGTACGGGGCGTGGGATACTTCGGGGATGGCGCGGATCGTCTTCATCGGGGTCGGTGACGTTGAGCTGACGCGCCGCGTCGTCTCCGCCCTGGTGCTCGCCCCCGCCCTGCGCGGCGAGCTGGAGATCGTGCTGCACGACGATGACCCGGGCAGGCTCGCCACGGCCGAGGCGCTCGTGCGCGCGCTCGACGCGGAGGCGGGCGCGGCGGCGAAGATCGGCAGCGTGTTCGACCGGCGGCAGGCGCTCAAGGGCGCCGGCTTCGTGGTCAGCCACCTCGACGTCGGCGGCTTCGAGGCCACGCTGCGCGACTTCGAGATCCCCCACCGCTACGGCCTGCGCCAGACCATCGGCGACACCATCGGGATCGGCGGCGTCTTCCGCGGGCTGCGCACGATCCCGGTGCTGGTCGAGCTGGCCGCGCAGATGGCCGAGGAGTGCCCCGACGCGTGGCTGCTGAGCTGCAGCGACCCGATGGCGATGACCGGGTGGGCGGTGCACGAGGCCACCGGGTTCGAGCGGTTCGCGGGGTTGTGCCACTCGGTGTGCGACACGCACGCCTACCTCGCCGACCTGGTCGGGCGCGACGAGGACGAGGTCGACACCTGTACGAAGAGACGCGCCGCGCCCTGTCGGCCGGTCACCCCCTGCTGATCCGCTGGCAGCACCAGGAGCCCGCGGCCGCGATGATCCTGGCGATGCTGACCGGCGAGGAGAAGGAGATCTACGTCAACGTGGCCAACCGCGGCCTGATCGGCAACCTGCCGGAGGGCGGCTGCGTGGAGGTGCCGGCCCGGGTCGGCGCGGCAGGGGTGCGCCCGGTCGCGGTGGGCGACCTGCCGGTCCAGGTGGCCGCGCTCAACCGCACGTTCCTCAACGTGGTCGAGCTGACCGTGCGCGCCGTGCTCGACGGCGAGCGCGCGCACGTCTACCGGGCGGCGATGCTCGACCCCAACACCGCGGCCACGCTGCCGCTGCCCGCGATCGAGGCGCTGTGCGACGAGCTGTTCGAGGCGCACGGCGACCTGCTGCCCGCGGCGGTGCGCCGATGAGCGAGTCGATGCCGACCGAGGTGCGGCGCGAGCGCATGCTGGCGCTGCTCACCGAGCAGGAGTTCGCCCGGGTGGCGGAGCTGGCCGAGGCGTTCGGGGTGTCCAGCGTGACGGTCCGCGCCGACCTCGACGCGCTGGAGGAGCAGGGCAAGGTGCGCCGGGTTCCTGATGATCCTGGCGACCATCATGATCCCGGCCCAGCTCCTGATGATCCCGACGTACGTCATGTTCAGCCGGCTCGGCCTGATCGACACCCTGGCCGCGGCGTTCGTGCCGTGGCTGGCGTCGGCGTTCGGGATCTTCCTGATGCGGCAGTTCTTCCTGTCGCTGCCCGCCGAGCTGGAGGACGCGGCCCGCATCGACGGGTGCGGCGCGTTCGGGGTGTTCTGGCGGGTGGTGCTGCCGCTGGCCCGGCCGGCGCTGGCCACGCTCACCGTGTTCACGCTGCTGGGCTCGTGGAACGACCTCGTCTGGCCGCTCATCGCGATCAGCGACGAGAGCCTGTACACGATCCAGCTCGGGCTGGCGAACTTCCAGGGCACCCGGCACACGCAGTGGCCGCTGCTCATGGCGGGCAACGTGGTGGCCACGATGCCGCTGATCATCGCCTTCGTGCTGGCGCAGCGGCAGTTCGTGGCCACGATGACGTTCAGCGGCCTCAAGGGGTGAGGCCGGCCGGGATTTCACCAGGCGACGTGGAGGGAGTCGAGGCCGTAGACGAGGTTGAAGGAGCGGAACTCGGCGGGCGGCCCGGCCTCGCGCAGCCCGGGGAAGCGCTCGAACAGGGCCGGGAAGGCGATGCGCATCTCCATCCTGGCCAGCGGCGCGCCCAGGCAGTGGTGCACGCCGTGACCGAAGGCGACGTGGCCCAGCTCGCCGCGGCCGATGTCGAGCCGGTCGGGGTCGGGGACGAGGGCGGGGTCGCGGTTGGCGGCGGGCAGCGCGCACGCCACCGTCGCGTTCTCCGGGATGCGCACGCCCGCCAGCTCCACCTCCCTGGTGGTGACCTTCATGGTGCCGGAGTGCACGATGCTGAGCCAGCGCAGCAGCTCCTCCACCGCCGCGCCGATCCGCTCGGGCTCCTTCCTGAGCAGGTCGAGCTGGCCGGGGTGGCGCAGCAGGGCGAGGACGCCGGCGGCGAGCATGTTGGCGGTGGTCTCGTGGCCTGCCACGAGCAGCAGGCTGCCGATGCCGACCAGCTCGTCCTCGGTCAGGTCGTCGCCGTGCTCGCGGATGAGCATGCCGATCAGGTCCTCGCCGGGGTCGCGGCGGGCGCGTCCGACCAGCTCGCGGATGTACGCGCGGGTCGCGGTCCGGGCCGCGGCGCGCTCGTCGAGGGGCAGGGACAGATCGAGCACCTTCGAGCTGCGCTCCTGGAAGCCGGCGCGGTCCTCGTACGGCACGCCCAGCAGCTCGCAGATCACCAGCGCCGGGATCGGCAGGGCGAACGCGCTCACCAGGTCCACCGGCGGGCCGGCCGCCTCCATCGCGTCGAGGTGCCGCGCCACGATCTCCTGGACGCGCGGCTCCATCCGGCGCATCCGGCGCATGGTGAACTCCGGGGTGAGCATGCGGCGCAGCCGGGTGTGCTCGGGCGGGTCGAAGAGCAGCAGGTGGCCCGCCTGGGTCCGCCTGACCTCCTCCAGGGGCATGTCGGGGGCGCCCGGCGGGCGCGGCTGCCGGGCGTTGCTGAACCGGACGGGGTCGCCGAGCACCTCCCTGACGTCGGCGAACCGGGTCACCAGCCAGACGTCCAGGCCGAACAGGCTGCGTACGAGCCGCACTCCTTCCTGCTCGCGCAGCCGGACGAGTTCGGGGTCGGGGTCGAAGGCGGAGCGGCGCATGTAGACAGGTAAGGTCGCGGAATCGCTCATGTCGTCTCCTGACGCATTTGCGCGGATCACCACCTGCCAACGTAAACGCTGCGCCGCGCCCGCGGGAGACCACCCTCGCCGGGGTTCCTTGCGCCGCGGGAGCGGGTCCAGGCCGGCCCGGGGTACAGGCCGGCCCGGGGTTATGGCCGGTCCGGGGTTACGGCCGGTCCGCGGCGGCGGGGTCGCCCAGCGCGACCGGCCGGGGCCGTTCGCAGGTGCTCCCGACGTCCAGCGACCGGCCGGTGTGCGCCGAGGCGAGCAGCGACTCCATGACGTCGAGCACGTGGAAGGCCAGCGTCCCGCCCGCCCTCGGCTCCCGGTCGGCCAGGAAGTCGATCAGGCCCACGCCCCGGCCCGCGCCGGCGTACCCGGCCGACACGGGCAGTTCTCTCGGGCCGTCGTCGCCGAGCCGGGTCAGCAGGACGTCCCCGTCGAAGCGGTTGGGGTCGGGCACGACGAGCGAGCCGCGCTCGCCGTGCACCTCGATGTTGGGCGCCCGGGTGTCCACCGCGTCGAAGCTCATCACCAGCGTGGACAGCGCGCCGGACTCGTGCACGAGCACGCCGGTGACGTGGGTGTCCACGGTGACCGGGATCTCCTCGCCCTGGCGGGGGCCGGAGCCGATCGTGCGCTTGGCCCGCGTGCGGCTCGCCGCGCCGATCACCGACGCCACGGGCCCGAGCAGCGTCACCAGGCTGCTGACGTAGTACGGGCCCATGTCCAGGAGCGGGCCGCCGCCCGGCACGTAGTAGAAGTCGGGGTTGGGGTGCCAGCGCTCGTGGCCGGGCGTCACCATCGTCGCCATGGCCGCCACCGGCCGGCCGATCAGGCCGTCGTCGATGGCCTGGCGGGCGGTCTGCGTACCGGTGCCGAGGACGGTGTCGGGGGCGCAGCCGACCCGTACGCCCGCCGCCCGCGCCGCCTCCAGCACCCGCCGCGCCTCCTCGCCGGTGGCGGCCAGCGGCTTCTCGCAGTAGACGTCCTTGCCCGCCGCGATCGCGCGCAGCGCGACGTCGGCGTGGGCGGCCGGGACGGTGAGGTTCAGCACGACGTCCACCCCCGGGTCGGCCAGCAGCTCGGCCACGCCCGTCGCCGCGACGCCCGGGTACGGCCGCGCCGCCTCCCGCGCCCGGTCGAGGTCCAGGTCGGCCACCGCGACCAGCCGCACCTGCGGCAGCCGGTCGATGGTGGTCAGGTACTGGGCCGAGATGGCCCCGCAGCCCACGATGCCCACGTTCAGCGGCTGGCCCACAACATGCCCCTCTCGATGATGGTGCGCACGCTGTCGTGCTCCAGGACGTCGAGGCTGTGCCCCGGCGTGGCGACGAAGATCCGGCCCTTGCCCCAGCGCCGGGTCCAGATCGCCGGCGAGGTCACCTCGCGGTGCCAGGGGTCCCAGGGGCGCACCTTCTGGGTCGTGGTGGCCAGCACGTCGATGTAGTCGTCGGTCAGCACCCAGTACTGCTC
This sequence comes from Nonomuraea candida, assembly GCF_000725485.1. Lineage (GTDB taxonomy): Bacteria > Actinomycetota > Actinomycetes > Streptosporangiales > Streptosporangiaceae > Nonomuraea > Nonomuraea candida. Next base: position 39,058 of record NZ_JOAG01000062.1, on the reverse strand, counting down.
GGTGACGAGGTCGAAGTCGCCGATCCCCTCGGTGATCGGGTGCGCGGCCGCCTCGGGCAGCATGTTCACCGTGTACGGGACGAAGTTGTGCCGTTCGGTGCCCGCGTCCTCGTCGTCGGGGTGCTTGCCGGGGTGGCAGGCGAACTGGCCGCCGATGAGGTGCAGGTAGTCGGAGGAGTTGCGGTAGGAGTCGGCGATCCCGCCGTGCCAGCCGGCCAGCCCGGTGCCCGCCTCGATCGCGGCGCGCAGGCCCTTGAGCTCGGCCTGCTCGATGGCGCCCATCGTGTAGCACTGCACGATGAGGTCGACGTCGGACATGTACGCGGGGTCCGCGTAAGGCGCGGGGCTGTCCGACAGCCGCACCTCGTAGCCGTTCTTCTCCAGGAAGGGCACGAAGAGGTCGGTGGCCGCCACCGGGACGTGGCCTTCCCAGCCGCCCCGCACCACGAGGACCTTACGTCTGCGCTCGCCCGCCATGCGTCTCGCCAATCGCTCGATGAACCATAAACCAGTCGCGTGCCGCCAAAGTTGTTAAAGAGGGCACACATCGCCAATTGTGTCTGACTCCGACCGAAAACTCCCGCCCTATTTCCCCTCGATCTCGGCCATCCGTCGCGAGCCGTCATCGGTGCCGCCGCCGGAGACGTTGACCTTCCGGATCGCGCGATCTAGCTTTCCTTTAGGAAAGTTTCCTAAGAGTTCACGCCCTGGGGAGATGCATCATGAGCCTTCGTCGTCGCGTCGCGACCCTGTCGAGCATCGCCGCCCTCGGTCTGGGCATCGCGGCGCTCACCCCCGGCACCGCCCTGGCCGGCCCCTCCGGCTGCAGCACCCACCACACCTCGAACTGGGCGTCCAGCCTCTGCACCTCCGGCACGGGCAAGCACATGGTGGTCGTGCACGCTCAGCACCACACCGGCACCATCCTGATCACCGGCCCCTGCGTGCCGATCGGCCAGACCTCGGGCACCTCGGTCAACTGGCCGATCAAGTACGTCGGCTCGGCCGGGTGCTGAGAGCCGCTCCGGGCGCGTAGCCGGGGGCCGCACCTCACGACACCCGGCAAGGGCCTCCGCCCGGCGGGCTCACGTTCCCGCGCCCACCCGCTGTTCCGCCGCCGTGCCCCGGCTGCCCGCCGGCCGGCCCGCGGGCAGCCGGGGCACGGCCGCCACCAGCTCCCGCGTGTACGGGTGGCGCGGCCGGGCGAACACCTCCGCCACGTCGCCCTCCTCCACGACCCGGCCGTCCTTCATGACCAGCACCCGGTCCGCGAGGTGGTGGACGACACCCAGGTCGTGGGAGATGAACACCATCGCGGTGCCGTACTCGGCCTGGAGCTCGGCCAGCAGGTCGAGCACCTGGGCCTGCACGGAGACGTCCAGCGCGGAGACGGGCTCGTCGGCGACGAGCACGTCGGGGCGGGGGCCGAGCGCGCGGGCGATGGCGATCCGCTGGCGCTGGCCGCCGGACAGCTCGCGCGGGTGCCGGGCGGCCATGTCCGGCGGGAGGCCGACGCGGGCCAGCAGGTCCAGCACCCGGGCCCGGCGCTCGCGCCCGGGCAGCCGCAGCGGCTCGGCGATCAGGCGGCCGGCGGTGTGCCGGGGGTCGAAGGAGTCCAGCGGGTTCTGGGAGATGAGCTGGATGCGGGGGCGGCGGGGGCGGCGCTCCCGCTCGCGCAGGCCGCTCCAGGGCCCGCCGAGCAGGCTGACCCGGCCCTGGTCCGGTTCGAGCAGGGCCAGGGCCAGGCGGGCGAGCGTGGTCTTGCCCGAGCCGGACTCGCCCACGACGCCGAGCGTCTCGCCCCGATGCAGCACGAACGAGACGTCATCGACCACCCGCCGCGAACCGTAGGAACGTCCCAGCCCGGCCCCCACGAGCACCGGAACCGCCCCCACCCCTGGCCCCGGCGCCTCCACCCCTTTGCCCGGCGCCGCCGCGCCATACGACCGCGCGGCCCGATCGCCTGCGAGGCCGGACGGCTGGACACCGGCCCGGGCAGGAGTGGCCGGGGACGATGGTGGTTCGGGTGGGGCGGGGCGTCGGGGCAGGGGGGTGCCGTCCGTGAGGCGGGTGCCGCGTGAGGCGGCCGACGGGACCGCCGCGAGCAGGGCGCGCGTGTAGGCGTGCGCGGGCGCGACGAGCACGTCCGGGGCGGGGCCCTCCTCGACGACGCGGCCTTCCCGCATGACGAGGACGCGGTCGGCGATCGAGCCGACGACGGCCAGATCGTGGCTGATCAGCAGCAGCGCGCTGCCCGCCGCCCGGCGCTCGGCCAGCAGGCGCAGGACCTGGGCCTGCACGGTGACGTCGAGCGCCGTGGTCGGCTCGTCGGCGATGATCAGCTCGGGCTCGGCCGCGATGGCGGAGGCGATCAGCACCCGCTGCCGCAGCCCGCCGGAGAGCTCGTGCGGGCGCTGCCGGGCGCGTACCTCGGGCTCCGGCACGCCGACCGACTCCAGCAGCTCCAGCACTCTGCTCCCCCGCCAGGCCCGGGGCACCACGTCGTGGACGGCCAGCACCTCGGCGATCTCCGCGCCCACGGTGCGCAGGGGGTCGAGCGAGACCAGCGCGTCCTGCAGCACCAGCCCGGCGAACCTTCCCCGCAGCGCCCGCCACTCGCGCGGCCCGAACCCGAGCGCGTCCTGGCCCGCGACCGTGAACGCCGACGCCCGCACGTCCGCGCCGGGACCGGCCAGCCCGAGCAGGGTCCGCGCCGTGACGCTCTTGCCCGAGCCGGACTCCCCGACGATCGCCACGCACTCACCCGGCGCGACGGACAACGAGACCCCCCGCACCACCTCCACCCCGCCGAACCCCACCCACAGATCCTCCACGGCGACCAGCGCCCGCCCGTCCCCGCCACCGGGCCCGCCGGCACGAAGATCCGCCGCCCCGGGCCCGAACCCGCCGAGGTCCCCGGTGCCGGGCACGGACCTGCCGAGGTCTCCGGTGCCGGGCACGGACCTGCCGAGGTCTCCGGTGCCGGGCTCGGACCTGCCGGGGTCTTCCGTGCCGGGCGCCGGGGCATGGGCGATCGGGGGGTCGTCGGGTGGGGTGGGCGGGAGGTCCTGGTCGTGGGTGGTGGTCATGGTGTCCTTCCTTCGAAGCGGCGCTGGAGGCGGCGGCCCACCACGGTCAGGCAGGCGACGGTCAGCGTGATCGCCAGGCCCGGGAACAGCGCCTCCCACCAGGCCACCCGCAGGTAGTCGCGGGCCTCGGAGAGCATGGCGCCCCACTCCGCGGCCGGGGGCTGCGGTCCCATGCCGAGGAAGCTGAGCCCCGACCCGGCGATGATCGCCGTGCCGAGCCCGATCGTGGCCAGCACGGGGATGGGCCCGAGCACATTCGGGAGCACGTGCCCGGCGGTGATCGCCAGGCGGCCGCGGCCGAACGTGACGGCCTGCTCGACGCAGCCGGAGCGGCGCACGACGAAGGTCTGGGCGCGGATCACGCGGGCGTAGGCGGGGATCTGGGCGACGGCGATGGCGAAGATCACGTTCGCGGTGCCGGGGCCGGTGATCGCCACGACGAGCAGGGCGAGCAGCAGCTCGGGCAGGGTGGACAGGACGTCGAACGCGCGGGCCAGGGCCTCGTCCAGCCACCGGGGCGACAGCCCGGCGGCCAGGCCGAGCAGCACGCCGGAGGTGACGGCCAGGGCGGTGGCCACGACGCCGATGCTGATGGAGTGGCGGGCGCCGTGCACGACCCTGGCCAGGACGTCGCGGCCGAGGTGGTCGCTGCCGAACCAGTGCCCGGGGCCGGGCGGCGCGAGCGCGGCGAGCGGGTCGGCGGCCAGGGGGTCGGCGCCGGCGAGCAGGCCCGGCACGGCCACGGCCAGCGCGACCAGGCCGAGCAGCGCGGACGGGAGCAGCGGCGGCAGCACCGCGCTCCGAGGACGCCTCCTCCGGACCGCCGCCGGCGGTGCCGCGGGCAGGGCTGTGGGTGTGGGGGCGGGCATGGATCAGCTCCGGGTTTGCGGGTCGATGGCGCGGTAGGCCAGGTCCAGGAGCGTGCTGATGACCACGTACACGCAGGCGGACAGCAGCACGACGGCCATCACCACCGGCATGTCCCGCCCCGTGACCGCGTCCACGGCGACGCGGCCGAGGCCGGGCCGGCCGAACAGCACCTCGGTGATGACGGCCCCGCCGAGCAGGCTGCCGGTGAACCAGCCGGCCAGCGTCACGGCGGGGATGAGCGCGTGCCGCAGCGCGTGCCGGGTGACCAGCGCCCGCTCGGTCAGCCCGCGCGCCCTGGCGGTGAGCGCGAACGGCTGCTCCAGCGCCCGTTCCAGGCCGCCCCGCAGCACCTGCCCGAGCACGCCCGCGATGGGCAGCCCGAGCGTGAGCGCGGGCAGCACGAGCGCGGCGGGCCCGGCGGCGCCCGAGACGGGGAACCAGCCGAGCGTGAACGAGAACACCGCCAGCAGCACGATCCCGATCAGGAACGGCGGCACCGACACCGCCACCAGCTCGGCCGCCGAGACGGCGGCGCGGGCCGCCCGGCCGCGCCCGGCCGTGACGACCGCGATGAGACCGGCCAGCGTCACCCCGGCCGCCGCCGCGGCCAGGGTGAGCTGGACGGTCGGCCCGACCTGGGTGGCCAGGATCTCGCCGACGCCGCGCTGCGACTGGTACGACCGCCCGAGGTCGCCGTGCAGCAGCCGCCACAGGTAGGCCAGGTACTGCACGATCCCGGGCCGGTCGAGCCCCCACTCGCGGACGATCGCGGCCCGGATCTGCGGCGTGTCCGGCCCCTCGCCGACCAGGACGTCCACGGTGTCGCCCGGGGCCAGCAGCAGCGCGAGGTAGGAGGCGGTGGCGGCGGCCCACAGCACGGCCAGCCCGGCGCCGAGCCGCCTGATCACGTGCCGATCCGTACGTCGTAGGCGCCGGCCGGCGTGCCGGAGGCGGGGTCGAAGCCCAGCCCGTGCACGCTCTTACGGGCCGCGATCTGGTCGGCGGGGACGTAGATCGGGAAGACGAGGGCCCGTTCGCGCACCACGGCCCGCTGCACCCTGGCGTACAGCTCCTTGCGCCGCGCCTGCCCGGACTCGGCCCCCGCCTCGGCGAGCCACCGCTCCACGCGGGGGTCGGAGAAGCGGGTCCGGTTGAGCGCGCCCTCGCCCGGCAGGAGGAGGTTGAGCGCGGCGCCGGCGTCGGAGTCGCCCCGGGAGTTCTCGAAGATCTCGTACTCGTTGGCGTCGAGCGCCTCCTGCGCGGTGCCGGGGTCCACGATCCTGACCTGGAAGTCGATCCCGGCGTTCTGCTTGACCTGGGCCTGCACGGCCTGGGCGAGGACGTCGCGGCGGTCGCGCACGTACGGGGCGGCGGTGACCGAGCGCACGGTCAGCCGCCGGCCGTCCTTGACCCGGTAGCCCTCGGCGTCGCGCTGCCGCCAGCCGGCCGCGTCGAGCAGCGCGTTGGCCTTGGCCACGGCGCCGCCGTAGGCGTTCTCGAGGCTCGGGTCGTAGAACGGGCCGGACGCGGCGACGACGCTCCACGCCCGGGTGGCGGTGCCCCGGTAGACCGAGCGCAGCACCGCGTCCACGTCCACGGCCTCGCGGAACGCCTCGCGTACGCGCTGGTCGTCGAAGGGGGCGCGGGAGGTGTTGAAGTAGTAGGAGAAGGAGGTGCCGGAGTTGAGTGCGGTCTTCAGCGTGAGGCCGGGGTCCTTCCCGATCAGGGCGGCCTCGGTGGCGGGCACGCCCTCGATGACCTGCACCTGGCCGGAGGTGAGCGCGCCCACCCGGACGGCGGCCTCGGGCAGGAAGCGGTAGGTGATCTCCGACAGGTGGGCGGGCCCCTGGTGGGCGGCTCCGTCGGGCGGCCACCGGTAGGCGGGGTTGCGCCGGTAGTGGAGCTCCTGGCCGGGCACGTACCGGTCCAGGACGAACGGCCCGGTGCCGGCCAGCTCGGTCCCGCCGAACTTGAGGTCCCTGGCGCTCTTGAGCGACGCCGGGGAGACCTGCCCGGCGTAGGGGGAGGCGAGGAAGTCGGGGAAGAGCGCGTCCGGCTCCTTGAGCGTGATCTCCAGGGTGTGCGGTGAGACGACCTTCGCCTCCTTGTACGCCTTGAGCTGGATCGCGGCTACGGCCGGGTTGTAGCCCGGCACGAGGAACTGGTCGAGGTTGGCCTTGACCGAGGCGGCGTCGAACCGGGTGCCGTCGTGGAAGGTCACGTCGTCGCGCAGGTGGAGGGTGTAGGTCAGCCCGTCGTCCGACACCTGCCACGCCCTGGCCAGCCAGGGCCCGAACGAGCCGTCCGCGCGGCGGGTCAGCAGCGCGTCGAACTGGTTGAACACGAGCAGCCTGACCTTGTTCTGCGACCACTGCTGCGGGTTGAGCGTGATCGGCTGGGTCTCGATGGCCCAGGTCAGGGAGGTGGACGCGGCCGTCTCGGCGGCCGGCCCGGCGCCGCACGCGGCCAGGGCCAGCGCCAGGGCGGGGATCAGGCGCTTCACGGGCGGTTCCAGGCTTCCGCGAGCAGCTCGTACGAGCGCACGCGGTCGTCGTGGTCGTGCGTGATGGTGGTGACGAGCAGCTCGTCGGCCCCGGTGACGCGCCGCAGCACGCGCAGCCCTTCGGCGACCTGCTCCGGCGTGCCGGTGAACTGGGTGGCGACGCGGTCGGCGACCAGCTCCCTGTCGGCGTCGGTCCAGGCGTGCGCGGCGGCCTCGGCGGGCGTGGCGTAGCGCATGGCGCCGGCGCCCGTCCTGATGCTGCGCACCCAGAGGGCGTAGGGGGAGGCCAGCTCGCGGGCCCTGGCCTCGTCCTCGGCGACGACGGCGTCGGCGGAGACGATGACGTACGGCTCGACCAGCTCGGCGGAGGGCTTGAACGCCTCCCGGTACGCCTCGACGGCCTCCAGCACCGTGGCCGGGCTGACGTGGTAGTTGGCGGCGAACGGCAGCCCCCGCTCCCCCGCCACCCGGGCGCTCTGCCCGCCGCTGCTACCCAGGATCCACACCCGCACCCCGGCCCCCTCGCCGGGGACGGCGCGCGCCTGGTGGGTGCCGTCGAGGAAGGCGAGCACCTCGTCGATCTGGGCGGCGAAGTCGGGCGTCCGCGCGCCGGGCTGCTGGAGCAGGGCCGCGTAGTGGGCGACGTGCGGGTGGGCGGCCAGCCTGGCGTGGTCGAACGGCGGCGGGATGAGCAGCCCGTCCACCACCCTCGCCCCCGCCGGCGCCCCGCCGGGGGCCGCGGCGGCGTCCCGTGGGCCGCGCCCGGCGGCGGGCGCGGCGGCGCCGTTCGCGGCGGTGAGTTCGGCACGGCGCTGTCCGGAGCGGCCGATGCCCAGGTCGACGCGTCCCGGGTGGAGGGCGTCGATGAGGCCGAACTGCTCGACCACCGACAGCGGCGTGCGGTGGCCGAGCTGCACCGCCCCCGACCCCACCCGGATGGTGCCGGTGGCCGCCGCGATCAGCGCGATCAGCACGGCCGGGTCGGAACTGGCCACGCCGGGCGCGAAGTGGTGCTCGGCCACCCAGTAGCGGTGGTACCCGAGCCGCTCGGCCCGCCGGGCGAGGTCGATGGTGTTGCGCAGCGCGTCGGCGGCCGTCTTCCCGGACGGGACGGGCGCCAGGTCGAGGATGGACAGCGTCACGAGACCCCTCCGGCGGCGTGAGAAGCGGGGACGGCGTGAGAAGCGGGGACAGCGTCAGGAGCGGGGACAGCGTCAGAAGCGGCGGGGGCGTCAGGAGTGAGGGCGGCGTGAGTGGGCGGGGCATGGGGAGTGGGGGCGGCGGGGAAGGGGCGGCTCGGGATCTCGGCCCGGAGCACGGGCGCGATCTCGGCCTGGAACAGCTCCAGCGCCGCCCTGTGCCGCCCGGGGTCGAGCCCGTCGGCGTCGGCGGGCAGGTGCATGACCTCGTGCCCGAACCGCTCGTGGTAGCGCAGCACCTTGTCGATGACCTGCTGCGGGCTGCCGACCAGGATCGAGCCGCGCTCGATGGCGTCCTCCAGCGTCGGGAAGACGACCGGTAGGCCGAGCCGGCGCTGGAGCGCCACCCGGGCGTCGAAGACCGGCCGGTACGTCGCGATCGCCTCCTGGGAGGTGCGGGCCGCGTAGTACCCCGCCGTCCCGGCCCCCACCAGCGCGCCGGCCGGGTCGTGCCCGTAGTGGGCCCAGCGTTCCCGGTAGTGGTCGATCAGCTCGGCGTACGGCTCGATGGGGTTGGTGACGTTCGCGGAGAAGATCGGGTCGCCGTGGCGGGCGGCCAGCTCCACCGACTCCTTGCTGGTGGCGCTGCCGTGCCAGACCCTGATCGGCCGCTGCAGCGGGCGCGGCCAGGTCTCGGCGGCCACCAGCGGCGGGCGGAAGCGGCCCTGCCAGGTCCCCTCGTCCTCCCGCCACAGGCGGCGGAACAGCTCGTACGCCTCCTGGTTGCGCTCCCACTGGTCCTCGGCGGTGACGTGGAACAGCCGGGCCTGGGCCGTGCCGTTGCCCTTGCCGATGATCAGTTCGAGGCGCCCGCCGGAGAGGTGGTCGAGGGTGGCGTAGTCCTCGAAGGCGCGCACCGGGTCGAGCAGGCTCAGCGTGGTCACCGCGGTGAACAGCCGGATCGCCGACGTCCTGGCCGCGATGTGGCTGAGCACGACCGGCGGTGAGGAGGAGATGAAGGGCCGCTCGTGCCGCTCCCCCACGCCGAACCCGTCGAAGCCCAGCTCCTCGGCCAGCACCGCGCTCTCGACGACCTCGCGGAAGCGCTCGGTCGCCGTCCCGCCGCCGGTGTGCGCGATCAACGTGATGGCCAGGAACTTCATCGTGCCTCCGCGTAACGGCTGACCGGCCGCGGCAGGCCGAGCAGCCCGCGCAGCGTGTCCGCCTCGTACCTGCTTCTGAAGGCCCGCCGCGAGCGCAGCTCGGCCGTCAGCCCGGAGCAGATCTGCCACAGGTCGTACGGCACCGCGCCCGGCCGCAGCCGGAACCCCTGGACGCCGGCCTCCCGCCAGGCCAGCAGCACGTCGGCCAGCTCCCGCACGTGCCCGGTGAAGACGGCGGCGTCGGAGTCGAGCTCGGCCCCGTCCAGCTCGTCGAGCCGCGCCTTGCGCCGGGCCGCGTCCTCGCCCAGGAACACGACGAGGTCGGCGAAGATCTTCACGTCCTCCGACAGCCCCCGGACCTCGCCGACGATGGCGCGGGCCTCGTCGGCGGAGTGCGGGGTGACGAAGACGACGTCGGCGTGGGCCGCGGCGAACTCGTACGGCAGCCGGGCGTGCGCCAGCGCGGCCACCACCGGCTGTCCCTGCGGCGGGCGGGGCGTGATGGACGGCCCCTTGACGGAGAAGAACCGCCCGGCGAAGTCGATGTAGTGAAGTTTGTCGCGGTCGATGAACCTGCCGGTGGCCACGTCGCGGATCTCGGCGTCGTCCTCCCAGCTGTCCCACAACCGCCGCGCCACCTCCACGGCGTCGCCGGCCTCCTCGAACAGCTCCCGCACCAGCGGGTCCGCGGACGGGTCCGGCGCCCGCGCGCCCGGGGACGGGTCCGCGCCGGCGGGCCGGGCCGGCGCCGGTCGCAGCGGCGGCAGGCGCCGGCGGCCGAAGTGGCGCGCGTCGGAGGCCCGCGCGGAGACGCGCGGCCGCCAGCCCGCGCGCCCGCCGCTGACGTGGTCGAGCGTGGCGATGCCGATGGCCACGTGGAACGGCTCCGTGTGGGTGGTGGTGGCGGTCGGGACGAGCCCGATCCGGTGGGTGAGCGGGGCCAGCCGGGCGGCCAGCAGCACGGCGTCGAACCGGCCCCGCACCTGGTCGATGCGGTCGTCGTGGCCGTCGGGCAGGGTGGACTGCGGGCCGAGCTCGTCCTCGAGGGTGACGAAGTCGAGCAGCCCCCGCTCGGCCTCGCCGACCAGCCCGGCCCAGTAGCGGGCCGAGAACAGGGCGCGTGGCGCGGCGTCCGGCTCGCGCCAGGCGGCCGGGTGCCAGCCGGCGCCGTCCAGCGCCACGGCCAGGTGCAACGTCATACGGGCTCCAAGTGCGGTGTCATGCGGTTTCCGGGCGCGGGAAGGGGCCGGCGCCAGGGGCGGAACGGGCCGGCGCCCAGGTGCGGTGTCATCGGAGGTCCAGGTGTTCGCGCAGGGTGGTGCCGGTGTAGTCGGCGCGGAAGGCGCCGCGTTCCTGCAGCAGCGGCACCACCCGCGCCACGAAGTCGTCCAGGCCGCCGGGCGTCAGGTGCGGGATCAGGATGAACCCGTCGGCGGCGTCCGCCCGCACGTGCTCGTCGATGAGCCGGGCCACGGTCCGCGGGGTGCCGATGAACGTCTGCCGCCCGGTCATCTCGATGACCAGCTCGCGGATCGTCAGGTGCTTCTCCTCGGCCAGCGCCCGCCACTTGGCGGCCACGGCGGCCCGGTCCTTGATCGCCACCCGGCCCTGGGAGACGCCGGTCTCCGACAGGTCCGGATCGACGTCGGGCAGCGGCCCGTCCGGGTCGTACGCCGACAGGTCCCGGCCCCACACCTGCTCCAGGAAGGCGATCGCGGTCTGCGGGCCCACCTGGGCGCGGCGGATGTGGGCGGCGTTCTCGGCGGCCTCCTCCTCGGTGTCGCCCAGCGCGTACGTGGCGCCGGGCATGATCTTGAGCTGGTGCGGCTCGCGGCCGTACCGGGCCAGGCGGCCCTTGACGTCGGCGTAGAAGCGCCTGCCCTCCTCCAGGGAGCCGTGCCCCGTGAAGATCACGTCAGCGTGGGCGGCGGCGAACTCCCTGCCCTCGCCCGAGTCGCCGGCCTGGATGATGACCGGCCGGCCCTGCGGGCCGCGGGGCAGGGTGAAGCGGCCCTCGACGGAGAAGTGCGGGCCGTGGTGCGCGACCGTGCCGATGGCGTCCTGCCGCAGGAACCGGCCGCCGACCCGGTCGGCGAGCACGGCGTCCGGCCGCCAGGAGTCCCACAGCTCACGTGCCAGGCGGACGAACTCGGCGGCGCGCTCGTACCGGTCCGCGCGGTCGAGGTAGCCGCCGCGCCGGAAGTTCGCGCCGGTGAAGGCGTCGGAGGTGGTCACCACGTTCCACCCGGCCCGGCCGCCGCTCAGGTGGTCGAGGGTGGCCAGGCGGCGGGCCAGCTCGTACGGCTCGTTGAAGGTGGTGTTGACCGTGCCGGCCAGGCCGAGCCGGTGGGTCACGGCGGCCAGGGCGCTGAGCACGGTGAGCGACTCGGGCCGGCCCACCACGTCCAGGTCGTGGATGCGGCCCTTGAGCTCGCGCAGCCGCAGCCCTTCGGCCAGGAAGAAGAAGTCGAACCTGCCGCGCTCGGCCGTCCTGGCCAGGTGGGCGAACGAGGCGAAGTCGATCTGGCTGCCGGAGCGCGGGTCGGCCCAGACCGTGTGGTTGTTCACGCCGGGGAAGTGCGCGGCGAGGTGGACCTGTTTGCGGGCGGTCATGGGGTCTCCGGGACGTCAGGAGTCGGGGTGGGCCAGGAAGCGGCCGAAGCGGCCCTGGTGGTAGAGCAGCGGCCGGCCGGTCCGGTGCGTGGCGACCTCGGCGACCAGCCCGACGACGAGCACGTGGTCGCCGACCTCGGCCCGCTCGTACGGCAGGCAGACCAGGTGCGCGGAGACGCCGTGCAGCAGCGGCGCGCCGAGCGGCCCGGGACGCCAGTTCGTCGGCGGCGCGAACCGGTCGACGCCCTTGCGGGCGAACCGGGCGGCCAGCTCGGCCTGGTCGCTGGCCAGGATGTTGACCGCGAAGTGGTCGGCCGCGCCGAGCCGGGGCCAGGTGGTGGAGGAACGGTCCACGTAGAAGGAGACGAGGGGCGGTTCGAGGCTGACGGAGGAGAACGACGTGGCGGTCAGGCCGACGGGCACGCCGTCGCTCTGGGCGGTGATCACCACGACGCCGCTGGCGTGCACGGCCAGCGCCCGGCGGAACGGTTCGGCGCCGACGGCGCGGCCCGGCAGGGTCTCGGTCATGCCCGGGCGCTCCTTCCGGGGTGGCGGGGCGACGGGGAGGACAGGTTCAAGATCACGGTGGGCTCCTCACGGGAGAAGGGCGTGCTCGCGCGGGCGCCCGGCGGGCGGGCGCGCGCAGGCGTGCGGCAGGCGGGTGGTGGCGCGGGCGGCGTCGGCCGCGCCGGGAGCACGAGGGAGGAAGGCGGCTTCGGTCCGTGATCAGCGACACTGCGCGCTGACGACGTGGCAGCAGTCCACGTACGGCCGCGCGGTCAGCAGGTAACCCTGGCTCATGGTCATGACGCTAGGCCGCCGTTCGCGAGAAGTCAATATTTCCTACTGGTTATAGGGGGAAATAATGCGGCGAGCGGCCGGGCAGCGCGGCGCACCCTCCCTTGCTCCCCCAGCTCCGCGAGCGACGGCCGCAAACCGAAAACCTTTTCTTCACCACCGGAACGTTGCATTGCCGCACTTGTGCAGAGCGGCCTTGACAGAAGCGTTCTGCTGAGCTTTGCTTCCGAAAACCTTTCAGTTGTTTCGCCGATCGGCCAAGAGAGGTCCGCGCACCCCCGGAGAAAGGCTTCCGCCATGAGACGACCGGCCCGCGTGCCCGTCCTGCTCACCGCCTTGCTCACCGCCTTGCTCACGTCCTTGCTCGCCTCCTTCCTCACCGCCCTCCCCGCCCGCGCCGCGCCCGCCGCGCAGGTCGTCGACCTGTTCGGCAGGACCGTCAACGACTACGGCGTCAAGCTGGTGGACTGGCAGGGCTACCTGGCCAACCCCTACGTCGAGCTGACCGTCAGGCCGCCCGCCGACGTGCGCTACCCGATCACCGTCGATCTGAAGGCCGAGGGCACGTCCCGGCTGATGATGGACCTGCCCAGCCGGCTCACCGCCACCGGCGCGACCAAGACGCTGACCTTCGCCAACGCCTCGGAGCAGAAGGCGTTCCGGCTGGCGATCCACTCCAAGCGCGGGCCCGGGGCCGACGAGCGGCACACGCTGCGGCTGACGATCAGGGACGCGGGCGGCGCGACGTACGAGCAGTCGATGCCCGTCCACGTGCAGCAGGACGAGAAGACCGCGCTGCAGCCCACCCTCCCGGTCACCTTCGACTACCGCTACGACACCATCACCGGCTACTTCTCCGACCCCGGCGTGCGCACGGCCGCCGAGGAGGCGGTCAAGGACTGGTTCCGCTTCTTCGACATGCAGCCCTTCGACACCGTGGCGGCCGGCGCCGAGCCCAACCATCTGCCGGGCAACGACTGGCAGAACACCATCAACGTCACGAACAACACCGCCTACAACGGCATGTACGTCTTCTTCCGCGGCATCCAGACCCCGTACTCGACCGGCTACCCCGCCCGCAACGGCCGCTACAGCACCCGCGGCGGGCAGCAGGTGCCGGGCCCCCTGCACCGCTCCACGGCGATGATCCTCGAGTACGACGAGGCGAACAAGCAGCTGTTCACCTCCCTCGCCGACGAGGACTGGTACAAGACGGACATCCAGGGCTCGGTGCTGGACGTGCACGGGCTGGTCATGCACGAGTACGGCCACGCGGTCGCCTTCCACAGCGACTGGGCCGGCATGCGCGCGTACGTCAACGGCGGCGGCAACGATCCCGACGTGATCCGTTACCAGGGCCGTGCCGTCCCGCTGGACGGCAGCTACCACATCCCCGGCGACCAGCCCCACTGGGACCGCCTCAGCGGCCAGAGCGGCGGCTGGACCCACCTGTTCCCCACCCGCAGGTGGATGCTGACCAAGCTGGCCCTGCTGGTGGCCGAGAACGCCGGCTGGAGGCTCAACCGGAACCTGACCCCCTTCCTCGACCCGGCCATCACCACCGCCTCGCTCCCCCAGGCCACGCCGGGCACCGCCTACCGGCACACGCTGGAGGCCAGGGGCGGCGTGCCCTTCTACGACTGGCGCGTCACCAGCGGGTCGCTGCCCGCCGGCCTCACCCTCGACCGCTTCACCGGCGCCATCACCGGCACCCCCACGACGGCCGGCTCGGCCACCTTCACCGTCCAGCTCAGGGACTACGACCGGCTGAGCACCCCCGTGACCAGGACGTACACGCTCACCGTCGGCGGCGCGGCGGCGAACCTGGCCCGGGAGGCCACCCCGTCGGCCTCCTACACCTCGCCCTGGGAGAGCGTCGCCGCGATCAACGACGGCGTGGACCCGCCCTCGTCGAACGACACGGTCAATCCCCGCTGGGGGACCTGGCCGCAGACGGGCACCCAGTGGGCCGAGCTGACCTGGCCGTCGCCGCGCACGCTGCGCGCGGCCGAGGTGTACTTCTTCGACGACACCGGCGGGGTGCGGGCGCCGGCATCATGGCGGCTGCAGTACTGGAACGGCAGCGCGTACGCCGACGTGCCCGGCACGTATCCGACCGCCCTGAACGCCTACAACCGGGTGACGTTCGGGGCGGTGAGCACGAGCCGGCTCAGGATCGTGCTGGAGAGCGGGGCCGGCTCGGTCGGGCTCCTGGAGGTCAAGGCCTACGCCTGAACCCGGGAGCCACGGGCCCGCGCCTGCGCCTGCGCCTTCCGACGCGGGCCCGCCCTCGCGGCCTGCGGTGCACGCCCGCGCCTGCGGGGCGGTCAGCCGCGCAGGCGTACCGGCAGGGCGGTCAGACGGCTGCCCTGGATGCCGCCGAAGTCCGTCTGGCGGAGCTCGCCGTACGGGACCGCGAGGCGGGCGGCGGGAAAGTCGGCCCGCAGGACCTCCACCAGCGCGCGGAGCTCGATCCGGGCGAGCTGGGCCCCGGTGCAGTAGTGGGGGCCGGCGCCGAAGGCGAGGTCCGGGCCGATCGTGCGGGCCGGGTCGGTGTTGATGCCCTGGATGTCGACGAGGATCGGGGCGCGGGCGGGCAGGCGCACCCCGGCCAGCTCCAGCTCTGTGCTCGCGAAGCGCCACAGGGTGAAGGGGGCGGGCGAGTGCAGGCGCAACGTCTCCCCTACGAGCTCCCCGGCCTCGTCCGGCGGGCGGTTGCCCGTGAGGCCGTCATGGAGGAGGCGGGCGAGCAGGAAGCCGAGTGACGGGTCGGTGGTGAGCTGGCCGGCGTAGATGAGCGTGAAGATCAGGTAGTGCACCTGTTCCTCGGTGAGCTCCTCCGGAACCCGCCCGCGCAGCTCGGCGGCCAGGCCGGAGCGGCCCTCCGCCAGCGCGGCGGCGGCCAGCTCCCCGAACGCGGCCATCGCCCCGCCGACCTCCTCCGGGTCGGCGGAGTGCATGCCGCGGCAGGCCGCGATGGCCTGGTCGATCCGGTCGAGCGGCACCCCGAGCACGTCGCACACCACGGTGAGCGGGAAGCGGGTGGCGAAGTCCGCCATCAGGTCGCACTCCCCCTCCCCCGCCCGCTCCGCCTCCTTGGTGAGCAGGTCGCGGGCGAACCCCTCGATCCGCCCGGCGTAGCCGCTCATCCGGCGGGCGGTGAAGAGCGGGCCGTGCGCGCGCCGCAGCCGTTCGTGGGCGGGGCCGTCGAGGGTGGTGAGCGACGGCTGCGCGGCGGCGGCCGGTTCGAGGCCGGCGGTGCGCCGGTCCCAGGAGGCGGGCGCGTACGCCGGGTCCTTCACGATGAGCGGATGGACCAGGACCTGCCTGGCCAGCTCGTCGCCGGTGACGATCCAGACCGGCCCGCCCGCCGGGGCCTCGGCCCTGACCAGAGGACCGGCGGCCCGCAGCGCGGCACGCGCGGGATGCGGCTCACCGATCCGGCGGGTGGTGGCGGCGAAGGGATCGACGGCGACGCGCGGGGCCTCGGTCGTGGCGTGAAGGGCTCCGCTGACCCGAGAGCCTCCGGCTTCGCTGACGCGAGGGGATTCGGTCCCAGTGACACCGGCGGATTCGATTTCGGTGGCGCGGAGGGGTTCGGTCATGACGTCTCCTGGTGGGCACGCGAGGGAAGCAGGAACATCAGCGCCGCGGCGGCGCAGTAGCAGGCGATCTGCCAGGGCAGCACGGCGGCGAGGGCGCCGGCGTACCCGGCGGGGTCGCCGGCGGCGTGCTCCAGCTCGGCGAAGAACACCAGGCCGAGCACGGCGACGCCGAGCGCGTTGCCGATCTGGGTGACGGTGCTGAGCACGCCGCCCGCGGCCCCGGCGTGCCGCCCCGGCACGCCTGCGAGCACGACGTTGAGCAGGATCGGGGCCGTGAGCCCCAGCCCCAGCCCGCCGGCGAACAACGGCACGGTCAGCGCCCAGGCCGAGGGCTCGGCGCCCTCGCGGACGGCGAGGAACAGGGCGGCCTGCGAGGCGGCCAGCGTCAGCGCGCCCGCCACGAGGAGGTTGCGGCCGGCCCGGGCGGCCAGCCGCACGCCGAGCCCGGAGGTGATGATCGAGCCGATGGCGTACGGCAGGATGACCAGGCCCGTGCCGAGGGCCGAGTACCCGAGGCCGAGCTGGAGGTAGAGGGACAACACGAGGAAGAAGGAGCCGAGGCCGCCGAAGAACAGCAGCGAGACCGCCAGGCCGCCGGCGAAGGCCCGTACCCGCAGGAGCGCGGGATCGAGGATCGGCTCCCCGCCGCGTACGGCCAGCCGCCGCTGCCTGACCAGGAACAGGACCGCCACCGGCACCGAGGCCGCCGCCGGCACCAGGCTCCACCACGGCCACCCCCACTCGCGCCCCTGCACGAGCGGCACCAGCAGGAGCACCGTGGCGGCGGAGGCGAGCGCCGCGCCGGGCAGGTCGAGCTTGGCGGCGCGGGCCGCGCGGGAGCCGGGGAGGTTGCGGGCGGCCAGGGCCAGGCCGGCGATCGCGATCGGGACGTTGACCCAGAAGATCGCCCGCCAGCCCAGCCCGAACAGGTCGGCCTCGACCAGGAGGCCGCCGAGCAGCGGGCCGGCGATGGAGGCCAGGCCGAGCACGGCGCCGTACGCGCCCAGCGCCCCGGCCCGCGCGGCGGGGGCGAAGGAGCCGCGGATGATGCCGAACACCTGCGGGATCATCAGCCCGCCCGCCAGCCCCTGCGCGACCCGCATGGCGATCAGCACGCCGGGCCCGGGCGCCAGGCCGCAGCCCGCCGAGGCCAGCAGGAACGCGGCCAGGCCCAGCAGGAACAGCCGGCGGCGGCCGTACCGGTCGCCGAGCCTGCCCCCGGTGATGAGGCCCGCGCCGAGAGCGAGGGTGTAGCCGGCGACCGTCCACTGCAGCGCGGCCTCACCGGCGCCGAGGTCCCGCGCGATGGCCGGGGCCGCCACGGTGACGATGGTGGCGTCGAGCAGCTCCATGAAGGACGCGGTGAGGATCGCGGCCAGGACGGCGACCGCTCGGCGCCCGGACAGGACGGCCCCGCCCCCGGGCGCGCCCTCGCCATCGGACGCGCTCCCACCGCCCGGCGCGCTCCGAGGCCCGGACGCGATCCCGGCCGCGGACGCGATCCCGGAGCCGGGGGTGTTCTCGCCGCCGGGGGCGTTCCCTGGTGGGTGTTCCGGCGGGCGGGTGGGGGTGTCGCCGTGGGGTGGGCGGGATGAGGTGGTCATGGTGCGTTCGAGCTCCTGACATGGGAGACGGAAGGGGTTGCGGGGCACGCTGGAGCCGCCGCAGGGCAATGCGGTAAAATGCCTGCACAACACATTAGCTGCGCGACGCAGCGACTGTACTACACATTTGCTGCGTGACGCAGTGAATTGAGGCGAGGCGGATGCCACGATGACGAACCGGCAGCAGGCGCGGCAGGACCTCCTCGACGAGCTGGTCAAGGAGGCGATACCGACCTACGCCATCCTGGTCGTGCGGCTCAACCGGGTCGTCGCCGACCGGCTCGGCGTGGCCGAGACCGACGTGCAGTGCCTGCACGTGCTGGACCGGCACGGCCCCGCCACGCCGGGCGTGCTGGCCAAGCACGTCAACCTGACCTCGGGCTCGGCCTCGCGCATGATCGACCGGCTGGTGGCGGCGGGCTGCGTGCGGCGGGTGGCCGACCCCGGCGACCGCAGGCGGGTGCTCATCGAGCCCACCCAGGAAGGGCTCGAACGGGTGAGGGAGGCGTACGCGGGGCTCATCGCGCGCACGCGGGAGGATCTCGACGCGTTCGGCGCGGACGAGATCGACGCCGTGCTGCGCTTCGTGCGGGCGGCCGAGCACAGCACGGCGGCCGAGATCGTCCGGCTCCAGGGCTCCGAGGGCGGGGAGTGAGCTGCGCGTACCCCCCTTGTTCGCCCACCTCACCGCCTGTCCGGCCGGGCGCGATCTCCGCGACCGCACCCCGTGTGACGCGCTTCCGGACGGGCGCGACCCCGGGAGGCCGGGGCGGGCTCCGGCGGGCCGGGGGTCAGCGCAGGGCCGAGGTGGGCAGGGGGATGGCGGGGAAGGGGTTGTCGGGCAGCAGGATGACGCGGCGCGGCTGACCGGGCCGGCCCGCCGCGTCCAGGTGGAGCAGGGCGGCGCCGATGCCGGCGGCGCCCACCATGTAGCCGGTGTCGGCGGTCACCTCGCCGGGCCGCAGCCGCCGGTACGCCTGGTACCAGCGGTAGCCCCGGCCGTCGGGGTCGGTGGCCCGGCCGATGAGGTCGGCGGCCAGGGTGCGGGCGTACTCCAGGTGGAACTCCTCGCCGGTGGCGGCGTACAGGCCGACGAACAGCTCGATCATGCCGGCCGTGCCGCAGCACTGGCAGGCGACGTTCCAGTAGCCCTCGGTGCGGCGGTGCGGCACCCCGCTGCGCACGATCCCGCGCGCCAGCCGCTCCACCCACTCCAGGTCGCCCGGGTCGCCGCCCACCCGGTACAGCTCGTAGAACATCCTGGCCACGCCCGCCGAGCCGGAGCAGAAGCCCAGGTAGTGCAGGCTGCGGGCGTGCGGCACGTGGTGCGGGACGGACGCGCAGCCGCCGGTCACGACGCTGACCTCGCGGACGAAGGCCGCGCCGCTGCGGGCCGCGGACAGGAAGCGCGGCTCGCCGGTCACGCCGTACAGGCGGGCCAGCAGGTACGCCGTGCCGGCCGTGCCCGCGAGGAAGCCGGGCGTGACGGCGTCGACCGGCAGGTCGGCGCAGTCGCCGAACTCGTGGCCCGGCACGGGCAGCCGGGCGATGCGCAGCCCCGCCTCGACCGCCGCCTCCTCGTACGCCCGCACGCCGAGGTGCGCGGCCGCCCGCAGCAGCCCGAGGATGATGCCGCCCTCGCCGCGCTGCGCCGGGTCACGCGACCACGTCACGCCCTCGCCCCCGGCCCTGCCGCGGCTCACGATCAGATCGGCGATGGCGGCGGCCTCGATGTCGAAGTCGGCCTCGCCGAGCGTCCAGCCGGCCTCCATCAGGGCCAGCATGACGCCGGTCAGCCCGTGGTAGAGGGTCAGGTCGTCCTGCTCGCGCCAGGTGGCGGCGAGCCTGCGGGCCCCCGCCCTGGCGTCCTCCAGGTACGCCTCGTGCCCCGTGGCGGCGGCGAGTTCGAGGAAGAACAGCACGACGCCGGCCGCCCCCGAGTACAGCGACCAGGGTTGCGGGGTGACGGCGGAGCCGCCGCGCGTGTCGGGATTGGCCTGCCAGCTCCGACCGTGCGCGTCGTCGAGCGCGGCCGACCTGATCCACCGGCCGGTCATGATGGCGGCGGTCAGCGGCGCGTCGGCGCGGGCGCTCGACGCGCGCCTCTCGTCCAGGCTCATGTCTCCATTTTCCCATAGATTGAGTAGGAATACTCGGTAAACCGGGAAGCCGCGGGGCCGTGCTCCCAGTATGGCGTCATCCCCCGCGCTCGCCGAGCCGCGCCGCCCGCTGCCCCCGAGCGACACCGGGCGACGCGACCCGCTTCCTGGCGGCCTCCTCCTCCCTGACGGCACGCTTCCGGGCGCCGGCTCCTGGCTTCGGGTCCTGGCTCCGGGCTCCGGGCGGCCCGGACGAGGGCGGCGGGGCCCCGGTGCCGGGTTCAGACGCCCGCGGTGACGCCGAGGGCCGTCAGGAGCCGGGCGCGGATCTCGGCATGGGTTTCGGCGCGGGCCTCCGGGCCGCCCGCGCCCGGCCGCTGCTCGGCGGCGATCCTGCCCTCGTCGAGCACGAGCACCCGGTCGGCCAGCGCGATCGCCTCGTCCACGTCGTGGGTGACCAGGAGCACGGCCGGGCGGTGCTGCTCGAACAGGCGGCGCAGCAGGGCGTGCATCTTGATCCTGGTCAGGGCGTCGAGCGCGCCGAAGGGCTCGTCGGCCAGGAGCAGGCGGGGCTCGCGCACCAGGGACCGGGCCAGCGCCACGCGCTGCTGCTCGCCGCCGGACAGCTCGTTGGGCCAGGCGCGCTCGCGTCCGGCCAGCCCCACCTCGGCCAAGCTCTCCCGGCCGCGCCGCTCCGCCCCGCGCAGGCCGAGCACGACGTTGGGCAGCACCCGCTGCCAGGGCAGCAGCCTGGCGTCCTGGAAGACGACCGAGACCTCGCCGGGCACCTCGACCGTCCCGCCGCCGGCGACGTCGGGGTCGAGGCCGGCCAGGGCGCGCAGCAGCGTGCTCTTGCCCGACCCGCTGCGGCCCAGGAGCGCGGTGAACTCGCCGGGCGCCAGCTCCAGGTCCAGGCCGTCGAGGACCTTGCGGTCGCCGTAGACGCGGGTCAGGCCCTTGACCCGGATCAGCCCGCCAGGGTGCGCCGCCATGACAGGGCCCTCCTTTCCACGAGGCGGACGGCGGCGTCGGAGAACAGGCCGAGCAGCCCGTACAGGACGAGGCCGACGAGGATGACGTCGGTCTGCCCGTACGTGCGGGCGAGGTCCATCATGTATCCGATGCCGCTGGTGGAGTTGATCAGCTCGGCCACCACCAGGAACAGCCACGCCGTGGTGACCGCGAACCGCAGCCCGAGCAGGAAGCCCGGCAGCGCGCCCGGCAGCACGACCCTGCCGATGAACGCGCCGCGACGCAGCCCGACGGTCTCGGCCAGCTCCACGTAGCGGCTGTCGATGCCGCGCAGGCCGTTGTGGGTGTGGATGTAGATCGGCACGAGCACGCCGACGGCGATGACGGTGACCTTCATGACCTCGCCGATGCCGAGCCAGAGGATCAGCAGCGGCATCAGGGCGAGGGACGGGATGGCCCGCTTGATCTGGACCGGGCCGTCGATGATCGCCTCACCCCAGCGGCTGAGCCCGGAGACCAGCGCGAGCGCCGTGCCGAGCGGCACGCCGATGGCCAGGCCCAGCGCGACCCGGCCGACGGAGGTGAGCAGGTTGTCCTGCAGGCGGCCGGTCCCGGCCAGCTCGGCGGCCGTGCCCACCACGGTCCAAGGGGCGGACAGGAACCTGGGGTCGAGCCAGCCGGTGGCCGAGGCGACGGCCCAGAGGGCGAGCAGCAGGGACGGGCCCAGCAGGAAGCCCAGCCTGACCGGCCGCCCGGGACGCAGCCGGGGCCGGGCCCGCGAGCCCGGCGCGGAGGCGGTGACGGAGGGGGTGGCGGAGGTGGTGGCGGAGGGGCCGGGGGCGGCGGTGGGGCGGGATTCGACGAGTGTCATGGGGTGCCTGCCTTGATCGCGTCCTGTGTCGTCCGGGTGCCTGCCTTGCGTGCGCGCGCCGTCGTGATCGGGCATGCCGTCATGAGGTGGCCGCCTTGATCGCGTCCGCGCCGACCGTCTGGAAGCGCAGGTCGTACAGGTCCTCGGCCTTCAGGGGCGGGTTGCCGGTCTCGGCGGCGAGGATGTCGATGGTCTCCTGGTGGCGGCGGATGGCCTCCGACCAGTCGGCCGGCAGGTCGGGCTCGCCCGCCAGCTCCACCAGGTAGCGCCCGTCGGCGGCGCTGAGGCCCTGGTCCTTGACGTAGTAGCCCTCGATCCACTCCTCCGGGTGCTCGTAGACCCAGCGGGAGGCCCGGGCCCAGGCGGCGACGTACTCGCGGACGGCGGCGGCCTTGGCCGGGTCCTCCAGGGTGGAGGTGCGGACGTAGAGGTGGGCGGGGTCGTCGCGCAGGCCGTGCCGGAGCGTGGTGGCGCCGTCGACGCCGAACTTGGCGGTGTAGCGCTTGATGTTGACGCCGCCGATGGGCGCGACGTCCACCTGCCCGGAGGCCAGGGCGTTGGGGTAGATGTCGCCGGTGCTCGGCAGCTCGACCAGGGTGACGTCCTCCTTGGTGAGCCCGGCCTGCTTGAGCACCTTGAGCACGAGCGCGCCCTGCGCCTGGCCGGGACTGTAGGCGATCTTCTTGCCGCGCAGGTCGGCCGGGGTCTTGACGCTCACGCCCGGCGCGACGCCGAGCTCGTACGTGGGGTGGTCGAGCGGATCGACGCGGAACCGGGAGGCGACGATCTTGACGGGCAGGCCGGTCCAGGTCGCGTGGATGGGCGGGATCTCGGCGACGGCGCCGACGTCGAGCGCGTCGGCCCGGAACGCCTCGCTGGTCTGCGGGCCGCCGCTGAGGTTGGCCCACTCGATGTCGAACGAGAACGCGTCGATCTCGCCGGAGAGCTGCAGCGCCACCTTCGTGGCCGGGTCTCCGACGATCAGTTTCGTGCCCTTGGGCACGGTGGTGGGCAGGGGCGCGCCGGGCGCGAGCGCCGGGGCGCCTTGCGCGGCTCCGCCCGGACGGGCGCACGCGGTCAGGGTGGTGAGCAGGAGGAGTACGGCGAGTGCCGCCGCTCGCTTCTGGGCTGGCATGGGGTGGGTGTCCTCTGGTCGTCGCGGACGTGGGTGTTCGGCCCGGCGGGAACTCGTGCGGGCGGATCGCTCCAGTCGTCGATCAGCGACACTGCGCGCTGGCGACGTGGCCGAAGTCCACGTGCGCACGCCGGGTCAGGCGTTGGCCCTGGCTCATGACCTCGAAGGTACGAGCGGCGCGCGGCAAAGTCAATATTCCCTACCAGTTTTACATGATTATTCTTCGACTCCGGCCCGGCCCCCCGATCGCGGTGGCCGGGGCTACCTATCCGGAAAATCCGGATTTAGATGAGAAATCCCTAATGTCCTTCTCACGTGACCGCCACGGCCGGCCGAGATGCTCTCTTCATGACCGGGGCGGACAGCCCGCGCCGGCACTGACGAAAGGCATGAGATGCACGCGATCCGACTGACCGTCGCCGGCGCCGTCCTCGGCACCGTGATCGGCTCCCTGGCCATGACCGCGCCCGCCGCCGCGGCCGACACGCGGACGTGCAAGGGCACGATCCGCAGCGTCAGTGTGGACGACGTGCGCGTGCCCAAGGGCGCCACCTGCACCCTCATCGGCACCCGGGTGAGCGGCAACGTCAAGGTCGGCTCCGGCGCCGCCCTCGTGGCGCGCGACGTCCGGGTTGACGGCGACATCCAGGCGGAGGGGGCCCGCTCGGTCTCCGTCACCAAGGGGTCGAAGGTGGACGGCAACATCCAGGTCGAGGACAGCGGCTCCGTCACCGTGACCTCCACCAGGGTCGACGGCGACATCCAGCTTGCGGACAACCGGCGCTACCTGCGCGTCAACGGCAACCGGGTGGACGGCAACATCCAGCTCCAAGGCAACCGCAAGGGCCTGCAGGTGCACCGCAACTCCGTCAAGGGCAACCTCGAGTGCGAGGACAACCGCTCGAAGGTGACCGGGGGCAAGAACTCGGTGCGCGGCGACAAGGAAGGCCAGTGCCGCCGCTTCTGACCTCCCCTCCTCGGCCCGCCTCCCCACCGGCGGGCCGGTGAGGCGAGCGTGGCCTTCAGATCCGCGTGGCCTTCAGGTCCGCGTGGCCTTCAGGTCCGCGTGGCCTTCAGATCCGCGTGGCCTTCAGGTCCGCGTGGCCCTCAGGTCCGCGTGGCCTTCACGTCTCGTCGCCGGCGTGCAGGCTGTGGAAGTCCGCCAGGCTCTGCCGGTAGAAGGCGAGGTCGCCCTCCAGTCTCTCCCGGGTGAAGCGGGCGGGCTCGTCGTCGCGCGCCTGCCTGCCCATCTCCGTCCAGAACTCCTCGGGCGGCAGCTCGGCGGCGCCCTCGGGGAAGAACTTCAGCGCCTCGGCCACGGCGTCGGCGGCGAAGCCCCAGTCCGCGGCGACGGAGTCGTACCGCTCGGGGTCGGGCGGGCCGGCCGCGTAGAACAGGCCGCCCTCCAGGGCCCTGCGCGCGTACGTGGCGGAGATCAGCACCCACTGGCCGGGGTCGAGCAGCTCCGACAGGCCGGTGCCGAACGTCGCGCCCTCGTGCTCGGCCGCCTCCTCCGCGTCGTACGGCACGAGCACCTCGACGCCGCCCGCGCGCAGCACCCAGCCGTCCGGCTCCTCGCTGACCGACGCCCGCTCGGAGCCGCCCTCGGCGGCCAGGTCGAGATAGACGTACGCCTCCACCAGGCAGCGCGCCAGCCCGCGCTCAGGCATGCCGGCCCGCCAGGTCGCGGTAGGTGTCGCGGACGATCAGCAGCCGGTCGAGCCGGAACCTGCCCGGCTCGGCCGCCCGTACCTGCTTGCCCCGGTGCGACCAGAACCCGTCGTCGGGCACCTCCTCGCCGCCGGGCGGGATGAACTTGACGACCTCCTCGACCGCCGCGGCGGCCACCGACAGCGTGCGGTGGGCCTCGGCCGCGTCATCGACCGGCACGTTGCCCGCCGTCAGGTCGGCCACCCACAACCACTGCCCGGCGTCGAGCAGCTCCGACGGCTCGGGGCCCCCGAACGTCGGGTAGCCCGCGGGCGGCACGGGCCGCTCGGGCAGGCCGAACAGGTATTCGCGCGGAGCCCCGCAGGCCGCGCACGTGCCGAAGTAGCGGTTGGCCGGCGCGCCCTCGACGCTGACCAGGCCCCTGTCCCAGGTGGTGTCCACCGAACCGCACGCGCAGGGGTGCAGGTCGAGGTAGAGATGCGCCTCATCCCTCGTCCGTGCTACCGCGAAGGTCATGACCGTCCTCTCCTCGGGGTTCCTATGATGCCCGTACCGAGCCGCTGTTCATGACATGCTCGATCATCCGCAGGCCGCACGTGCACGGCTCGTCGTCGGGGCATTCGCACTCCTCCTCGGCGGGGAGCCAGCCGGTGACGGCCACATGGTCGCGCACGCGCCGGGCTTGCTCGTGCGCGACGCGCGGGTCCGGGAGCGCGAGCAGCCGGTCGAGGTCGGCGGCCAGGGCGGCGGGCAGGAGCCGGCGGGGCGCGGCGGCGGCCACCTCCTGCAGGACCCCCAGCCGTCCCGGCCGCTGGCCGGGCGTGGCGGCGCGGACCTGGCGGACGGCCTCGTGCACCATCGCCACCCGCTCGTGGTCGGCGACCGGCAGGCCGAGCACGCGCGCCACGGCGCCCGCCACCATGGCGGCGGCGGCCCGCTCGTTCGCGCCGATCGTGCGCCGGTCGTCCACCCGGTACGTCAGCACGCCCTCCTCCCCGTCGGGCCCGGTGGGCGGGTCCTGACGGGGCGGGCGGACGTCGACGGTGATCGGCGGCTGGCCGGGGAGCTCGATGTCGAGCAGGCCGGGGCCGTGCGTGCGGACCCGGGCGCCCATCAGGGCGGCGGCGCGCTCGGCGGCCTTGGCGGTGGCGATCTCGGGCAGGGTAGGCCGGCCGCGCAGGGCCGCGACGTGCTCGGGGGTGAGCTCACCGGCCCTGGCCAGCGCCGCCGTCCTGGCCGCCGCGCCGGGCTGCCCCGGCGCCAGCCCCGCCCGGCGGGCCTCGTCCCGCAGCGCGGCCGGCGTCACGGGAACGTCCCGCTCACCGGCACGGGCGGCGACCTCCGGCCCCGGCGCGGCCGCCCCTGGTGCGGCCGGCTCCGGGGCGGCCGGCTCCGACGCGGTCGGCCCGCCGTTCAGGGCCTCGGCGAGGGAGCGGCGGCGGCCGCGCCGGGGCGCCGTACCGTTCAGGGCCTCGGCGAGCGTGCGGCGGCCACGCGGGGACGACGCCTGCGTGAGGGCGTCGATCAGCCCGCGCACGCGGGCGAGCGCCGCCGCGTCCACCCCCACGCCCGCCGGCCCGTTCGGCCCCGCGGTCCTGGGGGCGGCCCCGGAGGGCGGGGTCGTGTGCCAGGGCGGGGCGGGAGGCGGGGTGAGGCCGCGGCGTTCGATGTCGGCGGCGATCGCGGCGATCATCGGCGCGAGCCGCTCCCGCGTCCGCGTGTCCCCGGCCTCGCGCCACTTCCCCGACAGGTGCGCGTGCTCGTCCAGCCGCGCCGTCAGGCAGTGGTCGGTCCCCTCGGCCTGCTCGGGCGCGAGCGACTCCCGCACCACGCCCTGCCGCCACCCGGACCGCCGCTCCTGCACGAGGTGCGAGAGCTCGTGCACCAGCATGGACGACACCAGTAGCGGCTCCACGCCCGGCGCGATCCGCAGCACGTGCGGATCGTCGGCGGTGCCGGCATGCAGCTCGGTACGGGCGGTGAGCCCCTCCCCCGGATCCTCCGCCAGCACCCGCACGTGCTCGTCGGAGGTGGCGTGGTGCTGGATGACGAGACGGTCGGCCCCGGACCAGCGGAGGTGGGCCACGGCGCCGCCGAGGTCGGCCGCGGTCACGTTCTGGCCGCGGATCTCGGCGATGCTCAGCGGCGCGACGCCGTCGGGCCGGCCCGTGGCGGTGTACGGGGTGCCGGGGATCTCCGGCGAGGTCACCGAGGGCGGGGTCGCCGAGGGCGGGGTCAGCCCCTGCGCGACGCTGCCGCCCGCGGTCCCGTTCGGCGCCGGTGCGGCGGGCGGGGCCGGCGACGCGGCCGGGGCCGGTGGAGGGGCGGGCCAGACCGGGTCGGCGGGCGCGGCGGGCGCCGCGCCGGCGTCCCGCAGCGCGGCCGTGACCTGCTGGGTGAAGGTGCCACGCTCGGTGGATCGTGTGAAGACCTCCCGCAGGTCCACGCCGGCGCGGTCGGCCGCCTCGAGGATCGCGGGCGACAGCGTGGAGAACGCCTCGGCGAAGCCGCCGTCGATGTCCTCGGCACGTCGCGTGCCGTCGCCGCTGCGCACGGTGCCGTCGGGGTGGGCCCGGTAGCGGTAGGTGGTGTTCCCCTCGGTCACCTCGACCAGGGCCACCTCCCCGCGCTCGCGGGCCGCCAGGCGGGCGTCCCCCAGGATCTGGATCAGCCCGGTGCGGCCCCTGCCGGGCCGGTGCCTGAAGGTCGCGGGCTCGTCCGGGGCCGGGGCCAGCCGCACCCCGGACTCCATCCGGGCGAGCAGCTCCTCGATCTCCTCACCGAAGAGGGTGACGACCGCCTCACCGCTGGTGGCGGCCGGCATGTGGACGGGGTCACCGACGCCGTAGGTGTTGCCGTCGCGCTTGCGGGCGACGTGCCGGAAGGTCAGGTCGTAGTCCACCCGCAGCCGGACGCTGTAGGCCTTGCCCCTCTCGAACATGGTGCGCTCCACGCGCGCGCCGTGGTGATCCCTGATGCTCTCCGACGCCTGCTCGCCCGCCCGGGCTCCCACGTCGAGCCCGAGCCCGCCGTTCGCGCCGTCCGAGAGGCTGCCGCTCAGGCCGACGGGCGCGGTGCGGCCCCGGGTGGCGGCCACGTTCTGGGCGTGGGCGTCCCTGTCCACCCCGCCCTTCTCGATCTCGAACGGGCCGGCCACGACGGTGAAGTCCGACAGCCGCGCCTTGACCCTGACATCGGCCCCCTGGTCATTGAACCGCTGCCTGACGACGGGCACCATGATGGCCCCGTCGGGGCCGGCCATCTGTTCGAGGCCGGTGATCAGCGCGGACTGCGACAGCCGCGTCACCAGCTCGGGCCTGCGCTCGGCGACGGTGTTGACGCCGAGCATCTTCGCCAGCCGGGCCGAGACGATGTCCAGCAGCGTGGGCTTGCCGGGGGTGTGCAGCAGCAGCTCGGGGAAGTGGCCGGGGTGCAGCTCGACCTGGCGCGGGTCGGTCACGGTGGCGACCGGACCCGGGTCCTCGCCCTCGGGCCGGGTCATGCCGGTCGGGATGCGGCGCAGGAGCGTGGCGTCGTACGTGCGGGAGATCGGGCGGCGGCGCCGCACCACGTCGGCCGCCTTCTTGATCGAGGCCGCCGCGCGGGGCGCGTGGGACAGACCCGGCGGCATCCGCCTGCGGGCGCTGGAGCGCTCGACCTCGATGATGATCTTCATGTTCTGACGCACCAGGTCGAGGCCGGTGAACAGGCCGAAGCGCTGCACCCGGGTGCGCTGCTGGTTGCTGGAGGAGGAATAGGAGCGGGAGCGGTCGGCCGAGAGCCCCTCAGCGGTGCCGTCGCCGTTCGCGGCGGCGGAGTAGTCGAGCCCGGCCGCGTACGACCCGTTGTACGCCTCCGTGTGCGTCACGTCGACGTAGCGGTAGCGCTGGATGATCAGGCCGCCGTTCTTGGTGCGGCGCACCAGCTTCGCGCGGCGGCCGTCGGCCCTCTGCACGGGCTCCATGCGCACCCGTACGGTGACCACCTCGGCCTGCTTCGCCTGCACGCCGGTGCGCACGTTGTAGCTCTTCTCGAACCCGTCCGGCGACCACATGTCCGAGACGTGGATCCTGCGGCGTTTCCCGCCGAAGTCGACCCTCAGCTCCTTGAGCAGGGTCGGAAAGTTCTGCTCGGCCCCCGGCACCGCGCGGTTCACGGCGTTCAGCACCGCGTCCAGGAGGGGGACGCGCGTGCCCTTTCTGTCGGTGATCGAGAATTCGTCCACCATGCCGAGCCCGACGGCGTTCTCGTACTGGGGCGCGAGCACGACCGCGGCGGCGTCGTCGATCATCCGGCGCGCCCTGCCCAGCATCCGGTCGAACCAGCGCGCCACCTTGCTCTGCTTGTCCGGCACGGTGGTCGTGCCGAGCCCCGTGACCTTGTCGAGGGCCTCCATCAGGGCGGCGGGCGTGTGCCGCGCGGCGAACGGCGGCGGGTTCTCGCCGCGGGCGCGCGACTCGGCCAGCGCCTTGACGTAGGTCTGGACGAGCGGCACGGCGAGGGTCCTGTCCAGCTTGAGGCTGCCGTTGCGGAAGCGTTCGACGGCGTCGGCGACCAGGTGCAGGGGCAGGTCGAGGCGGCCTTCGACGTACTTGGCCAGCGCCTCCTCGCCGTCGATCGCGCGCAGCGCGGTGCCGGTGGTCGTGGTCGTGCCGCCGGAGTCCGCCGAGACGCGCCCCTCCTCCAGCGGGTTGACGGAGGCGCGGCCCTCGGAGCCGGTGAGGGTGTAGGTCGCGTCCTCCAGGATCAGGAACGTCAGCCCGCTGGTCTTGGTCGCGATCGTCTCGTTGCCCAGGATGTCCAGGATGGAGGTGGAGACCGAGGTGCCGCCCGAGCGGGAGGGCAGCGAGAGCTTGCCGCCGTCGCTCGTCGTGCCGCCGTCGTCCAGGTCGGACATGCTGGTCGACATGCCGAAGGAGAGGCCGGAGGAGCCGCCCCAGGACACGCCGGCACTGCGCATCCCGAACAGGATGTCCGCGAGCACCTGGTTGGACACGGCCACGATCCGCGCCTGCCCGGGCTCGGCGCTGATCGACAAGGACGACCGGACGGGGGCCGGCCCGCCGGCGCGGACGCCGGCCTCGGTGCTGATCGTCCCGCCGAAGATCTCCGGATGCGCCGTCAGGTTGTAGGTGTCGACGAAGGCCGCCATGTGGTGGAAGGCGACCGAGTCGCCGCGCATCGCCTGGGGCACCACCCTGGCGGCGGCCTCCAGCATCGGGCCGGCGTCCATGGCCAGCAGCGTCGTGCGCGCGCGCACGTCGTCGGTGAGCCTGCCCAGCGGGGCGGGCCTGCTGCCGACCTTCGGGGGCAGCAGGTTGGCGTCGAAGGCCAGCCTGGCGCTGCCGTCCCGGGAGTCCAGCAGCGTCGTCTCGCCGTCGTGCAGCAGCTCCACCTTGAGGGTGTGCTTGACGTCGAAGAGCGCGACCTGGTCGCCGCTCTCGGAGAGCGTCACCACGTTGACGGTGCTGCCGGTGCTGGAGCCCGCCGTGCGCACGCGGTTGCCGCCGGCGTTGACGCCGACCTCGTGCGAGAGGCCGTCCTGCCCCTCGTCGGGGCCGTCGCTCTCGTTGCCGGACGGCCCGCCGGAGTAGGTCCTGGAGCGGCTGATGCCGCGCGCCGAGGTGTCTGAGCCGATGTGCAGCTTGACCACGGACTTCGTCTCGGTCACGCCGGCGTAGCCGCCCCGGTCGCTGAAGTCCTGTTGCAGCGACAGGCGGAGGGTGTAGTGCCGGGTGGCGCCGTTGACGCGGTGGACCGGCAGGCTGACGTGGATGCCCTTGTCCTGCGCCAGCTGGTCGTAGGCGGTGCGCAGCCGCCGCTCGGAGAGCTGGGCGACGACCTCCGGGAGGTTCAGCATCTGGCTGGCGCGGGTCAGCGGGTCGGAGGAGTACCGCGGGACTCCCCCGACGACCTCCGGCACGACGCCCAGCTTCCCGAGCCGGTCCAGTACCTTCTTCGCCATCCCGTCGAGCCCGGTGATCGCCTCCACCAGGCCCTGTCCCACGCCGCGGATCTGGCCGGGGCCGTCGCCGAGCCAGTCCGGCAGCTCGGTCCTGCGCCCCCTGATGGGCACGACGCGGGGGTCGCCGCGCAGCACCTCGATGCCGTCGGGGCCGATCAGCGGCCGGCCGTCGGGGCCGCGGACCAGCGCCGCGTCGTCGACCGGCAGCCCGAACCGGTAGGCGGCCTTCTCCTGCATGCGCAACAGGACCGTGCCCGTGCGCGTCGGCAGCGTGACGGGCCGCTGGCCGGCCCGCTCCACGGTGTAGGTGCGCCGCACCTGCACCTCGAATCCCAGCGAGTCCTCCATCGACCGGTGCACGTCTACCTCGATGGCCTGGGTGTTGGCCGTGGACGAGTACGACTGCGAGGCCGCCCGGGCGCCCTTGGCCCTGCCCGCCAGCTTCGGCTCGTAGTCGCCCAGGCTCTGGAAGACGTCCACCTGGTCCAGACCGGGGTGGTTGAACCCGGCCGAGAGGTTCCCCTCCAGGGAGCCGCCGTTGGACGCCTCCCCCGGTGAGGCGGCGAAGTCGACGAGCACCTCCTCCCCCCAGTCGGCGGGGCTCCGGCCGCCCACGGGCCTGGCCGTCGCCAGCACGATCTCGGTCTTCACCCGGATCCTCGTCTGCGGCTCGCCCGCCACGGCGAACACCTGGTCGATGCCGTTGACGGCCTCCCGCAGCCGGGCCGGCAGCTCCTGGGTGACGAACGTGCGCAGGTCGGCATGGGCGTTCGTGCCGACCCGGGCGAAGTCGCCGCCGAGCTTGGCCATGAGCGCGTCGAGGTCGCCCTCCAGCCCGGACATGCCGTAGACGACGTTGTTGGGCATCGCCGGGTCGCGCTTGGCGTCGTCGATCCAGGCCAGCCTGCGCGGCGGCTGGTCGGCGTAGGCGGGCGAGACCCACACCCGCTGGCCGGCGTTGTCGCCGGGCTCGCCCGAGTCCACCGTGACGGGCCTGCTCCAGGCATTGTCGCGCGCGCCGCGGAACTGGACCGTGTACGCGGCCGCGCCGTCGAACAGCAGCCCGTCGCCACGGTTGGTGAAGACCGCGCCGCCCTGTGCGTACCTGCCGGCGCCGCCCGAGGTCGACCAGTTGCGCCCGCCGCTCACGCCGACGCCGACGCCGAGCAGCTCCAGCGCGGCCCTGGCCGGCCCGCCCTCCTCCAGGAGCGGGGCGAGCGCCTTGGTGTCGAACCCCAGCGACAGGCCGCCGCTGCCCGAGTCGGTGGCGGTGACCGTCCTGCCGGCCTGGAAGAAGACGCCCACCATCATCTCGGACGCCTTCACCGCCGGGTCGAGCACCTCGACCAGGTCGCCGAGCGTGAGCTTGATGCGCAGCTCGCCCGCCGACCTGCCCTGGCCGGCGCGGAGCACGGCGCCGTCGTCGGAGACGAGCTTGTGCCAGTCGCCGCGCAGGGCGCGCTCCAGCTCGTCAGGGGTGAAGCGCCTGTGGACGCCGTTGCTCTCCAGGATGGCGTTGACCTTGCCGGTGAGCGCGCCGAGGTGGGCGAGCCTGCCGGTGGGCATCGACGCGGACAGGACGATCTCCTGGGGCAGGGCCGCGCGCAGCGCCTCCAGGTAGCGCTTGTGCGCCTCCTTGGCCTCGGCCCGGAGCGAGGTGGCGATGGCGGACATGCTCACCTCGCCCGCCCTCGGGTACCTGCCGGCCTGGTTCAGCGCCGTCAGCAGCCGCTCGTAGGCCTTCCGCGCCTCGGTGACCTCGCGCAGGGCGGCGGCGTACGACTGGGCGATGCGGGTGTGGCGCTCCTGGGCGGCCCGGTGGCCGCGGGCCTCCCGCCGTGCCGCGCGGGCCCGCCCGAACCTGCCGTCGTCGCGGTCCTTGCGGGCCTGCCGGGCGGTGTGGCGCGCCTCGGCGGCCTGCGTGCCGGCTTTCTCCGCGCTCGTGGTGTACGCGTCCACCTGCCGTTCGAGCGTCTCCTCCGCCGTGCGGAGCGCCGCGATGACCGAGCGTACGGCCTCGCCGTCGGCGTGCTCGTCCGGCGCCGGGGGCGCGTGGGTGGGCCGTTCGCCCTGCGCTTCCCATGGCGCGGGCGGCGGGGTGTGGCCGTGCTCGCGCAGCTCGCGCCGCACGCCGTCGATGTCCACGGCGAGCCGGCGCACCTCGGGCATCGTGGCCGCCGACCGCCACTCCCCGGTCAGGAACGCCAGCTCGTTGAGCCGGGCGGGTACGCATGCGTTCCGGGTGCGGCCGCTCTCGTTCGTGGCCGGCATCGGCCGCGGGCGGACCCTGGTGAGCTGCTCCTGCCTGTTGTCCGCCAGGAGGTGCAGGATGTCGGTGGTCTCGTGCAGCCACACCCTGACGAGCTGGTCGCCGGCCGTCCGGGGCGCGAACCGCACCAGGTGCGGGTCGTCCGCGTCGACGCCGGACCTGAGCTCGGTACGCGCCATCAGCCCCGGGTCGAGGTCGCCCACCTGGGGGCGGAAGTAGTGGGTGCCCAGCGTCCGCGAGCGCACCCGCAGCAGCCCCCGGTCCGCGAGCCAGGTCACCTCCTCCACGTCCTCGCCGAGGTAGAGGTCCGTCCGGAGCCGGGACGCGGCGGCGCCGGTCTCGTCCACGGTGAGATCGGGGCCCTGGCGGCCGTCGGGGACGAACCCGGTGCCGGGCAGCGCCCGGGCGGTGACGGTGCCGGGCCTGCTGGTGGGCCCCTGGCCGGCGTCCGCGCGGGCTCCCGTGGCGGCGTACGCGCGCGGGCCGGCCGCCGTGCGGGCGCTGCCGGGGGCGGGCGGGCCGGCGGTCGCCCGGGGTCCGGTGCCGGGGGCGGGCCGGCCGGCGGTGGCGCGGGGCGGGGTGGCGGGCGCGGGGGCCGACAGGGTGTCCTCGGCCTGGGCCACCATGAGCATGGCGGCGGCCTCCACCTCCAGCTCCGCCTGGGTGGCGACCTGCGTGGCCCGGTCGTTCAGCGCGGCGCGGACGCGGGCCATCGTCGTGGCGGGGATGACGCGGTTGCCGGCGGCGGTCGGGACGATGACATCGCCCGTGGGGGTGAGCACCGCGTCGGGGAAGTTCGCCCCGAGCGCGTCCACCAGCGCCGACCGCGCCCTGAGCGCCGCCGGAGCCGCCGTCGAGGTGAGCGCCGAGACGGGCACGGCGTCCCCGGTCTCGTCCGTCCGGCCGTCGCCGCCGCGCACCCGGCCGTCGCCTTCGTGCGCCCGCCCGCCGCCGGTCGGCGTCCCGGTGTCGCCCTGCTGGGCCGCGCGGGCGTCGCCGTCACGCGCCTGGTCGCCCGCCGGCCGGGCCTGGGCGTCGCCGTCGCTCGTCCGGTCCCCGCCCGTCGGGGTGCGGGCATCGTCCTGCCGGGTCGCGTCTGCCGTAGCCGGGGCGGGCTCGGGCGTGGCGGCTTCCGCGGGGTTCGCCGCCGGGGCGGACGAGGTGCTGCCGGAGCCGTCCGACGCGGCCCCCGGCTGATCGGGCGCGGGAACGGGCTGATCGGGCGCGGGGGCGGTTTGCCGGGAGGCGTGGCCGGGCTGTGCCGGGCCGTCCGCCCGGGACGGCGGCCCGGTGGCGGCGGACGTCTCGGGACGCGGCGGTGCGGCCTCCTCCCGGCCGTCGTCGTCCTCGTCGGGGGCCGGGGCGACGGGGGCCTGGTCCGGCTGGTCCGGGGAGGCGGAGGCACGCCGCTGCGAGGACGCGTCGAGGTCGGGCAGCCCGGGCCGGGCGCCCTGGCCGGCCGGCTGGCCCGAGGCGGGGGCGTGCGAGGCGGCCGGGACGGCGGGGGCGCGCGAGCCGAGGGCGGTGGCCCCGGTGGAGGCGGGCGGGGTGGTGGCGACCGGAGCGGCGGGCTGGTCGGGGCCGCGGCCCGCGCCGGCCGCGCCGGACTGGCCGCCGTCGGGCCCCGGGGAGCCGCCGTTCGCGCCGGAGGCGGTTCCCGGGCCGCCCGCGCGGGCCGCGTCCGCCATGGCGGCCCGGTCGTGCGCCGAGGCGAGCGTGCTCACCGGATGGGTCAGCGCCGTGGCGACGTCGACGCTGAGGGGGCTGATGCTCCCCGTACGGCCCACGCCTCCGAGGAACCCGCCCAGCAGCGCGTCCGCCGTGAGCGGGTTCTGCCACTGCCCGTACACCACGGCGTTGGCCAGGACGCTGCCGAAGGGCGAGGCGATCGTGTTGGTCAGGCCCGTCGTCAGGGCGCGGCCGGCGAAGCCGGGGACGTGCCGGGTGACGCGCGAGACCGGGCCGGCCAGCTTGGTCCCGACGACCGTGCCGCCGGCCGCGCCGACGACGTCCGCCGCGGACTTCTGCCAGTCGTACTCCTTCCTGGTGCCCATGTCCATCTGCTGCTTCTGGGCCACCGCGCCGATGACGAACTCTTCGCCGATCTCCTCGGGCAGCTCCCTGCCGATCGGCGAGGCCAGCAGCCGGGTGATGGCGCCGCGCCCGGTGGCGCCGCTGAGCACGCTGACCCTGGCCAGCCTGGTGGTGCCGAGCTCGCGGCCGGCCGCGGCCGTCAGGCGGGTGAGGATGCGGCTGATGGCGGCGCGGGCGGCGTTCGCGTACGGGCCGACGAGAGCGGTGGAGGTCCCGGCGCTGAAGAAGGCGACGATGATGGCGATGGCGATGGCGATGACCGTGATCCAGAACGCCACGTTGATGGCGAGCTTGGAGTGCTGGGTGTCGATGGCGAAGTTGTCGGCCTGCACCGCGAACGCCTGGGCGTTGCCCGTCACGCCGGCCAGCCCGCCCTCGTGGCCGAACAGCTCGCGCGCCCTGACGACGAAGTTCTCGGTCGGGGGCGCGACCCAGCCGGTCACGACGGTGCGGGCGGCCATTCCCGCCGCCTCGGCCGGGGAGATCGTCCCGTCGGCCAGCGCCACGTACGCCTGGGCCAGCAGCGACAGTCCGGCCTCGCTGGCCTCCGGCCACTTCTGGCCCCCGGACAGCATGGGGAGCAGCCAGTAGGCCACCCAGTCGGGCAGGTTCTCCGTCTCCCAGACGGGGCGCTCGTCGGTGTCGATGCGCGCCACGTCGAGGCGGGCGGGCATGCCGCCGGCGCCCTGGACGGTGCTCCCGCCCGTGTCGATCGTCATGTGCCGGGTCTCAGACTTCGCGCATCAGGCCGGCGGTGAGATCGTGGCTGATGTCGGCGTCCGTCTGGCGGGTGTTGTCGATCGCCTTGCGCACGCGCTCACCGGCGTCGGTGACTCCTTTGGCGAGCTCGGCGCACTGGCTGAGCATCTCCAAGGGCCCGCCGTCGCGCAGGTGGGCCTGCCGGAAGGCGACGCCCTCGGCTCCCCCGCCCCACGGGGCCTTCATCAGGCACTCCTCGACCCGGGCCACCAGCTCCGGCAGCGTGCGCTCCAGCTCCTCGGCCATGCCGGACCAGCCGGACAGGCCCCGGTCCACGACGGACTTGGAGATGTAGTTGCCGTTCCATGGCTCGTTCACCTGGCGCCTCCCGCCGGGTCGGAGAGGCGGGCCAGGACGGTCTCCAGGTCACCGTCGAGGTGCGCCCTGAACTGCTCGGGAGGGATCACGGGGGCGAAGATCTCGGTGACGCGCTCCTGCGCCGCGGCGGCGGCGCGGCGCGTGGTCTCCGCGATCGTGTCGGCCAGCTTGCGGGCGTCGGGTCGCCGGTAGATGCGCGGGTCGAGATCGAGCCGTACGAGGTCGCCGCGCGCCCCGACGGTCACCGACACCAGGCCGTCGGGCGAGGTCTCGGTGACCTGGACCGCCTTCGCCCGGGCGTGCAGCTCCAGCCCTTCGTCCTGCAACCGGTTGAACATGGTGCGCAGCTCTTCCGCGTACGCCCGCATCCCCGCCACGTCTGGCCGCTCCGGTGACCCCATATCCCCCTCACGACATTCGCGTCCTGTTACGGCACATATGCCTGAAGGGTAAGTTTCCGTCACATGAATACCAAGAAACAAGTGTTCGACGGAAAATGCTGCATTTCCGCTACATAAGGGACACCGCCTCCTCGCGCAGCTCGCCGGCCTCCGCCTGGGGCACCCAGCACCGGTAGACGCCTCGCTCGACCCGCTCCAGCCCCAGCTCGCGCGCCCGCGGCGCCGATCCCCCGAGGTATTCGAGCAGCAGCAGCCCGTCCCGCTCGCCGTGCACCTGGAACGGCTCGCCGCGCCAGTGGCACTCGACGGTCACGAAGTGCAGCGACTCGCACTCCGACACCGGCACGGTGCGCACGTGGCAGCCGGGCTCGACCTCCTCGAAGCCGTCCACCGGCTCGGCGCTGCGCAGGCGCACCCACAGCTCCAGGGCGTGCGGCTCGGGGCTGGCCGGGTAGTCGGCGCCCCGCCAGCGGGCCCGGTAACCGTGCCAGGCCGTCATGACCGCCTCCCGATCAGCAGCCAGCGCCGCAGGTCGCCGTGGTAGAGGGCCCTGCGGTGCTCGGTTCCCGCGATGGTCAGCTCCCAGATCTCGGCGCCGTGGGGCAGGCCCACGCCGTACACCTTGTACTCCCGGATGACGTTGTCGACGGAGGGCACCAGCCCCATCCCGACGAACGGCGGCTCCTCCACCACCCAGCCCGCCACGGCCCGCCGGCCCGCCTCGTCGGTGCCGCCGTACGGGGTGCGGTAGAGGCCGGGGCCGACGGGGCGCCAGCGCAGGATGTTCAGCGAGCCGCTCTCGGTCAGCAGGTCGGGGCGGCCCAGCGCGGCGGCCAGGACCGCGGGCGTGGCGATGTGCGAGACGTCCAGCGCGTGGTGGCAGTAGCCCGACACCCGGGGATCCCGGTCCACCAGCAGGTCGTCGAGGTCGGCGGGAGAGAGCAGCTTCTGGACCACGGGCACGCCCGACTCGGGCGCGAGCTGGAGGTCCTGCGCCAGCGTGGGCACCGCCAGCCGGGCCACCGTCCCCGGCTCCAGCGGGAACGACACCCGCAGCCCCGCGTTGACCGCCAGCCCCCAGGTCAGGTCGGGCCACCCGGCGGCCAGCTCCACCATCGACACGACCCGGCAGTGCGTGGCGGCGCCGCCGGTGGCCAGGCGCATCGCCTCGACCGACGTGTAGGCCGGCAGCCAGGTCCGCTCGGCGTCGGCGACGGTCGCCCAGGCGGCCCGGCCCGACTGCGCCGCCTCGGCGGTGATCGGCAGCGCCAGGTCGGCCTCGCGCAGCAGGCCCAGGCACAGCGCCAGGTTCCCGTCCCGGTGCGCGGCCCACAACCGCTCCTCGAACGGCGTGGCCGGTGGTTGATCATCGGCGGTCATCCGCCCATTGTGCCGCCCTCCCCGCCGGAGCCACGCGAGACCCTCCCCCATCCGCACCGCCCCCGAGGCCCTCCCCCGCGGGCAAGGCCCAAGACCTCCGCCGCCCCGGCCCGGTGGCGGATCACCCGCACGCGCCCCTTCGCGGCGCGGTTCGCCGTCAGCCCTGCGTGCCGTCCGGCCTTCCCCCGGGTGGGGGCGCGACCACCGGAGGGTCGCCCCAAGGCGTTTCGAGCGCCGCGCGCAGGGCCGTGGCGGCCGGCTCGCCCAGGCGCCGGGCCAGGGTCTCCTCCATCACGGCGATGCACCGCTGGGCCAGCTCGTGCGCCCGCCACCCCTCCGCGGTGGGGCGGATCAGCCGGGCCCGCGCGGAGGACGGGTCGGGCGCCTGCTCCATGAGGCCGGCGTCGATGAGGCCGTGCACGGCCTGGTGGGCGCTCTGCCGGGTGACGCCCATGCGGCGGGCCAGCTCGGACACCGTGGTGCCCGTGTCGTCCAGGGTGGCGAACACCCAGGCCTGCGCGATGGTCAGCGGGCGCTCGCCCGCGGCCTCCATGCTCGCCAGGAGCCCTTCGTCGAACCAGCGCTTGGCCTCGGCCAGCCGCTGGGGCAGGTTACGGGTCGTCGGGGTCATCTCTTCGGAAAATCCAGTCGTCGGCGGTACGGCGGTCTTGCCAAATCCTCCCACCCCTCTTAATGTCAGGTAGCCTGACAATAGCTCATGAACAGGAGTTCTCCCCATGACCATGGAATTCGCCACCCCCTACCGCACCCGCTCCGCCCTACCGCCCGAACCCGGCCGGCCCTACTTCGTGGAGAAGGGCTTGGGCGACCGCGCCCACCTGTTCGGCGACCTGATCACCGTCTACGCCGGCGGCGAGCAGACCGAGAACACCTTCAACTTCTTCACCTGCGAGGGTCCCAAGGGCCAGATCATCCCCGCCCACCTGCACCCCGGCACCCACGAGGTCTTCTTCGTCACCCAGGGCGCGGTGCGGCTGTTCGTCGAGGACCCCGAAGGGGAGCAGCAGGAGAAGCTGCTGACCTCAGGCGACTTCGGCTTCGTGCCCAGGAACTGCCCGCACGCCTACCGCATCGAACGCCACCACAGCCAGATCGTCGGCGTGGCGGCCGGGCCCGGCGGCACGTTCGAGCGCTTCTTCGAGAGCCTCGGCACCCCGACCGACGATCTCACCCTGCCCGCCGAGCCGTACGTGCCCGCGCCCGAGAAGTTCGCCACCGTGCCGCAGCGCTACGACGTGCGTTTCCTGCCCGGCCACGAGTGGCGGGCGGGAGCCTGACCATGCCCTACGTCAAGGCGTTGCTCGCCGGCATCCTGGTCGGGGTCCTGTACGCGGCGCTGCGCGTGAAGTCGCCGGCCCCGCCACCGGTCGCCCTGGTCGGCCTGCTCGGCATGCTGCTCGGCCAGTCCTTCCTGGCGGCCCTGTGAGGGCGCGGACGGCCCGCCGCACCGCCGTCGCCTTCGCGGCCGGCCTGCTGATGGGGGCGGTCTACTGGGCGCTCGGCGTCACCTCCCCCGCCCCGCCCCTCGTCGGGCTGACCGGGCTGGCCGGGATCCTCATCGGCGAACGCGCCGTGGCCGCCGCCCGCGCCCGCCGGACGACCACCTCCGGAGAGGAAGCACGATGACACCCCCTGTGTCAACCTCACGCTGGAACATGCTCGGTCGTTTGCTTGGTAAGGGCGGCTGCAGCGCCGTGTTGATGGGGGTTGTAGGGCCTG
>NZ_JOAG01000061.1 GCF_000725485.1 Nonomuraea candida | reverse complement strand
TTCCTGGCCCATTGGGTGATGCGGGCGCCGTCGTTGGTGGCCAGGTTGTAGACGTCCAGGGCCTTGCCGCTGTTGCGGTTGACCAGCACGTACCACGCGCTGGTGTCCACCGTCGCGGCCGACGCCTGGGGAACGGGCAGCCCGGCCACCAGGAGCAGCGCGGCCAGGACCGCGAGCACGCGTCTCACAGGAACCTCCAGAGATTGGTGTTCGCGCCGTTGTCGTCGGCGAGCACGACCTGCGCGCCCTGCGCGGTCCCGGCCAGGCCGAGGACCCGGCCGCCGTTGCCGCACTGGATGCGGAACGCCGTGCCCGAGGCGTGACGCAGCCGCCAGCGGTGGTCGGCGGTGCCGTTGTCGGCCCACTGCACGACCCGCGAGCCGGCGGCGGTGCCCATGTTCTCCACGCCCAGCACCTTCTGGCTGTGGGAGTTGCGCAGCCGCAGGTGACCGGCGGTGTCCACGACCGCCGTCCACAGGTGGTCGGCGGTGCCCGTGTCGCCCCACTGCACGACGAGCGCGCCGTCGGAGGTGGACATGCCGGTCACGCCGAGCACCATCCCGGTGCCCACGTTCTGCACGCGCCGCGCGCCGTTCGGCACGAACCGCCACAGGTTGTCCGGGCTGCCGTTGTCGGAGTCCTGGACCACCGCGGCGCCGTTGGCCGTCGAGCCGTTGCGGACGCCGAGCAGCTTGGAGCTGTGCACGTTGCGGATCCTGACGGAGCCGTCGCCCGCGTCGATGACCGTCCAGCGGTGGTCGGCGGTGCCGTTGTCGGCCCACTGCAGCACCCGCGCGTCGTCGGCGGTGGACATGTTCTCCACGCCGAGCACCTTGCCGCTGTGCACGTTGCGGAAGCGCAGCGCGCCGCCGTCCACGATCGGCACCCAGTCGTGGTCGGCGGTGCCGTTGTCGGTCCACTGCAGGGCGGGGCCGCCGTCGGCGGTGGACATGTCCTGGATGCCGAGCGCCAGCCCGCTGGCCGCGTTGAGCAGCCGGAAGCTCGCCGAGCCGCCGCCCTGCCCGCCGGTGTTCCAGTAGACGACGTAGTTGTGGCCGTGCGCGTCGTGGAACGGCCCCAGCCGCACCGGCGCGCCGTCGGCCGTGGCCGTGAACGACAGGGAGGAGGAGCCGGTCCGGGTGATCGAGGAAGGGACCAGGGCGGGGGCCGCCGACAGGGCGGTGCCGCCGTAGTCGCCCGACAGCACGACCGGGCCGTAGGTGACGGCCTGCACCTGCGGGTTGTCGTTGGCGGCCCGCAGCACCACCCGCATGGGCAGCCGCACGGTGACGGTGTCGCCCGACGCCCACGTCCGGGTGAGGGCGGCGTAGGAGCCCGGCGTGGTGGCGACGTCCTGCTCGACCCCGTTGACGCTGATCGTGGCGCCCTGGGTCCAGGCGGGGATGCGGATGCGCATCGTCCACGACCCGCCCGCCTCGCCGGTGACCCGCAGCGACGTGGTGTCGCCGACCGGGTAGGAGGTGGTCTGGGTGACCGTGATGCCGCGCCGGGTCCAGGTGAGCGTGGAGGGCACGAACAGGTTCACGAACAGCGTGGTGCCGTTGTGGAAGTAGATCGAGTCCATCAGCTTGGTGTTGGTCTCGATCCCGGTGCCCTGGCAGCACCAGAACGAGTTGTAGTCCGTGCTCCAGGTGCCGCCGCCCCAGGCCGGGCCGACCCCCCGCCGCCCGCCGGGGTTGAGCGGGGTGAAGTAGGTGACGTGCCCGTGCGCGTCCGCCGGGTTCTGCTGCCCGATCAGGTGGTTGAGCAGGGCGTTCTCGTAGTAGTCGAAGTAGTCGGCCCGGTCCGGCGACAGCAGCCACAGCTCCCGGGTCAGCTTGAGCATGTTGTAGGTGTTGCACGCCTCGCCGGTGTCCCTGGTCAGGTGGGCGGCGATCGCGTTGGGGGCGCGGAAGTGCTCGGCCTGGCTGTTGGAGCCGTTCACGTACGTGTGCGCGCCGACGGTGATGGACCAGGCGTTGGCCGCGATGTCGCGGTAGCGGGTCGTGCCCGTCGCCTTGTACTCGCGGGCCGCCCCGATCCACTTGGGCACCTGCGTGTTGGCGTGCAGCCCGTTGAGCCGGTCCTGGCCGGCCGCCAGCGGGTCGAACACGGCCGCGTGGTCGAACCGCTGCGCCGTGGCCAGCCAGCGGGCGTCGCCGGTCATCTGGTACAGGTCCGTCAGCACCGCGTTCATGCCGCCGAACTCGGTGCCGAGCATGGCCTGCATCCGGCTCGACCCCAGGCGCGAGGTGCGGGCGTCCACCCAGCCGGCCAGGGCCAGCAGCACGGTCCTGGCCTGGGTGTTGCCGATCAGCCGCCAGGCGTCCAGCAGCCCGGCCATGGTCTTGTGGATGCAGTAGTACGGCACGTTGCCGTTGGTCAGGGTGCGGTTCTCCACGGCCGTGATGTCCGACTCGGGGAAGCCGGACAGGTAGCCGGCGCCGAATCCGGCGGCGGCGTTGTTCGCCTGGCAGCGGGCCAGCTCGGCCACCATCCGGTTGGCCTTGTCCCGGCAGACGGTGTCGCCGAGCACGGCGTACGCCTGCGCCCACGCGGTCAGGAAGTGGCCCTGCATGTGGGAGCGGAACGGGAAGGTGGGCGCGTCCCAGCCGCCGTTGGCCGCCGCGCCGCCGGTGGACAGGCGGTGGTTGGCCCTGAAGACGTACAGCAGCCGTTCGACGTCGACGAAGCGCAGGTAGGCGAGGGTGCGCTGCTGGTTGTCCAGCCAGCGGCCGGAGGTCAGCCGGACCTCGCCGAGGTCGAACTCGTAGGCCGAGACGCCGAGGTCGGGCCTGGCCCAGGGGACCGCGGCGGCGTGCACGGGGGAGGCGCCGGCCACCTGGCCGGCGACCGAGAACGCGGCGGTCGCGCCCGCGGCCTGCAGGAGCTGACGACGGCTCAAGGACATGGGGTGCTCCTCGGAGATGGGGGCGGGGACCGGTCACCGCCGGTCACCACGGGGGGGTGTTAGCGCTAACAGTCAGGTGCGGCAGCCGCTCACGGCACGAATCCCTTCCGCGGGCGATGCGGTTCCGCTCTCCCGGATCACGCCGCACTGCTCGCTCACGAGAAAGTTTCACAGAAGTTACCGGGTGACAACCGGTACGTTGCGAGAGATTGAGGATTACGTTGCCGTCCCCGGCGGAGGCGCCCGGTCTTCCCGGGCCGTCCTCTGCCCCGGGCGGCGGGGCCGACGCTCAGGCGTCGGCCGCACCGCCCGGGGGGGCCGTGGCTACGGCGTGGCGCCCGCGTCGTAGGTCCACTTCTGGTTGCTGCCGCCCCAGCAGCTGTAGAGCTGCAGCCGCGTGCCGTTGCCGGTGCCGCCGCCGGCGGCGTCGAGGCACAGCCCGGACTGCACGCCCACGATGGAGCCGTCGGAGTTGACGCGCCACTTCTGGTTGTCGCCGCCCCAGCAGGAGTAGATCTGCACCCTGGCGCCGTTGCCCGTGCCGCCGGCGTCGAGGCACTTGTCGCCGTAGACCTTCAGCTCGCCCGCCGAGGTCCGCGTCCACTGCTGGTTGCTCTGGCCGTTGCAGTCCCACAGCTGCACCTGCGTGCCGTCGGTGGTGGCGGCGTTGGGCACGTCCACGCAGCGGCCGGAGGCCGTGCTCCTGATCTCCCCGTCACCGCCGGGCGGCGGGGTGGTGGTGCCGCCGTTGAGCGCGTTCAGCACCGAGGTGTAGGCGGGCTTCTTGTTGCCGTTGCCGTCGAAGAGCAGCGCGGCGGCGCCGGAGCCGAGCCAGGAGTCGGTGTCGCGCACCCCCCACACGGTGATGCCGGTGCAGCGCGGCACCGCCAGGCAGTCGTTGACGACGTTGGCGTACGTGGTGGCCGAGCCGCCCTGGATGTCCAGCTCGGTGATCTGCACGTCGACGCCCAGCGCGGCGAAGCTCTGGATGGTCGTGCGGTAGTTGCTGTTGTACGGGCTGTTGCTGTTGAAGTGGGACTGCAGGCCGACGCAGTCGATCGGCACGCCGCGGGCCTTGAAGTCTCTGACCATGTTGTAGACGCCCTGCGTCTTGGCCCAGTTCCAGTTGTCGATGTTGTAGTCGTTGTAGCACAGCTTGGCGGCCGGGTCGGCGGCGCGCGCGGTGCGGAAGGCCACCTCGATCCAGTCGTTGCCGGTGCGCTGGAGGTTGGAGTCGCGCCGCCCGCCGGAGTTGCCGTCGGCGTAGGCCTCGTTGACCACGTCCCAGGCGTAGATCTTGCCCCTGTAGTGGCCCATGACGCCGTTGATGTGGTTGATCATCGCCTGGCGCAGCGAGCTGCCCGACAGCTGCTGCATCCAGCCCGGCTGCTGGGAGTGCCAGGCCAGGGTGTGCC
Organism: Nonomuraea candida; assembly: GCF_000725485.1. GTDB lineage: Bacteria > Actinomycetota > Actinomycetes > Streptosporangiales > Streptosporangiaceae > Nonomuraea > Nonomuraea candida. The sequence continues at coordinate 56,561 of NZ_JOAG01000061.1, read as the reverse complement.
CGCGCACCCGCTTGCCGTTCTGGACGGCCCAGTTGTAGATCCGGTCCCCGGCGGTGAAGTTGAACTGGCCCCGGTTGGGCTCGGTGGCGTCGATCTTCATCTCGTTCTCGGCCGTCACCATGGTGAATTCGCGGTTGGCGATCGTGGTGTAGGCGGAGTCGCCGAGCTTGCCCGCCGCGATGGCGGTGCCGAAGTAGCGGCCGCTCTGCGCGGCCGCCGCGCCGAGCGTGCTCGCGGCGGCGTCCGCGGGAAGGGGCGCCGTCAGCGCGGCGATCAGGCCGAGCGCGCCGAGCGCGCCGGCGATCAGCGCGGGCCGGCGCCCGGCGGCCGGGCGCCGGGCGGGGGGCAGGGGTCCGGCGGGCAGGGGTCCGGCGGGCAGGGGTCCGGCGGGTGGGGACCCGGGGGGTGTGGACATGGTGTCGCTCATGCCTGAGCCTCCATAAGCGAGTCATGGGAAAGGAGCGTGCGGGGACGTCCGCCGCATCGGAGCCGCATCGGCGCCGCGTAGACGTCCGGACCGACGCCGCATCGACGCCGTGCTCGCGAGGGAGCGCGCACCACCTGGGCGTCGTGACGGCGGATTCCTGCCGCGCACCACCGATCCGGCAGGGGAGGTCGTCTCGGGCACTCAGTGTGTGGATCTTCCCGAAACTTGTCAAGGAAGAGTAAAAACTTTCGGTGATCGCCCTTCAGGCTCATGCGGCTTGCACTGGCCAGATGGGTCTTCGGCGGGTTTGAAACTTTCGGGATGCGGTGTCAATCGGGGGCTCCAGATGAAAGTTTCACCGCGGCCCGCGATTCTCCGGGCCCGGCCGGACCGCATCGTCCGAGGTCATCCTGCCCGTCGGCCGACGCGTCCCGTCCCGTCGGTGCCCGGCGTCTCTTGACAGTAGGTTTCCGCCTCATATTTGCTCCGTCCCGCCACCACCTCCCATCCGGCCCGAGGAGGAGGAGTCCGATCAGCAACCTGCTTTGTTAGCGCTAACAAGCAGGCGTTCGCCCGATGCGACAGGTCTCCGCCGCGACGGCGGCACAGAGAGGCGGAACCATGAAAGAAGCGCGGCCCAGGACGGCGCGCGGCAGGCGCGCCGGTCTCGGAGTCGGCCTGGCGGCCCTGATCGCGGCGGCGGTCACCGCTCTGTCCATGTTCCTCACGGTCACGCCGCGGGCGTCGGCGGCGGCCCTCACCGAGGTGACGAACTTCGGGGCCAACCCCGGCGGCCTGCGGATGTACCTCTATGTTCCCGACCGGGTGGCGCCCCGGCCCGGCGTGCTGGTGGCGATGCACGGCTGCAACGGCTGGGCCCCCGGCTTCCACCAGGGCACCGAGTTCGCCTCGCTGGCCGACCGGCACGGCTTCATCGTCGTCTACCCGCAGGCGAACAAGAGCGCCAACGGCATGTCGAACTGCTTCGACGTGTGGTCGGAGGCGGCCCTGCGCCACGGCGGCGGCAGCGACCCGGTGTCGATCGTCTCCATGGTCCAGCACGTGCTGCAACGCCACAACGGTGACCCGGAGCGGGTCTTCGCCACCGGCTTCTCCTCCGGCGCGATGGAGACCCTCAACCTGCTGGCCACCTACCCCGACGTGTTCAAGGCCGGCGCGCCGTTCGCGGGGGTCCCCTACGGCTGCCTCGGCCCCGCCGGGTGCGGGAACAAGACGCCGCAGCAGTGGGGTGACCTGGCCAGGAACGCCTACCCCGGCTACACCGGGCCCCGGCCGCGCGTGATGGCCTGGCACGGCACCGCCGACTCCGTCCTGCCCTACACGATGCTGCAGGAGGAGGTCGACCAGTGGACCAACGTGCACGGCCTGAGCCAGACCCCTGCCTCCACCGACAGCCCGCAGCCGGGATGGAGCCGGCGGGTCTTCGGGTCGGGGCAGGTGGAGGCGTACACGGTCAACGGCGCCGGCCATGACCTGCCGCACGCCGGGATGGCCGCGTACGCCATCCGCTTCTTCGGCCTCGACGGCGGCTCGTCCACCACGACACCGACGTCGCCGCCCGCGGGGCAGCTCAGGGGAGTGGGCTCGGGGCTCTGCCTGGACGTGCCCGGCGCGGCCACCGCGGACGGCACGCAGGTGCAGCTCTGGGACTGCAACGGCCAGGCCAACCAGCAGTGGGCCGCCACCGCCGACGGCGAGCTGCGGGTCTACGGCGGCAAGTGCCTCGACGCGGCCGGCACCGGCAACGGCGCCAGGATCCAGATCTACTCCTGCTGGGGCGGCGCCAACCAGAAGTGGCGCCTGAACTCCGACGGCACCGTCACCGGCGTGCAGTCCGGGCTGTGCCTGGACGCGGTGGGCCAGGGCACCGCCAACGGCACCCGGCTCCAGCTCTACACCTGCCATGGCGGCGCCAACCAGCGCTGGACCCGCACCTGACCCGCCCGCATGACCGCCGGCCCCGCTCGCATGACGGCCCGGCCCCGCCCGGATGACGGCCCGGCCCCGCCCGGATGACGGCCCGGCCCCGCTCGCATGACCGTGTGGCCTCGCGAGATGACCTCGCGCGGTCAGCGGACGACCTGCCAGGTCCGGTGAAGACGGCCATGCCCGCCTTCACCGGACGACCATGCTCGCCCGACTTCGGAGGATGATCATGAAAGCCGCCTCCCCCCTCCGGCTCGGCGTCCCGTTCAGGCGCGCCGCGCTGCTGATCGTGGCGCTGCTCTGCGCCGTCTCGATGGTCCCCGGCACCGCCAGGGCGGACAACCCGATCGTCCAGACGATCTACACCGCCGACCCGGCCCCGCTCGTGCACGACGGCCGGGTCTACCTCTACACCGGCCACGACGAGGACGGCTCGACCTACTTCACGATGAAGGAGTGGCGGCTCTGGTCGTCCGCCGACATGGTGAACTGGACCGACCACGGCTCGCCGATGAGCGTGGCCACCTTCAGCTGGGCGAGCGCGGACGCCTGGGCCGGCCAGGCGATCCACCGCAACGGCAAGTTCTACTGGTACGTGCCGGTGAAGGACCGGGCCAGCGGCCAGATGGCCATCGGCGTCGGCGTCTCCGACAGCCCCACCGGGCCGTTCACCGACGCCATCGGCCGCCCGCTGGTCAGGAACGGCGAGATCGACCCCAGCGTCTTCATCGACGACAACGGCCAGGCCTACCTCTACTGGGGCAACCCCAACCTCTGGTACGTCAAGCTCAACCCGGACATGATCTCGTACTCGGGCAGCCCCGCCCAGATCCCGCTCACCACGGCCGGCTTCGGCACCCGCACCGGCAACCCGAGCAGGCCGACGTTGTACGAGGAGGGGCCCTGGGTCTACAAGCGCAACGGCCTCTACTACAACGTCTTCGCCGCGAAGTGCTGCTCGGAGTTCATCGCCTACTCCACGGCCCCCGGCCCCACCGGCCCCTGGACCTACCGGGGGACGGTCATGCCCACCCAGGGCAGCAGCTTCACCAACCACGCCGGCATCGTCGACTTCAAGGGCGGATCGTACTTCTTCTACCACAACGGCGCCCTGCCGGGCGGTGGCGGCTTCACCCGCTCGGTGGCCGTGGAGAGGTTCGCCTACAACGCCGACGGGAGCATCCCCACGATCACCATGACCACGGCCGGGGCTCCGCAGGTGGGCACGCTGGACCCGTACGTCCGCCAGGAGGCCGAGACGATCGCCTGGGCGTCCGGCGTGGAGACCGAGCGCTCCGCCGAGGGCGGCATGAACGTCGGCTGGATCGAGCACGGCGACTACGTCAAGGTCAAGGGCGTCGCCTTCGGCTCCGGCGCGAGGTCCTTCACGGCCCGGGTGGCCTCGGCGGCCGGTGGCGGGCGCATCGAGCTGCGCCTCGGCGGCGTCAACGGCACCCTGGTCGGCACGTGCGCCGTGCCGGGCACCGGCGGCTGGCAGACGTGGACGACGGTCACCTGCCCGGTGACCGGCGCGACGGGCACCCATGACCTGTACTTCACCTACACCGGCGGCAGCGGCTACCTGTTCAACGTCGACTGGTGGCAGTTCACCGGCGGCTCCGGCGGGAACCTGCTGGCCAACGGCGACATGGAGAGCGGCACCACGGGCTGGGGCGCGTCCGGCGGCACCCTGTCGTCCGTCACCTCCCCGGTGCACGGAGGCGCGCGGGCGCTGTCCATCGACGGCCGCACGGCGTCGTGGCAGGGCACCACCCAGGACGTGACCGCCAAGCTCACCAACGGCAAGAGCTACACCACGAGCGTCTGGGTGCGGGCGCACGCCGGCACGCCCAGCGCGAAGGCGACCCTGGCGGTCACCGCCGGCGGCACGACGACCTACCACCAGCTCACCCCGGCGACCCCGGTCGGCTCCGGCGGCTGGACCCGGCTCACCGGCACGGCGACCGTGTCATGGAGCGGAACGCTGACCGCCGCCACCTTCTACGTCGAGACGGCCGCCGGCACCGACGGCTTCTCCGTCGACGACGCCTCGTTCCAGTAGTGCTCCCCGGCGCCGGGCAGCGGCCCGGCGCCCGCCCGCACGTGACCCGTCCCGAAGTTGGAGGTCAGATGCGCAAGGTCATGAGGTGGCTCCTGGCCGTGCTGCTCGCGGCCGGCTCGCTGGTCGCGGTCGGCGGCACGTCGTCGCCGGCCGTCGCGCTGGACAACGGGCTCGCCCGTACGCCGCAGATGGGGTGGAACGACTGGAACACCTTCTTCTGCGACGTCAACGAGACCCTCATCCGGCAGACCGCCGACGCCATGGTCTCCAGCGGCATGGCGGCGGCCGGCTACGAGTACGTCAACATCGACGACTGCTGGTCCACCAGGAGCCGCGACGCCAGCGGGAACCTGGTGGCGGACCCGCAGAAGTTCCCCAGCGGCATCAAGGCGCTGGCGGACTACGTCCACGCCAAGGGGCTGAAGCTCGGCATCTACTCCTCGGCCGGGACGACCACGTGCGCCGGGTACCCGGCCAGCCTGGGTTACGAGCGGCGCGACGCCGCGCTGTGGGCGTCGTGGGGGATCGACTACCTGAAGTACGACAACTGCGGCGACCACCAGGGCAAGAGCGGGCTGGAGCGCTACACCGCGATGCGGGACGCGCTGGCCGCCACCGGACGGCCGATCCTGTACAGCCTGTGCAACTGGGGCCAGGAGAACGTGTGGACCTGGGGGATGCCGGTGGGCAACTCCTGGCGGACGACGGGCGACATCGCGGCGAACTGGAACTCCATCATGGGCATCCTGGACCGGCAGGTCGGGCTCGAGGCGTACTCGGGGCCGGGCGGCTGGAACGACCCGGACATGCTGGAGGTGGGCGTCGGCGCGCTGACGGCGACCGAGGGGCGGGCGCACTTCAGCCTGTGGTCCCTGCTGAACGCGCCCCTCATCGCCGGCAACGACCTGCGGTCGATGAGCGCGGAGACCCGGTCCATCCTGACGAACACCGAGGTCATCGCGGTCAACCAGGACTGGGGCGGCAGGCAGGGCCACAAGATCGGTGACAGCGGGAACCTGGAGGTCTGGCGCAAGCCGATGTCGAACGGCTCGGTCGCGGTCGTCCTGCTCAACCGGGGCACCTCGACCGCCACGGTGTCCACCACGGCCGCGGCCCTGGGGCTGGGCGCGGCGTCCTCGTACACGGTGCGTGACCTGTGGGCGCACACGACGTCCACCAGCTCCGGGACGATCAGCGCGCCGGTGCCGGGGCACGGGGCGGCCATGTACGTCGTGACCGGCGGCGGCATCGTCCCCGAGGTCTCGCTCAGAGGGGCCGGGTCGGGCCGCTGCCTGGACGTCACCGGCGCCTCGCAGGCCAACGGCGCGCAGGCGCAGATCTGGGACTGCAACGGCCAGGCCAACCAGCGCTGGACGCCCACCGCGAGCGGCGAGCTGCGGGTCTACGGCGCCAAGTGCCTGGACGCCTACGAGCAGGGCACCGCCAACGGCACCCAGGTGATCATCTGGGACTGCAACGGGCAGGCCAACCAGCGATGGCGGCTCAACGCCGACGGCACCGTGACCGGGGTGCAGTCGGGCCTGTGCCTGGACGTGCCGGAGAACGCCACCGCCAACGGCACCAAGCTGATCATCTGGTCCTGCAACGGCGGCGCCAACCAGCGGTGGACCCGCATCTGACGCACACATTCCCGACGGGCACGTTCTGATGGGCATGTTCTGACGGGCATGTTCTGACGGGCATGTTCTGACGGGCATGTTCTGACGGGCACGTCTTCGCCGGGGGCGGCATTCAGGCGGCCCTCCGCCTCCGGCGAAGACGCCCATCCCTGATCACCGACCGCGCCGTGACGGCGCGGCCCGTGGCGCCCGTCACCGCACCGGCGGCGGCGCGGCCGGCCCGGCGGGGGCGGGTGCGGGGGCGGGCAGCAGGGGTGAGCGGGCGGTGCGCGCGCCGGGGACCAGCACGGTCGTGACCAGCGCCGCCAGGGAGACCAGGGTGATGGCGATGGCGATCGCCTTCAGCGGGCGCCGCCGCCTGCGCTCCCCGCCGTACGGGTGAGAGCCGCCCAGGCGGTGGCTCACCACCCACGTGAAGGCCCCCATCGCCAGGATGGCCAGGCCCGGCAGGGGCGCGGCCCTGACGATGGCGGTGCCCAGCGCGATGAGCGACATCGTCGTACGCGTCCAGGCGAGCTGCGTCCGCTCACGCGCCAGCCCCGGGTCCCACGCGGGCCCGTCGCGGAGGTCGGCGGGCCCCATGTCAGCCGGACAGGGCGACGAAGGCGATGGCGACGAGCGCCACGGCGGTGATCACGATCACCAGGACGCGCGGCAGCGCCGAGCGCGGCAGTTGCCGGCCGTGCCGCATCGCGCGCTGGTTGCGGCGCCAGTCCAGGTAGGCGCCGCCGGGGAGGAGCGCGCCTAACAGGATGAGCGGCAGCGCGAGCATGCGCCGCCCGCCGGGCAGCCCGGCGAAAGGGGGCAGCACCTGGACGATCGCCAGCCCGGCGATGACCAGCGCCAGCGCGGTCCTGCTCCAGGCCAGGAAGGTGCGTTCGTTGGCGAAGGTGAACCGGACATCGGGCTCCGAGCCGCTCCCGCCATCGCTCGGCAGCCGCTCCGCATGCGCATTCTCCATGTAATCAGAAGATAACTGTACGGAGTCGGCTGTCCAGAGCTTGAGGGCGAACCGCCAAGAATCGCACCGTACGGCAAGGTCGCCGGGCGCACGCCCCGGACCTGCAGCAACATCTGTCCAGCCGGTCACTTCCGGCACGCCGACCGGCCGTGACTGCATGGAGTCGAACAGTCGCTCACCGTGAGGAGAAGGCCGAATGCCGACGAGCATCCCCCGATCTGCCCATGCCCATGACAGCGCCGCCCCGGCGGCGTGCCTGCCCGGCGCCGGTCGCGGGGGTGTGACAGCCGCGTGATCATCGACTTCCCCCTTCTCGTCGGCTCCTTCCTGGTGGCCGTGATCGTGGGGCTCACCGGCATGGGCGGCGGGGCCCTCATGACGCCCATGATGCTGCTCTTCTTCAACGTGCCGCCGCTGGCGGCCGTCTCCAGCGACCTGGTGGCCTCGGCCGTCATGAAGCCGATCGGCGGCTACGTCCACCTGCGCCACGGCACCGTCAACCTGCGGCTGGTGGCGTGGTTGTGCGCCGGGTCGGTGCCCGCCGCGTTCTGCGGGGTGTTCCTCGCCCGCGCGTTCGGCGAGGAGGCGGCCGCCCAGGAGGCCGTGAAGCACGCCCTGGGCGTCGCGCTGCTGCTGGCCGTGGCCGGGCTCGTCGCCAAGTCCCTCCTGGCCGCGCGGGAGCGGCCCGGGCCCGGCTCCGACCTGGCCGCCATCACGGTCCGGCCCATCCCGACCCTGCTGGTCGGCATGGTGGGCGGCGTCACCGTCGGCGTCTCCTCGGTGGGCGCGGGATCACTGATCATCGTCGCGCTGCTCGCGCTCTACCCCGCGCTCAAGGCCAACCAGCTCGTGGGCACCGACCTGGTGCAGGCCGTGCCCCTGGTCGGCGCCGCCGCGCTCGGCCACCTGCTCTACGGGGACTTCCGGCTGCACCTGACCACCTCGCTCATCCTCGGCTCGATCCCCGGGGTCTACCTCGGGGCGCGCGTCTCCTCCCGGGCGCCGAGCGGGCTCATCCGGGCGCTGCTGGCGCTGGTCCTGCTCGCCTCGGCGCTGAAGCTCCTGGAGGTGAGCAATGCGACCGCCGCCTGGATCCTCGGCGTGGGATCGGCCGCCGGGGTGGCGGGCTGGCTCGTACTGAGGCGGGGCAGGGCCCGGACGGCGACGGCCGACCCCGTGCCCACCACGGCCGACCGCACCGGCTGACCTCCCCGCGCCCGGCCACCGCGCCCGGCCACCGCGCCCGGCCACCGCGCCACCGCGCCCGGCCACCGCGCCCGGCCACCGCGCCCGGCCACCGCGCCCGGCCACCGCGCCCGGCCACCGCGCCCGGCCACCGCGCCCGGCCGCGCGGCCGGGTCAGTGGCCGCCGGACAGCTCGCCGGACAAGGTGGCGTGCATGCGGGCGCTGGGCTGGTTGAGGCCGACGATGGTGACCTTCTTGCCGCGGGCGGCGTACTTGGTCTCGACGGCGTCCAGGGCCGCGACCGAGGAGGCGTCCCAGATGTGGGCGCCGGTCAGGTCGATGACCACGTCGTCGGGGTCGCCCGCGTAGTCGAACTGGTAGACGAGGTCGTTGCTGGAGGCGAAGAACAGCTCGCCGGTGACGGCGTAGACGACCTGCTTGCCGTCCGGGTCGAGGCAGGCTGTGACGCCGGCCAGGTGGGCGACCCGGCGGGCGAAGATGATCAGGCCGGTCAGCGAGCCGACGACGACGCCGATGGCCAGGTTGTGGGTGGCGACCACGACGGCGACGGTGATCACCATGACGATGATCTCGCCGGCGGGCATGCGCCTGAGCGTGGCAGGGGCGACGGAGTGCCAGTCGAAGGTGCCGAACGACACCAGGATCATCACCGCGACCAGCGCGGCCATCGGGATCTGCGACACCCACGGGCCGAAGACGATGCACAGGACCATGAGGAAGACGCCCGCGCTGAACGTGGACAGCCGGGTCCTGGCGCCGCCGCTGCGCACGTTGATCATCGTCTGGCCGATCATCGCGCAGCCGCCCATGCCGCCGAAGACGCCGGTGACGATGTTGGCGATGCCCTGGCCGATGGACTCGCGGGTCTTGCCGGAGCGGGTGTCGGTGATGTCGTCCACCAGTTTGGCGGTCATCAGCGACTCCATCAGGCCGACCAGCGCGAAGGCGAGGGCGTACGGGGCGATGAGGGTGAGGGTGTCCAGGGTGAAGGGCACGTCCGGCAGGCCCGGTACGGGCAGCGACGACGGCAGCGCGCCCTTGTCGCCGACGGTCGGCACCGCCAGGCCGGCGCCCAGGGTGATGGCGGTCAGGATGGCGATGGACACCAGCGGCGCCGGCACGGCCCTGGTGACGCGCGGGAAGAACACCATCAGCGCCAGCCCGCCGAGCACCAGCGGGTAGACCACCCACGGCACGTCGATCAGCTCCGGCACCTGCGCCATGAAGATCAGGATGGCCAGCGCGTTGACGAAGCCCACCATGACGCTGCGCGGCACGAACCGCATCAGCCTGGCCACCCCGAGCGCGCCGAGCGCCACCTGGAAGATCCCGCCCAGGATGACGGTGGCGACCAGGTAGCCCAGCCCATGCTCGCGCGCCAGCGGCGCCACCACCAGGGCGATCGCGCCCGTCGCGGCCGAGATCATGGCCGGCCGCCCGCCGACGATCGAGATCACCACGGCCATGGTGAACGAGGCGAACAACCCGATGCTGGGGTCCACGCCGGCGATGATCGAGAACGAGATCGCCTCGGGGATCAGCGCCAGGGCCACCACCAGGCCGGACAGCAACTCGGTACGGAGCACCCGGGGCGTCAGGTGGCGCAGATCGGGCATGCGCGGGCGGCGCGCGGCCACCGTGGAACCAGCAGACAAAGAGATCATCCAGACAGGAGGGCGTACCCCCGGCCGGTACGGAGCCGGGGCGTCAACGACGGGCGGGCGGACGCCACGACCCCGTACGGTTCGGGACGTCACATGACAGGCGGACGCCGTGATCCGTACGGACCGGGGCGTCGAATGGCAGGTGGACGCGTGCCCGGCACCGGCGGGCGCAGGCGTCCGGCCGGAGCGGGCCCGCGCGGAAGCCCGGGCCGCGGCCGAGCTTGAATCTACCCTAACGTTAGGGTTGGCCGAGGAGTGGCCGGCGTGACAAACGTCTCATTCGGTCAGGCGGAGGCGCCGGCCTTCTGCCGCTGGCGGCGCAGCTGCTCGGCGAACTCCCGCGCCATCGCCAGCTGCTCGCGCAGCCGGTCGGCCCGGTCGGCGACCGCGCGCTCGAACAGGGCCAGCCGGGAGACCAGCGTGGGGTCGTCGTCGCCGGCCGCGATCCGGTCGCTGATCTCCAGCAGGTCGCGCATCTCCTCCAGGCTGAAACCCAGGGGCTTCATCCGCTTGATGAGGGCCAGGCGGGCGATGTCGGTCTCGCTGTAGAGCCGGAAGCCGCCGCTCGTGCGCTCGGGCACGATCAGGCCGACCTCCTCGTAGTGCCGGATCGTCCGCAGGGACAGCCCGAGCCGCTCGGCCACCTCGCCGATCTGAACCCGCCTGTCGGACATCCGTCTCCTCCGCGTCGTCGCGCCGGTGTGGGCCCGCTGCCGGGAGCCGAACCTACCCTTACGTCAGATTAACTTTACGTGACGGTTGGAGGTGGGCCGACAGCGTTCAGACGACGATACCCCGGTGGCGCGGCGCCCCCCGGAAGGGAAGCGCCCGAGGGGTACTCGTCCCCGGCAGGGGCCCTTCCGGAAGGGAAGCGCCCGAGGGGCGCTCGTCCCCGGCAGGGGTGCCCGCTCAGGCGTAGAGCGCGGCGATCTCGTCGAGCAGCCGTTCGCGCGCCACCTCGGGAGCGGCGACGCCGGTGAGCACGTAGGCGGCCAGCCCTTCGGCCAGGGCCACGAGGGCCAGGGCCGCGCCCTCCGGCCGCACGTCGCGGCGGATGCGGCCGGCCTGCTGGTCCGCGCGGACGAGGTCGGCCATCCGGCGGTGGAAGTCGGCGTACAGCGCGCGCAGCCGGGCCGCGATGCCCTCGTCGGCGAAGCCGAGCGCGTGGAAGGACTGGCGCACGCGCATGTGGGCCTCGGTGGCGGCGTCGTACGGGATGAGCTCGGTGAGCACCGTGGTGAGCACCAGGCGCGGGTCGGCGGCCCCCGAGGCGGTCTTCTGCCGGATGCGCCGGCCGGACAGCTCGTTGCCGCGCTCGAACGCCGCCTCGATGAGCCCGCGCTTGGCGGGGAAGTAGTGCTGCACCCGGCCGGGCGAGATGCCGGCCCGGGCGGCCACCGTGGTCAGCGACACCGCGGCCAGCCCGCGTTCGGCCACGATGGCGAGCACGGCGTCGGCGATCTCGTTGCGGCGCTCCTCGTGCTGCGCCCCCGGCCCCCGGACACGTCTGACCATCACCCGACCCCTTTCCAATGTGGCCATATCGGATTGTAGGCTGCATCCGGTAAAACGATGTGATCCCATCGATCTGGTGGAGGGGTGACCGGTGCGGGCCGTTCTGGCGCTCGTCTGCGTGGCGCAGTTCATGGTGGTGCTCGACGTGTCGGTGGTGAACGTCGCGCTGCCGTCCGTCCAGGACGCGCTCGGCTTCGACCCCCGGGGCCTGGCCTGGGTGGGCAACGCCTACGCCCTGGTCTTCGGCGGGTTCCTGCTGCTCGGCGGGCGCCTGGCCGACCTCTACGGGCACCGCCGGGTCCTCGCCGCCGGCCTCGCGCTGTTCACCCTGGCCAGCCTGGTCGGCGGGCTGTCCGGCTCCGGCGGCATGCTGGTCGCCGCCCGCGCCGCCCAGGGGCTCGGCGCCGCCGTCCTGGCCCCGGTCACCCTGGCGATCGTCACCACGACGTTCCCGGAGGGGCCGCACCGGACCCGCGCCATCGCGGTGTGGACCGCGGTGAGCCTGGCCGGCGGCACCGCGGGCAACCTCATCGGCGGCGCGCTCACCGAATACCTGTCCTGGCGCGCCATCCTCCTGGTCAACGTGCCGATCGGGCTGGCCTGCCTGGCCGCGACCCGCGTGCTCGGCCCCGGCACGGCACGGGGGACCGGGCGGCGGGTGGACCTCCTCGGCGCGGCGCTGGCCACCGGCGGGATGGTCGCGCTCGCCCACGGGCTCGGCGGCGCGCCCGCCTACGCCCTCCTCGGGGTGGTCCTGCTGGGGCTGTTCGCCGTGGTAGAGGCACGCCTGGCCCGCGCGCCGCTGATCCCGCCGCGCCTGCTCCGGCCGCGCGCGATCTGGCTGGGCAACCTGGCGATGCTGCTGGCCGGCGCCTGCCTCAACCCCATGTGGTACTTCCTGACCCTGTCCATGCAGCGCGTGCTCGGCTACGGCCCGCTGCAGACCGGCCTCGCCTTCCTGCCCCACACACTGCTCACCATGCTGGTCGGCCTGTACGCGACGCCGTGGCTGATGCGCCGCGCCGGCCACCGGGTCCTCGTCGCCGCCGGAGCCCTCCTCGGAGCGGCCGGATTCCTCTGGCAGGCCGCCCTCGCCCCCGGCGACTCCTACCTGGCGGCGATCCTCGGCCCGGCCGTGCTGATCTCCCTCGGCGGCGGCCTGCTGAACACCCCCCTCACCGTCACCGTCACCTCCGGCGTCGGGCCGGCCGACGCCGGCGCCGCCTCGGGGCTGATGAACACCGCCAAGCAACTGGGCGGCGGGCTGGGCCTCGCCGCGCTGATCGCCCTGACCGGCGAGCCGCCCGGCGGGGCCGACGCCACGGCGGGAGCACTGGCCGCCGCCTACGGGCAGGCGTTCACGCTCATCGCTGCGGCGATGGCCGCCGTCGCCGTGCTCGCCGCCGCCCTCCCCGCGCGCCGGGACCCCGCGCCGGCGCGGCCGGAGCGGTCGTCTCCCGGGAAAGGCTGAATCCTTTTCCCGTCCCGTTGCTCTTATAGACGTCCGAGCAATGAGGCCGAGTGGAAATCCTCAGGAGGAGTGATGGTGGAGATCGTCATCGCCGTGCTGGTCGCGGCGGTGCTGGTGTGCGGGTGCGTGCTGTTCCTGCGCAGGAAGAAGGCACGGTCGCGTGGCTAGCCCGGGCGCGGCCCCCTGGCCGGAGCACCGGCTCGTCACGGCGGCCCAGGGGGGTGACGAGGCGTCGATCGCCGTGCTGGTCTCGGGGGCGTACCCGCACGTCCGGCGGTTCGCGTTCGCGCTCTGCGCGACCAGCCAGGACGCCGAGGACGCGGCGCAGGAGGCCATGATCGTGCTGTTCCGCAAGATCGGGACGCTGCGCGCGGCCACGGCGCTCGCCTCCTGGATGTTCCGGATCGTGCGCAACGAGTGCCTGCGGCGGGCCCAGGCCGTGCTGCGCCGGCAGGAGCCGGTCGGCGAGCCGGCCATGCCTGCCATGCCCTCGGCCGAGGACGACGTGCTGGACCGGCTGGAGGCCGAGCGCGTCGCCGCGGCGATCGCCGCGCTGCCCGACGACCAGCGCCGGGTGCTCATCATGCGCGACGTCCAGGGCCTGCCCGGAGGTACGGTCGCCAAGGCCCTCGGGCTGAGCACGGCGGCGATGAAGTCCCGGCTGCACCGGGCACGCGCCGCCGTACGGGCCCGGCTGCACGTTTCGGAGGAGGTCTCCCCGGTATGAGAACGGTCGAGACGCGGGGCGGGACCTCGTTCGCCGAGAGATCCCTGTCGATCCACCTCGTGCGGGGCGTCGCCGGCTTCGGGCTGCTCGCGGGGTCGTTCGCGCTGATCCCGGTCGTGGGGCTGCTCAGCCTGCTCCTGCTGCCGGTGGGCCTGCTGGCGCTGCGCGGCTGCCCGTTGTGCTGGGTGATGGGGCTCGCGGAGGTGGTCAGCCGCGGGCGCGTGGAGCGCTCCTGCGCGGACGGCCGCTGCCGCGTCACCCCGCGCCGGGCCCCGGCCGGGGAAGGGGGGAGCCGCCCCCCTTCCTGACGCGGCATCTGCGGAGATGGGAGGGGGCGGCAGGCGCAGGGCGAACAGCCGGGGCGGGAAATTTCGCGTCCCTGTCGGATCGAGGCCGCGGCCGTTCGTCTATGAGGTGAGGTCCGGACCTCCAAGGGTCACGGCACAGGCGAAGGGCAGGAGGGCCGCATGAAATACGTGCTGATGTTCGTCGAGACCGAGCAGTTCGCCCGGGAACTGGAGGCGATGGGCGAGGTGGAGCAGCGGGCCGCCTACGAGGCGGTGGGCCGGTGGTTCGCCGAGCACGCCGACAAGATCACCCATCACACGTATCTGGCTCCGGTGCACACCGCGACCACGGTGCGGCTGGACCAGGGCGAGCCGATCGTCACCGACGGGCCGTTCGTCGAGGGCAAGGAGGTCGTCAGCGGGTTCGCCGAGATCGAGGTGGCCGACCTGGACGAGGCGCTGAAGCTGGCCCGCTCCTGGCCCGCCTGCCCGATCGTGGAGATCCGCCCCGTCTCATGACCGCATCGACAGGTGACCCCGCCCCCGACCCGCCCGCCCACCCCGAGCCGGGCGGCCACCCCGGCCCGCCCGGCCACCCCGGCCCGCCCGGCCACCCCGAGCCGGGCGGCCGGCCCGGTCCCGGGCCGGCGGATGGCCGGGACGGTCACGAGGTGCTGGCCCGCGTGGTGCGGGAGCACGCGGGCCGGCTGGCGGCGTCGCTGGTGTCGCTGCTGGGCGACTTCTCCGCGGCCGAGGACCTGGTCCAGGACGCGGTCGAGACCGCGCTGCGGCGCTGGCCGGTCGAGGGCGTGCCGGAGCGGCCGGACGCGTGGTTGTTCACCGTGGCCCGGCGGCGAGGTCTGGACGTGCTGCGCCGCGAGTCGAACTACCGGGCCAAGCTGGCCCGGCTCGACCGCCCCGGCCCCGCGCCGCCCGACGACCGGCTGCGGCTGATCTTCACCTGCTGCCACCCGGCGCTGTCGCGCGCCGCGCAGATCGCGCTCACCCTCCGGGTGGTGTGCGGGCTGTCGGTGGCCCAGATCGCCGCGGCGTTTGTGGTGCCCGAGACGGCGGTGGCGCAGCGCATCACCCGCGCCAAGCGGAAGATCGGCGAGGCGGGCATCCCGTACCGCGTCCCTCCCGGCGCCGAGCTGCCGCAGCGGCTGGGCGAGGTGCTGGCGGTCGTCTACCTGCTGTTCAACGAGGGCTACCTGGGCAGCACGGCCGCGCGGGCCCAGGCCCGCGACCTGGTGGACGACGCCGAGTGGCTGGCGGCGCTGCTGGTGAACCTGGTGCCGGACGAGCCGGAGGCCGCCGGGCTGCTGGCGCTGATCCGGCTGCACCGGGCCAGGGGCGCGGCCCGCTTCGACGGCGAGGGCCGCCTGGTGCTCCTGGCCGACCAGGACCGCGGCCTGTGGGACCGGCGGGCCATCTCCGAGGCCACCGCCCTCCTCACCCGCGCGGCCCGCACCCGCCGCCGCCCGGGTCCGTATCAGCTGCAGGCGGCGATCGTGGCCTGCCACGCCGAGGCCGCGAGCTTCGCCGAGACCGACTGGGCGCAGATCCTGGTGCTGTACGACATGCTGCTGCACCTGGCGCCCTCGCCCGTCACCCGGTTGCACCGGGCGATCGCGTTGTGGCACGTCCAAGGGCCCTGGGCGGCCCTGGCCGAGCTGGACGGCCTCGCCGGTGCGCTGGAGCGGTACCCGCTGCTGCACGCCACCCGGGCCGAGCTGCTGCGCGCCCTGGGACGCGGCGAGCAGGCGCGCCGGGCCGATGAGCGGGCGCTGGAGCTGACCGCCAACCCGGCGCAGCAGGCGCTGCTGGAACAACGCCTCGGCTGGGACTGACCCCTCGCCGGCGACGGCCGGGGCGGGCGGGCCGCCATCCGGAGCGCAGGGGCCACGGCTCGCCGGCCGGAGCCCCCTGGCCGTCATGAGACAGGGCAGGGCGGCGCCGCCGTCGACGGGTCGTGCTTCAGCAGCAGCACGGCGATGTCGTCGGCGTGCCGCCGGTGCGACGGGGCGTGGCCCAGCAGCGTGTCGATGAGCTGGTGCAGCGGCTGCCCGCACGCATCGGCCAGGTGCCGGGTGAGCGCGCCGATGCAGACGTCCGGGTCGGTGCCGGGCACCTCCACGAGGCCGTCGGTGTAGAGCGCGAGAATGGCCTCGGGCGGGAAGGGCGCGTTCAGGGTCGGATACTCCGCGTCCAGGTCGATGCCCAGCAGCGGGCCGGCGGGCACCTCGATCACGTCGATGTGCCGCTCCGGCAGGCACAGCAGGGGCGGCGGGTGCCCGGCGCTGGCCGCGCAGAACGTCCGCAGCCGCAGGTCCACGTGGACGAGCAGGCAACTGGTGAACAGGTCGGTGCCCAGCTCGATCAGCAGCCGGTTGGCGTGCCGCAGCACCTCGCCCGGGCCGGCGCCGGTGCCGGTGAAGGCGCGGACGGCGGTGCGCACCTGGCCCATGAGCGCCGCCGCGGTCATGTTGTGGCCCTGCACGTCGCCGATCACGGCCGCGATCGCCCCGTCCTCCAGCGTGACGAGGTCGTAGAAGTCGCCGCCGACGCCGACGCCGCGGGTGGCGGGCACGTACCTGGCGGCGCTGCGCAACCCCGCCACCTCGGGCAGCGCGGCGGGGAGCAGGGCGGTCTGCAGGCTGTGGGCCAGGCGGTCCTTGGTCTCGTACAGCAGCGCGCGGTCCAGCGCCCGGGCGATCAGGCCGGCCAGCGCGGTCAGCGTGGCACGCTCCTGCGAGGTGAACCGGCGCTCGTCCGCGAAGCCGAGCACGCAGGTGCCGATCCGCTGCTCCGACACCGTGAGCGGCAGGAACGCCCACGCGGCCGTGTCGTCGAAGCGCGCGCAGTCCGGATCATCCTCGCGCCGGAGCTCCTCCCAGCTGCCGAAGAACAGCGGCCGGCCCGTGCGCATGACGCGTTCGGCGGGGGTGGGGGAGGTGAGGGGCAGGCCGTTCAGGCGGTCGAGCACCTCACGGTCGCAGCCGTGGGAGCCGGCGACGCGCATCCTGCCGCCCTCGGCCACCAGCAGGGCCATGGCACGCACGCCGTACGCGGGGGCGACGTGGTCGGCGACCAGGTCCACCACCTCGCCCACGTCCAGCGCCTTGGTCAGCGCGGAGGCCACGTGCAGGAAGTCGCGGGAGTCGCTCAGCGGCGGTGACCCGGCGTCCGCCGCGTCGCTGAGGGCGGCCTCGCCGGGGCCGGGCGGGTCCGTCTCGGCGGGGGCGAGGTGCAGGCTGATCCCGGACGGCGTCGGATGCAGCCGGATGCGGATGAGGCGGCCGTCGGGGTGGCCGGCGACGCAGGAGACCACGTGCTGGCCGATCGACGCGGCCCGGCAGCGGTCCTCGAACACCGGATCGCGCAGCCACGGCACCCGGTCCCACAACCGGCAGCCCTGCGCGGGGGCGCCGTCGAGACCGAGCAGCGCGGTCGCGGCGGGGTTGCAGAAGGTGATGTGGCCCTCGACGTCGATGGCGGCGATGCCGTCGGTGAGACGGTCGAGGCAGTCGAGCGCGGCCGGGGCCTGCCGGGCGTCGGTGAGGCCGGCGGAGGGCAGGGTGAGCGAGCGCGGCTGTCCCGCCGGGCGCAGCGGGCGGCCGTGGTCCTCCGCCTCCGTCAGCAGCCGGCCGAGGCGCCGGCTGGTGCGGTGGACGGTGGTGAGCTCGGCGGGGGAGAGCACGTCAGGGTGGGTGGCGGGCCAGACCAGCGCCCACGATCCCCGTACGCGCTCGCCGCCGTCGATCGGCGCGGCGGCCAGGGCGAAGGCGTACGGGACGGACAGCGCCGTGCCCGGGAACCGGCGGGCCATGTCGTCGGGGCCGGGCACCCAGACCAGCTCGCCCCGGCGGACGGCGGCGGACACCGGCGTGTCGGCGTCGGCCCTGACCCTCGTCCAGGGCTTGGCGCCCCAGCCGGGCAGCCCCAGCTCGGCCTCCATCAGCAGCACGGGGTCGGTCTCGTGCAGCAGGTACAGGGTGGCGAGGTGCGCGCCCGTCTCGGCCGCCGCCTCGACCAGGGCCTCGTCGACGGCCGCCGCCACGTCCCCGGTGAGGGTTCTGGTACGGGGGGCGTCCCGCCGGGCACGACCGTCCGGCGTCGGCCCCTCCGCAGTCAGCCGATGCGACATACGTCAACGGTACGCAGCCCAGGTGGGGGCATATCTTCATATTTGTCCTATCTAGGGGTGTTCACGGCAAGGCGCTTGCCTCCCCGAGGTCACCGTGTGACCAGCGCCGCCCCACCCCCACCCCGGCGCGCCTTCGTGCCGCGCGCCCCGCTCAGCCGAGCGCGTGATCGAGGTTGAAGGCCGCGCTGATGAGCGCCAGATGGGTGAACGCCTGCGGGAAGTTGCCGAGCTGCTCGCCGGTGTGCCCGATCTGCTCGGCGTACAGGCCGAGATGGTTGGCGTAGGTGAGCATCTTCTCGAAGGCCAGCCGGGCCTCCTCGACGCGGCCGGCCCGGGCCAGCGCCTCGACGTACCAGAACGAGCAGATCGAGAACGTGCCCTCGGGGCCCTCCAGGCCGTCCGGGCTCAGCTCGGGGTCGTAGCGGTAGACCAGGGAGTCGGAGACCAGCGTGTCGCCGAGCGCGTCGAGGGTGGACAACCACTTGGGGTCGGTCGGCGAGACGAACTTGGCCAGCGGCATCATCAGCACGGCCGCGTCGAGCACCTCGTCGCCGAAGTGCTGCACGAACCCCCGCAGCCGCTCCGACCAGCCGCGCTCCATGATGTCGCGGTAGATGGCGTCACGGTTGTCCCGCCAGCGCGGGATGTCGGCGGGCAGGCCGCGCTGGAGGGCCACGCGCATGGCGCGCTCGATGGCGACCCAGCACATCAGGCGGGAGTAGGTGAAGTCCTTGCGCCCGCCGCGCGTCTCCCAGACGCCCTCGTCGGGCTGGTCCCAGTGCTCGCACACCCAGTCGACCAGCGTGCACAGCTCGTCCCAGCGCCGGCTGGAGATGGGCGTGCCCCACTTGTTGTACAGGTACATCGAGTCGATGAGCGCGCCGTAGATGTCGAGCTGGAGCTGGTCCACGGCGGCGTTGCCGATCCGGACGGGCCGCGAGCCGCGGTAGCCCTCCAGGTGCGGCAGCTCCTCCTCGGGCAGGTCGCTGCGGCCGTCGATGCCGTACATGATCTGCAGCGGCCCGCCCGCGCCGGTGCCGTCCAGCCGGACGTGCTCGTCCAGGAAGGCCATGAACGCCTCGGCCTCCTCGGTGAAGCCGAGCCGCAGCAGGGCGTAGACGCAGAACGCGGCGTCGCGCACCCACACGTACCGGTAGTCCCAGTTGCGCCGCCCGCCGATCCGCTCGGGCAGGCTGGTCGTGGGCGCGGCCACGATGCCGCCGGTCGGCGCGTACGTGAGCAGCTTGAGCGTGAGCGCCGACCGGTGCACGACCTCCCGCCAGCGGCCCCGGTAGCGGGAGGCCGACAGCCATCGGCGCCAGTACTGCACGGTGGCGGTGAACAACCGCTCGGCCTCCTCCAGCGGGCAGCCGCGGGGCTCGACGCCGGAGGCGAGCCGGTCGAGGGCGAACACGGCGCGCTCGCCCTCGCGCAGCACGAAACGGCCGCGCACGTCCCGGCCGTCGTGCTCGACGGGGATGCTGGAGGTCAGCTCCAGCGTGAGCGACGGCGACGCGAAGAACGTCAGCCCGCCCTCCTGCCTGACGGTGTGCGGCCGGCGGGCGTAGTCGAAGCGGGGCGCCACCAGGGCGCGGAACGGCAGCGTGCCGCGCACGCAGGTGACGCGCCGGATCAGCCGGTGCCGGTCGGCCTCGGAGGCGTCGCCCTCGATGGGCATGAAGTCCTGGATCTCGCCCACGCCGTCGTCGGCGAAGAAGCGGGTGATCAGCACGTTGGTGTCGGGGAAGTAGAACTGCTTGGTCGTGTACGGCACGTCGGCCGCCAGCTCGAACGCGCCGCCCCGATCGGCGTCCAGGAGCGAGCCGAACACCGACGGGGCGTCGAAGCGCGGGCAGCAGTACCAGTCGATGGTGCCGTCGGTGCCCACGAGCGCGACCGTGCGCAGGTCGCCGATCAGCCCGTGCTCGCCGATCGGCAGGTAGCGGGAGTCGCCGGGGCGGCCGCGCCCGCGGTCCGCCGGCCCGGTGCCGTGTGCCTGCATGTTCTCAACGTAGGCAGCCAGGGGGCGCGACGTCGCGGGGACGCGCCAGGAGGGCGCCCCCGCGTCCCGGAAAACGCCGGTGAGCCCCGGGCCGGGGGTTCAGCGCCGGGCCAGGGCCAGCATGCTCAGCCCGAACATCAGCACGCGCAGGGGGAGATGGAGCGACGGCACGTGCGCGATGCCGAGCGCGACCTGGGCCGAGGCGAGGACGCGGCCTGCAAGCCAGCCGGCGGATGGGCGGGCCGAGGTGGTGCGGCGGGTCAAGGAGGCGTGGGAGACCAAGGACATCGCGGCCCTCGTCGACCTCCTCGACCCGGCCGCCATGATGACCGCCGACGGCGGCGGCCTGGCCGGCACCGCCACGCGCCGGCCGGAGCGTCACCGAGCCGGTCTCTCCTGCTCCCGCAGGCACAGCTCCGCCAGCCGCGCCGCCGCCTCGTGCGGGGTCAGGCCGGCGCCCCGCCGGTACGCGCCGGCGTAGCCGGCCCGGCCGAGCCGCCCCGCGAGAGACTCGGCCAGCGCGCGCAGCTCGGCGTCGCCGTGGTCGAAGCCGCCGCGCAGGGCCTGGCTCAGGCCGAGCGAGACGGCCGCGCCCGCCGGGTCGCCCTCCAGGAACTGGAGCCTGGCCAGGAGCTGCGCGGCGACGGGGGCGTCCATGTTGGCCTGCGCCGCGCGCACGGCGTGGGGCAGCAGCTCGCGGGCGCGCATGGTGTCCCCGGCGGTGAGCAGGTTGGCCATCCGGGCGGGCAGCAGCCGGTTGTCGGTGGCCTCCGCCGGCAGGAGCAGCTCGCGGGCGACGGCCGCCATCCGGTCGAGCGCCCGCTCGGCCCGTTCGACCTGGCCGCGGCGGCGGTGCAGCTCGGCCAGGACGCCCAGGACCTCGAACTCCAGCAGCGGCTGCCCGCGCTCCAGAACCGCCCGCTCGGCGGTCTCCAGGTCGCGCCGGGCCCCGTCCAGGTCGCCGGCGCGCATGCGTTCGGTGGCCAGCCCGAGCCGGGTCGAGACCTCGTCCTGCGAGCCGAGGCCGGTGGCGAAAGCGATGCTGCGCTCGTAGGCGCCGATCGCCCGGTCGTGGTCGCCCGCGACGGCGTGCAGCTGGGCCAGTCCGTACAGCGTCTTGGCCGTCCACCACCGGTCGCCGGTCTCCTCGAACGCGTGCAGCGCCGCCGTCATCGCGCCCGCGCAGCCCTCCCGGTCGCCCCGCTCGCGGTGGCGGATGGCCTCGATCATGAAGGTGCAGGCGATCGCCCAGCGGTCGGAGCCGCCGCGCACGCGGGCGATCTCCCGGTCGGCCAGCTCGTCCAGCTCGGCCACGCCGAGCACGGCCGCCATCACCAGCACCGTGGTCAGCAGCATCGGATAGCGCCGCAGCGCGCCCGTGCGGGCGCAGTCGTCGACGATCACGCGCAGCCGGCCGGGGTCGGTGATCGGGCCGCCCGCGACGCCGACCAGGTGGATCGCGGTGAACGCGGCCCGGGCGGCGGCGGGCAGCGCGTCGCCGAACCCGGCCACCCGGGCGATGTACGTCTCGGCCCGCGCGTCGTAGCGGTGCATGACCCAGTACCAGTACAGCGGGGCGAGCAGCCGGGCCGCGGTCTCGGCGTCGCCGCCGTCGACGGCCGTGTCCAGGGCGTGCAGCAGGTTGTCGTACTCGGCCTGGAACAGCCGCAGCGACTCCAGCTGCCGGCCCGAGCGCAGCAGCGGCTCGTGCTCCCCGGCCAGGCCGGCGAAGTGCCGGACGAAGCCGCGCAGGACGCTCTCGTGCTCCCCGGCGAGCGGGAGCTTGCCCGCCGCGTGGGCCCGGATGCTCTCCAGCATCCGGTAACCGTCACCGGAGCGCTCCACGATGGACTTGTCCACCAGGGAGTCGAGGACGTGCGCGACCTCGTCCGGGGGAAGCGTCCCGTCCGCGCAGACCGCCTCGATCGCCGCGCTCCCGGTACGCGCCGGGAACACCGACATCCGGCGGGCCAGCGTCCGCTCCTGATCGGTGAGGAGCTCCCAGCTCCACTCGATGACCGCGTGGAGGGTCTGCTGGCGGGGCTGGGCGGTCCTGTTGCCGGTGGTGAGCAGCCGGAAGCGGTCGTCCAGCCGCCGCGCGACCTGGGCGGCGTCCATGGTGCGCAGCCGCGCCGCCGCCAGCTCCAGGGCCAGCGGCAGCCCGTCCAGCCGGCGTACGACGTCCACCACCGGCCCGGCCGTGGCCGCGTCCAGCACGAAGCCGGGCTGCACGGCCGCCGCCCGGTCGAGGAACAGCAGCACCGCGGCCGACTCGCGGGCGCGGGCGGCGTCGGCGCCGGCCGGCGGCAGGCCGAGCGGGCCCAGGCGGCACAGCGCCTCACCCATGACGTCCAGCGGCTCCCGGCTCGTGGCCAGCACCCTCAGGTGCGGCCGGCGCTCCAGCAGCCGGCCGGCGAACTCCGCGACGGGCCCGGCGATCTGCTCGCAGTTGTCCAGCACCAGCACGCCCTCGCCGCCGGCGAGCAGCTCGGCCACCCGCTCCAGCGGCGTGCCGGCCGGTTGGGCGTCCGTGACGGAGAGCGCGCCCAGCACCGCCTCCGGCAGCCCGCCGGCCGTGCGCACCCCGGCCAGCGGGACCAGCCAGACCCGGCCGCGGGCATGGGCCCGGTGCCGGCCCGCCGCCTCCACGGCCAGCCGGGTCTTGCCCACGCCGCCGGGCCCCACGACGGTGACCAGCCGGGCGGTCTCCAGCAGTCCGGCCAGCGACCTCAGCTCCTCCTCCCGGCCGACGAAACTGGTCAGCGGCGCCGGCAGCCGGCCCCGTGCCACCTCCGGTGGCGCGCCGGCGGCCTGGAGGGTCTCCGGCTCACCCCGTAACACGGCCAGGTGCGTCCTGCGCAGCTCCTCGGAGGGATCGACGCCCAACTCCTCGGCGAGCGTGCCGCGGACCTCCTCGAACACGGCCAGCGCGGCGGACCGGCGGCCCGCCGCGTGCAGGGCCCGCATGCGCAGCCCGGCCAGGCGTTCCCGCAGCGGATGCGCGGCGGCCGCCGCCTCCACGTCGGCCAGGATCTCGCCGTGGCGGCCCAGGCGCAGCTCCGCCTCGAACCGGTCCTCCGCCGCCCCGGCGCGCAGCTCGTCGAGGCGCGCGCCGGCCGTGCCGGCGAACGGGAGGTCGCGTACGTCGGCCAGCGCGTCGCCGCGCCACATCGCCAGCGCGTCGCGCAGCAGGGCGGCGGCCCGGGGCGCGTCGCCCGCGGCCAGCTCGTGACGGCCCCGCCTGGCCAGCTCCTCGAACCGGACGGCGTCGATGTGCTCGGCGGGCACGCGCAGGCGATAGCCGCCGCCCACCGTCTCGACGAGCCCGTTCCCCGCCCCCGCCCCGTCTCCTGTCTCGGCCCGTGCCCCGGTCACTGCGCCGGCCCGAGACCCTGCGCCGGCCCGAGACCCTGCGCCGGCCCGAGACCCTGCGCCGGCCCGAGACCCTGCGCCGGCCCGAGACGCCGCCCCGGTTTCCGGCCCGGTCGCGGGCGTGCCCAGCGCCCTGCGGAGCCGGTGCACCAGCGCGTGCAGCGCGTTGACGCCCTCGCCGTGCGGCCGCTCCTCCTCCCACAGGCTGCCGAGCAGCGAGTCGACCGGCACCACCTCGCCCCCGGCCAGGGCCAGCCTGGCCAGCAGCGCGCGGACCCTGGTGCCGCCGAGCTCGATCGGCGTGCCGTCGTCGGCCCGGGCCCGGACCGGCCCCAGCAGCTCAATCCGCATGCGCACCAGGCTAACGGGCGGCGGAACCGATCAAGCACGGGCGCGTCTCCGCTGGTCGGGGCGGGTCCGGAGCGCTCCCTGACAATCCGCTCACCCCGGCACGGCAGGGCTGGAAGATCGTTATAAGCCGCCTGTCAGAGCCGCCCGGCACCGTGAAGGGCGTACGCAAGACATCCTCTCGAAAGGCAGCGCAAATGACCGCGCACGAGAAACTGCAGCAGGTGCTCGACCGGGCGGTGACCGAGGTCGGCGTCCCCGGCATCGTCGCCGAGGTCAAGGACGGCGACCGGACCTGGTTCGGCACCGCGGGCGTGGCCGACCTGGAGACCGGGGCCCCGCGCCGGCCCGGGGAGCACGTGCACGCCGGCAGCAGCGGCAAGTCCTTCACCGCCGCCGTGCTGCTGGGCCTGGAGGCCGACGGCCGGCTGAACCTCGACGACCCGGTGAACAGATGGCTGCCCGGCGTGCTGGACGTCAACGGCTACGACGGCGACAAGATCACCGTCAGGCACCTGCTCAGCAACACCAGCGGCCTGTTCTCGACCGGCCTGGCGCCGGAGGTGGCCCACCGCTACGCCACCCGCTCCGCCTTCCGCCAGAACCGCTTCGACACCTTCGGCACCGAGGAACTGCTGCGGATCGCGGTGTCCCAGCCGCCGGTCGGCGCGCCGGGCGAGCGCTTCGAGTACTCCAACGGCGGCTTCCACATCGCCGGCGCGATCATCGAGCGGATCACCGGCAACAGCTACGCCGAGGAGGTCGAACGCCGGATCACCCGGCCGCTCGGCCTGACCCACACCCGCGTGCGCCCCGAGCGGGAGACCGGCTACCCCGATCCGCACCCGCGCCTGTACTCGAACCTGTTCTACAAGGACGGCACCGACCTGGCGGCGGTCACCCCGGAGAACTGGGAGTCGATGATCGAGGAGCCGGGCCTCCCGCCCCTGGACGTGACCGAGTTCAACTCCTCCTGGGCCTGGTCGGCCGGCAACGTCGTCTCCACCTCCAGTGACATGATCCGCTTCGTCGAGGCGATGGCCGGCGGCACCCTGCTGCCGCCCGAGCAGCACCGGCAGATGTGGACCACGGTCTCCACCGAGGGCGGTCACTGGATCCCGCACGCCCGGTACGGCCTGGGCATGTTCGAGCTCGACCGCCGGATGACGGGCGGCCGGACGCTGCGCGGCGCGGGCGGCAGCCTCTGGGGGACCTGGTTCTTCACGGTGAGCGAGCCGGAGAGCCGGCGCACCGTGGCCGTGCACACCAACACCGAGTGGAAGACCTGGGACATCATGTTCGAGATCATCGAAGCGGAGTTCGGCGTCTCCGTCGGCGCGTGAACGGCGAGCCGCCCCCGCCGGTCCTTCCGGCGGAGGCGGCCCGCGCGGGCTCCCTACAGCTCGCAGCCGCTCTCGACTTCGCCGTCGCAGCGGTCGGTGTCGGCTCCGCCGTTGAGCGTGTCGGTGCCGATGCTGCCGATCAGGCGGTCGTTGCCCGAGCCGCCGTTGAGCGTGTCGTCGCCGAACCCGCCGAACAGGGTGTCGGCCGCGGTGCCACCGTTGACGGTGTCCACGCCGTTGTCGCCGGAGAGCGTGCTCGGCAGCCTGGTGTCGTTGCGGATCGCGTCGATGCCGTCCCCCGCGAACACCTCGACCCGGGTGATGCCGCCGGTCGGGCAGCGCGCCTCGCCCGCCGCCCGCGTGCAGCCGGCGCCGGCGGCGACCGAGCCGAGCGTGTTGGCGATGGTCACCACGGTTCCCGCGCTGTTGAGCGTGATCGTGATGCCGTCGTCCGCCGGGCTGCCGTTGACCAGGATCCTGCCGCTGTCGAGCTGCGCGGTGACGGTGGCCGCCGACGCCGGTCCGGCCAGCGCCACGGCGCCGGTGAACAGGACGGTGGCGGCCCCCAGTGCCGTGCCCGCGGTTCTGAGCAGGCGACGGCCCTTGCTGGTGCTGAACATTGTGGTTCCCCCTCGATGGTGTGTCCGGGCCCCGGAACACTCTGGGGGAGCCTCCTCTCCGGCACCTCGTAAAAGGACGCACCGGCGGCGCGTACTCGCCGGTTGTCCCGGGGCGCGTGTGGCGGGAGGCGCTCTCCGGTCAGAAGCGGGCGGGGCCGCCGTTGGCGCGGACGGCGTCGGCCGCGGCCTGGGCGAAGGCGCGGATGCGCGCCGTGGCGCCCGCCGTGCGCCACACCACGGCCACGTGCGTGGGCGGGGCGTCCTCGCGGGCCAGGGCGGCGGCGACCACATCCCCAACAGGCACTTGATGAGGGTCGTCTTGCCCGCGCCGTTGGGGCCGGCCAGGCCCATGATGTAGCCGGGCGGCAGCACCAGGTCCACCCCGTCGAGGCAGAAGCCGGCGAATCGCTTGGTCAGGCCGCGGATCTCGACGGCGTTCCGCGTGGTCGTCACTGTCCCTCCTCGGGAAGTCGGAGAAGCTGGTCGAGGATCTCGATCACCTCGTCCCTCGTCAGGCCGGCCCGGCGGGCGTGCCGCAGCGCCGCGGTCAGGCTCTCCTCGACCTCGCGCAGCAGTTGCTCGCGCAC
Source organism: Nonomuraea candida (assembly GCF_000725485.1). Taxonomy (GTDB): domain Bacteria; phylum Actinomycetota; class Actinomycetes; order Streptosporangiales; family Streptosporangiaceae; genus Nonomuraea; species Nonomuraea candida. The sequence goes on along the minus strand of NZ_JOAG01000061.1, from coordinate 30,234 downwards.
CAGTTCGGGGCTGCGCGGCAGCACGAAGCTGCCCTTGCCGTGCACGTTGGTGATGAACCCGTCGCGCGCCAGGTCGTTGTAGGCCCGGGTGGTCGTGATGACGCTCACCCGCAGGTCTCTGGCCAGGGCCCGCAACGACGGCAGCGGCGCGCCGGCCGGCAGGTCGCCGGTCTGGATCGCGGCGATGACCTGCTGCTTGATCTGTTCGTAGATGGGCACGCCGGAGGTGTTGGAGATCACTATGCGCATCTCTGACCCTTTCGCGCGGCCATCGAACCGGAATCCTTACTGTATATGTGCACTATATACACTTCGGCGGAGGGTTGATGACGATCGCGGCATTGGCGATCGCCGTCCGATATGGGGGCGGCGGAGGGCCGCTCCGTGAGAAGATCGAGATCATGACTGGACTGCCTGGCCCGGGCCGCCGGGGCGCTTCCGCCCGCGCGACGGCCATCGACACCTCCGTGACGTCCATGACGCGGCCGGGGCTGCTCGGCGCCGCGCGGGCGGGCGAGGCCGAGTGCTGAGCATGACCAGAACAGACGACTCACACCTGCCGTCCTCGACCGCGCGCCTGCGGGCCGAGGTGCTGACGGCGGAGGAGGTCCAGAGCACCGCTGAGAGCGGCCGGATCGGCGAGAACCAGGGTCAGGGGGAGGCCGTGGAGCCCGAGGCGCTCAGTGTCGGGCGGATCGGCGGGCTGCGCCCGCGCCGCCGTCCCGGCGACGGGGGCGAGGTGCCGGGCGCGGACGTGGACCTGGTGGACGCGCTGGCCGCGCCGGCCCGCCGTACGGTGGCCGCCTGGCTGCTGGACAAGCGCTCCCCGGCCACCCGGCAGGCCCGCCTCCAGGTGCTGGCCTCGTTCCTGCGCTGGCTGCGCACCGTGGAGCCGGAGCTCGAACCGCTCGCCGTCACCGGCGCCCATCTCGACGCCTACTGCGAGGCGGCGCTGGCGGGCGCGCTCACCATCGGCGTGCGCAACCCCGGCAAGCCGCTGGCCAGGGCGACCGTGGCCAGGAAACGCGCCGTGCTGTCGTCGTTCTACACCTTCGCCTGGCGCAGCGGCGTCGTACGGCACGACCGCACCCCCGTCTCGCGCCCGGCCCCGGCCCGCGACGCCCGGACGCTGACCCGGGAGGACCGGCGGCTGCTGCGGCTCGGGATCGCCCGGCTGGCGGCCGAGGGCAGGCCCGCCGAGGCCGCGGCCGTCGCGCTGCTGGACGCCACCGGCGCGCCCGCCACCGCCCTGGCCGGGCTGACCCTCCAGGACCTGCGGGCCGTGACGGCGGGCGAGCCGGCCATCGTCACCGTGCACGACGGCCGCGGCGACCTGGTCGCCTTCCCGGTGCCGCCGCCGGCCCGGCCGCTGCTGCGTACGCTGTCGGCCATGAGGACCGCCGGGGAGCCGCTGATCAGGCGGGCCGACGGCCGCCCGGTGGACGTGCCGTGGCTGCGGGCGGCGCTCACCGCCGCGGCCCTGGCCGGCGGCATCCCCAGGCGGCGGGCGGAGCTGCTGGACCCGCACATGATGCGCGCCACCACCGTCACCGAGCTGCTGCGCGACCAGGCCACCTGACCCCCGTGCAGGGCTGTCCCTACCGGAGCCGGGCCAGCTCTTCCTCGCTCAGCTCCAGCGTGGCGGCGGCGGCCGAGTCGGCGATGGTCTCGGGGCGGCTCGCGCCGGGGATCGGGATGACCACCGGGCTGCGGGCCAGCTCCCAGGCCAGGCAGACCTGCTGCGGCGAGACGCCGTGCGCGGCGGCGATCTCGGTGAAGGCGGCGTTGCGCTCGCGCAGCTCGCCGGTGCGGCCGATGCCGCCCAGCGGCGACCACGGCAGGAAGGCCAGCCCGAGCTCGGCGCACACGTCGATCTCGGGCTCGCTGGAGCGGAAGCGCGGCGAGTACTCGTTCTGCACGCTCACCAGGCGCTCGCCCAGGATGGAGTGGGCCAGCCTGATCTGGCCGGGGCCGGCGTTCGAGATGCCGGCCATCTGGATCTTGCCGGCGTCGTGCAGCTCCTTCAGCGCGCCGATGGTCTCCTCGTAGGGGACCTTCGGGTCGGGGCGGTGGTGCTGGTAGAGGCCGATGCTGTCCACGCCGAGCGCCTTCAGCGACCGGTCGCAGGCCTCCTTGAGGTACGACGGCCGGCCGTCCACGTCCCAGCCGTCGGGGAGGCGGATGTGCCCGCCCTTGGTTGCCACCAGCACGGCGGCGGCGTCGCCACCCCAGGTGGACAGCGCCTTGGCGACCAGGCGCTCGTTGTGGCCGACGTCCTCGTGGGAGGGCGTGTAGGCGTCGGCCGTGTCGATCAGGGTGATGCCGGCGTCCAGGGCCGCGTGGATGGTACGGATCGACTGCGCCTCGTCCGGCATGTGCCCGGCCACCGACATGGGCATGGCCCCGAGCCCGATGGCCCCGACCTGACGTCCGCCGATGGTGCGCGTTCTCATGGGTTCCTGCATGGGACCAAGCCTGCCCGCTGGAGTGGGCTCCAGGTCAACGCGGAGCTTGCGGGTGTGTTCCAGGTCGACGCGAAGCGCCGGCGTGCGCTTGAGGTCAACGCGGAGCGCCCGCGTTCCGGCGGGGGAGGCCGGCGGCGGCGAGGAGCCCGCCCACGACGCAGAGCACCCCGGTGACCAGCACCGCCGTGTGCACCCCGTTCATGAACGCGTTGCCGCTGCCCTCGGCCACGGCCGCCGCGACCTGCCCGGCCATGCCGTCCCGGACGGGGGAGACGCCCATGGCCACCGCGTCGGTGGCGTGCGCGAGCCCGGCCGCCGTCCCGTCCGGGACGCCCGCGCGGGCCAGCTCGCCGCCGAGCGTCGCCCCGACCCGGGCGCTGACCAGCGAGACCAGCACGGACGTGCCCAGCGCGCCGCCGATCTGCAGCGCCGTGGCCTGCAGCCCGCCGGCCACCCCGGCGTCCCTGGCGGGCGCGTTGCCCACGATCGCGTCGGACGAGGCCGACATCACCATGCCGACCCCCAGTCCGAGCGCGAGGAACGGCGGCCACATGGCGGCGTAGGACGAGTGCGCGTCCCAGGTGAGCATCCAGAAGGAGGCGGCGGCCTGCAGCGCCATGCCGAGCGGCATGGCGAAGCGGGCGCCGAACCGGCCGGTCAGCGCCGCGCCCAGCGGCGAGGCGACCACGGTGGCCAGGCTCAGCGGCAGCGTGCGCACGCCGGCCTCGACGGGCGTGAAGCCGCGCACGTTCTGCAGGTACAGCATCAGGAAGAAGACCACGCCGAGCAGCACGAAGAAGTTGATCGCGGTGACGATCGCGCCGACGGTCAGCGCGGGGCTGCGGAAGAGCCGCATGGGCAGCAGCGGGTGGGCCTGGCGGGTCTCGTACCAGCCGAAGACGAGCAGGACCAGCACGCCCGCCGCGAGCGCGCCCAGCGTGCCGCCGGACGTCCAGCCCCAGGTCTCGCCCTTGATCACGCCGAAGACCAGCACGACCAGGCCGATCGCGAGCAGGATCACGCCGGGCAGGTCGAAGCGGTGGTGGCCGGTGGAGTTCCTGCTCTGCGGCAGCACCAGCGCGCTGACGACCACGCCGATCAGGCCGATGGGCAGGTTGATGAGGAAGACCGACTCCCAGTTGACGTGCTCGATGAGCAGCCCGCCGACGATCGGCCCGAGCGCGGTGGAGCACGAGGCCACCATGGCCCACAGGCCCACCGCCATGCCGAACCTCCGCGGCGGGAAGACCGCGCGCAGCAGGCCGAGCGTGTTCGGGATCAGCAGCGCGGCGAAGACGCCCTGCGCCGCCCGGAAGGCGATCACGCCCTCGATCGACCCGGCCACGCCGATCGCGACCGAGGCGGCGGTGAACCCGGCCGTGCCGATCAGGTAGTACGTACGCCGCCCGAACCGGTCGCCGAGCTTGCCGCCGAGGATCAGCAGGGCGGCCATGGCGAGCAGGTAGGAGTTCGTGACCCACTGGAGGTCGGCGGTGGAGGCGTGCAGCTCCCGGCCGATCTCGGGGTTGGCGATCGCCACGACGGAGCCGTCGAGGTTGACCATGAACAGGCCGATCGCGACGGCGATCAGCGTCAGCCAGGCGTTGGCCCGCCTGCCCGGCGGGGCGTGCGCGGGCAGGGCCGGATCTTCCACGGTGGTGGAGGGCATGAAGGTGCCTTGTCTGTGAGAGGAGGACATGGGGGATCATGGGCGCGCCGGGCGCCGGGCGCCGGGGTCGCGCCGCTGCCGTGCGAAGGAGGCGGGCCGCTGCCATCGCACACAGACGACGGCTCAGGCCCGCCCGCCACAGAATTGACGGCTCGGGACGCCCTGCCGGGCGGACGTGACGCTGGGGACCGGCCACCGGGAAGAAACGACGGCTCAGATCCGCCTGCCGGCAGAAGTGACGGTTCGAGACAGCCCGCCGGGCGGACGTGATGCTCGGACCGGCCGCCGGGCAGAAGCGCCCGCCCGCCCGGGAGCGGTGACGGCTTGTGACCGGCCGCCGGTCAGGCGTGACGCTCGAAGCCGGCCGCCAGAGGCTGCGGATCGGGACCGCCTGCCAGCGGCGGCGGATCGGGCCGTCGGGCGAGGTGGCGGGTCAGCGTCGTCGGGGTGGGGTGGCGGGTCAGTGCCGCCGGGTGGAAGCCTTCAGGGCGCCGAGCACGGAGCCCAAGGCGTCCTGCTGCCCGTCGGTGAGGGCATGCAGCGCGGGCACGAGCGCGGGAATCACGCGGTCGTGGTCCTGAACGGACACGCTGAAAACGGGCATGCCGTGCAGACTAGGCGTTTTCCCGCCCCTATGTCAAAACATTGACTTACGGCGAGCCCCGCCGTGCGGCCGGCGGTCCGACCCCGTGAACCCTGTGCTCGGCTTCCCGCCCAGCCGATGGACGCGGACCGGCGGGGGGCGTCGAGACCCGCCCGAGGTGCGCTGTGCGACGCGGGGGACGGGCGGGCGAGGATCGTGACGAACATGCGCTCCGGCGGAGTGGTGCTCCGCGCGGGCCTGGAGCCGTGGCCTGCCGGTCTTGCGCTCCAGTCAGGTCCAGGGCCGTGGCCTGTGGGCCGTGTGGTCCGGCATGAGGCCGTGGCCTGTCGCCTCGCTCCTGTGGGAGACGCCGCCTGTGGGACCTGCGCTCGGGGTCCGGGTCTGTCGGCCTCGCGCTCAGGTCCGGGGACGGGGGGTCCGTCGGTCTCACGGTCCGGCGCGTGGGGCTCCGTGCGTCAGTGCGGGAGCGGGCGGCCGGTCATGAGCGGCTCGGTTCAGGAGGGACGGAGGCATCCGTCCCGGGGAGATCATCGGTCCCGGGGAGATCATCCGTTCCGGGAAGATCGCCTGTCTCGGGAAGATCGTTCGTCCGTTGGAGGTCGCCCGTCCCCGGGAGGCCGTCTGTCTTGGTGAGGCCGGCAGTCCTGGAGAGGTCGGCGGTCCTGGGGAGGTCGGCGGTCCCGAGGAGGTCGGTGGCGGGTGGCACCACGTGCACCTGCGCGGCGGCGATGTCGAAGTAGAGCCCGACCAGTTTCAGCCGCCCGGCTTCCACCTGCTCGTTGACTCTGCGGTAGGTCTTGAGGTTCTCGAGCTGCTGCTGGACGTTCTGACGGCAGAGCAGGTCCAGCATGGCCTCGGCATCCCCCTGAGCAGAGGGACCGTCGGCGCCGTGGGTGCCGCCGGCTCCCTCGCCGGGCCGGGGCAGGGTGGCGGCGCCGGCGCGGGCCGCGTCGAGCCGGGTGAGGCTCGCGTCGCCGTGCCGGAGCCAGCGGTGCAGCTGGGGCAGATCGGTCGTGGCCGCCGGGCCGCTGAGCAGCGCGGCCATCGCGCCGCAGCCGGAGTGGCCGCAGACCGTGATGGTGTGGACGCCAAGCACGCGGGTGGCGTATTCGATGGCGGCGGCGACCGAGTCGTCGCCGGGGTCGGACCCGGCGCGCGGCACCAGGTTGCCGACGTTGCGGACGGTGAACAGGTCGCCCGGGCCGCTGGAGGTGATCAGGCTGGGCATGATGCGCGAGTCGGCGCAGGTGATGAACAGGTGGGTGGGCTGCTGCTTGCGGGCCAGCTCGGTGAAGATGGGCCGCACCAGCGGCGCCGTACGCCGGTGGAACTCGTCGGCGCCCTGCGTGAGCCGGCATTCGACGGCGGTCGCGGCGGAGCCGGGACGGCGGCGGTGGGTCCAGGGCAGCCACCAGCGCCCGGACGGCTTGGGCGGGCTCTTGGCCGGGGACATGCGGGCGCCGCTGGCCGCCACGGTGTACCACTCGTCGTGCAGCTCGTCGATCCTGATCGTGCCGCCGAGGCGCTCGTGGTCCAGCCGCCAGTTGTGCAGGGCCTCGAAGGCGGCGTTGTCCATGAAGTCGATGTTCAGGTCGAGGTCCACGGTGGTGCCCGCCGGGATGGCGCGCAGTTCCTGGGTCAGGCGGGGCACGCCGAGGAAGGTGAGCGAGCCGGAGACGGTGGCGTGCACGCGCCCGTCGGGCTCCTCGCGCTTGTCGACCGTCACCCGGGTCAGCCGCCGCAGCGCCAGCAGCGCGGCCAGGGCGAGCCCGGCCAGCACGCCCTCGGCCAGCCCCACCAGGACCACCCCGGCCAGGGTCACCGCGTAGACGGGCACCTCGTTGTGGCCGTGCACCTTCCTGACATGGCCGAGGCTGATCGTTCTGAGGCCGATGAAGACCAGCAGGGCGGCCAGCGCCTCCATCGAGATCAGCTTGATGGCCCAGCCCAGGCAGAGCGCGAACAGTAGCACCCAGACGCCGTGCAGGATGGCCGCGCACTGGCTGCGCGCGCCCGCGCGTACGTTGGTGGTGCTGCGCACGATCACGCCGGCCACCGGCAGCCCGCCCAGCAGGCCGCTGACCATGTTGGCCGCGCCCTGCCCGGTCAGCTCCCTGTCGAGGTCGGCGCGGCGGCCGGTGTGCATGCCGTCGGTGGCCACGCAGCACAGCAGCGACTCCGCCCCGGCCAGCAGCGCCACCAGCAGCACCCCGGCGGCGACGTGGTGCCAGTCGCCCTGCGGGACCTCCGGCGGCGTCCAGGAGGTGATCGCGCCGGACAGGTCGATGCGGGTGACGTTCCAGCCGAACAGCCCCGCGGTGCAGGCGGCCACCAGCAGCGCCGCCAGCGGCGCCGGGACGGCCCTGACGGGCTTGGGCAGCCGGTCCCAGACCAGCAGCACCGAGACGGTGAGCACGCCCACCATGACCTTGTGGCCGTGCATGTCGATGATCTGCCCCGGCAGCTGGATCAGGTTGGCCAGCGCGGAGTGCTGGGGACTGCCGCCCAGCACCACGTGGAGCTGGGCCAGCGCGATGATGATGCCGACGCCGGCCAGCATGCCGTGCACGACCGCGGGGGAGACGGCCAGCGCGGCCCGCGCCGCCTTGAACGCGCCGAGCAGCACCTGGAGGGCGCCGGCCATGATCGTGATCAGGCAGGTGGCGCGCCAGCCGTAGGTGTGCACCAGGCCCGCGATCACCAGGGTCAGGCTCGCGGTCGGCCCGCTCACCACGACGGGCGAGCCGCCCAGCCAGCCCGCGATGATCCCGCCCGCGGCGGCGGCGATCAGGCCCGAGGCCAGCGGCGCGCCGGCGGCCAGGGCGATGCCCAGGGAGAGGGGCACCGCGACCAGGAAGACCACCAGCGAGGCTGGGAGATCGTATCTGAGAGTCCTCATGAGGATACTCTCCGTAGTGGATTTCATGCGGCAAACCTTACTGGCGCGGCGAGGCGCGAAAGGTCATCCGCGATGCGCGCCGACGGCTGTTCGCTGTCGGCGTTCGGCCCGCGCGGGGTGGGGTCAGGCCCGGGTGGCCTCGACGATCGAGACGACCGTTCCGGTCGGTACGATCCGCGCCGGCCGCAGCCCGGCCGCGGCGAGCAGCTCCGCGAACTCGCCCTCGGTGCGCTCCCGTCCGGGGAAGGCCGTCATCAGCATCATGTCCACGGCCTTGGCCTGGTGGGGCTCGTTGCCGGGCGGGATGACCGCGTCGATGACGAGGATGCGGCCGCCGGGGGCCAGCGCCCGCCGGCAGTTGCGCAGGATGGTGACGCAGTGCTCGTCGTCCCAGTCGTGCAGGATGCGCTTGACGACGTGGACGTCCCCGGCGGGCACCTCGGTGAAGAAGTCGCCGGGCGCGAGCCGCCAGCGGCCCTTGACCTCCGCGACGTCGAGCCGGTGCCCGGCCACCACGTGCTCCTCGTCCAGCAGCACGCCCTCCAGGCCGGGGTTGCGGCGCAGCACCTCCAGCAGGAAGCCGCCGTGGCCGCCGCCGACGTCGACCACGACGCCGGACGCGGGCAGCTCGCAGACGCCGGCGATGACCTCGTTCTCCTGGTCGGAGAAGGCGGCCATGCCGGTGTGGAAGGCGGCGGCGGTCTGCTCGTTCCTGGCGATGTACTCGAAGAACGACATGCCGAAGATGTCCTCGAACACCGAGCCGCCCCGCCGCAGGGACAGCTCCACCTCGCCGCACGGCCGCCACAACGTCGGGTCGGTGAGCATGAGGACGGACGGGCGCGCCGACAGGGCGGCGTCCGAGCGCAGCGACCGGCCGACGGCGGTCAGGCCGAACCGCCCGTCGGGCAGCTCCTCGAAGACGCCGCGGGTGGCCAGGACGCGCAGCACCCGGCGCAGGCCGTCCGCGTGCACTCCGGTGCGCCCGGCCAGCTCGGCCACGGTGAGCGGCCCGTCCGCCAGCCGGTCGGCCACGCCGATCGCGGCGGCGGCCCGCAGCGCGCCGGCGTAGACGTATCCGAGCGCTTCGTCGATGAGGAACCGGGTGGCGTCCCTGTCGCCGCCGTCCGTCGGCGGGTCGCTGGTCTCGCTCGGCATCGCGAAGCCCCTTTCGGTGGGCGGGCGTCAGGAGGAGGCGGGGCCGGGCAGGCGGCCGACGCCGGCCAGCACGCCGCCCTTGGCCAGCTCGGGCGGTACGTACGGGTCGTCGTTGTGCCACTCCTGGGCCGGTACGATCCCCGGCTCCAGCAGCTCCAGCCCGTCGAAGTAACCCCGCACGGTCTCCCGGTCGCGCCAGGCGATCGAGCCCGAGGCCGAGCGCCGGTAGACGCCGCGCGCCTCGTCGATCCGGCCGGGGTCGCCGGCCTCCGGCTCGATGTAGCCGTGCGACAAGGCCAGGTAGCCGCCGGGCGCCAGCGCGTCGCGCAGGGTCGAGACGATCCGCGCCACCTCGTCGTCGTCCTGGACGAAGTGCAGGACGGCGGCCACCACGATCGCGACGGGCCGGTCGAAGTCGAGGTGCGCGGCCGCGGCCTTGAGGATGTCGCCGGGCCGGCGCAGGTCGCCCTCGACCACGAAGGTGCCGGGGTTGTCGGCGAGCAGGGCTTGGGCGTGGACCAGCACGATCGGGTCGTTGTCGACGTAGACGACCTTCGACTCCGGCGCGACGCGCTGCACCACCTGGTGCACGTTGTCCTGGGTCGGCAGGCCGGTGCCGATGTCGAGGAACTGCCGCACGCCGGCCTCGGCGACGTGGCGCACGGCGCGGATGAGGAAGCCCCGGTTGGCCCTGGCGATCTCCCGCACGTCGGAGCCGCTCTCGCGGGCGATCCGCACGATCTGCTCGGCCGCCTCCCGGTCGGCGCGGAAGTTGTCCTTGCCGCCCAGGTAGTAGTCGTACATCCGTGCGACACTCGGCACCGTCGGGTCGATGCCCTGGGGAACGTGCTCGTCCGCCATGCCTGCCTCCTCGCCTCGACGGGATCATACGGGTAAACCCCGTCTTTTTGTGATCTTCTCCGCTGCTCTAGCGGAACGCGGCCCGGTCGGGCTCGGGCAGCCACTGCCGTTCCGGGTCGAAGGGACGGTGGCCGGCCGCGACGAACCGGACGAGCGCCTCCAGCACCGGATGCCGGTTGTGCCGGTGGAACAGCAGCGAGCACGGATAGACGGGCACCGGCTCGACCAGCGGGATCTGCACGGTGCCGGGATGCCAGGGCAGCCGCAGCGTCGCGCCCACCAGGCTCACCCCGCGGCCCGCGGCGACCTCGGCGACGAAGTGCTCCCAGCCGAAGTCGGGCCCCGAGGTGTCCATCTCGATGCCGAACTCGGCGCCGAGCAGGCGGTAGAACTCGGCCCATTCGCTGTCGGGCGCGTTGCCGGGCATCCACGCCACCGATCCGGCCAGCTCCGCCATCCGTACGGACCGCCGCCCGGCCAGCGGATGGTCGCGGCCGGTGAGCAGGTGCACCGGTTCGAGGTAGGCGGGCACGCGGCGCAGGCCCTCCAGGTCGCCGGCGGCCCGGCAGAAGGCGGCGTCCACGGAGCCGCGGGCGAGCGAGTCGCGGGCGGTCCGCAGCCCGTTGGAGGTGACGATCTCGACGTCCACGCCCTCGCTCTGCCCGTGGAAGGCCCTGACCAGCTCGATGGAGGCCAGCCGGGTGTCCAGCACGTCCACCCGCAGCGCCCGCCGCCGGCCGCGCAGCGCCTCCCGCGCCTGGTCGGCCAGGCCGATGAGGGCGCGGGCGTGCGGCAGGAACGCCCGGCCGTCCTCGGTCGGCTTGGCCCCGTTGCGGGAGCGGGAGAACAACCTCAGGCCGAGGTCGGACTCCAGCCGCGCGATCCGCTTCGAGACGGCCTGCTGGCTGATCCCCAGCCGGATCGCGGCCTCGCTGAAGTAACGCTCCTCGGTGACGGCGACGAAGGCGCGGACCGTGCCGAGATCCAGGTCCGCCTCGCCTTCTTGGACAACCGGCGGTTGTGGTTTGTCGGCGTGTCGATTGTTGGACAACCCCACCTGCTCTCGGATCGAATGACGCGGGCCGCCCCAGAGCTTACAACCGACAGGAGTGATCAGCCGGTGGGTTCCTTCGTCCATCTGCACGTGCACACCGAGTACAGCATGCTCGACGGGGCCGCCAAGGTCGGCCTGCTGATGGACGAGGTGGCCCGGCAGGGCATGCCCGCCGTGGCGATGAGCGACCACGGCAACGTGCACGGGGCGTACGAGTTCTACCAGTCGGCGCGCAAGGCGGGCGTCAAGCCGGTCATCGGCATCGAGGCGTACGTCGCCCCCGCCTCCCGGCGCCACCGGCAGCCCGTCTACTACAGCGACAACCCGGCCCTGCGCCGCTCCAACGACGAGACCGGCGAGGGCGGCGACGTCTCCGGCCGGGGCCTCTACACGCACATGACCATGTGGGCGGCCGACGCCGGCGGGCTGCGCAACCTGTTCCGCCTCCAGTCGCGCGCCTGGCTGGAGGGGCACGTACAGAAATATCCCCGCATGGACGACGAGCTGCTCGCCGAGCACGGCCGGGGGATCATCGCCACCACCGGCTGCCCGTCCGGCGAGGTGCAGACCCGGCTGCGCCTCGGCCAGTACGACCGGGCCGTCGAGGCCGCCGCCCGCTACCGCGACATCTTCGGCGCGGACAACTACTACCTGGAGCTGATGGACCACGGCCTGCCCATCGAGCGCCGGGTCCGCGACGACCTGCTGCGCCTGGGCCGGCGGCTCGGACTGCCGCCGCTGGCCACCAACGACTCCCACTACGTCACCGAGGACCAGGCCGCCGCGCACGACGCGCTGCTGTGCGTGGGCACCGGCAAGCGGCTGGCCGACGCCGACCGGTTCCGCTTCGGCGGCAGCGGCTACTACGTCAAACCGGCCGCCGAGATGCGGGCGCTGTGGGACGCCGAGGTGCCCGGCGCGTGCGACAACACGCTGCTGATCGCCGAACGGGTCGGCGACTACGGCGAGGTGTTCGCCCACCGCGACCTGACCCCGCGCTTCCCCGTCCCCGGCGGCGAGAGCGAGTCGAGCTGGCTGCGCAAGGAGACCCTCGCGGGGGCGCGCCGCCGCTACGGCGGCGACCCGCCGCAGGAGGTGCTCGACCGCATCGACTACGAGCTGTCGGTCATCGACGCCATGGGCTTCCCCGGCTACTTCCTGGTCGTCGCCGACATCTGCCGGTACGCCCGGGAGCACGGCATCGGCCTGGGCCCGGGGCGCGGCTCGGCCACCGGGTCGATGGTCGCGTACTGCACCGGCATCACCCAGCTCGACCCCATCGAGCACAAGCTCATCTTCGAACGCTTCCTCAACCCCGAGCGCATCACCATGCCGGACGTGGACCTCGACTTCGACGACCGGCGGCGCGACGAGATGATCGACTACGTCACCCGCAGGTACGGCGAGGACCGCGTCTGCCAGATCGTCACGTTCAGCACCATCAAGGCCAAGGCCGCCGTCAAGGACTCCTGCCGCGTCCTCGGCCTGCCGTACGCCGTGGGCGACCGCATCACCAAGGCGTTCCCCGCCGCGGTCGGCGGCAAGGAGATCCCCCTGTCCGCCATCCACGACCAGGGCCACCCCCGACACGGCGAGGCGGCCGAGCTGCGCGCCATGTACGAGCAGGACCCCGACGTCAGGCGCGTCATCGACACCGCGATCGGCATCGAGGGCCTGACCAGGGGCACCGGCGTGCACGCCGCCGGCGTCATCCTGTCCAGCGAGCCGCTGATCGACGTGATCCCGCTGGCCAGGCCCAAGGCCGACGGCCCCGTCATCACCGGCTTCCCCTTCACCCAGGCCGAGGACATGGGCCTGCTGAAGATGGACTTCCTCGGCCTGCGCAACCTCACCGTCATCGGCGACGCGATCGCCAACGTCCGCGCCAACAAGGGCCTCGACATCGACATCCTGGACGTGCCGCTCGACGACGCCAGGACGTACGAGCTGCTGGCCCGCGGCGACACGCTCGGCGTCTTCCAGCTCGACGGCGGCGGCATGCGCACCCTGCTCAGGCTCATGCAGCCCACCGAGTTCACCGACATCGCGGCCGTGTCGGCGTTGTACCGTCCCGGCCCGATGGAGATGAACGCCCACACCAGCTACGCGCTGCGCAAGACCGGCAAACAGCCCACCGAGCCGATCCACCCCGAGCTGGAGCAGGCGCTCGAACCCATCCTCGGCGACACCTACCACCTGGTCGTCTTCCAGGAGCAGGTGATGGCCATCGCCCAGCAGCTCGCCGGCTACAGCCTCGGCGGCGCCGACATGCTGCGCAGGGCCATGGGCAAGAAGAAGAAGGAGGTCCTGGACGCCGAGTGGGACCGCTTCTCGTCCGGCATGCGCGGGCGCGGCTTCTCCGACGAGGCGATCAAGGCGGTCTGGGACGTGCTGGTGCCCTTCAGCGGGTACGGCTTCAACAAGTCGCACACCGCCGGGTACGGCCTCGTCTCCTACTGGACGGCCTACCTCAAGGCCAACCACCCCTGCGAATACCTGGCCGCGCTGCTCACCTCGGTCGGCGACGACAAGGACAAGATGGCCGTCTACCTGTCCGACTGCCGCCGCCTGGGCATCAAGGTGCTGCCGCCCGACGTCAACGCCAGCCGGCTCGACTTCGCCGCCGTCGGCGCCGACATCCGCTTCGGCCTCGGCGCCGTGCGCAACGTCGGCGCCAACGTCGTGGACGCCATCGTCGCCGCCCGCGAGGCCAAGGGCCCCTACACCGACTTCGACGACTTCCTGGCCAAGGTCCCGCCGATCGTCTGCAACAAGCGCGTCATCGAGTCCCTGGCCAAGGCCGGCGCCTTCGACGGCCTCGGACACCACCGCAAGGCCCTGGTGGCGGTGCACGAGCAGGCCATCGACACCATCATCGACGTCAAGCGCAACGAGGCCCACGGCCAGGACACGCTCTTCGGCGAGCCCGGCCACACCGGCGCCTTCTCGATCGCCGTCCCCGAGGGGGAGTGGGACAAGGCGACCCTGCTCGCCTTCGAACGCGAGATGCTCGGCCTGTACGTCTCCAGCCACCCCCTCGACGGCGCCGAACGCGTTCTCGACGCCAACCGCGACACCACGATCGCCGACCTGCTGGCCTCGGGCCGCCAGGACGGGGGCCGGTCAGGGTCAGCGGCATCATCTCCGGCCTGCAGCGCAAGGTGACCAAACAGGGCAGCCCGTGGGCGATCGTCACCGTCGAGGACCACGACGCCGCCGTGGAGTGCCTGATCTTCCCCAAGACGTACGCGCTCTACGGCGAGACCCTGGCCGAGGACCGCGTGATCGCGGTGCGGGGCCGGATCAACGTGCGCGACGAGACGCTCAGCGTGTACGGCGAGGAGGTCGTGCCGCTCGACCTGACGGCCGCGGGCGCCGAGCAGCCCGTGGTCATCTCGCTCCAGGAGAGCCAGCTGAGCCCGCGCCTGGTCAGGGAGTTCCGGCAGATCCTCACCGCCCACCCGGGGCGCGCCCCCGTACACGTGCACCTGCACCGCTTCCACGCCGCGCACCTGCTGCTCGACCTCGCGCCCTTCCAGGTCACGCCCGGCCCGGCCTTCTACGGCGACATCAAGGCGCTGCTGGGGGCGGCGGCGGTCGGCGGGTCATGACCGGCGCCTGCCCGCGGTGCCGCACCGGCGAGGTGCTCGCCGTCCTGCGGCTCCCGCACACCTGGACCAACGCCGCGGGCCGGCCCGTCCGGGGGGTCGGCGAGGTGCTGGTCTGCGCCCGCTGCGACGCGGACGACCCGGTCGCGGGGCCGATCGTCACGTACTTCGCCGTCCACGGCACGGTACGGCCCCCGCACGCCGCCGCCCTCGCCCGGCTGCTGCGCCACTGGATCACCCACGCCCGCCCGCCCCGGCCCGACGAGGACGCCCTGCGGGCCGAAACCGAGTCCTGGCACCGCGGCGACCTGTGACTCCACGACCTCCGACCGTTCCAGTCCGTCGGCCGTCGGCCGTCAGCGCCAGCCGTTGGGCCTCCGGCCGAAGGGCAGGTCGTGAGGCGCTGGTCGTCAGGCGCTGATGGTGAGGCGCCGGTCGTCAGGCGCGGGCCCAGGCCAGGACCCGGGCCGCCAGCTCGGCGCGGGGCTCGCCCGCCACCGAGTCGAACACGGTCGGGATCAGCGCGCGCCCCTGCGCCGCGTCCGCCACCGCGCCGCCGATCCACTCCGCCGGCGCGCCGCGCTCCCGCAACCGGCGGAGCCGCTCCTCGTCCGGGCAGTCCAGCAGGGCCCAGCGCACCGGCCCGTCCCACCGCGCGCCGGGGGCCAGCTCATCGGCGTCGGGGATCGGGCAGAGCAGCAGCACCGGATGGCCCGCCCGGCGCACCATCGTCACGACGCGCCCCCACAACCGGTCATAGGCCGGCCACACGGGGGCGGCCGCCGGCTCGGCGATCGGGATCCCGAGCAGCGCGCCGTCTTCGAGCAGCTCGTCCATGTCCATCACGACCAGGCCGTCCGCCGCCCGCAGGAGGTGGGGGAGCAGGGTCGTCTTGCCGGCGCCCGGCGCGCCCGCCAGCAACCGCAAGGGGCCGAGGTCCCGTCGATCTTCCACCGGTCGATGGTAGCCGCGGGGCAGGAGGGCCTACCCGGCGGCGGACGGCCCGGCGGACGTGGCCTCCGTGCCGGACGGCCCGGCGGACGTGGTCTCCGGGCCGGGGGTGGTCTCCCTGCCGGAGGGGGCTGGGGTCGCGGGCCGGCGGGAGAAGCGGGCGCGGATCCAGCCGATGACGGAGGGCCCGCCCGCGAAGCACCACAGCGCGATCACCGGGTCGCAGATGGCGCAGCCGAACGAGGAGTGCTCGG
The DNA here is from genome assembly GCF_000725485.1 of Nonomuraea candida. GTDB lineage: Bacteria > Actinomycetota > Actinomycetes > Streptosporangiales > Streptosporangiaceae > Nonomuraea > Nonomuraea candida. The sequence continues at coordinate 14,711 of NZ_JOAG01000061.1, read as the reverse complement.
CGAAGGGCAGGATCGGGGCGCCCTTGAGGTGGTGGATGACGTCCCACACGGTGTGCAGCAGCCAGCCGACGCCGATCCAGGCATAGCTGGTCAGCCCCCGGTAGGCGACGTACGTCATGACGATCGGCAGCACGAACTCCGCGTAGCCGAGCGCGCCGCCGCTGAGGTAGGCGGCGCCCGCGCCGGCCACGATCACGGCGTTGACCGTGCGCCGGTGCGGCTCGGGGATCAGGGAGATGAGGGTGACGGCGATCAGGCCGATCAGGATCGGCATGAGAATGGACATGAGTGCGGCGTACCGTTCTGCGAAACGTGAAGGGGACAGAAGAGGGGGGCCGCGCCAGACTAGGACGGCCGTCCGCCGCCGCCCCATGGGCTGAACCGACAATTTCCCACGGGTTCCCGCCACCGGCCCTCTCGCAGACGCCGGCTCTCGGGCGGGGCGGATGGCCGCTACGGTGTCACTCATGCACACGATCGCCGTCCTGGCCCAGGACCACGTGGTGCCGGCCGACCTGGCCACGCCGGTCGAGGTGTTCGGGCGGGCCGCCCTCGCCGACGGGCGCTGTCCGTACCGGGTCCGGGTGTGCGCGCGGACGCCGCAGGTGACCGGCGAGGCGTTCACGATCGTCGCCCCGTACGGGCTGGAGGCGCTGCGCGAGGCCGACACCGTCATCGTGCCGGGCCGCTCGGAACCGGCCGCGCCGCCCGACCCGGAGGTGCTCGCGGCCCTGCGCGCGGCGGCGGTCGGCGGCACCAGGATCGCCTCCATCTGCGTGGGGGCCTTCACCCTCGCCGCGGCCGGCCTGCTGGACGGGCTGAGCGCCACCACCCACTGGGCGGCGGCGCGGCGGCTGGCCGAGGCGTACCCGCTGATCGACGTGCGGCCGGACGTGCTGTACGTCGACAACGGCCAGATCCTCACCTCGGCCGGGGCGGCGGCGGGGCTGGACCTGTGCCTGCACCTCATCCGCCGCGACTTCGGCTCGGCCGTGGCCGCCGACTCCGCCCGGCTGTCGGTGGTGCCGCTGGAACGGGAGGGCGGGCAGGCGCAGTTCATCAGCCACGCCCTGCCGCCGGTGCCCCGGGGCTCGCTGCTGGAGCCGGTGCTGGCGTGGATCGAGGAGCACCTCGCCGAGGAGATCACGCTGGCGGAGCTGGCCGCGCGCAGCGGGCTGAGCGAGCGCACGTTCAGCCGCCGCTTCCGCGAGCAGACCGGCACCACGCCGCTGCAGTGGCTGCTGCGGGCCCGGGTGCGCCGGGCGCAGTTCCTGCTGGAGAACACCGATCACGGGGTGGAACGGGTCGCGGCCGAGTCCGGGTTCGGCTCGGCCACCGCCTTCCGCGAGCGCTTCAAGCGCGTCGCCGGGGTCACGCCGCAGTCCTACCGCGCCTCCTTCAGATCCGCCGGCCCTCGTGCGGGCGGCGCCCGGAACTGAGGAAGGGTGCGCGGGCTCGGGCGGACGGCGCGGAGGGCAGGGGGCAGGGAGGGCAGGGGGCAGGGAGGGCCGGGGTCCGGGAGGGCAGGCATCCGGGGGGCTGGGGTTCGGGAAGGGGCGGGCGCGCAGGTCCGGGCCGGACCAGAGGGAAGGTCCGACCCGGACGGCTCATCCGGCCGCGCGGCTCACGGCTCCAGCAGGATGGAGTTGATCGGCGAGAGGTTCACCACGTAACGGCCGGGGCCCAGCCGGTGCTCGCAGTTCTGCCCGCCGTAGGACCTGCACAGGCGCAGGCCCGCGCCGCCGGTCTGGTTGTTGACGACCAGCCGGTCACCGAACACGTTCCGCAGGTTGTGGGCCCCGTACCGGAAGTAGGTGGCGGGATTCCCGTTGTCGGTCCTGTCCGGATAGATGCACACGTGCCCGGACGGGCAGCCGGCTCTGGCCTGCTGCGCGGCGGTCATGTCGTGCGTGGTGGCGGAGGCCGCCGTGCCGCTCAGCGCGATCACGGCGGCGGCCACGGTGACACCGGCGAACGCCCTGCGCAGGAGGGCCGTCTTCATCTTGTCGTGCATCGGTCGCTGCTCCCTTGTGGTGGGTGGCGAGGGCCGGGTTCGCGGCCGTCGCTTTCGTGACCCAGCAGAACCGCCGCGCCGAGGTGTCCAACAGGGCCGCAGACGGACTCGTACGAACTCGGCCGGACCCGTCCACACCCCCGCCAGTCCGGGACACCGCCACCGGCGGGAGACACGCCACCGGCGGGAGACACGCCACCGGCGGGAGACACGCCACCGGGCGGCGCGTGTCGGAACGACGATCACCTGTGTCGGCGGCTCCTTTCCGGTTAGCCTGACTCGGATGAAGACGCACGGTGAACTGAAAGGCTTCTGGGAAACCCGCCTGAATGCCGACTGGACCGAGAGCGGCGTCGGATACGCGGCCCTCGGCCGGGCCTTCAACGTCTGGATGTACCGCGTCCGCGCGGAGGTGTTCGACCGCGAGGTCGCCACCATCCCCCTTCACCTGCCGGACGCCCGCGTTCTCGACATCGGCTCGGGCACCGGCTTCTACATCCGCCGCTGGCGGGGGCTGGGCGTCAAGTCGATCGTCGGCTGCGACCTCACCCACGCGGCCGTCGAACGGCTGCGCGGCCGCTTCCCGGACGTGACGTTCCACGAACTGGACATCGCCGAGCCGGGCGACACGCTCGAACCGGGCTCGTTCGACGCCGTCTCGGCCATGGACATGCTCTTCCACATCACCGACGACGCCCGCTACCGGGCCGCCCTGCGCTCGGTCGCGGCGGCGCTGCGCCCCGGCGGGATCTTCGTCCTGTCCGAGAACTTCCTGCACCGGCCGGAACAACGCGGCGACCACCAGGTCAACCACACCCTCGAATGGATCACCGAGGCGCTGGACGAGGCCGGCTTCGACGTGATGCGCAGGATGCCGATGCTCGTGCTCATGAACGCCCAGGTCGACGCGCACCCCGTCTGGCGCAGGCTGTGGGGCGGCTTCCTGCGCGCCGTCACGGTGTCGGAGCGGACCGGGTTCGTGGCGGGGTCGCTGCTGCATCCGCTGGAACGGCGGCTCGTCCGCCTGCTCAGGGAGAGCCCCACCACCGAGCTGATGATCTGCCGCCGCCGCTGATCCCGGACGCCCCTCCCCACCGGCCGGCCCGCTGACGGCACGCGCGGTGCCGCTTCCCACGGTGCCGCTTCCCACGGTGCCGCTTCTCACGGTGCCGTTTGGCGCGGTGCCGTTCCCCTCGGCGGCGTCTTTCCGTTCCTCAGCGCTTTCTCGGGTAACAGACTTCTCTCGGGTACGGCGTTTTCGTGAACGGGATTGATCGCGCCGTCGCCGCCACACGTACCTCTATCAAGCGGTGGGCCGGCCGGGCCTCAAGGGGTGGGACATGGAAGCGCTGCTCAGGGTGGACTTCGACGAGAAGTCCCTCACGCCCACCCGCCGTGCCGTCCTGCGCGCGGCCGGGGACCAGGGGATGGCCGGGGACCGGCTCGGAGACTTCCTTCTCGCGGTGTCCGAATGCCTGGTGAACGCGCTGGAGCACGCGGGCGGGCGGGGCCGGCTCCGGTTGTGGCGGCAGGACGGCGAACTGGTGTGCGACGTGTCGGATACCGGCCCGGGCATCCCTGCGGAGAAACTGCGCCAGGCCCCGCTGCCGCCCCCGGGTTCCCCCGGCGGAAGGGGCATCTGGCTGATGCGACGCCTGGCCGACGACGTCTCCTTCACCACCGGCTCCCACGGCACGGTCGTACGCCTGCGCATGCGCCTCCCCGCCGACCACCGCGCCGGCCACCGCGCCGACCGCGCTGCGGACCACCCTGCCGGCCGTGCCGCTGACCACTCCGCCGAGCACGCTGCCGATCACGCTGCCGAGCGCCCGGCCGACGTCCCCGCGCCCGCGCGCCGAGGGCGCGACCACCCGGCCCGCTGACCGGCCCGGCCGCCAGAGCTGGGGGAGGGGTGGTGACGATCCGGGGCCGGGTGCCGTGGCGGTCGCAGGCCATCACCGCGGCGGAGGCGGTGCGCGCGGTCGAGGGCGTGGTGGACGTGGTGAGCGAGCTGACCGCCGACCGGGACGACCTCGTCGTCCTCCCACCCCTGCCGTAACCGGGCCTCGCCCCTGACCGGTCGCCGGGGGTGCCGTCTCAGGTGAGGGACTGGGCGAAGTACAGGAGTGCGAGGGCGGTGGCGAGGCCGCCGAGCAGCAGGCGCAGGGCGGTCTCCGGAAGGCGGGGCTGCAGGCGGGCGCCCAGGTAGCCGCCGATCAGCCCGCACATCAGCCCGAGCCGCCAGTCCGGGGCCACCTGACCCGGCCCGCCGCCCGCCCCGGTGAGGGACAGCAGCGCGTACGCCGCCGCGCCGGCGACCGAGGTCACGAACGTGGCGGCGAGCGCGGCGGGCGCCACCCGGGCGACGGGCATGCCCCGGCCGGCCAGGATGGGGCCGAGCAGGGAGCCGCCGCCGATCCCGTACACGCCGCCGGCCACCCCGACGGCCAGGGCGAGCAGGACGGTGAAGCGGCGGGACGGCTCGGCCGGCGACGGCCGGCGCGGCGGGCGCAGCGTACGCGCGCACAACCACACGCCCAGGGGGAGCAGGAGCAGGGCGACCAGCACGCGGAAGACCCCGGTGCCGGGCACGGCGAACACCCGGACCGCCGCGCCGGCCACCACGCCGGGCAGGGTGCCGCAGATGAGCAACCGGGTGAGCGGCCCGAACAGGCGGCCGTCGGCGCGGTAGCGGGCCAGCGCGCCCGGCGTGGCGACGACGTTGTAGAGCAGGTTCGTCGGGGTGATGGCGGGGCTCGGCACGTTCAGCAGGCTGAGCTGGACGGGCAGCAGGAACACCGCCCCGGAGACGCCGACCGGCGCGGTCAGCACGGCGATGAGCAGCCCGGCGGCGAATCCGAGCAGGCCGGGTTGCCAGTCGATGAGGTGCTCCCGTGATCAGAGGCCGACGTCGGCCGGTCCATTCTCGCCCAGGACCGGACGAGCAGAGCCGGAGCATCCCGCCCACGGTCCCGGGCGTGCGTGCCGCTGCCCGGCCGTGACCCCGGCTGAGGTTTCTTGATAGGTTCGTGACAGGTGCGCCGGGAAGCCTGGTCGGCAATCGTCGTTGCCGACCTCTGAAGAGGGCTCTGCCATGCGTGCACACGATCTCCTCGCCACGACCACCCCGGACGACCGCTCCCCGGACGCTCCCGGCGCGCGGACGGTCCCAGACCTGCTGTCGGTCGCCGGGCCGGAGGCGATCGCCTGATGACGGTCCTCGCCTGGGTCACGGCAGCCGTGTTCGTCCTGGCCTACGCGCTGATCGCCACCGAGAAGGTGCACCGGGTGGCGGCCGCGCTCGGCGGTGCGGGGATCATGCTGGCCATCCATGCCACCGATGCCGGGACGGCGTTCTTCGACGAGGCCACCGGGATCGACTGGAACGTCATCTTCCTGCTGCTCGGTATGATGATCATCGTCGGGGTGCTGAAGCGGACCGGGGTGTTCGAGTATCTGGCGATCTGGGCGGCCAAGCGGGCCAGGGGCCGGCCGTACCAGCTCATGGTGCTGCTGGTGGTGATCACGGCCGTCGCGTCGGCGCTGCTGGACAACGTGACCACGGTGCTGCTCATCGCCCCGGTGACGTTCCTGGTGTGCGAGCGGCTGGCGCTGCCCGCCGCGCCGTACCTGATCGCCGAAGTCATGGCGTCCAACATCGGCGGGGCGGCCACGCTGGTGGGTGATCCGCCGAATATCATCATCGCCAGCCGGGCCAATTTGAGTTTCAACGACTTCCTGGTGCACATGGCGCCGATGGTCGTGGTGCTGATGGTGGTGTTCGTCGGGTTGTGCCGGGTGCTGTTCCGGCGCTCGTTCCGGTACGACCCGGCGCGCGCGGCGGAGATCATGAGCCTGAACGAGCGTGAGGCGATCAAGGACCGGCGGCTGCTGGCGCAGAGCCTGGTGGTGCTGGTGCTGGTGCTGGTGGCGTTCGTGCTGCACCCGGTGCTGCACTACGAGCCGTCGGTGGTGGCGATCCTGGGGGCGGGGGTGCTGGTGGCGGCCACCAGGGTGACCGCCACGGAGGCGATCGGCGAGGTCGAGTGGCCCACGCTGACGTTCTTCGCCGGGCTGTTCGTCATGGTCGGCGCGCTGGTGCACACCGGCGTCATCGGGCAGATCTCCCACGCGGCGGCGGGCGCCACCGAGGGCCGGCTGGGGCTGGCCACGATGGGGCTGCTGGGCGTCTCGGCCGGGCTGTCGGCGATCGTGGACAACATCCCGTACGTGGCCACGATGAGCCCCATCGTGGCCGACCTGGTGCAGGCCAACGGCGGCGCCGGGCCGGCCGGGGTGTTGTGGTGGGCGCTGGCCTTCGGCGCCGACCTGGGCGGCAACGCCACCGCGGTGGGGGCCGCGGCCAACGTCGTCGTGCTCGGCATCGCCGCGCGCAACGGCACCCCGATCAGCTTCTGGCAGTTCACCAGGTACGGTCTGGTCGTCACCGCGGTCACCGTGGCGTTGTGCGTCCCGTACCTGTGGCTGCGTTACTTGACCTGACCACCGTGAGGGGACGGACGGCATGGGCGACGGAGACAAGGGGCTCACCATGAGCGCAGAGACGGAGCAGGGCGCGATCGTCGTCCGCCTGTCCGGGCAGCTCGGCTGGGAGACCGTGGCCGGGTGGCGCTCCTGGCTGGAGGCGCAGGCGGGCACCGAGCCGCGCCCGCCCGTGCTGGTCGACCTGTCGGCGCTGACCTTCCTCGACTCCTCGGGGATCTCCAGCCTGGTCGCCGCCTACCAGCAGGTGCGCCGGCAGGGCAACGCGATGGCGTTCCTGCGGCCCAACGCGCTGGTGATGCGCTGGTTGCGGATCACCGGGCTGCACGCCCACCTGCCGATCTTCGACTCGGTGCAGGAGGCGCTGCCCGCCGTCCTGCCGCCGCCGGAGGACTGAGCCCTCCCGCGGCAGGGCGGGTCAGCCCGGGGTGGAGGGCAGGGTCCGGCGGCCGGCCCAGAGGTCGGCGAGCCGGTTGGCCAGCACGTACAGGAGGTTGACGGTCACGATCGCCGGGGCGATCACCGCCACGAAGCCGGGGAAGTCCCGCTCGAAGGCGAGCGCGAGGATGATCGCGGTGATGCCGTTCTGCTGTGCCAGGCCCAGGTGGACGCGGTCGGTGACCGGCAGGCCGCGCGTGAGCACCAGGGCGGCGAGCATCTGCGCGGCGAAGGCGGCCAGGCCCAGCACGGCGCCCTTCATCAGGTTCGCCCCGCCGACCAGCAGCAGCCCCATCAGGAACGTGGACAGCGCGAACGCCACCGCCACGGCCCTGACCAGCCAGCGGGAGTCGGGCAGCCGCAGGTACAGGCCGGCGGTGGCCAGGCCGAGCATCAGCGAGCTCCACGCCGCGGAGACGACCGCGGCCGCCGCCGCCAGGTAGCTCAGCAGCGGCGGGGCGTTGCGGATGAGCCGCCACAGGGCGTACGCGGCGGCCGCGAACAGCGCGTTGAGCCCCAGGTCGGCCAGGTAGGACAGGGAGAGCCCGTCCTGGCCGGGCTTGGTGAGCGACACGGCGTAGAAGGCGAGGATCACGGTCACGGGGTCGTCGAACGACGACCACGCGCCGAGGATGGTCCTGGCCCGCGCCGACAGCCGGTTGTCGGCCATCACCGAGGCGACCGACAGCGGGTCGATCTGGGCGACGCTGATCGCGAGGATCATCGCTCGCGGGTCGCGGAAGACGAGATACACGACGCCGGCGATGAAGGCCGCCTTCAGCAGGACGCCGATGGTCACCGCCAGCAGGATCAGCCGGCCGTGCTCGCGGGCCTCGGCCCGGTCGATGCCGTGGGTGCTGCCGTACAGCCCGATGGCGAGCAGCAGGCTGCTGATCAGGAGATAGGCGCCGGAGTGCTCCAGGCCGGAGATGCCGCCCAGGTCGGCGGTCAGCCACCCCAGCCCGACGAGAAGAAGCAGGAAGCCGATCCTGACCAACCTTCGCTCCTCACCGAGAGCACGGACTTTGCGATCACTTCAGGATCGGCCGCCGCCGCACCGTTGTCGATACCCGTCGCGAACACCGCAGGATCGGACGGTTCCCCCTGCCAGGGGGCCCTGCGGATGGCGCCCGGCGGGGCCGGTCAGGACCCGTCGGGCGGCCGGTAGAGCCCGACCTGGCGGTAGACGCTCCTGAGATAGTCGAGCATCGCGGCGGCGTCGGGCGGGTCGGGCTGCAGCACCCGCCAGGTCACCGCGCCGGCCATCATGTCGATCAGCACGTCGAGGTCGGCGTCGGCGGCCACGGTGCCGTCGCGCTGGGCCCGCCGCAGCATGGCGATGGCCAGCTCGCGGCGTGGCAGGATGTGGTGCTCCCAGTAGACGGCCATCAGCCGGGGGTGGCTGACGGCCGAGCCCATCATCCGGGCGACCAGCGCGCGGAACGTCGGGCTCGCGGTCGTCTCCGCCGCCGCCCGCAGGACGCCCTCGATGATCTCCTGCGGCTCCAGCGCCCGCACGTCGGCGGGGGAGGGCACCAGGTCGGCGCTGACCTCCTCCTCGACCGCCTGGGCGAGCAGGTCCTCCTTGGTGCTCCAGCGGCGGTAGACGGTGAGCTTGCCCACCCCCGCCCGCTTGGCGATCTGCTCCATGCTGGTGCCCTCGACGCCGCGCTCGACGAACAGCTCCAGCGCGGCACGCAGGATCGCGGCGTCGGTGCCGGGGTCGCGGGGGCGTCCGCGCCCTCGTCGAACGGTCAAGCCAGTGCTCCGTCCAGCCAGCGGGTCAGCTCGGCGGGGCCGCCCCTGCAGGCCAGGTGGGCGTCCGGGCGTATGAGCATAGCGGGGAGCGGGGTGGCCGGCCGCAGGTGCACGACCAGCCCGCCGAGCCGGGCGCGGGCCGCCTCGAAGGCGTCGCCGCCGCCCAGCACGGCCCACCGGCCGCGCAGCTCCGCGTGCAGCCGGGTGCGCGTGCCGTCCGCGCGCACGCACGGCACGTCGGGCACCCGGTCGCCGGGCCGCGGCCGCGGCCCGCCGCCACCGCCCAGCGGGCCGCGCCGGTAGCTCACCCAGAGCTGGGAGGTGGTGTACGTGACCCAGCGCTGCGACCAGGGCAGGCCGAACACCGGCACCATCACCCGGTCGCGCAGGAACCGGCCGACGGGACCGGCGGCGATGTTGACCTTGGTGACCGCGGTGCTGCCGCGCAGCACCTGGGTGGCCAGCGGGCGGCGCTCGGCCTCGTAGGTGTCCAGCAGCCGCTCGCCCGCCCGGCCGCCGGCCACCAGGGCCAGCTTCCACGCGAGGTTCTCGGCGTCGCCGAGCCCGGTGAGCATGCCCTGCCCGCCGAAGGGCGCGTGCACGTGGGCGGCGTCCCCGGCCAGCAGGACGCGCCCCCGCCGGTAGGTGCCGGCCAGGCGGCGGTGCACGCTGAACAGCGAGGCCCAGGAGGCGTCCAGCAGCCGGATGCCGGGCAGGCCGGTGCGCACGGGCAGGATCTGCCGCATGCGCTCGACGATCCGCTCCTCGTCGGGCCCGCCGGGGAACGCCGCGTCATAGGCGATCAGCCGCCACAGGCCGCCGGGCATCGGCATGGCGCCCAGCATGCCCTCCGGGTGCACCCAGCCGCTGGTCCCCGAGCGGTCGAGGGTGGTGTCGAGCCGGGCGTCGACGAGCAGGAACCGCTCGCTGACCTTGACGCCGGGGAAGCCGATGCCGGCCAGCTCGTGGACGGTGCTGCCGCTGCCGTCGCAGCCCACCAGCCGGCCCGCCCGCACCGTGCGGCCGTCGCCCAGCACGACGGTGACGCCGGAGCCGTCCTGGTCGGCCGCGACCACGGGCGCGCCCCACTCCGGCCGCCCGCCCAGCTCCGCCAGGCGCTCCCGGAGCCGCGCCTCCACCCGCGCCTGTGAGATCACCATCGGGGGAGCGGCGGTGCGCAGGCCGGGGTCGCCGAACCGGATGCGCATCATCGGCCGGTCGCCGGCGTAGGTGGTGATCGTCATGGCCCGGACCGACTCCTGGGGCAGGCCGTCGAGGGCGCCCAGCCGGTCGAGCACCTCGGAGCCGCGCGCGTGCACGAAGTTGGCCCGCGACGTGGTGGCGGGGGCCGGTGCCTTGTCCACGATCCGCACCGAGACGCCGTGCTGGCGCAGCGCGCAGGCCAGGGCCAGCCCGACCGGGCCGGCGCCGGCCACGAGGACGTCGGTGTCCGTCGAACCTTCATTCATTTACGAAACGGTACCGTAAACGAATAAGGCGCGCCATGGCAGCGGCGTGGCGAGGGTGGCTCGGTGCTCAGCGCTCGGCGGCTTGCCGGTCTCGCCGTCCCGGTTGGGCGCCGGCGAGGGGCCTGGCGTCCTTCAGCCGAGCTGTGGGGGTTTTCCGCAGGAAACGCGGAGGAGTTCCGCAATGGTCGGCGAGGAGGCTCGAAACTAGCGTCGACGGGTGCTCAGGAACACTCTCACCGCGCTCTGCCTCGCCCTGCTGCCTCCCGTGTCCGCCCAGCCCCCGCCGCAGCCCGTCACCCCCGCGGCGGTGGACGCCTTCGTCACCCGCTACCGCGAGGCGACGGGGCTGCCCGGGGCCGCGGTCGCGATCGTCAAGGGGACGCGGGTCGTGCACGCCGCAGGCTACGGCACGGCCGCCACCGGCGAGCGGGTGACGGCCGACACCCCCATGGCCGTCGCCTCGGTCAGCAAGTCCTTCACCGCCCTGGCCGTCCTGCGGCTCGCCGAGAAGGGGCAGGTGCACCTCGACCGCCCCGTACGCGACCACCTGCCGGAGTTCGCCATGGCCGATCCCAGGGCGGCCAGGATCACCGTGCGGCAGCTGCTCCACCAGACCTCCGGCATGGCCGACTCGGCCTTCCGCGAGAAGAGCCTGCCCCAGCCCGCCACGCTGGAGGGCGCCGTGGCCCGGCTCAGGACCGCCCGGCTCGCCGCCGAGCCGGGCGCCGTCTTCAACTACCACAACACCAACTACCAGGTGGCCGCGCGCCTGGTCGAGGTGGTGAGCGGCCAGAGGTTCGCCGACCACCTGCGCGAGCACGTGTTCACGCCGCTCGGCATGCGCTCCAGCACGACCATCGACACCGACCGCGACCTGCCCCCCACCGCCCGCGGCCACCTGGTCGTCCTCGGGCGGGCCGTCGCGCTGCCGGAGCCGCCCGGGTTCGGCAACGGCTCGGGCGGTGTCCTCAGCACCGCCGCGGACATGGCCAGGTGGTTGATCGCGCAGAACGGTGGCGGGCTGCTCACCCCCGCGAGCATCGAGGAGCTGCGCACCCCCTCCCGGGCCAACCCCGAGTACGCGCTCGGCTGGTACCTCGGCCGGACCCCGCGCGGCACCCCGGTCATCGAGCACGGCGGCGACCTGTTCACCTCCACCGCCGGCCAGCTCCTCATGCCCGGCTCCGGCTACGGCGTCGCCGTCATGGCCAACACCGGCATGGCCCGCTCCGACGCCGACGCGCTCATGGAGGGCCTGGTCGCGCTGATCGAGGGCGGCACCCCCGAGATCCCCTCCGGCTCGGAGCACCTGCTCATCGACGTCCTGTTCCTGCTCGCGGCCCTGGTGACCGTCGCGCTGGCGGCACTCGGGGTGGTCCGCGCCCGGCGGTGGGCGGCCCGACGCACCGGATGGCGGCGGTGGTGGCTGCTGTGGCACCTGGCGCCGCTCGCGCTGTGCCTGTCGGCCGCTCCGATCTTCCGCGTGCTGGCCCGGGGCCGGGACGTCATGTGGGTCCAGGTGGTCTACCTCTACCCGTCGTTCATGATCTGGCTCGTGGTGACGTCGGTCGCGGCCGTGACGGTGGCGGCCGTGCGGCTGCGCCATGCCCTGGCGGGCCGAGCCCGCGGGTGACGGCCCAGATAAGGCGCGTTTACCCAGGTGAAGGCGGGAAAGGCGGGACAGGGTGACGACCAGGCTGGTCCAGGAGAGCCCGTACCGGTGGCGCATCGACCCGGAAGGGCCGATGCGGGTGCCCGGCGTCGTGTTCGCCACCGCCGACCTGCTGCCCGACCCGGACGTGGACCAGGCGCTCGGGCAGGTGGCCGCGGTGGCCGCGCTGCCGGGGATCGTCGAGGCTGCGTACGCGATGCCGGACATGCACTGGGGGTACGGCTTCCCGATCGGCGGGGTGGCCGCCACCGACGTCGAGGACGGCGGGGTCGTCTCCCCGGGCGGGGTGGGCTTCGACATCTCCTGCGGGGTCCGGCTGCTGCTGTCCGACCTGCACATCGACGAGCTGCGGCCCCGGCTGGGCGCGCTCATGGACGCGCTCGACGCGCTCGTGCCGCGCGGCATGAGCAAGGGCGCGGTGTGGCGGCTGAGCGGGCAGTCCGAGCTGGAGGAGATCCTGGCCGGCGGCGCCAGGTACGCCGTCGAGCGCGGCCACGGGGAGCCCGGCGACCTGGAGCGCTGCGAGGACCGCGGGGCCGTGGCCGACGCCGACCCGGGCGCGATCGGCCGACGGGCCAGGGAGCGCGGGCTGGAGCAGGTCGGCAGCCTCGGCTCCGGCAACCACTTCCTGGAGGTGGAGGCGGTCTCGCGGGTGTACGACGAGGAGGTGGCACGGGTGTACGGGCTGTGGCCCGGCCGCGTCTGCGTGCTGATCCACACCGGCTCCCGGGGCCTGGGCCACCAGGTGTGCACCGACTCGGTGCGGGCCATGGAGCCGGCGATGGCCGGGTACGGCATCAGCGTGCCCGACCGGCAGCTCGCCTGCGCGCCCGTCGGCTCGCCGGAGGGCGCGGCGTACCTGGCCGCGATGGCCGCCGCCGCGAACTACGGCCGGGCCAACCGGCAGCTGCTCGGCCAGGCGGCCCGGCGGGCCTTCGAGCGCGCCACCGGGGACGGCGGCCTGACCCTGCTGTACGACGTGTCGCACAACCTGGCCAAGATCGAGACCCACCGGGCCGGCGGCCGGGCGCGGCGGTTGTGCGTGCACCGCAAGGGCGCCACCCTGGCCCTGCCGCCGGGACACGAGGACCTGCCGCCGGACCTGCGGGCCGTGGGGCAGCCGGTGCTGGTGCCGGGGTCGATGGGGGTGGGCTCGTACGTGATGTCGGGCGCGCCGGACGCGCCGGCGTTCGCGTCGGCCTGCCACGGGGCCGGGCGGCGGATGAGCCGGCATCAGGCGCTCAAGAGCACGTCGGCGCATCGGCTGCGGGCCGAGCTGCGGGAGGCGGGGATCGCCGTGCGCGGGGCGTCGGCGCGGGGGCTGACGGAGGAGACGCCGCAGGCGTACAAGGACGTGGACGCGGTGGTGGAGGCGTGCCACCTGGCGGGACTGGCCAGGAAGGTCGCCAAGCTGGCGCCGGTCGGCGTGGTCAAGGGGTAGACCCGCGAGGACCGGCCCCGTGGGGTGGCACGCGGGCGCTCGCGAATGTCGTGCGGGCGGTCGTGGGTGGCCGCGGATGTCGTGCGCTTGCTCGTGGGGCGTGGGCCGGCGCCCGTGGGGTGGTCAGACGTCCACGACCGCGTACGCGCGCCACTGCCCGTTCTCGGGGCCGAAGCGCATCCCGTGCGTGGTGACCGCCTTCGGCATCGCGCCGACCTGCTCCACCCCCTCGACCGGTACGGTGGCCAGCAGCAGCACGCCCGCCGGCCCCGGCCGGACGTCCACCACCAGCACGCCGTCCACCTCCACCCGGTAGATGACCTCTTCCAGCAGCGCGATCAGCGGTGCCGGGCCGTCCTCCCGCCCCGGCTCGAACTCCACCTCGCCGTCCGGCGTGGCCCCGCCGAGGTCGGCGAAGCCGCCCACCAGCGCCCGCACCGCCTCGGCCAGGCACTCCTCGCGGTCGTCGCCCCACGCCTCCAGCGCGATGTCGGCGGTGTGCGGGATCGTCCGGTGCCCTCTGCCCATGAGGCCACTCCACCAGCGGCCGGCCCCGGACGCAAAGCCCGCGCCGTCAAGAAACGGCAGGCCCCGGTCAACCGGCGGGGGCGCGGGCCGACGGGCATCGGCATGTCGCCGCCGCGGTGCGGATAGAGTCGTAGGGATGATCACCTGGATGGCGAGGACGCGCGCGTGACGGAACGCCTGCGGATCACCGAGGTCCAGCTCGACTCCCGCATCACCGTGGTCACCGTCGGCGGGGAGCTGGACATGGACACCTGCCCGCTGCTCCAGGAGGCGCTGGCCAGGGCGTGGCCGCGGGTCGCGATCGACCTCGGCGGGCTGACGTCGGCGGACTCGTACGGGCTGACCGTGCTGCTCGCGACGCACCGGCACGCGCGGGCGTCGGGAGGGCGGGCGCTGGTGTGCGGGGTCGGTGACCTGATGCGGGCGTCCTTCCGCCAGCGCGGCCTGGACCAGGTGCTGGACCTGCGGCCGACCCTCGCGGAGGCCGTCGCCGAGCTACGCGCGCTCTGACCACGACGGCAACGCCGTCCCCGCGGCCGGAGTGGCTGGGCGGTCGGGGTGGCTGGGCGGCCGGGGTGACTGGGCGGTCAGGCGGTCCGGGTGGCCGGGGTGGGGGGTGTGAGCGGCTCTGCCCGGCTGCGTGACGCTGATCAGATCGGAAGCGCCGGCGTGGGGATGGGTCTCAGGAAGCCGGGGTCTCCGTCGGGGTGTCCGTGGGCGGCTCTGCCGGTGGGTCGGTGGGCGTTTCCGTGGGGGTGCCCGGCGGGGTCTCCGGCGGGGTCTGCGTGGGGGCGTCCGTGGGTGGGGTGGCCGAGGGCTCGGCGGGCGGTTCGGGCGGCAGCTCGGTCGAGGTCGGGATCGGGGCGGGCGTGCCCGTCGGGGTGGGGC
>NZ_JOAG01000060.1 GCF_000725485.1 Nonomuraea candida | reverse complement strand
TTCAAGTCTCTGTCAAATTGACCGGACTCGCTCGACCTGCGGGAATTAAGCGCCGCCCCCTTTCGGAGACAACCCCTCTAACTTACCAGCCGATCCGAGTGGGCGCGCACGCCGCACCGAAGCGGTGGAGTCTGGAGGTGCCCCCGAGTGAGGCCGACGATCACCGCCGTCCTCGTGGGACTGGTGAACTCTATGTACGCCTCCGGGAACCGTCAAATCGATGATTCGCCCCTCCCCCTCGGGTAGGTAGGGGGACGTGCGAGATCAATCCGTGCCCAGGGCGCTCATCATCCTGGTGGGGTTCGCCGCCGCGGTGGTCGTGCTCTTCGGCATCCGCGAGGTCGCCTCCATCGTCGGCCCCGTCGTGCTCGCCCTGGTGCTGGTCATCGCCGTCTCCCCGGTGCGGAGCCGGCTGGCCGCCGGGCACGCGCCGGTCTGGCTGCAGGTGGCCGTGCCGTTCCTCATCGTCGTCCTCGTGCTGCTCGGCATGGTCGGCATCCTGACCATCTCGGCCACCAGGCTGGCCTCGTTGCTCCCGACGTACACCGACCAGTTCGACCGGCTGCTCGCCGACGCGCGGCGCTGGGCCGCCGCGCACGGCCTGGGCAACGACGTGATCGAGAGGGGGCTGCAGGCGTTCGACCCCGGGCGGGTGCTCGGGCTGGCGCAGAGCCTGCTCGGCAGCCTGATCGGGGTTCTGTCGGCGCTCTTCCTCATTGTCGTGGTGTTGCTGGCGATGTCGCTGGACGCGCCGACGACCGCGCGAATCCTCACGAACGGCGAGGGAAATCGGCCGCAACTGGTGACGGCCCTGGCGGAATTCGCGCACAAGACCCGGCGTTATCTCATCGTCTCCACCGTGTTCGGGCTCATCAACGCGATCCTCGACATGGTCGCCCTGTCGTTGCTGGATGTTCCGCTGCCGCTGTTGTGGGGCGTGCTGGCGCTCATCACCAATTACATTCCGAACGTCGGATTCGTCATCGGGCTGCTGCCACCGGCGATGCTCGCCCTCCTGGACGGCGGCGTGAAGACCATGCTGCTCGTCATCGCCGCCTATATCGTCATCAATGTCGTCACGCAGTCGTTCATCCTGCCCAAATTCCTGGGCGACGCCGTCGGGCTCTCGACGACGATGACGTTTCTCTCGCTGCTCGTCTGGACTTTCGTGCTGGGGCCGCTGGGCGCGATCCTCGCCATTCCGCTGAGCCTGCTGACGCGGGCGCTGCTGGTCGACAGCGACCCGAGCGCGAAATGGGCGCAGGCGCTCGTGTCAGGCAAGCTCCCGAACGCGAACGGGTGAGACCAGGCTGCTCAGCGGCACCCCGCTCAGCCGTTTGACGTCGTGGGCGAGGTGGGCCTGGTCGGTGTAGCCGGCCACGACCGCCACCTCGGCCTGGGGGACGCCCGCGCGGGCCAGCCGCAGCGCGTGCTGGAAGCGGACGATGCGCTGCAGGGTCTTGGGCGCGTAGCCGAAGGAGGCCACGCTGCGGCGCTGGAGCTGGCGCTCGCTGTAGCCGAGGTCCCACGCGACCTCCGCCACCGTGCGCCCCCGGCCCAGGGCGGCGGCGATGGCCGGCGCCACGGGGTCGGGGCCCGCGCCGCCGGCCAGGCGCCTTCTGACCGCGGACTGCAGGGCGCGCAGCCGCGCCTCCACCCCCGTCAGGGCCGGCCGGTCGGTCAGGTCGGACACGAGGGCGCGCAGGGCGGGCAGCTCGGTGAGCGGGACGCGCCGGTCGCGCAGCTCCTTGAGCGGCAGGCCGAACAGGTCGCCCGCGGCGCCGGGCCTGAACCGGACCCCCACCAGCGTGTCGCCCGCGCCCACCGACGTCGGCATGGGGCCGGTGTCGGGCCCGGCCACGAACAGGCCGGAAGGCCCCCAGATGAGGTCGACGCAGGCGTCGGGCACCACGAGCTGGGTGAAGGTCGTCCCGCTGGTCCGGTGCCACCCGCAGGCGATCCGGTCGGCGAGATCGGGGCTCGGGGGCCGTTCCTCGTACATGCCCCCCAACGTACGTCAGCCCACCGACAGAACCGCCCCAGGTGGGAAGCCCGGCAGGCGGCCGTAGGCGCGCAGCGTCTTGAGGCGTTGCACCGTGAGGTAGCCGCCCCACTCGTGCTCCACCGCCGGCGTCCACATCTGCCAGTTGGGCCCCCAGCCCCCTTCCGCGGACTGCGCGGCGGCCAGCGCGTCGAGGTGGGGGTCCAGGACGTCCCGCGCGAACAGCGGCAGCCGCGCCGGCTCGGGCGCGAAGTCCAGGGGGTGGTGCACGTGTCCCTCCGCCTCCAGGTCGAAGGTGACGGTGGCGAGGATGGTGTCGCGCAGCCGGGCGAACTCCGCCTCCGCCCGCGCCCGGTCGGGGACGTGCTCCAGGAACGTCAGGACGGCGAGCGTGTCGTACGCCCCGCACTCCTTCAGCTCCTCGATCCGCGACCAGCAGAAGTCGGTGGCGGTGGTCAGCCACGGGTGCGTGACGCCGTGCTTGTGCAGCAGCCCGGCGATCGAGGCCGTCGGCACGAGGCTGCCCGGCGGGTCGTCGTCCGTCTGCCACCAGGGGGCGCGCGGCGTGTCCCGGACGGACGGCAGGACGAACGGCACCCCGCCGTCGGGCGTGGTGACGGAGGCGAGGTAGTCGCAGGCGGCGGGCACCATGGGCGTGCCGAACGCGTCGAGCTCGTCCAGGATCCAGAACGCCACCTCGACCGGTTCGGGCTGGCTGCCCGCGCCGCGCAGGTCGGGTTCGAGCGCGTGGCCGAACCCGCCGTCGGCGTTCTGGTAGCAGCGCAGCACGTCGAGCACCCGCTCGCGGGAGCCGCCGCGGAACAGCGCCTCGAAGCGGAGCCGGTCGATGAGCCGGGCGTGCAGCTGCAGATATCGCTCGGCCCGATCCAGTACGTGCATGTCAGCCAGTCCTTCCCTCAGTTGCGGCGACGACTGCGACGTTATCCGCCCGCCCGGCCGCCCGGCTTGTAACAATCGGACACGTGGAACAACGGCGCTGGGACATCGACGAACGGTTCACGGGCGTGAGCGACGCGACGGCGATGCTGCCGGCCGTGCACCGCCTGGAGGAGGCGATGCGGACCGGCGGGTGGGTGACGGAGGAGCCGGAAGCGCACCTGCTGCCCCATCTGCGGCGCGCGCCCGGCTGGGAGGTGCTGGGCGAGCGGCTGCTCGGCGACGGGTTCTACGAGGTGCGGGCCCGGCCGGACGAGCGGCTCCAGGGGATCGACGAGCATCGCGCGGTGATCAGGCTGCTGTCGGTGATCGCCGAGCCGTCCTTCCTGGTACGGCAGGCGGGCCCCGGCATGTACGAGTGCGTGACGGGCGTGCTGCCCGGCGACCCGCCGGGGACGTACAAGTCGCACGGGCACCTCGTCCGCGTCATCGTGGTCCCCCGCTGAAGCCCGCCCGCCCGCGTCACCGTGGCTCCCCGGCTCCCCGGCTCCCCGGCTCCCTGCGGAGGGCCGCGCGGTCGTGCGCGTTCGTCACGGCGTGGCCAGGGCCTCCGTCGGTGACATCCGCGCGGCGCGGACCGCCGGGTAGAAGCCGGCCAGGCCGCCGATGACGAGCGTGGCGAGCACGCCGCCCAGCATGGCCCAGACGGGCACGATCGCCGGCCAGCCCTGCAGCCCCGCGTACGCCGCCGTGACGCCGATGCCCAGCAGCACGCCGCCGATTCCGCCGATGGCCGACAGCAGCAGCGACTCGGCCAGGAACTGCAGGCGGATCTGCCCCCGGGTGGCGCCCAGGGAGCGGCGCAGCCCGATCTCCGCGCGCCGCTCCAGCACGGAGATCACCATCGTGTTCGCCACGCCCACGCCGCCGACCAGCAGCGCGACGCCGCCGAGGCCGAGGAGCAGGGCGTTCAGCGCGGCGTCGGTGGCCTGCTTGGCGGCCAGCACGTCGGAGGGCCTGGAAACCTCGACCTCGTTGGGCCTCTCGGGGTTGGCGGTGGCGGCCAGCACGTCGCGCACCTGGACGACGTGCTCCTCGCGGGCCCTGGCGTAGACCGTGGTCGCGTACCCGTCGAAGCCGAGCCGCTCCTCCGCGACCGGCCAGCCGACCAGGGCGGCCGTGTCGATCTCGGGGGCCAGCGGGGCGGGGGCCAGCACGCCGACGACCGTGAACCACTGCCCGCCCAGCCAGACCCGCTGGTCGGGGCCGGCCCGGACGACGCCCAGCCGGTCGGCGGCCTTGGCGCCGAGCACGGTCGCCGGGTAGCGGTGGGTGGCCTCGTTCAGCCAGGCGCCGCTGACGACGGCGGCGCCGGCGTCGCGGACCAGGTCGAGGCGGGCGGCGGTGACGGAGATGCTGCCCGTCTCCGCCTCGGGGATGTGGTCGTTGCGGTAGACCTTGGCCTCCGTGGCGCCGATCGCGGTCACGGCGGTGACCGGGGCGATCTGGCCGATCATGCCTTCGGCCTCGGCGGGCAGGTGGGACGCCTCGCCGAACAGGGACTGGCCGGGCGAGACGGTGAGCAGGTTCGTGCCCAGGGCGGCGAGCTGCCGGTTGAGGTCCTCCCGGCTGGAGGCGGAGATGCCGACGACACCGAGCATGGCGGCGATGCCGATGGCGATCCCGAGCGCCGACAGGAACACGCGCAGCGGCCGGGCGCGCAGGCCCGCGCCGCCGACCCTGATCACGTCGCGGGGGCGCAGGCGGGCGGGTTCCAGCACCGTCGTCATGCCCGCACCTCGTCCACGTCGCCCAGCCGTTCGTCCCGCACGTCCGCCGGCCGTTCCTCCCGCACGTCCGCCGGCCGTTCCTCCCGCGCGTCCGCCAGATCGATCTTCCGCGCGTCTTCCCGGGCGTCCTCCGTGCGATTCTCCCGGGCGCCCTCCGTGCGGGTCTCCCGGACGAAGGATGCGCGTTCCTCCCGCACCACGCGGCCGTCGAGCATCTCGACGCGGCGGGGCAGGGAGGCGGCGATGTCGCGGTCGTGGGTGATGACGACCACGGTGGTGCCGGCCGCGTTCAGCTCGCGCAGCAGGCTCATCACGCCCGCCCCGGCGCGCGAGTCGAGGTTGCCGGTCGGCTCGTCGGCCAGCAGCAGGCGCGGCTCGCCGACGACGGCGCGGGCGATGGCCACGCGCTGCCGCTCCCCGCCCGACAGCTCGTGCGGGCGGTGGCCGAGCCGGTGCCCGAGCCCCACGCGTTCCAGCGCCTCGTACGCCCGCAGCCGCCGCTCCCGCGGGGACGGGCCCGCGTACAGCAGCCCGTCGGCCACGTTGTCCAGCACGGGCACGCCGGCGGCCAGGTGGAACTGCTGGAAGACGAAGCCGATGACGCTCGCGCGCAGGGCGGACAGCTGCCGGTCGGTGAGGGCGGACACGTCGTGCCCGGCGACGCGGACGGTGCCGCCGGACGGCCGGTCCAGGGTGCCGATCATGTGGAGCATGGTCGACTTTCCCGAGCCAGAGGGGCCGACGATGGCGACCAGCTCGCCGGCGCCGATGCCGAGGGAGACCTCGCGCAGCGCGGCGACGTCGCCGTACGTCTTGCTGACGGCCCGCAGTTCGGCGATCACCGGGGCACCGCCACGGTGGCGCCCTCGGGCACGCCCTCGACCTCGACCTGCCCGTCGGCGAACATGCCGGTCTCGACCGGGACGTACCGCGTGCCGGCCGCCGGGCCGGAGCCCTCCACGACCTGCACGCCGTAGCCGCCCTCGGCCAGCGCGAGCAGCGCCCCGACGGGGACCGCCAGCACGTTCTCGCGCCGCTCGGAGACGATCGTGACGTCCACGGGGGCGGCGTCGTACGCCTTCTTCAGCCCGGTCACCGACACCCGCACCTCGACGGTGGTGGCGGTCTCGTTGCCGGTGGTGGTCTCGGTGGCGACCTTGCCCACGCTCGCGACCTCGCCCTTCACCGTGCCTCCGTCGGGCAGCTCCACGGTGGCCGGCATGCCCTTCCTGACCAGGTGCTCGTCGGCCACGTCGAGGTCGACCAGGACCTCGCGGGTGGTGCCGGTGGCGGTGAGCACGGGGCCGCTCGCGCTGTCGCCGAGCGCCTTGCGCAGCTCGGCGACGCGGATGCGGCCGTCGGCGACGACGACGTCGCCGGGCCGTACGGTGCCGGTGACGTCGAGGCCGAGGTCCTCCTGCCAGTCCTCGACGGCCTCCCTGGTGGCCCAGGTGAACGTGTCGTCCACGTCGAAGCCGGTGTAGCCGAGCTTGTCCAGGTTGCGTTCGAGGAGCTCGACGTCCTTGCCCTCGACGCCGTCGCGCAGCTCGCGGTAGAGGGGCATGGTGCCGTACAGGAGGGGGCGGCGGTCGGCGTCGGCGCTGTAGACGGCGCGGCCCCTGGTGATGACGGAGCCCTCGGCGGGCAGCCAGGTGATCGTGCCCTGCGACTTGCCGGTGACGGTGACGGGGGCGCCGTAGCCGAGGGTGCCGTCCACGGTCTTGGTCTGGGTGAGCGTCGTACGGGTCACCTGGGCGGTGGCGGGAGGGGTGCGGCCGGCGGCGGCCGTGCCGGTGTCACCGCCGCCGAAGCCGGTGGCGGCGACCGCGACGGCGGCGGCGAGCAGCGCGGCCCCGCCGGTCCAGGCCAGGGTCCGCAGCGGGCCGCGCCGGCGGGGCGGCAGCGCGCGGGGCGCGGGCCCGGCCTCCTCGGCCTTGGTCTCGGCCTTCGTCTCGGCCTTCGTCTCGGCCTTCGTCACTTGGCGGCCCCCATCCTGGGGAAGCTCTCGCGGCACGCCTCGAACGCCTTCTTGAACTGCGGGTCGTCGCGGCGGAAGTTGCGCGCGGCGCCGCTGCCGAAGGTGCCGTCGGGGTTGGGGTCGGGCATGTCCACGCCGTTCTTGCGCATGCAGGCGGCGAACTCGCGCATCCGGTCGACGTCCTCCGGCTTGAGCGCCTTGCGGTCCAGGAACGGCGCGTGCGCCCGGCAGGCCTCGACGGCCTCGTTGACCTTGCGCTTGTCCACGCCCTCGCCGATCAGATCGAGCCCGCCACCGCCGTCGGGGTCCGGGTCCTCCATGGGGACGCCGTGCTCGCGCATGCACTGGGCGAACTTCCTGCCCTGTTCCTGCCGGTCGGCGGTAGTGGTGGCGGTGGGCGTGCTGGTGCTGGGCGTGCTGGTGCTGGGCGTGGCGGTGCTGGGCGTGGCGGCCGGCGTGCCGGTGGCGGTCACGGAGGCGACGCCGGGGCCGCTCTGCTGGGCGCCGCAGCCGGCCGCCAGGGCGGCCAGGAGCGGGATGGCGATGATGGTCCGTCTCATGCCTGCGAATGTGCCGACCGTGTTTCAACGCGGGCTGGGAGCAGCCTCGGAGCCGGGTAACAGTACGCGGAAGGCGGTCCCGCGTCCCGGCGCGGTGTCCACGCCGACGCGTCCACCGTGGGCGCGCACGATGGCGGCGACGATGGCCAGGCCGAGGCCCGCGCCGCCGTCGGCCCTGGAGCGGCCCTGGCTGACCCGGTAGAGGCGGTCGAACAGGCGCGGCACGTGCTCGGGCGGCACGCCGGGCCCGGTGTCGGCGACCTCCAGCACCGCCATGCCGCCCGTCCTGCCGACCCTGACCGTGATGGCCGCCTCCGGTGGCGTGTGGCAGAGCGCGTTGCCGACGAGGTTGGCGGCGACCTGGCGCAGGCGGGCCTCGTCGCCCACGACCGAGACGGGGGCGAGCGCGCCGTCCAGCCCGGCCAGCCTGACCTGCCGCTCCGGCACGCGGACGCGGGCGTCGCGGATCGTGTCGGCGGCCACCTCCAGCAGGTCCACCGGGCGGCGGTCGAGCGGGCGCTCCTCGTCGAGCCGGGCGAGGGTGAGCAGGTCGTTGACGAGCACGCCCATCCTGGCGGCCTCCTCCTCGATCCGGCGCATGGCCTCGTCGGCGTCGCCACCGCCCCTGCGGTGCAGCTCGGCGAAGCCGCGCACGGAGGTGAGCGGGGTGCGCAGCTCGTGGGAGGCGTCGGCGAGGAATCGCCGCATCCGGGCCTCGGACTCGGTCCTGGCGGCGATCTCGGCGTGGAGGCGGTCGAGCATGACGTTCATGGCGGTGGCCAGGCGGCCGGGCTCGGTGTGCGGGTCCTCGGCGGGCGCCCGGCGGGCGAAGTCGCCGCGCGCGATGTGCCCGGCCGTGGCCTCCATCCTGGTCAGCGGGCGCAGGCCGAGGCGTACGACGGCGTTGGCGGCCAGCCCGAGCAGGAGCAGCACGGCCGCGCTGACGGCGACCGCGATGGCGACGGCCGAGGTCTGGGTCTGCTCCAGCTCGGCCAGCGACTGGGCGAGCACCAGGATGCCGCCGTCGGCCAGCTCGGCGGCGCGGATCCGCCACGAGGCGCCGGTGGTGCCCGGCACGGTCTGGTTGACGCCCGGCTCGATGTGCCCGACGACGGGCCGGGGCTGCCCGGGAGCGCCGCCGGAGCGGAGCGTGCCGTCCGGGTTGAAGATCATGATCTGCTGTACGGCGGCGACCCGCTTGCTCAGCAGGTCGTTCCAGCCGTGCACCGTGGCGGGCATCCGGGTGAGCGCCTGCACGGACTTGGTGCTGAACGCCTTGGTGAGCTGCTCCAGCTGCGAGTCCACGCGGTCGAGCAGGTTGTCGCGCAGCAGCGCGATGCCGACGACGTTGGACAGCACCAGGCCGAGCGCGGCCAGCCCGAGCACGGCCATGACCAGGCGGGTGCGCAGGGTCCAGGCGGCGGGTCTCACCGCGGGGTCCTCAGCGTGTAGCCGACGCCCCGCACGGTGTGGATGAGCTGCGGCTCGAACGTGTCGATCTTCTTGCGTAAGTAGTAGACGTAGGACTCGACGATGCTGGAGTCGCCGTCGAAGTCGTAGCGCCAGACGCTGTCGAGGATCTGCGCCTTGCTCACCACCCGCCCGGCGTTGGTCATGAGGTATTCGAGCAGGTTGAACTCGGTGGGCGACAGGTCGATCGGCACGCCCGCCCGCCGCACCTCGTGGGCCTGCGGGTCGAGCTCCAGGTCGGCGTAGCTCAGGACGTCCGGCTCGGGGCGGGCGCGGCTGCGCCGCAGGATCGCGCGGATGCGCAGCACGACCTCCTCCAGGCTGAACGGCTTGGCCACGTAGTCGTCGGCGCCCAGCGTCAGGCCGCGCACGCGGTCCTCGACGCGGTCGCGGGCGGTGAGGAACAGCACGGGCACGCGCTCGCCGAGCCGCCTGGCGACCTCGAAGCCGTCGAAGTCCTCCAGCATGACGTCGAGCACCACGATGTCGGGCTTGAAGTCCCTGGCGGCCGTCACCGCCTCGGCGCCCGTCTCCGCGGTTCTGACCTCGAACGACACCAGTCGCAGGGTCTGGGAGAGCAGGGCGCGGATGTTCGGCTCGTCGTCCACGACGAGCACCCTGGCCGGTCGGTCCATGCCTCAGGTCTACCCGAGCCAGTTCAACGCGGGCTCAAAGCTCCGCGGTCGGCCGCGCGACGCGCCCCGCCGGTGCGTCGCGGTGCCCCCTGTGCCATGCGGTACCCCCGTGCGATGCGGTGCCCCCGAACGATGCGGTGCCCCGTTTAATGCGTTGCCGCCCCGCGGGCCCGCTCCGTACAGTGACCGGCATGTCATGCATGTTCACCTGCCAGGTTTTCATCCGCATCCGCGACGGCCGGGCTCTGGCCCGCCCGCGGACCCGATGACTTCGCCGACCTGAGGCCGAGCGTCCGCAGGCGCGCCCAGGGCCCTTCGAGACCTGTCGATCTCAAGGACCCGAAAGGGCAGTGCCGTGGCGAAAGATCACGCTCACCGTAACTATTCACACACCCAGAAGAAGGCCAGGAACAGCGGCGGCAGCCGCACGCCCGTGGATCGGGCGAGACGCGAGCTGTCGCAGAATTTCCTGGTCGACAGGCATGCCGTCGACCTGATGGTCAAGGCCGCCGCACCCGAGGGGCTCGTGCTGGAGCCCGGCGCGGGCGAGGGCGCGCTCACCCTGGCGCTGGCCTCGGCGGGCGCGCGGGTCGTCGGCTACGAGATCGACCCGCGGCTGGCGGGGCTGCTGGCCTCGCGCACGCGCAGCGATCCCCGGATCGAGGTGGTCAGGGGCGACTTCACGGCCGCGCGGGCGCCGCGCGAGCCGTTCGCGGTCGTGGGGAACATCCCCTACTCGGTCACGTCGAAGATCGTGGACTGGTGCCTGCGGGCGCCGGCGCTCACCTCGGCGACGCTGCTCACCCAGCGCGAGTACGCCCGCAAGCGCACCGGCGACTACGGCCGGTGGAGCCTGGTCACGGTGGAGTCGTGGCCGTGGTTCTCCTGGCGGCTGGGCGACACGGTCGGCAGGGAGAGCTTCCGTCCCGTACCGGCCGTGGACTCGGCGATCCTGCGCGTCGAGCGCAGGCCGGAGCCGCTCGTCACCGGCCGCCGCTCCTACCTGGAGCTGGTCGAGCTGGGCTTCGGCGGGGTGGGCGGCTCGGTGCGCGCCTCGCTGAAGACGCGCTACGACGGCGTGGACGCCGCGCTGGAGGCGGCCGGCGTGGCCCGCGACGCCGTCGTGGGCCACGTGCACCCCGACCAGTGGGTCACGTTGTGGGGGCGCCTATGCCGGTGACGTGATCCGGGCCGGTGACGCCAGGTCGCCGGCCGGGGCCGGGGCCGTCGCGACGCGGCGGCCCCACGGCATGGCCAGGGCCAGGATCGGCAGCAGCAGGATCGAGGCCCGCGACCAGTAGGAGTGCTGCAGCCACCAGCCGTTGACGTCGAACTGCGTCATGACGAGGTAGCCGTAGCCCGACCACAGCGAGACCGCCAGGACGGCCGGCCAGGCGAACCTGGTGGGCCGGGCGACCAGGAACGGCATGAACCACAGCAGGTACTGGGCGCCGAGCCGGGGCGTCACCACCATGAACACCAGCAGGATGGCCGTGGTCATGTCGACCGGGTCGGCCCGCCGCCACCAGAGGATGGCCAGGATCACGCAGCCGTAGATGAGGTTGGTGCCGAACGAGGCCAGGTCGGGCCGCAGGGCCCAGTCGCCGCCGGTGAACCACGGGGTCCAGCCGTATTCGCCGACGATCGGCCGGATGTCGCGGATGGTGTCGATGACCGCCGGGATCTGGTCGAGCCGCGTGCCCGCGAAGATCGGCAGCGTCACCAGGAAGAACAGCGGCACCAGCCCGGTGGTGAACAGGCCGACGATGCGGGCGCGCAGGTTGGGCAGCAGCAGCAGGAAGCCGGGGATCAGCCAGATCGGCCAGCTCTTCGCGCACAGCGCCAGGCCCATGAGCGCGCCGGCCAGCGCGCCGCGCCTGAGGTGGGCGCGGTCGTCGGGGCCGGGCAGCAGGGCCCGGTGCAGCATGCCGCCGCGGCCGATGACCCGCGGGATGGAGGCGCGCACGCCGTAGGCCGCCACGCCCCTGCGCACCTTGCCCACCACGTCGGTGACCAGGCCCGGCCGGTCGGGGTGGCCGGGGCCGCGGGCGACCACGAACGCGGCCACGCCGAAGACGAGCGCGACCGGCTCCACCTGGCCGTGGACGGAGGCGATGAGCACGGCGAGCGGGTTGAGCGCGTACTGCAGGGCGCGCAGCGACGCCTTGGGGCCGCCGGCCAGCTTGGCCACCAGCGGGATCAGCACGATGTCGGCGACCACCGTGACCAGGCGGCCGGCGTATTCCCACGGGATGCCCAGCCACAGCAGGATGCCGTAGACGTAGGGGATGGTCGGCAGGAAGTGCCAGCCGCCCTCGCTGGCCAGCACCGGGTCCTCGCCCCGCAGCACGGCCTCGCCCGCGGGCTTGAAGCTCTCCACGAAGTCGACCGGCTGCCAGGAGTCGATCGCCGAGGTGTACATGATGAGCACGCGGACGGCGACGCCCACCAGGATGGCGACGATGAGCGGAGGCCGCCAGTCACGCCATTGGGCGACGAGAGCGAGCGCGACACCGGCGACGAGGACGATCCCCGTGAGAAGTGCGTAATCCATGGCGGCCTCTAGCCTGCCGTACCCGGGGGACTGCCGCCACCTGGGCTTCCAATTCTTATCCCCGACATGCCGACACGTATCCCGATACGACATCACCGTCTGTGCTGAACTTTTTCCATGGGGGGATCGCAGGTCAACCAGGCACTGGTCAGGCTCTACTTCGAGGTGAGGGGTGGGCTGCGCGACCCGGTCGCGGCCTGGGCGAAACTCACAGGAGATTCACAGCTCTACCGGCGGGCGCGGGGCGAGCGGCGCGTGCCGCTGGACGACGGGACGGCGGCGGAGCTGGCCGCGGCGGCGATCGCCTACACCGCCGCCGTGCACGGGGCCGAGCAGGTGGCGGCGCTGGCCACCTCACCGCTGGCGGGGGTGGTGGGCGAGCTGGGCGGCGCGGTGCTGACCGAGCATCCGTGCGCGCCCGAGCAGGTGCTGGGGCCGCGCTTCACCGGCCCGGGGGCGGACGACTGGGCGCGGGCGGCCTACGTGCTGCTGTGGGGGGAGAACAACCGCCTGGTACGCACCGCGGACACCCCCTGGGTGATCGCCGGGCGCTACAAGGGGCAGAAGGTGGTCGCGATCGGCACGCACCCGACGCGGCTGTCGGACGAGACGCTGGTGGTCCGGCCGGGCACGGACGGGGCGCTGGCCATGGCCATGGGGCACGTGCTGCTCAAGGAGTTCTTCCTGGACCGCACGCCGTTCGACGGGCACGCGCTGGAGCGCACCGACCTGCCGTTCCTGGTGCGGTTGCGCGAGCGGGAGTCGGGATACGTGCCGGGCGGGCTGGCGGGCGGGGTGTGCGACCGGCTCAGCGTGTACGGCGGTGAGGCGGTGGAGGTGCTGCTGCCGCGCTTCGACGACGGGACGGGGGTGCTGCGGCGCGGCGTGCCCGTGGTGCGCGACGGCGGCGAGCTGGTGACGACGGTGTTCGACCTGCTGCTGGCCGTGTACGGGGTGGCGCGCCCCGGGCTGCCGGGCGTGTGGCCTTCGGGGTACGACGACCGCGGCGAGCCGTACACGCCGGGCTGGCAGGAGGCGTACACGGGGGTGACCCCGTCGCGGGCGCTGAAGACGGCGCGGGAGCTGGGCGTGACGGCGGAGAAGACCGGCGGGCGGTGCGTGATCGTGCCGGGCCGGCTGGAGACGCCGCACGCCGACACCGCCTACCGGGCGATGCTGGCGCTGCTGGTGCTGACCGGGTGCGGCGGCGGGTGGGCGCAGGCCGGGCAGGAGGGCATCCCGCTGGTGCCGTACCTGTGCCTGCACGCCTGCGGCGAGGACCGGGCCGACGTGGGCGCGCTGAGCTGGGCGCTGGCGGACGGGCTGTTCGCGCGCAGGTCGGCGCGGTCGGTGCTGCTGGAGGCGGTGCGCGACGGCTGGCCGATGGCGCCGCCGCCGCGCGTGCTGGCCCTGCCGCGGCCGATCTACCCGCTGCCGCCGGACGTGGACCTGCTGATCGGGCCCGACGAGCACTGCGACCTGTCGCCGCCCGACCCGGAGCTGGTGGCCGGGGCGCTTGCGGGGTGGGCCGGCGCCGCGGCCCGGGCCGAGCCGGGCGGGGCGCCGGCGGACGGGCGGATGCGGCTGCTGGTGGACCACGCCTGGATGCACGAGTACGGCGAGGCGCTGCCCACCTACCGGCCGCCCGGTCTGGGCATCCCGCTCAAACCCACCCAGCTCGTCCGCCTCACCTGAACCGGCCGGCCGGTTCAGGCGCTCCGCGACCGGCTCGGGCGAGCCGGCCGCGGGTGGGCGTGGTCGTGGGTGGGCTTGGTCACGGGCGGGCGTGGTTACGGGTGGGCGTGGTTACGGGTGGGCGTGGTTACGGGTGGGCGTGGTTACGGGCGGGCGTGGTTACGGCAGGGCGTCCAGGTAGGCGCGGTGGTTGCGGGAGAACTCGTGGCCGTTGTGCCGGTCCCAGTTGATCGACCAGGTCATCAGGCCGCGCAGCCCCGGGTAGACCCCGCGCGGCCGGTACGGCCCGCAGTTCGTGCCCTTGGCCAGGCAGTCGAACGCCTTCTGCACCTCCGCGACGCTGGTGAACCCGTTGCCCGCGTTGACCGAGGCGGGCAGCCCGATGGCCACCTGGTCCTGGCGCAGCGGCGGGAACACGTTGCCCGGACTGCCCATGATCGGGAACCCGGCCAGCAGCATGTCCGTCATGGCCACGTGGAAGTCGTGCCCGCCCATCGTGTGGTACTGGCCGTCGAGGCCCATGATCGGCCCCGAGTTGTAGTCCTGCACGTGGAGCAGGGTCAGGTCGTCGCGCATGGCGTGGATGACGGGCAGGTAGGAGGCGCTCCTGTTGTCGGCCGCGCCGTTCGGGCCGGGGCCGTAGAACTGGAAGCCGAGCTGGACGAAGAACGTCTCCGGGGCCATGGTCAGCGTGAACTTCGCGCCGTAGCGGCTCTTGAGCGTCTTGAGCGCGGAGATCAGGTTGACGATGACGGGGGTGGTGGGCGCGGCGAGGTCGGTGTCGCCGGGGTTGAGGTAGAGGGAGTGGCCCTCGAAGTCGATGTCGAGGCCGTCGAGGCCGTACCTGTCGATGATCGCGGAGACGGACTCGACGAACTTGTCGCGGGCCGCCGCCGTGGTGAGCTGGACCTGGCCGTTCTGGCCGCCGATCGAGATCAGCACCTTCTTGCCCCGGGCCTGCTTGTCCTTGATGGCGGCGATGAAGTCGGCCTCGGGCTCGACGTTCGGGCACTCGGCGGCCGGGCACTGGCGGAACCTGATGTCGCCCGAGGTGACCGAGGTGGGCTCGCCGAAGGCGAGGTTGATGACGTCCCACTCGTCGGGCACGTCACTCATCCGGATATATCCGGACCCGTTGGCGAATGAGGCGTGCAGGTAGCCGACCAGCACCCGCTCGGGCAGCTCTCCCCCGCCGCCGTCGGCGGTCGTGGTGCCGCTCGCCTCGGGCGAGTAGGCCGAGCAGTTGCCGGCGGCGTCGCAGGCGCGCACCTTGAAGCGGTACGCCGTGCGCGCGGCCAGCCCCGTCGCCCGGTGGGTGGTGCCCGTGACGGCGACGGGGGCGCCGCCGTCGCGCGAGACCTCGTAGCGGGCGACCCCGACGTTGTCGGTCGAGGCCGACCAGGTCAGGGTGAGCGACGAGGAGGTGGCGCCGCCGACGGCCAGGCCGCCCGGGACGCTCGGGGCCTGGGTGTCGGGCTCTCCGCCGGGGCCGTCGAGCACCACGTCGTCGGCATGGTAGGCGCCCTGGCCGTACCAGCCGTTGACGTGGATCGTCACCGACGTGGTCGAGGCGCCCGTCGTGAAGGACGTCCTGAGCTGCGCCCAGGCCGCGCCCGGCGAGCCCCACGTGCTGGCGTTGACCCCCGTCCCGGTGGCCCCCAGGAACACGTAACCGCCCTGAACCCAGGCCGAGAGCTGGTAGGCCGTGTTCGGCCGGACGGTGACGGTCTGCCGGCAGCGGGCGGTGTCGCTGCCGGCCGGGGTGGCGCGCAGCGCCTTCGTCCCGCCGTGCACGGGCGCGGTGACGGCCTGCGCGGCGGCGGTCGCCGAGCAGGTCCAGCCGGTCAGCCCCTCCTCGAAACCGGGATTCGCCGCGAGGTTCGCGGCGAGGCTGTTCGCGGCGATGTTCCCCGTGACGTTCCCCGTGACGTTCCCCGTGACGTTCCCCGTGACGTTCCCCGTGACGTTCCCCGTGACGTTCCCGGTGACGTTCCCGGTGACGTTTCCGGCGGTCTTGGCGGCGGCCGGGGTGGCGGTCAGCCCGAGGGCGAGCACCACCGCCGACGCGACGCCGATCAGGCTCCTCATCCGGTGAACCCCTTGAAGATGTTCGTGAACTCGTGGCTCGACTGGGCGATCCCGCTGCAGGTCGGCGAGACCCGGCCGTCGGGGCAGCCGCCGTTGTCGCGGCCCACCGACCAGAAGCCGATGAACCCGATGCGGTTGGCGTTGGCCCAGGCCAGCAGCTTGCGGGCGTCTGCCTGGGTGGTGGTCATGCCGGTGTCGTTCTTGCCGATCATCGGGGTGACGCCGAGCATGCGCTTGAGCTGCGCGTCGGACTTGGCCGGCCAGACGCCCTTCATCTGGCCGAGCGTGGCCTGCGCCGCGGCGATCATGGCGTCGCCCCAGTTGCCGGTGTAGCCGAAGTTCATCAGCATCGGGTTGACGATCACGTCCAGGCCCTTGGCCGCCGCGTCCTGGAGGATCTGCAGCGAGAACGGGTCCACGCCATAGTCCTGGCCCTGCACCCGCAGCGTGTAGCTGACGACGGTGCCGCGCTCGCTCTGGAGCTGCTTGAGCGCCGTGTTGACCTTGTTGACGTCGATGCTGGCCTCGACGTCCACGTCGAGGTGGTTGGTGCCGACCGTGTCCAGCACCTTCTTGTACGCGCCGGCCAGCGCCGCCGCGCTGCCGCACACGTGCTCCAGGTACGGCCCCATCGCCCCGCCGGTGGCCACGACGACCTGGCCGCCCTGCGCCTGGAGCGCCTTGACGTCGTCGACGATGCGCAGATCGGCGATCGGGATCGTGCCGCCCCACGCCGGGTTGCAGCCGGAGCTGTCGCCGAGCGCGAAGGCGAGCGTGTAGTTCTTGACCCCGGTCGCGCTCGCGGTGCCGGCCAGGGACGGCGTGGGCATCGTGATGTCGATGTAGGGGGCGTACCTGATGTCGCCGGTCGGCGGGGTGGTGTCGTCGGTGGTGGTGCCGGTGACGGGGGCGGAGTAGGCCGAGCAGTTGCCGGCGGCGTCGCAGGCCCTGACCCGGAAGGAGTAGGACGTCTTCGCGGTCAGGCCGGTGGCCGTGTGTCTCGTGCCGGAGACGGTGGCGGGGGCGCCGTTGTCCCGGGAGACCTCGTAGCGGGCCACTCCGACGTTGTCGGTCGCGGCCGACCAGCTCACGTCGAGGGTGGCGGCGGTCGCGCCACCGACGGCCACGTTGCCGGGGACGCTCGGGGCCTGGGTGTCGGGTTCGCCGCCGGGGCCGTCGAGCACCACGTCGTCGGCGTGGTAGGCGCCCTGGCCGTACCAGCCGTTGACGTGGATCGTCACCGACGTGGTCGAGGCGCCGGTGGTGAAGGAGGTTCTGAGCTGGGACCACTGGCCGCCGGGCGCGCCCCAGGTGCTGGCGTTGACGCCGGTCCCGGTGGCCCCCAGGAAGACGTAGGCGCCCTGCACCCAGGCCGAGAGCTGGTAGGCCGTGTTCGGCCGGACGGTGACGGTCTGCTGGCAGCGGGCCAGGTCGCCGCCCTGCGGGGTGGCCTGGAGCGCCCGCGCGCCCCCGTGCACCGGGGACGACACGGCCTGGGCCGCCGAGCAGGTCCAGCCGGTCAGCCCCTCCTCGAAGCCGGGGTTGGTGGCGAGGTTCGCGGAGGTGGTCCCGGCGGCGGAGGCCGGGGTGGCGGGGAGGGTGAGCAGGGTCGCGGCGAGCAAGACCGCCGGTCCTCGGAGTTTCATGGCGTCTCCTCACTGCGGCCCGCCCCCCGCGCGGGGGCGGGCCGCTCAGCGGGTCAGAAGCCGGCGGTGATCCGGGTGAACTCCCAGTCGGCCTGCGCGATGCCGCTGCAGTTCGCGACCACGCCGCCGCCGGGGCACGGGCGGTCGCGGTTGACGGCCCAGTAGGCGAGCCTGGTCAGCCCCTTGGACCTGGCCCAGTCGCGGATCTGGGTCCAGGTGCCGGGCGTGGTCAGCTCCTGCTGGTCGGACAGGCCGTTCATGCCGGAGATGCCCATCCGGGCGTACGCCTGGGCGTCGGTCCAGCCGAAGGCGTTCTTGAGCGCGTTCTTCAGGCCCTCGGAGGCGCTGACGGTGTCCTGGTACATGTTGGAGCTGCCGAAGTCGAACGGCATGATCGTGTAGTTGTCGATCGGCACGCCGAGCGCCTTCGACTGGTTGATGAGCCGGATGCCGTGGCTGTTCGGGCCGGTCCGCGTGGTGCCGAAGGTGACGACGATCTTGACGTTCGGGTTGTTCTGCTTGACGATCTTGAGCGCGTTCAGGATGCGGTCCTGGACGGTGTAGTTCTCGAACTCGTCGGTGTTCTCGATGTCGAAGTCCACCACGGCCGGGCCGACCGCGTTGATGACCTGCTGCACCGCGTTCGCGAACGCCTGCGGCGAGGAGCAGTTGGGGCCGAGCTTGTTGCCCGACCAGCCGCCGAAGGAGATCTGGACGCTGCCGCCCTTCGACTTGATCGTGTTGATCGCCTGCTGGTCGGCGCCGCCGGTCAGCGGGCGGTTGCCGTCCCAGGCGGGGGTGCAGCCGCCGCTGGACAGGATGAACGCCATCGTGAACGACTTGACGCCGGTCGCGTCCATGACCGTGCCGGGGTTCGGCGGGTTGCCCCAGCCCATGTAGAGGTAGGGCGCGCCGGGCATCCTGGCCGGGTCGGGCTGGCCGTTCCCCGGGGCGGTGGTGGCGGTGACCGCGTTGCTGGCCCCGGACACGTTGCCGGCCGCGTCGCGGGCGCGGACGGTGTAGGTGTAGCTGGTCTCGGCGGCGCGGCCGGTGTCGGTGTAGGAGGTGCCGCTCACCGTCGTGACCAGGGTGCCGCCCCGGTAGACGTCATAACCGGTGACGCCCACGTTGTCGGTGGCGGCGTTCCAGGCCAGCGAGACGCTGCTGGAGGTGACGCCGGTCGAGCGGAGGTTGCCGGGCACGGACGGCGCCGTGGTGTCGCCGCCGCCGCCCGTCCCCCGCTTCCACAGGGCGGGCACGTTCGGCGGCTCCCAGCCGGGCTGGGAGGTGTGGGCCTGGAGGCACACGTAGTCGACGCCGTCGTGGGTGACGGTCGCGCCGGCGGCGTAGGAGGTCCACGGGGCCCAGGCGGCGGCCACCTGCCGCACCGAGCTGTGCGCCGCGGGCGCGGCGGTCAGCGCGGCGCCGGTCAGCGCGAGAGCCAGTCCGGCCACCAGTGCGGTGAGCTTGCTGCGAAATCTCATGGCATTCCCTGGAGGTGGGGCTTGACGGTCTTGGAGAACGACCAGTTGTGGCTCGCGTCCCAGTTGATGGACCAGGTCATCGCGCCCCTGATGTCGGGGTAGGCGCGCGGTGGCGTGAAGGTCCCGCAAGCGGTGCGCTTGGCCAGGCAGTCGAGCGCCTGGTTGACGAGGGAGGGCGCGACGACGCCGCCGCCCGCCGCGCCCGGTCCCGCGGGCAGGCCCAGCGCCACCTGGTCAGGGCGCAGGCCGTTCTCGAGCTGGATGCAGGCCAGGGCGGTCATGAAGTTGACCGAGCCCTGCGCGTAGGCCTGGGCCTGGTCGCAGCCGAGCATCGAGCCGGAGTTGTAGAACTGGGTGTGCACGACCGTGAGGATGTCCTTGATGGACAGGGCGAGCTTGAAGTACTCCATCCCGGTCGACTGCATGTCGATGGTCTGCGGGGCCATCGTGATGATCAGATCGGCGCCGGCCTTGGCGCGCAGCGACCGCAGCGCCTGCGCCATGTAGGTGGAGTTGAGGCCGTTCTCCAGGTCGATGTCCACGCCGTCGAAGCCGTAGCTGCGCATGAGCGCGTACACCGAGTCGGCGAACCTCGTCGCCGCGGCGGCGCTGGCGACCTGCACCCGGCCGGCCTCGCCGCCGACGGACAGGATCACCTTCTTGCCACGCTGGTGCAGGGCCTGCACGTCGGCGCGGAACTGGGCGTCGGTGTAGCCGCCGACCGCCGTGGCCAGCGCCGGGTCGAGCGTGAAGACGACCTCTCCCGGAGTGGCCGTGGCCTCGCCGAACGCGATGGCGACCAGGTCGTACTCGTCGGGCACGGCCGACAGCTTGAGCTCGGTCGCGGCGTTGACGAAGTTGTGCCAGTAGCCGGTGAGGAAGTGCCGGGGCAGCGGGCCGCCGCCGGTGCAGCCGGTGGTGGTGGCGGTGGCCTCGCGGCCGGGCGACTCGCCCTGGTCGTTGTAGGCATTGACGGTGTAGGTGCGGGTCTCGCAGGGGCCGAGCCCGGTGATGGTCGCCGAGGTGGCGGTGGTGGCGGCCCTGACGGTGGCGCCCTCGTAGACGCGGTAGCCGGTGACCGTGCCGGTGGACGCGCCCCAGGTGAGGGTGATGGCGTTGCCGGTGGCGGTGGCGTTGACCGTGCCGGGCGCGCCGGGCGCTCCGGGGGTCTCGTCGCCGCCGCAGGAGGAGCCGTTCAGCGTGCAGCCGGTGATGCCGGGGAAGTTGCCGGGGCTGCCGTTGAAGCCGAAGCTGACGCTGGCCCCGGGGGCGAGCGAGCCGGCCCAGCCGGGGTTGGTGAAGGTGTAGTGCTGGCCGCTCCGGGTCATCACGGCGTCCCAGGCGGACGGGATGGTGTGGCCGGCGGGCAGGTCGAACTGCACGTTCCAGCCCGGCAGGGCGGTGGTGGTGCCGTTGGTGACGGTGACCCTGCCCTCGAAGCCGGAGCCCCAGTCGGCCACCTTGACGAAGGTCGCGGTGGCGGCCTGGGCGGCCTGGGCTTGGGCGGGCAGGGCTTGGGCGGGCAGGGCTTGGGCGGGCAGGGCTTGGAGGCCGAGGGCGAGGGTGGCCAGCGCTAAGAGGATCGCGCGTAGTCTCACGGTTCTTCCTTCGGGGGGTGTGCGTGCCGTACGGCTTGCACCGGGGGGTGAGAGCGCAAGCCGTACGGCACGGCCCGGGTGAGGCGGAAACACGGGCTTGGGGGGTGTCGGCGCGAGTAACCTTGCAGCGGTTGTTAGGTCTTGTCCGATTGGTGATTACTTTTAGGAAAGTTTCCTAAGAGTTGTCGCGATCGTAGCTTTGACGTTGCACGCTTACAAGACCCAAACACGACTCCGCCGCACGGGACCGGAATCCCGTGCGGCGGAGCTGATCGTGACGATCTCCGGTCGGTACGGCCTACGGCTGCCGGGTGATCCTGACGTCGTCCACGCCCGCCTCGACCAGCGAGGCCCCCGAGGCGTCGGCCGCGTCCACGAGGATCCGGACGGTCTGGCCCGCGAACGCGTTCAGGCTCGCCGAGGCCGTGGCCCACGAGCCGTTGCGGTTGGCGGCCGCGCCGGCCTGGTTGAACACCGTGGCCGTGGTGTCGCCGACCACGCGGACCCGCAGGTAGTCGGCGCTGGAGGCGTTCGAGCCGTGCGCCAGGTACCACGAGAAGGACAGGTTCAGCGCGCCCGTCGCGGGCAGCGTGA
This sequence comes from Nonomuraea candida, assembly GCF_000725485.1. GTDB lineage: Bacteria > Actinomycetota > Actinomycetes > Streptosporangiales > Streptosporangiaceae > Nonomuraea > Nonomuraea candida. Next base: position 28,574 of record NZ_JOAG01000060.1, on the reverse strand, counting down.
TGGGCGGCGACTGGATCGAGGTGACGCCGCCGTCGACGTCGTGGTCGCCCGCCGCGGCGCCCGCCAGCCGGCCCGTGACCAGGTCGTTCGTGCCGCTGACCGTGGTGCCGAGCTGCTTGGCGCCGCTGGACGTGGTCGCGGCCGGATCACCGCGCTCCCACTGGCCCGCGGTGGCGGTGTCGGTGCCGCCCGGGTTCGCCGTCCAGCCGGTGGCCGTCTCGAAGTCGTCGGAGTAGACGGTCAGCGGCGGGTTGCCGGTGCCGCAGTACTGGGCCTCCTTGCCGATGATGCGGTAGACGCAGTCCGAGTACTCCAGGAAGCGCAGCACCGCCTCCCTGTTGCGGGTGGTCTGCGGGACGATCTGCTCGTCCGGCGGGTAGAAGCCCGGGCTGGCACTGGTCGGATACATCTCGAAGGTGAAGCTGAAGATCTTGTAGGCGCCCCACATCCAGTCGTCGATCGTGCCGTCGGTGATGTAGAGGTCGCTGGCCTGCTCGGGGGTGTAGCCGTTGGTCGAGGCCATGTTCTGGCCCAGGGTGGCGTGCGCGTCCCGGTCGTCCTGGGTCAGGCCGGGCGCGGTGTCGTTGTAGGTGTAGCCGTAGGGCCACAGGATCAGCTCGCTGTAGGTGTGCCAGTCGATGTGCGACTTGATCTGCTGCACGCCGCCGACCACGCGGCTGCGCACCCAGTTGGCCGCCGCCCTGACCTCGGGCGCCGACTCCGCGCTCGCGCCCCGGTACGTCTCGCTCGACGCCGAGCCGGAGGAGCCGCCGCAGCAGCCCCAGTTGTAGGCCCAGTTGCGGTTCATGTCGGTGCCCACGGCCGAGGAGCCGGAATTGGGCTGGCGGTTCTTGCGCCAGGAGCGGTAGCTGCCGGTGGCGATGTCGTACTCGCCGCCGTCCGGGTTCATGTCCGGCATGATCCAGATCTCCCTGGTGTTGACCAGGTTGGTGATCCTCGCGTCGCTGCCGTAGTTGTCGGTGAGCAGGCGCATGATGTAGAGCGCCATCTCGACCGTGAGGTGCTCGCGGGCGTGCTGGTGCGCGGTGAACAGGACCTCGGTCTCGTTCTCGTCGGCGCCCACGTTGTCGCTGATCTTGATCAGGCGCAGGTTCCTGCCCTCGTACGACGTGCCGTAGTTCGACTGGCTCATGATGGTGGGATGGGCCGCCACCATGGCGTTGATGGCGGCGTTCATCTCCGCGTAGTTGTGATAGCCCGAGTCCGCCGGCGGGAAGTCAAACGCCGCGGCGGCGGACGGGGGTGTCGGGCGCGGGGCCTCCGCCACCCGGAAGCCGAGCCGCTTGATGGCGGCGACCTCGGCCTCCGTGGCCGTGACCAGCACCGAGTCGGCGGCCACCTCTTCGATGGCGGCGCCGGTGGCCGCCACGGCGCTGCGCTGCCGCGCGTCGGCCGGGCCCGACACCCTGTACTGCTTGTTGGGGGGCGGTTCGGCGGTGGCGCCCGCCCCTGTCATGCCGGTCAGGCAGATCAGGCTGAGGGCGGCCAGCAGGATGACTAATCGGCGTATCACCACGTCCTCCTCAGGCGCGCGGGTTCGGGGGGTGTTGACTCGCGCCTGAACTGAGAGTGATGACGTTGGATGCCCTCGCAAAGGCCCAAATTTCAGGAGATGTGGATCAGGGCCTCCTCCAGCGGTTTCCTGGTCAGGTCGGGCACCTCGGCCCCCTCGGCGGGATAGCCGACCGGGAACAGGATGTAGGGCCGCTCGTTGGCCGGGCGGCGGCAGATCTCGCTCAGGAAGGCCATCGGGTTGGGCGTGTGGGTGAGCGTCGACAGGCCCATCACGTGCAGCGCCGTGATGAACAGGCCGCAGGCGATGCCGACGCTCTCGTTGACGTAGTAGTGCCGGACCTTCTCGCCCCCGGCGGTCAGGCCGTACTTCTCGGCGAAGCACACCACCAGCCAGGGCGCCACCTCCAGGTAGCCCTTGTCGGAGGTGGTCTCCAGCGGCGCCAGCGCCGCCCGCCACTCGGGCGGCAGCCGGCCGCCCTCGTAGTTCTGCCGCTCCTCGGACTCGGCCGCCTCGCGCACGCGCCGCTTCGTCTCGGCGTCGCCGATGACCACGAACTTCCACGGCTGCTGGTGCGCCCCCGACGGCGCGGTGTTGGCCGCCCGCACGGCCAGCTCCACGCACCGGTACGGCACCGGCTCGGGGCTGAACGCCCGCACGCTGCGCCGCCCGGCCACCAGCCGGTGGAACTCCTCGCCGCGCCTGACCATCTCCTCGGGCTCGTGACGCTGGGGTGTGTAGGGAACGAACGGGTGCCGGTGCTCCATAAGATCCGAAGTCTCGGCACCGGCGGCGGCTCTGACAACAGCGACCCTCGTATGCTGCCGATCTGACAGCACAAGCGGCTTTTGGGAGACGAATATGCCGGCACGCCGCCACGGTCTCGACGATCTCGACCGCGAGGTGCTCCGCCTGGTCGCCGAGCGCCCGCGCAGCGGCCTGCTGGAGATCGCCCGGCTGCTGGGGGTGGCGCGGGGGACCGTGCAGGCCCGGCTGGACCGGATGACCGCCGACGGCGTGATCACCGGTTTCGGCCCGGCCCTCTCCCCCGCCGCCCTCGGCCACCCGGTGCAGGCGTTCACCACGCTGGAGGTCGAGCAGGCCTCCCGCGAGCACATCTCCGCCACGCTGGAGGCCATTCCCGAGCTGCTGGAGGCGTACATCGTGACCGGGCCCGGCGACGTGCTGTGCCGGATCGCCGGCCGCGACCACGAGCACCTCCAGCAGGTGATCGACCGGATGCTGACGATCCCCGGGGTGCGCCGCAGCACCACCGTCATCACCCTGTCCACCGTGGTGCCGCACCGGGTGCTGCCGCTGGCCGCCGCGCCCGGCGCGGACCGCACGGTCAGGCCGCGGCCAGCGTGATCACCCCGGCGGCCACGAGCGCCACCGCCCACATCCGGTCCACGTTGAACCAGGCCCGCCGGAGCACCGCCAGCCCGGCCACCTTGTAGACCACCACCGCGATCACCCCGGCCACCGTGAACATGGCCAGCGTGTGCAGGGCCGCGACGCCCAGCCCGCCGGAGACGGCGTGGCCCAGCCCGCCGGAGACGGCATGGCCCGCGTGCCCGCCCGCGTGCCCCGCGGCGTGACCTCCGGCGTGCCCTCCGGCGTGCAGGGAGGTGAAGACCGGCAGCAGCATCAGGCCGGCGCCGTGCGCCGACGACATCAGGAACGACCAGCAGGCGAGCTGCCAGAGCGACAGCCGCATCCCCACCCACCGGAAGTGCCGGCGCGACAGCAGCCGCCACAGCCCGAACCCCACCAGCACCGCCCCGCCCCCGATCGCCAGCGCCGTGCCCGTGACCAGGGAGCCGGTGGCGGCGACCACGAGCGCCACCAGGGCCACCGAGGCGAGGTGGCCCAGGGCGATCGCGGGGAGCGACCGGAGCAGCCGGTCCAGGCTGCGCTCCTGAAGGCCGCGGGCCACGGCGAAGAGCCAGCCCATGGCCGGGTTCAGGCCGTGGAAGGCGCCCAGCAGGAGCACCGCGGCGAGCGTCACGGGTAGCAGTAGGAGTCGGAGGAGGCGTCGCCGCCCTGCAGGCGCACCTGGTGGGGGCGCAGCCCGCGGAAGGCGTCGCCGTGCGGGAAGAAGCGCGGGTCGAAGGCGAACGCGTCCGTGTCGATCCTGGCCATCCAGGCGCCCACCCCCTCGGGGTAGAACTGGTCGTCCCAGGCGCCGTACAGGGAGTTGGTGAGATAGACGCGGCGGCCGTCGCGGCTGACCTCGACCATCTGCGGGCCGCCGCGCAGCGGCAGCGCCGGCTCGGCCGGGTGCGGGGTGCGGCCCACGATGCCGCCCACCCGCAGCGCGCCCAGCTCCACCGGCCGGTACGGGTCCGACACGTCGTACTGCTTGATCTCCCCGGTGCCCCAGCACGAGACGTACAGCCGCCGGTCGTCCACCGACAGCGCGATGTCGGTCACCAGCGGCGGCACCGCGCCGAAGGGCTTCAGCAGCGGCGGCAGCAGGTCGGGGTCGGCCGGCTCGGCGGGGATGGAGATGACCTTGCGCGCCTGCCAGCGCCCGTCGTCGGCGTGGTGCCAGAGCCAGACGGACGCCGACAGGTCCGCCACGCTGACGACCACGCCGACGAAGCCGTACAGGCGGGTGGGGTCGTGGGCGGGGCGCAGCTCCAGCGGCATCTGGTGCTCGTCGCCCAGGTCCACCTCCTGCACGTGCGCGCGCTTGCGCAGGTCCCAGAAGTGCAGCTTGTGGCCGTATTTACGGCCGAGCAGCAGCTCCCCGACCAGCCCGTCCTCGATCATGGAGGGCGTGCCCCACTCGGAGGAGATCAGCACGTCCTGGTTGATGTGCCACCAGAAGTCGTAGGCCAGGTACTGCGGGCCCCGGTCCAGCTCCCACTGCCCCACCACCTCGAAGGTGGTGTGGTCGAGCACCGCGATGCCGCCCGGCCCCTCCGCGCCGCCGGCGCCGCCCAGGGCGGAGACGTACAGGCCCTCGGGGCCGCAGTGCACGGTGTGCGGGCGCGAGTAGCCTGCGCGGCGGGCCAGCGTCTCCGGTTCGATCACCTTGACCAGCTCGGGGCTGATCCGGTCCTTGGTGTCGTAGATGTGGATGCGCGAGGAGCGCAGGCCGGGCACGACCAGGTAGCGCCGCTCCACGTGCGGGTGCGGCGCGTTGGGGCACAGGGCGCTGCTGCAGGCGTTCCAGCCGAAGTGGTGCAGCTCGTCGCCGGTGTTCGGCAGGTCGGTCCAGCCGGCCACGGTGCCGTAGCCGGGCGAGGACGGGTCGGTGTCGATGACGGCCAGGGCGTCCGGCCGGGCGGCGGAGCGGTCGAAGGCGGCGACGTAGGCGAGTTGCTCGGCGGGGGCGTCGGCGGCGTCCCTCGGGGAGGCGTAGAACGTGGGGTCCGGAGTCCAGAGGCTCATCCTCTCAGGTAAGGACCGATTTCCTACACAGTCAATAGGTAATTCGCGGACCGGACGCGGACGGCCGCGCCTTTCCTCAGGAGTTCCCAGCGACTCATCACGAGATACCGTGATATGTCACCACTTCTTCCCCAAGGCGAGCACCCATGTTCTTCGGTATCACGGACTTCTGGGCCTACATCGTCGGCGCCTTCCTGATCATCCTGCTGCCCGGCCCGAACTCCCTCTACGTCCTGACCTACGCCACCCGGCACGGCGTCCGCGCGGGCTACCGCGCCGCGGCGGGCGTCTTCGCGGGCGACACCGTCCTGATGATCCTCACCGCCGCCGGCGCCTCCTCCCTGCTGAAGTCCAACCCGCTGCTGTTCATGATCGTGCAGTACGCCGGCGCCGGCTACCTGGCCTGGCTCGGCCTGCAGATGATCCGCGGCGCCTGGCAGAGCCGCCGGGAGACCGCCCATAAGACGACCGCCGAGACGACCGCCGATGCGACGGCCGAGGGCCGCTCGCGCCCCTTCCGCAAGGCCCTGGCGATCAGCCTGCTGAACCCGAAGGCGATCCTCTTCTTCGTCTCGTTCTTCGTCCAGTTCGTGGACCCGGGCTATGCCAACCCCGCGCTGTCGTTCCTCATCCTGGGCGCGATCATCCAGGTATTCAGTTTCCTCTACCTGACCGCCCTGATCTTCGGCGGCGCCTTCCTGGCCGGCCAGTTCCGCCGCCGCCGGAAGCTGAGCGCCTGGCTGACCTCGGGCGTCGGCGCCGTTTTCCTGGGGTTCGCCGCGAAGCTCGCCACCGCTTCACCGGGATGAAAGCCGCCGTCAAGGCGGCGCTGTTTCCGTGGAAACAGATGGAACGCGTCAAAAGAGGCGGTCGCACCACGCCGCCTCGGGTACGGTAGGCCACCGGCGTGCTTCCCGGGACGGCGATGATGCCGCATCGGTGACATCGAGCCATCCATCCAGGAAAGCGTGGTCCCCCGTAGCCCGGGTAGTCGCTGATCGTCGGCCTATCTGCGGAGCAGCCTTGAACCATCCTCCGGTCACCCTCCCACGCCTCACCGCGCTCGCCCGGCAGGCGGCTCCGCGGCTGCTCGAAGGCGTGGTCGCCCCCCTCGCGGTCTTCTATCTGGCCATGGTCGTCCTCGGCTTCCAGTGGGCGCTCGGCCTCACCGTCGCCTGGGTCTACCTCGGGGTCGCCTGGCGGCTCGTCAAGCGGGTCAAGGTGCCCGCGACCATGTACCTCGCCGCGTTCGCGATCACGATCAGGGCGATCGTGGCGTTCTGGACCGGCACGTGGATGTGGTTCTTCATCCAGCCCGAGATGGGCACGATCTGCATCAGCCTGGCCTTCCTCGCCTCCGTCCGGCTGAACCGGCCGCTGGTGCAGAAGCTGACGCTCGACTACATCCACCTGCCGTCGGCGGTGCTCAAGCACGAGCGCACCCGCAAGTTCTTCGCCAGGATCACGCTGTTGTGGGCGTTCGTGCTGCTGATGAACTCCACGCTGAGCATCTTCCTGGCGGTCTACGAGTCGCTGGGCGGCTCGCTGGGCACGTTCATGCTGCTGCGCACCTCAGCGGTGGCCGTGATCAGCGGCACGGCGATCGCGTTCTCGGTGATCGCGTTCAAGCGGCTCCTGCGCCGGCTGCACGTCGCCCACGCCTGAGCGGCCGGCCGCGAGCCGTCCCCCGGGGCCCGCCGCGAGCCCGGCCGACCGCTCCGTCAGCAGGAACGCGCCGCTGAGCCCCATCACCAGCCCGGTCAGCAGGCCGAACAGCTCCACGAGGTCGGCCGCGCCGCCCCCGCCCGCGGCGAGCGGGCCGCCCGCGGACCTGACGATCATGGCGTAGAGGCCCCACCCGAACAGCACGCCCGAGCCCAGCCAGGCCAGGGCCAGCGGGCGCCGGAACGGACCCCGCGCCCGCCGCCGCACGATCGCCACCAGCGCGACGGCGCCGGCCAGGGTGAGCAGGCCCTTCAGCCCGTTCTGCAGGCCCGCGGCCAGGTCGCCGCCGAACGCCCACACGAGCCGCACGCCGCCCAGCACCACGCACACCATCAGCGCGCCCACGGCCACGACCGTCTGGAACGGCCGGGTCGGGCTGGGGAAGGGGGCGTCCGCGGCCGTGGTGAAGACGGCGGGCCAGCGGTCCCGGGCGTACAGGACGAAGGCCGCCATGAGGCCGATGCCCTGCCCGGCGAACCCGCCGTAGACCATCACGTAGACCCACGGCTCGATGGGCCCGGTGAAGACGTCCGGCCCCGCGGAGACCAGGACGACCGGCGCGGCCACGACCACCACCGACAGCAGGCCCGTGCCCACCCACAGCGGCAGCAGCACCAGCCAGGCGGGCAACCGCGAGCCCCAGCGCATCGTGAAGGCCAGCGCCAGCACCAGCGCGACGGCGTCCATGCCGAAGGTCATCGCGTTGAGCCCGACCATCGCCGGGTCGTCCATCAGGCCGGGGTCGGTCACGCCGGTCGAGTTGCCGGTCAGCCAGAGGAGCTTCAGCGTGAGGTAGGGGAGCATGGCGGCGACGGCCACGATCGCGGCGGTGACGCGGCCGATGCCCGGTCGTTGTCGGTTCATGGACCGAGCCTCGCGGACCGGGCGGCCGGCGCCCTCCCTACGGGCGGGGATCCTCCTCCCCCTCGCGGGGGATGGTCACGGTCAGCTCGAAGCCGTCGCCGGCCGGGCCCGCGGAGAGCGTGCCGCCCGCCAGCCGGACGCGCTCGCGCAGGCCCGCCAGCCCCAGCCCGCCCGTCCTGGCGGTGGGCCGGGAGCGCGCGGGCCCGTTCCGCACGCGGACGCGGTGCGGCGAGACCGACACCTCGACCGCGGCCCCCGGGGCGTGCTTGGCCGCGTTCGTCAGCCCCTCCTGCACCACGGCCCGCGCCAGGCCGGGCACCGGGCCGGGCGCCAGGTCCAGGGTGATCGCCATGCCGGAGTCGGCGGCGCGGCGCACCAGCTCGGAGACGTCCTCGCCGACCGGTGACAGCGGCGCGGCGTCGGCGTCCTCGCGCAGCAGCCCGATGATCTGGCGCAGCCGCTCGGTGGCGTCGGCCGCCGCGACGCGCAGCTCGCCGGCCGCCTTGACCTGGGCCGGGGCGAGCCCCGGGGAGAGTTCGAGGCCGGCGGCCCGGACGGCGATGAGGGCCAGGTCGTGGCCGAGCGAGTCGTGCATGTCGCGGGCGATCCTGGCCCTCTCGCGCAGCCTGGCCTGCGCCTCGGCCGACAGCCGGGTCTGCCGCCGCTGCTGCAGCAGCTTGCGGCGCAGCAGCCCCAGCAGGTAGGGCACGAGATAGGTGCCGACCAGCGCGGTCAGCATGGACACCCACAGGCCCAGGTCACCGCCCAGGGCCAGCACCACGGCCACGCCGACGAGCGAGATCAGCCCGAACGTCACCAGCGCGGGAAGCGTCCGGAGCAGCCGCCGCCCGGTCAGGTACGCGTACCAGATGATGAACGGCGTCGTCGGCAGCAGCGGGAAGATCTTGACGTTGCGCCTGGGCAGCAACCAGGTCAGGTCGACGGTGGCGAACCCCTCGGTGAACCGCCACGGCCCCATCGGCAGCAGCAGCACCAGGGCGGCCAGCGGCCGGCGGCGGCCGACGAGCACGGCCGCCGCGGCCAGCACCATCCTGGGCCCCGTCACCATGCCGAACCCGGCCGGGTCCCGGAACGGGTCGGGCCCCATCGCGGCGATGAAGATGCACAACCCGGCCCAGAGCAGCAGGTCATAGACCACCTGGCGGCGGCTGTCCCGGCGAAAACGCTTCACCGGACCGACGTTAGCCGCAGCGCCGGACCGGGGGTGCCGTCCGAAGTCAGGCGGCGACCCCGACGAAAGTCGGGGTAGGGCGCCGGCCACCGTCCCGGTGGGGCTAACCCCACCTTGAATCCGCCTACCTCCACTCCTGATTCCGCCCGCGCGAATCGGTTGGATCGAAGGTGTCAGCAGGAGGTCGCAGGCCCGCCCCCGACGAAAGTAGGGGGTGACGCGTGCCGATCGTCCGATGTGCCGTGACCTGCGGAGTTTCTACCTTCATGGGGTACCGGCCCTGACCCGCGTCGGGGAAAGGGCCGCGTACGACCGGGGGCATCCCCGATGTCCCCGGCCATGCCACACCGACACGCTGTGTGGGTGCCCTAAAAGATCGGAGTACACGCTCATGTCGCACGCCATCCTCGACCTGGTCCAACAGGTGATGTCGTCGCCGTGGTTGTACCTGGCGCTGTTCGCCCTGGCGCTGCTCGACGGGTTCTTCCCCGTCGTGCCCGCCGAGACGTCGGTCATCACCGCGGGGGTGTTCGCCGCCACGGGCGAGACGAACCTGGCCCTGGTCATCCTGGTGGCGGCGCTGGGCGCGTTCAGCGGGGACCACATCTCCTATCTGATCGGCAAGAAGTCGGCCGGGCGGCTGCGGGAGAAGAAGGCCTTCGTCTGGGCCAGGGGCGCGCTGGCGGAGCGGGGCGGGCTCGTCCTGGTCGTGGCCAGGTACATCCCCGGCGGGCGGACCGCGACCACGCTGACCATGGGCGCGGTGCGCTACCCGCTGCGCTCGTTCAGCTTCTTCGACGCGATCGCCGCCTCCTCGTGGGGGGTGTACTCCGGGCTGATCGGCTTCTTCGGCGGGATGGCCTTCGAGAACGACCCCATCAAGGGCCTGCTGCTCGGCCTGGGCATCGCGCTGTCCGTCACCGCCGTGGTGGAGATCGTGCGCTGGGTCAGGAAGCGGCGCGCCATCAAGGCTTCCCCGGAACGCCTTCCTGCGGACACGTCCGTTTGACCCTGCCTGGCAACCATCCGTCTGAAAGGAGTGCGCATGACTGTGCTGGCCGCGGTGATCGCCCTGGTCGGTTCGCTGTTCTTCGCGCTCGGGGCCGCGCTGCAGCAGTTCGAGGCGGCCGGCTCCGCCAAGCCGGGGATGCTCGCCCTGCTCCGCCGGCCGCGCTGGCTGCTGGGCGGCGTGTCCATCCTGGCGGGTGGCGGCCTGCACATCGTCGCGCTCGGCCTCGGCCCGCTGACCATCGTCCAGCCGATGGGCGTGGCCAGCCTGCTGTTCGCGCTGCCGCTGGCCGCCACGCTGCACGGCCGCAGGCCGTCGCGCAAGGAGCTGGCGGCCGCCGGGGTGGTGGCGGCCGGGCTGATCGGGCTGGTGCTGCTGGTCCCCGAGTCCCACGGCCCCACCGTGCTCAGCCCGAACGGCGTGCTCACGCTGCTGGGCGTGGCCGGCGTGGCGGCGGTGCTGCTGTGGGCCGGCTCGAAGGCGGTCTCGCCCGCGGGCCGGGCGGCGCTGCTGGCGACCAGCTCGGGCGTGCTGTACGGCGCCACGGCCACGCTCATGCGCGTGCTCGTGGACGGCGCCTGGAACTGGTGGTACCTGCTGGCGCTGCCGGTCCCCGCGCTGCTGGCGCTGGTGATGTTGCAGCGCGCGTACGCCGTCGGCCACTTCGGCGTCTCCTTCGCCTCGTTGCAGATCGCCGACCCGCTGACCGCGGTGGCGTTCGGCGCGCTGCTGCTCGGCGAGCCGCTGCCGACCGGGGTGCTCCCGGTCGTGGCGGCCCTGCTGACCGCCGCGGGCACCGTCGCCCTGGCGCGGACGAGCCCGCTGGAGGCCCACCGCGACCCCGCCTGACGCCTTCACCCGACCTGCCCGGCCCGCCCCGACCTGCCCGACCTGCCCGACCTGCCCGACCGAATTCCGTCCCCCGGCTCTCCCCAAGCCGTACCGAACGAGGAGCTCACTTCCATGGCCATGCCCCTGCACACCGTCCCCGACGTCGCCACCCTCTCCCCCGCCCCGCAGCGTCCCCGCCGGGTCCTGATCTCGTCCGACACCTATCCGCCGGACGTGAACGGCGCCGCCTACTTCACCCACCGCCTGGCCACGGGCCTGGCCGCGCGCGGCAACGAGGTGCACGTGGTCTGCCAGTCGGAGGCGGGCCCAGCCAGCGCCGACGTGGTGGACGGCGTCGTCGTGCACCGGCTGCGCTCGGCGCCGCTGCTGGTGCACCCGACCATGCGCGTCACGGTGCCGACCCGGCTGGACCGGCTGATCGGCGCCATCAAGCCGGACGTGCTGCACACCCAGGGCCACTTCGTGGTCGGCCGGGCCGCCATCGCCGCCGCCCGGCGCGCCGGGGTGCCGATCGTCGCCACCAACCACTTCATGCCCGACAACCTCTTCCAGTTCGCCCACATCCCCGAACGGCTGCGGATCAAGGCCGGCCGGCTGGCCTGGCGCGACTTCAGCCGGATCTTCAGCCGGGCCGACCACATCACCACGCCCACCCCGCTGGCCGCCAAGCTCCTGGCCGACCAGGGTTTCGCGCGTGAGGTCGAGCCGGTGTCCTGCGGCATCGACCTGACCCGGTTCCACCCGCGCGCCGAGCCGAAGGCGTGGGCGCGCAAGATGTTCGGCCTGCCCGACCGGCCCACGATCCTGTTCGTCGGCCGCCTGGACGAGGAGAAGCGGCTGGACGAGATCATCCGCGCGCTGCCGCTGGTGCTCAACGGGACCGACGCGCAGGTGGCGCTGGTCGGCAAGGGCAACCAGCGCGACGAGCTGGAGAAGCTGGCCAGGCGCATCGGAGTGAGCGAGCGGCTGTTCTTCCTCGGCTTCGTGCCCGACGCGGACATGCCGCAGGCGTTCGCCGCCGCCGACGTGTTCGCCATGCCGGGCATCGCCGAGCTGCAGAGCATCGCGACGCTGGAGGCGATGGCCTCGGGGCTGCCCGTGGTGGCCGCCGACGCGATGGCGCTGCCGCACCTGGTGGAGGAGAACGGCTACCTGTACCAGCCCGGCGACGTCGTCTCGCTGGCCCGCCACCTGACGGCCATCCTGGCCGACGACGTCCTGCGGGCCCGGCTCGGCAAGGCCAGCAGGGAACTGGCCCTCACGCACGACGACCAGTCCTCGCTCGCCCGGTTCGAGCGGATCTACGATGAGGTGGGGCGATGACTCCCGCGCAGAGCGTCTGGGCGACCGTGATCGGCACGCTGGTGTCGGCCTGCGCGCTGGCGTACGCGGATCTCGCGCTCCCCACGCAGGTGCTGCTCAGCGACTACGCGCTGGTCTCCGGCGGGCTGGTGCCCGTGCTGGTCGGGATGCTGGCCCTGGCGGGGGCCTGCCTGTGTCTGGCGTACGGGCTGGCCGCCACCGAGCCGGCGCGCACCGCGGCCGCCCGGGTGCTGCTGCTGGCCGGGGCCGCCGGGCTGATGATGAGCGCGGTCTTCCCCACCGATCCGGGCACCTCGCAGATCGGCACGCTCTCCGGCGAGATCCACCGCTGGTCGGCGGCCCTCGTGTTCACCTCGCTGCCGGTCGCCGGGTGGGTCCTGGCCCGGGGCAGGCGGGCCACCCCCGGGTGGAACGCGGTGCGCGCCATGAGCATGGCCTCCGCCGTGGCGCTGGCCGTCTACCTGGCCGCCCACCCGGCCTCCTTCACCTCGCCGCTGATCAACGGGGCCGGCTACTACGGGCTGCTGGAGCGCGCCGTGGTGGTGGGCGAGATGGCGCTGCTCGTCGCCATGGCACTGGTCGCGGTCGCGGGCAGGGGCACCGCCACGGCCGCGGTCGCGCCGCCGGAGCAGGCCGGCGCCGGGGCGGGACGGCAGCGGCGGGACGAGGCCGGGGAGCCGGAGCAGCTGGCCGCCTGAGGCCACACTTCGACCGCCGGCGAAAGGAGTGCGCCCTAGCGTGAACCCATGCTCATCACACGCCATGCAGAGGCCCGGGCGGTGCTCTCCGACCCCCGGTACGTGCCGCCGCCCGTACGACAGGACGGCGAGGAGGGGACGCTGGCCTGGCTGCGCGCCCGGGTGTCGCGGTTCAGCACCGGAGAGACGCACGCGCGGCGGCGCGGGGAGCTGGTCGAGCTGCTGAGCGGGCTGGACCCCGCCGAGCTGCGAGCGGCGGCCAGAGAGGCCACCAGACGAGCCACCGGACGAGCCACCGGACAAGCCACCGGACAAGCCACCGGACAAGCCACCGGAGAACCCGCCGGAGAACCCGCCGGGAGCGCGAGCGGAGAGGTGAGCGACGCCGCGGCCGGGGAACGGCGCGGCGAGTGGCGGGGGGTGCCCACGGCCGTGCTCGGAGCCGCACTCGGAGTGCCCGACACGCGCGCGGTCGCCGACGCCGCGGCCGGCTACCTGTCGGGCGAGGAGAGCCCGCGGGCCGACGCCGCCGTCGCCGAACTGCTGAAGACGGCCTCCCTCCCGGTGATCACGCTGCTCCTCCAGGCCCACGCCGCGACGGAAGCGCTGATCGAGACCGCGCTCGGGCATGCCGAGCCGGGGGACGACATCGACGCGCTGCTGTGTGAGACGCTCAGGCAGGACCCGCCGCTCAAGGTCACCCGCAGGCTCGACGCGCACACCGGCGACGAGGTGACGATCGACCTGGTGGCCGCCAACCGCGACCCCGGCGTGTTCCCCGATCCCGAGGTGTTCGACACCACGCGCGGCCACGCCCCGCACCTGACCTTCGGTCACGGCGTACGCCCCTGCCCCGCTCCCGCCCACGCGCTCGCGCTGGCCGCCGGCGTACTGGAAGGACTGCTGCGATGAGCCTCCGCGACCTGCACCGCCCCGGCGACCCGCTGCTGCTGCCCAACGCCTGGGACTACGGCTCGGCGGCCTACCTGGCCGCGCACGGGTTCCCGGCGATCGGCACCACCAGCCTGGGCGTGGCGGCCGTGCACGGCAGGCCCGACGCGGCCGGCGCCACCAGGGCCGAGACGATCGAGCTGGCCGAGGCCATGTGCGGGCTGGGCGTGCTGGTCACCGTGGACATCGAGGGCGGGTTCAGCGACGATCCCGGCGAGGTGTCCGACCTGGTGGCGAGCCTGGCCGCGCTGGGAGTGGCGGGGGTGAACCTGGAGGACGGCCGGCCCGACGGCACGCTGCGCCCCATCGGGCTGCAGCAGCGGATCATCGAGGCCGCCACGGGGCACGGGGTGTTCGTCAACGCGCGCACGGACACGTACTGGCTCAAGACCGGCGACGACACGATCGAGCGGGTGCGCGCCTACGGCCACGCGGACGGGATCTTCGTGCCGGGTCTGAGCGATCCGGGCGAGATCGCCGAGGTGGTCGCGAGCACGCCGCTGCCGCTCAACGTGCTCTACTCCCCCGGCGGCCCCGGTCTCGCGCGGCTGGCCGAGGCGGGGGTGGCCAGGGTGAGCACCGGCTCGCTGCTCTATCGGGCCGCGCTGGGTGCGGCGCTGGGCACGGTGCTGGCCGCACGCGGCGAACCCGCCCCGCAGACGCCGACATATGCGCAGATCGTCGCCAGGCTGCCACGATAATCGTGGTATGCGCTTCCAGATCCTCGGGCCCACCAACGTGCTGGACGAGGACGGCGAGCGGGTCCCGCTCGGCGGCCCGCGCGTACGCGCGCTGCTGACACTGCTCGCCCTGCACGCCGGCCACGTCGTCGGCGCCGAGCAGCTCGTGTCCGGCATGTACGGCCCCAGGCCCCCGGAAGGCGTGGCCAACGCGCTGCAGTCGCAGGTGTCCCGGCTGCGCCGGGTGCTGGGCCGGGACCTGGTGGAGTTCCACCCGGCCGGATACCGGCTGGTCGCGCAGCCGCAGGACGTGGACGCCCGCCGGTTCGAGCTGCTGGCCAGGGCCGGCGCGCAGGCGCTGGCCGGCGGCGACCCGGCGCGGGCGGCGGCGCTGCTGCGCGAGGCGCTGGAGTTGTGGCGCGGCGCGCCGCTGGCCGACGCGCCGCACGCCGAGGCCGCCGCGGCGGCGCTGGAGGAGCTGCGGCTGACCGCCACCGAGGACCGCGTGCAGGCGGACCTCGACCTGGGCAGGCACCGGGAGCTGGTGGCCGAGCTGAGCCAGCTCACCGCCGCGCACCCGCTGCGCGAGCGGCTGCGCGCCCAGCTCATGCGCGCCCTGTACGGCAGCGGCCGCCAGGCCGAGGCGCTGACCGTCTACGAGGAGACCAGGAAGCTGCTGGACGAGGAGCTGGGCGTGGAGCCGGGGGCCGAGCTGGCCGCCGCCCATCTGGCCGTGCTCCGCGCCGACCCCGCCCTGGGCGCCGCCCACCTGCCGGGGGGCGGGCACGACGGCGAGGCCGGGCGGGAGGCGGCGCCGCGGGCGGTCAGGCAGGGGTTGCGGGCGCAGCTCACCAGCTTCGTGGGCCGCGCGGAGGACCTCGCGCGGCTCGACGCCAGGCTCCGCGAGGGCAGGCTCGTCACGCTGATCGGCCCCGGCGGCGCGGGCAAGACGCGGCTGGCGATCGAGCGGGCCGCGCGGGAGCCGGGCGACGTGTGCTTCGTGCCGCTCGCGCCCGTCTCCGACGGCGACGGCGTGCCGCAGGCCGTGCTGGCCGCGCTCGGCATCCGCGACGCCGTACGGCCCACCACCGAGCAGGTCGTCGTCGCCCCGGCCACCCGGCTGATCGCCGCGCTCGCCGAGCGCGAGCTGCTGCTGGTCCTGGACAACTGCGAGCACCTCGTCGCGGCCACGGCCGAGCTGGCCGACCAGTTGCTGGCCGGCTGCCCCGGCCTGCGCGTGCTGGTGACGGGCCGGGAGGCGCTGGGCATCACCGGCGAGTCGATCCTGCCCGTGGCGCCGCTGCGGCTGCCGCCGCCGGAGGCGGACAACCCGCTGGACTACCCGGCCGTGCGGCTGTTCGCCGACCGGGCCGCCGCCGTCCGGCCCGGCTTCGAGGTGGACGCCGCCACCGCCGCGCACCTCGTGCACATCTGCCGCGCGCTCGACGGGCTGCCGCTGGCCATCGAGCTGGCCGCGGCGCGGCTGCGCACGCTGTCGGTCGCCGACGTCGCCGCCCGGCTGGAGGACCGGTTCCGGCTGCTGACGCGCGGCAGCCGTACGGCGCTGCCGCGCCACCAGACGCTGCACGCCGTGGTCGCCTGGAGCTGGGACCTGCTGGACGAGGACGAGCAGCGGATGGCCAGGCGGCTGAGCGTGTTCGTGGGCGGCGCCCGGCCGGAGGCGGCCGAGCGGGTGTGCGGGCTGCCGGAGGAGGTGCTGTTCTCGCTGGCGGAGAAGTCGCTGGTCGAGTTCGTGGACGGGCGCTTTCGCATGCTGGAGACGATCAGGGCGTTCTGCCTGGAGCGGCTGGCGGAGTCGGGCGAGAAGGACGACCTCCGCGACGCGCACGCCCGCTACCACCTCGACCTGATGATGGCCGCCGACCCCCGGCTGCGCACCGCCGAGCAGCTGGAGTGGCTGGCCAGGCTCGACGAGGAGAGCGGCGACCTCGACGCGGCGGTCCGCTGGGCGATCGAGTCCGGGCGGCTCGACCTGGGCCTGCGGCTCGTGGCCCACAGCGCCTGCTACTGGTGGATGCGCGGGCGGCGCGTCACCAGCGCGAGCCTGGCCGCCGGGGTGCTGGACGCGCTCGGCGACACGCGCATCCCCGGCCTCGACGAGGAGTACGTCATGTGCGTGCTCATCACGGCCTGGACCGGCGGCACGGACGAGACCCTGAACGCCCGGCTGGACGAGGTGCGCCGGCTGATGCCGATCAACTACCTGCCCCGGCGGGTGGAGTTCCTGATGATGCTGCTGTCGATGTTCACCGGGCCGCCCGCCAGCTTCCAGGCCACCTACCAGCTGCTCCTGCAGCGGCCCGCGGACCTCCCGCCGTGGATGATGGCGCTGTCGTACTGCGGTCAGGCGTTCGTGCTGCAGGTGCTCGGCCGGATCGACGAGGCGCTGGTCCACTTCGAGCTGAGCCTGGCCGCGTTCAAGGCCATCGGGGAGCGGTGGGGCCGGGTGCTGGTGCTGTCCGGGCTCGGGTCCCTGCGCCAGTTGCAGGGCGACTACCACGCCGCGCACGCGCTGGCGGAGGAGGCGCTGGAGCTGGCCCGGCTGCTGGGCTCGACCACCGAGATCTGCGAGGGGCTGTGCCGGCGGGCCGACGCCCGGCTCCGCCTGGACGACGCGGAGGGCGCGCGGGCCGACTACACGCGGGCGGCCGAGCTGTCGCGCCGCCACGGCCTCATGGAGACCCTGGCCTGGGCCTGGCTCGGCCTGGGCGAGGTGGAGCTGGAGCGCGGCGACCCCGGCGCGGCCCGCCCCCTGCTGCTCCGGGCCCGCGAGGTGTGCCCCGGCAGCTGGTACAGCACCGAGGACACCCGCAGCCGCATCGACGCCGCCCTGGCCCAGGCCGCCGGCACGGCCGGCGGGCAGGGGACCGGCGAAGGACGGGCCGGACGGACCGTCAGCGAACGGTAGGCCCGCCGTCAGCCGCCCTCCCGAGAGTGGGCGGCATGAAGAACAAATGGTCCTGTCTGGCCATCGCCTGCCTGGCCACCCTCCTGCTCTCCCTCGACCTCACGGTCCTGCACCTGGCCCTGCCCCGGCTGGTGGCCGACCTCGGCGCGACCTCCACGCAACTGCTGTGGATCGGCGACATGTACGGCTTCGCCCTGGCCGGCCTGCTCGTCACCATGGGCAACCTCGGCGACCGCATCGGCCGCAAGCGCCTGCTGCTGATCGGCGCTGCCGCGTTCGGCGCCGCCTCCGTGGTCACCGCGTACGCGCCCACCCCCGAGCTGCTGATCGCCGCCAGGGCGCTGCTCGGCGTGGCCGGCGCCACGATCATGCCCTCGACCCTGTCGATCATCCGCAACGTGTTCACCGAGCCCGGCGAGCGGACCGCGGCCATCGGCGTCTGGAGCGGGATGAGCGCCGCCGGGTTCGCGGTCGGCCCGGTCGTCGGCGGCCTGCTGCTCGACCACTTCTGGTGGGGCTCGGTCTTCCTGATCAACGTGCCGATCATGGCGCTGGTGCTCGTCGCCGGCGCCCTGGTGCTGCCCGAGTCGCGCAACCCGCACGCGGGCCGGATCGACCTGATCAGCGTCGTGCTCTCGTTCGGCGGCATCGTGACCGCCATCTACGCGATCAAGGAGGCCGCGCACAAGGGCGTCGAGCACGCCGACGTCCTGGGCGCGGGCGTGGCGGGGGTCGTGCTGCCGGCGCTGTTCGTGTGGCGGCAGACGCGGCTGCCCGAGCCGCTGATCGACGTGCGGCTCTTCGCGCGCAGGGCGTTCAGCGCGTCCATCCTGACGAACCTGCTGGCGATCTTCGCCATGTCGGCCATGATGCTGATGTTCGCCTGGTACCTCCAGCTCGTGCTCGGCTGGTCGCCGCTGCAGGCGGGGCTGGCCCAGCTCCCCGGCGGCCTGGCCGGCGCGGTGGGCGGCGTCCTCGCCGCCCGGCTCATCCACCTCGTCGGCAGGAACGGCGTGGTCGCGCTCGGCCTGGCCATGAACGCCGCCGCGTTCCTCTACTACGCCACGCTCGGCACCGAGCTGAACTACCTCGCGCTGCTCCCCGTCATGGTGATCCAGGGCATGGGCGTCGGTTTCGCCTTCACCGTCAACAACGACAACGTGCTGGCCACGGCGCCGCGGCAGCGTGCGGGGGCCGCCGCCGCGGTGTCGGAGACGGCGTTCGAGCTGGGCGGGGCGCTCGGCATCGCGATCCTGGGCACGGTGCTGACCAGCGCCTACCGGGCCGGCCTGGAGCTGCCCGCCGGGGTGGCGGACCTGCCCGCCCGGGAGTCGCTGGCCGGCGCCCTGGACCAGGCCGCCGCGCTGCCCGCCGAGCAGGCGGGCGAGCTCGTACGGGCGGCGCAGGCGGCCTTCATGGAGGGCATGCAGCTCACCTCGCTCGTCACGGCGGGCCTGCTGGCCGTGGTGGCGGTGCTCGCGCTGGTGGGGCTGCGCGGCGTGCCGAAGGTCATCCCCGAGGACGTCCTCGCCGCCGCACACCAGTGAGCCCCCGCCTCGGGCCGGCCCGGCGCGGGCCGGCGGGGAGAGGTCAGGCGATCGGGTTGGTCGGGCAGGGGCGGGTGGTCACCGGGGACAGGCCGTCGAGGCGCGCGCCGATCATCCTGGCGATGCCCTCGATGGTCTGGACGCCCGTCCCCTCGCCCGGCTGCCGGTCCGTCTGCACCGACAGCAGCAGGTCCCGCCCGGGCCCGGCGATCCGGCCGTAACTCGTCACGGCCCACGTGTTCTGGATGAACGGCCGCGGCGTCCACCCGTTCTTCAGCGCCACCCGATCCCCCGGCCGGGCGGCCGCGCTGACGCCCCACGCCTGGTCCGGCTGCACCTTGCCCATCAGCCCGAGCACCAGCCCCCGGTCGGCGGCCGTCAGCCCCTTCGCCCCGCCGGCCCCCTTGATCAGCGCCTTCAGCAGGCGGATGCGGTCGGCGGGGCTGGTGTTGGTGCCGCCCCAGAACGAGCTGGGCCCCGGCGTGGTCTCCCGCAACCCGATCCTGCGGTAGAAGTCGCTCATGGCCCCGCCGCCGCCGACCCGCGACCACAGGGCGTCGGCCGCGCTGTTGTCGCTCTCCTTGATCATGCGCGCGGCCAGGTCCCGCTCGTCGCCGTCCAGGCGGCCGTCCCGGCGCAGGAGCAGCGCGGCCAGGATGTCCACCTTGGCCCCGCTGGCGGTGATCATGTCGTGCTCGTGCTCGCCGTGCCCCAGCCTGACCCCGCTCACCAGGTCCAGCGCCCCGTAGACGACCCGGCCCGGCCGGCCCCGCGCGTAGCGGGCGATGTCGCGTTCGAGCCGGGCCCTGGCCCGGCTCGCCGCCCGGTCGTCCCGATACTTCAGCAGGCACCGCGCGACCTTGACCGGCGCCTCCACCGCCACCGGCGCGACCGGCGCCCGCCCGGCCCCGCAGCCGGCCATGAGCGCCAGCCCCGTCCAGGCCACCCACCTCGTGCGCACGCGCCCACCCCCCGTGATCTCGTCGGGGGTCGTACGGAACATGCCCGGCCCGGCCCGCGGGCCCATCACACCAGGCGTTTTCCTGGTCAGACCTTCAGCACGACCTTGCCTGCGCGCCTCCGGCACGACCTTGCCTGCGCGCCTCCGGCACGACCTTGCCTGCGCGCCTCAGGCAGGCGAGACGCCCGGAGTCAGAGGTGTTCGGCGAGGAAGTCGGCGGTGGCGTCAACCGCCTGCGTGACGTACGGCTCGCGGTCGTAGAGGTCGATGTGCTGCTTGGCGTCCACCCAGACGATCTTCTTGGGCCGGTCGAGCCGCCTGAACACCTCCTCGGCCCCCTCCGGCGAGCAGTAGCGGTCGACGACGCCGTGCACGATCAGCGCCGGCTTCGGCGACAGGAAGTCGCTGCCCATCATGTTGTCCATCGTGAGCAGTTCGAGCACGCTGGCCCGGGTCACCTCGTTCGCCCAGGCCGCCCCGGCGCCCCGCCCGGTGCCGTAGTAGGCCCACGGCTCGTCGCCCGGCATCGCCGCCTCCCCCTGCTCGGCGACGGCCGGCAGGTATTCGACGGGCCCGCCCCGGTCCTGCCGCTCCAGCGCCTCGACGTACGGCGTCAGGTCCGCGGCGCGCATCGCGTACGGATTGTTGTACGCCCCCGCGATCCCCGCGAACACCCGCACCCGGGGGTCGAAGGCGGCGAACCTCAGCGCGTACCCCGCGCCGAGGCAGATGCCCACCGCCCCGATCCGCCCGGCGTCCACCTCGGCCCGCGACCGCAGGAACGACACCGCCGCCCGCAGGTCGTGCAGCTTGCCCTGCGGGTCCTCGTGGTGCCGCGGCTCCCCGCCGGACTCACCCCAGTTGCGGTGGTCGAAGGCCAGCGTGACGTAGCCCCGCTCGGCCAGCCGCGCCGCGTAGAGCCCGGTCACCTGGTCGCGCACCCCGGTGAACGGCCCGGTGAACACCAGCCCGGGCCACGGCCCCACGCCGTCCGGCACCCGCAGGTCGCCGGCCAGCGTGAGACCGTCTGCCACGAATTCGACTCTCATAGGCACAAGTGTGCGCTAGGAATCGAACCCCAGCCCCATCCGGTCGAGCGCGCGCAGCCACAGGTTGCGTTTGCCCTGGTGCTGGTCGGCCTGGGCGATCGACCAGCGGGTGAACTGGATCACCCCGGAGCGCATCGGCTCGGGCGGGAACGGGATCGGCTTCTCCTTTACCATGCGCAGCTCGGTGCGGTCGGTGGGCTCGCCCGACAGCAGGTCCAGCATGACGTTGGCGCCGAACCGGGTGGCGCCGACGCCCATCCCGGTGTAGCCGGCCGCGTAGGCCAGCCGGCCGCCGTGCGCCTGACCGTAGAAGGCGCTGAAGCGGCTGCAGGTGTCGATCACGCCGCCCCACCTGTGGGTGAAGCGCACCGCGTCGAGCTGCGGGAAGGTGTCGTAGAAGTGCCGCGCGAGCGTCACGAACGTCTCGTCGCGCTGGTCGTACTCCGGCTTGACCAGGCCCCCGTTGTAGTAGACGGCGTCGTAGCCGCCCCACAGGATCCGGTTGTCGTCGGTCAGCCGGTAGTAGTGGAACCGGTTGCCCGAGTCGCCCACGCCCTGCCTGTTGCGCCAGCCCACCGAGGCGAGCTGGTCGCCGGTGAGCGGCTCGGTCATCAGCGCGTAGTCGTACACCGGGACCACGAAGTGCTTGAGCCGGCGCAGCAGCGGCGGGAACACCCCGGTGCCCAGCGCCACGTGGCGCGCGCCCACCGAGCCGTGCGGCGTGCGCAGGGTGATCGTCGTGCCGTCGTCGGCCAGCGAGCGGACCGGGGTGCGCTCGTGGACGCGCACGCCGAGGCTCAGGCACGCCTCGCGCAGCCCCCACGCCAGCCGCGCCGGGTCGAGCATGGCGCAACCGCTGCGCTCCCAGAGCCCGCCCAGGTAGGTCGGCGAGTCCACCTCGGCCCGCACCTGCTCCCGATCCAGCGGCAGGTAGTCGAGCCCCAGGTCGGAGATCAGGTCGAGGTGCTCGTTGAGCCCGTCGAGCTGCCACTCCTCGGTGGCCACGTGCAGCTCGCCGGTGCGCTCGAACGAGCAGTCCACGCCGTAGCGCTCCAGCGTGCGCTCGATCTCGTCGAGGTTGGCCACGCCCATGCGTTCGAGCTTGTCGATCTCCTCCGGCCACCGCTCCAGCCCGTTGGCCAGGCCGTGGGTGAGGGTCGCCATGCAGAACCCGCCGTTGCGGCCGGTGGCCGCCCAGCCGATCCTGCGGCCTTCGAGCAGGACGACGTCCAGCGAGGGGTCGCGCTCCTTGGCCATCAGGGCCGTCCACAGCCCCGAGAAGCCGCCGCCGACGACGACCAGGTCGGCGGTGGTGTTTCCGAAGAGCCGCGGCTGCGGCTCGGGTCTGGCCGGGCTGTCCAGCCAGTACGGCTTGCGCTCCGCGTCAGCCAGCGCCTTCAGCGGATCCACAAATCCCACTTCCCTTACGAAAGTCTGAGTTATCAAAGATTGCGGGACCAATCAGGTGATCACCCGCGCGGGTTCCCCCCGCCGGAGTCCGATCTCGCCTCCCTGTTCTTGGCCAAGGTGAAACCCCTCCGCGGCGTGCGAAGGGGAAGCCGGTTGAACGTTGTCAGGCACGGCGGCGCGCCGCGACCGCGTTGCCGATCGCGATCAGCACCCCGATGCCGAAGATCAGCGTACCCATGACGTTGACCTGTGCCGGGATTCCGGTCTTCACCGCGCCGACGATCCACAGCGGGAAGGTGACGGTCGAGCCGTTGACGAAGCTCGTCACCACGTAGTCGTCGACGGACAGCGCGAACGACAACATCGCGCCCGCCAGCACGCCCGGCATGATGGCCGGCAGCGTCACCTGCCGGAACGTGCCCCAGGCCGTCGCGCCCAGGTCCCTGGCCGCCTCCTCCAGCGACGGGTCCAGGCCGACGACCCGCGCCCGCACCGTGACGACCACGAACGCCAGCGAGAACAGCACGTGTGCGATGATGATCGTGTTGGCGTCGCGCGGCACGTTGCCGGAGACGAACAACGACAGCAGCGAGGCCCCCATGACCAGCTCGGGCGTGGAGATGGCGGCGAAGACCAGGAAGTTCGTCACGCCCTTGCCGCGGAAGCGGTGCCGGCCCAGCGCCAGCCCCAGCATGGTCCCGATGGCGACGGTGACGGCCGTGCTGACCAGCGCGATCACCAGCGAGTTGACCAGCGCCGTGGTCAGGTCGGGGATGTCGAACAGCTCGGCGTACCAGCGCAGGGTGAAGCCCTGCCAGGTGGTGTTGGACTTGCTCTGCTTGTCGTTGAACCCGAACAGGATCATCACGGCGATCGGCGACGACAGCCAGGCGATGATCAGCCACGTGTAGATGTGCAGCAGCCGGTCGCCGGCTCTGGTGCCTCTCATCGGGCCGCCGCCTCCAGCACGTTCTCGGTCCCGAGCGCCCTGGCGTAGACGAAGATGCCGACCAGCAGCACCGCCATCAGCGTGAACGACAGCGCGGAGGCGGTCGGGTAGTCGAGGTTGGTGAGGTATTCCGTCTGGATGATGTTGCCGATCATCGTGTTCGAGGTGCCGCCGAGGATGGCCGCGTTGATCGGGTCGGCCGTGGCCGGCACGAACGTCATCAGCACCCCGGCGAACACCCCCGGCAGCGACAGCGGCAGCACCACCCGGCGGAAGGCCGCCGCCCGCGTCGCGTACAGGTCCTGGGCCGCCTCCACCACCCGCGGGTCCACCCGCTCCAGCGCCACGTAGATCGGCAGGATCATGAACGGCAGGAAGTTGTAGGTCAGCCCGCCGATCACGGCGAACGTGGTGGCCAGCACGTGGAAGTCGGCCGGCAGCAGCCCCCACCCCTTCAGCGTGCCGAGCAGGATGCCGTTGTCCGACAGCAGGAAGTTCCACGAGATCGTGCGCAGCACGAAGGAGACGAAGAACGGCAGCAGGAGCAGGAACAGGTACATCGACTTGCGCGTGCCGCCCTTGAAGGCGATCCAGTACGCCACCGGATAGCCGATCACGAGCATGGCCAGGGTGGCCAGCCCGCCGTAGAGCAGCGAGCGCAGGAGCTGGGTGCTGTAGCGGCCGATCGCGTCGCCGTAGTTGGAGAAGCTGAACGTCATGGCGTAGCCGTCGATGGCGTTGCCGGTCTGCAGCGAGACCGACGCCATCGCGACCATGGGCACGACCAGGAAGATCGCCAGCCACATCCAGCTCGGCAGCGCGAGCAGGTAGGGGGTGAGCCGCCGCATCGCTACGCCTGGGTGATGGACTGGAAGATGGGGTTGAAGACCTGCTCCTGCTGCGTGGTGAGCGGGGTGTAGTTGCGCAGCTTGGCGTAGTCGCTCTCGCTGGGGAACATCAGCGGGCTGTCCACCATGTCCTCCAGGGCCTTCTTGTCCTCGCCCTTGGCGGTCTTGGCCTTCTCGCGCAGCAGGTCCTGCACGGCGGGGACCGGGGTGACGTACTGGATGTACTCGTCCAGCTCGGCGGCGATGGCCGGCTGGTAGAGGTAGTCCATCAGCATCAGCGCGTCCACCGGGTTGGCCGCGCCCTTGGGGATGAGCATGTTGTCGGTCCAGATCGTGCCGCCCTCGGCGGGCACCACGAACTTGACCGGCTCGCCGGCGAGCTGCCGCTGGAACACGTCGCCCGACCAGGCCATGGTCAGGTAGACGTCGCCCTTGGCCACCGCGTCGATATACGACTGGTCGTAATATTTCCGGACGATGCCCGCGTCGCGCTGCGCCTTGAGCTTCTCCCCGGCCTTGCGCCAGTCCGCCTCGGAGGACTTCTCCGGGTCGACCCCCAGCGCGATCATGCCGAAGTTCGCGATCTCCTGGGCGTCGGCCATCATGCCGACCTTCCCCTTGTACTTGGGGTCGAACAACGACTCGATGCTGGTGATCTCCTCCTTGACCAGCTCGGTGTTGTACGCGATGCCCGTCACGCCGGAGGTGTAGGGCACGGTGTACTTGTTGCCCGGGTCGTAGGCCCGCTCCTTGTACTTCTGCCCGGCGTTGGCCTGGAAGTTCGGCAGCTTGGCGTGGTCGAGCGGCACCGCGTAGCCCAGCTCGATCATGTGCTGGAGCTGGATGCCGTTGGTCATGACGACGATGTCGTAGCCCAGCGGCTGCCCGGCGCGCAGCACGGGGTCGGCCTTGCCGAAGAACTCGGCGTTCTCCTGGATGACCTCTTTGTACTCGTACGCGATGCCGGTGTCCTGCTTGAACTTCTCCAGCGGGCCCTTGTCCTCGGGCATGTACTCGGGCCAGTTGGCGAAGACGACCTTGCCGTTCTTGCGCTGCTTGGCCCAGTAGTCGGCGACGGCGTCGGCCTTCGGCGGAGCCGCCTTCTGCCCCTGCACGCCGCAGGCGGCCAGGGCGAGCCCGGCGGCGGAGAAGCCGGCCAGCCTGAAGACGTCACGACGGGTGCGGGGCTGCGTCATTCCACGCATGAGGGGGTTCATGAGCTGCTGTCAACTTCCAATCACGTACGAGTGCTGCGCCTGCCACGACAGCCATACGGAGTCGCCCCGCTCCGCCGTGGCCGTGGCGTCGTGCACATTCTGCTGGAAAACCGTGATTTCAGCCCCGTCGGCGAGACTCACCGCGTAGCTGTTATACGTCCCCAGATACACCACTTCGGCCACGGTCCCCCGCACGGCGCTGCGGCCCGGCCCGGGCTCCTCGGTGCCGATCGTGATCTTCTCCGGCCGGACGGTGACCGTCACGTCGCCGTCGTGCCCCGGCACCAGCACCCGCCCGCCGCCGATCTTCAGCTCCCCGCCGGTCGCGGCGCCGGTGAGCAGGTTGGAGGTGCCGATGAAGCCCGCCACGAAGGGCGTGGCGGGCCGCTCGTAGATCTCGCGCGGCCCAGCGAGCTGCTCGACCAGGCCGTCGTTCATGACCGCGATGCGGTCGCTCATGGTCAGCGCCTCGTTCTGGTCGTGCGTGACGTACACGAACGTGATGCCGACCTCGCGCTGGATGCGCTTGAGCTCGATCTGCATGGCCTGGCGCAGCTTGAGGTCGAGCGCGCCCAGCGGCTCGTCCAGCAGCAGCGCCCGCGGCCGGTTGACCAGCGCCCTGGCCAGCGCGACCCGCTGCTGCTGGCCGCCGGACATCTGGCGCGGCATGCGCTTGTCGCGGCCGGCCAGGTCGACGATCTCCAGCATCTCGCCGACCCGGCGCCTGATCTCCTCCTGCGGCGTCTTGCGCTGCTTGAGCCCGAAGGCCACGTTGTCCCAGACGCTCATGTGCGGGAACAGCGCGTAGGACTGGAAGACCATGTTGACGTCGCGCTTGTTCGGCGGGACGTTCGTGACGTCCTGGCCGTGCAGCCTCACCAGGCCCTTGGAGGGCGCCTCGAAGCCCGCGATCATCCGCATGGTGGTGGTCTTGCCGCAACCGGACGGGCCGAGGAGGGAGAAGAACTCCCCCTCGGCGATGTCCAGCGTCACGCCCTTGACCGCCTGGACGACCTCGCCATGCGAGTGATACTCCTTGACGACGTCCTCAAGCTCAATCGCACTCAGCCCGGTCATGTCCAGGTGTGTTCCTTGCCCTTATTCGCCGATGTAGTGCATGACGTGCTTGACCCTGGTGTAGTCGTGCAGACCGAACACCGACAGGTCCTTGCCGTACCCCGAGTGCTTGAAGCCGCCGTGCGGCATCTCCGAGACGAACGGGATGTGCGTGTTGACCCAGACCACGCCGAAGTCGAGCCGGTTCGACATGCGCATCGCGCGGCCGTGGTCGGAGGTCCACACCGAGGCGCTCAGGCCGTACCTGACGTCGTTGGCCTTGGCCAGCGCGTCGGCCTCGTCGGCGAACGTCTGGACGGTGATCACGGGGCCGAAGACCTCGTTCTGCACCATCTCGTCGTCCTGCCGCAGCCCGTCCACGACCGTCGGGGCGAAGAAGTAGCCCTTGTCGCCCACGCGGTGACCGCCCGTGAGCACCTTGGCGTGCGCGGGGACCCGGTCGATGAAGCCCTGGACCCTGGCGAGCTGGCTCTCGTTGTTGAGCGGGCCGTAGAGGGCGTCCTCATTGGTCAGGTCGCCGGTGACCGTGCCGGCGGCGGCCTCGGTGAGCGCGGCCACGAACTCGTCGTGCACGCTCTCGTGCACCAGCACCCGGCAGGCGGCCGTGCAGTCCTGGCCGGCGTTGTAGAGCCCGGCGCCGGCGATGTCGGCGGCGGCCTTGCGCAGGTCCTTGACGTCCTCGAACACCACGACCGGCGCCTTGCCGCCGAGCTCCAGGTGCACGCGCTTGAGGTCGTCGGCGGCGCTCCTGGCCACCGACATGCCCGCGCCGACCGAGCCGGTGATGGCCACCATGGACGCGGTCGGGTGGCCCACGACCAGCGCGCCGGTCTCACGGTCGCCGGTGACGACGTTGAAGACGCCGGCCGGCAGCACCGAGCCGAGGATCTCGGCGAGCTTGAGCGTGGAGACCGGGGTGGTGTCGGACGGCTTGAGCACGATGGTGTTGCCGGCCGCGAGCGCCGGGGCGATCTTCCAGACCGCCATCATCATCGGGTAGTTCCACGGCGTCACCTGGCCCACGACGCCGATCGGCTCGTGCCTGATGACGCTGGTGTGCTCGGCGAGGAACTCCCCGGCCGTGGGGCCCTCCAGCGTGCGCGCCGCGCCGGCGAAGAAGCGGAAGTGGTCGGCGGCGACCGGCGTCTCGTCCTCGGCCATGCGGGCGCGGGGCTTGCCGGTGTTGCGGCACTCGGCCTCGTTGATCTCGTCGGCCCGCGCCTCGATCGCGTCGGCGACCTTGAGCAGCAGATTGGCCCGCTCACCGGGGGTGGTCCTGCCCCACGACTCGAACGCGGCGGCCGCGGCCGCGAAGGCGGCGTCGACGTCCTCCTGACCGGACACGGGCGCCTGGACGTACGCCTCGCCCGTGCACGGATCGATGATGTCGGAGAATCGGCCGCTCTTGGCGTCCACGAACTCACCGTTGATGAAGTTCTGCAGACGGGTGGTCAACGTCATGACCTCCTCGTGAGGTGGCTGAGATGCCGCGACTCTGACAGAGCAGTTGCATCTGGACAAGGGATTTCGTGGTGAAGATATCAAATTGCTACGAATTCGCTTGACAGACCGCCAGGAACTGACAACATGTCGCACCAGGACGGCAACCGAGCGGGAACGCCCCCGTAACGCCGGACCGCTAGGAGGATTCCTCTCGATGACGACGCCGCCGCGCGTACGCCGAAACAACGCCCATTCCGGCCCCGTGGTGCTCGACGACCTGTCCAAGCAGATCATCGAACAGCTCCAGGCCGACGGGCGTAAGCCGTACGCGGCGATCGGGAAGGCCGTCGGCCTGTCCGAGGCCGCGGTGCGGCAGCGGGTGCAGCGGCTCCAGGACGCCGGCGTCATGCAGATCGTCGCGGTGACCGACCCGCTCACGCTGGGCTTCCCCCGGCAGGCCATGATCGGCGTCAACTGCGAGGGCGATCTGGAGTCGGTGGCCGACGAGCTGTCGGCCATCGAGGAGATCGACTATGTGGTGCTCACGGCGGGCTCCTTCGACGTGATCGTGGAGGTGGTCTGCGAGGGCGACGGGCACCTGCTGGAGATCCTCAGCAAGATCCGCGCCATCCCCGCCGTACGCGCCACCGAGTCGTTCGTCTACCTGAAGCTGCGCAAGCAGACCTACTCCTGGGGCACCCGCTAGCCGGCTCCTGGGGGACCCGCCGACCGGGGCGCCCACCGACCGGAGCGCTCACCGACCGGAGCGCTCACCGACCGGGGCGCCCGCCGGCCGGGCCGCGTCTTCCCCGGGGCCGCCGCTAGCCCCGTTTTCCGCACGTGAGGTGGTTTGAAGATCGCCGGGTTGCTGTGGTGATCGTTGTCGCGGTATGACCTGGCTGGTGAGACAGCGCGCG
>NZ_KL647035.1:53804-66038 GCF_000725485.1 Nonomuraea candida | reverse complement strand
TCTTCGGGGCGTTCCAGCAGGCCGACGGCACCACCAGCCGCAAGTACGGCGGCACCGGCCTCGGCCTGTCGATCAGCCGCGAGATCGCCTACCTGCTCGGCGGCGCCATCACCGCGCACAGCACGCCGGGCGAGGGCAGCACGTTCACGCTCTACCTGCCGATCGCCCGCCCCGACTTCCAGGACCCGGCCGCCAAGGACACCAGGGCCGCGGCCGACGGAGACGCCGCCGGACAGGACGAGGCGGCGCCCGGGGAGCCGCGCTCGGCCGGCACGTCCGCCCCGCCCCAGCAGCGCCGCCTCCTGGTGATCGAGCAGCGGGCCCGCGGCCTGCTGTCGCTCGTCGCCGAGAGCGTGGTGCAGGAGCTGTCACGCACCCGCGCCGGCGAGATCGAGCTCGTCGCCGCCGCCGGCGCCCAGGAGGCCGCCGCCACCCTGGCGGCCGAGCCGTGCCACTGCATCGTGCTCGACCTGGAGATGCCGCAGCAGGCGGCCTACCAGCTCCTGGAGGCCATGGACGGCGACCCGGCGCTGGCCGGGGTGCCCGTGCTGGCCTACACCAACTGGCAGGCCGGCGCGCAGCGTGAGGCGCGCCTGGACAACCAGCCGCTGGAGCTGCTGTCCAGCCTCGACGAGCTGCGCGAGCGCATCGCCCTGCACCTGACGGCCGAGCAGGTCGGTGACGTGCTGCCGCTGACGCGCTCGGAGGTGGCCGTCCCGGCCCCCGTCGAGAGCGAGGTGAACGGTGTGCTCGGCGGACGCACGGTCCTGGTCGTGGACGACGACACCCGCAACCTGTTCGCGCTGACCAGCATGCTGGAGGTGCACGGCATCCGCGTCCTGCACGCCGAGAACGGCAGGGAGAGCATCGACACCCTCGTCGCGCACCCCGAGATCGACCTCGTGCTGATGGACGTCATGATGCCGGAGATGGACGGCTACGCCGCCACGGCCGCGATCCGCGCCATGCCCCAGTACACCGCCCTGCCCATCATCGCCGTGACGGCCAAGGCGATGCCGGGCGACCAGGAGAAGAGCCTGGCGGCGGGGGCCAGCGACTACGTCACCAAGCCGGTGGACGCCGATCACCTGATCGAGCGCATCCGGCACTGGCTGGCGGCGTAGCCCGCGAACCCGGCCCCGTACCGCCCCGTCACCAGGCAAGGAGAGCACGTGCACGACCTCCAGCACCCGGCTGCGCCGGAGCCCGGCCCGGCCGGCTCCCCGCAGCCGCCGGACGCGGGCGAGGCCGCGAACGTCGGCCGCCTGGCGGCCACCATCGAACGGCTGCGCGAGGCGGTGCGGGAGGCCCAGCACGCCGCCGAGGGCCGGGCGCTGATCGAGGTGGCCAAGGGCATCCTGATCGAACGGCTCGGCTGCGGCCTCACCGAGGCCGCCCGCCAGATCGCGACGCTGGCCGAGCAGGCCGGCGTCTCGCCCATCGAGATGTCGGCCGACATCATCAACCACGCCGCCAGGGACCGCATCAGCGAGACGGCCCGCGAGTTCCTGAAGGCCGCCCGCTCGGGCGAGGCGCCGGCCGGCCGCGACCGCCCCGCTCCGGAAGCGGGCGTGGCGGTGCGCATGCGCAGCGCCGAGAACGGCATGCTCCAGGCCGGCGACGCGCAGGCCGTGGCCGAGTCGCTGCTGCAGCACGCGCTGACCCCGCTCGGCGCCACCGCCGTCGCCGTCTGGGCGGCCGGCCACGACGCCTCGCTCGAGCTGGCCGGCTACGCCGGCTTCAACGAGGCCGAGGCCGCCCGCTGGCGCTACGTGCCGCCCGGCGTGGCCACCCCCGCCCGGCAGGCGCTCACCGAGCGCAGGACCATCTGGTTGCGCGCACTGTCGGACGTCGGCCTGCCCTCGATCGGCTGGCACGCCACCCCGCGCGGGGGCCGCGCCTCGGTGCCCGCCGGGAACGGCGGCCGCGTGCTCGGCGTGCTGGAGATCAGCTGGCCGGAGCCGCTGGAGACACCGTCGCCCCAGATCGTCAAGCAGATCGAGGCGCTGGCCGAGCTGTGCGCGCACACGCTGGAGCGCCCCGCCGGCGCGCCCGCCCCGGCCCCGCCGTCGGAGCTGACCGACCTGGCCGACGTGCTGCCCGACGCCGCCATGGTGCTGCAGCCCTGCCTGGGCCCCGACGGCCGGCTCACCGACTTCCGCATCCGCCACACCAACCGGCGTTTCGCCGACCCGGCCGGGCGGCCGGCCGCGATGGTGACCGGGGCGCTGCTGCTGGAGGCGTACCCGCTGGCCGCCCAGGACGACGGCCTGTTCTCCAAGATCGAGCGGGTGCACGCCACCGGCGAGCCGTTCCAGTCCGACCGGGTGACGCTGACCGCGCTGGTCGACCAGGTGCCGCTGGCCAGCGTCGCGCACGTGAGCATCACCCGCCACGGCGACGACGTGCTGATCATCTGGCGGCTGCAGGACGAGGCCACCCGCCTGGCCAGCCTGCTCCAGCACGCCCAGCGCCTGGGCCGCATCGGCGGCTTCGAGGAGAACGTCCTCACCGGCGAGATCACCTGGAACAGCCAGCTCTACTCCCTGTACGGGATGGGCCCCGCCGAGCCGCCCATCCCGCTGGAGTCGCTGGCCGAGCACGCCCACCCCGACGACGCGGTGGCCATCGGGCGCTTCCTGCGCACGGTGCTGCACCACCGCCAGCCCGCCTCCGCCGCCTTCCGGCTGCAGCGGCGCGACGGCATCGCCCGCCACATCAGGGTGGTGGCCGAGCCGGAGCTGAGCGACGACGGGCAACTGCTGGCCATCCGGGGCGCGTACCAGGACATCTCCTCCCAGCACTGGACGGAGATGGCGCTGGCCGCCACCCGCGACCAGCTCGCCCACACCGAGCAGCAGGCGGCCGAGCGCAACCGGCTGGCGCTGCAGCTCCAGCGCGCCATCATGCCGGCCAGCCAGCAGCCGGTGGAGGCGTTCGGCCTCGACGTCGCCGTGCGCTACCGGCCGGCGGAGAAGGAGCACCTGGTCGGCGGCGACTGGTACGACGCCGTCGTCCTGCCGTCCAAGAAGATCCTGCTGGCCGTGGGCGACGTGGCCGGGCACGGCATCGAGGCGGCCACCGGCATGGTCGTGCTGCGCAACGCGCTGCGCGGCCTGGCCGCCACCGGCGCGGGCCCCGGCCAGCTGCTGGCCTGGCTCAACATGGTCGCCCACCACCTGACCGAGAACGTGACGGCCACCGCGATCTGCGGCCTGTACGACCCGGAGACGCACATGCTGAGCTGGGCCAGGGCCGGGCACCTGCCGCCCATCCTGATCAGGAACGGCCAGGCCACCGAACTGGACATGATCAGCGGCGTGCTGCTCGGCGCGCTGTCGGACATGACGTACGAGGAGAGCCGGATCCAGCTCGCTCCCGAGGACGTGCTGCTCATGTACACCGACGGCCTGATCGAACGCCGCGACCTGCCCCTGCACCAGGCGCAGCAGCAGCTCCTGCGCACCGCCACGCACCCGAGCACCGGCCTCGGCCAGCGGCTGGACCACCTGCTGACCCACAGCAGGTCCGACACCGACGACGACACCTGCCTCGTGGGCATCCAGCTCCACTGACGCCGGACCGGAAGCCGCACGGTCGGCGAGGCGCCCCGGGTTCCTCCAGCCCGATCCGGGGCACCCCGGCTTCAGGTCCGCGGTCGGGGCTCGCCGATCAGCGCTTGAGTTCGTGGGCGGAGATGGTCCGGGCGGCGCGCGGGGGCTTGATGGTGAGCTTCATCCCCCAGTCCGAGTACCGGACATCGTCCACGAAGCCGTACCAGTGCCGACCGTCTGTGGTGCTCCCCGGCTCCTCTCCTGCCGGCTCTCGCCACTTGGACCAGGCACGGCGTACGAGGCCGTCCTTGCCGATCCACAGCCGCCAATCGATCTCCCAGTCGGCGTGTTCCTCCTTCACGGAGCCGTCACGCAGCTCCGGTCTCACATTCCACAGCTGGCGGAAGGAGATCGATCCTTCGTGCAGGGTCGTGGGTGATCCGTCGTAGGAGCCGGAGGTCCTGGCGCTCGTCGTGGTCGCCAGCACGGCCGCGAGCACGGCCGGCTCGTCCAGGCGCAGGTATCCCGTCCCCAGGTACAAAACGCAGGGAAAGCGGGTGGTGACCCACTTCCTACCTTCCGGCCACTTCTTTTTCGGGATGTACTCCCAAAGGCGTTTGCCGATGCAGATATGGCGGGCGCCTGCTCCTTCCGCCTGGTGGTACCAGAGGTCGGTCGCCACCACTTTGCCATCACCGAATCCGACGGTCCCCACCGTGGGCTTGGCACGCTCCCAGCTTGGGAACCAGCTTGAGGCGGACGTGATGTGCCGGGTGATCCGCACCCCGTGTCCTTTGACCAGTTGTCGCTGGATCGCCGCGACCGGGTCGCCGGCCTCGGCCGCGCCGGCGGCGGGGGAGCCGTAGAGCGCCAGCCCGGTCACGGTGAGCGTCGCCACCGTCGTCCATCGCCTCATGTGATGCTTCTCCTCGCGATCGTCCCGGTGCTTCCATCGGCACGGGCCGAAGCGGCGATCTTCGCATGCGCTGGTCTCGCCACGATCACAGCGGTCACCACCTCAGTCATGCATGTTGCCGACTCTCGGCTGGTCGTGGCCCTTGTCCGGGGGCGGCCGGGCAGGCGGGGGTGGCGGTGGCGCACGCCGGACGGCAGGCCTCGCTGCGAACGCCCTACGCCGGGCAGTTCGGCCGGGCGTCATAGACCACCCTCGGGGTAGCGGGTGCGCCTTTCGACCCCGTCCAGCCCGAAGGTTGCCCCGGCATGCTGAAACCCAGATCACACTCACCCAGCCTGCCGGGGTTCCCATGCCTCCGGTCGAGACATCCCATTCGTTGCTGGTAAATCGACCGGGCACCGCCCGCCGACGTTGCGGGACGGCAACGTTGCGGGGGAACGGAATGGAGTCTCCCCCGAGAGGCGCGGCAAATGGCCCCCGGCGCCGGCCCATGAAGCTGACGCCGGGGGCTTCTTCGTCGATCAAGCCTGCGACAGGCTGCGGATGGCCGGGCGGCGGAGGCTGTTACGGCCTGGCCGGGGTGCCGCCGAAGGTCACGACCAGCCGGCCGTCCGCGGCGAAGGACCAGCGCAGGGCGCCGGTGTAGGAGGAGCAGCGGGAGCCGTTCGAGCCGGACCAGAACTGGTTGGAGCTGTCGGCGTTGCCGATGATCCTGTCGTTCGAGCCGCTGTCGCAGGAGGTGTTGTTGCGGAACACCGAGGAGCCGCCGTCGAAGTTGAAGTTGCGTTCCTCGTTGCCGACGCTGACATTGTTCGACACCGTCATCGTGCCGAGGTTGCGGTTGTAGGTGTACCCGTGCTTGCCGTTGCCGTAGGCGATGTTGCGCTGGATCACGTGGTTGACGCCGATGTCCTCGCCGCCGAGCTTGTAGCCGTTGCGGTCGCCGTTGCCGGCCTGGCCGCCGTTGCTGAGGGTGCCGTTGTCGTAGGCGAGGGAGTCCTCGATGGTCACCGCGCCGATGGGGCCGGTGTCGGTCTTGGTGAACAGGTCGTAGCCGTCGTCGATGTTGTTGTGGGCGACGGTGTAGCGGAAGACGTTGCCGGGGCCCACGGTGAGCTTCGGGGCGAAGCCGTCGGCGTCCTCGCCGTCGGAGTCGGCGTTGTCGTGCGACACCGCGCTCAGGATGAGGTTGTGGGACGGCCACTGCTCGCGGGGCGCCCCGGCCACCAGCCGCGAGAGCTGGAGCCCCGAGTCGCGGTTGAAGCGCGTCACGGTGCGTTCGATGATGTTGTTGTTACCGGCGAGGAGAATCCCGTTGTCACCGGCACGCTCGACGACGATGCCGTAGATGTGCCAGAACGACCCGCCCACGGCGAGCCCGCGGTTCGCCGGGTCCTCGCTCTGGGCCGAGAAGTTCAGCACCGGCGTCTCACCCGGGTAGGCGGACAGCTTCTTGCGGGCGCCCGAGGTGCCGTTGTTGCCCGCCGCGATGGTGATCGTCTGCGAGAAGTCGTAACGCCCGCCGCGCATGTAGATCGTTCCGCCGGGCGCGACGCGGGTGATCGCGGAGGCGAGCGTCGTGGGGTTCGACTCTGTCCCGGGCGCGGCGTCCGTGCCGTTCGGCGCGACGTACAGGGTGTCGCCCGGCGGCTGCGTCGTGCCGCCCGCTTCCACGTCGATGTAGTCGATGTTCGGCAGGCCGGCGCTGCCGGTGGGGGTGAACCGGATGGTGTTGCCGCCCGCGTTCACCGGCACCGTCAGGGTCTTGGTGACCCAGGCGTTCCACGCGCCCGTGCCTTCGAACGACACCGACTGCACGGTCGTGCCGTTGACGGTCAGGTCGGCGGGACGGCTGCTGGTGGTGCCGCTGGCGAACCGCACCGCCACGGTCGCCGTGCCCGCCGTGGCGGCGTTCACCGTGAACTGGGCGTGGGCGCCCGCGGCGTTGGTGCCGTTGCAGAAGCCGCTGCCGGAGAACCCGGCGTGGTTGGAGTCGATCGTGCCGGTGCAGACGGCCGGGAAGGACTCGGCCTCGTACCGGGTGGGTGCGGCGTGCGCGGCCGAGGGTGACAGTCCGACGAGTACGCCGGCGACCAGGCCGGCGCAGGCGGTGACGGCTTTCAGGCGCATCCTTGGTCTCCAAAGGCTTGGTAAGCGCTTTCCGAGGGCGAGCGCATCTAAGCACGCGGCAGCGAGCGTGAAAAGGCCGAGCCCGCGAACGGGCTCCTCTCCGGTACGGCGGCACAGTGACAGGCGAGGCGTTGGCCGAGGTCACGGGGACCGGAAGGCGCCGTCATCGTGTGGTGCAACCGTGCCGCCGTGCCGGCATGAAAGTTTCATGGCGGCACGGCGAGCATGAGCAGGGACGCGCGCCGCGCTCCCCGCGCCCGGGTCCGGTCTCATCGGCTCCGAGGCAGTTCCACGGTGCGCCCGACGCCCTCTTCGGGCCGACACTCGATCAACCATCCGACTCCTCGTTTCTCGGGGTGCGGGTGTGCGTGGACGATCAGCGGGGACGAGTGGCCGATTGCGCTAGATTGCTCCTGACAAACCCATCGAACCGAGTTGCGCAACAGCAATCCGCCCCTAGAGACTCGCAATCAGGTGCAAGCGAGTCGGGGAGTACGGCCCATGCGCAACATCAATACCGGCGATCAGCAGACAGCACACGCCGCCCTGGCGGCGCTGGGGACACGCCTACGGGACATACGCGAGGAAGCCGGGCTCATGGGGCGGGAGCTGGCAGAGCGGGCGGGCTGGTCGGCATCAAAGGTGACCAGGATCGAGCTTGCGAAGCAACGCCCGTCTCAGGAGGACCTGAAGACCTGGGCGCGAATCTGCCAGGCATCAGATCAGCTTCAAGATCTGCTATCGGCCGCGAAGAACATCGAGAGCATGTATCTGGAGCACAAGCGATCCACCGCGACCGGCATGAAGCGGCTACAGGATTCCTTCGGCGCTCTGTGGAGAGACACGACCCTATTTCGCGTGTACGAACCTCACATCGTTCCCGGCATCTTCCAAACCACCGAATACGCGAAAGCAATCCTCGCCCTTACCGCGAATCGGCTTGGCACCCCGGACGATCTAGTAGCCGCGTTGGACAGTCGCATGAAGCGACAGGAAGTTCTCTACGAGGGCTCGCGGCGGTTCCTGGTGATCGTCGAGGAGCAAGTTCTACGAACCCAGGTTGCCGGGCCTTCGGTGATGCTCGGGCAGCTCGACAGGCTTCTGGCCGTCATGTCGTCGTCGGCATGCAGTCTGGGGGTGATCCCCTCGACGGTTCCGCGCCGCGAGGTGCTGCCAAGTGAGGGGTTCTGGATCTATGACGACTCGCGAGCGATAGTCGAGACTCGATCGGCCATCATCACTGTCACGCAGAAGCGAGAGATCACCATATACGCAGACACCTTTGCCCGGCTTCAGCGGCAGGCCGTCTACGGGGAGTTTGCGCGGGTGCTTATCCGCAATGCGGTCTTGCAGCAATCTGAGCAATTGTGAGCAATCGCATTGCTTCCCCAGGTCAAGCTCCCTACCGTCGATGCATGGCCACATAGGCGCATCGCGTCCATAAGTGTCGGGGAGCGGTCCGGGAGTTATTTCGTGGAACTGTCCCACACCCCGGGCTGGAGCGGGCGAAACGGGCCGATTGAGATCATCCCAGGAAATCGCCCTAACCGTGTTGCCACCTTCGTTTCTCACATGACGGGGGTGGCGGCGTGAGCGCGCGCATGGTCGCTGTTATCCTCCCTCCGATCGTGTGGGTGGTCCGGTCGAAAACACCTGCGAATACGGAATGATGGGCAGCGTCAAAGCGTTCTCGGTCCATAACCAAGGTGCTCGCTGGCGTCTCGACCCCCGTCTGCCCGACCACCAAGGCGTGCCCTACGAATCCCGCGAGTTCCGAAAGCTCCCCGACGCGAAGGCATGGGCGGAAAAGCTCCGCGAAGAATGGATGGCCTCGCTACGCACCCCCTACGCCGGGCAGTTCGGCCGGGCGTCATAGACCAGCCTCGGGATAGCGGGCGCGCCTATCGACCCGTCCAGCCCGAGGGTTGCCACCGGCAGGCTGAAACCCAGATCACACTCACCCAGCCTGCCCGGGGGTTCCCACGCCCCGGTCGAGGCATCCCATTCGTTGCTGGTAAATCGACCGGGCACCGCGCCGGCGTTGCGGGACGGCAACGTTGAGGGGGAGCGGAATGGAGTCTCCCCCGAGAGGCGCGGCAAATGGCCCCCGGCGCCGGCCTGAGAAGAAGCTGACGCCGGGGGCTCTTCGTCAATGAAGAGCTGCGACAGGCTGTCCATCCCCGAAAAGCGTGGAGACGGTTCCGGGCCACAGCGGTCCTCGGCAGAACCGTTGATGCTTGCCGTTTTCGATCATCTGACGCTCGAAGGCCACAGGCGGCGGCCTGTCGTCGGCACTGGGCTGCGGTCGATGGTGCAGAAGCCCGCGATCTTCAATCGAGATTCCCGCGGTACGGAAGCGGTGGCGTCGCACGGACTCGATCTTCTTCCAGCGCACGAGAGCAGATCTTGTGGGGGACACCGAACTCGGACCTCTGGTACTCGATGAACTTCACCACGGTTATCGGTTCAGCGAGTCCAGACTCCTTCAGTTTGTCGCCTCCGTTGCCGCTCCCTCCGATCTGCCCCGTTGGGTGCCGGTCCATCTGCGCCGAGGTGCACAGCGTGTACTCGTTGATGCCCAAGGCCCACGCGATGCGCGACGGGCTTGCCGGTCCAGGTGGGAGGTTCGTGTGCCGAACGTACCGCGCTCCGCGCTCCCGGGAAGACCTTATCCGAGGTTTGTTCGAGGCTTATTCTTGGCTGCGATAAAAGTGGGGAAGTGTGGGTGAAACATCTGGACAACATCCATGTAACAACCTACTCTTGCGGCACGACGAGCCCGCACGGATTGCCGGAAAGCGGCCGGAGGTGCAGCTGGAGAGCGACCTCGCCACCCCGCACCGTTCGCCACACCTTTGTTCACACGTTGTTCTGCGATGGGGAAGATCGAGCCGGCCGGGCGGACGCCGACCACCCTGCCGGCCCGGCCCCGCTCATCGCGCCGGAGGAGACCGGCGGGCGCTGACGGTACCGGCGCCCGCCGGGTACCGGCTCCGCCCGGCCGATGAGCGGGGCGTCCCCGTCGCCGGCGTGATCGGCGCACGCCTGTCTGCCCTCTCGACGACAGGAAGCGGGATCACCGATCATGTTACGAAGACTGGCCGGATGCCTGGCCGTGGTCATGGCGGCCTTCGGCCTCATCGCGCCGTCCCCCGCGCAGGCGGCCGGCTACACCCAGGTGACGCTGGCCAAGGGCGTCGCCGAGACCGGCGAGCCGATGGGCCTCACCGTGCTGCCGAACCGGGGTGTCCTGCACACCTCGCGCGAGGGCACGATCCGCTACACCGACCCGCTCGGCAACACCAAGGTGGCGCTGACCCTCCCCGTGTACACCCACGACGAGGAGGGCCTGCAGAGCATCAAGGCCGACCCGGGCTTCGCCACCAACCGCTGGGTCTACGTCTACTACGCGCCGCCGCTGAGCACCCCCGCGGGTGACGCGCCCGCCACCGGCACCGCCGCCCAGTTCGCGCCCTTCAACGGGGTGAACCGGCTGGCCCGCTACACCGTCAACGCCGACCACACCATCAACGCCGCCTCGGCGGTCACCATCCTGGACGTGCCCAGCAGCCGCGGCATGTGCTGCCACGTGGGCGGCGACATCGACTTCGACGCGGCCGGCAACCTGTACCTGTCGACCGGCGACGACACCAACCCGTTCGACTCCGGCGGCTACACGCCCATCGACGAGCGGGCCGACCGCAACCCCGCCTACGACGCGCAGCGCACCTCCGGCAACAGCAACGACCTGCGCGGCAAGGTGCTGCGGATCAAGCCGGGCGCCACCGGCGGCTACACCATCCCGGCGGGCAACATGTTCGCGCCCGGCACCCCGAACACCCGGCCCGAGATCTACGCCATGGGCTTCCGCAACCCGTTCCGGATGAGCGTGGACCGCGCGACCGGCGTCGTCTACCTCGGCGACTACGGGCCGGACGCCGGCACCGCCAGCCCTGCCCGGGGGCCGGCGGCCTCGGTCTCCTTCGAGCGCATCACCCAGCCCGGCTTCTACGGCTGGCCGTACTGCTCGCAGTTCAACGTGCCCTACGTCGACTACACCTTCCCGTCCGGGCCTTCGGGGTCGGCGTTCGACTGCGCCGGCGGGCCGGTGAACAACTCGCCGCGCAACACCGGCATCACCCAGCTGCCCGCCTCCCGGGCGGCCTGGCTGCCGTACGGCGCCGGGCAGGACCCGCCGGCCCTGTGCTGCGGCAGCCTGTCGCCGATGGGCGGCCCCGTCTACACCTACGACGCCGCGCTCGCCTCGGAGGTGAAGTTCCCGCAGTCCATGAGCGGCAAGGTCTTCCTCGGCGAGTTCGGCCGGCGCTGGATCAAGACGGCCACCGTGACGTCCTCCGGCGGCGTGGGCACGATCGAGTCCTTCCCCGCCTTCACCGGCACCCAGGTCATGGACCTGGAGTTCGGGCCGGACGGCGCCCTCTACGTGCTGGACTACGGCACCGGCTGGTTCGGCGGCGACGCCAACTCGGCCGTCTACCGCATCGAGTACAACGCCGGCACCGGCCAGGCGCCGATCGCCGCCGCCGGCGCCACCCCGAGGTCGGGCAACGCGCCGCTCACCGTGCAGTTCAGCTCGGCGGGCACCAGCGACCCGGACGGCGACGCGATCACCTACGCCTGGGACTTCACCACGAACGGCAGCACCGACTCCACCGCCGCCAACCCGTCGTTCACCTACACCTCCAACGGCCAGTTCACCGCGACGCTGACGGTGACCGACAGCACCGGCCGGAGCTCCACCGCCAGCGTCGTCATCAGCGTCGGCCAGGCCACGGTCACGCTCACCCAGCCGCCCAACGGGCGGGTGTTCGCCTTCGGCGACGCGATCCCGTTCCAGGTCAGCGTCACCGATCCGAACGCGCCGACGATCGACTGCTCCCGGGTGCGGGTGACCTACATCCTCGGCCACGACAGCCACGGCCACCCGATCACCAGCGCGACCGGCTGCTCGGGGACCATCCAGACCACCGAGGACGGCGAGCACGACGCCGCGGCCAACATCTTCGGCGTCCTGGACGCCGAGTACACCCCGGCCGGCTCGACCACGCCCGTGCACGCGCCGCAGACCGTGCTGCAGCCGCGCACCCGGCAGGCCGAGCACTTCGGCGCCCAGCAGGGCGTGGCCGTCCTGCCCAAGCCGTCGGCCCAGGGCGGCAACGTCATCGGCAACGTGGAGAACGGCGACTGGATCTCCTTCACGCCGTACCACCTGGCCGGGGTGACGTCGTTCACCGCGCGCGTCGCGTCGGCCGGCGCCGGCGGCACGCTGACCCTGCGGGCCGGTTCGGCCACCGGGACGGTCATCGGCTCGGCCGCCGTCGCGCCGACCGGCGGCTGGGAGAGCTGGGTGAACGTCACCGGCACGGTGACGCCGCCGTCCGGGACGCACACCCTCTACCTGGTGTTCACCGGCGGCGCGGGAGCGCTGTTCGACGTCGACTCCTTCTCCTTCACCAGCGCGGCCCAGCCCGTGACGAACCTGGCGCTGAACAGGCCGGCGACGGCCTCCAGCGGGGAGTCGGCGGCCTTCCCGGCCTCGGCGGCCGTGGACGCCTCGGCCACCACGCGCTGGTCGAGCGCGTTCTCCGATCCGCAGTGGATCCAGGTGGATCT
>NZ_KL647035.1:0-53795 GCF_000725485.1 Nonomuraea candida | reverse complement strand
TGAACGCCGCCACCCGCTACGTCCGCGTACACGGCACGACCCGGGCCACCCCCTGGGGCTACTCCCTGTTCACCTTCGAGGTCCACGGACGCTGACCCGTCCGGTCAATAGGGTGACAATAAGGTCGCCGCAACTGGAGGATCCATGCGCAGACTGATCGCCGGCCTGGGCGCCGCCATCGCCCTGGCCGCCTGCACGATCTACGCGCCGGCGGCGGTGGCCGCCGACGCGCCCTACGACGTCCTGGTCTTCTCCAAGACCGCCGGATTCCGGCACGACTCCATCCCGGCCGGCATCCAGGCCATCAGGGAACTCGGCGCGGCCAACAGCTTCACCGTCACCGCCACCGAGGACGCCGGCGCGTTCACCACGGCCAACCTCGCCCAGTACGAGGCCGTCGTCTTCCTCAGCACCACCGGCGACGTGCTCAAC
Source organism: Nonomuraea candida (assembly GCF_000725485.1). GTDB lineage: Bacteria > Actinomycetota > Actinomycetes > Streptosporangiales > Streptosporangiaceae > Nonomuraea > Nonomuraea candida. The sequence goes on along the minus strand of NZ_KL647035.1, from coordinate 53,363 downwards.
GCCGGCCAGGAGACGGCGTTCGAGTCCTACGTGCGCGGTGGCGGCGGCTACGTGGGCGTGCACGCCGCCGCGGACACCGAGTACGCCTGGCCCTTCTACCACCAGCTCGTCGGCGCCTACTTCGCCAGCCACCCGGCCATCCAGCAGGTGAACTCCCCGACCCAGAACCGCGCCCACCCGGCCACGGCGCACCTGCCGCAGGTCTGGACCCGCAGCGACGAGCTGTACAACTACCAGACCAACCCGCGCGCCTCGGCCCGCGTCCTGGCCACGCTGGACGAGTCGTCCTACTCGGGCGGCTCCATGGGCGCCGACCACCCGATCACCTGGTGCAAGACCATCGACGCCGGCCGCTCCTTCTACACCGGCTTCGGCCACACCCAGTCGTCCTACGCCGAGCCGGCCTTCCGCGCCCAGCTCCTCGGCGGCATCCGGTACGCGGCCAAGCGCGCCCACGCCGACTGCCGGCCCGAGACCGGCTACACCACCCTCTACAACGGCTCCACCAGCGGCTGGTCGCAGTCGGGCCCCGGCAGTTTCAGCAACGCCGACGCCACCCTGACCTCCGTCGGCGGCATGGGCCTGTTCTGGTACAACGCCAAGCAGTACACCTCGTACTCGCTGAAGGCCGACTGGCGGCTCACCGGCGACAGCAACTCCGGCGTGTTCGTCGGCTTCCCCAACCCCGGCGGCGACCCGTGGGTGGCGGTCAACCAGGGCTACGAGATCCAGATCGACGCCACCGACACCCCCGACCGCACCACCGGCTCCGTCTACGGCTTCAAGTCGGCCGACCTCGCGGCCCGCGACGCGGCGCTCAACCCGCCGGGGGAGTGGAACACCTTCGAGATCCTCGTCGAGGGCCAGCGCCTCCGCGTCTACCTCAACGGCTCCCTGGTCAACGACTTCACCAACACCGACCCGAACCGCAACCTGGACGGGTACATCGGCATCCAGAACCACGGCGCCGCCGACCAGGCCGCCTTCCGCAACATCCGCATCAAGGAGCAGGGCACCCAGCAGCCCGTGACGAACCTGGCGCTGAACAGGGCCTTCCCGGCCTCGGCGGCCGTGGACGCCTCGGCCACCACGCGCTGGTCGAGCGCGTTCTCCGATCCGCAGTGGATCCAGGTGGATCTGGGGGCGTCTTACACGGTGGACCGGGTGCGGCTGGTGTGGGAGACGGCGTACGGGTCGGCGTACCAGATCCAGACCTCGCCGAACGGGACGACCTGGATGAACGCCGCCACCCGCTACGTCCGCGTACACGGCACGACCCGGGCCACCCCCTGGGGCTACTCCCTGTTCACCTTCGAGGTCCACGGACGCTGACCCGCTCCGCCGCGGCCGGGACGTTTCCCGGCCGCGGTGGCAGCCGGGCGATGCGCCCTCACGGGACGCACCGGCGGGCCGATCGGGCACCGCGACCTGCCGTCACTACAATCGAACCCGTAACACGCCGGTGACCGGGAGGGCCGATGCAAGCCGTGCGGCGACGCCTCGCGTCGCGGGTCGCGCGCGGCCTCCTGCTCGTCCTCCTCGCCCTGGGCGTCTACGGCATGCACACCCTGGGACACGTGACGGGCGGGCATGGTGGCTCCCCGTCAGCGGCCCACTCCACGGGCGTCGCCCAGGAGCCGGCCCACGCTCTCGCGGCGGCACTCCAGTCCTTCGCGCCCGAGCCCGGGACACCGGGCCTGGACCCGACCAGTGTGTGCCTGGCCATCCTGACCTCCTTCGTGGCCGTGCTGCTGGCCACGGCCTGGCTCCGGGCGCGGCGACGCCCCGGAGCGGGCGGCGGGGCGATGCCTCCCGCCCGGCACGTCGCCCGGCCTCCGCCCCGGCCCACGTCCGTACGGCTGGCAAGTCTCTCGATCCTGCGCATGTAGGCCGATGCCCCGGCAGGCGGCCCTTCCCGGGGCTGTCCGCGAACAGGACCACGGACACCTACACATCGAGAGACCGATCGACCATGCGTATCAACCGCAGGATTTCCATGACCGCAGCCGCGGGCGCGCTGGCTCTGCTGACCGCGTGCGGCGGGGGGAGCGCCGGCTCCACGGCCGGCCGCGAAGGGACGAGCGGCGGCCCCGCCCCCGCCACCCCTGTCGCCACCCCTGTCGACACCACGAGCAGCGCCCGGCCGTCGGCGGCCGTCAACGACGCGGACGTCATGTTCGCGCAGATGATGATCCCGCACCACGAGCAGGCCGTGGAGATGGCCGGCCTGGCGGCGACCCGCGCGGGCGACCCGGAGATCAAGCAGCTCGCGGCCCGGATCAAGGCGGCTCAGGACCCGGAGATCCGGACCATGAAGGGCTGGCTCGCCGCCTGGGGCAAGCCCGCGGCCGACCCTGGGCACGGCATGGATCACGAGATGCCGGGGGTCATGTCCGAGGAGGACATGACGAAGCTCCGGGCCGCCACGGGCAGGGACTTCGACAAGCTGTTCGCCCGGCAGATGATCGCCCACCACGAGGGCGCGATCGAGATGGCCCGCACCGAGCAGGCCCGGGGAGCCGACCCCGAGGCCAGGGAACTGGCCAGGGCCATCGAGACCACGCAGCGAGCCGAGGTGGCGCAGCTGCGGAAGATCCTCGACCGGCTCTGAGGTTCGCGGCCCGCTCGGGCCTTCCGCCCGGGTGGCGCACGAAGGCCCGAGCGGCGCCGCGGCGGCCGCGGTGCCGCCTTCCGGGACGTCTCCACGCCGGCCGGCTCGCTCCGGTGACGTCGCGGGAAGAGCCCGGCCGGCGCGGGTGGCCGGCCGGCCGGCGAGGGGACGCCTGAGGCGTTGACCCGGGCCACCCGCCGGATCGATAGTGGGAGGAGTACGGAAGGGGAGTACCCGCCGTTCGACATCCCTGCCGTCATCACGGCCCGCACGCCTGGGCGGACCCGGCGGGATGGCCCTGGCGCGCGGAGCGCGGCCCGCGTGGAGGGGTGCGGGAAGACCTTCGTCCTCGTGGCCATGTCTCCAGGCGAGGCCGAGGGAGTCCTCATGTCGATCATCGTGCTCGTGGAACTGCTGCTGGGCGTCCTGCTGCTCTTCTCCGCCCTCGTCAGCGCCGCGGCGCTGTGGGTGGGGCCACCGCGCTCCCGCGGCGTCGTCCGCCGTTCGCTCCCCGTCGAGGACCGTCCCGACTGGCCGGGACGCCGGAGCGGGCCGGAAGCCTGACCCGGCGGCGGAAACCAGGACGGTCCCTGTCCGAAGTGACCGGCTGCCGGTCACCGGCGGCCCGTTCGCCGAGACAGCCGGCAGCCGGCCGCGACGGCGCAGTCCGGGCAGCGGTCAGCGGACGTCGGGGAACGAGCCGTCGCCGAACAGGATCCGCGCCGCCAGGGCCCGACCGGGGCGGGCGCGCAGCACGTGCACCGCGGCCTCGGCCGCCGCCGCGGACCGAAGGCCGCCGAACGCCCGGCGCAGCAGCAGCCGCCCGCGGAACCGGCCGCGCAACGCGACCCCGTCGTAGCGCTCCAGCGCCCGCCTGTCGCCGGTGCGCAGGTAGTCGGCCGTGACCGCGGCGGCCAGCTCCGCCATGCGCAGGCAGGGATCCAGCCCGCCCGCCGTCAACGGCGACACCGCGCCCGCGGCGTCGCCGACCAGCAGCCCGGCCGGGCAGGCCAGCCGCCGCAGCACTCCGCCGACCGGGATCGGGCCGCCCCGGCGCTCGACCGGGCCGACCGCCGCGGCGCGGCCCGGCGCGGTGGCGGCGAAGGCGTCCAGCAGGTGGCGGACCCCGGCGCGCATCGCCTCCGGATACCCGGCGACGCCGACGTGCGCGTGCCGCCCATCGTCGATGACCCACCCCAGGTAGCCGGGGGCGACGCGGGGATCCAGCACGCAGTGGAACGCCGGCGTGCTCGTCCCCGATGCGATCGGATGCACGATCTCGGCGCCGACCAGGAACCGGGTGTTGACGTCGAGGCCCAGGTCACGCGCCACCCGGGAACGGGCGCCGTCCGCGCCGATGACGAACCCGGCCCGCACCGGCCCGGCGCCCGCGAACCGCGCCACCCCGCCCGAGAAGCCGAGGTAGCGCGCGCCCAGCAGGACCCCCGCCCCGGCCGCCAGCGCCGCGTCCCGCGCGTGGGCGTAGACGGCCGCCATGTCGGCCACGCGATACTCGTCCCGGTCGCTGGTGAGCCGGATCGGCGCCCGCCGCGACGGCGGGTACAGCAGCACGTGACGGATCCCGGGACCCAGCAGGTGGCCGGGCAGGGGGAAGTCGTCGAGCGTGCGGCGCACGAAGATCCCGGTCGTGCGGATGCCCGCGGACAGCGACCGGCGGCGCTCGGCCACGAGCACGCTCAGTCCGCGGCGGGCGAGCAGGCAGGCCGTGCGCAGGCCGGCCAGGCCCGCCCCAACGACCAGGACGTCCACAGTTTGCATACCGTGCGACAGTAGGTCCGATTCTCCGGCGATTCGATGGTTTGCACCGGCCCCGCCCAGGACCTCCACACCGTCACCACATGCCCGAGCCGGGGGGCGGGCAAGGCGCGGCACTCTCAGGCGCCCTGCTGTCTGGATTCTGCCCGTTGACTGTCCGATCGCAACGGCCTACCGTCAGGGCAACTTAAAGGAAAGTTTCCTATAAATTTGGGAGACGTCACGTGAAGAAGGTCCTGCTCGCTCTCACCCTCTTACTCGGCATGACGGTGGTGCCGGCCCCCGCCGAAGCCCGCCATTCCGACTACAAGAGAGTCGCCTACTTCGTCCAGTGGGGCGTCTACGGCCGCGACTACCACGTCAAGGACATGAAGACCAGCGGGGCGGCCCGCAAGCTCACTCACATCAACTACGCCTTCGGGTTCGTGAACCAGCAGGCCGAGTGCTACTCCTCCGACCCCTGGGCCGACTGGCAGCGGCCCGTGCCCGCCGAGCAGAGCATCGACGGCGTCGCGGACGCGCCGGGCCAGGCACTCAACGGCAACCTCAACCAGCTCAAGAAGCTCAAGGCCGAGTACCCCCATCTCAAGATCCTGATCTCGCTGGGTGGCTGGACCGGCTCCGCGCACTTCTCCGACGCCGTCCTCACCCCCGAGTCGCGCAGCAAGCTCGCCAAGTCCTGCATCGACCTGTGGCTGCGCGGCAACCTGCCCGGCCTGCCCGACGGCACGGGCGCCGGCGTCTTCGACGGCATCGACCTCGACTGGGAGTGGCCCGGTTACCCCGGCGCCCCCGGCAACGTCGTCCGCCCCGAGGACAAGCAGAACTTCACCGCCTTCGTCGCCGAACTCAGGTCGCAGCTGAACGCTTACCGGCGTTCAGCTCTCATCACGGCGTTCCTGCCCGCCGCCGCCCGCGTCATCGACGCCGGCCTGGAGGTGCGGCAGGTCTTCCGCCACCTGGATTACGCCACCGTCCAGGGCTACGACCTGCACGGCCCGTGGGACAAGATCACCGGCCACCACTCCAACCTCTTCAACGACCGCCGCGACCCCAACGAGATCCGCGAAAGCCTCGACCAGACCATCACCTACTACCGCGAGCGCGGCGCACCCGCCCGTAAGCTCGTCGCCGGCGTCCCCGCATACGGCAAGGGCTGGACCGGAGTGCCGGCCGGACCCGCCGGGGACGGCGTGTACCAGCCCGCCACCGGCGCGGCCCCCGGCAAGTGGGAGGCCGGGTCCGAGGACTACAAGGACATCCTCGCCAAGCCCGGCAAGCGCTACCGCGACCTCAGGACCGGCGCCGTGTGGTTGTACGACGGCAACGAGTTCTGGACCTATGACGACCCGGCGGCGATGCTGCAGAAGGCCGCCTACATCCGGCACAAGAGGCTGGGCGGCTACATGATGTGGTCCATCGACGGCGATGACGCCAAGGCCTCCCTCACCTCCGCCCTGTACAGGGTTCTCCGCTAGAGGCCGGCCAGCGACTCTGATCGCTGCTCGTGGTGACTCTCCCTGATCGCGTCTTTCGGCCGGGGTCAGGGAGAGGACCCATGGAAGAGCCGCACGGCATCGTCCGGGCACACGACGGGGACGCTCGACCTCGGAGCCCGCCCCGCCGGCGGGCTCCGCGTCACGGCCCGGCTCCCTGGCACCGTCGCGACCGGCTCGGCCCCGCCTGAACGCGAAGAGCCCCTCATAAGGGCGTCCCGGCCCCGTGAAGAGGTGCCGGCTCCTCGCCGTACTCGGGGAACATCGGGGGCAGCTGTCCCGGGGTGAGAGCCGTCGGGCCGAAGAGCCAGTCCACGTGGCCGTAGTCGTGGACGTCGCGGGCGCGGAGCACCGCGTTGCGCCACTCCCGCTTCTCCTCGTCGTGGTGCCACAGGTCGCCCCAGGCGCGGGCGGTGGTCTGCACCCGGCGGCAGTGCCGCACGCGGACGGCGTTGTAGGCCGCCAGCGCCGCGTCCCAATCGACGTCCGGCGCGGCGTTCCGAGGGGCGTCCGGCGTGGCGTCCCGCTGGGTGTCCGGCCGGGTCTCCCGGGCGGCGGCTGCCGGCGCGCCCGCCCGTCCCTGGCCGCTCACGTGCTCGGACAGCACCCACGCGTCCTCGATCGCCATGACCGCGCCCTGGGCGAGGTACTGCAGCGGCGGATGCGCCGCGTCCCCGGTGAGGGCGATCCGGCCCCGGACCCAGTTCGCGATGGGCTCGCGGTCGAACATCCGCCACCGGCGGTCGCGCCACAGCAGCGGCAGGCCGGCCCGCACCTGGTCGCAGGCAGCGGTGAACGCCGCGTCGAGCTCGTCGGGCGTGCCCCAGTCCGCCTCGCCGGCCAGCGCCTTCGGCGACTCGAACACCGCGACCTGGTTGAACACCTCGCCGTGGCGCAGGGAGTACTGGACGAAATGGCACCGGGGGCCGACGTAGACGACCACGTCGTCGGGCTGCGTGTCGAGGTGGGAGACCTGGCCGGAGGGCACGGTGCCGCGGTAGGCGACGTACGCGGAGCTGACGGGGGCGTCGTCGCTCATGACGCGCCGGGCCACCGAGTGCAGCCCGTCGGCGGCCAGGACGATCCGGCCGAACTCCCGCCCTCCTTCGTGGACGGCGAAGGCTCCTCCTTCGGCCTGCTCGTACCCGGTCACGGTGACGTCGTTGACGAGATCCCCCCCCGCCCGCCGGCAGGCCCGCAGGAGCGTGCCGTGCAGGTCGCTGCGGTGGATCACCAGGTAGGGGAAGCCGTAGCGCCGCTCCACGTCCCGCAGGTCGAGCGTGGTGAGGACCTCGCCGTCGAGCGCGTCCTTCATGACGATGCTCCGGGGCAGCACGCCGAGGGACGTGACCTCGTCGAGCAGCCCCCAGCGGTGCAGGATGCGGGTGCAGTTGGGGGCGATCTGCAGGCCGGCGCCGACCTCGCCGAACCGGTGAGCCTGCTCCAGCAGCCGCACGCGCAGGCCCTTGCGGGTGAGCGCCAGGGCGTTGGCCAGCCCGCCGATGCCCCCGCCCACCACCACGACGTCGGCGTCGCGGCTCTGTTCGGACATGACCGGTGATTCCTTTCTCGGCTCGCGCCGGGGCTAGAGCCAGCGGGGAAGCGTGGGCGCCGGATCGCCTGCGGAGCCGGTGACGCCGTCCGATCGGCGGCCGGAGAGGTACGCGGCCAGGCCGGCCAGCGTGCCGGCGACCCGGGTGGGGCCGCCGGAGCCGGACACGGTCCACGTGCCGTCGTGGTCGGTGGCCGCCAGGGCCAGCGCGGGCCCGTCGGCGCCGGACCGCTTGGCGGTGATGTCGTCGATCAGGGCGAGCAGGAAATCGGCGGGCAGATCGCCGAACTCCACGCCCGCGCCGAGATCGACGGCGTGCACCATGACCTCGCGGGCCCGCATCCACGGGATCTCCGCGGCGGTCACCGTGCGGCCCTGCGCGGTGCGGACGTGCCGCTGCCAGTGCCGCCGGTCCAGCTCGGCGAGGCGCGCGTCGAGGGCCTCGGCGGCTCGCGCGCTCCAGGCGCGCAGCTCGGCCGCGGGCAGTTTCGCGCCGGCCGCGATGTCGGCCTCACGCTGGGCGGGGGAGGAGTACATCGGCCGCTCCTCGCCGGTGCGGGCCCAGTGCGCCAGGTTGACCAGCGCCTCGGCGTTGGCCGCCAGGTGCGCCGGCAGGTGCCTGCCGCTCCAGCCGGCCAGCCGGGTCGGCCGGTCGAGGTGGCCGTCCGGCAGCGCGGCCAGCGCGCCGGCGAAGATCGCGCTGCCCTGCGCCGTCCACCGCAGACCGTCGGCCAGGCTCCGGTTCGCGGCCGTCATGCGCTCCACCGCCGGCCCCCGGCGCGGCGACGGCTCGCGGCCGTCATGCGATCGGCCCGGCGCCGGCTTCGGCCTCGATCGGCTCGGCTTCGGCCTCGATCGGCTCGGCGACGGCCTTGACCTCCGACCGGCCGAGGCCGGTGATCTCGGTCGCCAGGACGCTGCCGCCGGTCAGGTACCGGGCGGGCACGCGGGCGTGGCCCACCCCGCCAGGCGTGCCGGAGGCGATGACGTCGCCGGGGTTGAGCGTGAGGATCGTGGAGACGTACCGGACCAGGTCGACGGGGTCGAACACGAGGTCCGCGGTGTCGGCCCGCTGCACCAGCTCGCCGTCGACCCAGCCGCTCAGGGTGAGCGAGGGCCGGCTGCCACCGGGCAACTCGTCGGGGGTGACCAGGTAAGGGCCGAAGGGCGTGCTGGTCTCCCACGTCTTGCCCTGCAACCACATCGGGGAGCGGTACTGCCAGTCGCGCATGGTGACATCGTTGAACACGGCGAATCCCGCGATGGCCGCGGCGGCCCCGGACTCGTCCGCGCGCCGCACCGAGGCGCCGATCACGATCGCCAGCTCGGCCTCCCAGTCCACCTGGCCGGACTCCGGCGGGAGCCGGATCTCGTCGTACGCGCCGACGAGCGCCTCGGGGTACTTCGCGAACAACGTCGGATACCGCGGCAGTTCCCGGCCCATCTCCAGGATGTGGGCACGATAGTTCAGCCCCACACAGATGATCTTGCCGGGACGGGGCACGACGGGCGCGTAACCCGCCGCCCGGAGAGCGGGCCCGTCCGCCCGGGCGGCGCGCCCGGCCCAGCCGGGCCGGGCCAGCAGCTCGCCGACGTCGGCGCAGCCCAGATCGATCAGGCTCTCCCCGTCGACGCGCACGGCCCGGGTGTCCCCGCCGGCGGTACGGATGGTGGCGAGCTTCACGGGTTGGTTCCTTCCAGGTCGGTACGGTTCAGGTGCAGGGCCTCGAAGATCGGGCCGTCGCTGAATCGGAAGAGGTCCAGCGCGCCGGAGTCGGAGTCGGACGCCGAGGCCTCGGACCTCGCGGAGAACGGCGTCCAGGAAGGCACGACGAACAGGTCGCCCCGGGTGACCGGCCACGACACGTCGCCCACCGTGACCCGGCCGCTGCCGTCGAAGACCTGGTACACCGAGGAACCCGTCTCCCGGCGCGGCGCGCTCCCCGCCCCGCGCCGAAGCCGGTGCATCTCGACCCGGATGGTCGGCAGCACGTCGCCGCCGGTGGTGGGATTGACATAGCGCACGGCCGCGTGACCGGGCTCGATCGTCCCGGCATGGCCCTCGGCCTCCAGCGCGAGCTGGTCGGCCAGCGCGCGGTCGGTGTCGGCCCACCGGTAGGCCAGCAGCGGGGTGGCGGGCCGCGGGCCGGGGAAGGCGACCGGGCGCAGGCCCGCGTGGCCCCACAGCCGCTCCGACCGGGACCGCTCAGGGGTGGTGCGCTCGGCCGTGCCGATCTGATCGCGGCCGAACTCGAAGAACTGGGACTCTGTGACGTACTGGAACGGGATGTCCAGGCCGTCGATCCACGCCATCGGCCGGTCGGCCGCGTTGTGGTGGGCGTGCCAGTTCCATCCGGCCTGCGGCAGGAAGTCGCCCCGGCGCATGGGCACCGGATCGCCCCCGACCACGGTCCACACGCCCTCACCCTCCACGACGAACCGGAACGCGTGCTGGGTGTGCCGGTGCTCCGGCGCGTCCTCGCCCGGCATCAGGTACTGGATCGCCGCCCACAGCGTCGGCGTCGCGAACGGCCGCCCGCCGAGCGCCGGGTTCGCCAGCGCGATCGCCCGCCGCTCACCGCCCCGGCCCACCGGCACCAGGCGCCCGGACCGGTCCGCCAGGGCCAGCAGGCTCTCCCACCGCCACAGGTGCGGGACCGCCTTGGACCGGGGATGCGGCGGCATCAGGTCGCCGATCTCGGTCCACAGCGGGACCAGCAACTCCTTCTCGAAGCCGCGGTACAACTCCGCCAGCGCCGGCGACGGCGCCGGCTGATCGGGGGAGTCCACCACGGACAGGCGAACCGGGGAGTCCGCTGTCTCGGTCATGTCTGCTCCTGGCTCGGTCAAGCGGGGGCGGGCGCGGCGGCGGGCCGCGAATGCCGGGTCCAGCTTGTAGCGTGCGGAGCAGTTCGGAATAGGAGATTCTGCTATGAAGAATCCGCCCCACTATCTCCTGCGCAGCGTCGACCATGCGCTCCAGCTGGCGGTCATGCTTCAGGTCGAGGGGCCGTTCGGCGTGGGGGAGGCCGCGCGGCGGCTCGGGGTGGCGCCCTCCACCGCGCACCGGCTGCTGGCGATGCTCGTCTACCGGGACTTCGCGGTCCGGCGGGAGGACCACCAGTACACCGCCGGGCCGGTCCTCTCGCTCGGCGGCAGCTCCCAGTCGCGTACCGCGCTGCTGCGCTCGGTCGCGATGCCGCACCTGGCCGCCCTGGTGGAGCGGGTCAGGGAGAGCGCCAACCTGCAGATCCTGTCCGGCGACCACGTGCGGTTCATCGGGTCGGTCGAGTGCACGCAGGCGCTGCGGGTCGGCAACCGCGAGGGCATGGTCTTCCCCGCGCACCTGGCCTCGGGCGGCAAGGTCATGCTCGCCGACCTGCCGCCCGAGCGGCTCCAGGCGCTGTACGACGAGGACAAGTGGGCCGGCCGCGCGGACCGGCGGCCCAACCTGGCGGCGCTGCGCCGTGAGCTGCGCAACGTCCGCGACCGGGGCTTCGCCATCAACGCCGGCAAGACCGAATCGGGGGTCACCGCCCTCGGCCGGGCCGTGCGCGGCGAGGACGGCCGCGCCGTGGCGGCCGTGTCGGTGTCGATGCCCACCACCCGCTTCTCGCGGGACCGCCTCCCCGAACTGGTCGCCGCCCTGTCGCTGACCGCCCGCGACATCGAGGAGGAACTGCGGGGCGCCTCCGCCGCCGAGTGAATCTCAGCCGGTGTGGTCGGTGCCGATGCTCAGGGCGTAGCCCCAGCCGGAGACGTGGTCGTCCTCGAAGGTGATGTCGCGGTAGACGCCCTTGCCCCGCAGGGCCAGGCCGCCGGTCGAGGCGGGGAGTTCACCGAGGCCGGCGGCGGAGCGCTCGTTGCTCGGCGGCGTCGAGTGCGGGGGTGAGGGGTGCGAGCGTGGTGCGAAGGAGGTCCGGCAGCGAGCCGGACGGCACGACGAGCCCGCTGATCGTGGCGGACGAGGCAGTCGTGTGCAGCCACCGCTCGATCGCCACGCGAACCGCGGCGGCCACGCTCGCCGCGAGCACCCGTGCGGTGTGCGGGTCGTCATCGCCGAGGCGTTCGGCGATCGCGTCGGTGAGGGGATGTTCGATCGCGGCAGTGGTTTCGAGGAATGCCTCGCGCAGCGCGGGGCGGGTGATGATCAGCAGCAACGCGTCCCGGCCGGACTCGTCCGGGGCGGTGTACTGATCCACGATCGCCTCGATGACGGCGTCGGCGAGGCCGACGCCGGCGGGCCGGTCGGCCACCGCCGCCGCGACCCGCGCTTCCCGCTCGCCGGTGACGGCGGCGACGATCGCGTGTTCGCGGCTGGAGAAGTAGTTGTTGTACGTCCTCGGCGAGACGCCGGCGGCCTCGGCGATGTCATCGACGCGCACGTCGTCCGGGCCGCGCTCAAGAGCCAGCCGCAGGGCCGCCGCGCGCAGGGCCTCCCGGGTGGCCTGCTTCTTCTGCTCGCGCAGCCCCGTCCGTCTCGTCGTCACCGTCTCAGCATCCCAGTTTTGATGCGTACATGCAAACTTGCGTGCACGCACTTTTCTGCTTAGCCTGAGCGTCCTCATGCCGCAGGAAGGATCAACGCGATCGTCCTGCCTCCGTTGCGGGCGAACCACAGGGAGCACACGTGATCACAGATGTCGTCATCGCCGGCGGCGGCCCGAACGGGCTGATGCTGGCCTGCGAACTGAGCCTGGCAGGGGTCCGGCCGGTCGTGCTGGAGCGGCTGCCGGAGCCGAGCGAGGAACCGAAGGCGAACGGCTTGCTCGGCCAGGTCGTGAGAATGCTCGACCGCCGGGGGTTGTACGAGCGTCTCAGCGGCAGCCCGGAACCGCCGCGGCCGAACACCGCGTACTTCATGTTCGGCGCGATGGGCCTGGACCTGAGCCTGCTGGAGGACAGCCCCGTCTACGCCCTGCCGGTGCCGCAGCGACGCATCGCGCAGGTTCTGCAGGAGCGCGCGATCGAGCTGGGTGTGGAGATCCGGCGGGGACACGAGGTCGTCGGCCTGTCACAGGACGACGACGCGGTCACCATCGACGTCGCGGGTCCGGGCGGGGCGTACCGCCTGCGGGCCCGGCACCTCGTCGGCGCGGACGGAGCCCACAGCACCACGCGCAAGCTCTCCGGCATCGGATTCCCCGGCGTCACCTACGACCGGATGACCGTGCGCTCAGCGCATGCGACGGTCCCGGCGGACTGGGTCGATCCTGCGACCGGCGCGCTGAACGTGCCCGGCTACGGCGCTGTTTCCCCGTTCCTGCCCCACCGCACCGAGCACGGAGGGTTCTCCTACGCGCCGATGCCTGGCCACCCGCCGCTGGTCAGCACCACAGAGTGGGACCAGCCCGCGACGGACGCCCCCATGAGCCTGGCGGAGTTGCGGGCGAGCATCCGCCGCGTGCTCGGCGTCGACGTGCCGCTCGGCCCGCCCGACGGCCAAGGACCGCACGCGCTGCGCCGGCTGACCGGCGGCAACACCCGGGTCGCCGAACGGTTCGCCGACGGCCGGGTGTTCCTGATCGGTGACGCCGCCCACGTGTACGCCGCCACGGGAGGCGGTCCAGGGCTCAACCTCGGCCTGCAGGACGCGGTCAACCTCGGCTGGAAACTCGCCGCCGAGATCCGGGGCAGCGCCCCGTCCGGACTGCTGGACAGTTACGACACAGAGCGGCGATCGGCCGCCCGGCGCATGGTGCTGAACGCGCAGGCGCAGGCGGCCCTGATCGCCCCCGGCAGCGATGTCACCGGACTGCGCGAGGTCTTCACCGAGCTGCTCCGCGACCCGGGCACCGTGCGGCGCCTGGCCGAACTCATCGCCGGCGCCGACGTCCGCTACGACATGGGCGGGCGCGAGGCGCACCCGCTGGCCGGCCGGTTCGCCCCGGACCTGGAACTGCACACCCCGACGGGGCCGGTCCGGCTGGCCGAGCTGACCAAAACGGCACGTCCCCTGCTGCTCGACCTGACCGAGGGAGCATCGCTGGCCGAGACGCTCGCCCCGCGCCACGACCGGATCGACATCGTCGCGGCGCGCTCCCAGGCCCCCGGGCCCACCGCCCTGCTCCTCCGACCGGACTGCCATGTGGCCTGGGCATCCGCATCACCCCGGCCAGATCCCATGGAGATCGAAGCACTCCGGGCGGCCCTGCGGCGGTGGTTCGGCGTCGCCGGACGCGCCCACTCCTAGAACGAAGCGCTGAAGACGTCGCCGGACAGCCTCATCGGCCCGGTGGCTTCGGGAGGTGTCAGAGCTCGACGGACTGGCCGTGGCGGAAGACGTCGCCCGGGTCCCAGCGCCGCTTGGCGCGTTGCAGCCGGGGGTAGTTGGCGCCGTAGTAGAGGGTGGACCAGGGCACTCCGGAGGTGTTCCACGCGGAGTCGTTGAGATCGGCGTCCGGATAGTTGACGTAGCACCCGTCGGTGACCTCGTTCGGCACGGGCACCCCGCCGGGATACATGTTCCGGTACAGCGTGCGGATCCACCGGAGGTGGTCGCTGCCGTCCTGATCCGCCGGCCAGTAGACCTGGTGCTGCAGCTTCATGACGGAGTCCCGCTGTACCACGGCGGTGTCGCCGGGCTTCAGCCGGTTGACGGCGGAACCGTAGGAGTCGATCTGCACCACCGCGTCGCGCTTGGTCGCCCTGTCCTCCGTCAGGCTTCGCCACAGCGCGGTGACCTGTTCCGCGGGAAGCGCCCTGCGCATGTAGGCCGACTTGTGCTTGCCGCATCGGGTGTTGTGCGGGGCGCTGACCTTCTCCGTGACGTTCCAGGGCACCGCGAGGAGCTCCTCACGCGGCCGGCCGAAGGTCGCCTCCTCTCCGAGCACCTCGCCGGCGGCGGAGACCGGATGCTCTCCGATCGCCACGGTCAGCGGGTGCAGCTCCCTCCCGATGCCCTGGTTGATCTCACGCTCGAAGTTCCTGATCAGCTCGCGGGCGTTCGGGACGCCGGCGTCGATCTGCGCCATCAGGCCGATCTGCGGCTGGCTGGCGTGATTCAGCGTGAGGATGCCGAACAGCGCGGCGTACTCGTCGCACGGCCCGCCCTGGTGCTCCTCGAAGAAGGCGCCGAAGTTGCCGACGATGCGCCGGAACCGGTCCTCGTCGATCTCGTCCCATTTCCAGCCGCCCATGGCGGAGAGCACGCTCTTGGGCGCCTCGGGCAGGTCACGGAACCACATGCGGGTGACGATGCCGAAGTTGCCACCGCCGCCTCCCGTGTGCGCCCACCACAGGTCCTTGAGATCGGGATCGTCGTCGTCCCTGGTGGCGGTGACCAGCTCCACCGTGCCCGTCCTGCCGACCACGGCGACCTCCACCGCGTACAGGTAGTCGACGGTGAGCCCGTGCTGCCGCGACAGCAGGCCGAAGCCGCCGCCGGTCACGTGCCCGCCCAGCGCGACCGTGGACCACGAGCCGCCGGGCAGCGTCTTGCCGGTTCTCTGGTACATCTTCTTGTAGAACTGCCCGAGGGTGAGACCGGCCTCCATGCAGAAGGCCCCCATGTCGTCGTCGACGTGAGCGCCGTCCATCAGCGACAGATCGATGATCACGCGTACGTCGGGGGCGCAGACGAAGTCCTCATAGCAGTGACCGCCGGACCGGATCGTGATGCGCGACCTCTCCGGGCGGGCCGGTTCGTCGAGCGCCTCCTGCAACGCGGCTTTGACCTCGGCGCTGTTTCTCGGGAGGCGGATGTAGTCGGGCCGCGCGGCCAGCCAGCGCGCGTTGAAGCCACGGCGGAGCACCTCGTAGCGCGGCTCGCCGGGCTCGATCTTGATTCCGCCTGGATGTGCCATCGCCGAGCCTTCCACGTCGGAGTACGGACGGAGTGGCGAGCCCGCCGTCCCCCTGGGGCTGCCGCGGGAGTTCGTACCCGACGGGCACCTGGCGTAATGCAGCGGCCGCACCAAGACCGGACAGCGGGTTGTTAGATCATCTCCGCGGCAGGCGGGCCCCGTTCGCGGCCCCCGGCCGGTAGGCGTCGTTGACGTCCACGGGGGCCGCGCCGCCCGCGGTGCCGCCGCCGGGGATGTGGATCGTGCCGCCCACCGCGACGGCGGCGGTCCCGTGCCGGGGCACCGGCATCGGCGCCAGGCGCACCCACCGGTCGCGCGCCGTGTCGTACGCCTCGGTCTCGGCGAAGACGGTGTTCGGGTTCGTCCCGTCGTGCCGTCCCTCGCCGCCGAAGGTGTAGATCGTGCCGCCCACGGCCGCGGCGGCGATCCCGCCCCGGGCCGTCGGCATCGGCGCCCGCTCCGACCAGCGGCGCGAGCGCAGGTCGAGCGCGTACACGGTGTCGCGCACGTTGACCTGTCCCCGGTCACGGCCGCCGAGCACGTAGAAGGTCGCGCCGACGACCGCGCCGCCGACGTGGTCGCGCGCCTGCGGCAGGCTCGGCAGGCTCTCCCACCGGCCGGTCGCGACGTCGTACGACGACACGAGGTCCACCGTGTCCTGCAGGCCGCCGGGGCCGGGCGTCAGCGTGCGCATGCCGCCCGCGAGATAGATCTTCGTCCCGTGTACGCCCATCGCGGCGCTTCCCCGCTCCATGCCGGCGGGCATCGGCGGCAACGGCGTCCACCGGCCGGTACGCGGGTCGTACACGAAGCTGTCCCGCAGGGCCTGCCACGACGCGCCGCCGGACAGCCCGCCGAGCACGTAGATCCGGCCATCGACCGCCGCCACGTTGGGGTGGTTCATCACGACGGGCAGCGGGGCCGCCTCCGACCAGGTGTCGCGCCGGGTGTCGTAGACCTCCGCCCGCCCGGTGGTGACGAAGCCGCCGGCCGGGCCCGGGACGATGCCGCCGATGACGTAGACCCGGTGGCCGAGCGCGGCGACGCTGTGCTCTTGCCGGGGCCCGCCGCCGATCGCCGCCCGCGGCCACCACCCCTTGCCGTAGGCCGGCTCGGCGGCGGGTGTCGCGGGCGTGGTGGAAGGGGTGGGCGTGGTGGAAGGGGTGGGCGTGGAAGGGGTGGACATGGTGGGCGTCGGATGGTTGGGGTGCGCGTGCGCGGGCAGGCCGGGGCCCGCCGCGAGGACCGCGCCGAGGAGCAGGGCGATACCGCGTCTCATGATTCTCCTCATCGTTCGTCAGTTCGGGGTCTTCGCTGGTTCAGGGACTGGTGTCGTACGGCCACACTCGCCCGCAGCCCGCCCGCCGGCCAGGGCTGAGCTCACCCAGGGGTTGTCATCCCCTGGCTACGACCGGCCGCCCGGGCCACGATGGAGCGGTGAACCTCCGTGAGCTCGCCGCGTTCCTGAAGACCCGCCGCGCCCGCGTCCGGCCGGCGGACGTCGGCCTGCCCGCCGGCCCCCGGCGCCGGGTGCCCGGGCTGCGCCGCGAGGAGGTCGCGCAGCTCGCGGGGCTGTCGGCGGACTACTACACCGAGCTGGAGCGCGGGCGCGGCGCCCAGCCGTCGGCCCAGGCGCTGTCCGCGCTCGCCCGCGCGCTGCGGCTGGAGGGCGACGAGCGCGATCACCTGTTCCATCTCGCGGGCCGCCCCGTCCCGGCTCCGCACGCCCCGGCCGCGACCGCGCACGTCGAGCCCGCCATGCTGGGCCTGCTGGACCGGCTGGCCACGACGCCCGCGATGATCATCACTGACCTGCACGAGACCCTGGTGCAGAACGACCTGGCCGCCGCGCTGCTCGGCCGGCACCCGATGAGGCGCGGCCTGGAGGCCAGCTACGTCTACCGCTGGTTCACCGACCCCGCAGCCCGCGCGCTCTACCCGCCGGACGAGCACCCGCACCACTCCCGGGTCTTCGTGTCCGACCTGCGGGCGGTCGCCGCCCGGCGCGGCCGTGACGCCCACGTGGTCCGGATGGTGGTCGCACTGCGGCGGCGCAGTCCCGAGTTCGCCGCCCTGTGGGACGGCCATGACGTGGCGCTGCGCCGGGCGGACCACAAGCGTCTGCTCCACCCGGCGCTGGGGGTCATCGAGGTGGACTGCCACAGCCTGTTCAGCGAGGACGGCCGACGGCGCCTGCTGTGGTTCACCGCACCGGCCGGCAGCCGGGGTGCGGCCCAGCTGGAGTTGTTGTCCGTCATCGGCACCCAGGACATGAGCCTCGGCCCCTCCCGGGTGAGCCGCACCGCTCCGGACGCGAGCCGCACCGCTCCGGACGCGCCTGCCTGTGGATGTGCTTCTGATCCCTCCGTAGGAGTCGCGGAGAATCCACGGATGCCCCTGATCTGCGGTCATTGTTCGTTGAGCGGGTCAGGCGCCAGTGGCGATCATTGCGACTCACCTCACATGCGGAAATGAGCGCGTCCGCTGCCGAACTCAAAGGGCTCTCGTGGTGAGGTTCTCGGTCTACGGGAACGTGGGGGAATGCGCGGGGCGGGAGGACAACGCGACCGGTTTCGATTCGAAACAGGGCGGGATGAGCCCGGCACGATAAAGCGATCTCCGTCCGCGGTTATACCGCCGCTATGGCGGTCCACGCTAATTTCTGTTGATCGATCAAATGCCCCTCTCCCGTAAGGAGAAGCATGCAGAAAGTCACCTGGTTCCGCCGGCTCGGCCTCGTCTCGGTGGTGGTGACGGCGGTCGGCCTGGCGACCACGCCCGTGGCCGCGCACGCCGACGGCTATGACACCCCCCGCAGCGCCACTGCTGTAGGGGCGGGCAACACCTACGCGGCCGGGCTGGCGGCGGCCGAACAGCGGGCCCGGCAGGCCGTCCTCGCGGTCGGCCACGACTGCACCCCTGGCGTTTATCACACGTTGCTGACCTACTCCTCTCCGGGTGGCGGCACCTGGGTCTTCCGGTCCACCCATGATGCGATGTGCGTCGACTGATCAACTTTCGGCAGGCCGGCCTCCGCCGGGGTCGCCGGGGCGGGCAGCCGCGCCGCCCGCAGCGGAGGCCGTGCCACGGGACACGGCTACGGCCTCCATGCGAACGAGGTCCGGCAAGCCGTCAACGGTCAAGGCGCGGATCTCGCCGAGCCGGGTGGCCGGGGTGGTGTCGACGTCGTACACCCTGATCGAGGCAGGGCCGGCGCCCGGCTCTCCCACCGCCAGAGTGCGCCCGGCGACGGCGACCAGCGGAGGCTGCGTCGTGCCCGACTCGACCGGCACGAGGGCGGGTGTGGGCCGCCACGTCTCGAGGGCGACGACGCCTCCTTCCCCCGCCTGGCCGCACCCGTACCCGGCCCACACCCGCTCGTACGCCTGCGCCAGCGTGGACGGGCACGGGTAGGCGCTGAGGTCGACCCGCCTGGTGATGGCGAGCGTCGCGAGCTTGAGGGGCGCACAAGCACTCCATTCTGGAAGATGATTGTCGAACACATGTTCGCACACTGGATCATCGTCGTCCAGAAGGACCTCGCGGGCGACCGGGTGCTCCGGAGCGGCGTTCCCTGGGGATTCTCCCGTCGTTGCCGCGTCCTCTGACGGCCTGCTGCTACGGTTGGCTCTCCGTTGTGATCATGAGGGGATGTATGTTCGGCATTGTCCGCCCGTGCCGGCATGGTCTGTGCAAGGGGCTCTACGCGGACTGGATGGGCCACTTGTGCGGACTCTGCCTGGCCCTCCGCGACGAACACGGGCACCTGTCCCGTCTGGTGACCAACTACGACGGCCTGCTCGTGTCCGTCCTGACCGAGGCCCAGACGCCCGCGCCCACACCGCGCCGCAAGGCGGGCGCGTGCGCGCTGCGCGGCTTCAAGGGCGCCGACGTGGTGGAGTCCGAGGGGGTACGGCTGGCGGCCTCGGTGTCGCTGCTCCTGGCGGCCGGCAAGGTGAACGACCACGTGGCGGACGGCGACGGCATGTACGCCCGCCGCCCCCTGGCCGCCGGCGCCACCCGCCTGGCGGGCCGCTGGTCCTCCGCCGGTACGGCCACGGCCGGCACGCTGGGCTTCGACCCCACCCCGCTGACGGCGGCGGCCGCCCGCCAGGCCCTCCTGGAACGCATCCCCGCCCAGCGGCCCCCGGGCAGCGCCGCCGCGCCCGGATTACGAGAGTTGACGGGCCCCACCGAGGACGCCGTGGCGGCGGCGTTCGCGCACACGGGGGTGCTCGCGGGCAAGCCGCACAACCGCGAGGCCCTGGAGGCGGCCGGTCGCGCGTTCGGGAGGCTGGCCCACCTGATCGACGCGGTGGAGGACCTGGCCGACGACCGGGCCTCCGGGGCGTACAACCCGCTGGCCGCCACCGGCACCGGCCTGGACGAGGCGCGCCGCCACTGCGACGCCGCGCACGCCGACCTGCGCGCCGCCGTGAACGCGCTCGACCTGCCTCGCCCCGCCCTGACCCGCGCCCTGCTGGTACGGGAAACCGGCAACGCCATCTCCCGAGCCTTCGCCACCGCCGGATCTCAAGCCGCCGCAGGAACGCACGGCCCCGGCCATGCCCCCGGCCACTCGCCGGGCCAGGCCCCCGGCCACTCGCCGGGCCAGGCCCCCGGCCACTCGCCGGGTCATTCACCAGGCCACCCGCCGGGCGATCCCGGCGCACCGCCGGGACGCCGGCCGCCGAAGCGGGATCCCGGCGGGCTGCTGTCGCTGGCGTGCGCCGCGTTGACCTGCTGCACCTGCGGCCTGTACCGGCCGGCCTGGGACGAGGATCACGAGGGCTCCTGCTGCCAGCGCTTCGACTGCTCCGGTTACGAGTGCTGCGGCAACTGCGGTGGCTGTCGTCACTGCTGCTCGGGCGAGGACGGCGATTGCGGTTGCGACGGCTGCGGTTGCGACTGACGGCTGTGACTGCTCACTGCCCAGGTCGCGCCCAGGTTTCGCCCATGGTTACGCTCTGGGCGTCGATGAGGAGCGCCGGCCTGCTTCCAGATCGCCGGCGTGACCGGTTCGCGCGGCGGTGGAGAGTGGCGGGTGCCGTGGCCGGGACCACCGGAAGCGATCACGCAAGGCGTTCCGGTCCGGCCGCTAGGAGTCCTGGGTGAGGTCGGCGCGGTGGTCGGCGGCCCACTGGGCGAGGGTGCGGCCGGGCTTGCCGAGGACGCGTTCGACGTCGGGCAGGACCGGGGGCGGCTCCTCGGCGTACTCGGCCTGGTAGCCGAGCAGGTATTCGGCGATGTCGTAGGGCATCCCGGCGGTGATGTAGGCGGAGCGTGCCTGTCCGTAGGTGAGCGCTTCGAAACGCAGGTTTCTGCCCAGTCCCTCGCCGATGGCGGCGGCCTGCTCGCGGTGGCTGAGCGCCTGCGGGCCGCTCAGCGAGTAGGCCTTTCCGGCGTGCCCGTCCTGGACGAGGGCGGCGGCGGCGACCTCGGCGATGTCGGCTTCATGGATGGGTACGCCGATCGCGTCGGGGAAGGCGCTGCGCACCACGCCTTCGGTGCGGATGGACTCACCCCACATGTCCAGCTTGTTGATGGCGAACTCGCCCGGCCGGACGTGGGTCCATTGCAGGCCGGAGGCTTCGACGGCCTGTTCGACCTGGTGCAGCATCTCGTAGCTGCCCGGCCGCCGGACGGTGACGGCCACACTGGTGAGGGTGACGATGCGGGTGAGCCCCGATTCGACGGCCTGTCCGGCGAAGGCGCCGGCCTGCTCGGCGGCGCGGCCGGGGTCGGGGTCGAGCAGGCCGGCCAGGTAGAAGGCGCGGTCCACGCCGTCGAGCGCGGCGGGCGCGCCACTGATGTCGCCGGCCACCAGTTGCACGCCGCCGGGCAGAGCGGCGGTGGCCGGGTTCCTCGTCAGGGCGCGTACGTGATGTCCGGCGCGCAGCAGGCGGTCGACCACGATGCGTCCGATCGTGCCGGTCGCGCCGGTCACCAGGATGGTCATAGAGGTTCTCCGTTCGCGGACGGCGGACGGCCACGGGCCGTCGATCGAGCCCGAGTGGCGGCCGGTGAGCGTCCCGCCTCGGCGCACGGTCCGGCTCTGCGTCGCGGCGATCGCCGGCGGCACCGTCGCCTCATCAGCGGCCGCCCTCTTCGCGCCTCGGCCGCCCCGTGCCGCCGCCCTCAGCTCGATGGCGCGCGCCCTCATCGCGGCGCTCTCCTGCCCGGAGAACCCCCTCCGCCGGGCGATCGGGTCGCGTCTTCTCGCTGCCCACCTTCGATGTGCCGCTCATGACGTGTTGCTCCTAGTCAGCCGCCGGGAGGGGATGACCTCACGCTATCCGCACCGGCACAGGTCAGGGCTTCTCGATTCCTGACCGATCCGACGCCCCGCGACGCCGTACGCGGCTCGCCGGGGCCGGTCTCCGCCTCGCCGCTCGGCGTCACGATCCTGCGGCCGGACACCGGCCCACGCGGAGGCGAGGCCTCACGGGCGTCGCGCGCCGCGCACATGACGGGCCACGACGTCACGGACGAAGGCGAGCCCGTCCCACAAGTCGCCCCACACCTCCGAGGTGAAGGGAATGACATCGACGCACCACCATTCACCCTGGTAGCAGTCGGCCAGCACGGGCAGCAATTCCTCGAAGTCGACGATGCCCTTGCCGAAGCCGATCTTCCGCGAGAAGAGATTGCGGGCCACGTCGCCGTCGGTGTCGCACAGATGGACATGCCCGATGCGGTCCCGGAGCCGCCGCACCAGCTCCACCTGCCCGCCTGGCAGCAGCTCCTCCGGCTGCACCTGGTTGTGCCCGGTGACGGTGGCGGCATGGAAGTGGCCGGTGTCGTACAGCAGCCCGAGATTGGGATGGCCGATGTCATCGAGCAGCCGCACGATCTCGCTCGGCTTGTTGAACGGCTGCCCGGACTCCACCTCCCACAGCACGGAACATCCGATCTCCGCTCCCTGCTCCGCGAGCTGTCCGAACATGCCCACCACGCCATCCCACACGCGGCGGTGATCGACGCCATAGGGGAGGGGGCCACGCATCCCCGGATCGACACGCATCCTGGTGATGCCCAGATCGGCGGCGAGCCGGAAGAACTCCGACCACCACTTCTCGTGCAAGGCGACGACTTCGTCATCGTCGGCCAGCGGCCATGGCGGAATGCCCGCGATCGGCCCGTGCGGCGCGGGCGCGAGCAACACCGGCTCCAGGCCCAGGTCGTCCAGCATGGTCGCCAGCCCGCGGCGGGCGGCGGGATCGGCGTAGCGCTCGATCATGACGTGATCGGCGAAACCCGCGAGCTCGACGCCGTCGAAGCCGAACGCCGCGGCCACCTTCAGCGTCTGCTCCAGGCCGGCGGGCCGGCGCATCCCGAACGACGTGGACCACGTGCCCAACGACACCTTTACCTGCCTGCTCATCGGGTTGCCGAATCCTCCCAGATCAGGGTTTTCGTCCTGGCCTCCGCTCAGGACGTGCGTCACAGGAAACCATGAGTCCCGGCGTCCGGGCGAGATCCCGCCCCGTTCTGCGAGCCGCTGAACCGGCCACGTGTCGTCGATCGGCAGGCGCACGGCTGCCAGGGCGATGGCGGAGGACCTGGTTCCCGTGAGGGAGCGCCGGCCCTCGGCATCGTCGGATGGATCTGGGACACGGTGCGGGCATGGGCGGCGGCGGGAGTCATCGGGCGGGACGCGGACGTGGGGGACGCGGGGAAGCGGGATCTTGTCGTCACCGTAACAGCCGTATCAGCCTTTGACCAGATATGGACGGAAGATCTGACTCTTTTCGACGCTACTTGTTGACATTTCGCTGAAAATGGCGCGTACTTCGATCGAAAGTCGTTCGAACTCCTCCTCCACGACACCACCGATCACGACGCGGCCGGTCCAGGCCCAGACCCGCATCGCGCGCGAAGGCAGCGTCCCGAGCGCCCGCACGACACCCTCACGCAAGCGTCATCGATTGGGGAACCATGACCGAGGTAGGCAGAGGCGTGGCGAAAAGCCCGCTCTCCCGGCGTGCCTTCACCACGTCCGCGGCGGCTGCCGCGTTGGCGCCATTGGTCGCAGCGAATCAGAGCGCGACGTCGGCCCAGGCCGGTACGGCCGGCACGACCATGGGCGCGGTCCGCCGCATCACTCTGTACGCCGAGCGGCTGGAGAACGGCCAGCTCGGCTACGGGCTGGAGCCCGGTACGGCCACGATTCCCGGGCCGCTCATCGAGATGGTCGAGGGCGACACGCTCGAGATCGAAATGGTCAACAACCTGGACGTGACGGCGAGCCTGCACGTCCACGGGGTGGACTACGACGTGGCCAGCGACGGTACGAGGCTGAACGAGAGCGTGGTCGAGCCCGGCGGCCGGCGCACCTACATCTGGCGCACCCACGCGCAGCGCAGGCGCGCGGGCGGGGCCGGCATCGAGCCTGGCAGCGCGGGCTACTGGCACTACCACGACCACGTGGTGGGGAGCGATCACGGCACGGGCGGCATCCGCCAGGGGCTGTACGGCCCGCTGGTGGTCCGGCGGAAGCAGGATGTCAGGCCGGACAAGACGTTCACCGTCGTCTTCAACGACATGATGATCAACAATCGCCCCGCGCACGACGCGCCGGAGTTCGCCGCCAAGGTCGGCGAGCGGGTGGAGTGGATCGTGATCACCCACGGCGAGTTCTACCACACCTTCCACATCCACGGGCACCGCTGGGCCGACAACCGCACCGGCCTGCTGGAGAGCCTTGCGGACCCCAGCCGGATCATCGACACCAAGATCACCGGGCCCGCCGAGTCGTTCGGCTTCCAGCTGATCGCGGGCGAGCGCGTCGGCCCGGGGGCGTGGATGTACCACTGCCACGTCCAGAGCCACTCCGACATGGGCATGGCCGGCATCTTCACGGTGACGGACGCGGCCGGGAACGTGCCGGGCCGACCGGGCGGCGACCACCCGGGCGGCGGTCACTCGGGCGGCGGTCACTCGGGCGCTGACCGCACGGGCGCTGACCACACGGGCCACTGACGGCAGTGCGCGGCCCCGGGCGCCCCTCGGGACCGGATTCGGCCGCCCTGTGCCGTACGCGCACGGCCCCATGCAGACGTTGACACCCCGGACCCGGGCCGATCCCCGGACTCGTCCGCGAGTGGTCCCGAACCACCCCTCAATCCCAAGGAGCAGTGATGGGCCGAACAGGCCACTTACCGTCCCGATCGTCCACCTGGCGACGCGTACTGATCATGATGTCGAGTGCCGTCCTCGTGCTCGGACTGGCGCCCCCGTCCGCCGTGCCGGCCCAGGCGCAGGCCCCCGCCCCCGCCGCCAAGAGGGCGGCCGTCAAGGTGCTGGTCTTCAGCGGCCAGGCCGCGCAGCAGGACGACCCGGTGCGTGCGGCCGCGACGGCGATCAGGGAACTGAGCAAGAAGAACGGGTTCTCCGTGGAGGAGGCCCAGGATCCGGCGGTGTTCACCGCCGACAATCTGGCGCGGTTTCGCGGCGTGGTGTTCCTGTCCGCCAAGGGCGTGAGCCTGGACGAGGCGCAGCTCGCCGCCTTTCAGGCGTACATCAGAGGCGGCGGCGGGTTCGTCGGCATCCGGGACGCCGCCCGCGCGCAGCTGGACTCGGCCTGGTTCACCGAACTGATCGGCACCCGTCCCGTCGGCGCCCTCCCCATCGCGGAGAAGGTGGTGGAGAGCGCGGCGAGCGCGGAGAACCCGCCGAACGAGACCAAGGACAAGGTCTTCGACGGCGACAACGACACCAAATGGCTGGCCCGGACGCCGACCGCGTGGGTGCAGGGCAAGCTCGGCAAGCCCGTCGCGGTGGCGCGCTACGCGCTGACGTCGGCCAACGACTCCGCCGGCCGGGACCCGAAGGACTGGACCCTCCAGGGTTCGCAGAACGGGACGACCTGGACGGATCTCGACAAGCGCAGCGGGGAGACCTTCCCCCAGCGGTTCCAGACCAAGGAATACACGTTCGAGAACACCACGGCCTACCAGTACTACCGGCTCAACGTCACCGCCAACAGCGGTGAGCCCCTGACGCAGCTCGCCGATCTGCGGCTCTACGGGCCCGACTCCGCGCCTCCGCCCGCGCCGAAGGAGCAGAAGGCCGTCGTGGACATCCTCGACCGCCGGCATCCGGCGAACGAAGGGCTTCCGCTCACCCTGTCACGGACCGACAAGTGGCTGAGCTGGAACCCCAATCCGGTGGGCAAGGTCCACACGATCGCGCAGGTCGAGGAGTGGACCTACAACCCGAAGATGGACGGCAACGGCCCGTTCCATCCGGTCTCCTGGTGCCGTGACTACGACGGCGGCCGGTCCTTCTACACCGGCATGGGCGGCACCGCGGCGAGCTACACCAGCGACAAGCAGTTCCGCACGCACCTCGCCGGCGCCATCCGGTGGGCGACCGGCATCGTCCGGGGCGACTGCCAGGCGACCATCGCGGCCAACTACACCGTGGAACGGCTGACCTCGCCGAACACGCAGGGCCGGCTCGACCAGATCGGTGAGCCGCACGGCCTGACCATCGCGCCGAACGGCAAGGTGTTCTACATCGGCAAGGCGGCCTGTCCCACCGGTCCGATCCCCGACTGGAACGACCCGAAGGTGGGCCTCGGCTGCGGCACCATCCACCAGTGGGACCCGAGGACCAAACAGGTCAAGCTGCTGACCACGCTGCCCGTCATGGGCAACCGCGGCAGCGGCGACGAACTGGTCAAGAACGAGGAGGGCCTGGTCGGCATCACCCTCGATCCGGACTTCGCGGAGAACGGCTGGATCTACGTGTACTGGATGCCGCATGAGTCGATCGACCGGGACAGGCGCATCGGCAAGCGGACGGTCTCCCGATTCGACTACGACTCGCGTACCCAGACGATCGACCAGAGCAGCCGCAAGGACCTCCTGCAGTGGGACACCCAGATCCACAGCTGCTGTCACGCGGGCGGAGGCATGACCTTCGACGAGGACGGCAACCTCTACATCGGCACCGGTGACAGCAACTCCTCCGGCGGATCCGGCGGTTACTCCGGGAACAACTGGACCCAGGACTACAAGGGCACCTCGTTCCAGGACGCCCGCCGTACCTCCGGCAACACCAACGACCTCAACGGCAAGATCCTCCGCATCCACCCGGAGCCCGACGGCACCTACACAATCCCCGAGGGCAACCTGTTCACCGGCAAGGAAGAGGGCGGCGGCAAGACCCGCGCGGAGATCTGGGTGATGGGCGTCCGCAACATCGCGCGGCTGCAGTGGGACAAGGAGAACGACTGGATCACGGCCGGCTGGGTCGGTCCCGACGCCGGCGGCCCGAGCGAGACGTGGGGACCGGCGAAGTACGAGACCGTGACGGTTCTCACCTCCGCCGGCAACCAGGGCTGGCCGTACTGCATGGGCGACAGGCAGCCCTACCGCGACCGCAGCAACAACGACGCCACCCAGCCCGCCGGGTGGTACGACTGCGACAACCTGAAGAACACCTCGCCGCGCAACACCGGCCTCGTCGACATCCCGCCGGCGCGTGACAACATGATCTGGTACTCGCCACAGGGCGGCGGCCCGGTCTACCCGAAGCGGCAGGACGGCAGCGGCCTCCCGACGTACAAGCAGGGCGAGGAGACCCTCACCATGCCCTACCTCAAGGGCGGCGGCCAGGCGGTCATGTCGGGCCCGACCTACCACCGCTCCCGGACCGACACCGGCAGCGGGGTCGCGTGGCCGGAGTACTGGGACGGCAAGTGGCTCATCGGTGACCAGTCCAACGGCAACAACCGCATCGCCGTGACCGTCGACCCGCAGACCGCCAGGGACGCGGGCCGGCCGGCGTTCGCCGAGGACCTGCGGAGCATCATCCCGGGCGGCACCGGCGCGAACCAGCTGTATTCGTGGATGGACGCGAAGTTCGGCCCCGACGGCGCGCTCTACATGCTCGACTACGGCAACGGCTTCTTCAGCCTGCACGCGAACCAGAAGCTGGTCCGCGTCACCTACAAGGGCGGTCCGGCGACGCCGAGCCCGGACGCCGCCGTGGCGCGTCCCGCCCGGCAGAACGCCGATCCCAGGACGATGACGTTCTCCGGCGCCAAGGCCGGCGGCGTGGCGTGGGAGTGGGACTTCGGCGACGGCAGCGCGCCGTCGAACCAGGCCGCCCCGACGCACACCTACGCCGGCTTCGGCACCTACGAGGTGACGCTGAAGGTCACCTACGCCGACGGCGAGCAGGCCACCGGGAAGATCCCTGTCACGGTCGGCTGCACCGCGCCCGACGCCCGGCCGACGGTGCAGTTGCTCGACGCCTTCACCGGCGTGCGCAACAAGGCGGCCGGCGGCGGCTGCACGATCAACGACCTGATCGACGACGAGCGCGACTGGAAGAACCACAACCAGTTCGTCCGGCACCTCGACACCGTCGTGAGACAGCTCCGCGAGGACGGCGTCATCACCGCCCAGGAGGCGAAGGCGCTGCGTACCGCCGGCGCCGAGTCGGAGGTCGGGAAGGTGAAGGGCTACCAGCCCATCTTCGACGGCACGGCATCGTCGCTGCTGGGCTGGAGCCAGGCCCCGTCCGGCAACTTCGCCCTCCGGCCGGACGGTACGATCCGCAGCTCCGGCGGTCTGGGCATGCTGTGGTACTCCGACAAGGCGTACGCGGACTTCTCGGTCCGGCTGCAGTTCCGTGACAGCTCGCCCGACCCTCATCGAGCCAACAGCGGCGTCTTCGTCCGGTTCCCGGACCCGAGGACCCCGCTGGAGCAGCGTCCCGCCGGAAGCTGCGGCACGGTCGGCGCGGCGCGCACGTCACCCGCGTGGGTCGCGATCTTCTGCGGCCACGAGATCCAGATCTACGACGGCGACACCGGCGAGCCGCAGAAGACGGGCTCCGTCTACAACTTCTCGCCCAACGGCCTGAACCGGGCGGGGGTGACCCCGAAGGGCCAGTGGAACGACTACGAGGTCCGCGTGGTCGGCCAGCACTACACGATCATTCGCAACGGCACGGTGATCAGCGAGTTCGACAACACGCCGGGCAAGGCGTCATCCCGCGCCGGTGACCCGCCGACAGACCTGCGCCAGTTCATCAGCGGGTTCGTCGGGCTGCAGAACCACGGCGGCAACGACGTGATCGACTTCCGCAACATCCGCGTGCGCGAACTCTAGGACGGTACGCCGGCCGGGTGCCGGGCCGGGGAGCGTTCCCCGCGCCCGGCACCCCACCCCAGCTCGGAAAGGTGCATCGACACATGCATGCCGGATCTCTCCCTTCCCTCGTGACCAGAGCCTTACGGCGGGCGTCCGCGCCGCGCCTCGCCTTCTTGCTGCTCGCCGTGGCGCTTCCCGCGCTCTTCCTGTCGTCGGTCCAGGCCGACGCGCGGCCCCGTACGCAGCTCACCGCCGTGCGGGCGGCGGACCAGGTGCTCACCTGGACCGCCGACGACAGCATGACCGCGTACAAGTCGGCGCCGGAATCGGCGACGGCGGGCCCCGCCACCATCGTCTTCGAGAACAGCGCGGCCACCGGCAACACCACCGGCATGACGCACACGCTGACGTTCGACACCTCCACCCCCGGCTACAACCACGACGTCAGCCTCAACATCATCGCCAGCCCCTTCGACGCCGCCGGCGGCCGGCACATCGCGCAGGTGAACCTCACCCCCGGCAAGTACCGCTACACCTGCGTGATCCCCGGTCACGGCCAGATGACCGGCGAGTTCGTCGTCACGGAAGGCGGGAGCGAGGACACGACCGCGCCGCAGGTCTCCGCGCAGGTGGCGGGTGACCAGGACACGGACGGCAACTACGTGGGCGCGGCGACGGTCACGGTCTCGGCGAGCGACACCGAGTCCGGGGTGGACACCGTGGAGTACGCGCTCGACGGCGGGGAGTTCGCGGCCTACTCGGCCCCGGTGTCGGTCAACCGGGTGGGGGCGCACACGGTGACCTTCCGGGCCACCGACAAGGCGGGCAACACCTCGCCGGTGGGCTCGGTGACGTTCACGGTGGTGGCTCCGCAGGAGGAGGACACCACTCCGCCCGTGGTCACCGGGAAGGTGACCGGTGAGCAGGACGCGGACGGCAACTACGTCGGCGTGGCGACGGTGACGGTCACGGCGAGCGACGTCGGCTCCGGGGTCGACACCGTGGAGTACTCGTTCGACGGTCAGCCGTTCGCGGCGTACACGCGGCCACTGCCGGTCAACCAGCCCGGCGCGCACACGGTGACCTTCCGGGCCACCGACAAGGCGGGCAACACCTCGCCGGTGGGCTCGGTGACGTTCACGGTGACGGCCGCGCAGGAGGAGGACACCACCCCTCCGCAGGTCTCGGCGCAGTTGTCGGGCCAGCAGGACTCGGCGGGCAACTACGTCGGCTCGGCGACCGTGATGCTTTCGGTGAGCGACACCGAGTCGGGGGTCGCCACGGTGGAGTACTCGCTCGACGGCGGGCCCTACACCGAGTACCCGTCTCCCGTGTCGGTCAACCGGGCGGGCGCGCACACCCTGTCGTACCGGGCCACCGACAAGGCCGGGAACACCACGCCGGTGGCGACTTTGAGGTTCACCGTGGTGGCTCCGGCGGAAGACACCACGCTGCCGCAGGTGTCGGCCGCGATCACCGGCACCCAGGACTGGGCCTGGAACTATGTCGGCTCGGCGACGGTGAAGCTGACGGCGAGCGACGTCGGCTCCGGGGTGGACACCGTGGAGTACTCGCTCGACGGTCAGCCGTTCGCGGCGTACACGCGGCCGCTGCCGGTCAACCAGCCCGGCGCGCACACCCTGTCGTACCGGGCCACCGACAAGGCCGGGAACATGTCGGTGGGCACGGCCACGTTCATGATCGTGGAAGTCGGCGGCGAGTAGCGTCCCGTTTCCTGGCAGGGGCGGCGGCCGCCCCGGATGGCGAGTTCGCCGGCCGATGAGCGGCCTCCGCCCGAGGACGGGCCCGCTCATGCGCCAGGCCGCCCGACGACGGCGGCGGCCTGGGCCCGGCCGGCCTCACCCGAGGGGCGGCAGGTGGCCGGGCAGAGCTGATCCTCCCCGAAGGCGGCCGTGGACGCCTGGTCCGCGTGCACGACGAGCACCTCGGCCGAGGTGCGCGCTGACGCCACTCGGGCAGCAGGTGCACCAGGCCCTGCGACCACTGGCCAGGTGGTCGGATGAACGGGCAGCCGCGCAGGAGAGCACCGTCTCGGCTCAGGACAGCAAGTCGATCTCCGTTCCGACGTCCTGCTGCTCCGCTCGCTGGAAGGCGGACCAGGCAAGGGCGAGATCCTGCCAGGGAAGCCCGACGGGCGCGTACACCGATCGCTGGGCGGCGTCGGTGCGGCCTGGGTGTGAGCCATTCAGGATGTCGCCAAGGGTGGCCGTGGCAGCCGAAGCCGGGAGGCCGGCTGCTGCCAGCGCACCGGTCGCGGCGGCCAGCTCGGTGTCGTCCACCACGAGAAGGGCCGATCGCAGCAAGTCGGCGGCCAGTTCCTGTTCCCCGGCTCGTCGGCGCCGAGGGAGGTGAAGTGCTGCCCGGGCCGGGTGTCGCCCAGGTGCAGCAGCGGCGTGCGGGACCAGGTCGCCAGCAGGACGACGTCGGCCACAGAGGCGACCTCGGCCGCCGAGCCGAGCACCTGGCCGCCGTGGCGGGAGGCGAAGGTGGCGGCGCGACCGGGGTTGGTGTCATGTACGACGAGGCCGCCGTCGCCCCTCAAGCCGCGCAGCCCGCGCACCATCAGCTCGGCCTGCGCACCCGCACCGACCACCCCGATGACGGCGGCGGGATCGGCCACGGTCAGGGCATGGGTCCCCAAGGCCGCGGCCAGGCCGGTGCGCCAGGCGGTCACGGTGGCCGAATCCAGCAGTGCGAGCAGTTCGCCATCCTGTCCACTGTGCAGGCAGATCACGCCTCGCAGCGCCGGCCGGGCACCGGGGAACTTGGCGTTCACCTTCACGGTGTACGCCTCGATACCGGACAACACCCCCGGGATCAGAGCAGTGGCCGTCCCCGGGAAGGGCAGATCCGTGCGGACTCGCTGCCCCCTCACCGGCTCGGAACCGTCGGCACGGAACCCCTCGCGCAGCGCCTGCAGACAGGAAACAGGCTCCAGTACGGCTTCCAGATCGCTTCGAGTCAGCACACGGGTCACCAAGCCATGATCTCATCCACTGGAGACCGGAAGCGGCCGCGTCGGCGGCGTTGTCCACCGGAACATGGCCGCCGCTGGAGGAACAGGTCGATCGTTTCCTCGCCAAGCTCGTCGGCCTCACGCCCGCCCCCGGCTGCCGACCGGAAAGACCGTCTCGTGGGCGAGGAACTGCTCGGCCGGGGACAGGCCCGGGGACAGGCCATGGTCCACCAGCGCGTTGCGGATCTGGCGCCGCCTCACGATCGTCCTGTCAGGAGTGGTGAGCCCGCGCACCCGCTGGGCAGGCGATGCTCACGCCAGGCAGGGGGCCGGGGACGCGGTCCCCGAGTCCAGCGGCAGGGAGCCTTCCCGCCTGCGAACCGGGCGGGACGATAGGTTGAGCCGGGCACGCAGTCGCTGGATCTCTTCGAGGAACGTGGTGTCCTCGAGGGTCCGGCTGGCATAGAACAGCAGGCAGGGCCGCTGGTCATGGCGGTCGGCGAAGGTACGGAGCATGCTCATCATCGGGCCGATGCCGACCCCGCCGGCGATCAGCGCGAAGCCCGGCCCTTCGTTGCGGTCGGGGGTGAACACGCCGTGCGGGCCGTCCAGATAGGCCCGGGTGCCGGGTCGCAGTTCCGCCACGCCGGTGGTGAAGTCGCCGAGTGCCTTGATGCTCATCTGCACCGCGCCGTCGGCCTCCGCGCTCGAGGAGAACGAGAAGGGGTGCTGAGTGACGGCGAAGGGCGAGCGTCCCACGGTGATCCACCCGAACTGGCCGGGCTCGAATCTGAACCCCTCGTGCCCGACGGGACGCAAAGTGATCGTCGTCGTGGCGCCCCGTTCGGCGGTGACCTTCTCGACCTCCCACGGCCGCCGGAGCCGGCGGAGCGGGCGGACGAGGCGCACCCAGACGATCAGGCTGACGAAGCCGGCCGTCATGACCGCCCACAGCACCCGTTTCCATGGCGCGTCGACGTAGTAGCCGACCAGCTCGATGTGCGCGAGGGCCAGCAGCACAGAGGCGACGGACAGCGACACGTGCAGGACCTGCCACGCCTCATACCGCAGGCGGAACCGCCGCCTGCAGACGGAGGTGAGCATGACGATCACCAGGCAGAGGGTGGAGACGACCGCGAAGCGGGCCCGCCAGGGCGCCGTGACCGGATCGAACAGTGCGATCAGGTCGATGTTCTGACCCAGGGCCGCGGGTGTGGGGGCGCAGGTGGGGGCGGGGTGACCGAGAGCGCAGGCGGGGCGGGTCTACGCGAGCCGGGCGGCGGGTGCTGTCAGGGCGGCGTGCGCCGGCGCGGCGGCGAGTGCTGATCGGGCGGCCTCCGCGACCTCCGTGGCGTTGCGGACGAAGCAGGCGACGGCCCTCGATCGGGCCTCCTGCGGCCAGGCGACCGACAGCGTGACCGGCTCCAGATCCACCACGGGCCGGTAGGCGATCTCGGGCCGCGGGTAACGCCGCGCGATCGAGGCGGGCGGGAACCAGACGATGGAGCCCAGCTCCACCAGCTCGAGGATCTGCGTGGTGTCCAGGGCGCCCTGCTGAGAGGTGGTCACGCGCTCGCGGCGGGCCGGTCCGCCGTTCGAGGACGGGGGCCCGGGCAGCAGCCCGGACAGGAGCCCGGACTGCTCGACCAGGGTGCCGCTGGGCAGTCTGCGCCCGGCGAAGTCGGCCAGCCGCAGGGCGGGCCGGGCGGCCAGCGGGTCGCCGGCCGCCAGCGCGACCAGGCGGGGCTCGGTCAGCAGCGGCTCGTGGTCGAGGCCGCGGTCGTCGAAGGGCCCGGACACGAGCGCGACGTCGGCCCGGCCGTCACGCAGCGACGGAGCCTGCTCGCCCACCGCCCCGTGCACCAGCTCGACCACCGGCGCGATGTCCTCGCTGTGGTAGGCGGACAGGATGCGCGGCAGCAGCCCGGCGTCGTGGTCGGCCTTGAGCGCGAGCCGTAGCCGCCGCTCGGGCCGGCCCGCGTGCCGGGCACGCCGGACGGCGGCGTCGATCGTGTCGAGGGCGCTGCGGGCGTCGCGCAGGAAGACCTCGCCCGCCGGGGTGAGCGCGACGTGGCGGGTGGTGCGTTCCAGCAACTGCACGCCGACCTTGCGCTCCAGCCGGCCGATCGCCCGGGACAGCGGAGGCTGCGCCATGCCGAGCCGTTCGGCCGCGCGCCCGAAGTGCAGCTCCTCCGCGACCGCTATGAAGTACCTGAGCTGCCGCATCTCCAGATCATTCATCTCCGCAAGGGTATCAATACTGATCCGATCGATCCTTCAGGTCCGCCCCGTGGCCAGGTTGACTGGATCGCGCGGCCCCCTTCCCCGGGCCGGCGACCCCGTGATCGCCCGAACCGTTTCGGGACGCACCGGGGCCTTCCCTGCCTCGAAACATCCGTCATGGAGACTTTCATGATCGTCAATATGCTGCCCGCCTGCCCGGCCGGCGGGCCGGCCGCTCTGGGGAGCACGCCGTGTCCTCCCGCTCGCACCACTGCGACCAGCGCGCGGGAGGGCCGGTGAAGACAGACCTCAGCCGGGGATGGCGCGCGCACGCGGCGGTCCTCGCGTTCGGGACGTTCGCCGTCGGCACGGACGGCTTCGTCGTCGCCGGCATCCTGCCCGAGATCGCCCGCTCGCTGGAGGTCAGCGTGGCCGCGGCGGGCCAGCTCGTCACCGTCTTCTCCATCGCCTACGCCGTGCTGGCCCCGGTGCTGGCCACGCTGACCGCCGGCTGGTCGCGGCGCGCCGTGCTGCCCGCCGGGCTGGCGCTGTTCGCCGTGGGCAACGTGATCACGGCGCTGGCGCCCTCGTACGCGCTGGTGCTGGTGTCCCGGGTGGTCGCCGCGGGCGGCGCGTCGCTCTACGCGGCGACGGCCAGCGCCACCGCGGCGGCCATCGCCGGGGAGGAACGCCGCGGCCGGGCCATCGCGATCGTCATGCTCGGCCTCACGTCCTCGCTCGCGCTCGGCGCCCCGCTGGGCACGGCGGTGGGGGCGGCGCTCGGCTGGCGGGCCACGATGTGGCTGGTCACCGGGCTGGCCCTGATCGTCGTGCCGATCATCGCCATGCGCCTGCCCGACGTCGGGCGCGGCCCGGCCGGCGGCTGGCGGCAGCGGCTCGCCCCGCTCGCCGACCGGCGGGTGCTCGGCGTGCTGGCCACCACGGTCGTGGCGTTCACCGGCATCTACGTGCCGTACACGTACCTGAGCGTCGTGTACGAGCCCGCCACCGGCGGTCAGGGGAGCCGGGTGGCCGTGCTGCTCCTGGCGTTCGGCGTGGCCGGCACGGTGGGGAACCTGCTGGCGGGACATTTCACCGACCGCAGCGGCCCCCGGCGCGTGGTGATCACCGGCACGCTGCTCCTCACCCTCGTCTTCCTGCTGGTGCCGGCGCTGCGCGGCTCGTACGCGACGGCGGTGGCGGCGATCGCGATCGGCGGCGTGTTCTCCTTCACCGTCACCACGCCCCAGCAGCACCTGATCATGAGCTACGCGCCGCCGGGCACGCAGCCCATGGCCGCGTCGCTGAACCAGTCCGCCCTCTACCTGGCGGTCTCCCTGTCGGGCGCGGCCGGCGGGCTCGCCCTCGACGCCGGCGGAGCCACGCTCCTCCCGCCGCTGGCGGCGGTGTTCGTGGCCGCCGCGGCCGGGCTCACCTGGCTGTTCGGCCGGGCGGACGCCCGCGTCCGGCCGGCCGGGTGAGCCCCGGAGATACCCGGGAACGCCGTCACCCTGGTCGCCGGCGACCGTGTCGTCCGGGCTGCTGGATGGCGGCGGTGGCGTCGCGCCGGCTCACCATGTCGGCGACGGCCGATGGTGGCGAGTTCTCCAGAGTTTGGGCCGAGCTCGGCGTGCGCCAGTCCAGGGAAGCCATCGGGTGCAGCGCCGGCAACGCCGCCGCGGAAGCCTCCAACGCCACCTTGAAACGCGAGAAGCTGCAACGCGCCTCGGGCGAACTTACGCCGGAGGCATTCCCGCGCCCACCGCCCGCACCCTGCTCGCACTGCTCGACGCCCTCCCCCTGGAATGATCAACGGCATCGGCGAGGCAACCGCTACGGCGCACCCAGCGCCATCGCCACCCAACCACCATCGCCCTCCTGCCGGTGCCCCGTCCTTCGGCAGAGCGGAGACGACCCGAACCCGGGAAGATCTGCCGTCCGGCGGATAGGCCCCGGGCGCGGCCGGTCCGAGGCTTGAGCCATGAGGAAGGCGATGGCGGCATGGCCGCACTGGGCCGGGTACGCGGCGGCCGCGTGGTCACTGGGGTACGGGGCGCTCGGGCTGTTCTGGGCGCTCGGCGGCGACGGGTTCCCCTTCGGCAGGGACGATCCCGACTGGGAGCCGGGCCTGTCCGTGCTCGGCGACGCCACCCGCGAGACGGCGGCGCCGGTGATCGCGGTGCTCGGCGCGCTGGGCGCGGTCGCCGGTCTGGCGATCGCGCGAGGGGCGCGGCGCGGCCGTGCCCTGCTGCTGGGGTTCGGCTGGGCGGCCACGCTCACGCTGACGGTGGTGCTCACCGACAACCGGGTACTGATGCTGGTGGCCTACGCGCCGCTGCTCGCGGTGTTCGCCTTCACCGGGGTGCCCGGCGGGCAGCAACTGTCGGAACTGGTGCCCTGGTCGCGGGTCAACCTGTTCGTCCTGCTGGTGGGCGGGCTGCTGTGGGCGCTGGCGGCGCTCGCCCACCAGCGGCGTACGGCCGCCAGGTGCCCGGCGTGCGGCCGCGGCGAGCACGGGTCGGCACGCTGGGCGACGGCGCAGGCCGCGCGGCGCTGGGGACTGTGGGCGGCGGTGGTCGCGGCGATCATCCCGGCCCTGTACGACGCCAGCCGTCTGGCCTGGGCGGTGGGCATCCCGCTGGGGATCACCGAGGAGTTCTGGCGGTGGCTGGACCAGACGGGACTGCGCTGGGGAGGGCTGTTCCTCAGCTTGATGGGCGTGGGCGGCGCGATCCTCACACTCGGGCTCGTGCAGCGCTGGGGCGAGGTCTACCCGCGGTGGATCTGGTTCAGGGCCGGCAGGCCGGTGCCGCCCATGCTGGCCGTCGTCCCCGCCTCGATCGTGTCGCTGATCGTGCTGTCGGCAGGGCTGACGTACTGGCGGCTGCGCATGGTGCACGGCTTCGACGACTGGGACATGTGGGCGACCTGGGCGACCTCGCTGGTGTGGCCGCTGTGGGGCATCGCGCTCGCCGTCGCCACGCTCGCCTACCACCTGCGCCGCCGCGGCGGCTGCCAGGTGTGCGGACGCGTTTCCGGGTTACCTGCGACGATGCCCCTTATTTGGGCCACGCGGCACGATTCTTACCATCGGGAGCGGTCGGCGAGATATCCAACGGATATATCTCTGACCTGGGACTTCACAGTGGGATGATGGCATCTTTGATTACTCTCAGTGGTGCGACGAGCACTTCAAGTGGTGGGAGCGCCTCCTTGACGCACGGCATCTGGGGGCCGTACGGCATGTTGGGCAGGCCAGATGCACCCGAGCGGCACTGTCGGGCTGAACCAGTGGTGGCCGCCGTAGCGGTCAGTTTTCGCGGATCCAGAGGGGGATGATCCGCCACTCGTGCAACCGCCAGCCGACCGGGGTGCGCTTCGCATCGCCGGTCAGGCGCAGGCCGCTGTTCATGTGAGGCGCCTGTCCATCACGGAAAAAGTACACGAGTGAGTTCGCCGCGACGGAGGCCCGATCGCCGTGGAGGTCGAGCAGCAAATCCGTGGTGATGTGCTGGGTGCTCTCGCCCTCAACCTCGGCCTTGCGCAGGAACCCCACAACGTTGTCAAGGCCGGTGAGCGAACCGCCGCGCGGCGAGTGCACGGTCACGTCCTCGGCGAAGACGTCGCCGGCGTCGTCCCATCGCTTCTCGTCGAGCAGGAGCGAGAAGCGGGTGAACAGGTCGGTGAGCTCGATGCGGTCGGCGTGTGGGGATTGCGTGGACATGGCGACTCCTATTCGTTGGCGCAGCCATCGTTGGCGCCACCAACAATGCCGGAATTCGTTGGTCGCGCCAACGAGGTAGTGCCTGGCGTGGACGAGACTCCCGAACGCTTGACCGCCAGGCCCCGGCTGGCTGCTCGGCCAGGTCGCCGCGCACGCAGGCCGCCTTTCCGCCAAGGCCTTTGCCTGCTGCGGAGGCCTCGCGGCGCCGAGCTCGGCACCGGGCTGGTGGCGTTGAGCTGGGGCGATGCAACCAGTAGGGACACACGTTCGAGGCGGCATGGTGTGAGGATCAGCCAACGTGCCACACGTGGAAAAGAAGATCATCTAGCTCTGACCTGTGAGAAGAGGCCGAGAACCCAAGATAGCGATCGGAGCGCGTCGGCCGGGGTGGTGCGGATGAAGGCGTTCGGGGTGATCGCGGCGAGGTGGGTGGCGGCGCTGTGGCGCAGCTGGTGCAGGTCGAGCCCGGCGTAGGTGTCCGGCAGGACGCGGGCGCGGTCGTAGCCGAGGCGGGCGCGGCCGGTGTGCGGGCGGATGTCGGCGGCGGCCGGGCGGCGGCCGGGCGTCGGGCTGGGACCGGGCGGCGTTCGGACAGGAACGGCGGACCGTGCGTGCGCGTGCTGCCGTCCGGAAGCCGCAGA
Source organism: Nonomuraea candida (assembly GCF_000725485.1). Taxonomy (GTDB): domain Bacteria; phylum Actinomycetota; class Actinomycetes; order Streptosporangiales; family Streptosporangiaceae; genus Nonomuraea; species Nonomuraea candida. The sequence continues at coordinate 15,449 of NZ_KL647035.1, read as the reverse complement.
AGCCGGGGCAGCAGATGGGCGGTGCCACGGTCCCAATACACCCACTCGCGATGACGGGCTCGTCGACGTCATGCGTGAGGTCGCCGCCGGTGTTGGCGTTGCGGTCGTAGTGGGGAAGCCGCTCAAGCCGTCTGGCTGGAACGGCAGCTCCACGCCGCGGGCGAGCCCGCCACGGTCCTGCCCAGCAGGAGCGGCCTGCGGCTCACCCTTGGCGGGCAGGTCACGATCCGGTCGGTGGCTGCTCTGGAGGACCTTCCCGGCGTCGATCGTCGTCGTGTCCCACATGGTGACGGCTTCAGCCGCGGCAGGTCTCCCGGTAGGGCAGTTCCGGGATCTGCGCCCGCCATTCCTCGGCAGTCAGGCCGCCGTCTGCCTCGCAGATCTTCGCTATCGCCGTGCCGGGGTCGACGGTGATCTCGCGGAGGCCGCCGTCGGGGAAGGAGATGAGCAGGGCCGTCCGGCTGAACGCCACGGCGGGCGGAGACTCGCCGGGCAGGCTGATGGCCGAGCCCACAGGCCGCCGCCCGTCAACGTCCCACAGTCGTATGCCCGACTCGTTGTCCTCGGAGACGCTGGCCATCAGCCCGCTCGGCGGATGCGAGAGCAGCGCGGAGATCGTCGCCGAGTGCGCGTTCTGCGGCGGGACCAGCGGCTGGCGCAGGTCGACTCCCCAGAACCCCACCCGCCCGTAGAAGTCACCCGTCACGGCCACTCCACGCGTGAAGAGGATGCTCCCCTGGGCGCGGGCGTCGGGCGGATCTCGGACGATCCCGCCGGTGGCGGTGTCGACCAGGACCCCCTGCCACCCACTTCCGGTGAACAGCCGGCGCCCGTCGGGGGTGAAGGCGAGAACGTCTCCGCCCACTTCCGGCACGGAGACGGTCCGGGTCCGGGTCGCCACGTCCCAGAGTTCGAGCTCATCGCTCCCGTCGATGAAGAGGCTCACCGCCATGGTCGCGCCGTCCGCGGAGAAGGCCACGGACTTCACTCCCGTGACGTCCGGCCGGTGCGCTTCGATGGCGCCCAACTGTTCGCGCGTGGCCACGTTCCAGAGCGTCACCACCGAGGCCATGGAGTGGTGAAGCGCCAGCGTGCTTCCGTCGGGGCTGAACGTGGCATCGTACTCGGGTTGCGTCATGTCGTTGTACGGGAGATCTGCCGTAGGCAGCGGATCGCCGAGCGGTTGGCGGGTGGCGACGTCCCAGAACCGCACCACCGGCCGGTTCCTTTTCTGTCCCGATACGACGAGGACGCGACCGTCAGGGCTGAGCACCCGAACGCCTTTGTCCGGCGCCAGTGTCGCAGGCATGGTGAAGGGGGCGACATACAGCTCGTGCACGAGCCCGCGCGCGCTCTGCACGCGCAGGGTCCGGTCGTCGGCTGAGATTCGCAGCTCGTGCCGGACATCCTCCAGCGGCAGCGTGGCGCTCAGCAGCAGCTCGCCGTCGTGGACCCGCCACAGATTCACCCTGTCCTCACCGTCCAGGCCGGCCAGGAACCGGCCGTCGGGACTGAATCTCGGCTCGGTGCCGGCGACCAGCGACCCTTCCAGCTCCTTGCCGGCGTCGAGATCGAACAGCCGGATCCCCTCAGCAGCGGTCACGGCGAGCAGCTTGCCATCAGGGCTGAACGCCCCGCCGATGGCGGCCATCGGCAGCCATGGCGCGCTGACCTGCCTGCGTTTGCCGAGGTCCCACAGCTCGGGGCTCGCGGCGCCCTCTTTCGGTCCGACGTTGAGCACAGGCCCCTCTTCCGAGGTGACCTCGACGACCTGCTCCTGCTGAGCTTTCCGCGGGATGACCAGTGCCAGCCGATCGCCCGGGCTGATCGCCACCACCCGTCGCGTCAGTACGCGTTCGCGCCGCGCGACGTTCCAGACCTCGGTGCGGTCCCCTTCGGCGATGAGCAGCCCGCCGCTGGGGCTGAACTCCACCTGAGCGCCGATCAAGTGTTCGGAGGGCCCGGTGAGCGGGACGCCCGCCGAAGCGGCGCCGACGGGCACCAGCCGCACGCCGTCCTGGCCCGACACGGCGAGAGTACGGCCGTCGGGACTCCACGCGAGCTCCTCGACGTCTCCGGCCAGCGGGGTCCGGGAGATCTCGTTCTTCGCGGCCACGTCCAAGACGCGCAGCGTGCCGGGCGCGCCCGCGCCGCCGGCCGTGTACGCGGCCAGCCTGGCGCCGTCCACGCTCAGCGCGTGCGCCGATGCGGCGCTGTCCGGATCGGCGAAGACGTCGGAGACCGGAAGCGCCATCGAGCCGACGAGCTCGCCCTTGGCCTCGGGGACCGGGGCGATCCGCCAGGCGGCGACGCTCAGCCGGCGGGCCAGCTTCGGGTCGCTCAGCCGCAGGGCCGCCGCGCGCCCGGCCGTGAGCTGGGCCGTCGCCTCCTCCAGGCGGTTGTCGGCCAGACCGGCCTGCCGGGCGGCGACTCCCGCCGCGACCACGGAGGCGATCAGCAGGACCACCAGAGCGGCCGAGACGGCGATCCGCCTCAGGGAGGTGCGCCGGGCCAGTGCCGCGCTGGCACGCACGAAGTCGCGTTCCAGGGGAGTGAGGTCGTCGTCGCGGTCGCCCGGCTCGATGAACAGCTTGTCGACGACGGCCAGGCGGGTGCCGCGGTAGAGGAGTCCCGCGTCGCCGCCCTGCGCCTGCCACGCCTCGGCCGCCTCGGTGAGCTGGCGATGGGCGCGCAGGCGATCGCGTCCCTCGTCCACCCAGCCGCGCAGCCGTGGCCACGACTCGATCAGGGCCTCGTGCGCGAGGTCCACGGTGTCCTGGTGCAGTGTGAGCAGCCTGGCCGCGGCCAGCCGCTCGATGACCAGCGCGGTGTCCGCCTCCCCGTACGGGTCCAGCTCCGCCCGACCGGCCGGACGGCGGGTGTCCTGGGCCTGCTCGCCCGGCTGGATCAGCCTGAGCAGGATCCGCCGGGCGATCCGCGCCTGTTCCGGCGACAGCTCGGCGTAGAGCTCCTCGGCGGTGTGGCTGATCGCCCCATGGACTCTGCCCACGCTCTCGTAGGCGGCCAAGGTCAGCAGCTTGCCCGTACGGCGGCGCCAGACCTCCCGCAGCGCGTGCGACATCAGCGGCAGCGCCCCGGGCTCGCCGGCGACGTCGGCGACGATGGCGGCCGTCAGCGCCCGCTCCACCGTCAGCCCCTCGGCCATGGCCGGCCGGACGACCGCTTCGCGCAGTTCCTCCTGCCGCATGGGCCCGACCAGCAGATTGGCCTCGCGCAGGGCCTCGGTGAGCTCGCGGTGCCCGGCGCAGTGCCCGTAGAAGTCGGCGCGGACCGCGATGACCACCCTCATCCAGCTCGGCGCCCGCCGCGCGCCGAGCAGCAGGTCGATGAAGCGCGCACGCTCGTCCTGGTCCTGGCAGAGCGTGAACACCTCCTCGAACTGGTCGACCACGATCAGCGTCTCGCCCGCCCCCGCGGCCGGGACGAGCCGCTCGGCGTGCCGCATCGGGTGCTCTCCCGGAGTGAGGATCAACGCCGTGGCGAAGGACTCCTGCGAGGACGCCGTCTGCCCGCGTACGGCAGGCACCAGTCCGGCACGCAGCAGGGACGACTTCCCGCTGCCTGAAGGGCCGAACACCGCGGCGAAACGATGCCGGCCAAGCAGCTCGCGCAGCTCCTCGACGAGCTCATCCCGGCCGAAGAAACGATCGCGATCGCCGGTCTCGTACGGGGCCAGGCCCAGGTACGGCCCGCCGCCGTCGTCGTCGGACTCCCGCTCGCGGGCGAGCTCCTGGGTGACCTCCTGCCAGCGCGCCTCCCATTCCGCGGCGTCTCCACCGCACGCCTCCACGAAGGCGAGGACGACCGGCAGGGAGGGCAGGCGCTCACCGGCCGCCGCCTGCGACAGCGTGGTGACCGAGTAGCCCGCCCGCTTGGCCATGCTCCGATAGGTGAGCCCGCCCGCCTCCTGGCGGAGTGTGCGTAACTCCGAGGCGAAACGTCCAACCGGTCCGGTCGCCGGGTCCACCGGCCTTTCACGACGGCCCACCACCGTTTCGGGATTCCCTCCACTGGACGACAAGGGCAGTTCAGACGCGCTCGGGGATCACGTTAGCCGTTGCCCGCTGTGTGACGATCACGGCCCGCTTCAATGGAGCCCTCACCCTCCACCCCGGCGCGGCGACCTGGAGCGACAGGCCGCGCAGGGACGCCGGCCGCACGCCTATGACAGCAGGAGCGCCGCGTCCCAGCCGCTCTCGGGCATCCTGCCCGAGGCGTAGGCGTGCAGGGCCGAAAGAACGCCCGCGGCTCCCTGCAGCCAGCCGGGATCGCATCGCCCGTTGGGTGACGCCTCGCCGGTGACGAACCCGAACGGCGTGCCCAGGTCGCGCAGCCCGAGGACATGAGCGGCAATGCGCTCGAGGCCGGCTGCGAGCGCGCCGCCCCCGGCGGTGGCCTCGATCCTGCCCAGGCAGTGCAGGGTGCCCGCCAGCCCGTGACAGAGCTGAGCCTCCTCGGGCAGAAGCCCGTGGTCGAGAGCGCGGATGCACCCCATGCCGGCCTCGTACGCGGTCGTCAGCCACGCGGGCTCGCCCGCCGCGAGGCCGGCCAGTTGCAGTGCGCGGGCGACGCCGGAAGTGCCGTAACACCATCCGGGCCGCGGCCGGCCGGATGGCGGCTCGTCGCCGCGGTACTGCTCCAGTGACAGCGTGGCCGGCCAGAACGGCCCGAACGTGTCGGCCTGCCGCCAGGCGTCAAGGACGCTGCCGATGTAGCCGAAGGCCTCCAGCTGGCCGGGCACCGACACACCTCGCGCGTACGCGAGCGACAACAGCGCCAGACCCGGACATCCCGTGCGCCACACCGAGGTCACAGCGTGCCCTTGAGGACGGATGGGTGGCCCACCACCCGGGAACCTCCGTCCCCTCCACCCGGAGGGGACGCGCGAGCAGCACCAGCGCGTGCAGCACGTCGGCCAGCGTGCCGGAGTGGTCCGCCCCGGGCAGCAGGAGATAGCGGCCGAGCCCGGTCAGGCCGGTGATCACGTCGTAATCGCAGCAGGAGAGCGTGCCCGGTTCGGCCAGGGCGCGGTGGTGGCGGGCGAGCGTGTTCGCAGTGAGCTCGGCGATGGCCTGATCGAGCCGCTCCAGGACGCCCGCGTAGACCATGAGGCCGCGCCGGACGGCCCGGCAGGCGTACGCCAGGGCCGGATACCCGTTGTGCAGGCCGTTCCAGGCGGGCGGCGCCGCGTTTCCGGCCGCCAGGGCGAGACAGCCGCCGGCGAGCCGCTCGTACCGCTCGTCGGCGCGACCGAGCTCGGCGAACAGCAACGCGATCCCGGGAAGACCATAGGAGAGCGAGCAGGGGGCCTGCCCGGCGGAGGGCTGCGCGCCGGCGGTGCCGACCCGCCGGGCGAGGTCGTCGGGGTCGGCGAATCCCTCGGTGACGGCCTGGGAGATCACCTCTGCGATCGCGGAGCTGACCGGGGAGCTGACCGGGGAGCTGACCGGGGAGGGGATCGTGGAGGTGACCGGGGAGGGGATCGTGGAGGTGACCGGCGCCGCCTGATGGCCGGTGTTCACGGCGCCGGTGCCGACATCGAGCAGGCAAACAATGTGTTTCCCGCTGAAGCCCGGCGGTCGATGGCGTGGGCGGCGTGGTGTGACAGTTCTCCCGGCCCGGATTCAACTGGCCAACGTTGAGTTATCTCGGAAGGAGACGACGATGTCGCGATCCGTAGTGATCACAGGAAGCTCGTCGGGCATCGGCCGCGCTTCCGCCCAGGCACTGCGGGCCAGGGGCTTCGGGGTGTTCGCCGGCGTCGGCGACCTCGCGGACGGTGAAGACCTGCGCGCCGCATCCGGCGGCGAGATCATCGTGGGATTGTCCGGGCTCGTCGACAACGCCGGCAAAGGCGCCCCGTGGCCGATGGAGCTTGTGTCACCGTCCGGAGGCGGGGGCGCGTCTGGTGCAGGTCGAGCGGTCGGGGTGGCAGATGGGCGGTGCCGCTGTCCCAGTTCCCCACCCGGTGGCGCCGCTCGTAGTAGCGCAGCAGCCGCTCATGGACCTCGTCCGACGCGACAATTACCGATGTGCACCGTGCCTCCGACTTGACTCTGACATGGATGTCAGAGCTTAGCCTTGCCGCAATGAAACGGACAGTTTCGCTCTGGCCTGCCTGTGCCTCAGCGTCTTCGTCGTCGGCGCCGCCGAGTTTCTGCTCGCGGGTCTTTCAACTATGGGCTACTGCTACTTTTCGGCGACATTTCGGACCTCCGGTTAACCCGGGTGCTGTCCAAGCTGACCGTCATATACTGCCGCCATTTATCCACAACATCTTTCCCGGGCGGCGGCGCATAGTGGCCATCCGGATCAAAGTTCGAGTTCATGGACAAGCATAAAGAAAGGAATGACATGAAAGAATATTCGGGTCTCTTGCTCTTGACTCCACCCTGGCTGTCATTTCACTCCTCGCAAGCGGTACGGCAAGCCTGGAGAACTTCATCAGTAAAACTCGTTCTCGGACTGCCTGTAAAGCCGCTTTGTGCCGAGCAAGTTATCTCAGAGGCGCTCAGCGAGCACGGCGAGCTACCCGCCGACGTGGCTGGCACCCTCTTGGCCATGCGCGATCACTCGGGCACCCAACGGCGGCGTGGGCAGTTCGACAGCGACACCACCAGGTTCCTCACCTGCAACAACGGCTACAACTGCCTCCTGGTGATCCGCGACACCAACGGAACCGCCAGGTGCATGGGCGCATACCTGAAGAAGTCCAGCACGGAGAGCTGGACGAAGATCGACCAGGGCTACCACACGCACTACGCCGGGCCGAGCTACCTGCTGGCGATCGACTCGTGCGTGGACTGGAGGGGACGCTCCGACACCGCCATCACGCAGGAGATAGGGACGAACTGCGGCCGAGCCCGCACGGCATGACGCTGTGGCGGGGAGCTCGGCGCCGCGGTGGTGGTGCCGGCGGCCGCGCTGGGTGGGTCGTCGTCTTCCAGCGTCCAGTCCAGCGTCGACCTGCCCACGCCGAGTTCGCGGGCGATCTGTGTGACCGACTGGCCGCGGGCGCGGCAGGCGCGGGCGGCGGTGAGCACGCCCTCGCTCCCTTGACGGGGCGGCCGTCCTCGCGGCCGGCGGCGCGGGCGGCGGCCAGGCCGTCCAGGGTGCGCTCGGAGGTGAGGTCGCGCTCCATCTCGGCGGCCATCGCCGCCACCAGGAATCTTTCCAACCTCGACGACTGGAATAACAAGGTCGATAACATCATCCTCAAGTAGGAGTTCGGACGCTGACCATCGGACAGCGAGGCCGGCTGCCCCGACCCATCACCGAAGCCGGCCACGGAGGCCCGTTCGGCGAACCAGCGTGGATCGGTAGACCCACATCTGACACCAGGACGGGTACGGCACGCCGGCCCTGCCAACTCGCCAGCCAACCTCCCGCCTGTTCCGACGGGATGCTCGGCGCCGCATGCAGGAGGAGAAGCCCAGTCTGAAGTGACTCCTTAAGAGGGCAATGCGCCCAGGCATCGAGTGTTCGGGGCGTGTTCGATCACCTGGGGTTGAAGGATGGGATTCATGAAAGGTCAAGCGGCACGGGTATTTGTCGTGCCGTTGTTCGGAGCGAGTTTCTCCATGCGGGAGATCTCCTCCAGCCGGGCCTGCTGTTCGGGGACCTTCTGCGGCTGCGCGAGCTGTTCGCCATGCGGATCCCGGGCAGCCCGGCGCGGGTCGTGCCGGACCTCGTGCACCACTTCGCCCAGGCGCTGGTCCGCACTGGCCTGCTGGACGTGGCCGTCCCGGTCATCGACTCCTACTGTGCGGGAGGACCTGCCCTGCCGATGCGGTGGTCGCGGAGATCGACCGCCGCCTGCGTGGGATCATCGATCGCGAGCCTCGTAGCCGGTCCGATCAGATGGAAAGCCTCGCGGCCCGCATCGCCCTTCACCCGGGCGGCCACACCGTCCGGGCCCGGCGACCGGAGGTGGTCGCCGCCGAGCTGGGAGTGTCGGTTGAGGACTACAGGGCTGCCAAGGCGCTGAGCGACGGTGACCTGCCCGGCGAAACGGGGAAACGATGGGTACCGCGTGGCCGCCGTGCAACCGCTCCTTGATCACCCGCTGTCTGTCCGTGGTCGCGCCGTCCGTGGCCTGGCGTTGGGGGAGAGGCCTCAGGGAGGGTGCTTGAAATCTTCAAGGCGATCAGGAGCCTTTCGTGTCCGCTGTCGCGGGGTAATCCTCATCTGTCGGTGAAGCGGCATCAGTTTGCGGGGTGAGTTCTCTAGCCTGGAATTGACGGTGCCGTCCTTCCGGATGGGTGGTCGACGTGACGCGGACCCTGTGATGCTGGCGGCGTTGCGTCGGCTGTCGCTCGGCGAGGAGTTGACGGAGGAGGAGGCGTCGGCCGCGCTGTACGCAATCATGCGTGGCGAGGCGTCACCGGTGCAGATCGGTGGGCTGGTGATGGGGCTGGCCGCCAAGGGGGTCTCACCGTCGGAGGTCGTGTCCATGGCCCGGGCGGTCATGGAGTTCTCGGCCCCGTTCTCGGGCGGTTCCCGAGTGCTGGACACGTGCGGCACCGGCGGCGACGGGCACAACACCTTCAATGTCTCCACGGTGGTGGCGATCGTCGCGGCGGCGTGCGGGCAGCGGGTCGCCAAGCACGGCAGCCGCAGCGTGTCCTCCCAGTGCGGCAGCGCTGATGTGCTGGAAGCGCTTGGGGTGCGCACCGACTTGCAACCGGCGCAGGCGGCGCGGTGCTTGGAGTTGGCAGGCATCGTGTTCTTGTCAGCCACGGTGTTCCACCCGGCGTTCCGGCACGCGATGGGCCCTATCAAAGAGCTGGGCGTGCGGACGGTGTTCAATCTGCTGGGGCCGTTGTGCAGTCCGGCTCTGGCCCGCTACCGGATTCTCGGGGTGCCCGACGCGGCGCTGGTCTCCTTGCTGAGTGAGGTCCTGATGGAACTGGGAGTAGAACGCGCACTGGTGTTCTCTTCCCAGGACGGCTTGGACGAGTTGAGCATCTCGGCTCCCGCGCAGGTGGTGGAGGTCCGTGACGGCTCCCTGCACCCCTACCTGCTGGATCCGGCGCGGCTGGGTCTGGCCCCCGCCGGGCTGCGAGAGCTGGAGGGCGGCCCGCCCGGGCCGAGCGCCGAGCTGGTGCGCGGACTGCTGGCCGGTGAACGCGGGCCCCGGCGCGACATGGTGCTGCTCAACACGGCGGCGGCACTGCGGGCCGCGGGCAGGTGCGAGGACTGGGGCGAGGGCATGGCGCTGGCGGCCGGGGCCATCGACAGCGGCCGCGCGGCCGCGACGCTCGATCGCTGGATTCAGGTGTCGCAGGCGGTGGCGTCGAGCTGAACGGCCGGACGGCGGGCCGGCTCGCTAACGCAGGCGGCCCGAGCTCGCGGCCAGGGAGCGGATCCGCTGGAGGACCAGCCGGGTGTCGGCCAGATCGGAGAGCACAGCGTCCGCGCCGGCTGCGCGCAGCTCGCGCGGACCGCTGCTGCCGGTGGCCACTGCCACGACGGGCACACCGTGGGCGTGTCCTGCGGCGATGTCGGCCGGGGTATCGCCGACCAGGACCGCGGCGTCGGGTGGTTGGGCCCGTTCCCGGACGTGCCGCAGGGCGTCGGCAACGAGGGCGTCGCGCGTGTAGTGGTCGTCGCCGAAACCGCCCAGCGCCCAGTCGATGTGGGTGTGTAGACCGAAGACGGTCAGTTTGATCTGCGCGACCGGCCGCACGTTGCCGGTGACGACTGTCTGCAGGGCGCCCGGCAGTCGGGCGACGGCGGCCAGGGCTGCGGCGGCGCCTGGTAGCGCACGCCCCTGGCGCCGTATCTGCTCTGCCTGTCGCCGGTGCCGGTCGGCCAGCGCCCCGACGAAGCCGCGGAAGTCGGCGACAGTGGTGTCGATTCCGTGCAGGCGGGCGGTCTGATGGAAGATGACGGGGTCGGTCTTTCCGTCGATCACGGGGTGCCGTTCCATCGTCCGACCGGTGACTTGGGTGAAGGCCTGGCTGTAGAGCCGAAGGCCCACTGCTTGCATGTCGATGAGAGTGCGGTCGATATCCCAGAGCACCAGAATCCGAGAACCGCATTGGGTTGAGTCCGTTATTGCAGCAATCGGTTTCACCTCAAATTATGGACGGCGATTCAGGCATGTGGTGGAAACCGATCGGATCCGGGTGGCGCGCCCATGCGGAGATCATTCCAGGTGACAGTTCGGCGAATCCCGGTGTTTCGAACAGAGCCAATACGCGGTCGAGTTCGGTGCTTGACACGTGGCCGGTGGCGATCATCTTCGCGCGCGTCTGCTCGAAGGTCAACTGCCAGAAACGGCTGATCGGAGCACCGGGAATGATCGCGGGCAGGAAAACGTCGAGGCCTTGGTCGACCAGTCCCAGCGAGGCCAGCCGGGCCGGATATTCGCGGACCCAGGTTATGTCGGTGCCGATGGTCGAGCGCAGGGACGACCACAGGGCGGCGAAGGCCGCGCGCACGGCGGACTCGCGGCTGGTCGGGGTCGCCAGGTCGATGGAGTCGCCCAGCAGGAGGACGCCGCCCGGGGCCAGCCAGGACACCAGCCGTTGCAGTACCCGATCACGTTCGGGCAGGTGCATGAGCAGGAATCTCGCGTGCACCAGGTCGAAGCTCGCCGGTTCGAGCGTTTCGCTCAGATCCTCGGCGGTCAGGTCGGCGGCCACCACACGAAGGTTCGGTGCGCGGAGCCGGTCGAGATAAACAGTGCTGCGGTCCAGGGCGACAACCTCGCGGGGCGCGGCGTGAGTGATCAGCCACAGGGCCAGCTCCCCGGTACCGGACCCGGCATCCAGGCATCGCATGCCGGGTCGCAGCCCCAGCGCTTCGATGTGCTGGTGAGTAACCGGGTCATAAGTGCGGCTGATCGCGTCGAGGCGTTCTCGTTCCTTGTCGCGCGTGTGCGCAAAGATCTGGTCGCCGTAGCGTTCCCCGCCTTTCTCTGCCGCACCATCGAAATCATCAGATTCCATTTATTAATCGTACATGGAGAGTGCTGCTCTGGGTATGTGACTCATCCCTTACCGGCGGGCGACCAGCATATTTCACATCTCGCCGATAGCGTCTATTCGCTATTTCATTTTTCGGGCATCCGAAAAGAAAATGGACAGTGACATGCCTACAGGACATCCGCCGATCGTGCCCCAATGGCAGCCGGACACCTGGCGGAACCATCCAGTCGCCCAGCAACCGGATTGGCCCGATGTGGCCGCGGTGGCGGACGCCGAGCGACGGCTGCTGCAGCTACCGCCCCTGGTCACGCCGGAGGAGTGCCGAGCGCTCACCGCAGCGCTGGCCGAGGCCGCCGACGGCCGGGCGCTGGTGCTCCAGGCCGGCGACTGCGCAGAGCGTTTCACCGAGACCGCCAGCACCGAGGCCCGGGCCAGACTGGTGGAAGCGCTCGCCAACCGACTGATGACCGCCACCGGGCTGCCGGTGGTCGCCATCGGCCGCATGGCGGGCCAGTACGCCAAACCGCGATCGTCGTCCACGGAGGAGGTGTCGGGCCCCGACGGCCCGCTCACCGTGCCCAGCTACCGAGGCGACCTGGTCAACGGTCCAGATCCGGACTCGCGCGATCCTGACCCCGGCCGACTGGTGGAGGGCTATCACCGCGCCGCGGCCACCTTGGCCCTGTTGCGCGCTCGCAGCACCAGCACCAGCACTGGCCCCCGCCCAGCTACGGATGTGTTCGTCTCCCACGAGGCACTGCTGCTGCCCTTCGAGGAGGCCCTGACCCGCTATGACTGCCAGGCCCACGCCTGGTACGCGACGTCGGCCCACCTGCTGTGGATCGGCGACCGCACCCGAGGGCTCGACCAAGCCCATGTGGAGTACCTGCGCGGCATCGCCAATCCGGTGGCGGTCAAACTCGGCCCCACCACCACCGCGGACGATGTCGTCGCCCTCTGCCAGAAGCTGAACCCCGAGCGCGTGCCGGGCCGGCTCACGCTGATCACCCGGATGGGAGCGCGCCAGGTGAGCCGGCTGCTCCCTGAGATGATCGAGGCGGTGACCCGCGCGAAGTACCCAGTGGTCTGGGTGTGCGATCCCATGCACGCCAACACCACCACGACGGCCGCCGGATTCAAGACCCGGCACTTGGACACGATGCTCGCCGAGGCCGAAGACTGGCTGGCAGCGCATCACGCTACCGGCTCCCACCCCGGAGGGCTGCATCTCGAAGTCACCTGCGACAACGTGACCGAATGCATCGGCGGCCCGGCGGGCGCAGCCAACGAAGACCAGGTGCATCAGCACTTCCTGTCCGCGTGCGACCCGCGGCTCAATCCGGAGCAGGCAGGCGAGCTGATCGCGCAGACCGGGCGGCTCATCAGGCATCGGTCCCCGAAAGCCGCTGGCTCCACCTCGGCGAAGACCGCCACGGGACATTGGCGCCCCTACGCCCAGGAGCGCCACGCCAACCTCACTGAAGCCGCCACCACCCACACATGGACCACTACGGGGCGCCTGGAGATCACGCGGATCGCGCAGCCCTACCCCCACCATGCGCTGGACCAGGTCACCGCGGCGCTGGACGAACGACCCGGCGGCGTTCTCGGCTCCGGCGTTCAGCAGCCCGGTCGTTACCGCCGCTGGCGCATCGGCTATGTGGCTCCCTGCCTGGAAGTCACCGTCGCCGCACGCCGCGTGAACGTCCGCGCGCTCAACGAGCGCGGGCGCGTGCTGCTCCCGATCGTCGCGCAGGCGCTGTCGGCGAGCGGTCACCTCACCTCCACCGGCTCCTCCGCCCTCACCCTGGTGGTGCCGGCCCCCGCTGACGTGCTGCTCGAGGAACAACGCAGCCGGCGCTCCAGCGTTTTCTCAGCCCTGCGCGCGCTGCTGGCCGCATTCGCCGCACCCGACGACGTCCACCTGGGGCTGTACGGCGCGTTCGGTTACGACCTGGCGTTCGGGTTCGAGTCGATCACCCTGCGGCGGCCGCGTCCTGACGACCACCGGGACCTGGTCCTGCACCTGCCCGATGAACTCTACGTCGAGGACGAGTTCGGAGTGATCCGCTACCGCTACGACTTCACGCTCGGCGACACCACCACTGCCGGCCTGCCCCGAGACAGCGACCGCATCCATCCGGCCACCCGGCCCCCGGCACTGCCACCGCCACCCCGGCAAGGCGACTACGCCAAGGTCGTCCGGACTGCCCAGGAACACTTCGCCCGCGGCGACCTGGTCGAAGTCGTGCCCAGCCACGTCATGTACGCCCCCTGCACGTCGGCGAGCGACTTCTACGACCGCCTGCGCCGCCGCAACCCCGCACCCTACGAACTGCTGTTCAACCTTGATGGAGAGCATCTTGCCGGGACATCTCCGGAGATGTATGCACGGGTCACCCGCGACGACCACGGCCGCCTGTGGGTCGAGACCTGCCCCATCTCCGGCACCATCCGCCGCGGCCGGGACGCCGTCGAGGACAGCGACCACGTCCGCACCCTGCTCAACTCCGGCAAGGACGAGTCGGAGCTGACCATGTGCACCGACGTCGATCGCAACGACAAGGCCCGCATCTGCGACCCCGGCAGCGTCCAGATTCTGGGCCGCCGCCAGATCGAGATGTACTCCCGGCTCATCCACACCGTCGACCACGTGCGAGGGCGGCTACGCCCCGGCTTCGACGCCCTGGACGCCTTCCTCACCCACATGTGGGCCGTCACCGTCACCGGCGCCCCCAAGCGGGCCGCGATGCAGTTCATCGAGGACCACGAGCAATCCCCCCGCCGCTGGTACGGCGGCGCCGTCGGCGTCCTGCGCTTCGACGGCACCCTCGACAGTGGCCTGACCCTGCGTACGGCGCAGATCCGCGACGGGCTGGCCGCCGTCCGCGTCGGCGCCACGCTCCTGCACGACTCCGACCCTGACGCCGAGGAGCGCGAGACCCAGGTCAAGGCCCAGGCATTGATGGAAACCCTCACCAGAGCCCCGCGCACCACCAAGCCGGACACGCCGCCGCCCCCGCAGACCGAAGCGATACCTATGCGAGTTCTGCTGATCGACCACAGGGACTCCTTCGTACACACACTGGCCGACTACTTCCGCCAAGCCGGTGCGCAGGTGATCACCATGCGCGCGGGACTTCCCTCGGCCACACTCGACGAACTCACCCCTGACCTGGTCGTGCTCTCGCCGGGCCCCGGCCGCCCCGGAGAGCACGGCTGCCTGGACCTGCTCAACGAGATCACCGCCCGGGGGCTGCCCGCCTTCGGCGTCTGCCTGGGACTGCAGGCGATGATCGAGCACAGCGGTGGCACCATAGTGCCACTGCCCGAACCTGCCCATGGCCGGCCCAGCAGCATCACCGTCCACTCCGGACACCTGCTGACGGGCCTGCCCCCTCAGTTCACCGCAGGCCGCTACCACTCCCTGCATGCCGCCCAGGTGCCGGACTGCTACGAGATCTCTGCAACCACCGACGACGGCGTCGTCATGGCGATCGAGCACCGCCACGCGCCCCGCTGGGCGGTCCAATTCCACCCCGAGTCCCTCATGACCACCGACCACAACGCCGGACGCCGCATCATCGCCAACGTCCTGCGCCTGGCCCGCGCTCATCAAGCGGCACGTGCTCCCCTCCTCGAGGAACGCTGAGATGGGCGCAGCGCTCCGGGTGGGTCTGCCTCTGGGCTGAGGGGCGAGCAGGCCGGTGATCTCGGCGATGGCCTCGGTGGGGGCTTGGTCACGTCCGTGGACGTGACCTTGGGAACATCCTCCCGGCGTGGGAACCGGGCCTCCTGTTCAAAGCTTCAGCATCAGGGCGAAACCCAGCCGCGCAGCACCGCTCTTGTTGCCCCAGCTCACCGAGCGGTGGAAAGCCGAACAGCAAGCGTTCGCCGCCCGCGACCTGTCCGGCGTCGACTACGTCTATCTGTGGGCTGATGGCATCCACGTCAACATCCGGCTGGAGGAGCACAAGCTTTGCCTGCTGGTGCTGATCGGGAAGCGCGCCGACGGCCGTAAGGAACTCGTCGCCCTCACCGACGGCTACCGCGAGTCGGCCGAATCCTGGGCGGACCTGCTGCGTGATTGCGCCCGGCGCGGCATGCGCCCCGGTCCTGGCCATCGGCGACGGCGCGCTCGGCTTCTGGTCCGCGCCGGCCGAGATGTTCCCACGGACCAGAGCCCAGAGATGCCGGTTCACAAGATCGCCAATGTGCTCGGGTCGCTACCGAAGCCGGCCCACCCGGGCGCGACGAACGTCCCAGAGAATCACCCGTCCCCAGCCGCCTAGTGCTGTGACCGGAAACGATCACCGGGTTGGGTGAGGATTTCAGGCGGCCGGTGAGAGGGGCCGGCCGCCCCAGCGGAGACCCTTCTCGCTACGGATGCGGGCACGTTCGCGGCGTTGGGCGGCCAGGACGTCGGGGTGACGGGCGTGGGCGTTGCGCCAGCGCAGGTAGGCGTGCAGAGCCTTGGTCTGCACGGTGTGGTTG
>NZ_JOAG01000058.1 GCF_000725485.1 Nonomuraea candida | reverse complement strand
TGCGGTCAATCAGACGATCGTGGAGATGCAGCGCGGGCTGATGCTGATCATGTCGATCAGTGATGGTTCGTGTCTGGCGGTGCTGGCGGCGCCGGATTGTGACATGGGTCTGGTGGCGTACCAGATGACGCTGATGGTCGATCGCGCCGGTCAGGTGCTGACTCCGGCTGTGCGCGCGGAGCTGCGCGCCAGCCAGTCCAGGTGATGTAGGTGACGAATTCGTGGCACAGCGGCGGCTGGGAGCCCCCGCCCCCGCCCCCCAGCTCTGACCCCGCCTCGCCGGTACGGCCGTACGCCGTCACGGGAGGCCGGACCGCGCCCAAGGTCAAACTGGCCATGGAGGCCCTGGTGTCCTCGGCGACCGCCGAGCACCGGGAGTTCTCCCACATCACGCCCGAGTACAAAGCGATCAGCCAGCTCTGCCTCCAGGTCAGATCGGTGGCCGAGGTCTCGGCGCTGCTGCGGATGCCGCTCGGCGTGGTGCGGGTGTTGATCGCGGACATGGCGGCGGAGGGCCTGGTACGAGTGCATCAGCCGCAGCTGGAAGCAGGCAGACCGGACGTCAACCTGCTGGAAAGGGTGCTCAGTGGACTACGCAGGCTCTAGCCCCGGGCTCACCTCGGCGAAGATCGTCGTCGCCGGTGGGTTCGGGGTGGGCAAGACGACGTTCGTCGGCGCGGTGTCGGAGATCATGCCGTTGACCACGGAGGCCGTCATGACCGACGCCTCCGCCGGGATCGACGGTTCATGTGGGACGACCTGGTCAAAGGAGCGATCGGCGCGGTCGTGCTGGTCGACACGCGCCGGCTGGCCGACAGCTTCCCGGCCATCGACTACTTCGAGGAGGCCCAGCTCCCGTTCGTGGTCGGCATCAACGGCTGGGACGGCCAGTACCCGCACAGCGACTCCGAGGTGCGCGACGCGCTCACCCTGTCGCCGCACATCCCGCTCGTCCGGCTGGACGCCCGGTCGAAGGAGTCGGTCAAGCAGGTCCTGATCCAGCTCGTCGAGCACGCGCTCACGGTCCGGATGGCCGTGCCAGGCTGGAGCGGCTAGCGAAGCGGATAGGCTGGAGTCTTAGACGTACATTCGCTTCGAGGACTGGCCAACCACGTGTTCGAGACGCTATCCGACCGGCTGACATCGGTCTTCTCCTCCCTCCGATCCAAGGGGCGGCTGTCCGATGCCGACATCGACGCCACCACCCGTGAGATCCGCATCGCCCTGCTCGAGGCCGATGTCGCGCTGCCGGTGGTCAAGGCGTTCGTCGCCCAGGTCAAGGAGCGCGCCCGCGGTTCCGAGGTCTCCCAGGCGCTGAACCCGGCGCAGCAGGTCGTCAAGATCGTCAATGACGAGCTGATCGGGATCCTCGGCGGCGAGACCCGCAGGCTCCGCTTCGCCAAGACGCCGCCGACCGTCATCATGCTGGCGGGCCTCCAGGGCGCGGGCAAGACCACGCTGGCGGGCAAGCTGGCCAGGTGGCTGCGCGAGCAGGGCCACGCGCCCATGCTCGTCGCCGCCGACCTGCAGCGGCCCAACGCCGTCCAGCAGCTCCAGGTCGTGGGCGAGCGCGCCCAGGTCGCCGTCTACGCGCCCGAGCCGGGCAACGGCGTGGGCGACCCGGTCGGGGTCGCCCGCGCCTCCATCGACGAGGCCAGGCGGCTCAACCACGACATCGTCATCATCGACACCGCCGGTCGCCTCGGCATCGACCAGGAGATGATGAAGCAGGCCGCCGACATCCGCGACGCGGTCTCGCCCGACGAGACCCTGTTCGTGGTCGACGCCATGATCGGCCAGGACGCCGTCACGACGGCGCAGGCGTTCATGGAGGGCGTGGGCTTCGACGGCGTCGTGCTGACCAAGCTCGACGGCGACGCCCGCGGCGGTGCGGCGCTCTCGGTGCGGCACATCACCGGCCGGCCGATCATGTTCGCCTCCACGGGCGAGAAGCTGGAAGACTTCGACGCCTTCCACCCCGACCGCATGGCCTCCCGCATCCTCGACATGGGTGACATCCTCACCCTGATCGAGCAGGCCCAGAAGACGTTCGACGAGGAGCAGGCGGCCAAGATGGCCGGCAAGCTCACGTCGGGCGAGAACTTCACGCTCGAGGACTTCCTCGAGCAGATGATGATGGTCCAGAAGATGGGGCCCATCAAGAACCTGCTCGGCATGATGCCCGGCATGGGGCAGATGCGCGACCAGATCAACTCCATCGACGACCGCGACCTCGACCGCATCGCGGCCATCATCCGCTCGATGACCCCCGCCGAGCGGCAGGACCCGAAGATCATCAACGGCTCGCGCCGCGCCCGCATCGCCGCCGGTTCCGGCGTCTCCGTCAGCGCCGTGAGCAACCTCGTCACCCGCTTCTTCGAGGCGCAGAAGATGATGAAGCGGATGGCCGGCGGCATGGGCATCCCCGGCATGCCGGGCGGCCGGGGCAAGGCGGGCAAGGCGCAGAAGAAGGCGAAGAAGGGGCGGCGCGTGAGCGGCGACCCGCGCAAGGCCGCGCTGGGCAAGGCCGCCTCCGACTCCGCCCCCGCCGAGCCGAAGCAGGGCGGCGTGCTGGGCAACCTCGGCGGCAAGCTGCCGCCCGGGGTCGAGCTGCCGCCCGGCTTCGACCCGTCCAAGCTGCGGCTGCCCGGACAGAAGTAACGTCCCGCGTTACGGGGCCCGCCCTCTTCGGGGGCGGGCCCCGTCCGGTTGCCGGGGCGTGGCGCTCCGGGGGCGCCGGGGCGGCGCGGAAGCCCTTGCCGGACCTTTGCGGTGCCCCCGGCGTGACGGGTCGTGGGCACTGCCGTCGATCTGGCACAATGACATGTTGGAACACCGTGGCCACGCGGGTGCCCTCTCATCTCCCGCCGGTCGCGCCTGTCCCTGGAGCGTCATCCCGTCGTGCCCCACTCGGCGTGATGCCGTTCACCCACGCTCGAATGCAGGAGAGACCACACCCGTGGCAGTCAAGATCAAGCTCAAGCGGCTCGGCATGATCCGCAACGCTCAATACCGTATCGTCGTCGCCGACAGCCGCACCAAGCGTGACGGCCGGGCGATCGAGGAGATCGGCCTGTACCACCCGAAGGAGAACCCTTCGCGCATCGAGGTCAACGCCGAGCGTGCGGCTTACTGGCTGGGTGTCGGCGCGCAGCCGACCGAGCCGGTGCTCAAGCTGCTCAAGCTCACCGGTGACTGGCAGAAGTTCAAGGGCGAGCCGGCCCCGGCGCCGATGAAGGTCGCCGAGCCCGCGCCCGACCGCCACGCCCTCTACGAGGCCGCGGCCAAGGAGGCGCTGTCCGGTGGCGACACCGGCACGGCCGCCACCACGCCGAAGAAGAGCAAGAAGAAGGACGAGGCCGAGGCCCCCGCCGAGACCCCGTCCGAGGGCGAGGGCTGACGTGCTCGAGGAGGCTCTCGAGCACCTCGTGAAGGGCATCGTCGAACATCCCGACGATGTCCGGGTCCGCGCACGCCGCATTCGCAGCGGGCGCGTCCTGGAGGTCCGGGTGCACCCCGAGGACCTGGGCAAGGTCATCGGACGCGGCGGGCGCACCGCCAAGGCGCTGCGCACGGTCGTGAACGCCCTGGCCGACGGGAAGTACGTGCGGGTCGATCTGCTCGATCTGCACGAAGCGGTCCGTTAGCGTCAGGTTTGCGCGCCCTCATCGGCTTCGTTCCGATGGGGGCGCTCCGCGTTGAAAGAGAAGAAAGCAGGTTCACGTGCAGCTGGTCGTCGGCCGGATAGGCCGCCCGCACGGGGTACGCGGTGACGTGACCGTGGAGGTGCGCACCGACGATCCCGAGCTGCGCTTCGCCGCCGGCACTGCCATCGCGACCGACCCCGCCGACCGGGGGCCGCTCGTCGTCGCGGGCCGCCGCTGGCACAAGGGCATGCTGCTGGTGTCGTTCGAGGGCGTCGCCGACCGCGACGCGGCCGAGGAGCTGCGCGGCACCATGCTGGTCATCGACTCGGCCGAGGTGACGCCGCCCGAGGACCCCGACGAGTTCCACGACCACCAGCTCATCGGGCTGGCGGTGCAGACCGTCGCGGGCGAGCCGGTCGGAGAGGTGGAGGACGTGCTCCACCACGGCCAGGACCTTCTCGTGGTGCGCAGGAAGGGCCAGGAGGACGCGCTCATCCCCTTCGTGAAGGCGCTGGTGCCCGAGGTCGACCTGGAGGGCGGGCGGCTGGTCGTCGATCCGCCGGAAGGGCTGCTGTGATGCGGCTCGACATCATCTCCATCTTCCCCGAATACTTCGCGCCGCTGGACGTCTCGCTGATCGGCAAGGCCCGCGAGCGGGGGACCCTCGACGTGCGGGTGCACCAGCTGCGCGACTGGGCCCACGACGTGCACAAGACCGTGGACGACACCCCCTACGGCGGGGGGCCCGGCATGGTCATGAAGCCCGAGGTGTGGGGCGAGGCCATCGACACCGTGATCGGCGCCCCGGGCGAGGCGCCGCCGCCGCGCATGATCGTGCCGACGCCGAGCGGGCGGCCGTTCACCCAGGAGCTCGCGCAGGAGCTGGCCGGGGAGCCGTGGCTGCTGTTCGCGTGCGGGCGCTACGAGGGCATCGACTCCCGGGTCATGGCCGAATACTCCGCGCGGCTGCGCGTCGACGAGGTCAGCATCGGCGACTACGTGCTGGCCGGCGGCGAGGTGGCGGTGCTGGTCATGGTGGAGGCCGTCGGCAGGCTGCTGCCCGGGGTGCTCGGCAACGCCCAGTCGGCCGTGGACGACTCCTTCGCGCCCGGCTCGATGCGCAACCTGGTCGAAGGGCCGGTCTACACCAAGCCGCCCGTGTGGCGGGGGCATGAGGTGCCCGCCGTGCTGCTGTCCGGGCATCACGGAAATGTCGCCCGATGGCGGCGGGACGAGGCGATCCGGCGTACCGTACGGAACCGGCCGGAACTGGCGGCGGCGCTCGATCCCGAGACGCTGGACAAGCACGACAGAAAGCTCCTCGAAGAGCTCTCGTTTCGCCTCCAGCCGGAAGATATGGCAAACTGAATCGCTGCCAACCGTCATTTGGTTGGTCTGTCATGCCCGGGAGACGGTCCCGGGCTCATCACATCAGCAAGCGCGTCCGCCGCGAGCCACGGCCGGGTGGACCTCCGCGTGCTCGCGAGGACTTGAGGTTTAGCTCTCATGCACACGAAGATCCAGGAGCTCGAGAAGGCGACCCTGCGCAGCGACGTGCCGGATTTCCGCCCCGGTGACACGCTCGAGGTTCACGTCCGAGTCGTCGAAGGAAACCGCTCCCGCATCCAGGTCTTCAAGGGCTTCGTGCTGCGCCGGCAGGGCAGCGGCGCCCGCGAGACCTTCACGGTCCGCAAGGTCAGCTACGGCGTCGGCGTCGAGCGCACCTTCCCGGTGCACAGCCCGGTCATCGAGAAGATCGTGCTCGTGACCCGCGGTGACGTGCGTCGCGCCAAGCTCTACTACATGCGCGACCTGCGCGGCAAGGCCGCCCGCATCCGCGAGAAGCGCGAGACGACGGCCGCCAAGTAACCCCGGCCCGAGCCAAAGGCCCGCACGCGCATGCGCATGCGGGCCTTTCGGCTTTACAGGGGCGTTTCCTTTATGTGGAGCGACTCGTGCACGGTGTAACGTCGGTCGAGGCTTGTCGAGCCGGTGCATCATCTAGGCTCGTCAGCGATGACTAACGAAAGCCAGGAGCACGGCGCGGCGCGCCGCCCTGTCGAGGACGAGGTGGACGTGGTCGCGGAAGAGGCTCAGAAGCCGGCCAAGGGCGACAAGGAGAAGAAGGGGTCGTTCTGGAAAGAGCTTCCCGTTCTCGTCGTGGTGGCCCTGGTGCTGGCCCTGATCATCAAGTCCTTTGTGGTCCAGGCCTTCTACATTCCGTCGGAGTCGATGGAGAACACCCTGCTCACCAATGACAGGGTCCTGGTCAACAAACTCGTCTACCACACCCGCGACATCGAGCGTGGCGACGTGGTGGTCTTCTCCGGCGTCGACTCCTGGGACGGCGAGTTCCAGCTCGAAGAGCCGTCCAACCCGGTCGCGGCGTTCTTCCGGTGGGTCGGCACGGCGTTCGGCATCGTGCCCGGAGAGAAGGACTACATCAAACGCGTCATCGGCGTCGGCGGCGACCACGTCAAGTGCTGCGACTCCAAGGGGCGCATCACGGTCAACGGCACGCCACTCGACGAGGAGGGCTATCTCTATCCGGGTGACGTGCCCTCCAGCGAGTTCTTCGACATCACGGTGCCCCCGGGGCGGCTGTGGGTCATGGGCGACCACCGCTCGGTCTCGCTCGACTCCCGCGCGCACACCGGTGACCCGGGAGGCGGCTCCATTCCCGAGGGCCAGGTCATCGGGCGGGCCTTCGTGATCGTGTGGCCGTTCAACCGGTTCGACTCGATCGACATCCCCGAGACGTTCGCGCAGCCCGGGCTCCAGGCGCTCGGTGGCGCGGTGCCGCTGGTCGCCGGGTTCGGGATGGCCGTACCCTTGGTGCTGGTCCGTCGGCGCCTGCGCAGGAGGCGTTGATGGCTGACACCGAGAAGGCGGAGGGCGTGGGGAAAGAGAAGAAGAAGGGCGGGTTCCGCGAGACCGTCCTGCTGCTCATCATGGGCGTCGGCATCGCGCTGTTGCTGCAGGCGTTCGTGGTCGGTTCGTTCTACATCCCGTCGGTGTCGATGGAGAACACGCTGCTGGTCAACGACCGCGTGTTCGTCAACAAGCTCGCCGGCAAGCCCGAGCGCGGCGACATCGTGGTCTTCAAGGGCTGGAACGGCGAAGACACGATCAAGCGGGTGATCGGCGTGGGCGGCGACAGGGTGGTGTGCTGCGACAAGCAGAAGCGCATCACGGTCAACGGCACCGCGCTGGACGAGAGCTCCTACCTCTATCCTGACGATTACGCTTCCGGCGATACGTTCGACGTCAAGGTGCCGGCCGGGAAGCTCTGGCTGATGGGCGACCACCGCAGCGCCTCGGCCGACTCGCGGGCCCACATGGAGGAGCCCGGAGGGGGCTTCATCTCGGAGGATGCGGTGATCGGCAAGGCCGTGGTGCGCTACTGGCCGCTGTCGCGGGGCTACCTCTTCTCCCGGCCCGACATTTTCGACAAGGTCAAGTAAGCCCGCCTTCCAGTCGCGGTTTGCGGCGAATGGGGCGTACGCTGCCTGTGTCATGACAGTTGCGTTCCGCCCTCGACCGAGCGTCGTCCGGCGCGATTCCGGACTCTACGCCTATGAGCGGGCGCTGGCCCGCCGCGGCCTCACCCCCATCGCGGGCGTCGACGAGGCCGGTCGCGGCGCCTGCGCGGGCCCGCTGGTGGTCGCGGCCGTCATCCTGCGCAGGCAGATCGACGGCCTCGGCGACTCGAAACTGCTGACCCCCGCGGTGCGGGAGCGCCTGTACGACCAGATCACGCGGGTCTCCCACGTGGGCATAGTGATCATCCCACCGGGGGAGATCGATGCCAAAGGTCTTCACAAGTGCAACGTTTCAGGAATGAGGCGGGCCGTCGCGCAGTTGCCCTGTGATCCGGAGTACATCCTGACGGACGGCTTCCCGGTGCCGGGCCTGCCGGCGCCGTCACTGGCCGTATGGAAGGGGGACCAGGTGGCCGCGTGCGTGGCGGCCGCGTCCATCGTGGCCAAGGTGACCCGAGACCGGCTCATGGTCGCGCTGGACGAGCGCTACCCGCAGTACGGCTTCGCCGAGCACAAGGGGTATGTCACACCAGGACACCGGCTGGCGCTGGAGGCGCACGGCCCGTGTCCCGATCACCGTTACTCCTTCGTCACGGTGGCGAGGGAGATGGGTGAAAATGAAATGGGGGCCGGGGTTGCCTGAGCAGGCGAACCGGGGGACCGGTACGACAGGAGGACCGCGATGAGCGCAGAGGATCTCGAAAAGTACGAAACCGAGATGGAGCTGCAGCTTTACCGCGAATACCGTGATGTCGTCGGTTTGTTCACGTACGTGGTGGAGACTGAGCGGCGGTTCTATCTGACCAACTCGGTCGATCTCGACGTCCGCACCGCGGAGAACGGCGACGTCTTCTTCGACGTGAAGATGCAGGACGCCTGGGTGTGGGACATGTATCGGCCGGCGCGGTTCGTCAAGAACGTGCGGGTCGTCACGTTCAAGGATGTGAACGTGGAGGAACTGGCCAAGGCGGACCTGGAAATGCCCAAGGAAGGGTTCTCGGGGTAGGGGCGGCGGCGGGCTGCTCCGGGTTCGGGAACGTTCGTGGGCGGGAGGGGCCCGGGCCCGGCGAGCAGGACCGTGTGACGCCGCAGGGCGGAACGATCCGAGGTCGTTGACCGGAATGATTCGAGGCCCCATGGGTGCGGAAGCCGTCGGGCGAGGTCGCTGAAGAGGTCGCCGGGCGAGGTCGCTGAAGAGGCGGTCGGGCGAGGTCGCTGAAGAGGCGGCCGGAAGCGGTCGCTGAAGAGTGGCCGCGTTCTGCTCAACCGTTTTCGTCTTTCTGCTTTCGGCGGCAAGGCGGGCCCACGCCTCGCCCCGCCTCCCTCCCCGCCAGCCGCGAAGCCCTTTCACCCGCCCTCCCAAGTGGCGGCTTTCTACCGTCTCGCTGTTCGGGATGACCTTCTCCGTCACTCTGCCGTCAAGCGCGGTCGCTATCGCCATTTCGGCTTTTGGGTGTTTCGCCGTTCGGCGTCCGGTGCGGCCGTTTCCGCCGCCTCGCTGTCCACCCTGTCCAACAGGCGCACCAAGTACACGATCTTCACCACCTCCATTACTTCCGTCCCCGTCTCCTCATCCAGCTCGCCCTGGCCTCCTTATCCACAGCCCTCGCCAACTCCCCACCCACAATCCCCAGAATCCCGTTCGGCTCCTCCTCCGCCACCCCGCATCCGAGAAGGTCACGACCAGACCCGCACGACCCGACAGGACGCGCGACCCGACAGGACGGAGATGGCCCATGGCCACGGAGAGCAAGCTCGAGCTCGGCAAACGCGGCGAACAAATGGCCGTGACCTACCTGGAGGCCGAGGGCATGGAGGTGATCGAGCGCAACTGGCGCTGCCGCCACGGGGAGATCGACATCATCGCGAGAGACGGCCCCGCCCTGGTCGTGGTCGAGGTCAAGACCCGATCGGGCAGATCCCACGGCACGGCGCTGGAGTCTGTGAGCCCCGCCAAGCTGGCCAGGCTGCGCATGCTCGCGGCCAAGTGGCTGTCCACCCAGACCCGCACGTTCGCCTCCATACGAGTGGACGTGATCGCCCTGGAGCGCTTCGCCGGCGATTTCGCCATGCGGCATGTGCGGGGGGTGATCTGAATGGCCGTGGCCCGCACACGAAGCGTGGCCCTGGTGGGAGTCACAGGCCGCACGGTCGAGGTCGAGGCCGACGTGGGCAACGGCCTGGCCGGCATCCATCTCATCGGCCTCCCCGACACGGCGCTCAGCGAGGCCCGCGACAGGGTCAGGTCCGCGGTCGTCAACAGCAGCTATCCCTGGCCGGACGCCCGCATCATCGTCAGCCTCTTCCCGGCGAGCCTGCCCAAGCGCGGATCGCAGTTCGACCTGGCCATAGCCGTGGCCATCCTGGGCGCCGCGGGCGTGATCCCGGCCGAGCGCATCGCGCAGCCGTTCTTCCTGGGGGAGCTGGGCCTCGACGGCCGCATAAGACCCGTGCGCGGCGTGCTTCCCTCGGTCCTGGGCGCGGCCAAGCACGGCGACGTGACCGTCGTGGTGCCGTCCGGTAACTCGGCGGAGGCCGTCCTCGTGCCCGATGTGCAGGTGGTCCCGGTCGCCGACCTGCGGCAGCTCGTGGAGTGGCTGCGCAGGGGAGACGACCCGCCCAAGCCGGTCGAGACCGAGGAGTGCGCCGAGCCGCCCAAGCCGACCGACGCCCACGACCTCGATCTGGCCGACGTCGTGGGCCAGCCGGTCGCCCGCCGCGCCCTTGAAGTGTGCGCCGCCGGGGGTCACAACCTCTGGATGCTCGGGCCGCCCGGCACCGGCAAGACCATGCTGGCCGAACGTCTCCCCACCCTCCTGCCGGATCTGGAGCTCGACCACGCCCTGGAGGTCACCGCCATCCACTCGGTCGCGGGCGTCCTGCCGCCCAGCGCTCCCATGGTGAACCGGCCACCGTTCGTCAGCCCGCACCACACCGCGACCTCCGCCGCGATCATCGGCGGCGGCAGTACGATCGTCCGCCCCGGAGCCGTTTCCCTGGCTCACAGAGGGGTCTTGTTCCTTGACGAGGCTCCGGAGTTCCAACGCCACGTCCTCGACGCGCTGAGACAGCCGCTGGAGTCCGGCCGGGTGACGGTGTCCAGGGCCGCGGGTTCGGTCACGTTCCCCGCCAGATTCATGCTCGTGCTGGCCGCTAACCCCTGTCCTTGCGCCCAGGCGGAGGACCAGGGAGACACCTGCAAATGCTCTCCCACGGTGAGACGTCGCTACCTGGGCAGGTTGTCGGGCCCGCTCCTCGACCGCATCGACATGAAGGTCACGGTCGTCCGCTCGTCCAGACGCGAGCTCCTGGCCGACCGCCAGTTCGTGGAGACCAGCAAGACGGTGGCCGAACGCGTCCTGCTGGCCCGCGAACGCGCCGCCAAGCGCCTGGCCGGCACCCAGTGGCGCTCCAACGCCGAAATCCCCTCCTCCGTCCTCCACTCCGACTATCGCCCGTCCGCCGAGGCCATGCGCCCCATGACGGCCTGCCTCGACTCGGGCACCCTCACGGCCCGTGGCCTCGACCGCGCCGTCCGGGTCGCCTGGACCCTTGCCGACCTCGCCGACAGGGACACCCCCGGACCAGACGACACCAACGCCGCCCTCAGCTTCTGGCTAGGCGTGACCTGAACCAGCTCTGACCGTGCCACCTGACAACCCTGAGCAGCCGCGTGACCACCGGTTCCGATCAGACGGGGCCTCGCATCCCGCGAAGGCCGCCGACGATCGCATCCCGCCCGAGGACTTCCGCAACTCCACTCCGCCGAAGACCTCGACAATCCCACCCCGCATCATCGGAGGATCTCTTGACCCGCATGCCTCCCATAACTCCGGAACACGCGCTACCTCCCGCAACTCCGGAAAACACGGAGTGCGCAGTTCCCAGGACGAACACACCTCCCGTCCTTACGGGAGCCGTATCCGAGGTTGCGAATGCCGCCGGCCCAGCACCCGCAATCGCAACCGAACTGGCCGGCGTGGCTGGACACCGGCCGCAGTCCTTGCCCCCGCCCCCATATCCGTACTCGCTACAGGCGCAATCGCCGCCCATGGCGCATACTCTGCCGGATTACGCCCAGGCGCCCTGCGGTGCCCAGGCTCCGCCAGGCCACGCCCACGGTCAGAGCTCGTCACTTCACGCCGGCAGCTCGCCATCCCACGCTCAAACGCCGCAACCCCACGTTCAGGATCAGCCCCTGTCTCAACCTCTGGCCGCAGCCCAATCCACCGTCAACTCCGACGCCCACTTCCCAAGCCACCCCGAATCCCGCGGCCATGTGGAACCCGAGGGGCAAGGGAAACCCCGGACGGAAGGGGAATTCCCGAACCACGTGGAATCCCGGGGCCGCGTCGAGTCCCGGCGTCACGTGAAATCCCAGGGCCACGCCCAACCCCCGAACCAGGCGCCATTCTCAGACCACCCGCAGGTAGAGCATGAAAGCGGGGCGCAAGGGATGCGGCGTGCGGCTCGGATTCCTGTTGAAGTCGAAGCCAGGGCGGCACTCATGAGGGCCGCCGACGTAGGGGACACCGTCATGGGCCGCCTCGTAGCGGAGTACGGGGCGCCACGAGCAGTGGAGGCCATCCGAACGCGTGCCCTGCCGCCAGAATTCGTGGCCCGGGAAGCCGAGCAAGAACGACCGCAGGACCTCACATCCCGTCTCAACGCCTGGTACGCCCGCCTCGCAGCCGCCGACCCCGTGGCCGACGTCGAAGCCGGACTAAGGTCCGGAGCCAGGCTGATCATCCCCGGTGACCCGGAATGGCCCACCCAGCTGGACCAGCTGGGCCGCAGCCGCCCTCTGGGGCTTTGGGCGCACGGCAATGCGGACCTGCGCTTCTCCTGCCTGCAATCAGTGGCGGTGGTCGGTGCGAGAGCGGCCACCGCCTACGGGGCGCACCTCGCGGCCGAGTTCGGCGTCGGTCTGAGCGAATCGGGCTGGACCGTCGTGTCCGGGGGAGCGTTCGGCGTGGACGGCGCGGCCCACAGGGGCGCGCTGGCCGCCGGTGCGCCGACGGTCGTCGTACTGGCCTGTGGCGTCGACGTCTGCTACCCGACCGCTCACGAACCCTTGTTCACCGCGATCAGGGAGAAGGGCGTGGTGGTCAGTGAATGCCCGCCCGGCGTCCATCCGACGCGAGCCCGCTTCCTCATCCGGAACCGGCTGATAGCCGCCCTGTCGAGAGGCACCGTGGTGGTGGAGGCCGCGCTCCGCAGCGGCGCGCTCAACACGGCCACGCACGCCCTCGCACTCAACAGACACCTGGGAGCCGTCCCGGGCCCGGTCACCTCGGCGATGTCGGCCGGCTGCCACAAGCTGCTCCGGGAGCGCAAGGCGGTGTGCATCACCACACCAGAGGACATGATCGATCTCGTGGGCGTGATCGGCGACGACCTGGCCCCACAGCTCAGGGCTCCCGTGGTCGCCAGGGACAAACTCAACGAGCCGACCAAGAGAGTCCTGGACGCCGTCCCTTCCCGAGGCGGCGCGGGGCCGGCCTCAATCGCGGTGGCCGCCGGGGTGGCCCTGGACAAGACGCTGAGCGCCCTGGGCGGCCTCGCCGCCGCGGGTTACATAGAACGAACCCCGGACGGCTGGCGTCTCCGCAGGCAGCCGAGTGCGTACCGCAAGGCTTCCGAATCCGTCGCCCTCGACCCCCCACCCACCCCCGAACCCGACCCGACCGACGCCCCGCCACCCCCGTAGCCCCCGCACCCGTAGTCCCCGTCACTCCCGGACGCTGGCTGGCCTTGGGCGTCGGCTGGCCTCGGACGTTGGTTCGCCTCGGACGTCGGCTCGCCTCGGACGTTGGTTCGCCTCGGACGTCGGCTCGCCCTGAACACCCGCCCGCTCCAGACACCTGAACGCTCCCGAAACGCCCCCACCTCTGGATGCCGGGCCCGCCTTCGGGGAAGTCGGCGGATCGGGCGCTCTCACAGGTTCTGGACGTGCTGCCACCTCTGGTCGTCTCGGCAACTCGGGGTCTCGCCAGGCGCCGTCGCTGCCGTCGTGGTCGCTGTTTATCGCCGTGCGTCGCCGTCATCGTCGGAGCTGTAACCGCTGTCGGTGCCGCTGCCGCTGTCGGCATCGGCGCTGTTGCCGTTGCTGATGCCGCTACTGCCGTGGGTGTCGCTACCGCTGTGAGTGTCGCTAACGCTGTTGGCGCTGGTGCCGCTGCTGGGTTCGGCTGGGCCGGCAGCGGCACCGCTGCCGCTGCAGTTGGGGTTACCGGCATCGGCGTCGCTGTGCTCGCTGATGCGGCTGTTGCTTTCGGTGCTGCTGCTGTCGGCGGGCCCAATGGCGTTGCCGAGGCCGCCGCTGGTGCTGGTGGCGCGGCCGATGTCGCGTTCTTGGTCTTGTTCTGGGTCGTGGTCAGTGGTGGGAGATGGGGGTGGTGTTTCGGTGGGGAACAGGATGGGGCTGAGCAGGTATTGCGTGCGGCCTGGTGCGAACGAATTGGTCAGCCGGGGTGCGATGGCCGCGCGCAGCTCGGTGATCAGCTCGTGGAGTTCGTCCGGGCTGAGCCAGAGCGCGTGCTGCCGGTAACCGACGAGGTCGGCGACCGGGTCGGCGTCGTCTCGGTCGAGGTAGGCGTTGAATTCCGCGAGCAGGATGGCCATCGCGGTGGCGAAGCCGCGCCGATGGTCGTCGCGTGACAGTGATTCGAGCATGGCCGCGTCGATCACCGCGAGGTCTTGGCGTAGCCGGTAGCGGCGCTCCACCGCCCCTCGTACCCGCCGCTCGTCGGCCACCTCCAGCACTCCCTCGCTCGCCAGCAGGTCGATGTGCCGGTAGAGCGTGGCCTTGGAGACGTCGGGGATTCGCGCAGCCAGCTGGGAGGTCGTGAGCAGGCGTCCGCCACGCATCGCGTGTACGACCCGCAACCGGACGGGATGGGCCAGCAGCTCCAAAGTGTCCACGGGCTTATAGTCTCATATGTGTTACCTTTCTCAAGAATGAGATAGGTGCTCGTGGAGGTGCTGTGATGGCAAGCGATCCGGTGATGACGGCCGTGTCGGTCGTGGAGATGGCGGGTGAGGGGCGCTTCGCTCAGATTGGGCGGTTGTTCGCGCCGCGGTTACGGGCGATGGTGTCCGCGCAGATGGTGCAGGCCGCTTGGGAGGCCGAGATCGGCAAGCGCGGTCCGGTGTCCGTTGTGGGGCAGCCGGTGAGTGAGCCGGCCGGCGAGGGGCTGGTGCGCGTGAGCGTTCCGGTGGTGTGCGAGCAGGGAGAGTTCACACTCGTCGCCGCCGTCGACGCCGGTGGCGAACTGCACGGGCTGCAGCTCGTGCCCGCGGTCACCGCCTCATGGGCGCCACCGCCCTACGCCGAGCCCGGCAGCTTCGCGGAGGAAGACGTCACGGTGGGCGACGGCGCCGACGCCGTGCCCGGCACGCTGACTCTGCCGCACGCTGGTCAGCCCGGTCCTGGTGTCGTCCTGCTCAGCGGGGGAGGCCCGTTCGATCGGGACGGGACCAGCGGTCCGAACAAGCCGCTCAAGGACCTGGCATGGGGACTGGCGAGCCGCGGCGTGACGGTACTGAGGTTCGACAAGGTGACCCATGCGCACGGCCACATGATGGACGAGCCCGGCTTCACCATGACGAGCGAGTACGTGCCGCACGCGGTCGCCGCCGTACGCCTCCTGAGGCGGCAGCCGGGAGTGGACCCGGAGCGGGTCTTCGTCTTGGGGCACAGCATGGGAGGGAAGGTCGCCCCACGGGTGGCCGCTGCCGAAGACGCGGTGGCCGGTCTGGTGATCCTGGCCGGCGACACGCAGCCGATGCATCATTCCGCCGTACGCGTGGGCCGCTATCTCGCGTCGCTGGACCCCCCGTACCTCTCCGAGGACGTGGTCGAAGGGTTCGCACGGCAGGCCGCGACGGTCGACAGCCCTGATCTTTCGCCTTCGACGCCGGCAGACGCTCTGCCCTTCGGCTTCCCGGCTTCGTACTGGCTGGATCTGCGTGACTACGACCCGGTGGCGACCGCGGCGGCGCTGGGCCGGCCGATGCTCATCCTCCAGGGCGGGCGGGACTACCAGGTGACCGTCGCCGACGATCTCCCGCGTTGGCGGGCGGGTCTCGCAGGCCGGTCAGAGGTCACGATCAAGGTGTACGACGCTGACGACCACCTCTTCTTTCCCGGGGAAGGGCCGTCCACTCCGGCGGGATACGGTTCGGCGCAACACGTCGATCCGGCCGTGGTCGATGACATCGCGGCGTGGTTGATGAGCGCGGGGAGCGGTCTGGGCCAGTCGGCTGATGGCGGAGGTTCCGGGTGACGGATTCCCTGTCCGGTTTTGAGGCACGCTGACCTCCCGGGTGACTGCCGGGTGGGCGCCCTCGTGTGCCCGTGTGTGAGATTGCGGATGTGATCATCCGAACCTGCCGGTCGTCGGGCTGGTGTGGTTGATATCGCTGGGCGATGGGTGTGGCCTGGACTTCGGTGGGTGGCTGGGTGAGGGGTGGTGTGTTGGTCAAGGTGATGGTCCTGTGGGTCTAGGGAAATGGCGATGTTGTGGTGTTGGTGGTGTTTGGGTAGCGGCGCATCGTCAAGGGCGTTGATGCCGTGCCTTGAGGGTGGTGCGGACACGAGGGGGGTTCGGGCGTGGACAGGGATGAAGTCGTGGCCGAGTTCGGGCGGTATCTGCGGCTTGAACGTGATCTGTCCCCCCATACGGTGCGGGCGTACCTGACCGATGTGAACTCGCTGCTCGATCACCTGGGCGGGCTGATCGAGGGGCTCGACATCGGGGCGTTGCGGGAATGGCTGGCCGGACAGCACGCGGCGGGCAAGGCGCGGGCCACCCTGGCGCGCAGGACCGCCTGCGCGCGTACCTTCACCGCTTACTGTCACCGGCGGGGGTGGCTGCCGAACGATCCCGGGCTGCTGCTGGGAAGCGCCAAGGCGCCCCGGCCGCTGCCCGCCGTGCTCGACCAGCGGCAGGCGCAGGCCGTCCTGGAGGAGCCGCCGATCGGGGAGCCCAAGGAGATGCGGGACCAGGCTCTTCTCGAGTTGTTGTACGCCACCGGCGTACGGGTGAGCGAACTCTGCGCGCTCGACGTCGATGACGTGGACCGTGAGCGGAACGTCATCAGAGTGCTGGGCAAGGGACGTAAAGAGCGGTCGGTGCCGTTCGGGATGCCCGCGCTGCGAGCGCTCGACCGGTGGTGTATCCACGGCCGGCCGCTGTGGATGCGGGAGAGGTCGGGGCCGGCCCTCTTCCTGGGGGTGCGGGGTGGACGCATCGATGCGGGGACCGTGCGGCGGGTGGTGCACGCCCGGCTGGCCCAGGTGGAAGGCGCGCCGGACATGGGCCCGCACGGGTTGCGGCACAGTGCGGCGACTCACCTCCTTGAGGGCGGTGCGGATCTACGCAGCGTGCAGGAACTGCTGGGACATGCGTCGTTGAACACGACGCAGATTTATACGCATGTCTCGATTGAGCGGTTGCGGGCGGCGTATCGGCAGGCGCACCCGAGGGCGTGATCGGTGGAGTCCGGCCTCTTCGAGAGGAGGTTCGGGCGGAGAGACCGGCTCGTTGACGGGCAGCCCTGGATGGGGGAGCAGGCCCTGGGGAAGGGCGGTTCGGTCAGGGTGGGGGGCCGACATCGCGTGGTCGGTTGCGGTGAGGGTGCCGTCATGCGCGGGAAGGAGGGCCGTTCCTGCGAGGTCCGGCCGCGTGGCGTCGTCGCTTGCGGTGCCAGCCGACCGGGCGGTTGCGTGGTCGCGGACGTGTGGGGCGTCTGCGGTGGGTCCGGTATGCGGTCGCGATCAGGAGGAGGGCTGCGAGGAGGGCGCCGAGGCCGGTGATCACTATGGCGAGGAGAGAGGGCGGGCCTTCGCGTTGCAGATGCCGGGTTGTCTTCGTCGCGTGGTGACGCCGGTGGTTTGGTTCGCCCCCGCGGCCGGTGGGGGTGGTGGGGCCACCCAGCGGGCCGGCCGTCGCGGGGGTGAATCTGGGGCCGGTGGAGGCCGTGCGGCTGGCGTAGGCCGCGCTGGTGGAGGTTGGGGTGGGGTGGTGAAGGGCGGGCCTGGGGAGGGGAGCGGACCCGCTCACAGGAGGATGCCGTGGTGCTGGCGCCCGGGGAGGCCCGTTTCTTGTTGTGGTGAGGTGCAGGTGCCACGCGTGCGGCGGTTGTGGAGCCGGACCTGCTTGAGGGGGGATGAGGGTAGTGCTGCGAGGCTCGGTGACGGTGGGCGCGCCCGTGGGCGGGGCGGAATGAGGGCCATGGCGGGGTGGGGCCAGGGGGTCGGCGCCTCGCGCGGTGGGCCGGGCGGAGGGCCAGAAGGGCAGGAGCCGGGTGGGGGCCTGGCCCAGGAGCTGAAGTGGGTTCAGATAGCGGCCTTCGCGTAGCAGACCCCAGTGCAGGCATGACTCCGCGCAATGGGGTTTCGAGTCCGCCGGACTCTCGAGGACGCCGAGTTCGGCTCCGGCCGTGATCGGCTGGCCTCGGCGCACGGAGGCGGTGACCGGAAGGTACGTCGTTCGCAGGCCGTCTTGGTGGTCGATCGTGACCACGCCCTTTCCCGCCACGGGGCCGGCGAAGCCGATCGTGCCCGGGCCTGCCGCCAGGACGGGGGTGGCTGCGGGGGCGGCCAGGTCGATGCCACGGTGACCCGCGAGCCAGGGCTCTGGCGGCGGGAAGAAGCGACGGATGATCCGAGGCTGCCCGTCGAGGGGCCAGCGCCAGGTGGAGGAGGGTGAGGCTCTGGCTGAGGGGGCGCGGACGGGCAGGGCCAGAGTGGCGCAGAGGAGCGCGGTCAGGGTGATGGAGGTGGCCCTGGCCAGGGCCCTTGGGGGAAGGGGCGGCGCCGGCGGGATTGCGCGTCGTCGGCGAGTGCCGGCCGGTGATGGCGATGCGGGTTTCGGCGTGCGGCAGTCGCCTGAAGGGGTCGTGGTGGTTCGCGGGGTAAGGGGGATTGCTGTGTGACGTTCGGGCGCGGGGGCGGCGAGGTGGGTGTTCATGCGGTGAAGTTTGGGCGCGGCGCCGTGGATGGGTTGGGGTGAACGTCGTTCTGTGGATAAAGGGCCGTGGATCAAGCCGGGCTGTGGATGAAGGGTTCGGGTAGGGCGCGGAAGGGTGGATGATGGGTGCGGGCCCGGCGGCGTCCGACGGCAGTGAAAGGCGGGCGTCCCCGTAGAGCGGTGTCACCACCGGGGCCGGCACGGGCAGCGACCGCCGCTCCAGGAGCGCGGTTGCTTACCCGTAGAGCGGTGCCATCCCTCGCCCGACGTTCGCCGAGGTGAGTGGCACGTGACGTGAGAGTGCTGATCCACTGCTGGGTGGGTGGCCACCACGCAACGCGCCGTCCCGCTCGGCGCTGATCCTCGTGGTGGCGACAGAACGAAGTCAGTTTCGCGCAGGCCGGCGGGGGTGCCGGGGCGTTAGAGCCTATGGCGTTTGGATTCGATCAACTGGTCCGGGCGTGCGGTGAGCGATGTGGATGTGGTCGCCGGTGCGGATGCGGAATTCGGTTCGAGGTCGGAACGTACAGGCTTGAGGTGGGCGGGCTTGAGGTGAGTCGGGCGGATGGGGGACGTCCAGATCCAGACGGCACTCAGGGCTATTCCTGCCGCGCAAATGAGGATGACCGGGCGTAGGCCGAGAAACTCGGCCAGGAATCCGCCGGCGAGGCCGCCCAGGGCCAGGACGCCTTGCACCGCGAAGGTCATGGTGGCGTTCACCCGGCCGCGCAGTTCGGGAGTGGTTTCTCGTAGGGTGATCGCCCCCATGCAGGTGGCGAAGGCGACGACTATGCCGCCCGTGATCGTGCTGGTCAGGGCGAGCAGGGAGAGTTTCCACCACAGCGGGCCGGCCAGCAGGCCCACTGCGAGGATTTCGATGGGGAAGAAGACGACTGAGATGAGAAGAATGCGGTCTTCGCCGTAGCGCTTGGAGAGGCGGGCCGTGATCCAGGCGCCGAGCAGTCCGCCGATGCCGCTCAGGGCGGTCAGGACGCCGATCAGGCCTTTGGGGATGTTCAGGGTGTTCAGCATGTAGAGCATGTAGACGGCCGTGTACGCCATGGCGAAGAAATTGATGGTGACGCCGGCGGCCAAGAGTGCGCGCAGTGCGGGGTTGGTGACGCTGGTTTTCAAGCCTTCAACGACGTCTCGCCACATGCCCTGGGAGGCGGCGGGAGTGTTCTTCTCGGGGGTACGAATGGCGCGCAGCAAAACGGCCGAGACCAGGAATGACAACGCCTCCATCAGTACGGCCAAGGGGGCTGTGAGGACCTGCACCAGGAGACCTGCAAGGCCGGGGCCGCCGACCGACGCCACCGAATAGGAGGCGTGAAAGCCGGCCATGGCCTCCGTCCGTTGCGCCGCGGGCACCACCGCCGCCACGTGAGGAAAATTGGCGGCTTTGAAGAGCACGCCGGCCGTGCCGATCACCAGGGCCACGGCGATCAGCCATACGACGTTCAGCACTCCGAGAAGCCAGGCAAGGGGGATCGTGGCGGCGGCGGCGCAAGAGACGAGTTCACAGACGATCATCAGCGGGCGGTGGCGGGCGAGGCGGTCCGCGATCGCTCCCGCCTGAAGACCGAACAGGAGGGCCGGCACCGAGGCGGCGGCGGTCAGCATGCCCATCTGGGAGGGGGAGGCGGTCAGCAGGGTGATCGCGGTCAACGGGATGGCCAGCTTCGAGACCTCTGAGCCGGTGACCGAGATCGTCCTGGCCGTCCACAACAAACGGTAGTCGCGTTGTTTTCTGAGGGAAATGAGTGGGTCGAGGCTGCCGGTCGAGGGATCTGGCCCTGCATCGGCTGTCAGGCGTGGCTCGGTCCTTGGTCCCGGCTCGGACCCTGGTCCCGGTTCGGACCCTTGCTCCGGCCCGGACCCTGGTCCCGGTTCGGTCTTTGATTCCGGCTGGGGGCCTGGTTCTGGAGCGGGCGCTGGGTGGGGGGTGGCTGCCCCCAGAGGCGGCTCCGGGTTTGGGGTTGCGTCAGCGGACGAGGGAGTGGTCGAGGAGTTGTGAAGGGAACGCTTCATAACTGTGAAGGTAATCCTTCATAGTTATGAAAGCAATGCTTCAGATCGGAAGATGGGTACGTTTGGCGCATGACGCGGGACAGTGAAGGGCTCAGTGATCCCAAAGCGATGCGGGCGCTGGCCCATCCGGCGAGGCTGATGATCCTTGACAGGCTTCGCGTGAACGGGAGTGCCACCGCTACCGAAGTGGCCGAGATCGCCGGGATCACGCCCAGCGCTGCCAGCTACCACTTGCGGATGTTGGCCAAGTACGGGTTCGTGGAGGACGCGCCGGCCCGGGGAGATGGCAGGGAACGGGTCTGGCAGGCGGTGGACAAGCCGCTCAGCGTCGGGGTCGAGCCTGGAGATCAGCCCGAGGTTCGGGCGGCGAAGGTTCTGCTGATCAGCGCGTTTCGGCGAGATGGCAACGAGGAGGCGGAACGGGCTCTGGCGAACCTTGACGCGGAGTCCGAGGAGTGGCGAGACGCGACGGTGTTCGGCCGGTATCGGCTGCGGCTCGACGCCGAGGAGCTGGCGAAGCTGAACGAGGAGATCGTGGAGTTGATCGAGCCGTACCTCGCCCAGCGTCGTGGGGAGAAGACCGCGCCTGAGGGGGCCAGGGTCGTCGAAGCGCAGGTGAACCTGTTTCCGGTGGTGGCGAGGGTGGTTCCGGGGCTGCCCACCGAGGATCACGACGCCTGAGGTGATCTCCCGCCTCGGGGGATTCGTGGGGAGCCGGCGGCGGCCATGCGGATCTGCGAGCGCCTGGGCTGCCTGAGTGCGGCGCGCTCGGTCCGGCCTGCGGTTGTCGGGTGCGCGAGGGGTGCGTCGGAACTCGGTGGACGGTGGGGGAGACGGTTGGCGGATGCCGAGAAGGCGACTGGTGAACGCCGGGGCACGCGGGCGGTGGATCGTGGGGAGGCGGTTGGTGGGCGCCAAAGGTGGTTGGCGGACGTAGGGGATGGGCCGTTGCTGATTGGTGGGGAGGTGGTTCGGCGGGCCGGCTGGTGATCGGTGGAGAGGCGCTTGGTGGATGGTGGGGAGGTGTGCGGTGGAGTGAGGGGTGTTGTCGCAGAGGGGATGGATGTCCGTTTGACCGTAGACGGTCAGCCTGGGGCGGTGTGGGAGGTAGACTTTTCGGTGGCCTGTGACCACAGGCCGACTTCGCATGCCCCATTGCGGACCGCGCCATCGGTCCGGGCTACATGTCCGGCGGGAGCGGGTTCGGGGCATCAGGGCGGTAGACAACGCGCTGCCGCGGCACAACCGAGAACCGCGCCCATCCGCAGGGCGCCAAGACCTGGAGGACCAGCACATGGCCCCCGTCGTCACCATGCGACAGCTGCTCGAGAGTGGCGTTCACTTCGGTCACCAGACTCGGCGCTGGAACCCGAAGATGAAGCGCTTCATCTTCACCGAGCGCAACGGCATTTACATCATCGACCTTCAGAAGTCGCTGTCGTACATCGACCGCGCCTACGACTTCGTGAAGGAGACCGTCGCTCACGGCGGCACGATCCTGTTCATCGGCACGAAGAAGCAGGCTCAGGAGGCCATCTCCGAGCAGGCCGCCCGCGTCGGCATGCCGTATGTCAACCAGCGCTGGCTGGGTGGCATGCTCACCAACTTCTCCACCGTGCACAAGAGGCTGCAGCGTCTGAAGGAGCTCGAGGAGCTCGACTTCGACAACGTCGCGGGCTCGGGGCTCACCAAGAAGGAGCTCCTCATGCGCCGTCGTGAGAAGGACAAGCTTGAGCGTACGCTCGGCGGCATCCGTGACATGGGCCGTGTGCCCAGCGCCGTGTGGGTCGTCGACACCAAGAAGGAGCACATCGCGATCAGCGAGGCCAAGAAGCTTGGCATCCCTGTCGTCGCGATCCTCGACACCAACTGCGACCCCGACGAGGTCGACTACCCGATCCCGGGCAACGACGACGCCATCCGCGCCGTCGGCCTGCTGACCAGGGTCGTCGCCGACGGTGTCGCGGCCGGTCTGATGGCTCGCTCCGGCGCCGCCCGCGGTGACGAGAAGCCGGCCGCCGCCGAGCCGCTGGCCGAGTGGGAGCGCGAGCTCATCGAGCAGGGCACCGGTGAGCGCGCGGCCGACGAGGCCGCTCCCGCCGAGGCTGCTCCTGCCGAGGCCGCTGCTCCCGAGGCGGCTGCTCCTGAGGCCGCTGCCGAGGAGAGCGCCCCCGCCGAGGAGGCTGCCGCTCCCGCCGAGGCCGCGACCGCCGAGGGCGAGACCGAGCAGCAGGCCTGACGTCCCAGCAGGGTGCCGCTGGGTTCGCCGCGTCCACTGGGTCCTGAGCCCGGCCGTCCTCCGATGAGGACGGTACGAGCAAGGACCGGCTCGGCGGACCTGCGGTTCCCGGGGGTGACGGTTGTCGCCTCGGGGCACGACAGGTCGAAGTGGAGCTCCGGCGAAGCCGGGTAAGAGCGGGCCGACGAAGCCGGGCAGCGAGTAGGCCGGGCGGATGCGGGCCGGGTAAGTGCACGTCAGGCTGGTTACCAGTCAGGTGCGTACGAACCAGGCCGACTGTCAGCCAGTACTGCGAACCGGGCTGAACGTCGGTCAGGTGAGTGCGGGTCCGATCGGTGCGAGCCGGGCGGGGCGCAGTCCAGGACCGCGTGGTTCGGGACGCTCCGGCTCGGTGAGGCGGGTGGCTCCACAAAGCCAGGTGCTGCCTGGCGAGGCGACATGACAGCTGAATAGGGCGAACCACTGGGCCGATCGCCACGGATCTTGGGCGGTCGGCAGGCAAGGCAGGCGTTCCGGCTCGGCAAACGGCCGGGCAGGGACGGCACGCCGGGCCTGCCGGTCCGAGGTCCGGGCGGTAAGCCGGGCCGGGGAGAAGCGGCGGTGACGATCGGGGGACGACGACTGGACCTCGGACGACCACGCCGCCGGACCTCCAGTACTAGGGCCGGGCCGGTTGGTGCGGATGGCACAGGCGAAATGCTTGTCCGTCGGCTGACTGGACGGTGCGGACGGTGCGGGCAGGGATGCCTGGCCGTCGCCCGGCCGGGAGGTGTCGATGGTGCGGGCAGGAATGTCCGGCCGGCCGGTTGTGGTGGTGTCGAGGGCGGGTCTCGTCGTTCAGGCGATGAGGTCAGGTGTTCGTCACGCCATGGTCCCGGGCCAGAGTGGTAAGCCGAGACGAGGCTGGGCAGTATGCCGAGCGAAGCAGCGGCAAAGCCGGGCTGACCCGGTCCCGGGCAAGGCAAGGCTCCTGTACGGCACGTGCCTGCGCCGTACGAACGAGG
The DNA here is from genome assembly GCF_000725485.1 of Nonomuraea candida. Lineage (GTDB taxonomy): Bacteria > Actinomycetota > Actinomycetes > Streptosporangiales > Streptosporangiaceae > Nonomuraea > Nonomuraea candida. Next base: position 31,325 of record NZ_JOAG01000058.1, on the reverse strand, counting down.
GTGGGTGGCCGATCAAGGCGGCCCGCCCGATCCACGATGACGACGACGAAATCCCACAAGGAAAAAGAGCAATGGCTTCCGTGAACATGGCCGACGTCAAGCGGCTTCGCGAGATCACCGCTGCCGGCATGATGGACTGCAAGAAGGCGCTCGAGGAGTCGGACGGCGACTTCGACCGCGCCATCGAGCTGCTGCGCCTCAAGGGTGCCAAGGACGTGGGCAAGCGCGAGTCTCGCACCGCCTCCAACGGCCTGGTCGCGCTCAAGCAGGACGGTGACTCCTCCGCCGCGCTGGTCGAGATCAACTGTGAGACCGACTTCGTGGCCAAGGGCGAGCGCTTCCAGGAGCTGGCCGCCCAGGTCGTCGCCCACGTGCTGGCGACCAAGCCCGCCGACGTGGCGACGCTGCTCGAGTCCTCCTTCGACGGCAAGACCGTCAAGGAGCACCTCGACGTCGCCAACGCCGCGCTGGGTGAGAAGATCGAGATCCGGCGCTTCGCGGTGCTGGAGGGCGGCTACATCGGCGCCTACATGCACAAGACCGACCCGGCGCTGCCGCCGGCCGTCGGCGTGCTGGTGCAGCTCGACAAGCCGAACGCCGAGGTCGCCAAGGACATCGCGCAGCACGCTGCCGCGATGGCCCCGCAGTACCTCAAGCCGGAGTCCGTCCCCGCCGAGGTCGTCGAGAAGGAGCGCAAGCTCTTCGAGGAGATGACCCGCGAGGAGGGCAAGCCCGAGGCCGCCATCGGCAAGATCGTCGAGGGTCGCGTCAACGGCTGGTACAAGGACTTCACGCTGCTGCAGCAGGCCTTCGTGAAGGACAACAAGAAGAGCGTGGGCAAGTACGCCGGTGAGAACGGCGTCGAGGTCCTCGGCTTTGTCCGCTTCAAGGTCGGCCAGGCTTAGGCTTAGGCAAGCTGCCAGCTCAACGTTCCACCGAATGAAGGAGGCCGCCGCCGTGCAGGACCACCGGGAGTCAGCCCAAGAATCCACACGGACGGCGGCTTCCCCATCTCAACACCCGCAGAGCGCCCTCAGGTGGAAGCGGGTGATGCTGAAGCTGTCAGGAGAGGCGTTCGCCGGCAGCGAGCCGCTGGGCATCGACCCGGTGGTCGTCGATCACCTGGCCGACTCGATCGCCGAGGCGGTCAAGGAGGGCGTGCAGGTCGCGGTCGTGGTCGGCGGCGGCAACATGTTCCGCGGCGCCACCCTGTCGCAGGGGGGCATCGACCGGGCCAGGGCCGACTACATGGGCATGCTGGGCACGGTCATCAACTGCCTGGCCCTGCAGGACTTCCTGGAGCGGCGGGGCGTGGAGACACGCGTGCAGACCGCCATCACCATGCAGCAGGTGGCCGAGCCGTTCCTGCCGCGCCGCGCGATCAGGCACCTCGAGAAGGGGCGCGTGGTCATCTTCGGCGCCGGGCTCGGCTCGCCGTTCTTCTCCACCGACACCGCGGCGTCCCAGCGCGCCCTGGAGATCGGCGCCGAGGCGCTGCTCAAGGGCACCCAGGTGGACGGGATCTACGATTCCGATCCGCGCAAGAACCCGGACGCGGTCAGATTCGACCACCTTGACTACGGCGAGGTGCTGCTGCGCGACCTCGCGGTGATGGACGCCACCGCGATCAGCCTGTGCAAGGACAACGATCTGCCTATCGTGGTCTTCGACCTCATGGGCGAGGGCAACATCCTGCGAGCGGTACGCGGTGAGAAAATCGGCACGCTGGTGAGTCCCGCAGGCAAATGACGGAGCGAGCCCGACACCGCCAGCTAGAAGACAGGGAGCCGCTGTGATCGACGAAACCCTCCTCGAAGCCGAGGACAAGATGGACAAGGCCGTTTCGGTCGCGAAGGAGGACTTCGCGAGCATCCGGACGGGCCGCGTCACCCCCTCGATGTTCAACAAGATCAACGCCGAGTACTACGGCACGCCGACGCCGATCCAGCAGTTGGCGTCCTTCCACGTGCCCGAGGCGCGCATGGTCCTCATCCAGCCGTACGACAAGAGCTCGATGGGCGCGATCGAGAAGGCCATCCGCGACTCCGACCTCGGCGTGAACCCGACCGACGACGGTCAGGTGATCCGCGTGACGTTCCCGGAGCTGTCCGAGGAGCGCCGCAAGGAGTACATCAAGGTCGCCAGGAGCAAGGGCGAGCACGCGAAGGTGTCGATTCGCAACATCCGCCGCTCCGCCAAGGAGATCCTCGACAAGATGATCAAGGACGGCGAGGCGGGTGAGGACGAGGTCAGGCGGGCCGAGAAGGAGCTCGACGACCTCACCCAGAAGCACGTCGCCAAAATCGACGAGCTGCTCAAGCACAAGGAAGCCGAGCTGCTCGAGGTCTGAGCGGCGCGCTGCGCGGCGGATCGTGCCGGGCGGGCCGCATCGCGGGCCGGCTCGGGCGACCCGCCACAGGTAGCGGGTCACCTACGGCCCTCGCCGCCGATGGCGGGGGCCGTGGCTCTTGGAGAAATCTGTGGAAGAACGTACGGCTGGCACCAGCTCGAGCGGCGGCAGCCGTACCGGTAGGAACCTGCCCGCCGCCATCGCGGTCGGCGTCATTCTGGGCGCGCTGGTCCTCGGCACCGTATACACGATCAAGGAGCTGTTCCTCCTGGTGGTCGTGGGCGCCGTCGGTGTCGGCGTGCTGGAGCTGACCAAGGCCTTCGCCACCCGTGACATCAAGGTCCCGGCCGTGCCCGTGCTGGCCGGCCTGGTGGCGATGCAGGCGGGGGCGTACTGGGGCGGGCCGCTCTGGTTGCTGGCCGCGTTCGCGATCTTCGCGTTCGTGCTGCTGATCTGGCGGATGTTCAGCGACGGTACGAACGGGTACGTACGCGACGCTTCGGCGTCGGTGTTCACGCTGTTCTATCCCGCGATGCTCAGCGCGTTCGTGGCGCTGCTGCTCAAGCCGGACGACGGCGACCACCGGGTGCTGATCTTCATCGCGGTGACCGTCGCCAGCGACATCGGCGGCTACATCGCGGGCGTGTTGTTCGGCAGGCACCAGCTCACCGTGATCAGCCCGAAGAAGACCTGGGAGGGGCTGACCGGGTCGGTCGTCGCGTGCACGGCGGTCGGGGCCTGGCTGGTGGTGTGGCTGCTGGGCGGGGAGATCTGGCAGGGGGCGCTGATCGGGGCGCTGGGGGCGCTGCTGGCCACCGTGGGCGACCTGGTCGAGTCGATGATCAAGCGGGATCTCGGGATCAAGGACCTGGGCACGATCCTGCCGGGGCACGGCGGGCTGATGGACCGGCTGGACTCGCTGGTGACCACCTTGGTGCCGGCCTGGCTGCTGATGACCCTGTTCTTCTGACCCGGGACCGCCGGCTTCCGGCCGGGGTTCGGAGGCTTCTGATCCGGCAGTCCCGGCTTCCGGGCCGAGGGTGGGGACTATTGGCCCGGGAGTCCCGGGCTTCCGACCGGGGGTGGGGGACTTTGATCCGGGAGTCCCGGGCTTCTGGCCAGAGGTGCAGGGGCTTCTGGTCCGGGATTCTGGCCGGGGGCCGAGGGCTTCTGATTCGGGAGTCCCGGGCTTCCGGCCGGGGGTGGGGGAACTTCTGATTCGGGAGTCGCGGGCTTCTGGCCGGAGGTGCAGGGGCTTCTGGCAGGGGTTTGGGGCTTCTGGGCCGGGGGCCTGGTCTCCGGGCTCGGGTTCCCCGGCGGGACGCGGCAGGTGGGTCGCGGAGTGCGGGGCGGCTAGTGTCGCTGGGATTCCAGGGACTGGGTGGTGATGGGGGACAACCAGAGCCAGCGGACGATCTCCCCGCCGAATGCGAATCCGGACATGTCAGGCATGTGGGGTGGGTTGGCCTGCATCAGAACCCCCGAGTACTGCGGCCCCAGCGGGAACGTCGCCGGCTCGTGATACCACTTCGCCGTGTGCCCGTGGCCGAGCCAGGTCACCGAGTGCCACGGATACTGCGCCAGCCACACCAGCAGCAGCGCCGCGTCCTTCGGGTCGTCACGGGTGGCCACGGCCAGCTCGATCCGCGCGTAGGCGCCGGGCTTGTCGATCCACTGCTCCACCGTCGGCATGCGCTGGCAGCTCATGCCCACCGTGGACAGCACGGTGAAGCCGCGGTCGGCGTGCGGGGGCCGTTCGGTGATGCCGACCGTGGGCAGCCGCTCGCCGCTGGCGTCCCAGTAGCGGCCCGCCGGCCCCAGCACCCGGTCCAGATGGCCCATCACGAACTGCTGGAACGACGGCCACGACCCCTCGCTGTGCCGCCAGCGCCAGTAGGACCTGGCGTTCGAGATGCGCGGCTGCAGCCCTTCGAGCGCCTCCGACAGCGCCCAGGCGAACGGCGACTCGCCCACCGCGTCCCGCGCGTACCCCGGCATGCCCCTGCTCATGTCGGCCCAGCCCGGGATGACCGCGAGCAGCTCGTCGTCCTCGTAGAGCGCCACGCCGTCGCCCTCCTCGAACCACAGCGGGCTGAGCTGGCCGAGCGGCCGGCGGCCCTCGGGATGCAGCGTGTTGGGCCGGGGCATCAGCGGCGGCCGGCCCGAGTTGATCCGGGCCAGGTCGACGACGGGCGGGGCGGGGCGGTGGTTGGCCAGCCAGACGGCTCCGTGGACCGTGCCGTCGGGCGAGCACAGGTAAGCTACCGAGGAGTCCTCGTCCCGCTCGACCACGAGCGTCCGGCTCCCGTAGGGGTTGCCGGCGGCGAGCACGACCTCGGTGCCACCCTCGCCAGATGCCGACCGAAAAATCGCCATACGAGATGACTGTAGATCGGTCGGAGACCAAGACGCGAGTCGTACGGAGACCGAATGAGAAATCTCCGGAGGCACCGCCGCTGCGCCCCCTAGCAGCCACGATAAGGGGCGCGGTGGGCCGGGCGCGCGGGTTTCCGCGCCGGGAGGAAATTCCCCCTCCGGCCCGAACGTTCAATACCCTGGTCGCAAACCACTCAAGCAAAGGCAGCACAGTGTCCCAGGCTCCAGGTCAGCTCACCTTCGTCGCGCCCCGGCGGGCCAAGCCCGCACGGCACCTGGCCGACCTGTCGATGGCCGACCGGCGCACGGCGGTCGCCGAGCTGGGCGAGAAGGCCTTCCGCGCCGACCAGCTCTCCCGCCACTACTTCGAGCGCCTCACCACCGACGTGCAGGCGATGACCGACCTGCCCGCGTCAGCCAGGGAGAAGCTGTCCTCGCTGCTGCCCACCCTGCTCACGCCGGTCAAGGAGCTGACCACCGACGGCGGCACCACCCGCAAGACGCTGTGGCGGCTGTTCGACGGCGCGCTGGTGGAGTCGGTGCTCATGCGCTACCCCGACCGGGTCACGATGTGCGTGTCGTCGCAGGCCGGCTGCGGCATGAACTGCCCGTTCTGCGCCACCGGGCAGGCGGGCCTGACCCGCAACATGTCCACCGCGGAAATCGTCGAGCAGGTCGTGGCGGGCGCGCGGGAGCTGGCCGCGGGCCAGGTGCCCGGCGGGCCCGGCCGCGTCAGCAACGTCGTGTTCATGGGCATGGGCGAGCCGCTGGCCAACTACAAGCAGGTGATCGGGGCGGTCCGCCGCCTCGTGGAGCCGGCGCCGCACGGGCTGGGCATGTCCGCGCGGGGCGTCACCGTCTCGACCGTGGGCCTGGTGCCCGCGATCGGCAAGCTCGCCGACGAGGGGCTGCCGGTGACGCTGGCGCTGTCGCTGCACGCCCCCGACGACGAGCTGCGCGACACGCTGGTGCCGATCAACACGCGCTGGAAGGTGGCCGAGGTGCTCGACGCCGCCTGGGCGTACGCGGCCAAGACCAAGCGGCGGGTGTCGATCGAGTACGCGCTGATCAAGGACATCAACGACCAGGAATGGCGCGCCGACCTGCTCGGCAAGCTGGTCAAGAACAAGCTCGTGCACGTCAACCTGATCCCGCTCAACCCGACGCCCGGCTCCAAGTGGACGGCCTCGCGGCCGGAGGACGAGCGGGCGTTCGTGCGGCGGCTGCAGTTCCACGGCGTGCCGGTGACGGTGCGCGACACGCGGGGGCGGGAGATCGACGGAGCCTGCGGGCAGCTCGCCGCCGCCGAGTAAAGCGGGCTCCGGCGCAGGGCTCCGGCGGCAGGGGCTGCGACGGCGGGGTCTCGGCGGCGGGGTTCGGTACGGGTTCGCGGGTCCGGCTGTGGCGCGTGGGCGGGTTCGGCGGGCGTGGGCGGTTGTCCGGCGGCGCGGTCACGGGGTTTCGGTCCGGGGCGTGCCGCGCCGCACGGGAGTGGGTCAGGTTCTGCGGCGCAGCCAGACGTACGCGGCCAGGCCCGCCAGGCACCATGCCAGGGAGATCGCGGCGAGCTGGGGGAACTGGGCGAGGAGCGCGCCGGAGTTGGCGGCCTTCATCCACGAGGTGAGCGGCACCGTCAGCCAGTACAACGACGTGGCGCTCACCAGCAGCATCGCCAGGAAGCCCAGCAGCAGCGTCATGATCGAAAAGGCCGGGGACGGCATGATGGCGCGGCTGGTGAGGGCGCCGAGGGCGGTGCCGGTCAGGGCGGCGACCACGTACAGCAGGATCGCGACGGAGAGCAGGCCCGGCGACGGGGAGCCGGTGATTCCGAGCAGCAGGCCCCAGAGCAGGCCGGACGTCGCGAAGACCGCGCACGCCGTGAACGCCGCCAGCAGTCCCGCCGCCACCTCCCTGCCGCGCCCGCCCACCTGTATCGCCGACATCTCGCGCTGCCGGTCGGGCTCGGTGTCGAGCAGGCTTCTGGCGGCCCAGGCCAGGATGGGGACGAGGAGTATGGCGCCGTCCACCAGCACGCCGGCCTCGGCCCCTCTCGGCGCCCGGTTGCCGTGGACGATGGCCAGCATCGCCAGGGTGAGGAGCAGCGCCTGGTACACGCGGTGCGAACGGACGTAGGCGGCCAGGCGGAAGACGGTCAGGGCGATCATCCGGTCACCTCGGTCGTGCGGGCCCTGCGGTCCTCATCGCGGGTCTCGGCCTCGGAGGTCCGATCCTCGGTCGCCTGTGTCCTGCGGGTTTTGCAGGCTCGGTCCTCGGCCGTGTGTGTCCTGTGGGTCTCGGTCTTGTACGGCTGGTCCCCGGTCGTGCGGGGCCGGTGGTTCCCCGCGTCGATCTCGCGGGCCTGGTAGCCCTCGTCGCGCATCCTGGCCAGGAAGCGCGGCAGCTCGTCGGCGGGCAGGGTGACCGCCACGGTGGCCTGGGGGGCCGAGGATGCGTCCGGCACGGTGGTCTGGGCGGCCGAGGAGGTCTCCGGCTTCGTCGGCTCCGCCGGTGGCGCGGTGGTTCGGGGAGGGGCCGCTGTTGTCGAGGGCGCGAGGGCCGGAGTGGGTGGGGTGGGCTCCGGGGGTGTCGTCAGGGGGGTGGTGGTGCTCTCCTTGAGGCGGCCGTCCACCATCGACCAGTGACGCAGGCCGGGCAGGCCGCGCAGGCCGCCCTGGTGGTCGCTGGCGATGACGATGCCGCCCCGGGCCGCCACCTCGGTCGCGATCGCGGGCAGCACTTCGCGCGTGTCGGCGTCGAGGCCGGCGAACGGCTCGTCCAGGATCAGCAGGCCCGGATCGGCCATCAGCGCCTGGGCCAGGCCCACCTTGTGCGCGCTGCCCTTCGACAGGTCGGCCAGCCGGGTGCCGAGGAGATGCCCCATGTTGAGGCGCTCGGCCCACGGCTCCCAGCGGGCGCCGCCGCGTACGCGGGACATGTGCCGCAGATAGGTCGCCACGTTGAACGGCTGGCTCGACGGGAAGCGGTCGGGGGCGAAGCCGACCACCGGCGGGCGGCCGGTGATCGTGCCCGTGCTCGGCCGGGCGAGCCCCGCCAGGAGGCGGAGCAGGGTCGACTTGCCCGCTCCGTTCACGCCGGTCAGCTCGATCACGTCGCCGGGGGCGAGGTGGGCGTCGGCGTCGTGGATGACGAGGGGTGCACGTCTTCGATAGCGAAAGGTGACGTTGGACAGACGCATGATCCCGTAACGGTATATCTCGGGTCGCAGGGCCGGGATAAAGGTCCGACAATGGAGGTACCCCAGCACATCTCAAGAGGAGTGAGGCTTGAACCGCTTTCCGCGGGTCATGGGTATGCGTTCAGGCTATGACCCCGTCGAAGTCGACGCCCTGATCGGGCGGATCGAATCGACCCTCGGCAGAGGCTCGCACCCGGTCGAGCCCGTCACCGCGGACGAGGTCCGCACGGCCACGTTCCGCGCGAAACGCGGCGGTTACCAGGAGACCGCGGTGGACTTCGCGCTGGAGGCGTTCGTGGTGGCGCTGGAGACCCAGGCGCGGCGGCCCATCCGGCTGGCGATGACCGAGCCGACCGGTGAGATGCTGCGCGAGGAGTGGTTCGAGACCCAGGCCGCCAGGGTCGAACGCGTGGCCTTCCGCCCCGGCCGCATGGGCACGGGCTACAACGAGGACGAGATCGACGCCTTCCTCGACCGGATCGTGGCCACGTTACGCGGCACGACCGACTACCCGGTGACGGCCAAGGAGGTGAGGGAGGCGAAGTTCTCGACGGTGCTGTTCCGGTCCGGCTATCTGATCGCGGACGTGGACTCGTTCCTCGCGGGCATCGCCGACGTCCTCGACCAGCGACTGCTCTGAACCGGCCGCGTCACCGGGCATGACGCGCGGGACTGCCTCGGCCCCGCCGTCGCCGCCATCACCCGCGGGCGGCCTCGGCCGCCACCGCCATCGCCCGCGGGTCGGCTCGACTGCCTCGGCCGCCGTCGCCGGCATCACGCGCGGGCTGCCTCGACCGCCGCGAGCAGGCCGCGCAGATCGGGCTGTACGCGCTGGATGACCGACGCGTCCGCCGGCCGTTCGCCAAGCCGGTTGATCCACACGCGCGGCAGCCCCAGCCGGTGCGCGGGCACCTGGTCGTGGACGTAGCTCTGGGCCACGTGCACCCACACCTCCGGCTCGTAGGAGTCGCGGAACAGCTCGAAGTGCGCCGGCGCCGGTTTGTACGCCCCGGCGTCCTCGGCCGTCACCACCGCGTCGAACGGCACGGGCAGCCGCCGCCGCGTCTCGGCGACGAGGTCGCGGTCGCAGTTCGTCAGCAGCGCCAGCCGCCACCCGGCCGCCCGCAGCGCCGACAGCTCGGCCCCCACCTCGGGGAACACCGGCCAGTACGGCAGCGTCGCGGCCAGCACCGAGGCGTCGTCCGCGCCCAGCTCCACCTTCTCCTCCGCGCACGCCCTGCGCAGCGCCTCGGCCAGCACCAGGCGGTAGCGCAGGGCGGGCGACTCGCTCTGGACGGCCTGCTCGTGCCGGTTGTACGCCTCCAGCAGCCGCGCCCCCTGCCCAGGGGCGATCAGCTCGGCGCTGGTCAGGATGCCGTGCCGCCAGTCCACCAGCGTGCCGTAACAGTCGAACGTGACCCATCGCATAGAGCCATAATGACGGTCATGACCGTATCCGTGCGGCCCATCGGGGCCGGCGATCTCCCCGTGGTCACCCGGGTGCTCACCGGAAGCTGGGGCGACTCCACGGTGATCGCCCTCGGCCGCGGGGAGCTGGTGGACGCGGCGAAGCTGCCCGGCTTCATCGCCGAGGTGGCGGGCGAGGTGGCCGGCGTGGTCACGTACGCGTCACGCCTGCGCCGGATGCTCAGCCAGAGCCAGAGCCAGAGCCAGGCCTGGGCCCCGGGCTGGGGCCAGGGCTGGGGCCAGGGGTGGGGGTAGGGCCAGGGGCGAGGGTGGGGCCGGTGCGGGGATGGTGCAGGAGGGCGACGAGGACCGAGGTGACCGGGGCAGCCAGGAACGCGCCCGTGATCCCGGCGACCACGCTGCCCACCGTGATCGCCACCAGGATCACCGCGCCCGGCAGGTCGAGCGCCCGGCCGTAGATCTGCGGCGCCAGGACGTGCCCCTCGATCTGCTGCACCGCCACCGTCACCGCCACCACGATCAGCGCCACCAGCCAGCCCTTGGCCACCAGCGCGACCACCGCGGCCAGCAGCCCGGCGAAGAACGCCCCCACCACCGGCAGGAACGCCCCCACGAACGTCAGCACCGCCAGCGGCAGCGCCATGGGCACGCCCAGGATCCACAGCGCGACCCCGATGAAGAACCCGTCCACCAGGCCCACGATCGCGACCCCGCGGATGTAGCGGCCGATCACCGAGAAGACCAGGTCGCCGGCCTCGGTCACGCGGGTCCTGGCGGGGGCGGGCACGAGGGCGACCAGCCAGCGGAAGAGGTGGTCGCCGCCGTGCACGAAGTAGATCGACAGGATGATCGCCAGCACCGCCCCGACGACCACCTCGCCCACGGTCCTGACCCCGGCCAGCGCGCCGGTGGTGATCGTCCGGCCCTGGTCGGACAGGTAGTCCCTGGCCTGCGCGAGGATCTGCTGGTCATCGAGCCCGAACCGGGCCGTCAGGCGGTGCAGGTCGTCGAGCACCTGGCCGAGGCTGGCCCGCAGCTCCGAGACGCTGGCCACGGTGGGCGGCACCAGCAGCGCGCCCAGCCCGGCGGCCAGCAGGACGGCGCCGGCGAAGACGATCGCGGTGGCCGCCGCCCGGCCGAGCCCGCGCGAGCGCAGCCAGCGGGCCGGGGGCAGCAGCAGGGCCGTGAGGAAGACGCCGATGATGATCGAGATCACCACCGTGCGCAGGTGGTAGAGGCAGAAGAAGGCCACCGCGGTGACCGCGATCCACCCGAGCAGCCGCCACGGCCCCATCCCCTGCCCCCTCATCGTGCCTGGTCAGAGGAGTTCCCCGGGCCGATCACAGGCAACCCTGCCCCGCCCGGGGTCCTCGCCGGCCGGGGTGACCCCGTCCGGCCCGGGTCCTGGTCGGGGGTGACCCCGTCCGGCCCGGGTGCTGATCGGGGAGAACCCGCCCCGCCCGGTCCTCGCCGGCCGGGGGGTGACCCGCCCGGTCCGGGGTCCCCCGGGCAAGGGGTCTCTCCGGTCGGAGGGGTGGCCCGGGTCAGGCGGGTGGGGTCAGGTGGAGGCGCTGGGAGCGCTTGTTCGCCTCGTACGTCTCCCGCGCCGCGTACGTGGTGCTCGTCGTGGCCGCCTGCGCCACGGGCACGTCCCACCACGCCTCGGAGGAGGGCACGTCGTCGGCCAGCCGGTCGGTGCGTACGTGGATCACCGTGGTCTCGGCGGCCGAGCGGGCCGTGTCGAGGGCCTTGCGCAGGTCGGCGACCGACTCGGGGCGCAGCACCGTGGCGCCCAGGCTGGCCGCGTTGGCCGCCAGGTCCACCGGCAGCGGCCCGCCGTCGCGCCGCTGGTAGGCGGTGCCGAGCCGCTCGGCGCCGACGCTCTCCGACAGGCGGCCGATGGAGGCGAAGCCGGAGTTGTCGACCAGCACCACGACCAGCTTGACGCCGTCGGCGACGGCGGTGACCAGCTCCTGCGCCATCATCAGGTACGACCCGTCGCCCACCAGCACGAACACCTCGCGCTCCGGGGCCGCCAGCTTCACGCCCAGGCCGCCGGCGATCTCGTAGCCCATGCAGGAGTAGCCGTACTCGACGTGGTAGCTGCCGGGACCGCTGGGCCGCCAGAGCTTGTGCAGGTCGCCGGGCATCGACCCGGCCGCGCAGACCACCACGCCGTCGTCGCCGGCCGCCGCGTTGACCGCGCCGATGACGGCGGCCTGCGAGATGGGGGTGTCCTCCACGGCGTAGGCCGCGTCCACGGCGGCGTCCCACGCCCGGGTCAGCTCGGCGGCGCGCTCGCGGTGGGCGGCCGGCGCGCTGTGGCCCGCGCACGCCTCGGCCAGGTCGGCCAGCCCCTCGCGGGCGTCGGCCACCAGTTGCAGGCCGGACAGCTTGGCGGCGTCGAAGCCGGTGATGTTGAGGTTCACGAAGCGGGCGTCGGGGGCGAAGATCGTCCTGGAGGCCGTGGTGAAGTCGCTGTAGCGGGTGCCGACGCCGATGACCACGTCGGCGTCGCGGGCCAGCGCGTTGGCGGCCGTGGTGCCCGTGGCGCCGATCGCGCCGACCGCGAGCGGATGCCCGTACGGCAGCGCGCCCTTGCCCGCCTGCGTCTCGGCCACCGGCGCCCCGAGCGCCTCGGCGAAGGCCATCAGCCGCTCGGTGGCCTCGCTGTAGATCGCCCCGCCGCCGGCCACGACGAGCGGGCGCTCGGCCGAGGCGATCAGCGCGGCGGCCCGCGCCAGGGCGGCACGCTCGGGCCGCGGCCTGGGGATGTGCCAGACCCGGCGGGCGAACAGCTCGTCGGGCCAGTCGTACGCCTCCGCCTGCACGTCCTGCGGCAGCGCCAGCGTCACCGCGCCGGTCTCGGCCGGGTCGGTGAGCACCCGCATGGCGGCCAGCAGCGCGGAGGGGAGCTGTTCGGGGCGGTTGATCCGGTCCCAGTAGCGGGAGACGGGCTTGAAGCAGTCGTTGACCGAGATGTCGTAGGAGCGCGGGTCCTCCAGCTCCTGGAGGACGGGGCTGGCGGCGCGGGTGGAGAAGATGTCGCCGGGCAGCAGCAGCACGGGCAGGCGGTTGATGGTCGCGCCGGCCGCGCCGGTGATCATGTTGGTGGCGCCGGGGCCGATCGAGGTGGTGCAGGCCAGCGTGGCCAGCCGGTTACTCGCCCGCGCGTAGGCGGCGGCCGTGTGGACCATGGCCTGCTCGTTGCGGCTGAGCCGGTAGGGCAGGTCCTCGGTGGAGGTGGCCAGCGCCTGGCCGAGGCCGGCGACGTTGCCGTGGCCGAAGATGCCGACGCAGCCGCCGAAGAACCGGCGCTCGACGCCGTCGCGCTCGCTCCACTGGCGGGCCAGGAAGCGCACGACGGCCTGCGCGACGGTCAGCCGGATCATGGGGTCCTCCCGAACGGCACTCTGGGGTCGGTGGGCTGGGCGTCCCAGGAGGAGCGGATCCAGGCGTGGCGGGGGTCGTCGCAGAACGCCATCGAGCGCTGGTCGGCGGGGCCTGCCAGGACGTTGAGGTAGTACAGGTCGTAGCCGGGGGCGGCCATGGAGGGGCCGTGGTAGCCGTACGGGACGAGCACCACGTCGCCGGAGGAGACCTCGGCCAGGGTGTCGATCCGGCCGCGCTCGGAGGAGTAGACGCGCTGGTAGCCGAAGCCCTGGTCGGCGACCTCGAAGTAGTAGATCTCCTCCAGCACCGCCTCGCCGGGGTGCTCGGTGTCGTGCTTGTGCGGGGGATAGGAGGACCAGTTGCCGCCGGGGGTGAGCACCTCGACGGCCATGAGCTTGTCGCAGCCGTCGAAGGCGTCGGGGGAGCAGAAGTTGTTGACCTGGCGGGTGGCCTGGCCGGCGCCCCTGATCTCGACGGCCGTCTCGGCGGCGGCCACGTAGCGCGGGGGCAGCGCGCGGGTGGCGCGGGCCGAGGGGAAGGCGATGCGGCCCGCGCCCTCGACGGTGACGTCGGCGCCGATGGGCAGGTAGGCGAAGTCGGAGGGGCCGTCGAAGACCGAGGCCCGGCCGACCAGCACGAACGTGTCGCCGGGGAGGGTGACCGTGCAGGAGCCGGCCAGGGGGAGGACGAGCATCTCCTCCTCGCCGGTGTGGAAGGAGAGCGGGGCGCCGGTCAGGTCGGCCACGCGCAGCCCGGAGTAGGTCCAGCCGGCCGTGGACGGGGTGATCTCGACCGACCAGGGCCCGTCGGCGGCCTTGCCGTACGGGATGTGGGTCATGCGGCCTCCTTCGCCGGTCGCGGGGCCGGGGTGGTGCCGTCGAGGGTGAGCTCGGTCATGTGCGGGCCTCTCGTACCAGCGCCGCGGCGCCGTCCACCGCGGTCGCGACGTCGTCGTCGGGTGGGTAGAGCAGGGCGCGCCCGACGACGAGGCCGCGCACGCCCGGCAGGCTCAGGGCGCGGTGCCAGTCGGCGTAGGCGGCGTCGATGTCGGGCGGGTCGCCCCCGAGCACCAGGGCGGGCAGCGTGGTCGCGGCCATCACGCGCTCCATCTCCGCCACCGCGGGGATCTTCAGCCAGGTGTAGGCCGAGGTCACGCCGAGCGCCTGGGCGACGCTGATCGAGCGGATCACGGCCTCGGGCGACAGGTCGTTGCGCAGGACGCCCGACTCCGAGCGGCGCGACCAGAACGGCTCGACCATGGCCACCAGCTTCCTGCGGGCCAGCTCGCTGACCGCGCGGGCGCACGACTCCAGCGTGGCCACGCTGGCGTGGTCGGTGGGGTCGATGCGGCAGAGCATCTTGCCGCCGTCGAGCCGCATGGTGTCGATGGAGTCGGCGTCGAAGCCCGTGAAGCGGTCGTCCAGCTCGAACACCGAGCCCTGCAGGCCGCCCCGGTTCATGGAGCCGAAGGCCAGCTTGCCCTCCAGCGCGCCCAGCAGGATCAGGTCCTCCAGGACGTCGGGGGAGGCCAGGATGCCGTCCACGCCGGGCCTGGACAGCGCCAGGCGCAGCCGGTCGAGCAGGTCGATGCGGCTGGCCATGGCCAGCGGCCGGTCGCGCACGGCCAGGGCGCCGCGGGCCGGGTGGTCGGCGGCGATGATCAGCAGCCGCTCGCCCTCGGCGGGCAGGCCGCGCCGCTGCCGGCGGGCCGCGGCCGCGGCGATCTCCTCAGGCCGGGTGGCGCGGATGTGGGTGAGCCGCCCGTAGTCGGCCGGCCTGGACAGCGTGGTGTCGCTCAAGGGCGCGCCCCGTTCAGCAGGCTCTCCACCTCGTCGGTGGTCGGCATCGCGTCGGCGCAGGCCAGCCGGGCGGCCACGAAGGCGCCCGCCGCGTTGGCGAAGCGCAGCGTGCGCTCCAGCGGCCAGCCGCGCCGCAGTCCGAGGCAGACGGCGCCGCCGAAGGCGTCGCCCGCGCCGATCCCGTTGACCACCTTCACCTCCATGGGCTCCACCAATGCGCTCTCCTCGGAGGTACGCGCGAAAACCCCTTCCGGGCCCATTTTCACGATCGCGATCCGTACGCCGGCGTCGAGGAGGGCCCGCGCGGCCGCCTCCGGATCGCGTACGCCGACCGCGACCTCCACCTCCTCCAGGTTGCCCACGGCGACGTCGGCCAGCGGCAACACGCGGCGCGCCGCCTCGTGGGCGGCCTCGGGCGACTCCCACAGCGTGGCCCGGTAGTCGAGGTCGAACACCGTCCACCCGGAGGTGCGGGCCGCGAGCGCGGCGGCGTGGGCGGCGGCGCTCGGCTCCCGGCTCAGGCCGGTCAGCGAGAACCAGAACAGCTCCGCCGCGCCGATCGCCGCCAGGTCGAGCATGGCGGGGGTGATCCGCAGGTCGGGCGGATGCTCGCCGCGGTAGAAGTAGATCGGGAAGTGGTCGGGCGGGAAGATCTCGCAGAACGTCACGGGCGTGGCCGGGCCCTCGATGGTGGTCACGAAGGCGTCGTCCACGCCGAAGCCGCGGATCGCCCGGCGGACGTAGTCGCCGAACGGGTCGGCGCCCACGCCGGTGATGACGGCGGAGCGCAGCCCGTGGCGTGCCGCGGCGACGGCGACGTTGGTCGGGCTGCCGCCGAGGAACTTGCCGAAGGTCTCGACGTCGGCCAGGCCGACCCCGGTCTGCAACGGATAGACGTCGACGCCGCAGCGGCCGATGGTGATCAAGTCGTACAACGGCACCTCCAGGGATGGAGCTTATTCACCACACTATGGCATATTGTCATGACATTCGGATGTCCGCTATGTTGCGGTTAACGGCCAAGCCTTTACGTCATATGAATGTCATGACATATTGGCCATACGCCTCCTTGTAGACATGTCGGAGGGTTTGCATGGCATTGCGGAAACGTGTGGTCGCGGTAGCCGTCGCGGCCGGTCTGGGGCTCACCGCCTGCGGCGGCCAGTCCTCCGGCGGAGGCGGTGACGCGATCGAGCTGACGATCACCCAGAACGCCATCGCCGGCGGCAAGAACGCGGCCGCCGCGAAGTTCGTCGCCGACTGGGTGATCCCCACGTTCGAGGCGGCCCAGAAGGCGAAGGGCAAGAACGTCACGGTCACCTTCATTCCCAGCGGCGTCGACGATGAGCAGTACAAGACCAAGCTCTCCCTCGACCTCAAGTCGGGCAAGGGCGCGGACGTGATCGACATCGACGGCATCTGGGCCGGGGAGTTCGCCGAGGCCGGCTACCTCAAGCCGTTGTCGGAGGTGGTCGGCCCCGAGGCGGACGCCTGGGACGGCTGGGCGCAGATCCCCGAGGCCGTGCAGGGCATGGCCGAGTTCGACGGCAAGAAGTACGCCCTGCCGGTCGGCACCGACGGGCGGGTGCTCTACTTCAACAAGTCCCTGTTCGCCAAGGCCGGCCTGCCCGCCGACTGGCAGCCGAAGAGCTGGCAGGAGATCCTCGACGCCGGCGCCAAGCTCAAGTCGGCCGGCGTGCCCGTGCCGATCCAGATCAACGCCGGCACCGCCATGGGCGAGGCCACCGCCATGCAGGGCGTGCTGCCGCTGCTCGCCGGCGCGGGCGGCGAGGTCCACCGGGACGGCAAGTGGACCGGCGCCTCCCAGCCCCTGAAGGACGCGCTCGGCCTCTACCAGAAGATCTACGGCGGCGGCCTCGGCGACCCCAGGCTCCAGCAGGAGGCCAAGGGCCGCGACAAGTCGTTCCAGCAGTTCGCCCAGGGCAAGATCGGCATCCTGATGGAGGGCGACTACTTCTGGCGCGGCGTGGTCAATCCCAAGACGGGCGTGGCCAAGATGGCCGACCGCGACCAGGCCGTCGGCTACGCCCTGATCCCGGCCATCGAGCCCGGCAAGGGCATCCGCGGCCAGGACTTCGTCAGCATGTCCGGCGGCGCGCTGCGCACGGTCAACCCCGGCAGCAAGCACCCCAAGGAGGCGTTCGAGCTGCTGGCCTTCACCCTCTCGCCGGAGGCGCTGAAGGAGGAGACCAAGGACGGCAACGTGCGCGTCACCCCCCGCTCCGACGTCAACAAGGAGATCCTGGCCGGCGAGCCGCTGCTGACGTTCATCTCGGAGAAGGTGCTGCCGCTGACCGCCTACCGGCCGCCCGTGGCCGTCTACCCGCAGGTGTCGGTGGCGCTGCAGGAGGCCACCGCCGCGGTGGCCGGCGGCACGCCGCCCGACCAGGCGGCGGCCGACTACCAGAAGAAACTCGAAGGAATCGTCGGTGGCGCAGGCAATATCGCCTCCTGAGGCCCCGAAGGAGACCCGCACCGGCCGCTACAGCTCCGACGCGGCCGGCCTGGGGAAGGCGCGGGCAGGGGTCTTCGTGGCCCCCGCCCTGCTGCTCGTGGCCGCCTTCCTCGTCTTCCCCGCGCTCTGGGTGCTCTATCTCGGGCTCACCAACTACCGCCTGACCGGGGCCGCCGCCGCGGAGCCCGAGTTCGTCGGCCTCGGCAACCTGCTCGGCGCGGTCGCCGACCCCGCCTTCTGGAACTCCACGTGGCTGACCGTCCAGTTCGTGCTGGGCTCGGCCGTCATCGGGCAGGTGGGCCTCGGCTTCACCATCGCCTGGCTGCTGCGCGACCGGCGCGGGCCGCTCAAGCGGCTGGTCGAGGGCCTGGTCATCCTGGCCTGGATCCTGCCCGGCGCCATCGTGTCGTTCCTGTGGGTGGCGCTGCTCGACCGCGACGGCGGCACGCTCAACGCGCTGCTCGGCCTGCCCGGCTTCGCCTGGCTGCTCGACCACCCGATGTTGTCGATCATCGTGTTCAACACCTGGCGCGGCACCGCCTTCTCGATGATGCTGTACGGCGCTGCCCTGTCGAACGTGCCGCCCTCCCACCTGGAGAGCGCCCGCCTGGCCGGGGCCTCCTCCTGGCAGCAGCTCAGGGACGTGGTCTTCCCGCACATCAGGGGCCACATCCTGACGAACCTGCTGCTGATCAGCCTGTGGACGTTCAACGACTTCACCCCGTTCCTGCTCACCGCGGGCGGCCCCGACGGCAAGTCCGAGGTGCTGGCCGTGCACGTCTACAAGGTGGCCCTGCAGAGCGGCGAGCTCGGCCACGGCGCCGCCGTCTCCACGATCATCCTGCTGATCAACCTGGTCGTGGCGGTCTTCTACCTCCGACTGCTGCGGAGCAGGCGATGACACGTTTCGTGCTGGGCCGGATCGGCTTCTCCACCCTGGTGGCGGTGCTGCTGGCGTTCTTCACGCTGCCGCTGCTGTGGCTGGTGACCGCGCCGTTCACCTCGAACCCCACCTACGAGGTGACCGTGCCCGACTTCACCTGGGACAACTTCGCGGCCGTCGTCGAGCACCCCTACGCGCTGCCGTCGCTCTGGAACTCCGTGGTGCTGTCGGCCGGCACCGCCGCGCTGGTCGTGGCCTTCGCCGCGCTGGCCGCCTACGCCCTGAGCCGGGTGCGGCTCCCCGGCCGCGACGCGCTGCTGTACGCGTTGCTGCTGCTGTCGTCGATCATCACCGGGACCGCGGCGATGGTGCCGCTGTTCCAGCTCGCGGTCGAGCTCAACCTCATCGACTCCCAGTTCGGGCTGATCCTCATCCTGACCGGCGGGCTGCTGCCGGCGGCGATCTTCATGCTGAAGGACTTCGTGGACGCCACCCCCCAGTCGTACGAGGAGTCGGCCCGGGTGTTCGGGGCCTCGCCGCTGCAGATCGTGCGGCACGTCGTCGTCCCCCTGGTGCGGCCCGGGCTGGCGACCATCGCCGTGTGGGCCGTGGCCAACGTGTGGGGGAACTTCCTGATGCCGTACCTGCTGCTGAGCGACGTGCGGAAACAGCCGGCGGCGGTGATCACGTACACGTTGTACACCGAGGGCGGGCAGGCCAACCTGAGTATGTTGTCCACGTTCGGGCTGCTCTACTCGATCCCGGTCGTGCTCATGTACCTGTTCGTCAGCAAGAAGTACGGCTTCCGCTTCCACGGAGGGATCAAGCGTTAAATGGCCGCCATCGAACTACGCGGGCTGAGCAAGGTCTACCCCGGCGGGGTGCGCGCCCTCGACGCGCTCGACCTGGTCATCCCCGACGGGGAGTTCTTCGCCCTGCTCGGGCCCTCCGGATGCGGCAAGACCACGCTGCTGCGCACGATCGCCGGCCTGGAGAGCGCCACCGGCGGGTCGGTGCTCATCGGCGGGCGGGACGTGACCGGCACGCAGCCGGGCGGCCGGGACGTGGCCATGGTCTTCCAGGACTACGCGCTCTTCCCGCACATGGACGTCACCGACAACATCGCCTACCCGCTGCGCATCAAGAAGGTCGCCAAGGGCGCGCGCCGCGCCAAGGCCGCCGAGGTGGCGGCGCGGCTCGGGCTCGACCACCTCATGGACCGCCGGCCGGGGCAGCTCTCCGGCGGGCAGCAGCAGCGGGTCGCGCTGGCCCGGGTGATGGCCACGCAGGCGCAGGCCTACCTGTTCGACGAGCCGCTGTCCAACCTGGACGCCCGGCTGCGGCTGGAGGCCCGCACGTTCCTCAAGAAGCTCCAGCGGGAGCTGGGCGTCACCACCGTCTTCGTCACCCACGACCAGGCCGAGGCGCTGGCCATGGCCGACCGGATGGCCGTCATGGAAGCGGGGCACATCCGGCAGATCGGCACCCCGGCCGAGGTGTTCCAGCGGCCGGCCAACACGTTCGTGGCGGGCTTCATCGGCTCGACGCCGATGAACCTGCTGGACGGCTCCGTACGAGGTGACACGCTGGAGGTGGCGGGGTGCAAGCTGCCCGTCCCGGCCGCCGCCGAGGGCCGCGTCTCCGACGGGGACACGATCGTGTACGGCGTGCGCCCCGAGTACATGACCTACTCGGCCGAGCCCGCGGAGGGCGCGCTGAGCGGGAAGGTGGCCATCGTGGAGAACCTGGGCGCGTCCCACCTGGTGACGCTCGACGTGGCCGGCGTGAACGTGCAGGCCGTGGTGCCCGAGGGCGGCGAGCCCGCGGTCGGCGACGAGGGCCACGCCGTGCCCAGACGCGACCGGGCCCTGGTCTACCGGGACGGAGCGCTGGTGTGAGGGGCCACTGGAGCCTGGACGACCGGCTGGAGCGCGTCCTGCGGGAGGTGCCGTTCGAGGTGCCTCCGGGCAGCGCGGCCGTCACCGTGCGGCTGTCGTACGACAGGTCGCAGGGCGTGATCGACCTCGGCTGCGCGGACCCCGGCGGCTTCCGCGGCTGGTCGGGAGGCGCGCGCGACGAATACACGATCACCCCCGGCTGGGCCACCCCCGGCTACCTGCCGGGCGAGATCGAGGCCGGCACCTGGTACGTCTGGCTGCGCCTGCACCGCATCCCGCCCCGGGGCCTGGACTACACGCTGGACGTCTCCTTCGACGCCGTCACGCCCCCCGACGTGCCCGAGCCGCCCCACGGGGAGCGCCCGCCCCGGCGCGACCTCCCCGGCCTCGACGGCCTGCGCTGGTACGCCGGCGACTTCCACGCCCACACCGTGCACAGCGACGGCAGCCTCACCATCGCCGAGCTGGCCGAGCTGGCCCACGGGCGCGGCCTCGACTTCCTGGCCGTCACCGACCACAACACCGTCAGCCACCACCCCTGGCTGGCCAAGGCCGGCCGCGGGATCACGCTCATCCCCGGCCAGGAGGTCACCACCGACCGGGGCCACGCGAACGTGTTCGGCGAGGTCGGCTGGGTCGACTTCCGCCGGCCCGCCGACTCCTGGGTGGAGCACGCCGAGCGCGCGGGCGGGCTGATCTCCATCAACCATCCGCTCGGCGGCGACTGCGCCTGGCTGCTGCCGATCAGCCGCCGCCCCCGCGTGGCCGAGGTGTGGAGCTCCGGCTGGTGGGACCGCCGCTGGGGCGCCCCGCTGGCCTGGGCCGACGCCTGGCGCGACGACGTGATCGCGATCGGCGGCAGCGACTTCCACCGGCCCGGCTCCGACGGCCTGCCCGGCGCGCCCACGACCTGGGTGCTGGCCGAGGACCCGGCCGCCGTGCTGGACGGCGTGCGCGCCGGGCGCACCGCCGTCTCCACGGGCCCCGACGGGCCGCTGCTGCTCAGGCTGGGCGACGACCTGCTCGCCCTCGACGCCGACGGCCTGGTGCTGGTCCGCCCCGACGGCAGGCGGCAGGTGGTGCGCGGCGACCGCGCGCGGCTGGCCGCGATCGACGGACCGCACCGGCTGGAGACCCACGAGAATGAGGTGATCGCCCTATGCGCGTGAGGAAAGTCGCCAACGCCCCCGTCAGCTTCGGCGTCTTCGAGCTCAGCGACGGCCCACCGCCGCTGACCCCCGACGAGATGGTCCGCGCCCTGGCCGAGGCCGGCTACGAGGGCATCGACTCCGGGCCCATCGGCTATCTGGGCACCGGCTCAGAGCTGGCCGAGCGGCTGGGCGGGGCCGGGCTGCTGCTCTGCGGCGGCTGGGTGGACCTGCCCTACCGCGACGAGCAGGCGTACGCGAGGGGGCTGGGCGCGCTCGACGCCGCGCTCGACGTGTTCGCCGCCGCCCCCGAGGGCGACCTGCCGCCCCGGCCCACGATCGCCTGCTCGGGCTCGCCCGAGCGGTTCGCCCGCCCCGGCGGCAACGCCCCCGGCCTGCCCGCCGGCGAGTGGCCCGGGTACGCCGCCCGCGTCCAGGACGCCGCCGACCGCTGCCGGGCGCGCGGCTTCGAGCCCGCCTTCCACCACCACCTCGGCACGTACGTCGAGACCCCCGAGGACGTCGAGCGGCTGCTGGAGCTGACCGACGTGCAGCTCTGCCTGGACACCGGGCACCTGCTGCTGGCCGGCGGCGACCCGGTCACGGCGCTGCGCGCGTGGGCGGGACGGGTCGGGCACGTGCACATCAAGGACGGCGACACGCGCATCCTCGCCCGCGCCCTCGCCGACGGCGCGGACCTGCGCGAGCTCATGGGCCGGGGCGGCTTCGCCCCGCTCGGCGAGGGCGAGCTGGACCTGTCCGCCGTGGTGCGCGCGCTCGACGAGATCGGCTACACGGGCTGGATCGTGATCGAGCAGGACACCCTCCCCGGGCGGCGCACCGTCGCCCGGAACATCGCCGACCAGGCGGCCAACCGCCGCAAGCTGAAGGACCTGGGACTTTGAGAATCGCGCTGGTGGGGTGCGGGGCCGTCACGCAGGCGGTCTACGCGCCGCTGCTGTCGAGGCGGCGGGACCTGTTCGAGGTGAGCGCCGTCTGCGACCTGTCGCGCACCCTCGCCGACGCCGTGGGCGACCGGCTGGGGGCCGCGCGGCGCCACACCTCCGTCTCCGAGCTGCTCGCCGAGGGCGGGTTCGAGGCCGTGCTCGTGCTGGCCTCCGGCTCGCACGGGGAGACCGTGCGGCAGGCCCTGGCCGCCGGCCACGCCGTGCTGTGCGAGAAGCCGCTCGCGCTGACCAGGGCCGAGGTGGCCGCGCTGCCCGAGGGGCGGCTGATGGTCGGCTACATGAAGCAGTACGACCCGGCCGTGCGCCGGGCCGAGGAGGTGCTGGCCGGGCTCGGCGGACCCGAGGTGATCAGGGCGGTCGAGGTGACCGTGCTGCATCCGAGCGGGGAGTCGCAGCTGGCGTTCGCGAACCTGACGCAGGCGCGCGACGTGGACGCGGAGCTGCTGGCCGGGCTGCGGGCGGCGGAGGGCGAGCTGGTGTCGCGGGCGCTGGGGGAGTCGGCGCCGGAGTCGGTACGGCACCTGTACGGGGTAGCACTCGGCTCGATATGCCACGATTTGTCGCTCTTGAGGCGCTTTACTGGCTCTCCTGAGGAAATTTCGTACGTGGAGACCTGGGGTGACCCGCCCGGCTCCATCGAGATCTCCGGGTGCCTGCCGGTGCGCGGCCGGTTCTCCATCCGCTGGCACTACCTGGAGGACTATCCCGCCTACCGGGAGACCGTCGCCATCCACCACGACCGGGGCTCGCTCGAACTCGTCTTCCCCTCGCCCTACCTCATGAACGCCCCCACCACGCTCACCGTGGTGTCCGGCGCCGAGAGCCGTACGCGATGGCGTGAGGTGACTGAGGCGTTCGAGGTACAACTCGCGGCCTTCCATGCTTTCGTGAACGATGGCAAGCCGCCGCTCACCGACGTGGCAGGCGGGCTGGCCGACATCGTCACGGCGCAGCGGATCGCGGCGCGCTACGCCGTACAGCATGATCTGCCCATTGGAGGGGAGGCAGCGTGAGCACGGAGATCGTCGTCGTACCGCACACACACTGGGACAGGGAGTGGTACGAACCCTTCCAGCGCTTCAGGCTGCGCCTGGTGGCGCTGCTCGACGAGGTGCTCGACACGATGGAGCGCGAACCCGCCTACCACTTCACCCTCGACGGGCAGCTCGCCTGCGTGGACGACTACCTGGAGGTGCGGCCGGAGAACCGCGACCGGGTGGCGGCGCTGGTGGAGTCGGGGCGGCTGGCGGTGGGGCCGTGGCAGATCCTGCTGGACGAGTTCCTGTGCTCGGGCGAGAACATCGTGCGTAACCTGGAGCTGGGCATGGCCAGGGCGGACAAGCTGGGCGGCGCCATGCCGGTCGGCTACCTGCCCGACATGTTCGGTCACATCGCCCAAATGCCGCAGATCCTCCGTAAGGCCGGGCTGCTGCACGCCTGCGTCTACCGTGGCGTGCCGTCCTCCGTCACCACCGACGCCTTCGCCTGGGTCGCGCCCGACGGCACGGCGGTGCGCACGCAGTACCTCCCGGCGGGCGGGTACGGCAACGGCGCCCACCTCTTCTCCGGCGGCCAGGGGCTGCGGGAGCGGGCGGCGGCGTTCGTGCGCACCATGCGGAAGTGGCACGGGCCCGAGGGGCCGCTGCTGGCCATGTACGGCACCGACCACTCCGCGCCCGTGCGCGGGCTGCCGGAGATGGTGGCGGAGATCGGCGCCCGCATGGACACCTTGTCCGGATATATCGGGGCTTATGCGGGTTCAGGGGAGGTGGACGGGCTGCCCGAGGTGCACGGCGAGCTGCGCTCCCACGCCCGCGCCAACATCCTGCCCGGCGTCATCTCCGTGCGCGCCCACCTCAAGCAGGCCATGAGCCGCGCCGAGCGCATGGTCGAACGCTACGCCGAGCCGCTGGCCGCCGTCTGGGGCGACGAATGGCCCGGCCGCTTCCTCGACATGGCGTGGTGGCGCCTGGTGGACGCCAGCGGGCACGACTCGGTCACCGGCTGCGGCGTGGACGAGACCGCCCAGCAGGTCGCCGCCCGCATCGCCGAGGCCGAGCAGCTCGGGCAGGCCGTGCGCGACATGGTGACCGCCGAACTGGCGCGCGCCGTGCCGTCCGACGGGGTGCTCGTCGTCAACCCCACCCCCGCCGCGCGGTTCGGCGTCGTGGTCGCGGACGTGGCGGGCGCCGACCCGCTGGTGGACCCGTCCGGCGATCCGGTGCCCACCCAGCCCCTGGAATACGCGGCCACGCTCCTGCTCGACGAGGAGATGGACCCCGCCACGGCGCTGACCTTCATCCACGGCACCGAGCTGTACGGCCAGCACATCACCGGCTGGCAGGTCGAGGACGGGACACTGACCTTCACGGTGGCCCGCGAGACGTCAGAGGTCTTCGACGTGGACGACCTGCGCCCGGCCCTGCGCGGCGTCACCCGCGTCCGCATCCTCGCCGAGCCCCGCCGCACGGTGGCCGCCCTGGTGCAGGTCCCACCCCTCGGCCACACGAGCGTCCGGCCCGCGCCGCGCGACGCCGTCTACGGCCCCGAGCCGGTGGACCAGCCGCCCCGCCGCTTCCACGGGGAGCACCACCCGTCCTGCTGGCTCAGCTCCGACTCCGCGCCCCTGCCCGTGCGCGGGGACGAGCAGGTGCTCGACAACGGCATGCTGCGGGTGCTGATCGCGCTCGACGGCACGCTCACGCTGGTCGGCCAGGACGGCACCACGGTCAACGGGGCCGGCCGCCTCGTGGACGGCGGCGACGTGGGCGACACCTACAACTTCGCGCCGCCGCTGGCCGATTTGATGATCTCCGAGCCGTCGTCCGTCGAGATCGAGGTGATCTGCACCGGCCCCCTGGTGGCGGTGGTGGAGGTGCGCCGCACGTACGAATGGCCGGCCTCGGCCGAGAACGTCGACGGCGCCCCCGAGGTGCCGTCCATCACGCGCAGCGCCAGGACCGAGGAGATCGACGTCCTGACCCGGGTCGAGCTGCGTGCGGGCGAGCCGTTCGTCCGGCTGCGCTACGAGTTCGACAACCGCTGCGCCGACCACCGGGTGCGCCTGCACGTGCCGCTGCCCGCGCCGGACGTGCGCTCGCACGCGGAGGGCCAGTTCGCGGTCGTCACCCGCGGCCTGACCGCCGAGGGCGGCTGCGGCGAGACCCCGCTGCCCACCTTCCCCGCCTCGTCCTGGGTGGCCGCCGGAGGCGTGGCGGCGCTGCTGGAGCACGTGACGGAGTACGAGGTGGCGGACGGCGAGCTGGCCCTGACGCTGCTGCGCTCGGTCGGCTACCTCTCCCGCAACCGCAACGCCCACCGCCCGGAGCCGGCCGGGCCCCAGCTGGTCACCCCGGCGGCGCAGTCGCGCGGGCCGCGGTCGGTGAGCCTGGCGCTGATGCCGTACTCGGGGTCGTGGGAGGACGTGGTGCCCCAGGCCGAGGTCTTCCGCCACGACCTGCTGGTGGTTCCGGGCCAGGGCGAGCCGTACCTGCCGCTGCCCGCCCCCGCCGCCGGGCCGTCGGTGACCGGGCACGGCGTGGTGATGACCTCGCTCAGGGACCGCGACGGGTGGCGCGAACTCCGCGTCGTCGCCCTCACTCCCTTCGCCACGGAAGCCGTCATTTCCGGCGGCCTCGTGGAGGCCCGGCACGCGGATCTGCGGGGTCGTCCCGGGGAGTCCGTGCAGGTCACCGATGGCGTGGTGCGGTTGCCCCTGGAGCCGTGGGAAATCGCGACCATCCAATTCCGTCAACTCTGAGTAATGAGTCGAACGCCAGTAGTAATCTTCCGGCCATGGTCACGGCTCAGCACGAAGGTCTGAACAAGATCGCGACCTTCGATCTCGAGTGCACGCGTGACATGTTGCGTGCGCTGTTCGACGTCCCGATCCCGAAGTCCGGTGAGGCGTGCACCGCCTCGCCGGACCTGTCGGAGGTCGACCCCGGCGTCTGCCGGGCCGACGGGGCGATTCTCTATGGCGAGGGAGGGGAGAAGTTCGGGGTCATCGTCGAGACGCAGCGCGCCCCGGATGAGGAGAAGTGTTATTCGTGGCTGGAATACATCGCGAATTTCCGGTCACGCGAGAAATGTCCGGCATGTCTGGTGGTCATCTGCCCCAACGAGCGGGTGGCCCGGTGGGCGGCGAAGGTCATCTCCACCGGCCATCCGGGGCTGACGCTGAAGGTGCTCACCATCGACAAGTGGAACACGCCGGTCATCACCGACGCCGGGCAGGCGCTCGACAACATCGCGCTGGCGGTCATCTCGACCGTCACCCAGAGCGAGCACCCCAGGTTCGGCGAGATCTGCGCCGCGACACAGCAGGCGCTGGGGGGTATCGATCCGGGGCTCGCTTATCGGTACGCTCGCTATGTCACCCTGTCACTGGAGGGTGACGCACAGGAAGGATGGAGTCAGGGGATGCGGACCATGACGTATCCATACCAGGGAAAGTACGCCGAGGGCCTCATCGCGGAAGGCGAGGCAAAAGGCAGGGTAGAAGGTGAGGCACGGGGCGAGGCGCGGGCCGTGCTCAAGATTCTCGAGAGTCGGGGTCTCTCGGTCTCCGAGGAGCTGCAGAACCGGGTCATGGGCTGTCAGGAGCGCGCCGTCCTGGACATATGGGTCGCGCGAGCCCTCTGGGTCGAGTCGGCGGAGGAGATCTTCGACTGAGGCGGCCGGTCAGGGTTTGAGGCGGCCCAGCCGGCGGGCCGCTCTGATGGCCAGCCAGACCTCGGCGAAGGCAGCGCTGGACGACAGGTCCCGGCCCGTGAGGGTCGCGAAGCGCCGCAGGCGGTAGGCCAGCGTGTTGGGGTGGATGTGGAGGACGGCCGCGGCGTCCTCCACGTGACGGTTGTGCTCCATCCACACCCGCACCGACTTCAGCAGCCGTGAATCATGGGCCTCGTCGTAGGCCAGCACCTCACCCAGCACGTGCTCCACCAGGGCCGACAGCGTCGCCGGGTCGTCCGGCAGCCAGCGCCCGGTGGTGTCCTCGCCGTAGTGCACCAGCGGCTTCCCCGACTCCACGGCGTGCGAGACCGCCCAGACCGCCTCCCGCTGCGCGACCCGCAACGGCTCTCCGGGCGGGAACGGCCGGCTGACGCCGGCGGCGGCGCCCGGCACGGCGGCGACGGCCGGCCCCATCCCGGGCGGGCCCAGCAGGTAGTGGTCGTTGCCGCGCCGGAGCATCAGGTGCGGCAGATCGTCCAGGGCCCGGCGCAGCGCGTCGTCGGGGACGCCCCGGACCACCAGCAGCACGGCGTCGGAGGACATGGGCAGGCCCAGGCGGGCCAGGCGGCGGCGGGCGGCCGGCGGGTCGAGGAGGTCCTGCAGCAGCTCGGCCAGCGTCTCCGCGCCCTCCCTGCGCAGGGTCTCGCGCTCGTGGCGGGCCATCGCCACCTGGAGGGCGGCGACCGTGGCGATGTGCTGGACGACGGCCAGGCCGGCGGGCCGGGCGCCCTCGCGCTCGAAGGCCACCAGGTGGCCGGCGGGGCCGCCGGGGGCCGAGACCGGCAGGACGAAGCCGCCGGGGATCGTCGGCGGCGCGTCGGGCTCGGCCGGCAGGACGTCCAGCGGCGGGACGGGCACACCGGGCAGCAGGGGCCGCCCGCTCCGAGTGGAGAGATAGACGTCGTAGCCCGACAGGCGTTCGAGGCGTTTGAACAGGGTGGCCGTGTCGAGATCCTCGGCGGCCAGCCAGCGCAGCGCGCCGAAGACCTGGAGCTGGGCGCCGAGCCGGTGGCTGGCGTCCTCCTGCAGCGCCGCCGCCACCTCCTGCGAGATCGCGATGAACGGCACCGCCAGCGGCACCTCCAGCACCGGCATGCCGCGCTCCTCCGCCACCGCGAAGAACGCCGGGTGCAGGGGCGGCACGTGGAGCTGGGCCGACAGGGCCAGGGCCGAGACGCCGGCGTCGTCGAGGCGCTCCAGGTAGGCCCGCTGCCTGGCGGCCGTGCGGGGCACGCCGAGGCCGGTCGTCATGATGACCTCCGAGCCGAGCAGCCAGGGCGTCGGATCGTCCAGCTCGCTCACGTGGGCCCACGAGACCGAGCGGGACAGGCCGGACTCGCCGGCCAGCAGGCGGAGCTGGAGTGCGGGAGAGCGCAGGAGGTCTTCGACGGTCAGCCGGTCCTCGGCCGTACGAACGTCCCGCGCGAGCTTGTGGTCAGCCACAACACACACCGTAGTACTTCGTGGCTGTGACAATTGCCGCAGGTCAGAGGCGTGGCGAACACTGACCGCATGACTCTCGGCCCCGTCGACTCCAGCAAGGTCCCGCGCTTCGCCGGGCCCGCCACGTTCGCCCGCCTGCCCCGTCTCGACCAGGTCGGCCGGGCCGACGTGGCGGTGGTGGGCGTGCCCTTCGACACCGGCGTCTCCTACCGGCCCGGCGCCAGGTTCGGCCCCGCCGCGGTCAGGGAGGCCTCGCGGCTGCTGCGGCCCTACCACCCGGGGCTGGACGTCTCCCCGTTCGAGCGGGTGCAGGTGGCCGACGCCGGGGACATCGCGGTCAACCCGTTCGACATCGGCGCCGCCATCGAGACCATCGAGGGGGCGGCCGGCGAGCTGGACGCCCGGCTGGTCACCATCGGTGGCGACCACACGATCGCGCTGCCGCTGCTGCGGGCGGCGGCCAGGAAGCACGGCCCGGTGGCGCTGGTGCACTTCGACGCGCACCTGGACACCTGGGACACCTACTTCGGGGCCGAGTACACGCACGGCACCCCGTTCAGGAGGGCCGTCGAGGAGGGCATCCTCGACACCGAGGCGCTCAGCCACGTCGGCATCCGGGGCTCCCTCTACGGCAAGAAGGACCTGGAGGAGGACCGGCGGCTCGGGTTCGGCATCGTGACCGCGGCCGACGTGCTGCGGCGCGGGCTGGACGAGGTGATCGGCCTGCTGCGGCAGCGGATCGGCGACCGGCCGCTCTACGTCTCCGTGGACATCGACGTGCTCGACCCGGCCCACGCCCCCGGCACGGGCACCCCCGAGGCGGGCGGGCTCACCAGCAGGGAGTTGCTGGAGATCCTGCGCGGCCTGGCCGACCTCGACCTGATCGGGGCCGACGTGGTCGAGGTGGCCCCGGCCTACGACCACGCGGAGATCACCTCGATCGCCGCCTCCCATGTCGCCTACGACCTCGTCAGCCTGATGGCACTCCACAAGGAGCACCGGACATGAGCGGCACGTCCATCACCGAGATCGAGACCTACGGCGTCGAGCGCATCCCCGACGCCGACCGCACCGCCCGCCCCCTCGACCTGTTCCGGGTGGCCTTCGGGGGCGCGAACACGTTCGCCACCTGCGTGCTGGGCTCCTTCCCCATCCTGTTCGGGCTGTCGTTCTGGCACGGGCTGGCCGCCACCGGGCTCGGGCTCGTGGTGGGGGCGCTGATCCTGGCGCCGCTGTCGTTGTTCGGGCCGCTCAACGGCACCAACAACGCCGTCTCCTCCTCGGCGCACCTGGGCGTGCACGGGCGGATCGTGGGCTCGTTCCTGTCGCTGCTGACCGCGATCGCGTTCTTCTCGATCTCGGTGTGGTCGTCGGGCGACGCGCTGGTGGGCGGCGCGCACCGGCTGGCCGGGCTGCCGGACACCGACCTGTCGTACGCGGTCGCGTACGGCGTCTTCGCCGTCCTCGTGCTCGTCGTGTGCGTGTACGGCTTCCGCTTCATGCTGTTCGTCAACAAGATCGCGGTGGCGGCGGCGTCACTGCTGTTCGTGCTGGGCGTGTTCGCCTTCGCCGGGGACTTTGACCCGTCCTACGCCGGCACCGTCCACCCGGGCGACGCATTGTTCTGGCCGTCGTTCATCGGCGCGGCGCTGATCGTGCTGTCGAACCCGGTCTCCTTCGGCGCCTTCCTGGGCGACTGGTCACGCTACATCCCGGCGGACACGCCGCGCGGGAAGGTGATGGCGGCGGCGTTCCTGTCGCAGCTGGCCACCATCCTGCCGTTCCTGTTCGGCCTGACCACCGCCTCGATCATCGCCACCAAGGCCGCCGAGTACGTGGACCCGGCCGCCCCCAACTACGTCGGCGGCCTGCTGGCCGTCTCCCCGGGCTGGTATTTCCTGCCCGTCTGCCTCATCGCCCTGATCGGCGGCATGTCCACCGGCACGACCTCCCTCTACGGCACCGGCCTCGACTTCTCCAGCGTCTTC
The DNA here is from genome assembly GCF_000725485.1 of Nonomuraea candida. Lineage (GTDB taxonomy): Bacteria > Actinomycetota > Actinomycetes > Streptosporangiales > Streptosporangiaceae > Nonomuraea > Nonomuraea candida. The sequence goes on along the minus strand of NZ_JOAG01000058.1, from coordinate 1,245 downwards.
CCGCGCTTCTCCCGGGTCCAGGCCACGGTGTTCATCGGCACGCTGTCGATCCTGTTCATCTTCGCCGGGCGTTTCGCCGCGAACCTCACGCAGAGCATCTCCACGTTCGCCACACTGATCATCACGTGTACGGCACCCTGGATGGTGATCATGATGCTCGGCTACGTGACGCGGCGTGGCTGGTACGACCCCGAGGCGCTGCAGGTGTTCAACCGGCGCCAGCGCGGCGGGCGCTACTGGTTCACGCACGGCTGGAACTGGCGCGGCCTGAGCGCCTGGCTGGTCTCGGCCGGGCTGGCGCTGGCCTTCGTCAACCTGCCGGGGCAGTTCGTCGGGCCGCTCGGCGGGCTCGCGGACGGGATCGACATCTCGCTGCCGGTCGGCCTGGCCGTCGCGGCGATCCTCTACCTGGCGCTGCTGGCGCTCTTCCCCGAGCCGCGCGAGGTCTACGGGCCGGCCGGCCCGCGCCTGGTGCGCGCGGCCGACACCCCGGTCCTGCCGATCGTCGACCCGGCGGCGGAGGCGGCGACGTGATCATCGACCTGTCGGCGCCGATCACGACCGGGATGCCCGTCTACCCGGGCGACCCGGAGGTCACGGTCGAACCGGCGCTCACCGTGCCCCGCGACGGCGTGAACGTGCTGGGCCTGCACCTGGGCTCCCACTCCGGCACCCACGTGGACGCGCCCCGCCACATCGACGACGCGCTGCCCGCGCTGGACGAGCTGCCGCTGGAGCGCTTCTGCGGCCCGGCGACCGTGGTGGACGTCCGGGGCCTGGCGCCCCGCTCGGCCATCGGGCCGGAGGCGTTCGAGCACGTGACGGCGGGCACGATCGTGCTGGTCGCCACCGGGTGGTCGGCCCGCTTCGGCCGGCAGGATCATCCCTTCCTGTCCGCGGAGGCCGCCGCGCTGCTGGTCGGGCGGGGGGTGCGGACGGTGGGCATCGACGCGCTCAGCGTGGACCCGACGCCCGCCGACGCCTTCCCGGCGCACGAGACGCTGTTGCGGGCGCACGCGGTCGTCGCGGAGAACCTGGTCGGCCTGGATCGCCTGCTGGAGGCGGGGGAGCGGCCGATCGAGGTGTTCCTGCTGCCGCTGCGGCTGCCGGGGGCCGACGGCTCACCGGTGCGGGCCGTGGCCCGGATCGGCTAGCCCCGTTTTCCGCACGTGAGTGATCTTCAGCGGAGGTCTCGTGGGTCGATGTTGAGGAGATCCAGGAGATGGAGTTGGAGGTCGGTGGGTT